>NZ_JABTTS010000024.1 GCF_018638295.1 Streptomyces sp. CHD11
GGTGCCGGCGCAACTGCTCGACCTCACGGAACGAACCCGCGTCCAGCAGCAGCTCGATACGCTCCCGCGCCGTCAGCTTCCCCTTGGCGTGCTGCGCCGCCGTCGCCTTCTCGCCCGGCCCGGCCACCGCCTGCGCACGGATCCCGTGCAGTTCGGCCACACGTCCGCGCGCGTCGGTCGGCTCACCCGGCGCCTCATCCAAAACGGTCATGTAGTGACCTTACGAAGCACACCGGGGAATGCCAGCCGTCGACTCCTCACAGTCCTCGGCACGATTTCCTGGTACCACTGAACAGAACCATGACGGCATGCAGGCGTTCCGACTGCTCAGAGGGCTTCGCGCTTGTAGGGGTCACACAAAGACGCCGTCTGAGAGCCGTCTCACATCCGTGGGTGGCGCATGCCTCCCCGGGAGTGACGCGCGGCCTCGGCCCGGGGACGGGCGGCCAGTGTCTCCACGGAGTCCCGGGTCTTCGGCCCCTCCGGCACCGGGTCGTCCCGGACGGTCTCCCCCGGTTCGCCCGTTCGGGTCGGCCGGCCCATGGGAAGGGTAGCGGTACGGCTGCGGCGGCGGCGCGGCCTCCCGCGGAGCCCGGCTGCCGGAGGCGCGGTCCTCGCGCGGGATGCGCGGCACGCGTCGGGGACGACGGCCACCGCCTCCTCCGGGCGGGTTCGGCGGCGGGGCACGTCGCGGGCGCCGGACGGCCCGTCGGTACGCGGGCACGGCCCCGCCCCGCAGAAGCGCGGGGCGGCCGTGACACGCGGTCAGCCGAAGCGGTCGAGGAGTCGGCGGTAGAGGTTCGGGGTAAGGGCGCGGACCCTGGCCGGAAGGGTGAGCCAGCCGGGTACGTAGGTCTCGTCGCGGGACCGGGAGACGGCGTCCCAGACGGCGGCCGCGACCCTGCCCGGCGAGGTCGGCCGGGGGTGGGCGCGGTGGTAGGGCCTGCCGCGGCGGACGAAGAAGCCCGTCTCGACGGGACCGGGCACGATGAGACTCACCCCCACACCTGTACCGCGCAGTTCCTGCCGGAGCGCCTCCGCGAACGCGGCGAGCCCCGCCTTGGCGGCGGAGTACACCGCCTCTTCCCGTACGCCCACGGAACCGGCCACCGAGCCGACGAGCACCACCCGGCCCCGGCCTGCCGCCACCATGGCGGGCAGCACCTCCCGTACGAGGTGCAGCGTGGCGTTGAGGTCGAGGAAGAGCACCCGGTCGATGTCGGTGTGCGGCATGGTCAGGAAGGGGCCCGCCCAGCCGATGCCCGCCACGGCGACCAGTACGTCGATCCGGCCGGTCTCCCGCAGCGCGGCCTCCGCCAGCAGCTTCGCCCCGTCCGGGGCGGCGAGGTCGGCGGGCAGCACGGCCGCCGCCGGGGCGCCGGAGGCGGTCTCCTCCAGCCGGCGCCGGTCCCGTCCGCTGAGCAGCAGATGCCAGCCCCCGGCGGCGAAGCGCCGCGCGGTGGCCGCGCCGATGCCGGAGGACGCGCCGGTGACGAGGGCGACCCGCCGGTCCGTGCGCGGCGGCCCGTGTCCGCGTGCCGCCGCGCGGGCGGAGGCCGCGGCACCGGCGGTGCCGTGTGCGGGGCCCGCCGGGGGGTCGTAGGTGGATCCGGAGCCGGTGGTGGTCACGAGTCGGTCTCCCATGCGCTGTCGCTGCGGTCCTCGTCATCCAGGACACCCCCGGCCCGGCGCACCCCGCCAGCGCTGCACCGTCGCCGGACCCCCGCCCGCCCGCCCCCGCGCCCCCGGGCGGCGCGGGCCGTTGCCCTGCCCGCGGGCGGGACACCGGCCCGGCGGAGCCCGCGCACGCGCCGCCCGCAGGACCACTCCTGCGTGCCGGGGATGCGGCCAAGCGGGCGTACGGGGAGCACGGCGTCCGGCGCGCCGGGTTACGAAGGGGAACGGCATTCTTCCGTCCCCGGTCCGTCCGCCCCCAGTGACGAGGTCACTCATGCGTCTGCTGCTCGTCCATCCCAGTGCCCTGATGTACTCCGAGATCTTCTTGCGGCTGGAACCTCTCGGCCTGGAACGGGTTGCGGGCGCCGCCCGGGAGGCGGGTCACGAGGTCCGGGTCGTCGATCTTCAGGTGCTCGGGGTCCGGAAGCTGCGCGACGAGGTGCGGTCCTTCCAGCCGGAGGCCCTCGGTATCTCACTGAACTACCTGGCGAACATCCCCGAGGCGATCGCGCTGGCCAAGAAGGTGAAGCAGGAGGTGCCGGGCTGCTTCGTGTTCCTCGGCGGGCACAGCGTGTCCTTCGTGGCCGAGGAGGTCGTCGAGCAGGCGGCGGGCGCGGTCGACGCGGTGGTCCGCGGCGAGGGGGAACCGGCCGTGGCACCGCTGCTGGAGGCGGTGCGGGACGGCGGCGTGGAGGGTGTGCCGGGCGTCGTCACCGCTGCCGGACGCGGCCCCGCACCGCTGATGCTGCACAGCATCGACGGGCCTCTCCCGGCCCGCGACCTGATGCGCAACCGGCGCCGCTACTTCATCGGCGAGCTCGATCCGTGCGCCTCGATCGAGTTCACCCGCGGCTGCCCCTGGGACTGCTCCTTCTGCTCGGCGTGGACCTTCTACGGCCGCAGCTACCGCAAGGCGTCGCCGGAAGCCGCAGCCGAGGACCTGGCGAGGATCCGCGAGCCGAACGTCTTCATCGTGGACGACGTGGCGTTCATCCGGCCCGAGCACGGCGACGCCATCGCCGCCGAGGTGGAGCGGCGCGGTATCCGCAAGCGGTACTACCTGGAGACCCGCTCCGACGTCCTGCTGCGCCACCCGGAGGTGTTCGAGCGATGGGCGCGGCTGGGGCTGCGCTACATGTTCCTCGGGATGGAGGCGATCGACGCCGAGGGTCTCGACCTGTACCGCAAGCGGGTCAGCCCCGACGAGAACATGAAGGCACTGGAGACGGCCCGCCGGCTGGGCATCAGGGTCGCGATCAATCTGATCGTGGACCCGGCCTGGGACGAGGAGCGCTTCCGGGTGGTTCGGGAGTTCGCGCTGGCGGTGCCGGAGATCGTGCACTTCACCGTGATGACGCCGTACCCGGGTACGGAGATCTGGCACACGGAGTCGCGCCGGCTCACCACCCGTGACTACCGCCTCTTCGACATCCAGCACGCGGTGGTGCCCACCACGCTGCCGCTGGCGCGTTTCTACGAGGAACTGGTGCGCACCCAGGCGGTCATCAACCGCAAGCATCTGGGGATGCGTACGGCGTTCGGCGCGGCGCGGGTGCTCGCCGGCAACCTGGCGCGCGGGCAGACGAACTTCGCCCGCATGCTGTGGAAGTTCAACCAGGTGTACAACCCGCGCCGGCAGCTCGCCGACCACGCGCGTCCGGTGCGCCACCAGCTGCCGCTGCCGCAGCGTCTCGACGTCGGCGACCGGCGCAGGCTGTACGTCCACACACGGAACGCGGCCGATGGCGCGCGGACCCGGTCGCGGCCGCCGAGGACGTAGGCGGGCCCGTCCCGTCACGGTGTTGCGGCCGGCCCCGCCGGGGAACCCGGCCGGGGCGGCGCCCGCCCGAACGGACGTCCCGGCCGCCGCGGACCGACGGGTTCCACGCGATTGAGGGCCCCTTCGCGACACCCTCCCCAAAGATGTTGAACTTTGAAGGGAATGGGTCTACGGTAGAGCTTGTTCGGTTAGTTGAATATTCAACCTGATCTCACCAGGAGGAACACCATGGGTATCTTCGGCCGCAAGGACGACGAGACCGCCACCGCGACCACCGCCGGCGCGGTGAGCCCTGACCTGGCCGCGCTGACGGGCGAGTACACCATCGACCCGGCGCACACCACGATCGGCTTCGTCGCCCGCCACGCGATGGTCACCAACGTCAAGGGCAGCTTCCAGGAGTTCACCGGCACGCTGCAGCTCGACGGCTCCGACCCGTCCAAGTCCACCGCCTCCCTGGACGTGGTGATGGACAGCATCGAGACGGGCAACGCCGACCGCGACGGCCACCTGAAGAGCTCGGACTTCTTCAAGACGGACGAGTTCCCGACGATGACCTTCCGCAGCACCAAGGCGGAGGCCCTGGGCGGCGACGACTACCGCATCACCGGTGACCTGAGCATCCTGGGCACCACCAAGCCGCTCACCATCGACCTCGAGTTCAACGGCGCCGCGACCGACCCGTTCGGCAACCAGCGCGTCGGCTTCGAGGGCAAGTCCGAGATCCTGCGCTCCGAGTGGGGTCTGACCTGGAACGCGGCGCTGGAGACGGGTGGCGTCCTGATCTCCGACAAGATCAAGCTGAACTTCGACATCTCGGCGATCCGCAAGGTGTGACGCCGGGCGGTGCCACCTGAGCGCGCCCGCCATCCCCCTCGGGGGAGGGCGGGCGCTCGGCGTTCTCACCGGGTGGCAGTCCGTTCGGTGGTGCCGCCCCCGCCGCCCCTTACCCTTCCCGTCCCCCCAGGGGGCGCTGCCCCCAGGGGTCTGCTCTAGAAGCCGCCGCCGAAGTCGCCGCCGCCGCCGAAACCGCCGCCGCCGCCGAAGTCGCCGAATCCGCCGCCGAAGTCACCGGCGTCGAAGTCCGCCCCGGACACGTCACCGCCTCCGTAGCCGCCGAAGTCGCCGTACCCGGCGCCGTAGTCGGACGCGTAGCCGGGACCGGCCATCATGCCGCCCAGCATGGTGCCGACCAGCAGACCGGGCAGCAGACCGCCGCCGAAGTAGCCGCCGGCCCAGGGACCGTACGCGGGGCCCGCCTCCCAGTACGGGCGGCGGCCATGGTCGGTGTCGACCTCACGGACCGCGGGGTCGGCGCCGTCGGCCAGGCGGGCACGGTCGGCCGCGCACACCGGGACCTCGCGTTCGGCTCCGCCCGGCGGTGTCCAGACGGCGTCGGCCACCGAGGGGCCGTGCCTCGGGTCGAAGAAGCAGGGCGAACGGCGCTCCGGCAGCGGGCGTCCGTCGCGGCGGGCGTCGAGGACTGCCAGGGCGAAGCGGCCGTCCTCCACCGCCTGGGTGACGGCCCGCACGTCCTCCGGTTTCCGCGCCGCCGCCATGTGCGACTTGGCCCGCTCGTAGGAGTCCAGCGCGTGCTCGTAGTCCGCACGCATCGCGTCGTCCGCGCCGGGTTCGCCGGGGTGGAAGTCCAGCCGGTCGAGCTCCTCGCCGAACGCGGTGATGTCCTCGTCGACCACCACCCGCAGCTTCTCCAGCGCGGCCCGCTGCTCCTCCTCGTGACGGCGCCGGTTGCGGCGGCTCACCGCGTACACGCCGGCACCGCCGGCCGCCAGTACCGCGCCGACGGTGATCAGCCCGCCGACGGGGACGTCGCCGCCGGACCCGTCGGTCCAGGAGCCCGGAGCGCCGCCGCCGGTGTTGCGCAGGGCACTGTCGACGAAGTCGTTCAGCTGGGCCTTGGCGTCCCCCGCGCCCTGCACGGACGTGACCAGGTTCTGTACGCCCTGCGGGCTCAGCACGCTGCGGTCGGCGCGGGCGTCGAACGCGTCGCCGAGCCGGATGCCGTACAGGCCGGTGACGCCGGTCTCGGTGCGCAGGTTCCGGAAGAGGTTCTCGGTCGGCTGATCCCCCGGGAGGACCGCGATGAAGACGGGTTTGTCCGACTCCTCGATCTTGTCGGCGAGTGCCTCGGCGTCGGACTCCGCGAGGATGTCCCGCGCGTCGGGATCGACGTAGACGGGACTCTCACGGAGTTCCTCGGCGATGACCGAGACATCCGTGGCCGCCTGAGCCCCCGGCGCACCGGCGATCAGGACCGCCAGTGCGGCGGCCACCGGAACGATCAGCAGGCGTATCAGGCGTATGTGGATACGCCTCGGCGCGTCCTTCATACGTTCGAAGGTACCCAAACGGGTGACAAAAAGACATCATGGCCGGCGGAGATTGCGGGGCTGGTTCTCCGCCACCCCGCCGGCCCCGTCGTTCGCGCGTCCTACGCCGCCGGTTCCACGCCGGCGCGCAGCAGCCCGTACGTGTACGCGTCCTCCAGCGCCTGCCAGGACGCGGCGATGACGTTGTCCGCGACGCCCACCGTCGACCACTCCCCCGCCCCGTCGGAGGTGGAGATCAGGACCCTGGTCGTCGACTGCGTGCCGTGCTTGCCCTCCAGGATGCGGACCTTGTAGTCCACCAGCTCCAGCTTGGCCAGCTGGGGGTAGATCTTCTCCAGAGCGACCCGCAGGGAGCGGTCCAGGGCGTTGACCGGGCCGTTGCCCTCCGCGGTGGCGACGATGCGCTCGCTCTTGGCCCACAGCTTGACGGTGGCCTCGTTGGCGTGGCTGCCGTCGGGGCGGTCCTCGACGATCGCGCGCCAGGACTCGACCTCGAAGTACTGCAGCGGCCGGCCCTCGGCCTCCGCGCGCAGCAGCAGTTCGAAGGAGGCGTCGGCCGCCTCGTAGGAGTAGCCCTTGAGCTCGCGCTCCTTGACCCGCTCGACGACCCGGCCCACCAGTTCCCGGTCGCCGCCGAGATCGATGCCGAGTTCCTTGCCCTTGAGCTCGATGGAGGCGCGGCCGGCCATGTCGGAGACCAGCATGCGCATGGTGTTGCCGACCTGTTCGGGGTCGATGTGCTGGTACAGGTCGGGGTCGACCTTGATGGCGGAGGCGTGCAGCCCCGCCTTGTGCGCGAAGGCGGAGACACCGACGTACGGCTGGTGGGTGGAGGGGGTGAGGTTGACGACCTCGGCGATGGCGTGCGAGATACGGGTCATCTCACGCAGCCGGCCGTCCGGGAGGACCTTCTTGCCGTACTTCAGCTCCAGCGCCGCCACGACCGGGAACAGGTTGGCGTTGCCGACCCGCTCACCGTAACCGTTGGCGGTGCACTGGACGTGGGTCGCGCCCGCGTCGACGGCGGCGAGGGTGTTGGCGACCGCGCAGCCGGTGTCGTCCTGGGCGTGGATACCGAGCCGGGCGCCGGTGTCGGCGAGCACGGTGGCGACCACGGCCTGGATCCGGGCGGGGAGCATGCCGCCGTTGGTGTCGCACAGGACGACGACGTCGGCGCCGGCCTCGGACGCGGTGCGTACGACCGACTTCGCGTACTCGGGGTTGGCCCGGTAGCCGTCGAAGAAGTGCTCGCAGTCGACGAAGACCCGGCGGCCCTGCCCCTTGAGGAAGGAGACCGTGTCCCGGACCATCGCCAGGTTCTCGTCGAGGGTGGTGCGCAGAGCGAGTTCGACATGGCGGTCGTGGGACTTCGCGACCAGCGTGATCACCGGTGCGCCGGAGGCGAGCAGCGCCCTGACCTGGGGGTCCTGCTCGGCGGTGGTGCCGGCGCGGCGGGTGGCGCCGAAGGCGACCAGCGTCGCGTGCCGGAAGTCGATCTCCTGCTGGGCGCGGGCGAAGAACTCGGTGTCCCGCGGGTTCGCGCCGGGCCAGCCGCCCTCGATGAAGCCCACGCCGAACTCGTCCAGGTGCCGTGCGATGGCCAGCTTGTCGGCGACGGTGAGGTTGATGCCCTCACGCTGGGCGCCGTCGCGCAAGGTGGTGTCGAAGACGTGGAACGAGTCGTCGGGCTCGCTGGTTGCGGTCATGGTCTGAAGGCTCCTGAGATTGATCTCGGTCTACCGGAATGACCGGTTCCACCGTTCCCCCATGGTCCCTCACGCTCGTCCCCCGGCTGTGGTTGGGCCGGGAAACAGAAAAACCTCTCGCGGGTGCGAGAGGTCTGCGCGCGGGTCGAGGACGACGGTGTCCGCCCGTACCGTGTCGTACGTGCGGTCACTGCGGACCGGCGCGCCTGCTGCCAATAATCGTGGCGAACGAGAGCACGGAGGAAGTCTGGCACAATCCGCCCCCGTGCTCACGATCCGTCTCAGGATGCGGGCGGTGGGTGTGCGGCGCCCCTCCCGCGCACCGGCACCGGTGCGCGGGAGGCGGGTGCGCGGCGGCCTTGCGGCCCGCACACCGTCGCGCTACGCGAGCCGGTGCATCCAGCCGTGCTTGTCCTCGGCCGTCCCCCGCTGGATGTCGAGCAGCGCGCGGCGCAGGCGGAGCGTGACCTCGCCCGGCTCGCCCCCGCCCTGCTGCCACTGCGCCCCGTCCCGCTTCACGGTCCCGACCGGCGTGATGACCGCCGCCGTACCGCAGGCGAAGACCTCGGTGAGGCTGCCGTTCTCCGCGTCACGCTGCCACTGCTCGGCGGAGACCCGCTCCTCGACGGCCTCGTACCCGAGGTCGCGGGCGACGGTGAGCAGGGAGTCGCGGGTGACGCCCTCCAGGATCGAGCCGGTGAGGGTGGGGGTGACGATCCTGTCGCCGTAGACGAAGTACAGATTCATCCCGCCCAGTTCCTCGACCCACCGGTGCTCCACCGCGTCGAGGTAGCAGACCTGGTCGCAGCCCTTGGCGGCGGCCTCGGCCTGGGCGAGCAGGGAGGCCGCGTAGTTGCCGCCGGTCTTGGCGTCGCCGACCCCGCCGGGAACGGCCCTGACGCGGTCCCCGGAGACCCAGATGGAGACGGGCCTCACGCCGCCCGGGAAGTAGGCGCCGGCCGGGGAGGCGATGACCAGGAACAGGTACTCGTTGGCCGGCTTCACGCCCAGCCCGACCTCGGTCGCGATCATGAACGGGCGCAGGTAGAGGGATTCCTCGCCGCCGTGGGCAGGCACCCATGCCTGGTCCTGGGCGACCAGTGCGTCGCACGCCTCGATGAAGGTCTCGACCGGAAGCTCGGGCATGGCGAGACGCCGGGCGGAGCGCTGGAAGCGCTCGGCGTTCTTCTCCGGGCGGAAGGTGGCGACGGATCCGTCGGGCCGGCGGTATGCCTTCAGGCCCTCGAAGATCTCCTGGGCGTAGTGCAGCACGGTGGTCGCGGGGTCGAGGGAGATCGGCGCGTACGGGACGAGCCGGCCGTCGTGCCAGCCGCGGCCCTCGGTCCACTTGATCGTCACCATGTGATCGGTGAAGTGGCGGCCGAACCCGGGGGCGGCCAGGAGCGCGTCGCGCTCCGCGTCGGAGAGCGGGTGGGCGGAGGGCTTGAGCTCGATCGTGGGCGTCGTCATGAGTGGTTGTCCTTCACCGGTTGTAGTGACGGGCCGCGCACACGCCCGTACGGCCTTCCGGCCAGTACTTGGACGTCCGAGCATTCCCTCATTCCGCGGCTCCGCGTTCGATTATCGCCCGGAGGCGGCGGCGGAAGAAATGGGGTGGCGGCGGCCCGGTGGTCGATGGTGACACCCGGCGGGGACAGGGAGAAGCCGCCGGGCGCTGTGACGACCCGGCGGCTTCGAGTGGTGTCGAGAGGGCGCCTGGTCAGCCGGCTACTCGTGCGGCGAGTGCGTCGCCGATCTCCGAGGTGCTGCGGGCGGGCAGGTCGCTGCGCTCCGCGAGGTCGGCGGAGACGGCGTCCTCGATGCGGGTGGCCTCGGCGTCGTGGCCGAGGTGGCGCAGGAGGAGGGCGACGGACAGGACCGTGGCACTGGGGTCGGCCTTGCCCTGACCGGCGATGTCCGGGGCCGAGCCGTGCACCGGCTCGAACATGGACGGGAAGGCGCCGGAGGGGTTGATGTTCCCGCTCGCGGCGACGCCGATGCCGCCGGAGACGGCCGCGGCGAGGTCGGTGATGATGTCACCGAAGAGGTTGTCGGTGACGATGACGTCGAAGCGGGCCGGGTCGGTGACGAGGTAGATCGTCGCGGCGTCGACGTGGATGTAGTCGGTGGTGACCTCGGGGAACTCCTCGGCCACCTTGTTGAAGATGTTCGTCCACAGGTGGCCTGCGAAGGTCAGCACGTTGTTCTTGTGGACCAGCGTGAGCTTCTTGCGCGGGCGGGCCCGGGCGCGGGCGAAGGCGTCGCGGACCACGCGCTCGACACCGAAGGCCGTGTTGACGGAGACCTCGGTGGCGACCTCGTGCTCGGTGCCCTTGCGGATGGTGCCGCCGTTGCCCGTGTACGGCCCCTCGGTGCCCTCGCGGACCACCACGAAGTCGATCTCGGGCCGGCCGGCGAGCGGGGAGTCCACACCGGGCTGGAGCTTGCTCGGCCGCAGGTTGACGTGGTGGTCGAAGGCGAAGCGGAGCTTCAGCAGGAAACCGCGCTCGAGGACACCGGAGGGGACCGAGGGGTCACCGATGGCGCCGAGCAGGATGGCGTCGTGCCGCTTCAGCGCGTCGAGGTCGGCGTCGGTGAGGGTCTCACCGGTCGCGTGGTAGCGCGTGGCGCCGAAGTCGTAGTCCTTGGTCTCCAGCTTCACATCCTGCGGAAGGACGGCGGAGAGGACCTTCAGGCCTTCGGCCACGACCTCCTGGCCGATGCCGTCACCGGGGATCACTGCGAGATTGATGCTGCGAGACATGCGGGCACCCTACTCCTCGTCCCACGGGATGACATACGGCGTCCGGCATACGGACGCCGTGGGCGTGTCAGTGGCCGGTCGAGCCGCCGTTGTCCCGGCGGTCGAGGGCGCGCTGGAGGGCGGCCGCGGCGTTCTTGCGGTCGGATTCGCTCGTACGGGGGGTGTGGCGGACGCGGCGGCGGACGGTCGTCTCGGCCATGGTGCATCGACTCCTCAGGCATACCTGGGGTACGGAAAGGGGGTGACTGGAGGCCGGGGCGGGGAGCGGCGGACCGCAGGGGTTGCCTGCGCGGGTCCGGCTCACGACCGCCGTTCGCTCGATCGAGCGCGTCGTTCGGCTCCTACAAAGCTAAGGGAGCCGGGCGCGCCTGTCTGCACAATTACTCGGACTTCCTACTATCTGAGACGGTGGACCCGGTCACACCGCTCCCACCTGCGGACATGCCGAACGGGCCAGGTCGGGGGGAGACCTGGCCCGTCCGGGGTCGGGGTGGGCGTCAGCCCATGTGCGGGTAGGTGTAGTCCGTCGGCGCGACCAGCGTCTCCTTGATGGCGCGGGTCAGTGTCCAGCGCATCAGGTTCTGCGGGGCGCCCGCCTTGTCGTTGGTGCCCGAGGCACGGCCGCCGCCGAAGGGCTGCTGGCCGACGACGGCACCGGTCGACTTGTCGTTGATGTAGAAGTTTCCGGCCGCGTAGCGCAGCTTCTCCATCGTGTACGCCGCCGCCGCGCGGTCGCCCGAGACGACCGAGCCGGTGAGGGCGTAGTCGGACACCGCCTCCATCTGGGTCAGCATCTCGTCGTACTCGCCGTCCTCGTAGACGTGGACGGCGAGGAACGGACCGAAGTACTCCGTGCGGAACACCTCGTTCTCCGGGTCGGAGCACTCGACGACCGTCGGGCGCACGAAGTAGCCGACCGAGTCGTCGTAGGAGCCGCCCGCGACGATCGTGCAGGTCTCGTCCTCCCGGGCACGGTCGATCGCGGCCTTGTTCTTGGCGAAGGACCGCTCGTCGATGACGGCGCCCACGAAGTTCGACAGGTCGGTGACGTCACCCATGGTCAGGTAGTCGACCTCGGCGGCGAACTCCTCCTTGAAACCGTCGTTCCAGATGGACGCCGGGATGTAGGCGCGGGAGGTGGCGCTGCACTTCTGGCCCTGGTACTCGAAGGCCCCGCGGGTCAGGGCGGTCTTGAGCACGGCGCGGTCGGCGCTCGGGTGGGCGACCAGGAAGTCCTTGCCGCCGGTCTCACCGACCAGACGCGGGTAGGTGCGGTACTTCTCGATGTTGTTGCCGACCGTCTTCCACAGGTGCTGGAAGGTCTTGGTCGAGCCGGTGAAGTGGATGCCCGCGAGGTCCCGGTGCTCCAGGGCCACCTTGGAGACCTCGATGCCGTCACCGGTGAGGAGGTTGATGACGCCCTTGGGCAGCCCCGCCTCCTCCAGCAGCCGCATCAGCAACACGGCGGCGTGGGTCTGCGTCGGGGACGGCTTCCAGACCACCACGTTGCCCATCAGGGCCGGGGCGGTGGGCAGGTTGCCCGCGATCGCGCTGAAGTTGAAGGGCGTGATCGCGTAGACGAAGCCCTCCAGCGGGCGGTGGTCCATGCGGTTCCACACGCCCGGCGAATTGGCCGGGGGCTGCTCGGCGAGGATGCCGCGCGCGTAGTGGACGTTGAAGCGCCAGAAGTCGATCAGCTCGCAGGGGCTGTCGATCTCGGCCTGCTGGGCCGTCTTGGACTGGCCCAGCATGGTGGAGGCGGCGATGGTCTCGCGCCAGGGGCCGGACAGCAGTTCGGCGGCGCGCAGGATGATCGCCGCTCGGTCGTCGAAGGACATCGCGCGCCAGGCGGGCGCGGCGGCGAGGGCCGCGTCGACGGCGTCCTGGGCGTCCGCCTGCGTGGCGTTGGCGTAGGTGCCCAGGCGGGCCTTGTGGTTGTGCGGCTGCACGACGTCGAAACGCTCGCCGCCGCCCATCCGCCGCTCGCCGCCGATGGTGCAGGGGAGGTCGATCGGGTTGTCGGCCAGCTCCTTGAGCCTGGCCTCCAGCCGGGCACGCTCGGGCGTCCCGGGGGCGTAGCCGTGCACCGGCTCGTTGACGGGGGTGGGGACCTGGGTCACAGCGTCCATGAGCTACCTCTTCCGGGTGATTCCCTGGGCTCCGGTCGGGTGGACCGAAGAGCACGTGCGTATGTTGGGCGTCGGTCAGGGCTTGACCGTCACACGCTCACGTGTGAGAAGCCCTTCGGGCGGAGTCACGGCTTCCGCAACTCCTTTCCGTCGGATCGGGATCGGCTGGGCCGATCAAGGACGGCGGCTGCCACGACCCGGGGCACGACCCGGGTGATGACAGCTGCCGCTCAGCCCTTGGTGATCATGCTTCGGGCGAAGAACCGGAGGTTCGCCGGCTTCTCCGCGAGACGGCGCATGAAGTAGCCGTACCAGTCGGTGCCGTAGGCCGTGTAGACGCGCATGCGGTGACCCTCCGCGGCCAGCCGCAGGTGCTCGTCGCCGCGGATGCCGTAGAGCATCTGGAACTCGTACTCGTCGGGCTTGCGCCCGGCCGTGCGGGCCAGTTCCTGGGCGATGGAGATCAGGCGCGGGTCGTGGGACCCGATCATCGGGTAGCCCTCGCCCTCCATCAGCGTCCGCAGGATGCGCACGTACGCCTTGTCGATCTCGTGCTTCTGCTGGTAGGCGACCTCTGCGGGCTCCTTGTAGGCGCCCTTCACCAACCGTACGCGACTGCCGGCGGCGGCGAGGCGGCGCGCGTCCTCCTCGGTGCGGAAGAGGTAGGCCTGGATGACGCAGCCGGTCTGCGGGTGGTCCTTCCGCAGTTCCTGGTGGATGGCGAACATCGAGTCGAGGGTGGTGTGGTCCTCCGCGTCCAGCGTGACGGTGGTGCCGATGCCGGCGGCTGCCTCGACGACGGGGCGGACGTTGGCGAGCGCGCGTTCATGGCCGCCGGGGAGCGCCTGTCCGAACATCGACAGCTTCACCGACATCTCGGCCCGGCCGCCCAGCTCCAGCGGTCCCAGCCGGTCGATCAGCTCCAGATAGGCGTCCCGCGCGGCGGCCGCCTGCCCGGGGGTGGTGATGTCCTCACCCACGACGTCCAGGGTCAGTTCCAGGCCGTTGCCGGTGAGCTCCCGGACGACCGGCAGGATCTCGTCGACGATCTCGCCGGGGATGAACCGGTCCACGACCTGTTTGGTCACCGGGGCGGCCGACACCAGGCGTCGCATCCGGTCGCTGCGCGACGCGGCGAGAATCACGGGACCCAGCACGGGGCACCTCCACAAGCTGCACGAGGCCGTCGCCCGACGTTTCGGATACGGCACGGAGAACCACCGTGAAACCTACGGATGCCCCCGATCCTCGGCCACGGACAGCTGTCACGCATCCGTGCGGCAGATCTCAGACAGATGTATGAAGGCGCGCGGTTCTGCGGCAGAATGCCCTGGTGACATCGGAACACAGGGACGACTACCAGGAGCTGGTGGACGAGATCTCGGAGCAGCTCGGCGCTCCGGCGACCCTGGAGAACCGCGACTTCGAGCTGATCGCCTTCGGGGCGTACGACAGCGAGGACGATCTCGATCCGTCCGCGCTGGACCCCGTGCGTGCCCGCTCGATCCTGACCCGCCGGTCGACGGCCGCGGTCCGCGCCTGGTTCGAGGGCTTCGGCATCACGCGCGCGACCGGTCCGGTCCGTATCCCGCGGACCCCGGAGGCGGGCGTGCACCGCGGGCGCGTCTGCCTCCCGGTACGCCATCGGGGGGTCGTGCTCGGCTACGTCTGGCTGCTCGACTACGACCCGGGCCCCTCGGAACAGCAGCTGGACGCGGCCATGCGGGTGACGGCACGGATCGGCGCGCTGCTCGCCGACGAGGCGCAGCACGGCGCCGACCTCACCCGCGAGCTGCGGGCGGTACTGACCGCGGAGCGGGACGGGCAGCGGGAGGTGGCCGTCGCCGAGCTGCGCTCCGCCCTCGGCAGCCGGGCCGACGGTCCGCACACGGTGGTCTGTGTCGCGCCCTGGCCCTCCGCCGACCCAGACGACGCTCCGTCGGTCCGTACGGTGCCGGGTGCGACGGCGCTGTGCTCCCTGCCGTGGGGAGCGGGGGGATCGGCGCTGGCCCTGCTGCTGCGGCTGCGCTCGGCGGAGGTACTGACCCCGGCGACGACGGCGGCCTCACGGCTGCTGGACCGGGCGCGGGACAGCGCGCCGGGCGGCCGTGACAGCGGCCGGGGCGGGGGTGGCCCCGCGGTGACCGCCGGGATCGCCGCGCCGCGCACCGGTCTGGCCGGCCTGGGGAGGGCCTGGGCCGAGGCGTCGGCGTCCGCGCGGGCGGCGCTGGCCGAACCGCGGCTGGGGCCGGTCGCCCGGTGGGCGTCGATCGGCGCCTTCCGGCTGCTGACGGCGCTGCCCGCGGGCTCCGCCCGCGACCCCGCCGTCAGCCCCCTGTTCTCCCCCGCCCAGCGCGAACTGGCCCGCACGGCCGAGACGTATCTGGACTGCGCGGGCCGGGCCGGCCGTACGGCGGCCGGGCTCGGCATCCACCGCCAGACCCTGTACTACCGCCTGTCGCGGATCGAGCAGCTGACGGGCCTGGACCTGGACGACGGCGAGGACCGCCTGCTGCTGCACATGGCGCTCAAGGCGGCCCGGCTATGACCCGGCTGCCGTACGGCCGCCCCTGTCAGGTGCGGTAGGCGTAGTACGCGGCCGTCGGGTACGAGGCGATGATGCTCGCGACCGACCGGCGGTGCGTGTTGGTGGAGTGGTAGCTCAGATACGGCACACCCTGCGCGCTGCGGTGCGTGACGATCATGGTGTGGTCCTTGGACCCGTTCCTGTCGAAGTCCACCTGCAGCACGTCACCGATGTCCATCTGGTAGACGTTGGCGAGGCTGGTGGCGCGCTCGGTGTTCAGGGCGAACCAGGACCACTCGTTGACCCCGATGAACGAGTGCGACTGGATCGTGCTGTTGCCGAACCACCTGGTGTAGTCGTACACATAGCCCGGCACGTGCTTCCAGCCGCCCGCCTTCAGGGCCTGGCTGACGAAGTTGGTGCAGTCGCCGCCGGCACCCTGCCCGTCGAAGCTCGGGTACTCCGGGTTGTAGTCGCGCCAGTACTTGTCCGCGTAGGCGGCCATCGCCCGGTAGTCGTACTCGCCGCCCGTGAGGTCCTTCGGGGCGGCCGGCGCGGGCCGGGTGGTCTCGGCACGCGGGGACGTCGGCGTGGTGGTGGCGGCCTTGGCCGTGGTGGAGGCCGAGGCCGAGGGGGAAGGGGACGCGCTGGGCGCGGGCGCGGGGTCGACCTCCGGCTGGGCCGGCTGGTTGACCGCGAGCTGGTCGTCGCCGGCCTCGCGGATGCCGGTCAGACGCCAGTTGCCGCGCCGGTCGGCCTCGAAGGTCAGCTGGTGGTCCGCCTGGAATCCGGTCGACTTCGGCTCGTCGCCGCGGACCTTCTTGTACGTCAGCGTCGTGGTCTCGGTGACGTTGACGACGGCCTTGTGGCCGTTGACCCGGGTTCGGTTCAGGGCGACGGTGGTGTTGGCGGCGCTGTACCTCTCGCCGTGCCGGGCGAGCCGTTCCCTGCGGTCACCGAGCCGGTCCAGGGCCGAGCCCTCGGTGCGCACCGCCTTGGAGGACAGCGCGACCCTGCCGGAGAAGCCGCCGGTTGTCGCCTTCTTCCCGCCGGGCCGGTCGACCAGCGCGTTGGTGCGGTCGGTGAAGACCGCGTCGGCCAGCCGCTGGAAGGTCGCCTTGGTCCGGGCGTCCACCTCGGGCTCGGCCGTCGTGGAGGCCCCCGCACTCCAGTTCGGAAGCAGCGCCGCTCCTGCGATGGCCGAGGCGGCGGCCGCCGTGACTATGGTCGCGCGGCTCCGCGTACGGCGCAGCTTTCTTGACTTCACTGTAGCTCCCCTCTTTCCGGCGGACGGTCGCCGGAGTAAGCGGAGTTTCGCACGCCGCATGTGGCTGTTGTGAAGGGGGTGTTGCCTTTGCCCGTACGGTAGTTACCGGACCGTCACCACGACGGGCCGGCCGTCGCGGTCGCGGCTACTTCACGACCGTGGACCAGTCCGGGGACTGCGCCGGATCCAGGGAGCGCAGCCGCTGCAAGGTCTCCGGATCCTGGACGTCCATCCAGTCCGCGAGCTCCCTGAAGGACACACACTTGACGTCCTTTCTGGGGCACACGTCCTTGATAACCTGCTCGACGGCCTTCATGTAGATTCCGCCGTTCCACTCCTCGAAGTGGTTGCCGATGAACAGCGGCGCCCGGCTGCCGTAGTAGACACGGTCGAAGCCCGCCATGTAGGTGCCGACGGTCTCCTGCTGCCACCGCGGATACTGGGCCGGGTCGCCGTCGGTCTCCCCGTCGGACTGGTTGTAGAGGAAGTTGAAGTCCATGGACAGCCCCTGGTACTTGCCGCCCTCGTACGGAAGCATCTGGAGCGGGAAGTCCCAGATGCCCTCCTTCTTCACCGGCCATATCTGGAAGTCGCCGGCGGAACTGGCGTCATAGCGCCAGTCGTAACTCCGGGCCGCCTTCAGCAGGTTCTCCTGGCCCTCCAGGCAGGGGGCACGGCCGCCGATGACCTCCCTGTCGATGTCGAAGGGCAGCGGGTCGATGTCGGTGAAGCCGGTGTTGGTCTTCCACTTCTTCACGAACCCGTAGAACTGGTCGATCTCGCTCTTCCACTCCTCGACGCTCCAGTCACCGCCGCCCTTGGCGCCGCAGAAGTGCCCGTTGAAGTGGGTGCCTATCTCATGGCCGTCCTTCCAGGCGCCGGAGAGCTGTTCCAGGGTGGTGCGTATGTGCTCGTCGGTGGGGAGGCTGATCGCGGCACTGCCGGTGGGGTGCTGCGGCGGCTCGTACAGGTCCTTCTTGCTCTTGGGCAGGAGGTAGATGCCGGTGAGGAAGAAGGTCATGTGCGCGTCGTACTTCTTCGCCGTCTCCCGGAAGTGCGCGAAGAGCCCGTCGTCGCCCTGGAGCGCGCCGTCCCAGGAGAAGACCACGAACTGGGGCGGCTTCTGCCCGGGCCTGAGCGGCTTCGCCTCGAACCTCTTCTTCTGGGGGCCGGTGTAGGAGGTGGACCCGTCACCGATCACCTCGGTACGGCCGTCCCACTCCGGCTCCCCGGACGCCCGCGCGCCCGACCGCCGCGGAGTGTCCTCCCTGGCGGACGCGGTCGGGGCGGTTCTGTCGTCGCCGGAGAGCGCCAGGTAACCGATGACGAGGGAGGCGACCACGAGGGCCGCCGTCAGCGTGAGGATGTGTCGGCGGGCGGGACGGCGGGTTGCTCGGGCCTTGCGTCGGCGGCCCGACGGCTGCTTCATCTGCGGCTCGACCTCTTGGGGACAGGGGACAGGGACGGGGTGCGGTGGCCGGTGCGGTGCGGTCTCGGCCGCACCGGTGTCTCAGCCACCCGGTTCGAGAGCGCTCGACCAGATGCCGTACGGGACGCTGTCGGCGGGTGTGCCGCCCAGGCCCTCGAGCGGCAGGGGTTCGAGGCTCTCGTTCAGATCGATGCGGTAGACGACCACCGCGGTGGTCGCCTTGTCCAGGCTGCCGACGTACCAGGCGGCGGTGTCGTCCTCGGTCGTTCCCACCTTGCCGGCGGCTCCGGCCGGAGTGTCTCCGTGAGCCGTTCTGTAGGCGTCGGTCAGGGCGGACTGGACCTCGCGTGCGGTGTCGGCGCTCACCGCGCGGCGGACACCCGGCGGGGGGAGGCTCACCTTGTCGCCGGCGCGGGTGATCTTCCGTACCGAGTACGGCTCGGTGTGCACCCCGTCGGCGACGAAGGTGGCGTAGCCGCTGGCCATGCGGATGGCGCTGGGTCTGGCGCTGCCGGCGGCCAGTGCGGGCACCTGGGCGCCGATGCTGGAGGGCAGCAGCCCCGCGGCCTCGGCGGTGGCACGCACGTTCTCCAGCCCGGTGTCCATGCCCAGCTGCATGAACGGGGTGTTCACGGACAGGGCCAGCGCCCGGTGCAGGCTGATCCGGCCGTAGGACTTGCCGCCGTCGTTGCTCGCGGCCACCTTGCGGCCGCTGCGGTCCCAGTAGGGGCCCTCGGGTGTGGTGACGGGGACTCCGTCGTCGCCGTCGTAGAGCTCCTCACCGGTCACCGGCGTGGGTGTGCCGTCGCGGGTGCGGCGCACCCCGTGCTCCAGGCCGGCGGCGTACACGAACGGCTGGAAGGCCGAACCGGCGGAGACGGTGGTCGCGTTGGACTCGTTGTAGCCCTGTTTGCGGTGGTCGGGTCCGCCGTGGACGGCGAGGATCCGGCCGTCGGCGGCGACGGAGGCGGCACCGTAGTGCGCGGTCCTGGCCGCCTTGGGGTGCTTCTTGCGGCCCTGCTCACGGGCCTTGGTGACGGCCTTGGTGAGTTCGGCCTCACGCTTCTTGTCGAAGGTCGTGTAGATCTGGTAGCCGCCGAGGTCGAAGTCCCTGTCGGAGATCTTCGCGGTCTTCTTGACGTACTGGACGGCGAGTTCGACCAGGTAGTCGCTCTGCTCGCCGGTGGCGTACAGCGGGTTGCTCTTCAGCGGTTCGGGGAACTGCCGGTACTTCGCGCGCTCCTGCGGGGACAGCTTGCCGATCGACACCATCCGGTCGAGGATCCACGACCAGCGCTCCACCGCCCGCTCGCGGTTGGCCGCGCTGAGCGTGGGGTCGAACAGGCCGGCGCCCTTGAG
Organism: Streptomyces sp. CHD11; assembly: GCF_018638295.1. Classification (GTDB taxonomy): domain Bacteria; phylum Actinomycetota; class Actinomycetes; order Streptomycetales; family Streptomycetaceae; genus Streptomyces. The sequence goes on from NZ_JABTTS010000024.1 coordinate 18,990, forward strand.
GAGAGAGGCGAGGAAGGCGGCCTCGCTGACGTCGAGTTCCTGCACCTCCTTGCCGTAGTAGGCCTGCGCGGCGCGCTGGATGCCGTAGGTGCCGCGGCCGTACCAGCTGGTGTTGAGATAGCCCTCGAGAATTCTGTCCTTGCTCATCTCGTTGTCGAGTTTGAGCGCGATCATCGCCTCGTCGAACTTGCGCCCGAGCGTCCGGTCCTGGCTGAGGTAGACGTTCTTGACGTACTGCTGGGTGATGGTGGAGCCGCCCTCGGTCTCGCCCTTGCCCACGGTGCGCAGCAGGGCGCGCGTGATGCCGGAGAGGGAGATGCCCGGGTCGCTGTAGAAACTGTCGTTCTCGGCGGCGAGCACCGCCCAGCGGACGTCCTCGGGGATCTCGTCCAGCGGCATCGCCTGCCGCTGCACCCAGCCGGTACGGGCCAGCGGGGTGCCGTCGGCCCAGAAGTACACGTTGTCCTGCTGGGTGGCGTAGGTGTTGAGGTCCTCCGGGATGTCGGTGGTGGCGTAGGCGGTCACCAGGAAGAGGGTGCTCAGGCCGGAAGCGGCGAGGAAACCGCCGAGTGTCTGGCGCCAGGAGGGGACCCAGCGGCGCCAGCCCGCGCGCCCCGGCCGGGGATAGTGCGGGCGCAGCCGGCGGGCATACGGGCCGAGGAGAGCGGCGACGGGGCCGAGCACCGGCTCCAGCCGGGCGGCGGCGGCACGGCGGACGGGCGCCAGCCGGGCGCCGAGGATTCCGGTGGACGGGGAGGCGGGTGTGCGGGCGGCCCTGCGGGAGGGCCGGGCGGCGGGTGCGTCCCGCTCGGGTATGCCGCCCTCGGGTATACCGCCCTCGGGCACGCGCAGTTGCATCGTCTCGTCGACGGACGCCCGCAACTGCTCGACGCCCAGTTGCATCGTGGCGTCCGGCGCGGGCGGCAGCTCCTCGCCGTCCCCCCGCTCCGCGCCCCCCTGGCCCACCCGGGTCATACCCGTGCCCCTCTCCGCACATCGCACGGTCGCGGAAGCGACCACACGAACATACGAGAGTCGAGGTTCCCGGCCAGGTCACCGGCCGTCACCCCACTCCCCCCATGCACCAACACCACGGCGCACACAACTTACTAACACTCTGACCATATAAGTTCGACCGGCTTCCGGGGTCGGATGGGGAGGCGCTCGTCACGTCTTCCCCGGAAACCCCCCGACCCCCCGGAACCCCCGCGACTTCGGACCGCGAGGACCGCTCGCCGCCGCGTGCGGTCAGGACCGGGTGTCCGCGGCGGCCGCGGCGATCAGCCGGCGGAGGCCCTCGGTGAGCCGCTCGGCGTCGGGGGCCCCCTCGGGATCGAAGGCCCACTGCGCCATCAGCCCCATCAGCAACGTCGTGTAGAGACTGCCGACCGTGTCCACGGCCTGCTCCGACACGTCCTCCTCGCGGCCGCCCATGAGCAGGGCGACCAGGCCGCGGGAGCCCTCCCGCTGCGCCCTGGCGAGATGGTCGCGTACGCCGGGTACCTGATCGCCCATCACCACGATCTCCAGGCTGAGCCGCCACAACGAGCCCGGCTCCCGCATGGTGCCGATGATGTTCGACCACACCGACGCGAACCGCTCCAGCGAGCCGTCCGCCCCCCGCACATCGCCGTCGAAGGCCTCGGACATGCCCTCCACCAGCTCCACGTACGCCTGCGCCAGCAGCGCGTCCCTGGACCCGTAGTGATAGCCGATGGACGCCAGATTGGTCCCCGACTCCCTGACGATGTCCCGGGCCGTGGTGCGCACGAATCCCTTGGCGAGCAGGCAGCGCTTGGCGCCCTCCAGCAGATCCTCACGGTGTCCCATGGCGCCACCCTACCCGCCCGTCCATACGAGCGTCTTACACATCTGTTCTAGACGAACGTATAAGACGTACGTACAGTCACCGGTATGACAACGACTCCCGCCCGCGCGGGCCGCCGTGAATGGACCGCGCTCGCCGTCCTGATGCTTCCGCTGCTCCTGGTCTCGATGGACGTCTCCGTCCTCTACTTCGCCGTCCCGGAGATCAGCGCCGACCTGGAACCGAGCGGTACACAACTGCTGTGGATCTTCGACATCTACGCCTTCGCGGTGGCCGGGCTGCTGATGACCATGGGCTCGGTGGGCGACCGCGTCGGGCGCCGCCGACTGCTGTTGGCCGGAGCCGCCGCCTTCGGCGCGGCGTCCCTCGTGGCCGCGTACGCCGACAGCCCCGAGGCACTGATCGCGGCCCGCGCGGTACTCGGCCTCGGCGGAGCGACCCTGATGCCCTCCACCCTGGCGCTCGTCCGCACGCTCTTCGCCGACGCCGCCCAGCGGGCGACGGCGATCGCGGTGTGGTCGGGAGTGATGACGGCGGGCGTGGCGCTCGGCTCCGTGCTGAGCGGGCTGCTGGTGGAGTACTTCTGGTGGGGCTCGGTCTTCCTGGTGAACCTGCCGGCGATGGCGCTGCTGCTGCTCCTCGGTCCGATCCTGCTGCCGGAGTCCAGGGATCCCGCTCCCGGGCACTTCGACTGGCCGAGCGTTCCGCTGTCGATGGCAGCCGTGCTTCCGGTGGTCTACGGACTGAAGGAGATCGCGTCCGACGGCTGGAACGTGCGGTACGTCGTGTCGGTCACCGTCGGTCTGCTCTTCGCCGCGCTGTTCGTGCACCGGCAGCGGACGGCCGCCTCACCGATGATCTCCCCGGCGCTGTTCCGGGGCCGCGGCTTCTCCCCGGCCGTCGGCCTCAACCTGGTCACCATGTTCGGGATGATGGGCTCCGCCTTCTTCACCACGCAGTACCTCCAGTCGGTGCTCGCGAAGAGCGCTCTGGAGGCCGCCCTGTGGGCGCTGCTGCCGTCGGTGCCCATCGGATTCGCGGCAGCGCTCGCGGCCGGTCTGGTGCGGCGGGGGGTCCCCCGCGCCCATGTGGTGACGGCCGGCTTCGCCACCGGCGCGTGCGGCTGGGCGCTGCTGTGGTTCGTGGACACGGACGCGCTGGTGCTCACCCTGGTCGCCTGCGGTGTGCTCGCCTCGGGCGTCACCATGGTGATGTCCCAGATCATGGATCTCGCGCTGGGCGCCGCCCCGGTGGAGCGGGCCGGCTCGGCGTCCTCCCTGATGGAGACCGGCGCGGAGTTCGGCGGGGCGCTGGGCATGGCGGTCCTCGGCTCCATCGGGGCCGCGGTGTACCGCGCCGGGATGCCGGAGACCGCCCCCGCGGCGGCCCGCGAGACGCTGGGCGGCGCGCTGGCGGTCGCGGAGGATTCGCCCGGCCCCACGGGGGACGCCCTGGCGGCCGCGGCACGGGAGGCGTTCACCCACGGCATACAGGGGGCGGCGATCGCGGGCGCGCTGGTGTTCGCCGGGGCGGCGGTGCTGGCGTCGGTGACGCTGCGTCGGGTGCGGGTGCGGAAGGGGACGTGCACGGAGGAGACGTGCACGCAGAACGCCGGGCCGGCTGATCGGCTCAGCCGGCCCGGCGTGTGAGAACGACCGCGTCGCGGGGCGGACGGGGCCCGGGGGCAAAAACCCCGGGCGGCGTCACACCAGGTTGATCGACCGGGCGGAGTTCGCCCCGATCTCCGCCGACAGTTCGGCCAGAACCCCGGTGGAGACGGTGTCGTCGACCGTCAGCACGGCGAGCGCCTCGCCGCCGACCGTCGCGCGGGCCACCTGCATACCCGCGATGTTGATGCCCGCCTCGCCCAGCACGCGGCCCACCGTGCCGACGACACCGGGACGGTCCTCGTAGCGCAGGACGACCATGTGGTCGGCGAGCGCCAGGTCCACGTCGAACTCGCCGACCGCGACGATCTTCTGCACGTGCTTGGGACCCGCCAGCGTGCCGGAGACCGAGACCTCCTCGCCGTCCGAGAGAGTGCCGCGCACGGTGACGACGTTGCGGTGCTCCGCCGACTCCGAGCTGGTGGTCAGCCGGACCTCGACACCGCGCTCCTGGGCGAACAGCGGGGCGTTGACATAGGACACCGTCTCGTCCACGACGTCCTCGAAGACGCCCTTGAGCGCGGAGAGCTCCAGCACCTTCACATCGTGCTGGGTGATCTCGCCGTACACCTCGACGTCAAGGCGGACCGCGACCTCACCGGCGAGCGCGGTGAAGATCCGGCCGAGGCGCTCGGCGAGCGGCAGACCGGGCTTGACGTCCTCGGCGATGACCCCGCCCTGCACGTTCACCGCGTCGGGCACCAGCTCACCGGCGAGCGCGAGGCGCACCGAGCGGGCGACGGCGACGCCGGCCTTCTCCTGGGCCTCGTCGGTGGAGGCACCCAGGTGCGGCGTGCAGACGACCTGGTCGAACTCGAACAGCGGGGAGTCGACGCACGGCTCCTTGGCGTACACATCGAGGCCGGCACCGGCCACGCGGCCCTCCTTGAGCGCCGAGTACAGCGCCTCCTCGTCGACGATGCCGCCGCGCGCGGCGTTGATGATGCGCACGCTCGGCTTGACCTTGCGCAGCGCCTCGTCGCCGATCAGACCGAGGGTCTCGGGCGTCTTGGGCAGGTGGACGGTGATGAAGTCGGAGACCTCGAGCAGCTCGTCGAGGGACAGCACCTTGACGCCCATCTGGGCGGCCCGCGCGGGCTGTACATAGGGGTCGTAGGCGACGACCTTCATGCCGAAGGCGGACATGCGCTGCGCGACGAGCGCGCCGATGCGGCCCAGGCCCACGACACCGAGGGTCTTCTCCGCGAGTTCGACGCCCGTGTACTTGCTGCGCTTCCACTCGTGGTTCTTGAGCGCGGCGTTGGCCTGCGGGATGTTGCGCGCGGTGGCGACGATCAGACCGCAGGCGAGCTCGGCGGCGGTCACGATGTTCGAGGTGGGAGCGTTGACGACCATCACGCCGGCCTTGGTGGCGGCGGAGACGTCCACGTTGTCGAGGCCGACGCCGGCGCGGGCTACGACCTTGAGCCTGTTCGCGGCGGCGATGGCCTCGGCGTCGACCTTGGTGGCCGAGCGGACCAGGATCGCGTCCACGCCGGCGATGGCCGGAAGCAGTTCAGCACGGTCAGCGCCGTTGCAGTGGCGGATCTCGAAGTCCGGTCCCAGTGCGTCGACGGTGGCGGGCGACAGCTCTTCAGCGATGAGTACGACAGGTTTCGAGCTCACGTGAGTCCTCACAAGTCCAATGCGGACGGCCGTCCCGACGGCCGCAGGCGGTGAAGAAGTGCTAGCCGCGTGGAAGACGCACGACGCTGTGGGCCTGACGCGTTTGTTGGAGACCAGTCTAGTGGCGCGGGGCGGGTCGTCCTGCGCCTCCGCGGATTGATCACCCGGAAGAGGCGGTACGGAGAGCCGGCCCCTCGGAGGTCCGAGGAACCGGGTGCGGGGCAGAGCCCCGCGACGGCGCCCGGCACATACCGGGCCGTCGCGGGGCGGCTCGGCTCAGGCCTCCTCGTCGACCCAGCTCATCAGCTTGCGCAGCTCCTTGCCGGTGGTCTCCAGCAGGTGCTCGGAGTCCTGCTTCTTGTACTCGTTGTACTTCTTCAGGCCGCCGTGGTACTCGTCCATCCACTGCTGCGCGAAGGTGCCGTCCTGGATCTCGGCGAGGACCTTCTTCATCTCCGCCTTGGTGGCGTCGGTGATGATGCGCGGACCGGTGACGTAGTCGCCCCACTCGGCGGTCTCGGAGATCGACCAGCGCATCTTCTCCAGGCCGCCCTCGTACATGAGGTCCACGATCAGCTTCAGCTCGTGCAGGCACTCGAAGTAGGCGATCTCCGGCTGGTAACCGGCCTCGGTCAGGGTCTCGAAGCCCGCCTTGACCAGCGCCGCGGCACCACCGCAGAGGACGGCCTGCTCGCCGAAGAGGTCGGTCTCGGTCTCCTCGGTGAAGGTGGTCTTGATGACGCCGGCGCGGGTGCCGCCGATGCCCTTCGCGTACGACAGGGCCAGCGCGAAGCCGTTGCCCGTGGCGTCCTGCTCGACGGCCGCGATGCAGGGAACGCCGCGGCCCTCCTCGTACTGACGGCGCACCAGGTGACCCGGGCCCTTGGGGGCGACCATGCAGACGTCCACGCCGGCCGGGGGCTTGATGAAGCCGTAGCGGATGTTCAGGCCGTGGCCGAAGAACAGGGCGTCGCCGTCCTTCAGGTTGTCCTTGATGTGCTCCTCGTAGACCTGGGCCTGGATCGGGTCCGGGACGAGGATCATGATGACGTCGGCCTCGGCGGCGGCCTCGGACGGGCTCACCACGCGCAGGCCCTGCTCCTCGGCCTTGGCCTTGGAGCCCGATCCCTCGTGCAGACCGACGCGCACGTCGACGCCGGAGTCGCGCAGCGACAGGGCGTGGGCGTGGCCCTGGCTGCCGTAACCGATGACCGCGACCTTGCGGCCCTGGATGATGGACAGGTCGGCGTCGGCGTCGTAGAACAGCTCGGCCACTTTGGGTTCTCTCCTTGAGTGCAGGCGTTGCGTCCCACCGTATGACGGCGGGGGGAGGGGAAGTTTCTCAGTCTCGGAATACGGGCGGCCGGTGTCGCGGCCGGCCACCCGTTTCGCCGTCCTACGCCGACCGGTCCAGGGCGCGCAGCGACCGGTCCGTGATCGAACGGGCACCGCGTCCGATCGCGATCGTGCCGGACTGGACGAGCTCCTTGATGCCGAACGGCTCGAGCATCTTGAGCATCGCGGACAGCTTGTCGCTGCTGCCGGTGGCCTCGATGGTCACGGCCTCCGGGGAGACGTCCACGGTCTTGGCGCGGAACAGCTGGACGATCTCGACGATCTGGGAGCGCGTCTCGTTGTCGGCGCGCACCTTCACCAGAACGAGTTCGCGCGCGACGGCGTGCCCGGGTTCGAGCTCGACGATCTTCAGCACGTTGACGAGCTTGTTGAGCTGCTTGGTCACCTGCTCCAGCGGGAACTCCTCGACGCTCACCACGATGGTGATGCGGGAGATGTCGGGGTGCTCGGTGACCCCCACGGCGAGGGAGTCGATGTTGAAGCCTCGGCGGGAGAACAGGGCGGCGATCCGGGCCAGGATGCCGGGGGTGTTCTCCACCAGGACGGAGAGCGTGTGCTTGGACATGATCTGCTTCCTTTACGGCTCTCAGTCGTCTTCGTTGTCGCCGAAGTCCGGGCGGACGTCCCGGGCGGCCATGATCTCGTCGTTGGAGGTGCCGGCGGCGACCATCGGCCACACCATCGCGTCCTCGTGGACGATGAAGTCCACGACGACCGGACGGTCGTTGACGGAGTTGGCCTCCTCGATGACCTTGTCGAGGTCGGCGGGGTCCTCGCAGCGGATCGCGTAGCAGCCCATGGCCTCGGACAGCTTCACGAAGTCGGGGACCCGGGTGCCCGCGCTCTTCCCGTCGCCGTCCGCGCCGGGGCCGGAGTGCAGCACCGTGTTGGAGTAGCGCTGGTTGTAGAAGAGGGTCTGCCACTGGCGGACCATCCCGAGGGCGCCGTTGTTGATGATGGCGACCTTGATCGGGATGTTGTTCAGGGCGCAGGTGGTGAGTTCCTGGTTGGTCATCTGGAAGCAGCCGTCGCCGTCGATCGCCCAGACGGCGCGGTCGGGCCTGCCGGCCTTGGCGCCCATGGCGGCCGGGACCGCGTAGCCCATGGTTCCGGCGCCGCCGGAGTTCAGCCAGGTGGCGGGCTGCTCGTACTGGACGAAGTGCGCCGCCCACATCTGGTGCTGGCCGACGCCGGCCGCGAAGATCGTGCCCTCCGGCGCCAGCTGCCCGATGCGCTCGATGACCTGCTGCGGGGAGAGCGAGCCGTCCCCGGGCTGGTCGTAGCCGAGCGGGTAGGTCTCGCGCCAGCGGCTCAGGTCGTTCCACCAGGCACTGTAGTCGCCGCGGTTGCCCTCGGCGTGCTCCTTCTGGACGGCCTGGACGAGGTCGGCGAGGACCTCGCGGGCGTCACCGACGATCGGCACGTCGGCGGCGCGGTTCTTGCCGATCTCCGCCGGGTCGATGTCGGCGTGGACGATCTTGGCGTACGGGGCGAAGCTGTCCAGCCTGCCGGTGACACGGTCGTCGAAGCGGGCTCCGAGGGCGACGATCAGGTCGGCCTTCTGCAGCGCGGTGACGGCGGTGACCGCACCGTGCATGCCCGGCATTCCCACGTGCAGCTCGTGGCTGTCGGGGAATGCGCCGAGTCCCATCAGGGTGGTGGTGACGGGAGCTCCGGTGAGTTCCGCGAGGACCTTCAGCTCGGCGGTGGCGCCGGCCTTGATCACTCCGCCGCCGACGTAGAGCACCGGCCGCTTCGCGGCGGTGATCAGCTTGGCCGCCTCGCGGATCTGCTTGGCGTGCGGCTTGGTGACGGGCCGGTAGCCGGGCAGGTCCATGGTGGGCGGCCAGGTGAAGGCCGTCCTCGCCTGGAGGGCGTCCTTGGCGATGTCGACCAGCACCGGGCCGGGGCGGCCGGTGGAGGCGATGTGGAACGCCTGCGCGATCACCCGCGGGATGTCCTCGGCCTTGGTGACCAGGAAGTTGTGCTTGGTGACCGGCATGGTGATGCCGACGATGTCCGCCTCCTGGAAGGCGTCCGTGCCGATGGCCTTGGAGGCGACCTGGCCGGTGATCGCGACCATCGGCACCGAGTCCATGTGCGCGTCGGCGATCGGGGTGACCAGGTTGGTGGCACCGGGTCCGGAGGTCGCCATGCACACACCCACCTTGCCGGTGGCCTGCGCGTAGCCGGTGGCCGCGTGTCCGGCGCCCTGCTCGTGCCGGACCAGGACGTGACGCACCCGGGTGGAGTCCATCAGCGGGTCGTAGGCGGGGAGGATCGCGCCCCCGGGAATGCCGAATACCGTGTCGGCGCCGACCTCCTCGAGCGAGCGGATGAGGGACTGCGCACCCGTGACGTGCTCGACGGGGGCGGACTGTCCTCCGGATCGGGGCCGGGGCTGCGGGTGATGGGCCCCGGAGGCCTGCTCGGTCATCGGCATTCTCTTCTCGATGCTGAGGGTTTTTGCGAAGTTCGTGCGGGTTGGGCGTACTGCTCGGCAGGTGCCTGTGCAACAAAAAACCCCTCGTGCCGTAAGGCAAGCGAGGGGAGCGCGCCGGGTGGGTGGTCGCTGAGCGATCGGGGCTCAGCGTCAGCCGACGCGCTGTCCAAGTACGAGAATTCGGGTGCGCATGGAAATGACCCTCCCTCCGGCACGCACCCACTGTCAAGTGGGTGGGACGGGAGTCTCATGATGTGAGCGCAGGGCCGTGCCACCTTTGAGTACGGCGGTCACTCCCGTGGAGTACACCCCCGGCCCGCCGCCCGCGAACACGGGCTCGGCCGGTCCGCGCGGCACCGGACAGTGCCCGGCGGCCAGCGCCCTGCGCAGCCGGTACTCGTCCAGCGGTCCGGAGAACGCCATGCCCTGCCCGTGCGTACAGCCCATGGCGCGCAGGGCCGCGGCCTGCTCGGGCAGGTCCACGCCCACGGCGACGGAGTGCATCCCGAGGTCGGAGGCGATCCGCAGCAGCCCTCCGGTGATCTTGTTCAGCCGCGCGGACTCCACCACGCCGTCGACCAGGCTGCGGTCGAGCTTGAGGACGTCCACGGGGAGCCGCCGCAGGGCGGTGATCGCCGCGAGCCCGCCACCGAAGCCGTCGAGCGCGATCCGGACACCGAGCCGCTTGAGCACGGCCAGCCGGCGCTCCAGTTCGTCGAGCGGGACCCGGGGGTCGGTGTCGGCCAGCTCGACGATCAGGGAGCCGGACGGCAGTCCGTGCCGGGTGAGCAGGGCCTCGATCGAGCCCAGCGGCAGCGACCGGTCCAGCAGCCTGCGGGCGCTCAGCCGGACGGCCACGGGTACGGGCAGACCGATGGCGTGCCGCTCGGCGGCCTGCTCGACGGCCTCCTCCAGCACCCACCGGCCGAGCTCGGCGGTCTTCTCACTGTCCTCGGCCACGCGCAGGAACTCCGAGGGGGTGAAGAGCACCCCCTGGGACGAGCGCCAGCGCGCCTGGGCACAGACGGAGGTGATCCGGCCGTCCGCCAGACACACCACCGGCTGGTGCAGCAGGGCGAACTCGCCGTGGCGCAGTGCCGCGCGCAGCCGCGTGGCCAGTTCCGCCTTGCGGACGACGTCCTGCTGCATGTGTGGTCTGTACAGCTCCACCCGGCCCTTGCCCGCCGCCTTGGCCCGGTACATGGCAAGGTCGGCGTTGCGCAGCAACTCCCCCGCGCCGACGCCGGGTTCGGCGAAGGCGACGCCGATGGAGGCGTTGACCCGGACATCGTTGCCGTCGATCGCGTAGGGCTGGGAGAGAGTGGCTCTGAGGCGGTCGGCGAGCTCCAGCATGTGCCGCTCCCGGGCGTCCCGGTCCCGGACTCCGTCGCCGGCGATCAGGGCGGCGAACTCGTCACCGCCCAGCCGGGAGGCGGTGTCGCCCTTACGGACCGCGTCCTGCAGTCTGCGGGCGGCCTGGACGAGCAGCTCGTCCCCGGCCTGGTGTCCGATGGTGTCGTTGACGCCCTTGAAACCGTCGAGGTCGATGAAGAGCACGGCCGTGCCCCTGAGGGCGGCTCCGCGGTCCGAGGCGCGTCGGCCGGAGAGCGCCTGCTGGACGCGCCGGGTGAACAGGGCGCGGTTGGGCAGGTCGGTGAGCGGGTCGTGCTCCGCGTTGTGCTGGAGCTGCGCCTGGAGCCGCACTCTCTCGGTCACGTCACGGCTGTTGAAGATGAGTCCGCCGTGGTGCCGGTTGACGGTCGACTCGACGTTCAGCCAGCCTCCCCCGTCGCCGGAGCGGAAGCGGCACTCGATGCGGGTCGTGGGTTCCTCCACCGGGTCGGCCGCGAGGAAGCGGCGTACCTCGTGGACGACGGAGCCGAGGTCCTCCGGATGGATGAGCCCGGCCAGTTCCGTACCGACCAGGTCCTCCGCGGGGCTGCCGTACACCCCCGCGGCGGCCGGGGAGACGTAGCGGAGGATGCCGCTGGGCGCGGCGATCATGATGACGTCGCTGGAGCCCTGCACCAGGGACCGGAAGTGGTTCTCCTTCTGCGCGAGTTCCTGGGTGAGGGTGATGTTGTCGAGCAGCATGATGCCCTGGCGCACGACGAGCGCGAGCACCACGGTGCCGCCGGTGATCAGCACGACGCGGTCGACGCTGCGGCCGTTGAGCACGTTGTAGAGGATCCCCAGGGTGCACACGGCCGCCGCGAGGTACGGGGTGAGCGCGGCGAGGGAACCGGCGATGGGCCGGGAGAGCGGATACCGGCCCGGGTCACCGCCGGGCGCGGGCGGGTGCTGGTGGTCCGCGCCGCCGCGCCGGCCCGGCAGGTGCTCGTGGACCACACGCGTGTGCCCCTCACGCTCGGGCGGACCTCCCCGCGGCGCGGTCCACGGGGCGTATGCCAGGAGCAGGGAGCCGGCGAACCAGCCCGCGTCGAGCAGTTGTCCGGAGCGGTATCCGGCGTGCAGCAGCGGGGAGGTGAACAGGGCGTCGCACATCACGGTCAGCGCCAGGGCGCCGATCGCCGTGTTGACCGCGGACCGGTTCACCGCCGAACGCCGGAAGTGCAGCGCGAGCACCATGCTGACCAGGGCGATGTCGAGCAGCGGGTACGCCAGTGACAGCGCGGTGTGCGCGACCGACGGGCCCTCGGCCTGGGCGGCCTGGGCGAGCGCGAGGCTCCACGCGAGGGTGAGCAGGGAGCCGCCGATGAGCCAGGCGTCCAGGGCGAGACAGCCCCAGCCGGCCTTGGTCACGGGCCGCTTGGCGAGCACCAGGAGTCCCACGATCGCGGGCGGCGCGAAGCACAGGAAGAACAGATCGGCGTAGCTGGGGCTGGGCACCGGGACGCCCAGCACGACCTCGTACCACCCCCAGACCAGGTTGCCCAGGGAGGCCATGGCCGAGGAGAGGCTGAACAGCAGCCAGGCGGGCCGGAACCGGGTACGAGGGCTGCGGGCGTAGACGAAGCAGGAGACGGCCGCGGCGCCCGCGGCGGCGCTCAGCCCGAAGTCACCCATGATCAGAGCGAGTTGCCGCGAACCCCAGCCGAGCGCGGCGCCGACGGCGTACGCCGCGCAGACGAGGATCAGGACGAGTTGCGCGACCGGGCCGGGCCGGCGGTCGGTGGCCGGCACACCGGGCGGCCGCGTCCGCACGGCGGGCGGGGGGCGCAGCGCTCCGTCGAGGGTCCGGGTGGAGGCGGGCGCGCTCACCGGTTCCTCCCCGCCCGCGCCGCTCCGGCCCCGCTCGGCACCCCGTGCGGCGGGTGGGCGTGCCTTCCGGGGCCGGCGCACCGGTGACGCGGAGGGCTCTCGGGCCGGCCGCTCCACCGGGTGTCCTGACGGGTGTCCTGGCAGGTGCGGTGGCGGGTGTGATCGCCGCCGTGGCGACGGCGACCGCGCGCGTCCGCGCGCCATGGTCGCCACCGACGGCTCCGCCGCGTCGGATCGCTCGCCCACAGGCCGTGCATCGTCCGTCGCCCCCCTTGCAGTATCCGTGTCCATCCCCCGCGCCGATGGTCAGCGGCGCAGCCCCTGTCGGGACGATACACCAGTATGGTCACTCAGGGACATAGGTTCTCTACGCTCCGTAACGATCACCTGATGTACGAGTACCCACCGCGCCCGGAGAAACGCGGACGGTACCCGAAGCGGACTAGGCGCCTTCCGCTCCCGTGACCAGGACCACGTTGCCGGGCTCCTCCTGGTTCACGTAACGCCGCAACTGATCCCGCAGCAACCGCTCGGCGCGCGGGAGGAACGCGGATGTCGGTCCGCCGACGTGCGGGGTGACCAGCACGCCCGGCGCCCGCCACAGAGGATGTCCGGTGGGCAGCGGTTCGGGGTCCGTGACGTCGAGGGCCGCGGTGATGCGCCCGCTCTCCACCTCGGTGAGCAGCGCCTTCGTGTCGACGACGCCTCCGCGGGACACGTTCACGAGCAGGGCGCCGTCCTTCATCCGGGCCAGGAAACCGGCGTCCACGAGGTGCCGGGTGGTCTCGTTCAGCGGGGTGGAGAGGACGACGACGTCCGCCTGCGGAAGCAGGGAGGACAGTTCGGTGAGCGGGTGCACCGGCCCGCGCTCCGTGGTGCGCGCGGAGCGCGCGACGCGTTCCACCCGCGTGAGCTCGAACGCGGCGAGCCGGTCCTCGATGGCCGCGCCGATCGAGCCGTATCCCACGATGAGCACGCTCTTGTCGGCGAGCGCGGGCCGGAACCCGCCCCGCCACTCCCCCTTGTCCTGCGCCCGCACGAATCCGGGGATGCCGCGCAGCGAGGCCAGGATCAGCGCGAGCGTGAGTTCGGCGGTGCTGGCCTCGTGCACTCCGCGCGCGTTGCACAGGCGCACGCCGGGCGGCAGGTGCTTCAGCCCGGGTTCGACGTGGTCGGTACCGGCCGACAGGGTCTGCACGACCCGTACGGAACGCATCAGCGGCATCGGCCGTACGCCGACCGCCGGGGGCTTCATGTAGGGCACGACGTAGAAGGCGCAGCCGGCCGGGTCGGCGGGGAACTCCTCACCGCCGTCCCAGAAGCGGTAGCGCGGGCCCTCGGGGAGACCGTCGATCTCGTCCGGCGGAAAGGGAAGCCATACGTCAGCAGCAGTCATGGTCGGGAGGCTAGTTCAGGTGCTGTCGGCGGCAGAGGTTAGGTTGGGGGCCGGAGAGGGAGGGTCACGAGCAGGTGGAGCGCAGGACGATCGGCGCGGCGGCGCTCGCGGTGGGGGCCGTAGGACTCGGATGCATGCCGATGAGCTGGGCCTACAGCACGTCCCGGCAAAGCGGCGAGGAGTCGCTCAGGGCGGTGCACCAGGCGCTGGATTCGGGCTCGACCCTCCTCGACACCGCCGACATGTACGGCCCGTTCACCAACGAGCTGCTGATCGGCCGGGTGCTGAGGGAGCGGCGCGGCGACGCCTTCGTGTCGACGAAGGTCGGTCTGCTGGTGGGCGACCAGCACATCGTGGCCAACGGCCGTCCCGGGTACGTGAGAAGAGCCTGCGACGCGTCGCTGCGCCGGCTCCAGACCGATGTCATCGACCTCTACCAGCTGCACCGCGCCGACCCGGAGATACCGGTCGAGGAGACCTGGGGCGCGATGGCGGAACTCGTGCAGGCCGGAAAGGTGAGGGCGCTGGGGCTCTGCGCGGTCGGGGCCCGCTCGTCCCGGCGGCCGGGCGCGCGACTGCACGACGCGACGGTCCGGCAGCTGGAGCGGGTGCAGCAGGTGTTCCCGGTGAGCGCGGTGGAGGCCGAGCTGTCCGTGTGGTCGCCGGAGGCGCTGGAGACACTGCTGCCGTGGTGCGCCTCGCGGGGGGTCGGATTCCTGGCCGCGATGCCGCTGGGCAACGGTTTCCTGACGGGGACGCTGACGCCCGGAGTGGGGTTCGAGGCAGACGATCTGCGCGCCCGGCACCCCCGTTTCACGGCCGAGATGATGGCCGCGAACCAGCCGATCGTGGCCGGCCTGCGCCGCGTCGCCCGCCGGCACGGTGATCACGTCACCCCGGCCCAGGTGGCCCTGGCCTGGGTGCTGGGCACAAGCCGCCAGGTGATCCCGGTCCCCGGCACGAAGCGGGAGCGGTGGGTCAGGGAGAACGCGGCGTCGGCGGCCCTGCGCCTGACGGAACAGGACCTGGCGGACATAGCGGGACTGCCCGCGGCCCAGGGGTCGTGGGACTGACCGGGGGTGCGGGAAGCGGCCGGTACGGCGGGATCCGGGGGCGCGGTACCGGGAGGCGGGAAGGCAGCCGCCGTACCGGGTGGTGGGGCCGGGACCGGGGCCGGCCCTGGATCGGGGCCGGGACCGGCGTCTGCGCACGGCACGCGCGGGGATGCCGCTCGCGGTCCGGTGCATCGAGGTCGGGCGTTCGGGAACCTGGGAGGCGCGAGCGGTGTATGACAGGTAGAACCCGCCGCGTCGAAGGGACGACATCGTGCGACACCGTGCCGTGACGGCCGTACTGGCCGCCGCCACGCTCCTGCTGACGGCCGGCTGCTCCTCCGGCGACGGAGGAACAGCCGGCGGAGACGGCGGCGCCACCCCCACCGATACGACGGCGCGCTCGTCGGCCCCGGAGCGGACCGGGGAGGAGACCCCGCCGGCCAAGGGTTCGGTGAAGGTCGTCCGCACGGTCGCGACGGGTCTGAAGAGCCCCTGGGGCCTGGCGCCCCTGCCGGGCGGCGACCTTCTGGTGTCCTCCCGTGACGAGGCGACGATCACCCGGATCGACGGGAAGACCGGTGAGAAGACCGAGCTGGGCGAGGTGCCCGGAGTGTCCCCGTCCGGCGAGGGAGGCCTTCTCGGCATCGCCCTCTCCCCCGAGTACGCCTCGGACCACATGATCTACGCCTACTTCACCTCGGCCTCCGACAACCGCATCGTGCGCCTGATACACGACGAGAGGAAGCCGGCCGGCGAGCGGTTGGGCGCACCCGACACGGTGTTCCGCGCCATCCCCAAGGGCGTGAACCACAACGGCGGCCGGATCGCCTTCGGCCCGGACAGGCTGCTGTACGTGGGCACCGGCGAGACCGGTGACACCGGCCTGTCCCAGGACAAGGAGTCACTCGGCGGCAAGATCCTCCGGCTGACCCCGGAGGGCGAGCCGGCCCCGGGCAACCCATTCCCCGGCTCCCCCGTGTACAGCTACGGTCACCGCAATGTGCAGGGTCTCGCCTGGGACGGCGAACAGCGGTTGTTCGCCTCGGAGTTCGGCCAGAACACCTGGGACGAGCTGAACGCGATCGAGCCCGGTGACAACTACGGCTGGCCGGACGCGGAGGGCGAGTCCGACGGCGGCGGGTACCACGACCCGATCGATCAGTGGAGCACGGACGAGGCGTCCCCGAGCGGGCTCGCGTACGCGGAGGGGTCGCTCTGGATGGCGGGCCTGCGCGGCGAGCGTCTGTGGCGCATCCCGCTGAAGGGCACGGAGGCCTCGGCGGACCCGCAGTCCTTCCTGGAGGGCGAGTACGGCAGGCTGCGTACGGTGGTCGCCGCGGGCGACGACAAGCTGTGGCTGGTCACCAGCAACACGGACGGCAGGCGCACCCCGAAGGAAGGCGACGACCGCATCCTGGAGCTCCAGGTGAGCTAGCCGGCGTTCAGTCCCCCTCCGGCCCTCCCCCGCTCTCCTCCGGCGGCGTCGGCGCCCGTACCGTCACCTTCCCTGACACCAGGTCGATCGGACCGCGTCCGGGGTCGGCGTCGCCGACGTCCTCCCGGGTCAGCTCCAGCCGGTTCTGCTCCTCGCGGGTGTGCCTCCGGCCCGGGGCGAACAGTTCCTCGAAAGCGTTGAACACCGTGCCCCTCCCCGGGGCCGCCTGCGTCGTACGCCTGGTGTCCCGCACCCAGCCTTGCCCGGCGTCCGCCGGGAACAGGCCGAGGCGACGGGCCAGCGCCTCCACCGGATGCGGCGCGGTGCGGGGCCTCAGAAGGTACTCAGTACCGTCACCGGGCCCTCAGAACCTCCTGAGCCCCCGGCCGGGCGGTACCGGGGGCGGACATCTGCGGGAGGTGCCCCCGGTCGCCCGGAGACCCCTCGTGACCTGCGCCGGCTCAGCCGGTGGCGGGCAGGCCCAGCAGGAGGCCGGTGTACTTGAGGACCGCGAGCAGCAGTCCGATGGCGCCGAGCGTGACACCCGCCCAGGCGACCGACGTGATCCAGGGCGCCCGGACCGTCCGGCCGGGGGCTCCGAAGGCGGGCCTGGCGAGCACCGCCACGCCCACGATCAGCGCGGTCAGGGCGAACAGGCCACCCCACACGGCGCTGGTGTTCCAGGCGTCGCCGTACACCTCCTTCACCTGGGTGGCGACGCCGGCGTCCGCCGCCGTCTCCAACTGGCCCACGAGGGTCTCGCGCGCTGCGGCGACGGTGCCCAGCCAGCTGCCGGTCAGTGAGACGAGGCCCAGCGCCGCCGAGACGACGGCGGCCGCACCCTGCCCCACACCGGACGGCTCCTCGGCCCCGGCCCCGGCCGCGTCCCGTTCCGCATCCGACTCCGACTCCGCCTCCGCGTGCGGCTCCGTTTCCGGCTCCTTCTCCGACGCCGTGATGTCGGCGTCGACGTCCACCGCCGCGCCCTCCCGCTTGTTGCCGGCGGCGTCCTCGGTTCCCTTTTCGGTTCCGGTTCCGGTCTCGTCCGCTGTCCTGGTTCCCATGCCCCGCACCGTACGGACGCTCTCTGAGAGTCCGCTTAATGATCGTCGTGCGCGCGCCACTCCGGGGCCAGGACGGACCACACCTCCAGGTCCTGGCGCACCCCGTGGTGGAGATGGGCCTCGCGGCGCACGCCGTCGCGGGTCATGCCGAGCCGGCCGGCGACCGCGATGCTCGGCGCGTTGCCGGCCGCGGCGACCCATTCGACCCGGTGGATCCCGCGCTGCTCGACGGCCCAGTCGATGAGTACCCGCATCGCCCGGGTGACCAGCCCGCGCCCGGTGGCGGCGGGCTCCAGCCAGCAGCCGACCTCGCAGCTGCCGTTCCCGGCGTCGAAGTTCAGGGTGAGCACGCCGCCGACGAGCGAGCCGTCCAGCCACAGCCCGTGCAGGGAGGCGGTGTCGGCGGCGCGCCAGTCGGCGTAGCGCTGCAGCACCTCCCGCGCGCCGGCCACGTCCGTGGCGCGGGAGCCGAAGGGGACGTACCTGTTGATGAATTCCCGGCCCCGGTCCAGATGGGCCAGGAACTCCTCTGCGTGCCAGGGCTCCAGCGGGCGCAGCTCGGCTCCGTCGTCACCCAGTCGTATCGCGTACATCCCGCTGTCGCTCCTCCTCGGCCAGCACGTCCGCCACCTCGGCGTCCGTGGCGGCGGCCAGCCTCTCATGGGCGACACGGGCCTCGGGCGGCTCGATGCTGATCCGGGGCAGCACACGGTCCAGCCAGCGCGGAAGCCACCAGTTGGCGCCGCCGAGGAGGTGCATGAGCGCGGGGACGAGCAGGGTGCGCAGGACGAAGGCGTCGAGGGCGACGGCCGCGGCGAGCGCGATGCCGAACATGGCGATCACCCGGTCGCCGGTGAGGACGAAGGCGAGGAAGACCGAGATCATGATCACCGCGGCGGAGTTGATCACCCGGCTGGTCTCGGCCAGCCCGACCCGGACGGCACGCCGGTTGTCGCCGGTCTCCAGCCACTCCTCGTACATCCGGCTCACCAGGAAGACCTGGTAGTCCATGGAGAGCCCGAAGAGTACCGACACCATGATCACGGGCAGGAAGGGCTCGATGGGACCCCCGGGGCCCAGGCCGAGCATTTCGCTGCCCCAGCCCCACTGGAAGATCGCCACCACGACGCCGAACGCCGCGGCGACGGCGGCGACGTTCATCGCGGCGGCCTTGAGGGGTATGCCGATCGAGCGGAAGGCCAGCAGGAGCAGCAGACAGCCCAGACCGACCACGACACCGACGAAGAGCGGCAGCTTGTCCACGATGACGTCGGCGAAGTCGTCGTATCCGGCCGTCACACCGCCGACCTGCAGATCGAGGGAGGTACCCGACTCGGCCGGGGGCAGCACGTCGGCGCGCAGCCGGTCGACGAGGTCACTGGTCTGCTTCGACTGCGGGGACGACTCCGGTACGACGGTGAGGTAGGCGGTGTCGCCGCCCTGGTCGTAGGTCACCGGCGACACGGAGGCGACTCCGTCGGTGTCGCGCAGGGCGGGGCCGAGGTTGTCCAGGGCGAGCCGGTCCCCGGCGCCGTCGACCTCGGTGACGAGGGTGAGCGGGCCGTTCACCCCCGGCCCGAAGCCCTCGGCGAGGAGGTCGTAGGCCTGGCGGGTGGTGGAAGCCTTGGGGTCGTTGCCCTGGTCGGAGGTGCCGAGGTGGAGCGAGAGGGTGGGGAGCGCGAGGACGGCCATGACGACGACCGCGATCGCGCCGAGCAGCTTCGGGTGACGCTCCACGAACGCGGACCAGCGGGCGGCGAACCCGGTCGGCACCTCCGGCTCGGGCCCGTGCTCGGCCAGCCGGCGCCGCTCCCGGCGGTTGAGCGCGCGCATGCCGATGAACGACAGCAGGGACGGGAGAAGGGTGACGGAGGCGGCGACGGTGAGCACCACGGTGAGCGCGGCGGCGACGGCGACGCCGTTGAGGAAGTTCAGCCGGAGGATCAGCATGCCCAGCAGGGCGATGCACACGGTTGCACCCGCGAAGACGACCGCCCGTCCGGTGGTGGCGACGGCGTTGGTGGCGGCCTCGGTGACGGTGAGGCCGCGTTTCAGTCCGCGTCGGTGCCGGGTGACGATGAACAGCGCGTAGTCGATGCCCACCCCGAGCCCGATCAGCATGCCGAGCATGGGCGCGAAGTCGGCGACGGTCATGACGTGACCGAGCAGCACGATGCCCGCGTAGGCGGTCCCCACGCTGACCAGGGCGGTGGCGATGGGCAGCAGCGAGGCGGCGAGCGAGCCGAAGGCGAGGAAGAGGACCGCGGCGGCGACCAGCACCCCGACGATCTCGGCGGTGTGCCCGCCGGCCGCCCCGGTGGTCTCGACGGCGCTGCCGCTCAGTTCGACACGCAGCCCGTCGGTCTCGGCGGCCTCGGCCGTCCGCACCACGGCGGCGGCCTCGCCCGCCTCCATGTCCTTGGCCTGGTCCTCGAAGGTGACCGTGGCGTAGGCGGTACGGCCGTCCTGGCTGACGCGTCCGGCACCCTGGTCCTCGTACGGGCCGCTCACGGCGGCCACGCCGGGCAGGTCCCCGATCCGGTCCAGGGTGCGGGTCATGGCCTGCTCGACCCCGGGGTCCCGGACGCTGCCCGACGCCGTGTGCCAGACCACGTTGTCGCTGTCCCCGCCGAGGGCGGGGAAGCCCTCCTTCAGCAGCTCGGTGGCCCGTCCCGACTCGGTGCCCGGCACGTTGTAGTCGTTCGAGTAGGCGGAGCCGGCGGAGAGGGCTCCCGCGGCGACCCCGCCGAGGGCGAGGAGCCAGAAGAGGAGAGTGATCAGGCGGCGTCGGACACACCAGCGTGCTAGGGCTGCCACGAATGTGCTCCCAGGGTGACTCGGTGTGGATCTTTGTCCGGGAACAGTCGCGCAAGAACCGAACAGCCCGCAAAGAACGCATGAGCAATGCCCTGCCACTCTTACAGGCGAAAATGATCGTTTGTCTGCTTCGTGGACTAACTCACATTCGTGGAACCGGCCGGTCGGAACGGTCTCCCGGCGCCGTGACCAGGGGTCCTGCGAACAGCAGCGCCTGCGCCTCACGTGGACGCCCCACAGCCCACGCCCATGCCCACACCCCACGTCCACGCCCCCGAGAACGGTCGCGAGTCCGCCGACCACGGACCCGCAGACCACAGGCCGGAGCCCTCGCTCGCCGCATACCCCCGACGCTCTCGACGCCCCTGGCACCCCTGGCACCCCTGGCGCCCCCGTGCCTCCCCCGAGCGGTGCGACCCGGGGCCGGGAAACTGGGATGCGGGTCTCCTCGGGCGCCTGCTAGCGTCCGCCGGTCCGACGTTACGCGGCAGCCCGCCGCCGGCCGAAGCAGGTGCTTTGATGCTTGTCCCCGCGATCTCCGACGCGATCCCTTCCTTCCTCACGGCCCCAAGGAGCCAGTTCACCGATGTCGGACATCACATCGAGCACCCCGTCGGGTGACACCCCGCACGACGACCTCACCAGCCGCCTCGCCCTGCCCCGGTACCCCCGCAGCAGCGCCTACGACGCCCGCTGGACCATCGAGAACGCGATGGGCCCGCACGCGCTGTGGCTGCTGGAGTGGCTCGCCCCGGCCCTCGGCCTCGACACCCTGCGCCCCGGCGCCCGCGTGCTCGACCTGGGCTGCGGACGCGCCATGACGTCCGTCTTCCTGGCCAGGGAGTACGGCGTCCAGGTCACCGCGGCCGATCTGTGGATCACACCGGACGACAACGCGCGCCGGATCGCCGAGGCGGGCGTCGCCGACCGGGTGCTGCCGGTTCACGCCGAGGCGCACGACCTGCCCTTCGGGGAGGAGAGCTTCGACGCGATCGTGTCGATCGACGCGTACCAGTACTTCGGCACCGACGATCTCTTTCTTCCGACGCTGACCCGGCTGCTGAAGCCCGGCGGCCGGATCGGTGTCGTCGTCCCGGCGATGCCCGTGGAGATCGAGGGCGACACACCCCCGGAGCACCTCCAGCCCTTCTGGGACCCCGCGTTCTGGTGCTTCCACAGCCCTGCCTGGTGGCGCCGCCACTGGACCCGCAGCGGTGCCGTGGAGGTCGAGACGGCCGACTGGCTGGAGGACGGCTGGCGGGAGTGGCTGCTCTGGTGCGACGTCGTCGCCGAGGAGAGCACCCAGGAGTTCCCCGCACGGATGAGCCGGGAGAACGCGGACCTGCTGCGCGCGGACCAGGGCCGCACCCTGGGCTTCGCACGCGTGGTGGGCCGCCGGCCCTGATCACGTGACGGCATGGGAGAGGGGGGGCATCGAATCCGATGCGCCCCCTCTTCCCGCGTCGGGACCTCAGCCCTCGACGCCCAGCTGCTCCAGGATCAGTTCCTTCACGCGGGCCGCGTCCGCCTGGCCGCGTGTGGCCTTCATGACGGCGCCGACCAGCGCGCCCACCGCGGCGACCTTGCCGCCGCGGATCTTGTCCGCGATGGCCGGGTTGCCGGCGATGGCCTCCTCGACGGCCGTGGTGAGCGCGCCCTCGTCGGACACGACCTTGAGACCGCGCTTGTCGACGACCTCGTCCGGAGTGCCCTCGCCGCCGAGCACACCCTCGATGACCTGGCGGGCCAGCTTGTCGTTGAGGTCCCCCGCGTTCACCAGCCCGGCGATCCGGGCGACCTGCGCCGGGGTGATCGCGAGCTCGTCGAGGGCCTTGCCGGACTCGTTGGCGGCACGGGCCAGTTCGCCCGTCCACCACTTCCGGGCGGAAGCGGCGTCCGCACCGGCGTCGATGGTGGCCACGATCCGGTCCAGCGCACCGGCGTTGAGGATCGACTGCATGTCCGTGCCGGAGATCCCCCAGTCCTCGCGGAGCCGGTTGCGGCGGACCAGCGGCAGCTCGGGCAGCCCCGCGCGCAGTTCTTCGACCCACTCGCGCGAGGGCGCGACGGGCACCAGGTCGGGCTCGGGGAAGTACCGGTAGTCCTCGGCCTCCTCCTTCACGCGGCCCGAGGTCGTGGACCCCGTGTCCTCGTGGAAGTGCCGGGTCTCCTGGATGATCGTCCCGCCCGCGTCGAGTACGGCGGCATGCCGCTGGATCTCGAACCGGGCGGCGCGCTCGACGGACCTGAGCGAGTTGACGTTCTTCGTCTCCGAGCGCGTGCCGAACTTCTCCCGGCCGTGCGGGCGCAGCGACAGGTTCACGTCGCAGCGCATCTGGCCCATCTCCATCCGGGCGTCGGACACACCGAGCGCCCGGATGAGCTCGCGCAGTTCACGGACGTACGCCCGCGCGACCTCGGGGGCCCGCTCGCCGGCGCCGGTGATCGGCTTGGTGACGATCTCGATCAGCGGGATGCCCGCGCGGTTGTAGTCGAGCAGCGAGTGGGAGGCGCCGTGGATACGGCCGGTGGCGCCGCCCACGTGCGTGGACTTGCCGGTGTCCTCCTCCATGTGGGCGCGCTCGATCTCCACGCGGAAGGTCTCACCGTCCTCCAGCTGCACGTCGAGGTAGCCGTCGAAGGCGATCGGCTCGTCGTACTGGGAGGTCTGGAAGTTCTTCGGCATGTCCGGATAGAAGTAGTTCTTCCGGGCGAAGCGGCACCATTCGGCGATCTCGCAGTGCAGCGCGAGACCGATCTTGACGGCGGACTCGACGCCGATCGCGTTGACGACCGGGAGCGCGCCGGGCATGCCGAGGCAGACCGGACAGGTCTGCGAGTTGGCGTCGGCGCCCAGCTCGGTGGAGCACCCGCAGAACATCTTGGTCTTGGTGCCGAGTTCGACATGGACCTCGAGGCCCATGACGGGGTCGTACGACGCGAGAGCGTCCTCGTACGACACCAGGTCGGTCGTGGTGGTCACGGTGTAACTTCCCTCTCAGCCCAGCAGGACGTCGTCGTCGCCCAGCCGCTTCAGCTCGCGGTAGAGGATGGCGAGGCCGGTGACGATGGCGGCGGCGGACACGGTGGCGTCGATCAGTACCAGGGTGTCCTTCTCCAGCCGCGCCTTCTTGACACGCTTGGCGACGCCGAACGCGCCGACCGCGGTGGCGGCCATGGACAGGTACGTACCGGACCGGGACTTCTTGAATCCCTTGGCCTTGGTCAGTGCACTCACAGCGACGGAGCCTCCTCGATCAGCGGGTGGCCCCACTTTTCCACGAAGGCTGCCTCCACGGCGGCGCCCACCGTGTAGAGGCGGTCGTCCTTCATGACCGGGGCGATGATCTGCAGTCCGACCGGCAGGTTGTCCTCGGGCGCGAGGCCGCAGGGCAGCGACATGGCGGCGTTGCCGGCCAGGTTGGTCGGGATGGTGCACAGGTCGGCGAGGTACATCGCCATCGGGTCGTCGGCGCGCTCGCCGATCGGGAAGGCGGTGGTGGGTGTCGTCGGGGAGACGATCACGTCGACCTGCTCGAACGCCTTGTCGAAGTCCTGCTTGATCAGCGTGCGGACCTTCTGGGCGCTGCCGTAGTACGCGTCGTAGTAGCCGGAGCTGAGCGCGTAGGTGCCGAGCATGATGCGGCGCTTGACCTCGTCGCCGAAGCCGGCCTCGCGGGTCAGCGAGGTGACCTCCTCGGCGGAGTGCGTGCCGTCGTCACCCATCCGCCGGCCGTAGCGAAGGCCGTCGAAGCGGGCGAGGTTGGACGAGCACTCGGAGGGTGCGATCAGGTAGTAGGCCGACAGCGCGAGGTCGAAGGAGGGGCAGTCCAGCTCGACGATCTCGGCGCCGAGCCCCCGCATCAGCTCCACGGCCTCGTCGAACCGCTGGACGACACCCGCCTGGTAGCCCTCCCCCCGGAACTGCTTGACGACCCCGACCCGCATACCGGCCACGGACCCGTTGCGGGCGGCCTCGACGACCGCGGGCACCGGCTCGTCGATGGAGGTGGAGTCCAGCGGGTCGTGCCCGGCGATCACCTCGTGCAGCAGGGCGGCGTCCAGGACCGTACGGGCGCAGGGGCCGCCCTGGTCGAGGGAGCTGGAGAAGGCGACCATGCCGTACCGCGAGACCGCGCCGTACGTCGGCTTCACACCGACGGTGCCGGTGACGGCGGCGGGCTGGCGGATGGAACCGCCGGTGTCGGTGCCGATGGCGAGCGGCGCCTGGAAGGAGGCGAGGGCGGCGGACGACCCGCCGCCGGAGCCCCCGGGGATCCTGGTGAGGTCCCACGGGTTGCCGGTCGGTCCGTAGGCGCTGTTCTCGGTGCTGGACCCCATGGCGAACTCGTCCATGTTGGTCTTGCCGAGGATGACGACGTCGGCGGCCTTGAGCCGCTTGGTGAGCGTCGCGTCGTACGGCGGGACCCAGCCCTCGAGGATCTTGGAACCGACGGTGGTCGGGATGCCCTCGGTGGTGAAGATGTCCTTGAGGGCGAGCGGGACGCCGGCCAGCGGACCGAGCTTCTCGCCCCGGGCGCGCTTCTCGTCGACGGCGCGAGCCTGCGCCAGGGCGCCTTCGCGGTCGACGTGCAGGAAGGCGTGCACCTTCTCGTCGACGGCCTCGATCCGGGCCAGGTGCGCCTCGGTGACCTCGACGGCGGTGAGCTCGCCGGAGGCGATCCTCGCGGCGGTCTCGGCGGCGGTGAGCCTGATGATGTGATCGCTCATGGCGGGTTACTCCTCCCCCAGGATCTGCGGCACCTTGAAACGCTGCTGCTCCTGGGCCGGGGCGCCGGAGAGCGCCTGCTCGGGGGTGAGCGAGGGACGGACCTCGTCCGGCCGCATGACGTTGGTCAGCGGGAGGGGGTGCGAGGTCGGCGGGACGTCTTGGCCGGCGACTTCGCTGACGCGGGCGACCGCGCCGATGATGTCGTCGAGCTGGCCTGCGAAGTGGTCGAGCTCTTCGGGCTTCAGCTCCAGACGCGCCAGCCGGGCGAGGTGGGCGACCTCCTCGCGCGTAATGCCAGGCATGCAGCGATCCTCTGGGGTGAGTGTGAGTGTTTTGGGACCAATCCTATGGGGCGGGGGGCGGTGCCCGTACCGATGGGCCGGGGGCGTGCCGGTGAGGCCCGTTCACGGGCGTCGCGCCGTCCCGTGCGGGTGGTGGTGGCGGTGGGTGCCGGCAGCGGGGCGGGTTGCACGGCCGGTGCCTCGTCGCCGCGCCCCGCGGCGGTACGAGGTCACGCGGCCGGTGTGTGCGGTGCCCGGCGGATGCCTCCCGGCTGCGCCCGGCGCCTGCACCGTACCCGGCGTGGACGCCGGGCGGGGGGTGTGCGCGCAGCCCGGCGCTCGCGGGGTGCCGTCGCGCCCACCCGTGCCGCCCCAGTGGCACGACCGCCCGCGGGAGCGGGGCGGAGGGCGGCGGGCGCGGTGGCGTTGTGTGCGTGGCCTGTCGGGTGGGCGTCGGCGGCGGGGCTAGTCGTCGGCTGTTCTTGCGGCCGGCAGGGCGGCTGCCGGCCGTTGCCAGCCGCGGGAGCCGCGGGCGAGCAGCCACGCCGTGGTCTCGTCCGGCGGCATCGCCGCGGCGACCAGCCAGCCCTGCACGGCGTCGCAGCGCAGATCCCGCAGCCGCTCCCAGGTCTCGTCGTCCTCGACGCCCTCCGCCACCACGAGCAGCCCCAGCGAGTGCGCCAGATCGATCGTGCACCGCACGATCTCCGCGTCCTCGTTGTCGATGGCCAGCCGTGCCACGAACGACCGGTCGATCTTCAGCTCGCTCACCGGCAGCCGCCGCAGATGCACGAGGGAGGAGTAGCCGGTCCCGAAGTCGTCCAGGGACATCTTGACGCCGTGCCCGGTCAGCGCGTTCAGCGTGTCGGCGGCCCGCTGCGGGTCCTCCAGCAGGACGTGCTCGGTGATCTCCAGTTGGAGCGCTCCCGCCGGTACCCCGTGCCGGGCCAGCCGCGCCGCGACGGAGCCGGCGAAGCCGGGGGTGTGCACATCGCGGGGCGACACGTTGACGGCGACCGGGACGAACAGTCCCTGGGACCGCCACTCGGCCACCTGCCCGAGCGCGGTCTCGAGCACGTACTCGGTGAGATGCGGCATCAGCCCGGACGATTCGGCGATCGCTATGAACTCGTCCGGCGGCACCCTGCCCCGCTCGGGGTGCACCCACCGCACCAGGGCCTCGAGCCCGGCGACATGCCCGTCGAAGCGCACCTTGGGCTGGTAGTGCAGTTCCACCTCACGCGCGTCCAGGGCGCGGCGCAGATCGCCCAGCAGCCCCAGCCGGTCAGGGGTGTTGGAGTCGCGCTTGGACTCGTACGCCTCGACTCCCGTACGGTCCCGCTTCGCCTGGTACATCGCCACGTCCGCCCGGCGCAGCAGCCCTTCCGCGTCGACCGCGTGGTCCGGGAACACGGCGACTCCCGCACTCGCCTCCAGGACGAGGGTGAGCCCGTCGAGGTCGAGCGGGGAGCTGAGGGCGGAGACGAGACCGCGGGCGACCCGGGTCGCGGAGGTCGTGGAGTCGGCGACGGGCAGTAAGACGGCGAACTCGTCACCGCCGAGCCGCGCGGCCTCCGCCCCGCGCGGCAGGGCGAGTCTCAGCCGGTCGGCGATCTGCAGCAGCAGCCGGTCACCGGCGAGATGCCCGAGGGTGTCGTTGACCGACCGGAACCGGTCCAGGTCGATGAGCATGAGGGCGGAGCGCACACCGATCCGCTCCGCGTCGTCCAGCGCGGTCCAGATCCGTTCCAGCAGCCACTGCCGGTTGGGCAGCCCGGTGAGCGGATCGCGCAGCTGCTCCTCGGCGCGGGCGCGGGCTATCCAGAGGGTGGAGTCGAGGGCGATGAGCGGGATGCAGAACAGCGGCAGCAGGACGGGTTTGGCGTCGGCGACCACACACACCAGGGGCGCTATGCCGAGCAGGGCGACGGCCACGAGTCCTTGCCGAATCAGGGCGGTCCGGGCCACGGTGGGCAGCCCCGCACGGGGTGTGTGCAGGTACCAGAGCAGGCTGCGGGTGACCGCGAGATAGGCGGCTGCGACGAGTACCACCCCGGGGGCGGTGTACAGCGTCCAGGTGTCCGGACTCGACGGCGACTCGACGGACGGCACGGAGCCGAACGCGGCCAGCACCAGCGCCCCGGCGCCGATGCCGAGCAGATCCACCGCCCCGTGCAGCACACCCTGCCGCCAGCGGCCCCGCCGGGCGACGCCGACCAGCACGACGACGGTGAGGCTGATCATCCCGGACGCGACCCAGCCGTACAGCAGCAGGACGGCCAGGGTGAGAGCGGCGCCCGAGCCCGTGCCGCCCCACCAGCGGGAGCGGCCCAGCATCACCAGGTGCCCCACGATGATTCCGGTCAGCACGGCGAGCGACCAGCCGACGGTCCCGCCCGGGAACAGCGCGTGTCCTGTGGTGAAGGCCCGGAGGAAACCGGCGCCCAGAACAAAGCCGGCCGCCGCGACGACAGCGGTGGGCAACGCGGGCCAGGACGGGTGGCGTTCGGCGTCCGTCTCGGACAGCGAGCCGGACGATCCGGCCGGCGAACCCGACAGCGAGCGGGACAGGGGCCGGGATCCGGACAGCCGGGGAGCACGCCCGGTGGCCGACTGTCCGGCACCGCGCGCGTCCGTACCGCGCGCGTCCGCGGTGCCCGCTCCGGTGCGCCCCTGCGCGCCCGGCCGCCCCGCGGGCCGCCCGTCCTCACGGCGGCGCCGCCATGCGACCGTCATGCGGCGCAAGCGCAGCCGTGAGCCCGGGGCGGCGCTCTCGGTCGGTTCCATTCCCGTCCCTCTCACAGCCGGCGGTGCCCACGCCACGCGGCCCGGTGCCCGACAACCCTCAGCGGCTCCGCGTCGGAAAGCCCTTGCCCGCACCCTTCGCGGGTACGGAATTGCCCCGACCGCAGCTGGGCACGGCAGGCGCACATCTCAACAGTAGGCCGCAGGAGGCTTCCACGGGCACCGGTCGCCGACGGTTGCCCGAATGCGCCCCAGCCACCCGTATGCATCTGGTATGCGCCGATCGCGTGGGCTTCAACCGCTACTCCTCGGCCGAAAGGGCGAGGCCGGCCGCGGCCTCCGGCCCTTGCTCGAGCAGGACGGTGAAGCCCGCTTCGTTCAGAACCGGCACCTTCAACTGCATCGCCTTGTCATATTTTGACCCGGGATTATCTCCCACCACCACGAACGACGTCTTCTTGGAGACCGAACCGGTCACCTTCGCGCCCTGGCTCTGCAGCGCCTCTTTCGCGCCATCCCGGGTGAAATGGTCCAAAGTTCCGGTCACGACGACGGTGATCCCTTCCAGCGGACGCGGGCCCTGGTCCTCGCCGGCCCCCTCGTCCTCCATGCGGACGCCGGCCGCCTTCCACTTGCGGATGATCTCGCGGTGCCAGTCCTCCGCGAACCACTGCTTGAGCGAGGCGGCGATGGTCGGTCCGACGCCCTCGGTGTTCGCCAGCTCCTCCTCGTCTGCCTGCTCGATGCGGTCGACGGAGCCGAACTCGCGGGCCAGTGCCTCCGCCGCGACCGGCCCGACATGACGGATCGACAGTCCGGTCAGCACACGGGCCAGCGGGCGCTCCTTGGCCGCGTCGATGTTCGCCAGCATCGCCACCGCGTTCTTCTTCGGCTCACCCTCCTGGTTGGCGAAGACGGTGGCGACCTTCTCCTCACCGGTCCTCGGATCCCGCTTGGGCAGCCCGCTGTCCTGGTCCAGGACGTACGCCCTGATGGGCAGCAACTGCTCCACGGTGAGGTCGAAGAGATCGCCCTCGTCCCCGAGCGGCGGGTCCGCGGGCTCCAGCGGCCTGGTCAGCGCCGCCGCGGCGACATAGCCGAAGTGCTCGATGTCCAGCGCCTTGCGCCCGGCGAGATAGAACAGCCGCTCCCGCAACTGGGCGGGACACGAACGGGCGTTGGGGCAGCGCAGGTCGACATCGCCCTCCTTCATGGCCTTCAGCGGCGTACCGCACTCGGGGCACCCGGACGGCATCACGAACTCGCGCTCGCTGCCGTCCCGCAGGTCCGCGACCGGCCCGAGGATCTCCGGGATCACATCACCGGCCTTGCGCAGCACCACCGTGTCACCGATGAGCACGCCCTTGGCCCTGACCACGTCCTGGTTGTGCAGCGTGGCGAACTCGACCTCGGACCCGGCGACGGTGACCGGCTTCACCTGTGCGTACGGCGTGACCCTGCCGGTACGCCCCACCCCCACGCGGATGTCGAGCAGCTTGGTGTTGACCTCCTCGGGCGCGTACTTGTACGCGATGGCCCAGCGCGGGGCGCGTGAGGTGGTGCCGAGGCGTCCCTGGAGGGGGATCTCGTCGAGTTTGACGACGACACCGTCGATCTCGTGCGCCACGGAGTGCCGGTTCTCGCCGTAGTACGCGATGAACTCCCGTACACCGGCGAGGTCGTCGACGACCCTGTTGTGGTCGGAGGTCGGCAGGCCCCAGGTCCTGAGCAGGTCGTAGCCCTGGGAGAGGCGGGTCATGCCCTGGTAGCCCTCCAGGACACCGATGCCGTGGACCACCATGTGCAGCGGGCGGGTGGCGGTGACCCGCGGGTCCTTCTGGCGCAGTGAACCGGCCGCCGCGTTGCGCGGGTTGGCGAAGGGCTTGTCGCCGGCCGCGTTCAGCCGCGCGTTGAGTTCCTGGAACATGTCCATGGGGAAGTAGACCTCGCCGCGGATCTCCACGAGGCCGGGCACCTCGTCGCCGGTCAGCCGGTCCGGGATCTCGGCGATGGTGCGGACGTTGGGCGTGATGTCCTCGCCGGTGCGGCCGTCGCCGCGGGTCGCCGCGCGGACGAGCCGGCCCCGCTCGTAGGTGAGGTTGACGGCGAGGCCGTCGACCTTCAGCTCGCACAGGAAGTGGAACCTCTGCTCGCCCAGCTCCTTGTGGATGCGCTCGGCCCAGGCGGCGAGGTCCTCGTCGTTGAACGTGTTGTCGAGGGAGAGCATGCGCGAGACGTGCTGGACGGAGGTGAACTCCGTCTCGTAGGCGCCCGCGACCTTCTGGGTCGGCGAGTCGGGCGTGCGCAGCTCCGGATACTCCTCCTCCAGCGCCGCCAGCTCGCGCAGCAGCAGGTCGAAGTCGGCGTCGCTGATGACGGGGGCGTCGTTCACGTAGTACCGGAAGCGGTGCTCCTCGATCCGCTCGGCGAGCCCGGCGTGCCTCTCCCGCGCCTCGGCGGGCACGCTCGTCGTCTCCGCTTGCTTGTCGCCGGCCACCGTGGGTCCTCCCGTCACTCTGGGTTGTCCGCGAGGGATCTCGCCGCCCGGACGCACTGTGCGTAGGCCCTGCGCGCGTACTCCGGGGAAGCCCCCGCGAGTCCGCACGCCGGGGTGAGCGTGACCGCCTCCGGGAGGAGTCCCGGCCGCAGCCCCAGCCTGCGCCAGAGCGTCCTGACACCCATGACGCTACCGCCCGGGTCCGACAACGGGCCCTCCGTGCCCGGGACGACACCGGCGAACAGCCGGGTCCCGCTCTCCACCGCTTCCCCGATCACCTCGTCGTCACGCTCGGTGAGGAGGGAGAAGTCGAAGGAGACCGCCGCCGCGCCCGCCCGGCGCAGCAGGGTGAAGGGGACGTCCGGCGCGCACGAGTGGACCACGACGGGCCCGCCGTCGTGAACCCCGACGACGTCGCGCAGCGTGCCCTCGACGATCTGCCGGTCCACCGCGCGGTGCGTGCGGTAGCCGCTCGCGCTCCGCACATGGCCGCGCAGTACGGCGGTGAGGGAGGGCTCGTCGAGCTGCAGGACGGGCTGCGCGCCGGGGATGCGGCGCCGTACCTCGGCGAGGTGGAGGCGGAGCCCTTCGGCGAGGGAGGCGGCGAGGTCGCGGCAGGCGCCGGGGTCGGAGAGGGCGGCCTCGCCGTTGCGCAGTTCCAGGGCGGCGGCGAGGGTCCAGGGTCCGACAGCCTGGACCTTCAGCGGGCCTTCGTAGCCCTGGGTGAACTCCTCCAGCGCGTCGAGGTCCTGGCCGAGCCAGGAGCGGGCGCGCTTGGTGTCCCGGCCCGGGCGGTCACCGAGCCGCCAGCCGCTGGGCTCGACGCGGGCGTACAGCTCCACGAGCATGCCCGTGGTCCGGCCGATCATGTCCGCGCCGGGGCCGCGGGCGGGAAGTTCGGGGAGGTGGGGGAAGTTCTCGAAGCTGCCGGTGACGGTTCTCGCGGCTTCCCGGGCGTCGCCGCCCGGCAGGGAGCCGATGCCGGTGGCGGGGCCGAAGGGGGGCTGACTGTTGTCGCTCACGCGAGAAGCGTACGCAGTGGGTGGCCGGGGGTTGTCGCCCCCGCCGCCCCGTCCCCTCCCGGGGGCTGCGCCCCCGGACCCCCCTTCGGTCCTGAACGGGCCTCGTCCTCAGTCGCCGGACGGGCCGGGTGGTGCTCACGGATGGCGATCACCACCCCGGGCGGACCGTCAGGTCGTTGATCTCCGCGTCCCGCGGGAGGTCCAGGGCCGTGACGATCGTCGTGGCGACCGACTCGGGGTCGATCCACCGCGCGGGGTCGTACTTCTTGCCCTCCTGGCTGTGGACCTTGGCCTGCATCGGGCTGGCCGTGCGGCCCGGGTAGACCGAGGTCACACGGACGCCGGCCGCGTGCTCCTCGTGGCGCAGGGAGTCGGCGAGGGCCTTCAGACCGTGCTTGGAGGCGGCGTAGGCGGACCAGCCGGCGTGCGCGTTCAGGCCGGCGCCGGAGTTGACGAAGATCACGTGTCCCCGGCTCGTGCGGAGCTGGGGCAGGAGGTGGCGGGTCAGCTCGGCGGGGGCGAGGAGGTTGACGTTCAGCTGGTGGCGCCAGGTCTTCGGGGTGAGGTCGCCCACCGGGCCGAGGTCGACCACGCCGGCGATGTGGAGCAGGGAGTCGACCTGGTCGGGGAGCGACTGGTGGGAGAAGGCCCAGCTGAGCCGGTCGGGGTCGGCGAGGTCCCCGACGAGGGTGCGGGCGCCGGGGAACTGGGCCGCCAGTTCCTTCGCCCGGCCCGCGTCGCGCGCGTGCAGCACGAGTCCGTCCCCGCGCGCGTGCAGACGGCGGGCGACGGCCGCGCCGATGCCGGAGCCCGCTCCGGTGATCACATGGGTAGCCATACCGGCCATGCTCGCATCACCGGGCGCTCACTCCACGCCCAGGCTCTCCTCCAGGTGCGCCAGCGCGCCCACCGGCTCCTCGGCGAAGAACACCAGGTCGGTGAGCGGGCGGGGCAGGAAGCCCTCGTCCTCCATACGGCGGAACTGCTCCTTGAGTCCGTCGTAGAACCCCGCGGTGTTGAGCAGGACCACCGGCATCTCGGTGTGCCCGTGCTTCTTGAGCTCCAGGATCTCGGTCGCCTCGTCGAGGGTGCCGGTGCCGCCGACCATGACGACGACCGCGTCCGCCTTCTCCAGCAGCAGCCGCTTCCGCTCGGCGAGGTCCTTTGCGATCACCATCTCGTCGACGCCGGTGCGCGCCTTCGCCGCGAGGAACTCCACCGAGACGCCGAGGAGCCGGCCGCCCGCCTCCTCCACCCCGTCGGCGACGACCTTCATCAGTCCGACGTCCGAACCGCCCCAGACCAGGGTGTGCCCGCCCTTGCCGAGCAGCCGCGCGAAGTCCCGCGCGGGGCCGGTGTAGCGGTCGTCGAGGTCGGCGGCGGAGAGGAAGACGCAGATGTTCACGGGCCCACAGTACGGGCGCGGTCGGACATCGTGGTCAGCCGCATCTTCGACTGCCGGTGCGGCAGCTTCTCCCAGTCGTCCATGAACCGCGCCGACAGTCCGTACCCGGCGGCCAGTTCCGTCAGCGTCCGGGTCCGGTAGTAGAAGTCCTCGTGGAGCACCTGGTGCTCCTCGCCGTCGGTGCGGTCGAACGTGAAGTCGAAGAACCCACCGGGTGCCAGCACCCTGCCGACGTGCGCGAAGCACTCCTCGATGACGTGCCGGGGCGAGTGCGAGAAGACGCTGTGCGCGTGGACGACGTCGAAGTGGCCGTCGGGCAGGAAGGCGAAGGTGAGGTCGTTCGCGAGGGTCAGATGGGGCAGCTTGGCCTGCAGCCCGTCCCGTACCAGGGTGTCCTGGGCGGCGAGCAGGATGTGCGGCGAGATGTCGATGCCGTAGTAGTGGCCGGGCTCCAGGTGGCCGATGAACAGGCGCCCCGCGCGGAGGTTGCCGCAGCCGATCTCCAGCATGCGGTGGTGCGGCCGCAGACCGTGCTCCACCAGGTAGTCGAACTGCATCCGGCCGATCCGCGCCCACTGCTCGCGCGAGGGACTGTGGCCGACGGCGGCCTCGGCGCTGCGGGCCGCGTCGGAGGCCATCACCGCCCGGTAGTAGGCGATGTGGTCGCGGTGCCGCAGCCGCAGCCAGGCGTCGCGCAGGGCGCGCCGCGCGTGGGCGGGGACCCTGCCCGGGTGGCCTGCGGCGTAACGGGCCCGGTGGGTGAGGGTCCCCCGGTTGCTGCCGGTGTTCCTGGCTCCCATGCGACCTCCTCGGGAAGAAGTCCGCTCCAGCGTGCGCTGTAATCGCCGAGTCGGCCACCCAGAAGGAGCGATCATGACCCGAGGTCACCGCATCACCGTCGAGCCCAGTGACCGGCGCGTCCGCGTGGTGCACGGCGGGCAGGTGCTGGCGGAGAGCGACCGGGCGCTGGTGCTGCACGAGACGGGATGTCCCGCGCGGTACTACATCCCGCCCGCGGACGTACGCCTTGATCTGCTGACGCCGTCCGGGACGCGCACGCACTGCCCGTTCAAGGGCGACGCGTCCTACTGGTCGCTGCCGGACGCGCCGGACCTGGTCTGGGCGTACCCGGAGCCGAAGACGGCCGTCGCGGAGATCAGGGATCACCTCTGCTTCTACGACGTGGAAGTCGGATGATCGCGTAGAAGGGTTGCGATCGGCGGACGCGCCGCCCGCTTCCGCGATGAAGTCCGTGCCGTGCGGCAGTCTGGTGAGACATGGACAAGAACATCTCTTCGCGCGACGGCACGTCCCTGGCCTACGAGAGCGCGGGGCGGGGACCCACGATCGTCCTCGTCAGCGGCGCGATGTCGACGGGCGGCACGGTGGCGCCGCTGGCCGCTCCCCTGTCGGAGCGGTTCCGGGTGGTCGTGTACGACCGCCGGGGCCGCGGCGCGAGCGGCGACACACCGCCGTACGCGGTGGAGCGCGAGGTCGAGGACCTGGCGGCGCTGATCGAGTCGCTGGGCGGCGAGGCGGCCCTGTACGGCGTCTCCTCGGGCGGTGCGCTGGCGCTCAGGGCGGCGGCGAGCGGGCTGCCGGTGCGCCATGTCGCCGTGTACGAGACGCCGTACGCGATGTCGGCCGACGACCTGGCCGAACGCGCCCGGTACACCGAACAGCTCACGGTGGCGCTCGCGGAGGGGCGCCGCGGGGACGCGGTGGAGCTCTTCCTGCGGCTGACCGGGCTGGGCGAGGCCGTCATCGAGGGCGCCCGGCAGTCCCCGATGTGGGCCGGGATGGAGTCGATGGCCCCGAGTCTGGCGTACGACGACGCCGTGATGGGTGACGGGAGCGTGCCGCGCGAGCTGTTGTCGGCGATCCCGGTGCCGGTGCTGTCGATCGCGGGGGACGCGAGCCCGGCGTGGATGCGTGAGGCCGCGCGGGCGATCGCGGAGTCCGTGCCCCGGGGCGCGTACCGCACCCTGGAAGGCCAGACCCATATGGTCGAACCGGACGTCCTGGCCCCGGTCCTGGCGGACTTCTTCGCACGCTGAGCGGCCCGTCCGGCTCCCCGGGCGGGCGGCGTTCGGCTCGCGGCGTCCGCGGTCGCGCGGCGCGAGCGCTCAGGCCACGTCTGCCGTCGCCCGCACGGTCGACGCGATCGTCGCCGAGCCGACCACGCGGGTGCCGTCGTAGAGGACGATCGCCTGGCCGGGGGCGACGCCGCGGACGGGCTCGGTGAAGGAGACCTCGAGGGAGCCCTCGACGATCTCCGCCGTCACCTCGGTCTCGCCGCCGTGGGCGCGCAGCTGGGCGGTGTAGGTGCCGGGGCCGGAGGGGGCGGCGCCGCACCAGCGGGGCTTGATCGCGGTGAGGGCGGTGACGTCGAGGGCCGCCGCGGGGCCGACCGTGACGGTGTTGTCCACCGGGGAGATGTCGAGGACGTAGCGGGGCTTGCCGTCGGGGGCGGGGGTGCCGATGCGCAAGCCCTTGCGCTGGCCGATGGTGAAGCCGTAGGCGCCCTCGTGGGTGCCGACCTTGCTGCCGGACTCGTCGACGATGTCGCCCTCGGCCTTCCCGAGGCGGCCCGCGAGGAAGCCCTGGGTGTCGCCGTCGGCGATGAAGCAGATGTCGTGCGAGTCGGGCTTCTTGGCGACGGCGAGTCCGCGCCGCTCGGCCTCCGCGCGGATCTCCTCCTTGGTGGTGACCGTGTCGCCGAGGGGGAACATCGCGTGGGCGAGCTGGCGGTCGTCGAGCACGCCGAGGACGTAGCTCTGGTCCTTCGCCATGTCGGAGGCGCGGTGCAGCTCACGCGTGCCGTCCTCGCGCAGGATCACCTGGGCGTAGTGGCCGGTGCAGACCGCGTCGAAGCCGAGGGCGAGCGCCTTGTCCAGCAGGGCGGCGAACTTGATCTTCTCGTTGCAGCGCAGGCAGGGGTTGGGGGTTCGGCCGGCCTCGTACTCGGCGACGAAGTCCTCGACGACGTCCTCACGGAAGCGGTCGGCGAGATCCCACACGTAGAACGGGATGCCGATGACGTCGGCGGCGCGGCGGGCGTCGCGCGAGTCCTCGATGGTGCAACAGCCCCGCGCGCCGGTACGGAAGGACTGCGGGTTCGCGGAGAGCGCGAGGTGGACGCCGGTCACGTCGTGCCCCGCTTCGGCCGCGCGGGCGGCGGCGACGGCGGAGTCGACTCCGCCGGACATGGCGGCCAGGACGCGGAGGGGGCGGGAGGGCTGCGAGGTGTCAGTCATAACCCTTCAAGGGTACGGGGACGCGGGAACCACGGCCGCCGGGTATCCGTTCGAGATCACATGGGGGCTACTGGAGCATCCGAGGGCAAGGACGCGGACCGGCGCATCGGGCGGCGGGCCCTGCTCGTCGGCGGGCTGGCGGCCGCGACGGGCACGACGGTGCTGGCGCGGCACGAGCTGGCGCGGCTGTGGTGGCGCGTGCCCGGCGTCGGGAAGCCGCGTGAGCCGGGCGCGGTCGACTACACGGGGGCCCGCTGGGTGGCCGCCTCGGAGGCCAACTGGCGCCGGGCGGACCGGCCGGACGACTACGGCATCGACATGGTGATCGTCCATGTCACGCAGGGCAGCTTCGACAGCGCGGTGCGGGCGTTCCAGGACCCGGGACACAAGGCGTCCACGCACTACATCGTCGGCCAGGACGGCCGGATCACCCAGATGATCCGTGAGCTGGACGTGGCGTACCACGCGGGCAACCGCGACTACAACGAGCGCAGCATCGGCATCGAGCACGAGGGCTTCGTCGACCGCCCCCAGGACCTCACGGACGAGATGTACGCGTCCTCGGCCCGTCTCACGGCCCGAATATGCGTCCGCTACGACATCCCCGTCGACCGGGAACACATCGTCGGCCACGTCGAGGTCCCCGGCACCGACCACACCGACCCGGGCCCCCACTGGGACTGGGACCGCTACCTGAAACTCGTCCGCGCGGCCCGCACCACACGGACGACACCGGACACCAAGGCCCTCCCTTAGGACCGCGCCCCCCGGAGGCGCGAGGGCGCAGCCCCAGAAAAGGAAAGGGGCGGCGGCGGGGACGAGACACCCCTCAGGTCAGCCCGGCCGCCCGCGCCCGCTCCACCGCCGGCCCGATGGCCTTCGCCAGCGCCTCGACATCGGCCTCCGTGGAGGTGTGTCCCAGGGAGAAACGCAGGGTCCCCCTGGCCAGATCGGGATCCACCCCGGTGGCCAGCAGGACGTGGCTGGGCTGGGCGAC
The DNA here is from genome assembly GCF_018638295.1 of Streptomyces sp. CHD11. Taxonomy (GTDB): domain Bacteria; phylum Actinomycetota; class Actinomycetes; order Streptomycetales; family Streptomycetaceae; genus Streptomyces. The sequence continues at coordinate 55,835 of NZ_JABTTS010000024.1, forward strand.
TCCGGCCGTGCACGCGGAGCCGGTCGAGCACTCGATGCCCTGGGCGTCCAGCAGAAGCAACAGCGAATCCCCCTCGCAGCCGGGAAAGGTGAAGTGGGCATTGGCCGGAAGCCGCCCGTCCGGCGCGGGGTCGCCGCCGAGGACCACGTCGGGAACGGCCTCGCGGACCGCCGCGACCAGGTCGTCGCGCAGCCGCCCGATCTCGCGGGCGAACCACTCCCGCCGCCCGGCGGCGAGCCGTCCGGCGACCGCGAAGGAGGCGATGGCGGGCACGTCGAGGGTGCCGGAGCGCACATGGCGCTCCTGTCCACCGCCGTGCAGTACGGGCACGGGGGTGTGCTCGCGGCCGAGGACCAGCGCGCCGATGCCGTACGGGCCGCCGATCTTGTGGCCGGAGACGGTCATCGCGGCGAGCCCGGAGGTGGCGAAGTCCACCGGGGTCTGACCGAGGGCCTGCACCGCGTCGGAGTGCAGGGGTACGCCGAACTCGGCCGCGGCCGCCGCGAGTTCACGGACCGGCAGGATGGTGCCGATCTCGTTGTTGGCCCACATGACGGTGGCGAGGGCGACATCGCCGGGGTCGCGGGCGATGGCCTCGCGCAGGGCGTCCGGGTGGACCCGTCCGTGGGAGTCGACCGGCAGGTACTCGACGGTCGCGCCCTCGTGCTCGCCGAGCCAGTGGACCGCGTCGAGGACCGCGTGGTGCTCCACAGGGCTGGCGAGGACCCGGGTGCGGGCCGGGTCGGCGTCCCGGCGGGCCCAGTACAGGCCCTTCACGGCGAGGTTGTCGGCCTCCGTGCCGCCGGAGGTGAAGACGATCTCGCTGGGGCGGGCGCCGAGCGCTTCGGCGAGGGCCTCGCGGGCCTCCTCGACGGTGCGCCGGGCGCGGCGGCCGGCCGCGTGGAGCGAGGAGGCGTTGCCGGTGACACCCAGGTGCGCGGTGAGTGCCTCGACCGCCTCGGGAAGCATCGGGGTGGTCGCGGCGTGGTCGAGGTAGGCCATGGTGGGGCCGATTCTACGGGGCCCGGTGCATCGGCCACGGATCGCGGGTGGCCGGTAAGGGACGGTGGCTCAGAAACTCCACGAGATCGTGCCGTCCGCCTGCATGAACGCCAGCAGGACGAGGAGGTCGGCGACGCCGAGTCCGAGGCCGAGGAGGGCGCGGCCGCGCCGGCGGGTTCCCCGCCACAGCGCGAGGGCCGCCAGCACGATGGCGGTCGGGCCGAGGAAGACGTTGAAAACGAGCAGGCCCAGCAGGCCCAGGACGAAGGACGCGACGGCCATCCCGTCGGCGTCGTGGATTCCGGTGCGGCGGGCGGCCGGTGCGGTGAGGTGCATGGTGATCGGCTCCCACGGTCGGGGGTGTCGGAGGGCGGTCCTGGGGAGGTCAGCGCGCCGGCGTGCCGCGTCGGCGGTCCTGACGCTCACGCAGGGCGAAGACGGTCAGCCAGACGGCGATGACCGCGCCGGCGACGACGGAGAAGGACAGCGGGGCGTGGACCACGGCGCCCAGGGCGACGCCCAGGAGCAGAAGCGCGGCGACGAGGAAGAGCATGAGGAGTTCCTCCAGGTGTCGGGGTGGGTGTGCGCCTTCATTCAGTTACATCTGTTCACTGACTACCCAGTCTAGCGGGGCTCATGACTTTCACCTTGCGGTGAACAGTTGTTGACTGGATGGCATGAGTCACACCCCCGGCGTCCGGCAGGCCCGGAAGCAGAAGACCCGGCAGGCACTGCTCGACGCGGCGCTGCAACTGCTCGAGGGTCAGAGTCTGAGCAGCCTGGGCCTGCGCGAGGTCACCCGCGCGGCCGGAATCGCTCCGACCGCCTTCTACCGGCACTTCCGGTCGGTCGAGGATCTGGGCGTGGCCCTGGTCGGGGAGGCGCTGGGCAGCCTGCACCCGATGATCCGGACGACGGTGTCCTCCACCGGCGACGGGGAGGAACGCATCGAGCGTGCGGTCGATCTGATCGCCGGTCATGTGGACGCGTACCCCGCGCACGTCCGTTTCATCGCCCGCGAGCGGCACGGCGGGGTGCGGTCGGTGCGGGAGGCGATCCACGGGCAGCTGGGACTGTTCACCGCAGAGGTCGGGGAGGCCCTGGGCAAGGACGCGGTGTCGGCGGGGTGGAGCCACGAGGATGTACTGATGCTGGCGCAGCTCTATGTGGACCTGATGCTGGGAACCGCGTCGCTCCTGCTGGAGGGGATGGCGGGGAGCGAGGCGGGGGCGCGAGAGCGGGTGTCGCGGGTGGCCGCGCGGCAGATGCGGCTGATCGGGATCGGGCGGATGCACTGGCTTGACCAGCCGGGTGGGGGCGAGTGAGGGCTTCCTTCGCCCCCGCCGCCCCTTCCCGTCCCGTACCTGGGGGCTGTGCCCCCCAGCCCCCTTTCGGCCCTGCGGGCCTCGCCCCCGATCGCCGGACGGGCTCGCCTACGCCAGCCGCACCCTTGCCAGCTGGCGGGACTGTGCGACCAGGCGGTCCCTGCTGTCCCAGACCTCGGCGTCCTCCTCCAGGAAGCCGCCGGCGAGGTTGCGGGTGGTGATCGCGACCCGCAGGGGCCCCGGGGCGGGGCGGGAACGGATGTGGGCGGTGAGTTCCACCGTGGGGACCCAGCCGGACAGGCCCAGTTCGAAAGCGGTCGGCGGCAGCGCGTCCACCGCGAGGAGCAGGGCGAAGGGGTCGGCGTCCCGGCCGTCGGCGAGGCCGAACCAGGCCCGCATCTCCCCCTTGCCCGAGGGCTGTCCGAGGGCCCAGCCCAGGGTCGAGGGGTCGAGCTTGAGCATCAGGCGCTCGGTGATGGCGGAGCTGCCCTCGACGGGGGTCGGACCGTCCTCGGGACCGAAGCACTGCTCCATCGGCGGGATCGCGGGAGGCTCGGCCGTCGTGCGGACGTCGTCGGGGAGGGAGTCCAGGTCGCCGTAGGAGGCGAGGACGCGGATACGTTCGACCTCCCGGCCCTCCGCGTCCCGCTGGAACAGGGACGCCTGACCGGTCGACAGGGTCCGTCCGGTGCGCACCGTCTCGGTGCGGACGACCGCCGGACCCGGCTGGGAGGCGGTCAGATAGTGCGCGGAGATGGTGAACGGGTCGGAGTGCGGGAGGGCGTCCGCGAGCGCGCGGCCCAGGACCGCCAGCAGGTATCCGCCGTTGACGGCGCTGATGATCGTCCAGCCGGCGGAGAGGTCGATGTCGTAGACGCCGGGCGCACGCGGGGTGAGGGCGGTGTCACGGTCGAACTCACTGGCGCCGATCGTGGCCCGGGTGACCTGGGCGGAGGCTGCTTCTGGCATGCCTGAACAGTACAAGAAGATAATACTAAGCGGTAGCTTTGTCGGGCGGCGGGACCCTCCCTCTACTCCTCGCTGACCGTCGAACGGCGGTGCCACGCCCGGGGTGCCCGCCAGTGGTAGCGCATCGCGAGCAGCCGCAGTACGAAGGCCGTGACCACGGCGAGGGAGCTGGTCACCGGGTTCAGCACGTCGAAGCGGATGCACAGGGCGACCATGGTGGCGCCGACGATGGCCGGGACCGCGTACAGATCACGGTCCCAGCGCAGCAGCGAGGGCACCTCGTTGGCGAGCACGTCGCGCAGTACACCGCCGCCGACCGCGGTGGCCAGGCCCAGACAGGCGGAGGCGGTCAGGCCGAGCCCGTAGTCATAGGCCTTGGTGGTCCCGACCACGCAGAAGAATCCGAGGCCGGCCGCGTCGAAGACGTTGACGCCGACCTGGATGCGTTCGACGTGCGGATGAAGGAAGAACACCAGGGACGCGGCGATCAGGGGGGTGACGAAGTAGCCCAGTTCCGTGAAGGCGGCGGGCGGCACCGCGCCGATGACCAGATCGCGGAAGAGCCCTCCGCCCAGCGCGGTGGCCTGGGCGAGCACGGCTATGCCGAAGACGTCGAAGTTCTTGCGCACGGCCAGCAGGGCACCGGAGATCGCGAAGACGAAGATGCCCATCAGGTCGAGCAGATGCAGGACGGACGGGCTGAACAGTTGCTGGAGCACTCGTACATTCTCACCCAGCAAGCAGCCCTCGCCTTGCAAAACAAGGCGAGGGCTGGGGTGAGCTTGCTGTCTTCAGCGGGTCAGACGGCCTTCTCGACCGTGTCGGCGTCCGCGGCCTTGTCCGCCTTGCCGACGTCCGCCTTGCCGACGTCCCCCTTGCCGACCTCGGCGGTCGTCACGGCCTTCGCCGCCCGCTCGGCCTTGCCGACCGCGGCCTCCGCCTTCTCGGCCTGCTCCGGCAGGGACGGCGGTACGTCCTCCACGCCCTCGCGCGTGGCCGAGACGACCTCGCCGATGGTCCGCTTCAGCGTCCCGGCCGCGATCTCCTCGGTGTAGTGGCAGGCCACCCGGTGGCCGCCGCCGACATCCCGCAGTTCCGGCCGCTCGGTCCCGCACCGCTCGGCCTGCGCCCACGGGCAGCGGGTGTGGAAGCGGCAGCCGCTCGGCGGGTTCGCCGGGGACGGCAGGTCACCGATGAGCAGGATGCGCTCACGCTGGTCCTCCACCTCCGGGTCGGGCACCGGGACGGCCGACATCAGGGCCTTGGTGTACGGGTGCTTCGGCTCGGCGTAGAGCGCGTCGCTCGGCGCCTCCTCGACCATCGAGCCCAGGTACATCACGCCGATCACGTCGGAGATGTGCCGGACCACGGCGAGGTCGTGGGCGATCACCAGGTAGGTCAGGCCGAGTTCCTCCTGGAGCTCCTCCAGCAGGTTGATGACCTGGGCCTGGACCGACACGTCGAGCGCGGAGACCGGCTCGTCGCAGATGATCACGTCGGGTTCGAGGACGAGCGCGCGGGCGATGCCGATGCGCTGGCGCTGACCGCCGGAGAACTCGTGCGGGTAGCGGGCGAGCGCGTTGGAGGGCAGACCGACCTTGTCCAGGATCGACTTGATCTTCTCCCGGCGCTCCTCCTGGTCCTTGCCGATGCCGTGGGCGACCATGCCCTCGGACAGGATCGACTCGATGTTCTGCCGGGGGTTGAGCGAGCCCAGCGGGTCCTGGAAGACCATCTGGAGCCGGCGCCGGAAGCGGCGCATCTCCTCGCTGGGGAGCTTCGCGAGGTCGGTGCCGTCGAGGACGACGGAGCCCTCGGTGATGTCCACCAGCCGCAGCACCGACCGCCCGAGGGTGGTCTTGCCACAGCCGGACTCGCCGACCAGGCCGTAGGTCTGGCCGGCCTCGACCTTCAGGGAGATCCCGTCCACGGCGTAGACGTGGCCGACCGTGCGGTCGAACAGGACACCCTTCTTGATGGGGAAATGGACCTTGACGCCGTCCAGTTCGAGCAGGCTCATGCGGGGACCTCCTCGGCCTTCGCGTCATCGAGTACGGGGTGGACGCACCGCACCTGATGGCCGGTCGCGCGCGGCTCGGTGAGCGGCGGGGTGCCGGTCAGGCAGCCCATCTCGTACCGGTCGCAGCGGGGCGCGAAGGCGCAGCCGTCGGCCCAGGCGATGCGGTCGTTGATGGAGCCGCGGATGGGCTTGAGCGCCTCGCCCCGGGGGGCGTCCAGACGCGGGATGGAACCCAGCAGTCCGTGCGCGTAGGGGTGGGTGGGGTGGGCGAACAGTTCGCGGCGCCCGGCGGACTCGACGACCTTGCCCGCGTAGAGCACGTTGACCTGGTCGCAGAGACCGGCGACCACACCGAGGTCGTGGGTGATCATCAGCAGGGCGGTGCCCTCCTGGTCCACGAGTTCCTTGAGCAGTTCCAGGATCTGCGCCTGGATCGTCACGTCGAGCGCCGTGGTGGGCTCGTCGGCGATGAGCATGCTCGGGGCGCAGGCGACGGCCATGGCGATCAGCGCGCGCTGGCGCATACCGCCGGACATCTGGTGCGGGTACTCCTTGAGCCGCCGGGTCGGGTCGGGAATGCCGACCCGGTCCAGCAGGTGCGCGGCCTCCTTGCGGGCGGCCTCGCCCTTCATCCCGCGGTGGCGCTCCAGGATCTCGGTGACCTGCACCCCGATCGGTACGACCGGGTTGAGGGAGGACAGCGGGTCCTGGAAGATCATGGCCATCTGGCTGCCGCGCAGATCACGGCGGGCGGACGGGTTCATCGTGAACAGGTCCGTGCCGTCGAAGGCGGCCCGGCCGCCGATCTTGACGCCCTTGTGGGGCAGCAGCCCCATCAGCGCGAGCGAGGTGACGGACTTTCCGCAGCCGGACTCGCCGACCAGGCCCACGACCTGGCCCTGGTCGACCTCGAAGGAGACGCCGTCGACCGCCCGGGACTCCTTGCGGCCGTGGCCGCCGAAGGTGACGGTCAGTTCGTCGACAGTGAGCAGAGACATGGTGGTTCAGCCCCTCAGCTTCGGGTCGAGGGCTTCCCGCATGGCCTCGCCGAGGAGGGTGAAGCCGAGGGCGGTGATGATGATGCCGACGGCGGGGTAGACCGCCATCATCGGCGCGTTGTCGAAGAAGCGCTGCGCCTGGGTGAGCATGACGCCCCACTCGGGGATGGCCGGGTCGGGGTTGCCGAGTCCCAGGTAGGACAGGGCTGCCGCCTCGATGATCGCGGTGGCCAGGGAGAGCGTGGCCTGCACGATCACCGGGCTGAGCGAGTTGGGGATGATCTGCGAGACCACGATGCGCCGCTTGCGCACACCGAGGGACCTGGCCGCGAGCACGTACTCCGAGCCGCCCTGCGCCAGCATGGAGCCGCGCAGCAGCCGGGCGAACACCGGAATCTGCACCACACCCACGGCGATCATCACGGTGGTCAGCGACTGCCCCATGACGGCGGCGATGGACACGGCCAGCAGCAGCGAGGGCATCGCCAGCATGATGTCGATGAACCGCATGATGACGGAGTCGATGCGCCGGCCGGTGTCCCCGCCGAGCGTGGCGAAGGCGCCGGCGAGGCCGCCGATCAGGAAGCCGATGGTCAGGCCGATCAGCGTGGCGACGACGCCGACCAGCAGCGTCTGGCGGGCGCCGACCAGGAAGCGGGAGAACATGTCACGGCCGAGGTGGTCGAGCCCGAACCAGTTCTCGCCGCGCATGCCGACGAACTCGCCCCGGTTGGCGAAGACCTCGCCGCGCCAGGTCTGCGCGGTCGGGGAGTGCGGGGCGATGTACGGGCCGACGACCGCGAGAAGGATGAACAGGGCGATGACGATCGCGCCGACGATCGCCATCTTGCTGCGCTTGAGGCGTCGGAACGCCTCCCGCCACAGGCTCGCTCCGGAACTGGTCTCCTTGGTCGCGGCCAGTTCGGCGAGGCGCTGGATCTTGTCGGTCTTGGTGGCGACGCTCATTTAGTGCACCCGCACTCTCGGGTCGATCAGGCTGTACGCCAGGTCCACCAGCAAGTTGATCAAGACGTAAACCAGCGCGATGAACATGATGAATCCGACGAGCACGGGGTAGTCACGGCCGTCGATCGCGGTCCGGATGAAGGAGCCGATGCCGCCGAAGGAGAACACGGACTCGGTCAGGACCGCGCCGGACAGCAGGGAGCCGGTGAGCAGGCCGATCGCGGTCACCACGGGGAGCATCGCGTTGCGCAGCACGTGCCTGCTCCGGATGACGCTGCGCTTGAGGCCCTTGGCCTCGGCGGTGCGGACGTAGTCCTCGTCCTGCACTTCGAGCACACTGGCGCGGGTCATGCGCACGATGACGGCGAGTGGGATGGAGGCCAGGGCGACGGCCGGCAGGACCAGGTGGTGGAGGGCGTTCAACGAGGCGTCGAGCTCCCCGGTGAGGATGCCGTCCAGGACGGCGAAGCCGGTCACGTCGGTGGCGTTGATACCGGTTTCCTGGCGTCCGTAGCTGGGGAAGAGCCCGAGCTCGACGGCGAAGATCTGCTTGAGGATCAGGGCCAGGAAGAAGACCGGGATACAGATGCCGATGAGCGAGCCGGAGACCGCGCTGACGTCGAGCCATCCGCCGCGGTTGCGGGCCGCGAAGTAGCCGAGGGGCACGCCCACGGCGACCGCGAGGAGGATCGCGAGCAGTGACAGCTCCACGGTCGCGGGGAAACGCAGGACGAACTCGTCCCACACCGGCTGTCCGGTCTGGGTGGAGGTCCCCAGGTCGAGTTCGACGATGCGCTTGAGGAAGCGCCAGTACTGAACGTAGACGGGCTGGTCCAGCCCGAGCGCACGGTTGATGCGCGCCACTTCGGCTTCGGTGGCCTTTTCCCCCAGGATCGCTGAGGCGGGTCCACCGGGCAGCCGGTCGAGCCACAGGAAGAGCAGAACCGACAGTCCGAGCAGCGTGGGTATGAGCTGGAGCAGTCTTCGTACGACGAGACGCAGCACCCCGCATGCCCCTTTCTTGCGTGAGGTCTTACATGAATGGACCCGCCCGTTGTGGAATTCCTGCCGATCAGGCGCTTACTTGAAGGACGTCTCGGCGAAGATCTCCTGCGTCAGCGCGGAGACGTTCGGCGGGTTGACGTTCTTGGCGAAGGCGATGGCCGGCGGGGACGACGAGATCGGGACACCCGGGAGGTAGTCCATGATGGCCACGTTGGCCTTCTCGTACGCGGCGGTGCGCTCCTCGGCCTTGCCCATCTTCGAGCCCGCGTTCACGGCGTCGAAGACCTTCTTGTCCTTGAAGCCCCACTGCTTGTCGAACCCGGCGAACCAGGTGCCGATGAAGTTGTAGCCGTCGTTGAAGTCACCGGTCCAGCCGAGCATGTGCAGGGCGCAGGAGCCCGACTCGGTGGCGTCCAGGTAGTCCGGGGCCCACTTCATGGCCTTCGGCGTGACGGTGATGCCGGCCTTCTCCAGGTCGGCCTTCATCAGCTCGAACAGGTCCTGCGGGGCAGGCATGTACGGGCGGGTGACCTCGGTCGGGTAGCAGAACTCGATCTTGAGGTTCTCCGCACCGGCCTTCTTCAGCAGCGCCTTGGAGGCGGCGGTGTCGAAGGGGTACTGCTTGACGTTCTTGGAGTAGCCCGCGACCGTGTCCGGCATGAACTGGTCGGCGACCTTGCCGCCCTCGGGCAGCTGGGTCTTGACCAGGTTCTCCTTGTCGATCGCCTGCGCGATCGCCTGGCGGACTTCCTTCTTCTTGAGGGCCGGGTTCGCCGACTGGCTCATACCGAGGTAGAAGAGGTTGAAGACGCCACGGGTCGGGACGACGTAACCCTCCTTCTCGAGGGTGGTGACGTCGGCCGGGGCGACGAGGTCGTAGCCGTCGATGTCACCGGCCTGGAGCGCCTGGCGGCGGCCCTCTTCGGTGTCGATGGTGCGGAAGACCAGGTTCTTGATCTTCGCCTTCTCGCCCCAGTAGTCGTCGAAGCGCTCAAGGGTGACTTCCTTGTTGCCCTTGTTCCACTTCGAGATCTTGTACGGGCCGGTGCCGGCGACCGTGCCGGCCTCCTGGCTGTACTTGGGGTACGTGATGGCGTCACCCTTGGCGGAGGCGTCCTGCTGCTTGTACGCCTCGAGCGCCTTCGGCGAGTGGATCGCGAGGGCGTTCAGGGAGAAGCCGCCGGGGAGGTTCGCGGAGGGCTGCTTGACCTCGATGACGGCGGTCTTGTCGTCCTTCGCGGTGCAGGACTTGTAGTTCGCCTCCGGCGTCTCCGGGTCCTCGTTCTTCGCGAAGCCGCCCATGATGGTCTGCCAGTAGTAGGAGACCGCGCTGGACTGGTAGGTGCCCGTCCAGTTGAACCAGTGGTCGTAGTTGGCGCACACGGCCGCGGCGTTGAACGCCTCGCCGTCGTGGAACTTCACGTTCTCGCGAAGGTTGAAGGTCCAGACGGTGCCCGCGTCGTTGCTCGACCAGGTCTCGGCGAGGCCGCCGACCAGGTCGGTGCCGCCGGACTCGTGCTCGAGCAGGGCCTCGAACGCCTGGCGCGTCACACGGAAGGTTTCACCGTCGCTCGCGAGGGCAGGGTCCAGAGAACCGGGGTCGCCGGCACCAGCGAAGACGAAGGTGTCCTTCGCGCCGCCGCTTTCGTTGTCAGCGTCCCGCTCGCTGGAGCAGCCCGTGGCGATCAGTCCGACCGCCACCGCGGCCGTGATCGCCCGAGCGACTCGGGACTTGGTTATGCGCATATTGGGGCCACTCCGGGTCCGCTATGTGGATGCATCTTGACCGGCCGAACACTACATACGTTCGCAGTCAGTCAGGAACAGTCCGGATACCGGTGATACCTACCTGAGATCTGAACACTTGACATATGGGATGACTCAGGCACCGCGTCGCCCAGATTTAACCCCCCGGACACGGTCGGCTACTCGCCCAGGACGTCCGAGTAGCCGTGCGATGCCGTGAAGAACAGGTGAAACCGCAGGTGACAGGGGGTCAAGGGTTGGTAGCGGAGCGCGTATGGCCGAAAACCTGACGTGAATTCATCCCCGGTCACGTCAAGGTCCGGATCGGGGCGGAACGTGCGTCCACCTGGTGGACGGGGTGACGCTGCGTCATCATGCGCCGGAACCCGACCGGTGGATCGGGCCGCTTCCCCGTGGATAGGGCCCGGTCAGAGCTGGTGCGCGGGCGGGTAGCCGTAGCCCGTGACGGGGGGCCGGCCGGCCCCGTGCGCCTCGCGGTCGTAGAAGGGGCGGGCGTTGGCGCGCAGCCACATCGCGACCGGGTCGTGCTCGTCGGACATCGCGACGGTCGATACGGGCAGTCCGTCCGGAACCGCGGGGAGGGACTGCTGCATCATCGCGCGCACCGCGTCCACGGCCGGAGGGGACGTGTCGTACACGTCCAGGCCGATGGCGAGGTACGGGGCGCCCAGCGCGGGCTGTACCCAGGCACGGCGCAGACCGCGGACGGCGGGGGTGCGGTGGGCGTTCTGCGCGAGGAGGGCGTAGAACTGAGGGATCTCGATGGCGGGTTCGGAGAGCCTCAGCGGACCGGCGGGCTGCCGGTCCAGGCCGCCGGCGATCCGGCGCAGGTCCAGCCAGGGGATGCCGACGCCACCGCCCGGGGCGTGCGGATTGAGCCAGAGTCCGTAGCGGTCGGGGTAGAGCGCGCGGGCCGCTTCGAGGCCGTCGACCACCTCGTACGATCTGTTCCAGCCGCTGGCCGAGAGTTCCTGCGCGGAGGTGACGCAGGGCGCGTAACCGAAGCCGTCCACCTCCATGTTCCCGTACTGGGCGTCGGGGGACCCGGCCTGGCCGTGCCAGAGCAGCATCCACACCTGGCCGGACGACGGGGTCGCCAGAGCGCGCAGCAACGCCTCGTAGGCGTCATAACGCCCGGGGGTCACCTGGCGCAGCATGTGCTCGACCTGCCCGGCCGCCGCGGTGCCAGCGCTCACTTTGTATCGCCCCTCCGTACAACGCCCTCGCCCGAGCCAATGAACCTAGCTTAAGCCTCCGGCGGTGGGGCGGGGTGGGGCGTGCGGCGGGGGCCCGGCGGGGCGTCGCCGTCGCTCGGAGCACGGGGGCGGGCGCTGCCGGGCGGGTGCGGGTGCGGTGTGGCCGACCGCGCCGTTCCCCACGCCCCCGAGGGGGATGCCCGCGCCCACGCGGCGGGGGCGCACGCCGGTACGGCCCCGCGGGGGTGACGGACGCTACGGGTGGCGTTGATAGAAGGGGCGGACCTGGGAGCGCATCCAGTCGGCCACCGGGTCCTGGGCCATGTCGAGGAGGATCAGGTTGACCGGCCAGCGGGCCGGGGCGCGGCCCAGGGCGCGGCCGAGGGCGTCCAGGGGGAGGGCGCGGGCGTCGGCCTCCCCGTGGGGGGAGAGTTCCACGCCGACGAAGAGGACCGGGTCCTGCGTCTCGATCGCGGCGAGGCAGCGGCGGGCGGTGGTGACCACACCGAGGGCCTCGAACTCCTCCGAGGCCGCGGCGAGGAAGTCCACCGGGTCGTCCTGCCAGTCGGGCTCGAAGAGCCGGACCCGGCCACCGCTCGCCGCACCGGCCGGCGGGCCGCCGCCGGACCGGCACAGTTCGGCCACCGCGGCCGGCGGCAGCGGGGCGGAGACCACGCCGCCGGGGTTCACCGCGATACCGGCCTGCGGCGGCAGACCACGGGCGAACTCCACCGCGGGCGCGACGGTGTACGACATGTGCGAGCCGACGACCTGCCGGAACTGTTCCTCGGAGCTGAAGACGGGAACGTAGGCCTGGCCGTCGAGCTCCATGGTGGGCAGGTCCAGCGGGCCGCTGTGCGGGCCGCCCCCGTTCGGCAGCGGGATCCAGAGGAAGCTGCGGCGCAGCACCTCGACGACCCTGGCGCCCGCCGAGGGGACGCCGAGGGAGGCGGAGAGCACCTCCTCCAGTTCGTTGCCGGGCCACCCGCCGTGCGCGTGGGGGTACGTCTGGGCCGGGAAGTCCGCCGGGAAGTCCATCGTTCGCCTACCGCCTGCCTGGAACCACTGCTGTGGCCGGAAAGGTTATCGGGTCAGCCCGCGAAGCCGATCCTGCGCAGTGTGTCCGCCGCGTCCCGGTCGATCAGCACCGCCGAACCGCAGCCCGCGGGAAGCCGTCCGCGCTCGACCGCGCGCAACAGCCGGTCGCTCGCCGCGCGGTGGCGCGCGAAGGCGTAGCGGGAGACGCCCCGGCCGCGTTCGCGCTGCCCGGCCAGCGCCTGCCGGGCGGTGACGTCGAGCAGCAGCAGATGCAGACTCGCCCCCCGGCGGCGGGCCTCGCGGGCGAGCCAGCGCCGCACCCAGGCCTGCGTCCCGCAGTCGTGGACGACGACCGCCCCGCCGGCGCGCAGTTCACGGCGCAGACGCGCGTAGTGGGCGAGACGGACCAGGGGGCGGTAGACGGCGTAGGGGAGGAAGCGGGGCACCCGGTGGTCCCAGCGGTCGCGGGTGTCCTGGGAGTCGACGCGGGTACCGCGCACCGCGCGCCGCATCAGGGTGGACTTCCCGCTGCCCGGCAGCCCGGTGACCACGACGAGGTCGCGGGGTCCGAAGAGCAGCGCGCGCGGGCTGCGGCCGCCCCGCTCGCGCAGATCGCGGACGAGGGGCGCGGGCGGCGCGCCGCGGGCCCCGCGGACCCGGCCGGCCGGCTGCGGGGGCAGCGTGACGCCCGTGGTGGTGGCACACGCCGTGGTCCTGTTCACCGTGATGGTCCTCCCCTGGGACCGGCATGAGCCCAGGTCCCCGCTGAGTGTAAAGAGAAGGTAATGCCGAGGTCTTCCGTTTCTGTGCCTTTCCTGAAACAGGCCTGTCACAGCTCACTGTGACCGCGCCCGTACAACCTGTGCACTCCACAAGAGGGTCCCCCTGCCGCGCCCTCACGATGCGTGCAATGATGAGCGCGCCAACTGCATACCGGCCGTTTGAATCCGCGCGGGAGAGTCCCCGGCATCGTGTGACGCCAGGGCGCCGAAGGAGCAAGTCCCTCCCTTGAATCTCTCAGGCCCCGTTACCGCGCGGGCGAGGCACATCTGAAAAGCGGGCCGCTGCAGCCGTGCTCCAGTGGCTCCACCCAAGGTGCAAACCATGATCTTCCCCTGCGCGGGCGGTCATGGCGAACCTCTCAGGTTCCGATGACAGATGGGGAGGAACGCCCTCGCCTTCCCTCACGCCCGAACGAACTCGCGCGGGAGGGGCCCCCATCGCCTTGGGAGACCGACCGATGAGCAGTACCGAACCCCGCCGGACCGCGCTCGATGCCCTGCATCGCTCGCTCGGCGCGACGATGACCGACTTCGCCGGCTGGGACATGCCCCTGCGCTACGGCTCCGAGCGCGACGAGCACAACGCCGTGCGCACGCGGGCCGGCCTCTTCGACCTCTCGCACATGGGCGAGATCGCGGTCACCGGCCCCCGGGCCGCCGCCCTCCTCGATCACGCCCTCGTCGGCAACATCGGCGGTCTCAGGACCGGCCGCGCCCGCTACACGATGATCTGCCGCGAGGACGGCGGCATCCTGGACGACCTGATCGTCTACCGGCTCGGTCAGTCGGAGTACCTGGTGGTCGCCAACGCCTCCAACGCCCGGACGGTGCTCGACGCCCTCGTCGAGCGCTCGGCCGGGTTCGACGCCGAGGTGCGGGACGACCGCGACGCGTACGCGCTGCTCGCGGTGCAGGGCCCCGCGTCCCAGGAGATCCTCGCCTCCCTCACCGACGCCGACCTGGACGGCCTGAAGTACTACGCCGGCCTGCCGGGCACGGTCGCCGGTGTTCCCGCGCTGATCGCCCGCACCGGCTACACCGGCGAGGACGGCTTCGAGCTGTTCGTGAAGCCGGAGCACGCGGTGGAGCTCTGGCAGGCGCTGACCAAGGCCGGCGAGGGCGCGGGCCTGGTGCCGTGCGGGCTGTCCTGCCGGGACACGCTCCGCCTGGAGGCGGGCATGCCGCTGTACGGGAACGAGCTGAGCGCCTCCCTGACGCCCTTCGACGCCGGTTTCGGCCGGGTGGTGAAGTTCGAGAAGGAGGGCGACTTCGTGGGCCGCGCGGCGCTGGCCGAGGCCGCCGAGCGCGCCGCCGCCGAGCCGCCCCGCGTCCTGGTCGGCCTGGTCGCCGAGGGCCGCCGGGTCCCGCGCGCCGGGTACGCGGTCGTGGCGGGCGGCGAGGTGATCGGCGAGGTCACCTCCGGTGCCCCCTCCCCCACGCTGGGCAAGCCGATCGCGATGGCCTACGTCGACCCGGCGCACGCGGCGCCCGGCACGCAGGGTGTCGGCGTGGACATCCGCGGCACCCACGAGCCGTACGAGGTCGTGGCGCTGCCGTTCTACAAGCGGCAGAAGTGACACCGTCGTAGACGGCTTCCGCTTCCGCGCGTGAGGCGGACGCGTCGTGCCCGCGCACGGGCGCCGTACCCGGTCCCCTCCTCCATTCCCGTCATCCACCCAGTCATCCCCGTCCCCGTACAGGAGAATTCAGGCCATGAGCAACCCCACCCAGCTGCGGTACAGCAAGGAGCACGAGTGGCTGACGGCCGCCGAGAACGGCGTGTCGACGGTCGGTATCACGGAGCACGCGGCCAACGCGCTCGGTGACGTGGTGTTCGTCCAGCTCCCCGAGGTCGGTGACACCGTGACCGCGGGCGAGACCTGCGGCGAGCTGGAGTCGACCAAGTCGGTCAGCGACCTGTACTCCCCGGTCAGCGGGGAGATCACCGAGGTCAACGAGGACGTGGTGAACGACCCGTCGCTGGTGAACTCCGCCCCCTTCGAGGGCGGCTGGCTGTTCAAGGTGCGCGTCACCGACGAGCCGGCCGACCTGCTGACCGCCGCCGAGTACGACGCCGAGACCGCGGGCTGAGGGAGTCGTAGCCGTATGTCGCTTCTGAACACGTCCCTGCACGAGTTCGACCCGGCGGTGGCCGCCGCGGTCGACGCCGAGCTGCACCGCCAGCAGTCCACCCTCGAGATGATCGCCTCGGAGAACTTCGCCCCGGTCGCGGTCATGGAGGCCCAGGGCTCGGTCCTCACCAACAAGTACGCCGAGGGCTACCCCGGCCGCCGCTACTACGGCGGCTGCGAACACGTCGACGTGATCGAGCAGATCGCGATCGACCGGGTCAAGGAGCTCTTCGGCGCCGAGCACGCCAACGTGCAGCCGCACTCGGGCGCGCAGGCCAACGCGGCCGCGATGTTCGCGCTGCTCAAGCCCGGTGACACGATCATGGGCCTGAACCTCGCGCACGGCGGGCACCTGACCCACGGCATGAAGATCAACTTCTCCGGCAAACTCTACAACGTGGTGGCCTACCACGTCGGCGACGACGGCCAGGTCGACATGGCCGAGGTCGAGCGGCTCGCCAAGGAGAACAAGCCGAAGCTGATCGTGGCCGGCTGGTCGGCGTACCCGCGTCAGCTGGACTTCGCCGCGTTCCGCCGGGTCGCGGACGAGGTCGGCGCGTATCTCATGGTCGACATGGCGCACTTCGCCGGTCTGGTGGCCGCGGGCCTGCACCCGAACCCGGTCCCGCACGCCCATGTCGTGACGACCACCACGCACAAGACCCTCGGCGGTCCGCGCGGCGGCGTGATCCTCTCCACGGCCGAACTGGCCAAGAAGATCAACTCCGCGGTCTTCCCCGGCCAGCAGGGCGGTCCGCTGGAGCACGTGGTCGCCGCCAAGGCGGTCGCCTTCAAGGCCTGTGCCACCGAGGAGTTCAAGGAGCGCCAGCGGCGCACCCTGGAGGGCGCCCGCATCCTGGCCGAGCGTCTGGTACAGGACGACGTCAGGACCGTGGGCGTGGACGTGCTGACCGGCGGCACGGACGTGCACCTGGTCCTGGTCGACCTGCGGAACTCGGAACTGGACGGACAGGAGGCCGAGGACCGGCTGCACGAGGTCGGCATCACCGTCAACCGCAACGCGATCCCGAACGACCCCCGCCCGCCGATGGTCACCTCGGGACTGCGCATCGGCACGCCGGCGCTGGCCACCCGCGGTTTCACGACCGAGGACTTCGCCGAGGTCGCGGACGTGATCGCCGAGACGCTGAAGCCGTCCTACGACGTCGACGCGCTCCGGGCCCGGGTGACGGCCCTCGCCGGGAAGCACCCGCTGTACCCCGGTCTGACGTAATTTCGTACGCTTCTCTTGGTACGGACATCCGGGGCATCGCGCACACTGGGTCAGTGGGCGCGGTGCCCCGCACCATGAACCGCATGAACGTTTCCGCTCACTTCTGAACCACCCTTCCGGTGGACAGCGCCGTCCGCCGAACCCTTAGGAGTCCCCCCGTGGCCATCTCGGTCTTCGATCTGTTCTCGATCGGCATCGGCCCCTCCAGCTCGCACACGGTCGGCCCGATGCGGGCGGCCCGGTTGTTCGCCCTGCGGCTGCGCAACGAGGACCTGCTCGACTCCGTCGCCTCGGTGCGGGCGGAGCTGTACGGCTCCCTGGGCGCCACCGGCCACGGCCACGGCACGCCCAAGGCGGTGCTGCTGGGCCTGGAGGGCGACGCGCCGCGCACGGTGGACGTGGAGTCGGCCGACGAGCGGGTGGAGAAGATCAGGGACGGCGGCCGGCTCCGTCTGCTCGGCGACCACGAGATCGCGTTCACCTACGACGACGACATGGTGCTGCACCGCCGCAAGGCACTGCCCTACCACGCCAACGGCATGACGCTGTGGGCCTACGACGCGACGGGCGCGGAGGTGCTCTCGAAGACGTACTACTCGGTCGGCGGCGGGTTCGTCGTGGACGAGGAGGCGGTGGGCGCGGACCGGATCAAGCTCGACGACACGGTGCTGAAGTACCCCTTCCGCACGGGCGACGAGCTGCTGCGCCTCGCCGGGGAGACCGGCCTGTCCATCTCCGCCCTGATGCTGGAGAACGAGCGCGCCTGGCGGACCGAGGAGGAGATCCGCGAGGGCCTGCTGGAGATCTGGCGCGTGATGCGGGCCTGCGTGGACCGGGGCATGTCCCGCGAGGGCATCCTGCCGGGCCGCCTGAAGGTACGCCGCCGCGCCGCGAACACCGCGCGCAAGCTGCGCTCCGAGGGCGACCCGCAAGCCCTGGCCATGGAGTGGATCACCCTCTACGCGATGGCCGTGAACGAGGAGAACGCGGCCGGCGGCCGGGTCGTCACGGCCCCGACGAACGGCGCGGCCGGCATCATCCCGGCCGTCCTGCACTACTACATGAACTTCGTCCCCGGCGCCGACGAGGAGGGCGTGGTCCGCTTCCTGCTCGCCGCGGGCGCCATCGGCATGCTCTTCAAGGAGAACGCCTCCATCTCCGGCGCCGAGGTCGGCTGCCAGGGCGAGGTCGGCTCCGCCTGCTCGATGGCGGCGGGCGCGCTGGCGGAGGTGCTGGGCGGCAGCCCGGAGCAGGTGGAGAACGCCGCCGAGATCGGCATGGAACACAACCTCGGGCTGACCTGCGACCCGGTCGGCGGCCTCGTCCAGATCCCCTGCATCGAGCGCAACGGCATGGCCGCGGTGAAGGCGGTCACGGCGGCCCGGATGGCGATGCGCGGCGACGGCTCCCACAAGGTGTCCCTGGACAAGGTCATCAAGACGATGAAGGAGACCGGCGCCGACATGTCGGTCAAGTACAAGGAGACGGCGCGGGGCGGGCTCGCGGTGAACATCATCGAGTGCTGAGGTACGGCCCTCCGGCCGGGTGTGCCTCCGGTCGGTGACCGGACGGCGAGCCGCCGCGACCGCGGCGACACCGCGGCCACGACGGCACGGTGTTCCCACGACGTCACCCGGCAGGGTCCGGTCGGGATGCGGCACTTCGTGGCCGGCCTCCCGCAACGCCCCTTCACACGCCGGTGTCGCCGCTCTGAGGCGGGCACGCATGGCGTCGGCCCCGGTCCCCGCCTTCGCGGCCGTGCCTTGCCGAAGGCGCCCTCGTGTTCCCTCGGCTCCTCGCGGATGCCGTCCGCTGCGGGCGGCAGGTGCCGTGGCATCGGGCACAGCCCCACCGCACCCGCTGTCGCCGGCTCGCCCGCGGTCATGGCGCCTGCGGTGTCCGGCTGCGGCATCCCTGTCCTCGGCCGGCGGGAAGGGACGTCGAACCGGCCGGTGGATCACCGTCCGCCGTGTCGTCGTGCCAGAGGAGACGGCGCGCGGTCGTCGCGTCGGTGACGAGCGAGGTGAGCAGCCCGGACCGCAGCGCGGCGCGGACCGCCTCGGTGCTCCGCGCACCGTCCGAGACGCCTATCAGCTCGGGTATGCCACGGAGCTGGGCCGCGGCGGCACAGATCATGCGATCGTCCAGCCCGGTGGAGATCACCTGGCCGTCCGCGTCGAGGATCCGGCCGGCCAGGTCCGCGCACGCGCCCGACACCCGGCAGGTATCCCGTTCCGGGTCCGACAGGGCGCCGTACATCGCCGACGACCCGGCGTCCCACGCGCTGACGCCCACGACGGCCTTGGTGACCCGCTCGAACCGGCTCACCGCCTCGGCGGTCCCCGGCCGGCCGCGCCACACGGTGGCCGTCGTGGCGTCCGGCAGGATGAACGGGGCGTGGAGGGGAAAGGCGGTACCCGCCCCGGCCGCGGCGACGCGACGGACGGCGGCGGTCACGGGAGCGTGGGTGAGGTCCGGCCCGTGCACGCCGGTCAGCTGGACCACCTCGCAGGGCGGCAGCCGGGTCACCGCCTCGCTGAGGGCGACCGCCGCGGGGCTGCCGTCCAGTCCGAGGACGTCGCCCTCCCGCGCGATCGCCGCGATCAGCTGCGCCGCCGCCGTGCCCAGCCAGTGGCCGATGTGCTGCCGGTCGGCCGGGCACGCCGGGCCGTTCCCGCTCCGGGGCAGCTGGACGACGACGGCGTGCCGGAGGGCGAACCGCTCGGTCAGCGACCGTCCGAGCCCGGCGTCGATCTCGGCCGGGACGGTGATGTCGATCCGTACGATGCCGTGGGCCACGGCCGCGGCGAGGAGGCGGGCCACCTTGAAGCGGCTGATGCCGAATTCCCGGGCGATCTGCACCCTGGACCGGTTCTCGAGGTGGAAGCGCCGGGCGACGGACGCGGCGAGCAGCGTGTCGACCGGCGCGGGGGGCGCCGCCGGCCCGCCGGGCTGGTGCACGCCGGTGTGCTGCGGCCGCGTCATCCGGCCCGGCCGTCACCGGGCGGGACGCCGTCGCGGCCCCGGCGGGCTCTGTCCGCTCCGTCGCACTCCGGGGCTCCGCGCATGCGGAGCTGGTCCGCCCGGAAGGCGAACCGTCCGGTGCGGGCGCCCGGCACACCGCCAGTCGTCACCACGTCGCTCCATTCGTCAGGGCCGCGGATGCGCCCGTAACTTCTGCGTACTTGTGGGATGTTCCGCACCCCACCCGAGAGGGTGCGCGCCCAGTGCAACGGGTGGGGACGCCCAGACGGTTCACGTGTTCGCCTTCGGGTGACCGACGACTCCCGCCGTGGCGCGCGTCCGCCCGGCCAAGGTGAGGTTTCCGCATATCGGGCGAGTGGCCCGTGTCCGCAGGGGGAATGAACCAGACGACTCCCCTCCCCCCACCAGCACTTCAGGGAGCCCCATGCTGCGCGGCATCGACGTGAGTTCGTACCAGTCGTCCTCGTACGACACCGACGGCCTGTCGTTCGTCTTCATCAAGGCGACGGAGGGCCGTACGTACACCAACCCCAAGCTGTCGGCCCAGACGAAGAGGGCACGCGACGCCGGTCTGGTCGTCGGTTTCTACCATTTCCTCTGGCCGGGCAACCTCACCGCCCAGGCGGAGTACTTCGTGAGCAAGGCCCCGGAGAAGCGGGGCGACATCCTCGCGGTCGACTGGGAGACCACGGGCGAGGGCACCCGTGCGGGCAACTCCGAGAAGGACCGCTTCATCCGCAAGGTGAAGGAGCTGCGCCCCCACAACAGAGTCATCCTGTACTGCAACCGGAATTTCTGGCTCACCGTCGACACGTCGTCCTACGCCGGTG
The DNA here is from genome assembly GCF_018638295.1 of Streptomyces sp. CHD11. Classification (GTDB taxonomy): domain Bacteria; phylum Actinomycetota; class Actinomycetes; order Streptomycetales; family Streptomycetaceae; genus Streptomyces. The sequence goes on from NZ_JABTTS010000024.1 coordinate 76,084, forward strand.
ACGGCCTCTGGATCGCCGACTACGTCACCGCGGGCAAGCCCCGCGTCAAGGCCCGGTGGCGCTTCCACCAGTACACCGACGACCCGCTGGACAAGAACGTCGCGGACTTCTCCAGCAGGTCGGCGCTCCAGGAGTGGGCCGGGGGCGCCTAGCTAGCCCCGAAAATCGGGCGTGCGTGCCGGGGACGCGTCCGCGAGGGCCCGGGTCACGGCCTCGGAGTCCCCGCGCATGCCGTAGACCGGGGTGCCGGGCTGCTGGCGCCAGGAGTCGTCGATGCCGCCCGCGTCCACGGTGTCGAAGCCGAGCTCGTCGATCAGGGACCGGGTCTTCCGCTTGGCCGCCTCGTCGTCACCGGCGACGGGGAGGGCCATCCGGCCGGGGGCGCCGGCGGGGCGGTGGCGGTCCAGGATGTCCTGGGCGTAGGTGCCGTTGAAGGCCTTGATCACGGCGTGGCCGATGCGGCGTTCCGTCCAGCGGCTCTCGGTGAGGTTCTCGTCCTCGATGCCGGCGATCCGCCCGTCGCGCTGCCGAGGGTAGTAGTTGCCGGTGTCGATGACGGCCACGCCCTCCGCGGCCTCGTCGAAGAGGCCCGGGGGGAGGTCCGGTACGGCCTTGAGGGGGACCGCGACGACGACGACCTCCGCGCCGCGCGCCGCTTCCTCGGCCCGCACCGGGGTCGCGCCCGTCTCCTCGGCCAGTTCCCTGAGCGTGTGCGGGCCACGGGAATTGGCGACGGCGACGTCATGGCCGAGGGCCGTGAGCCGCCGCGTGAGGTTGCCGCCGATGTTGCCCGCCCCGATGATGCCGATCCTCATGTTCCGCTCGCCTCGCCCTTCCGGGGGTCGATGTCCGCTTCGGTTCCCTTCGGGAACCCGCATGACCGGCACCAACCTCCCGGACGGGTCGACTATTCCGGACCTACTTGTCCAAGTGGGCCCAGAACTCGTCGAACGACAGGAGCTTGTCGCCGTTCAGGTCGCGGGACCTGATCAGGGCCTCCGCGACCGCCTCGGTGACGTTCCAGTCCCCGCCCTGGGCCAGAGCGGTCTTGAACTCGGCAGCGGTGATGAATCCGTCCCCGTCCGTATCGATCCGCTCGAACTGCTTGCGCGCTTCCTCGATGTCCGCCACCGGTCCACCCCTCATCTCGTACTTTTCGTCTTGCTGACGCGGACAAGATTATCGGGCCACCCGTGACTCCAGTGCGGCGACCACCCATCCGAACTCCTTCTCGTAGGAGGACGGGGGTTCCAGGCCGTTCACGATCGCGGACAGCTCGCGGTAGCGGGCCAGGCGTACGTTCGTCGCGGAGGCGAGCCTCTCCAGTACGGGGGCCGGGTCGGCGTCGCCGATCAGTTCGCGGAGTACGGGGGCGGCGCGCGGCGTCTTCCCGGCGGCGGACGGGGGGACGACCGTGGTGGGCCGGCCGTCGGGCCGGGACGCGGGGGTGCCGGCGTTCACCGCGCACTCCGTCGTCTTCACCGACGAGGATCCCGCGTGGGTACGGAAAACGCTGGCCGCGGCCGACTGCGACGCCCTCGCCGCCCCCATGAACGTCCGGTTCCTGGCCGCCTTCATGGAGCGTACGGGGCGGCGGACGGACACGATCGATGTGATGACGGTGGCCGAGCCGCTGCCGGGCGGCCCACCGCCCGCCCTGGAGGAGATCGGCGACCCCGGCCATCCCCGGGTGGTGAGTGCCCGCGGGCGGCGCGACGACGTACGGGTGTGGACGGCGGACGGGGGCCTGCTGGTCCTGGGGCGCGGCATCGCGGGCCGGCTGGAGATCGCGGTGGAGGTGCCGGAGGAGGCCCGGCACCGGGGCCTGGGACGGCGGCCGGCGCCGGCGGCGCGACGGCTGGCCGGGGGCGAGCCGGTGTGGGCGCAGATCTCCCCGGGGAACGCTCGCAGTCTGCGGTCGTTCCAGGCGGCGGGGTACCGGCCGGTCGGCTCGGAGGCGCTGTTCCTTCCGGGGCCCTGAGCAGCCGGGGGTGCAGCACCCGGGGAGGGCAGCTCTCAGCGGTCCGTGACACGCATCTCGAACCAGGTGGTCTTGCCGCGGGGCAGCAGGTCGACACCCCAGCGGTCGGCGAGTCTGTCGACGAGGAAGAGACCCCTGCCGCTGATGTCCAGGTCCTGTACGGGCATGAGACAGGGCAGGCCGCGGGAGGGGTCGCGGACCTCGATACGGATCCAGCCGCGCCGGTGACGCATGCGGAGGCCGAAGATCCGGGCTCCGGTATGACGTACGGCGTTGCCGACCAGTTCGGAGACGAGCAGCACGGCGTCCTCGGTGGTCTTGCCGCTGAGGCCCCAGTGGCGCAGGATCACGACCTGGACGAGCCGGCGGGCGGTGGCGGCGGACTCCGGGCGGGAGGGTAACGGAACCTCCGCCTCCGAGGGGTCGCCGAACAGCTCCAGCGCCTTCGCGGCGTGTTCGTCCTCGACCGTCGGCGACCAGCGCGACACGGTCGCACGTCCGTCTCCCCGCGGCTGTTCCCTGCCATCCAGCCCCGCCATGGCCCCATCATGGCCGCCCCCGGACCCCTCCGGGGCCGTTCCGGGGGAATACGCCCCCCGAGCGCTCCCGCCGGGCATCGGGCCTCCGGCATGTGCGGCCGTCACTTCGGAGTCACCGAAAGACCGCCCTGCCTGCGGAAACGGCTCACTCTCAGGCAATCGACGGGCTCCCTCGACACGACCGGCTTAAGGGTGCACCAGGCTCCCATAATCCGCCCCATCGAGGGACCCGGATCAGACATCGCGTCAATTGCAAGCCCCCGGAGGGGTTCTTCAGCGGGCCGTCACCCGAACTTCGCCTTGCCGGGGCCCTCCTCCACGAAGCTGCGCATCCCGCGCTCACGGTCCTCCGTGGCGAACAGGCCCGCGAACCAGTTGCGTTCGACAGCGAGGCCGGTCTCGATGTCGGTCTCCAGGCCGGTGTCGACCGACTCCTTGGCCGCGCGCAGCGCCATCGCCGGCCCCTGGGCCAGCTTCGCCGCCCACGCGTGTGCCTGCGCGTACACCTCCCCGGCGGGGACCACCCGGTCCACCAGGCCGAGCGCCAGCGCCTCGTCGGCCCGCACCTGACGGCCGGTGAAGATGAGGTCCTTGGCCCTGGACGGACCGATCAGCCGGGACAGCCGCTGGGTGCCGCCCGCGCCGGGGATCAGACCGAGCAGGATCTCGGGCTGGCCCAGCTTGGCGTTCTCCCCGGCGATGCGGTAGTCGGCGCAGAGGGCGAGCTCGCAGCCGCCGCCGAGCGCGTACCCGGTGACGGCCGCCACCACCGGCTTGGGGATGCGGGCGACGGCGGTGAAGGATTCCTGCAGGGCCCGGGACCGCACGACCATCGCCGCGTGGTCCATGGCCTGCATCTCCTTGATGTCCGCGCCCGCCGCGAACACCTTCTCGCCGCCGTAGACGACCACGGCGCGCACGTCGTCGCGCCGCGTGGCCTCCTCGGCGAGCTCCTTCAGCCGGTCCTGCGTGGCGACGTCCAGCGCGTTCATGGGCGGCCGGTCCAGCCGCAGGGTGCCGACGCCTTCGGCGACTTCGAGATGTACGGTCATGCCCCGCAGGTTAGCGGGCGTTCACACGCGGGGACACCACGGGCCGCCGGGCCGGCCGACGGGCCGAGCGGGTCGCGTGCCCCTCGCGGAGGGGGCGGGTACGTGCGCGGCCCCGAGAGGGCCCCGGAGAAGTCCGACGGCGTGCGCGCGCCCCTCTCCCCGGCCGGCCCGCGAAACGGGCCGCACCCCTGCTTCGGGGTGCGGCCCGTCCGGTACACGGCCCTGTCCCCCGTGCCCCTCGCGGGGCACGGGGTACGCATGCCTAGGCCTTCCACTTCTCCCAGGACATGTTCCAGCCGTTGAGGCCGTTGTCCGGGGCGACGGTGGCGTCGTTGGAGTTCTTCACGACCACGACGTCGCCGAGCAAGGTGTTCTCGAAGAACCAGGCGCCCGGCGCCTTCTTGTCCCAGCCGCCGCGCACGTCACGCAGGCCTATGCAGCCGTGGCTGGCGTTCCAGTTGCCGAAGGCGTCGCCGCCCCAGTAGTTGCCGTGCAGGAAGGTGCCGGAGGTGGTCAGGCGGATGGCGTGCGGCACGTCCTTGATGTCGTATTCGCCGCCGTAGCCGACCGTCTCGCCGTTCATCCGGGTGACCTTGAGCCGCTCGCTGACGACCATCTGGCCGTTCCAGGTCTCCATGCCGGGCGCGCCGGTGGTGACGGGGATGGTCTTGATGACCTTGCCGTCCCTCCTGACCTTCATCGTGAGCTTCTTGGCGTCGACGACGGAGACCTGCTCGCGGCCGATGGTGAAGGAGACCTTCTTCTTCTGCTCGCCGTAGACACCCTCGCGGCCCTCGACGCCGTCGAGGTTGAGGTCGACGGTGACCTTGGTGCCGGGCTTCCAGTACTTCTCCGGACGGAAGTCGAGCCGGTCGTTGCCGAACCAGTGGCCCTCGACCTCGACGGCCGGCTCGGTGGTGATGCGGACCGCCTTCTCGACGTCCTCGGGGTGGGTGATGCCCCGGGAGAAGCGGAGCGAGAACGGCATGCCCACGCCGACCTTGGTGCCGTCCTCGGGGGTGAAGTGACCCACGAAGGTGTTCTCGGGCGTCAGCGTGGTGAAGCTGGAGTCCTCGGCCGCGGTGCGGCCCTCGGAGTCCTTGGCTACCGCGTGCACCGTGTACTCGGTGGAGGCGGCCAGATGGATGGACGGCGTCCAGGAGGCGCCGTCGCCGGATATCTCGCCCTCGACCGTGTCGCCGTCCGTGTCCTTGACGACGACCTCGGTCAGCTTGCCCTTTCCGGCGGTCACCTTCAGCGCGCCGGTGGTCCTGACCGCCTTCGCGCCGTCCTCGGGCGCGATGCTCACCACGGCCTCGGACTGCTTGCTCTGCGCCGCCGTGGAGTCCTTGCCCTTGCCCTTGCCCTCACTCGAAGCGGTACCCGCGTCCGGCCCTCCGCCGCCGCAGGCGGTGACCGCCAGCATCAGTCCGAGTGCCAGCGCCGCCAGCTTCCTGCCGCCGCGCCCCCGCGCACCGGCCGCCGCCCCCGATATCGGCCCCACGTTCACTTGTTTCTCCCCTCGGCGGGCTGGACCCGCCGCACCCGCGCCCCCGCGCGCCCCACGCGCGCTCGGCGCATAGTAACCACAGGCCAGGGAGGTATCGGGCAGCGGTTTTGTCACCGTTCCGTTCCAACTTCAACGGTCTGCCCGAGGGTTCGGATCAGGGTCGCTTCACCGCACCGCCCTTCTTCCACTCCTTCCAGTTCATGTTCCAGCCGCCGAGGCCGTTGTCGGGGGCGACCTTCTTGTCCTTGCTGTTCACCACCTCGACAACGTCGCCGACGAGACTGCGGTCGAAGAACCAGGCCGCCGGGGTGTCCGCGCCCCCGCCCTTCACATCGCGCAGGCCGACACAGCCGTGGCTGACGTTGGAGCTGCCGAAGACGCCGGAGCCGGCCCAGTAGTTGCCGTGCAGGAACGTGCCGGAGCTCGTCAGGCGGATGGCGTGCGGGACGTCGGGGATGTCGTACTCGCCGCCGAAGCCGACGGTGCGGCTGTTCATGCGGGTGACCTCGAGCATCTCGGTGATCACCATCTTGCCGTTGTACGTGGGCGTCTTCCGCGCCCCCGCCGTGACCGGCACGGTGGCCAGCAGTTCCCCGTCCCTGCGCACCCGCATGGTGTGCGCGGCGGCGTCGACCACCGACACCTGGCTGCGGCCGACGGTGAAGGTGAAGGTGCGCCGCTGGAGGCCGTACACACCGGGCGCTCCCTCGATGTCGCGCAGGTTCAGGTCGACGGTGACCTCGGTGCCGGGTTTCCAGTACTCCTCGGGGCGGAAGTCCAGGCGGTCGTCGCCGAACCAGTGCGGGCGGATCTCGGCGGCCGGGCGGGCGGTGACCCGGACGGCCCGTTCGACGGCCGCGCGGCGGGTGATCCTCCGGTTGAACTCGAGAGAGACGATCATGCCGGTGCCGACGGTGGAGCGGTCCTCCGGGGCGACGTGACCGATGAAGCGTTCCTCCGGGACATACGTCGAGAACGTGGTGTGCCGGGCCGAGCGGCGGCCCTGGCCGTCCACGGCCACCGCGTCGACGGTGTACTTCGCCGCCAGCGCCAGCCGTTCGTCGTCGGGTCTCCAGGTCAGGCCGTCGGCCGCGACCCGGCCGGGCACCGGCGACTCCCGCGCGTCCTGTGACGCGACGACCTCCACCGACTCCAGCCGCCCCTCCGGCACCCGCACCCGCAGTGCCGAGTCGGGGCGCACCCCCTTGCTGCCGTCGCCGGGCGTCACGCGGATGACGTCCTTCACGGCCGGGGGCCCGAACGCCCCGCCGACGGTGCCGTCCGCCGCGCAGCCGGCGGCTCCGGCCAACAGTCCTGCCCATGTCACTACGGCGGCCAGCGCGGCCCTCGCGCGCCGAGCGCGCCCGGTTACGTACCTCACGCGGTACCCAACGACGGGCCGCGCCCGAGGGAAACGACCATGCCGCCTCCCGGGGAAACGTGAGGGCGGGGCACCCTCTGGGCAGAACAGTGGGGAGGACGACGCGCCGGGGAGCCGCGGCCGAGCCGATGACATGTGCCCTGCTCTCCTGTCCGCCGTCGTCCCCCACGAGCCGCGGGAGGCTGACAGGTGTCCAGCGCAGCCGAGCAGGAGGCGGTGGCCGCGGAGCGGGCCACCGGGGACGGGCGCACGGCCGCCGTCGTGAACGGCGCGCGGCCGGCGCCGCCCGTGCCCACGGTGCCGGTGCGCCCGGGGCGGCCGACGCCCCTGGGCGCCCGGTTCCGGACCGGCCCGGACGGGGTGGCGGGGACCAACTTCGCGCTGTGGGCGGGCGGCGCGGAGGGAGTGGAGCTGTGTCTCTTCGACGAGCGCGGCAGGGAGAACCGCGCCCGCCTCACCGAGCTGACGCACGGGATCTGGCACGGCTTCGTGCCGGGTGTGCTGCCCGGGCAGCGGTACGGCTACCGGGTGCACGGCCGCTGGGACCCGTGGACCGGCGCCCGCTGGAATCCGGCGAAGCTGCTGCTGGACCCGTACGCGCGGGCGGTGGACGGGGACTTCGGCCTGCCTGCCGAGGTGTACGGCCATGTCCGTGACTGGCCCGAGCAGCATGTCGCGGACACCGTGCGCGACGACCGGGACTCGGCCCCCCACGTCCCCAAGGGAGTGGTCGTCCATGACGACGACGACTGGGCGGACGACCGCCGGCCGAAGACACCGTGGGCGGACTCGGTGATCTACGAGCTGCACGTCAGGGGTTTCACCCGGCGGCATCCCGGCGTCCCGGCGGAACTGCGCGGTACGTACGCCGGTCTCGCGCACCCCGCCGCGGTCGAGCACCTGGTGAAGCTGGGCGTCACGGCCGTCGAGCTGCTGCCGGTGCACCAGTTCGCGCACGAGGACCATCTGCTGCGGCGGGGGCTGCGCAACTACTGGGGCTACAACTCCATCGGCTACTTCGCCCCGCACGCCGGCTACGCGGCCTCGGGCACACGGGGGCAGCAGGTCGGCGAGTTCAAGCGGATGGTGCGCTCCCTGCACGCCGCCGGCATCGAGGTGATCCTCGACGTGGTCTACAACCACACCGCCGAGGCGGGTGAGCTGGGCCCCACGCTGTCCCTGAAGGGCGTCGACAACCGCGGCTACTACCGGCTCCAGCCCGACGCGCGCCGGTACGCCGACTACACGGGCTGCGGCAACACCCTGCACGTCGTCCAGCCGCACGTGCTGCGCCTGATCACGGACTCGCTGCGCTACTGGGTGACGGAGATGGGCGTCGACGGCTTCCGTTTCGACCTGGCGGCGGCGCTGGCCCGCTCCATGCACGACGTCGACATGCTGTCGCCGTTCCTCGCGGTGATCGCGCAGGATCCGGTGCTGCGCCGGGTGAAGCTGATCGCGGAGCCCTGGGACGTCGGCTCCGGCGGCTATCAGGTGGGCGCGTTCCCGCCGCTGTGGACGGAGTGGAACGACCGCTACCGCGACGCGGTACGCGACTTCTGGCGGCACGCGCTGCCGGACGTACGGGAGATGGGCTACCGGCTGTCCGGGTCGAGCGACCTGTACGCCTGGGGCGGCCGGCGGCCGTACGCCTCGGTCAACTTCGTCACCGCGCACGACGGTTTCACCCTGCGCGACCTGGTGTCGTACGACCGCAAGCACAACGAGGCGAACGGCGAGGGCAACCGGGACGGCACGGACGACAACCGCTCCTGGAACGGCGGCGCGGAGGGGGACACCGACGACGAGGACGTACGGGCCCTGCGGCGCCGGCAGCTGCGGAACCTGCTGACCACGCTGCTGCTGTCCACGGGGGTCCCGATGCTGGTCGCGGGCGACGAGATGGGCCGCACCCAGCGCGGCAACAACAACGCCTACTGCCAGGACAACGAGATCGGCTGGGTGGACTGGTCCCTCCTCGACGACCCGCAGTGGCGGCCCCTGTTCGAGCTGACCTCCCGGCTGATCGCCCTGCGCCACCGGCATCCGGTGCTGCGCCGCCGCGCCTTCTTCTCCGGGCGTCCGCACTCCGCGGACGGGCTGCGCGACCTGGCCTGGTTCACCCCGCACGGTGCGGAGATGACCGAGGAGGACTGGTACGCGCCGGCCGCCACGCTCGGCATGTACCTCTCCGGGCGGGACATCCCGGGGCGCGACGAGCAGGGGGCGCCGATCCTCGACGACAGCTTCCTGGCCGTGCTGCACGCGGGGCACGGACCGGTGGAGTTCGAGCTGCCGGGGCCGCCGTGGGCGGGGCGGTACGAGGTGGTCGTCGACACCGCGCGGGAGGAACAGGACCGGACACCGTACGTGGAGCACCGCGCGGGCACCCGGATCACGGTACCGGGGCGGTCGGTGCTGCTGCTGCGGGCGCGGCCCTGACCGGCGGCGGCGCGCGGTCGGCTCAGGACACCGCGGGCGGCCGGGGACACCGCGGGCGGCGGTGGCGCCGTGACCGGCCGGGAACCCCGTGACCGGCCGGGGACGCCCAAGTCAGCCGAGGATGCCCCGGTCGTACGCCACCGCGACCGCCGCCGCGCGGTCCTTGGCGCCGAGCTTGCCGTAGATATGGGCGAGGTGGGTCTTCACGGTCGCCTCGCTGATGAACAGTTCCCGGGCGATCTCCCGGTTGGAGGTGCCCCTGGCGACCAGCACCAGCACCGCGCGCTCGCGGGCGGAGAGCGGCTCGTTGCCGGGGCCGGCGGGCGCGCGGACGGCGGAGACCAGGCGGGAGGCGACCGCCGGGGAGAGCACCGTCCGGCCCCGGGCCGCCGCGCGGACGCCGGTGAACAGCTCCTCGCGCGGGGCGTCCTTGAGGAGATAGCCGGTGGCGCCGGCCTCGATCGCGGGGATCGTGTCGGAGTCGGTGTCGTACGTGGTCAGCACCAGCACCCGCGCGCGGGAGCCCCGCCGGGAGAGTTCCCGGATGGCGTCGACCCCGCCGCCGCCCGGCATCCGCAGGTCCATGAGGATCACGGCATCGGCCGATCGGCTGATACGGCGGTACGACCCCGGCGGGCCACCCCGGTGTCCGCCCAGGTCGTAGGACCAGCGGCGGATGCCGGTCCGGCCTAAATCCGTTGGGCAGTGTCAGTGGCGAACCGTAGGCTCGCTGCTGATGCCCACGACACCTCCTCCCCCGGAAAGCCGCTCCGCCGTGCGCGCACTGCTCCGGCTGTGGCCGTATGTGCGGCCCGTGCGGGTGCGGCTGTTCACCGCCGCGTTCGTCGCGATCCTCGCCTCCTGCACCGGGCTGGTCATCCCGCTCGTCCTGAAGTGGATGGTGGACGGCCCGGTCGCCGACCGGGACCCGGCTGGGGTGTGGCTGGGCGCGCTGTACCTGCTGCTGCTCGGGCTCGCGGAGGCGCTGCTGTTCGGGTTCCGGCGGTGGCTGGTGGCCCGTCCGCTGTCGCATGTCGAGGCGTCGATGCGGGCGGACCTGTACCGGCATCTGCAGCGGCTGCCGGTCGCCTTCCACGACCGGTGGCCGTCGGGGCAGTTGCTGTCGCGGGCCACGACGGATCTGATGCTGCTGCGGATGTTCCTGGCCTTCCCGCTGACCTTCCTGCTGGTCAACAGCGTGACGATCCTGGTCGGCGTGATCATCATGCTGGTGCAGGACTGGACGCTGGGGCTGGTCATCCTGGTGCCGGCCGTGCCGGTGCTGATCACCTGCGTGCTCTTCGAGAAGCGGTACTCGGGGGCGGCACGGCTGGCGCAGGACCAGGTCGGTGATCTGACGACGGTGGTCGAGGAGGGTGTCCTCGGCGTCCGGATCATCAAGGGGTTCGGACGGCATCGCAGCCAGGCCCTGGCGTTCCGGGAGCTGTCGGGGAAGCTGCGGGGCACCGAACTGCGCAAGGCGCGGCTGCTGGCGACGATCCTGGGCGTCATCGTGACGCTTCCGGAGCTGGCGATCGGGGCGGCGCTGGTCCTGGGCACCGTGCAGGTGGCGGACGGTTCGCTGTCCGCGGGAACACTGGTGGCGTTCCTGTCCACCGCCCTTGCCCTGCGCTGGCCGGTGGACTCGATCGGCTTCCTGCTGGCGATGAGCCAGGAAGCGGCGACGGCGACGGACCGCTACTTCGAGGTCATGGACGCGGAGCCCGAGTCGGGCGCGACCGCGGGCGCTCGTGCCTCCCTCGCAGGGGGCGGCCCGGGGTCGACGGGGGCCCTCGCGGCCGGCTCCCGCCCCGCGACCGCCAAGGGACTGCGGTTCGAGAACGTGAGTTTCCGCTACCCCGACGCACCGGACGGTTCCCCGCCCGTACTCCACCGCATCGACCTGCACATCCGCCCCGGCGAGTCCCTCGCCCTGGTCGGGACGACCGGCAGCGGCAAGACGACGCTCACCGCCCTCGTCCCCCGGCTGCACGAGGTCACCGGGGGCCGCATCACCCTCGACGGAACGGACATCACGGAGATGTCCCGCGAGGAGCTGCGTTCCCGCGTAGCCGTCGCCTTCGAGGAACCCACCCTCTTCTCCGCCACCGTCGGCGAGAACGTCCTGATGGGCGGCGGCACCGGGGACGAGGACCTGGGCCGTGCCCTCGCCGTCGCCCAGGCCGACTTCGCCCACGGCCTCCCCCAGGGCACGCGCACCCAGGTCGGCGAGCAGGGTCACAGCCTCTCCGGCGGCCAGCGCCAGCGCCTCGCGCTGGCCCGCGCCGTCGTGGGCCGCCCCGACTTCCTGGTCCTCGACGACCCCCTGTCCGCCCTCGACGTCCACACCGAGGCCGCCGTCGAGGCCGCCCTGCGCCGCGTGCTCGCGGACACCACGGCCCTCATCGTGGCGCACCGCCCCTCCACGGTCCTGCTCGCCGACCGCGTCGCCCTGCTCTCCGGCGGCCGCATCACCGCGGTCGGCACCCACCACGAACTGCTGCACGCCAGCCCCGAGTACGCCCACCTCATGTCCGGCGCCCCGGCGGGAGAGGAAGAGGACCAGCGATGACCGCGGCCACCACCACGCCTGTCAGGGACGAGGACGACGACCGGACACCCGCCACCGGTGACCCCTTCGACCGGGACCAGCTGCCCACGCCCCCGGGCGCCACCGGCACGCTCCTGCGTTCCCTGCTCTCCCCGCTGCGGGGCAGGGTCGCCGTCACCGCCCTGCTGCTGCTGGTCTCGCAGGCCGCGGTGCAGGCCGGCCCGCTGTTGGTGGCGTACGCGATCGACCGTGCCGTGCCCGCGTTCCGCGGCGACGACAACGGCCCGCTGATCGCGGTGGCGGTGGGCTATCTGCTGTGCGCGACGGCGGCGGGCACGCTCCAGTACGCGTTCGTCAGGGCCTCCGCCCGGGTCAGCCAGGACGTACTGCTCGATCTGCGGGGCCGTATCTTCCGCCATGCGCAGGAGCTCAGCGTCGACTTCCACGAGCGCTACACCTCGGGCCGTCTCATCTCCCGCTCCACCACGGACGTGGAGTCGCTGCGGGAGCTGCTGGAGGAGGGGCTGCAGGAGCTGGTGATGGTCATCCTGTCGGCCGTCTACATCTCGCTGCTGCTGCTCTGGCTGGACCTCGGACTGGGTGCCGCGGCGGTGGCGTCCTTCGTGCCGCTGTACCTGCTCGTACGGTCGTACCAGCGGCGGGCGAAGCGGGTGTACCAGAAGCGGTCGACGGCGATCGCCGCGGTGATCGTGAAGTTCGTCGAGACGATGAACGGCATCCGGCCGGTGCGCGCGTTCCGCCGGGAGGCGGCGAACGACGCCGACTTCGCGGTGCTGAACCGGCGGCACGAACGGACCAACGGCGACGCCCTGCTGGAGATGGCCCGCTATGTCGTCGGTTCCCGGGTGACCGCCAACGTCACGGTGGCGCTGACCGTGCTGTGGGGCGCCTACCGGGTCGCGGACGACACACTGGCGCTCGGTGTGCTGGCGGCGGCGGTCCTGTACCTGCGCCGGCTGTACGACCCGATCGACCGGCTCGGCATGTTCCTCAACTCCTACCAGTCGGCGGCGGCCTCGCTGGAGAAGATCGCCGGTCTGCTGGCCCAGACCCCGTCGGTGCCCGAGCCGGCGTCCCCCCGGGAGCTCCCCGGACGGCGCCCCGGTCTCCCCGGCCGCGAGGTCGTCTTCGACGACGTCCGTTTCGCGTACCGCACCGGCGGAGAGGTGCTCCCCCGCTTCGACCTCACGCTGCCGGCCGGGCAGACCGTCGCGGTCGTCGGCTCGACCGGCGCGGGCAAGTCGACGCTGGCCAAACTGCTCGCCCGCTTCTACGACCCCACCGACGGCCGGGTACTGCTCGACGGTGTGCGGCTGAGCGACCTGACGGGACGCGATCTGCGGCGCGAGGTGGTGATGGTCACCCAGGAGGCGTTCCTGTTCTCCGGCACGGTCGCGGAGAACATCGCGATCGGGCGGCCGGACGCCACCCGTGAGGAGATCGAGCAGGCGGCGAAGGAGATCGGCGCGCACGACTTCATCGCCGCCCTGCCCGACGGCTACGACACCGACGTACGCAAGCGCGGCGGCCGCATCTCCGCCGGTCAGCGTCAACTGGTCGCCTTCGCGCGGGCGTTGCTGGCGGATCCGGCGGTGCTCATCCTGGACGAGGCGACCAGCTCGCTGGACGTCCCCGGCGAACGGGCGGTGCAGCGGGCGATGGCGACCGTGCTGACGGGACGTACCGCGGTGGTGATCGCCCACCGGCTGTCCACCGTGGAGATCGCGGACCGGGTCCTGGTGATGGAGCACGGACGGATCGTGGAGGACGGCAGCCCTTCGGAACTCATCGCCCGCACCGGCAGGTTCGCCGACCTGCACCGGGCGTGGCGGGACAGTCTGGCGTAGCCGGGGGAACGGGGACAGGGGGAGAGTGGCCACGTGATCGACGCCTACGAGGATCCCGGCACGCCCGACCGCCGGGGCGGGGCCCGCTATCTGTGGTGGCTGGTGCGGCGGCAGCCGGGGCGGTGCGCGGTGGCGGCGGTGCTCAGCTGTGTGTGGATGGTGGGGCTGGCGGCGACGCCGTACGCGATGTCGCGGGCGGTGGACGACGGGCTGGAACCGGGTGACATGAGGGTGCTGGCGCTGTGGGCCGGCGCCCTGTTCCTGGTGAACGGCGTCAACGCGTGGCTGGGCATCCTGCGGCACCGCACCATGACGCGGGTGCGGATGGACGCCAACTTCCGCACGGTGAAGGTGGTCGTGGGACAGACGGTGCGGCTGGGTGCCTCGCTGGAGCGGCGGACCGGGGCAGGGGATCGGGCCTGGGTGCGCAGGGCCTCCAGGAGCAGCTCGGCGGGCCGGACCGGGTGGCCGTCATGGAGCACGGCCGCCTGACCGAACTCGGCTTGCATGACGCCCTGGTGGCGTCCGGCGGTGCGTACGCGTCCCTGTGGCACTCCTGGCACGGCAACCCGCCACCACCCGGCCCGTCCAGCCCACGCGACCCGTCGGTCGTCTGAGGACGAGCCCCGCGGCGCCGCGGGGCCGGCGGGCATCAAGGGCCGCAGGTCCGCAGGGGATTCAGGCGACGGGGGACCCGGGCCACAGGCCCGCAGAGCCGCACACGGCCCAAGCCACAGGCCCGCAGAACACGCGGGCCACGGGAACCCCAGGCCGGGGGGCCGGGCCACAGGGGGTCCGGGGCACAGCCCCGAGGGACGGGGAGGGAAGGGGCGGCGGGGGCGAACCACGAAGGCCCCGCCCCCCTCCCCCCTCACTCCGTCACGGGCACCGCGTTGCCCGCGGACCCGCACCGGACGGTCCATGGCGGGCCGGCGAGATTCTCGTAGATGCGGACGTCGACCTCGCCCGCCGCACGCCCACCGGGCACATCGGCGTGCGCGGCGGTGCAGGCGAGCTGGCTCACCGCCGCCACATCCAGCTCGCCCGTACCGACCGCGGCGGGAATGCGCAGGTCGACGACCCCACCCGCCGCGGTGGCGGTGAGCTGCCCCTTCATGTCCGGCACCTCGCTCGTGAGGCCGCGTTCCCTCTCGGCCGCGGTGGGCCCCTCCAGAAGGAGGTCCAGCGCCTCCTGCGGACCGAGCGGCCGGTCGGTGAGGCGGGAGACGGCACGGATGCCGTAGGGACCGGTGAAGTAGAGCCGCACCGAGCGGTCCTCGGCCCCGGGCCGCTGGATCCCGGAGGCGGGATCACCCGCCCGCGCGGGCCCGGAGGGCGTGATGCCACAGCCCGCGACGGCGGTCACCACGAGCAGGACGAGCAGCGCGCTTCGGCCACGGAGTGTCATGAAGGCTCCCGGGACGGGCCGGCGAGGGGAAGGCTGAGCGTGAACACGGCCCCGCCGGCGGGGCCGTTCGCCGCGGTGACGGTGCCGTCGTGGAGCAGGGCGTTCTCGTGGCCGAGAGCGAGCCCGAGCCCGCTGCCCTGGGAACGGGCGCGGGCGGTGTCGGCCTTGTAGAAGCGTTCGAAGACGTGCGGCAGCACGTCCTCGGGGATGCCGGGCCCCTGGTCGGTGACGGTGAGCACGGCCCGGCCGTCCCTCGCCCGGACACTCACCGTGACCGGAGGCAGACCGTGGCGCAGCGCGTTGCCGACCAGATTGGCGAGCACCACGTCGATACGTCGCGGGTCGACCCGTACCGGCACCCGTTCCGGGAGACGGGCGACGACCCGCTCGTCGTCGTCCCAGCCGCGCACCTGGAGGGACTTGACGACGATGGTGCGCAGATCCACGTCCTCGAGATGCACCTGGGCGGCTCCCGCGTCGAAGCGCGAGATCTCCATCAGGTCCTCGACCAGCCGGGCCAGCGTGCGTGTCTCGGAGCTGATCAGCCGGACGGCGTCGGCGGTGTCGGCGGGCAGGGCACCGGAGGAGGCGTCCTCGTCGAGCACTTCGGTGACGGCCGCCATGGCGGCGAGCGGCGTGCGCAGTTCGTGGGCGACGTCGGCGGCGAAGCGGCGGGCCCGCGCCTCCATCCGGCGCAGTTCCGCGTCGTCCCGCTCCAGCGTCCCGGCCATGGTGTTGAACGACCGGGTGAGGGCGGCGAGTTCGTCGCGTCCGTCGGCGTCGATACGGGTGTCCAACTCCCCCGCGGTGATGCGTTCGGCACCGTGGCGCAGACGCCGTACCGGGCGCAGTACGCTGCGGGCCGCAAGGAGGGCCGGTACGAGGGCGAGCAGCAGCGCGGCGAGTGCGCCGGCCTGGGCGGCGGTGACCAGGGCGTCGATGTCCGTCCGGTCCTCGTCGAGCGGGAAGGCGGCGTACGCCGTGATCCCGGAGAGCCGGTCCGCGCCGCCGGTGCCTGACGGGTCGTCCGCGTAGGCGAGGGGCATGCCGAGGGCGAGCCAGGGGCGGCCCCGGTGATCGACGTACTGGTAGACCGCGGCCCCCTCCTCCTCGACAGCGCGGCGGAGTGCGTCGGGCACCGGTGGGGTGCCGGACCCGCCGGACGCGCTGCCGGACATCAGCGGGCCCTCCCGGTAGGCGGCGGCCG
This sequence comes from Streptomyces sp. CHD11, assembly GCF_018638295.1. Taxonomy (GTDB): domain Bacteria; phylum Actinomycetota; class Actinomycetes; order Streptomycetales; family Streptomycetaceae; genus Streptomyces. The sequence continues at coordinate 92,023 of NZ_JABTTS010000024.1, forward strand.
CCTGCCAGTTCCGGGCCTCCCCCGCCCGGTCGAGCTGGGCCGCCAGGCTCCGCAGGCCGTCGGCGCCGGGCGGAAGGGCCAGGTCGGGGGCGAGGGAGTCGAGCTGGGTCCGCAGATCGGCGAGGGCCGCGTTGCGGGTGCGCTCCAGGATCGCGGAGCGCGCCTGCTGGAAGGTGAGCCCGGCGGTGAGCAGGGCGCCGAAGGCGGCGGCGAGGAGGAAGGCGACGGCGAACCTGGTCCGGAGCCCTTTGGGGAGGCGGAGCCGGAGGGCCATCACACGGGTCCGAAGCGGTAGCCGAAGCCGCGCACGGTCTGCACGTACACCGGTGTGCGCGGCTCGTCCTCGATCTTGGCGCGCAGCCGCATCACACAGGCGTCGACGAGGCGGACGTCGCCGTAGTACGAGTGCTCCCAGACCTGTTCCAGGAGCTGCCGGCGGGAGTAGACCTGGCCGGGGGCGGCCGTGAGGAACAGCAGCAGTTTGAGTTCGGAGGGCGCGAGGGCCGGTTCGGTGCCGTGGCGCGTGACGACCAGGGAGGCGCGGTCCACGGTGAGGCCGCCGTGCCGCTCCGCTTCCGGCGCGGTGGGCGGCGCCGGGGCGTCCTGGGCGGGTGCGACGCGGCGCAGGACGGCCTTCATCCGGGCCGCGAGGATCTCCGGGGCGGCGGGCTTGGTGATGTAGTCGTCGGCGCCCGCCTCCAGTCCGACGATCACATCGATCTCGTCGCCGCGCGCGGAGAGGATGATGATGGGGAGCTGCTGGTTCTCGCGTATCCGGCGGCACACCTCCAGGCCGTTCATCCGGGGCAGCATCAGGTCGAGCAGGACCAGGTCCGGCCGGCGGCGTTCCAGCGCCAGCAGTCCGGTCTCGCCACTGCCGGCGACCTCCACCTCGTGCCCCCGGCGTCTGAGCGCGAGAGTGACTCCCTTCTGCACGGCGGGGTCGTCTTCGATGAGCAGGACTCGGGCCATGGCGGGTGTGCTCTTCTCCGGCGGGGCTGGGGTGTTCTTGACCAGAGTGCAGGCTACGTATGACGCGTCGTTCCGCATCGTGTGATGAAACGATGACGGGTGTTCCGGACGGCGCCGGGCCGGGCTGTGCTCGGGTCATGACCTTCGAATACCGACCCCCCGTCCGCCGCGCCGCCGCCCTCTGCCTGGCCTCGGCCGCGGCCCTGCTCGCGCTGTCCGCCTGCCAGGACTCCGGGAGCTCCGCCCCCGCCGCGGCCGACGGCGCCACGACCGCCACCGGCGGAGCCGGCGACCGCGCGGACGGCGCCGGGAGCGACACGGGGAACAACGCGAAGCCGCAGCGGCTGCTGTGGATGGGCGACTCCATCAGCGAGGCGCAGGTACCGGCCGTGGGCGCGGCCATGGAAGCCGCCGGGGCGGAGTTCGAGTCGATGGCCTCCACCGGCGGCGGCGGTGTCGTCGGCGAGATCGCGGAACCCACCTGGAAGACCCTGCCCGCGTACCTGGAGTCCTTCCGGCCGGACGTCGTCGCCTACCAGATCACCACCTACGACTGGGGCACCCCCGACGAGCAGCGCGCCGCCTACGAGCGGCTGGCCGAGGCCGTGACCGGCGCGGGCGCCGAACTGCTGCTGGTCTCCGCGCCCCCGTTCAAGGTGGACGACTTCTACAAGCCGCACGCGTCCGAGATCGAATCCGCGCCGGAGTCCGCGAAGTCCGTCGCCGGCGAACACCCCGACTCGGTCCGTTTCCTCGACGCCGCCGCCCTGTGGGGAACCGACCACGGCGCGGCCGAGGCGCAGCGCGGCAAGGACGGCATCCACTCCTGCCAGCAGGGGTCCGCCGCCTTCGCCCAGTGGTTCGGCAAGGAGCTCCACCGGCTCTACGACTTCGCTCCGGCTCCGGCGGAGGAGTGGGCCACCGGGTCCTGGACCGGCGACAAGGTGTTCAGCAAGCTCGGCTGCCCGTAGCGGCCCGCCCCTCCCCCTCGGCCCGCCCCCCTCTCATCCCACCCCTTCGGGAGTCACGCACCATGCGGACAGCACCGCTCAGGACGGCACACCGCCGCACCGCCGCACCGCCCGCCCCGGGCACCCGGCACATCGCGCCGCTGGACGGGCTGCGGGGCGTGGCCGTCCTCGGGGTGCTGCTGTTCCACGCCGGCCACCTCGGCGGAGGGTTCCTCGGCGTCGATCTCTTCTTCGTCCTGTCCGGTTTTCTGATCACCGGGTTGTTGCTGAAGGAGGCGCGGAAGGGCGACGGCCGCGTCGATCTCGTCGCGTTCTGGGGACGGCGGGCACGGCGTCTGCTGCCCGCACTCGCCGTCACCGTGGCGGGCACCCTGCTCCTGGTGTGGGCGTTCGGCCCGCCCTCCCTGCTCCGGTTCGCGCTCGACGACGCCCCCTGGGTGGCGGTCAACCTCACCAACTGGCACTTCGTCGCCGACGAGGCCGGCTACTGGAACGGGGCGGACACCCGGGTTTTTGGACATCTGTGGAGCATCGCCGTCGAGGAGCAGTTCTACCTGCTCTGGCCGCTGGTGGTACGGCTGCTCGCACGGGGACGCGACGCGGACCGGCGTGTCGCCGCCGTCGCCGGGGCCGGGGCCGTCGTCTCGCTGATGCTCATGGTCACGCTCACCGTCTCGGCGGGCTCCGGTGACACCACCCGCGTCTACGAGGGCACCGACACCCGCGCCTTCTCCCTGCTGCTCGGCTCACTGGCGGCCACGGCACCGGCCGCGCGGCTGTTCGCCGGCGCCCGCGAATCCGTGCTGCGGCTGGGTGTCCCGGTGCTGGCCTGCGGGATCGGGGCGTACTGGGCGGCGGCAGACGGGCAGCGGACACCGTCGCTGTTCCAGGGCGGTCTGTTCCTGCACGCGCTGGCCGCCGCCCTGCTCATCGGTGCTCTCGCCCACGCGCCCCGGAGCCCGCTGGGCCGCGTCCTCGCCGCGGGGGTGCTGCGCCGGCTCGGCGGCCTCTCGTACAGCCTCTACCTCTGGCACTGGCCCGTGTTCCTGCTGCTCGACGAGGAACGGCTCGGCCTGTCCGGCCCGCCCCGTACGGCGATCATCCTCGCCGTGACCGTGCTGGCGGCCTGGGTGTCCAAGGTGCTGGTGGAGGACCCGGTGCGGTTCCGGGCCCGGTGGGCGACCGGCCGCGGCGGCGTCCTCGCGCTCGTCGCCGCGTTCGCCGCCCTGGCCGCGCTGTGGACCCTGATTCCCGAGCCGCGGACGGGGGCCGGATCCGTCGACGTCACGCGGCTGATGTCCGCGGACGGCTGACCTCGCCGACGTCACACCTCGGCCGTTCGTATACCGGACTCGGGCTCCCGCACAACGAACGATTTCCGGCCAATCTCTTGACGCGCTCCTGACAGTAACCGCAATCCCCTGCCACTCTTCCCACGGCCGCTCCACAGCAACCTCACAGCTTCACCCCCGGCGTCACCCCACCGCTGCGCGGCGGCCACAGCTCACGGCACTTCCGTTCTGCCCGGACGGCTCACCAGCCGGCCGGTCTCCCCAGGCCGCGCGACCCGCGGCCCCGCAGAAGGAGTCAGCGTTGAGAAGCAGGTCGTCCCACAGACGCACCCCCCACAGCACGCACCGCCGCGCCGCCGCCGTCGCCCTCGCCGGGGTGGCCGCGCTGATCGCCACGGCCGTGCAGTCCGGTACCGCCACCGCCGCACCCGAGCAGGCACCGGCGGCCGCGGGCAAGGCGAAGCCCGGTGCGGAGTCGGTGAAACTCACCCCCGCCCAGCGCGCCGCACTGATCCGCGAGGCCGACGCCGCCAAGGCGGAGACCGCGAAGGACCTCGGGCTGGGCGCCAAGGAAAAGCTCGTCGTCCGTGACGTCCTCAAGGACCGCGACGGCACCGTGCACGTCCGCTACGAGCGGACCTACGACGGCCTCCCCGTCCTCGGCGGCGACCTGGTCGTCCAGGGCGACACGGCCGGCGAGGCCGACACCGTCGTCAAGGCCACCCGGAGCGCGGTGAAGCCCGCGACCACCACCGCCGCGGTGCCGGCCGCCAGGGCCGAGCGGCAGGCCCTGGCCGCCGCCGAAGAGGCCGGGGGCGCCGGCGTCGACCGCGCCCCGCGCAAGGTGATCTGGGCGGCGAAGGGCACGCCGGTCGTGGCCTACGAGACGGTCGTGGGCGGTCTCCAGCACGACGGCACCCCGCAGGAGCTGCACGTCGTCACGGACGCCACCACCGGCGAGAAGCTGTACGAGTGGGAGGCCATCCGGAACGGGACCGGCCACACCGTCTACAGCGGCACCGTCGACCTGACCACCACGCAGTCCGAGTCGTCGTACAACCTCACCGACGGGGCGCGCGGCGGGCACCGCACGTACAACCTCAACCGCGGCACCTCCGGCACCGGCACGCTCTTCTCCGGCCCCGACGACGTGTGGGGCAACGGCAGCCCCTCCAACGCGGAGTCGGCCGGCGCCGACGCCCACTACGGGGCCGCACTGACCTGGGACTACTACAAGAACGTGCACGGCCGCGACGGCATCCGGGGCGACGGCGTGGGCGCGTACTCCCGGGTCCACTACGGCAACAACTACGTCAACGCCTTCTGGTCGGACAGCTGCTTCTGCATGACCTACGGCGACGGCTCGGGCAACGCCAACCCGCTCACCTCGATCGACGTGGCCGCGCACGAGATGACCCACGGTCTGACCTCGAACACCGCCGGTCTCATCTACAGCGGCGAGTCCGGCGGCCTGAACGAGGCGACGAGCGACATCTTCGGCGCCACGGTCGAGTTCTACGCGGACAACTCCTCCGACGTCGGTGACTACCTCATCGGCGAGGAGATCGACATCAACGGCGACGGCACCCCGCTGCGCTACATGGACAGGCCGAGCAAGGACGGCGCGTCCAAGGACTACTGGTACTCCGGCATCGGCAACGTCGACGTCCACTACTCCTCCGGACCGGCCAACCACTTCTTCTACCTGCTGAGCGAGGGCAGCGGCACCAAGACCATCAACGGTGTCACCTACGACTCGCCCACCTCGGACGGCCTCCCGGTCACCGGCATCGGCCGCGCCAAGGCGGAGAAGATCTGGTTCCGCGCGCTGACCACGAAGTTCACCTCCACCACCAACTACGCGGGTGCCCGCACCGGCACCCTGGCGGCGACCGGTGAGCTGTACGGCACGGACAGCGCCGAGTACAAGGGCGTGCAGCACGCCTGGGCGGCCATCAACGTGGGATCGCGCCCCGGTGACGGCGGTGGCGGTGACGGTACGACCTTCGAGAGCACCACCGACGTGGCCATCCCGGACTTCGGCTCCGCGGTGACGTCCTCGATCGCCGTCACCGGCCGGACGGGCAACGCGCCCTCCAACCTCCGGGTCACGGTCGACATCGAGCACACCTGGAGCGGCGACCTGGTCGTCGACCTGCTGGCCCCGGACGGCACCGCGTACAACCTGCGCAACCGCACCGGCGGCTCCGCGGACGACATCAAGGAGACCTACACGGTCAACGCGTCCTCCGAGACCGCCAACGGCACCTGGCAACTGCGCGTGCAGGACCGGGCACGCTACGACACCGGCCACATCAGCGGCTGGAAGCTCACCTTCCCGTAGACCGGACGCGATCGCGCCGAGCGGCGCCCCGCCTTTCCCCAAGGCGTGGGCGCCGCCCTACTCTTGGGTCCCATGTCTTCGGCGGACTTCACCTACGACCACGTCGGCGCGACCCGGGAACCCGGTTTCTGCCCTCCAGGCTTCCACCCCCTGCGGGTACGCACCCGGCTCGGTGAGGGCGAGCCGGTCTTCCGGCAGGCGGCGGAGGCGCTGCTCACCTGGGAGATGCACCGGGAGCTGGGGGTCGGCATCGAGGCCACCGCCGACCGCGCCGCCCCGGACGTCGACGTCACCGTCACCCTCGCCGGGCTGGTCAAGGCGCCCTGCCGGGTGGTGTGGACGGTGGAGGAGTACCGCAGGTCGGGCTGGGCGTACGGCACCCTGGCCGGCCACCCGGAGAGCGGCGAGGAAGCCTTCGTCGTCGACCGCACCGGCGACGGGACGGTATGGCTGACCGTCTCCGCGTTCAGCCGGGCCGCGAGCTGGTACGCCCGCTTGGGCGGGCCGGCCACCCGCGCGATGCAGCACGCGTACGCGCGCCGCTGCGGCACGGTCCTCCGCCACCTGGCCACGCGGGGCATCGAACAGGACTGACACCCGCGCCGCCACGAGGGCGGTCGCGTCCGGGCGGGCCACCGGCATCCCGAACAGCGGGGACGGTGGGGTCGAGGCCGGTCCGCGTCCTGCGCATCGCCCGCGCCTCCTGAGGTGCCCTGTCCCTTGGCACGCCCCGCGAAGCCGCCCTGGACCAACGGCCCCGGCCGGGGCGGGTGCGGCCGACGTGTGGCCGACGCGCTCAGCTTCCTGCTGCCCGGGACCGGTTGTCGTTCTCGTCGCGGGTCAGCCGGCGGGCGAGACAGACGGCCAGGGGATGACCGGCATAGGGGCCGTAGCCCTCGGTGCGCTCGTAGCCCTCGCGCTCGTAGAACCTGATCGCGTCGGGCTGTTCGACGCCGGTCGTCAGGTGGAGGACGTCCAGCCGGCGCCGGCACGCATGCTCCTCCAGCATGCGCAGGATGCCCGTGGCCACGCCTGTGCCGCGCGCTTCGGGCGTGACGTACATGCGCTTGATCTCGGCCGTGCCGTCGGACAGCAGCCTCAGCGCGCCACAGCCGGCCGCCCCGCCCGCGGCGTCACGGGCGATGAGGAACACGTCGACGTCCTGCGCGGTGGGTTTGTCGGTCTCCTGGTCAGGTATGCCATACCGAGCGGCCAGTTCCGCTTCCATGGCACCGCGCAGGCGTTCACCGTCGGCACTGTCCCACGGCTCCTCCGAGATGGTCGGCGTCACGGCACTCCGTTCGTACGTCATAGGTGGTCGGTCGAAGTCGTCAGAGGGTGACCCGCGGGCGGATTCGGCACCACGTCGTGCCCGTAACCCGCCACGCCCCGTGTTCCGTTCCTCACGGACACCGGGCCACCGCGGTGAACACGACCGGCGTGCGCGCGGTGCTTCGCCCTGTCGCCCCGTCGGCCGGTCGCGGGTTCGTTCATGATCTAACCAGCCGGCCGGACACGTCGGGAAATGCCGATCCGGCACCTCGTCCCATGCCCCACGGGCATGGGACGGTACGAGGGCTCCGCCCCGCCGTCGCCGCCCGGCGGTCAGCGGATTTCAGCCCACCACTGCCGCGCGTACTCCACGAACCGCTCGACGGGCACGGTCGGGGTGCGCGTGGCGCGCACCGATGTCGCGACGTCCAGCCGGCTCGGGGACAGGCCCTCGACCGGGCGGATCCGGATGCCCGGCAACGCGTCCGGAAGTGTCGAGCCGTGGGCGAAGGCGATGGCCCGGCCCAGGATGACGGCGTTCAGTACGTCGGAGGTGCTGCGGACCGAAGGACCCCGCCGGCGCGGTGAGCGGTCGGTGTCGGCGCCGGTCCAGTGCTCCACCTGTGCCGTGGACATCCCTGCCCAGAGCGTGACCGGCTCGTCCCTCAGATCGGACACCGTGAGCTTCCTCCCGTCCGCCAGGTGGTGCCCCGCGGACAGCAGAACGGAGCGCGGCTCCAGCGCGAGTTGGTCGACGACCAGGTCGTGCCGGTCGTAACAGTCCCGCAGGAACGTGACGTCCGCCTCCCCCGCCCGCAGGTCGTCCGGCGGCAGGGTCCACTCGCGCGGCACCACGTGCACGCGCGTCCCCGGGTGGCTCTCCTCGAATGCCTGGCATACGGCCGACACGGCCACCACATCGCACTCGGCGACGCTCACCGTCAACGTCACGGTCTCGGCCTGCACACCGCGAGTGCGCTCCAGCGCTGTGCGGGAACGCTCCACTATGTCGCGTGCCTCGGTGAGCAGCGTCCATCCCGCGGCGGTGAGCTCGGTCCCGCGGCTGCCTCGCACCAGCAACGTGACGCCGGCCCTCCGCTCCAGGGCCCGGAGCGCCCGCGACAGCGCGGGCTGAGTGATCATCAGCTGCTCGGCCGCCCGCGTGACGCTTCCGGCCTCCCCCACGGCGATCAGGTACCTGAGGTGTCGGAGTTCGAGGTCGGACATACCCCGACGGTACGGCAGCACGGTCCGGTGAAGGGGCGGCTCCAGCTTCCCGAGGCCCCTGCTCCAGGGCTTCGAAACTTTCGACCCACCATGCCGACGAACATCCCGACTCCCTGCCCATCGGCGCCCCGGTCTCCCCTTCTGAGCCAGGTACAGCGGCGGTCCATCGCATCGAAAACATTCGGGAGCATTACGAAACCATTGACAACTCTCCTACCCCGCACGACTGTTGTGGCGCTCTCCGGTCGTACGTGCGTCGTCGGCGTAGGACCGGTCCCTGTCGCCTCGTCGGTGAGCGCCGAGGTGTGATCGGCGTGTCCCCTGTCACCGACGGTGCCCTTCACGAGGAGGAACAGTTCCATGAGCGCACCCCCACACGACTCCGGCCCCCGTCAGGTCAGCCGCAGAAAGTTCGTCCTCGGCGGTGCCGGGGCACTGGCGGCGGCCGCGGGGTCGGGACTGCTGCTGCCCGGTACGGCACGCGCCGACCAGGTCCTCACCAGCAACTCGACCGGTACGTACAACGGGTACTACTACTCCTTCTGGACCGACGCCCCCGGCACCGTCACCATGACGCTGGGCGCCGCCGGGCAGTACAGCAGCCGGTGGAGCAACACCAACAACTGGGTCGGCGGCCTCGGCTGGAGCAACGGCAGCCGGCGGAACGTCACCTACTCCGGCACGTTCGACCCGGGCAGCAACGGCTACCTGGCGCTGTACGGGTGGACCTCCAACCCGCTGGTGGAGTACTACATCGTCGAGAACCACGGCCCGTACAACCCCGGTTCGGCCGGCCAGCGGCGCGGCACGGTCAACGCCGACGGCGGTTCGTACACGATCTACGAGTCCACCCGCCGGGACGCGCCGTCGGTGGAGGGCACCAAGACCTTCCAGCAGTACTGGAGCGTCCGGAACAGCAAGCGGTCCAGCGGCACCATCAACACCGGCACCCACTTCGACGCCTGGCAGGCGGCCGGGATGCCGCTGGGGGCCTTCAACTACTACATGATCATGGCCACCGAGGGCTACCAGAGCTCCGGCAGCTCCAACATCTCCCTCAGCGGCGGGGGCACCACACCGCCGCCGGACGACGGGGAGACGACACCGCCGCCGACGACGGGCGCCTGCAACGCCACGTACCGCACCACCAACGCGTGGAACAACGGGTTCAACGGTGAGGTGACCGTCACCGCGGGCAGCGGCGGCGTCTCCAACTGGAGCGTGCCGCTGACGTTCGCCGGCAACCAGACGATCGCCTCGCTCTGGAACGGCACCGCCAGCAGGAGCGGGAACGTGGTGACCGTGACCCCGGCCGGTCACAACCGCACCCTGGGCGCGGGGCAGTCGACATCGTTCGGCTTCACCGTCAACGGGCCCTCCAGCCCCGCGCCGTCGGTCGGCAGCTGCGGCGCCGGCTGATCCGGCACCCCGCTCCCACCCGCCCCGGCGCGGTGCCATGCCCACCGGCACCGCGCCGTCGCGTGCCCCGGACACCTCACCTCATCAGCAGCCCCGCCGCCTCCGCCAGGTCCTCCGACGGCACCGCGACCAGCCCCAGCTCGGCACCCGACGCCAGCAGCCGGTGGCTGGGGAGGATGCGGACCGTGTAGCCGAAGGGGCCGGTACGGTCCAGGGCGAGCGGCCCCTCGTACATCCAGCGCCCCTCCTCGTCGGGCGCGCCCGCCGGCTTCAGCGGCACGGCCGTCGCGTCGGTGATGCGGTCCTCCTCGTCCACCCGCCCGGCGACCGCCTGCACCTCGACGTCCTCCGGCTTGAGGCCACCGCCGAGCGCCACCCGCACCCGCAGCCCGAGCGTCGCACCGAGCTCCGCGGTGGCCGTGGCCACGGAGGTCTCGACATGGTCGACGGACACCCCGTGCCAGGCGCCCCGCACCCTCGCCTTCCACGCGGCGAGCGCCCGCGCGTTGTCGCGGTCCATCGCGCGGTGCGCGTGGGCGGCGGGCTCGTACAGCCGCTCGACGTACTCCCGGACCATACGGCCGGCCAGCACCCTCGGCCCGAGCAGGCTCAGGGTCCGGCGCACCATCTCGATCCAGCGGTCCGGCAGCCCGCTGCGCCCGCGCTCGTAGAACGACCGCGTCACCCGCTGCTCCAGCAGGTCGTACAGCGCCGCCGCCTCTATGTCGTCGCGCCGGTCCGGGTCGGTCCCCGCGCCGTCCGCCGTGGGGATGGCCCAGCCGAAGTCGGGCTGGAACCACTCGTCCCACCAGCCGTCGAGCACCGAGAGGTTGAGGCAGCCGTTGAGCGCGGCCTTCATCCCGCTGGTGCCGCACGCCTCCAGCGGCCTGAGCGGGTTGTTCAGCCAGATGTCGCACCCCGGGTAGAGCTTCTGCGCCATGGCCATGCCGTAGTCGGGCAGGAACACGATCCGGTGGCGTACGCGCGGGTCGTCGGCGAAACGGACCAGCTCCTGGATGAGCCGCTTGCCGCCGTCGTCGGCCGGGTGCGCCTTGCCGGCGATCACGATCTGCACCGGCCGGTCGGGGTGCAGCAGCAGGTCCATCAGCCGGTCCCGGTCGCGCAGCATCAGTGTCAGCCGCTTGTACGACGGGACACGCCGGGCGAAGCCGATGGTCAGCACGTCCGGGTCGAGCACCCCGTCGATCCAGCCCAGCTCGGCCGTCCCGGCGCCGCGCTGCCGCCATGAGGCGCGCAACCGCTCGCGGACCTCCAGCACCAGCAGTTCGCGCAGGGACCGGCGCAGCTCCCAGATGTCCTGGTCGGCGATGTCCGCCACGGAGTCCCAGCGGTCCGAGTCACCGACGCTCAGTGCCTCCTCGGCGCGCTGGGTGCCGATCTGGCGGGCGCCGAGCCGGAACACCTCGGGGGCGACCCAGGTGGGCGCGTGCACCCCGTTGGTCACCGAGGTGATGGGCACCTCCTCGGGGTCGAAGCCCGGCCAGAGCCCGGCGAACATCTCGCGGCTGACCTGGCCGTGGAGCAGGGAGACGCCGTTGGCGCGCTGGGCGAGGCGCAGCCCCATCACGGCCATGTTGAAGAGGTTGGGCTCGCCTCCGGGATAGGTCTCCATGCCGAGCCTGAGGATGCGGTCGACCTCCATCCCCGGCAGCTCGGCGTGCGGGCCGAAGTGGCGGGCGACCAGTTCGCGGTCGAAGCGGTCGATCCCGGCCGGGACGGGCGTGTGGGTGGTGAAGACGGTCCCCGCCCGGACCGCCTCGAGCGCGGCGTCGAAGTCCAGCCCGTCGGCCCGCAGTTCGGCGATGCGCTCCAGGCCGAGGAAGCCGGCGTGGCCCTCGTTGGTATGGAAGACCTCGGGTGCGGCGTGCCCGGTGAGCCGGCAGTACGTACGCACCGCGCGGACACCTCCTATGCCGAGCAGCATCTCCTGGAGCAGCCGGTGCTCGCTGCCGCCGCCGTAGAGCCGGTCGGTCACCCCGCGTTCACCGAGGTCGTTCTCCTCGACGTCGGAGTCCAGCAGGAGCAGCGGGACCCTGCCCACCTGGGCCAGCCAGATCCGGGCGCGCAGTGAGCGGTCGCCGGGCAGGGCGAGGGTGATCTGGGCGGGGCTGCCGTCGGCCTCCTTGAGCTGGTCCAGCGGCAGCTCGTTGGGGTCGAGGACGGGGTAGTGCTCCTGCTGCCAGCCGTCACGGGACAGGGACTGGCGGAAGTAGCCGTGCCGGTAGAGCAGACCGACGCCGATGAGCGGGGCGCCGAGGTCGCTGGCGGCCTTGAGATGGTCACCGGCCAGGATGCCGAGACCTCCGGAGTACTGTGGCAGCGCGGCCGTGATGCCGAACTCCGGGGAGAAGTAGGCGACGGCGGCGGGCAGCCGTCCGGGCTGCGCCTGGTACCAGCGGTCGCCGGTCATATAGGCGTGCAGATCGCCCGCGACCGTGTCGAGACGGTCCAGGAACGCGCGGTCCCCGGCCAGCTCGGTGAGGCGCTCGGTCGACACGCTGCCGAGCAGCCGTACGGGGTCCCGGCCGGCGGCGGCCCAGCGCTCGGGGTCGACGGAGCGGAACAGGTCGCTGGTCCCGTCGTGCCAGGACCAGCGCAGATTGCGGGCCAGATCGCTCAGGGGCCCGAGGGGTTCGGGGAGCACGGGTCGGACGGTGAATCGACGGATCGCCTTCACTGGTCACCTCGGCGCGTTCGTGAGAGACGCGGTGTGCGTCCGGGCATCGCAGCCGACAGTACCGGCGCGGACACGCTCCGCGCGGGAAGCCGGGAGAAACGGGTACCTTCATGCCGCTAACCAAACGATTCACCCCATGGCGGATATGGCCGGTTCCAGCCCCGTGGGCGGGCCCGTCCGGGCGGGCCGGGGGCGCGGGGCGGAGAGTGTCACCGGAGAGGGCGCCGGCGCACCGCCCGGCCGCGGACGGTGGGGCGCGCCCGGTGTACGGGGCGGCCGCGGGTACAGGCCCGCCCCGGGTGAGGCCGGAGGGGGTGCGCAGGGGTGCCGATGGCTGCGGAGCGGGTGTTCGTGCCGCGCGGGAGGGGGCGTTCGTGCCGCGGGTGAGGGGTGTGGTCCGGACCGGAGCGCGCCGGAGGCGGCGAGGGGGACGGGCGTCCGGCCGGCAGGGCAAGGATCCGGCCTTTTCCGACCACGGACCGGCGCCCGGTCCGTCCGCCCCGGGAGCTCCGGCCGCCTTCCCTCCGGCCGGCGACCGCATCGCGCGGGTCACCCGCCCGGACACCCCGGCGGCCTCCCCGCACCGGGCGGGCGCGCGGGCGCCGCGGCGCGCCTGGCACCGGCGGGCGGAC
>NZ_JABTTS010000025.1 GCF_018638295.1 Streptomyces sp. CHD11
CCGACGGCGGTCCGGCCGGTCTGACGGGTGTCGTGGAGTTCTCCACCGATCTGTACGAGCGGTCGACGATCGAGGCGTTCACGGTGCGGTGGAGGCGTGTGCTGAAGGCGATGGTGGCGGCGCCGGAGTCCCGGCTGAGTGAGGTGGATCTGCTCGGTGCGGATGAGCGGGTCCGGCTGCTGAGCCAGTGGGGGGCGGCGGAGTCCGCTGTCGACGCGGTGACGCTGGCCGGGTTGTTCCAGCGGCGGGTCGGGGTGACGCCGGACGCGGTGGCGGTGGTCGAGGGGGGTGTCGGCTGGTCGTACGCGCGGTTGAACGCGTATGCGAACCGGGTGGCCTGGTATCTGATCGGCCGGGGGGTGGGGGCCGAGGATGTCGTCGGTGTGGTGTTGCCGCGCGGGGTCATGCAGGTGGCCACGGTGCTGGGTGTGGTGAAGGCGGGGGCGGCGTTTCTGCCGGTGGATCCGGCCTATCCGCGGGCGCGGGTGGAGTACGTGTTGCAGGATGCCGGGCCGGCGCTGGTGATCGGTGAGTCGGAGGTGTTCGNCGGTGTGGTGTTGCCGCGCGGGGTCATGCAGGTGGCCACGGTGCTGGGTGTGGTGAAGGCGGGGGCGGCGTTTCTGCCGGTGGATCCGGCCTATCCGCGGGCGCGGGTGGAGTACGTGTTGCAGGATGCCGGGCCGGCGCTGGTGATCGGTGAGTCGGAGGTGTTCGAGGGACTGCCCGAGCATGATCCCGGTGACCGGGACCGAATACGTCCGGTGGGCGTGGACCATCCGGCGTACGTCATCTACACGTCCGGATCGACCGGACGGCCCAAGGGCGTCGTGGTGACCCACCGAGGGCTCGCGAACCTCGCCGCCACCCTGCGTCAGCGCTGCGCCGCCGCCGACGACAGCAGGATCATGCAGTTCTCGTCGCCGGGCTTCGACGCTGCGGTCCTGGAACTCGTCTGGGCCTGGGACTCCGGCGCCGCCCTGGTGATCGCCTCGGCGGATCGCCTGGCCGGTGAGGAACTGGCGCGGGCGCTCGCCGATCACCGCGTCACCCACGCCCTGATCCCGCCGTCGGTACTGAGCACCCTGCCGGCCGAGGCGCCGCAGGCCCTGACCGGCTTCCGGACCCTCATCGTCGGTGCCGAGGCGTGCCCGCCGGAACTGCTGCGGGCCTGGGCGCCCGGCCGGCGCATGGTGAACGCCTACGGGCCCACCGAGTCGACCGTCGTCGCCAGCCAGACCGGCGCACTGAGCGAGCCCCCGGTGACGATCGGCAAGCCGGCCCTCGGCACCCGGCTGTATGTACTGGACGAGACCCTCGGGCCGGCGGCGCCGGGGGTGCCGGGGGAGCTGTACATCGCGGGTGCCGGGGTGGCACGTGGCTACCGGGGGCGTCCTACCCTGACGGCGTCACGTTTCCTCGCCGATCCGTACGGGCCGGCCGGGTCGCGGATGTACCGCACCGGCGACCTGGTCCGCTGGAACACCGAGGGTGACCTGGAGTATCTCGGCCGCACCGACGAACAGGTGAAGATCCGGGGCTTCCGCGTGGAGCCCGGCGAGGTGGAACGCGTCCTCGCCGCGCAGGCATCGGTCGCGCGAGCCGTCGTGGTGCCGCGGCAGGACCGCTCGGGTGCCGTCTCGCTCGCCGCCTACGTCGTGCCGGCCGCTGAGGGGTCCGCGGTGGACTTCGACGACCAGCTCGACGAATGGCGCAGCATCTACCACCAGGTGTACGGCGGGCTGTCGCACGAGCCGGGCGCCGATTTCGCGGGCTGGAACAGCTCCTTCACCAGCACGCCCATCCCGATCGACCAGATGCGGGAGTGGCAGCGGTCCGCGGTGGACCAGGTGGCCCGGTTCGGGCCTCGCCGGGTGCTCGAGATCGGTGCGGGCTCCGGCCTGGTGATGATCCCCCTGGTTCAGCTTCAGCGGACCGAGGAGTACTGGGCCACGGACTTCTCGGCGGCCGCCGTGGAGAGACTGCGGGAGTACGCGCGGGAACAGGGCTGGGAGCACGTGCACCTGCGATGCCGGCCGGCTCATGACGTGTCCGGGCTGCCCCGCGGCCACTTCGACACCATCGTGCTGAACTCGGTCGTCCAGTACTTCCCGAGCGCCGACTACCTGCGCGACGTACTGGGCAAGGCGATCGATCTGCTGGCCGACGGCGGCCGGTTGATCGTCGGCGACGTACGGCACCACGGTCTGCTGCGAGCCTTGCACGCGGCGGTGCAGCGGTTCCGGAATCCCGGGTCGGGCGCGTCGGCCGTGGACCACGCGGTGGCCGTGGAGAAGGAACTGCTCCTCGCGCCCGAGTTCTTCACAGCTTTCCGGCACCCCCGGCTGACCGGCGTCGAGGTGCTGCTCAAGCGGGGTGACGCGGACAACGAGCTGACCGCGTACCGCTACGAGGTGGTGCTGCACACCGGCGCCGCGCGACCGGTCGGAGAACTGCCGGAGCTGGTCTGGGGCCGTGATGTCCGGGATGCCACTGATCTGTACGAGGTGACGGCACCGGCGCGGGTGACCCGGATCCCCAACCCGCGGCTTGCCGGCACGACCGATCCGCGGCTGCATCCCGAACGGGTACGCCAGTGGGCGGCGGGCCACGCCTGGCGGGCGGTGCTGACCTGGTCGCCGCGCAACCGGGACACCTACGACGCGGTGCTGCTCGCCGGCACCGGCGAGGACGAACCGCTCGCGGACGTGTACCGCCCGGGCAGCCCCGAAGCGGTCGCCAACGTGCCCGCGGCCGCCCGGACCGCCGGTGAGCTCGTGTCCGAGCTGCGCGGCACGGTCAAGTCGCTGCTGCCCGACCACATGGTGCCGGCCACGATCACGCCGATCGAGCGGATCCCGCTCACCCCGAACGGGAAGATCGACCGCAAGGCGCTGCCGGAACCCGAGGTCGTGACCACCGGCGCCGGGGACCGCGGCCCGCGCGACCCGTACGAGGAGATCCTGTGCGAGCTGTTCGCCGACCTCCTCGGGCGGCCCCGGGTCGGTGTCGACGACAGCTTCTTCGACCTGGGCGGCCACTCGCTGCTGGCCACCCGGCTGACCAGCCGCATCCGCGCCGTCCTGGGCATCGAGGTGCCCCTGCAGCAGGTGTTCGCCGCGTCGTCACCCGCCCAGCTCGCCGTGGCGCTGGCACAGGGGTCGGCCCAGGACCGTACGGCGCCCGTCCTTGAGCCGCAGCCCCGGCCGGAGTTGCTGCCCCTGTCGTTCGCGCAGCAGCGCCTGTGGTTCCTGCACAAGCTGGAGGGCCCGTCGGCGACGTACAACTCGCCGCTGGCGATGCGGCTGTCCGGAGCCCTCGACGTGACCGCGATGCGGTCCGCCCTGGGTGACGTGGTCGCCCGGCACGAGGCGCTGCGCACCGTCTTCGCCGAACGCCGCGGAGTGCCGTACCAGCGGATCCTGTCCGCCGACGGCATCGGCATCGAGCTGCCGGTGCGTGAGGTGTCCGAGGACGACCTGGCGCGGGTGCTCCGGGACGCCTCCCGGCACCAGTTCGACCTGGCGCGGGAGATCCCGTTGCGGGCACGGCTGTTCACCACGGGTCCCGACGAATGGGTGCTGCTGCTGGTCGTGCACCACGTCGCCGCGGACGGCTGGTCGATGCGGCCGCTGACCGGTGACCTGACGACGGCGTACGAGGAACGCGTGGCAGGGCGTGCCCCGTCCTGGGCGCCCTTGCCGGTGCAGTACGCGGACTACGCGCTGTGGCAGCGCGGGATGCTGGGCGACGACGCCGACCCGGACAGTCGGATCGGCCGCCAACTCGGGTACTGGCAACAGCAGTTGGCCGGCCTGCCGCGGCTGGTGACGTTGCCGACCGACCGGCCGCGCCCGGAGGAGGCCGGTCACCGGGGTGAGACGCTGACCCGCAATCTCGACGCGGACCTGCACCAGGCCCTGCGAGCGCTGGCCCGCGGCAACGGATCCACCCTGTTCATGGTCCTCCAGGCGGCGCTCGGCGCGCAGCTGAGCCGCAGCGGGGCCGGCACCGACATCCCGGTGGGCGCGCCGATCGCGGGACGGGTCGACGACGCCCTCGACGACCTGATCGGCTTCTTCATCAACACGCTGGTCCTGCGCATCGACACCTCGGGCGGCCCGAGCTTCGGCGCGCTTCTGGAGCAGGTGCGCGACACGAGCCTGGCCGCGTACGCCCATCAGGACATTCCCTTCGACCACCTGGTGGAGAAGCTCAACCCCGACCGGTCGCCCGCGCACCACCCGCTCTTCCAGGTGCAGCTCGTGCTGCAGAACACACCGGAGGCCGAGTTCGAGCTGGCCGGTCTGACCGCACGGCCGCAGCTGGACGGGGTTGAGACCGGTGTGGCCCGGGTGGATCTCACCGTCAACGCGATCGAGACGTTCGACGACCGCGGCGCGCCCGGCGGCCTGATCCTCGTCGTCGAGTACGCCACCGATCTCTACGACGGTGCGACCGTCGACGCCTTCCTCGACGAGTTCGGGCGGCTGCTGCGTGAAGTCGTCGAAGCTCCCCACCAACCCATCGGAGGACTTGAATTGACGAGCGGGGCGGAAGTCAACCTTGCGGAACCCGTACCGGGAACGCTGCCGTGGCTGTTCGAGACCTGGGCGACGGCCGACCCGTCCGCGATCGCCGTGACCGACGGCGCGGCCGGCCTCACCTACGCCGAGCTGAACAGCCGCGCGAACCGGATGGCGCGGGCGCTGATCGACCGCGGCGCGGGCCCGGAGGACCTCGTCGCCGTGCTGCTGCCACGCAGTGTCCAACAGGTCGTCACGATCCTGGCGATCGCCAAGAGCGGGGCGGCGTATCTGCCGATCGACCCGGCCTACCCGGCCGACCGGGTGGCGTACCTCTGCGCGGACGCCCGGCCGAAACTGGTGGTGACGGATGCCTCCGGAGCCGCCCGCCTCGGCGCGGAGCAGCCGGTGATGAACATCGACGGCCCGGCCACCGTCGCACAGTGGGAGGCCCTGCCGGACACCAATCCGACCGACCGGGACCGCTCGGCCGGCCTCGGTCTGCACCACCCCGCGTACGTCATCTACACCTCGGGATCGACCGGTCGCCCCAAGGGCGCGGTGATCACCCACGCGGGGCTGTCGGACGCGGCCGAGGCATGGCGGGACCGCTGGGGCCTCGGTGCGGGTTGCCGCGTCCTGCAGCTCTCCTCGCCGAGCTTCGACGCCTCGATCATGGACCTCGTCGTCGCGTTCGCCGCGCACGGGACGCTCGTCCTTCCCGAGCCGGGCCTGATCGCGGGCGAGCCGCTGGCCGGGGTGCTGGCCGAGCAGCGGATCACGCACCTGGTGACGCTGCCGTCGGTACTGGCGAGCCTGCCGGCCGACGCGCCGGGCCGGCTCACCGATCTGCGCGGTCTGCTCCTCGGCGGCGAGGTCCTCACGCCCGGTCTCGCCGCCCGCTGGTCGCCGCAGCGGCGCATGGTCAACGTCTACGGCCAGACCGAGACCACCGTCGCCTGCACGATGACCGACCCCCTCAACAGCGCGGACGGCGCAGACGGCGAACGCGTCACGGTCGGCCGGCCCAACCCGGGGACGCGGGTCTACGTCCTCGACGCGGCCCTGCGGATCGTGCCGCCCGGCACCGATGGCGAGGTGTACGTCGCGGGCCCGGCCGTGGGCCGCGGATACCTGCACCGCCCCGGGCTGACCGCGAGCCGGTTCGTCGCCGACCCGTACGGCCCGGCCGGCTCGCGGATGTACCGCACCGGGGACATCGGCCGTCTCAACCACGCGTTCGAGCTGGAGTTCGTGGGCCGTACCGACGACCAGGTCAAGATCCGCGGGATGCGGGTGGAGCCCGGCGAGGTGGAGGCCGCGCTGGCGAAGCACCCGGCCGCGGCGCGGGCCGCCGTGGCCGTACGGGCCGACCGCCAGGGTGACCCGGCGCTGTTCGGCTACGTGGTCCCCGCCCGCCCCGGCGCCGACGTCACCGGCATCCGGGAGGACCTGCGCCGGTCGCTGCCGGAGCATCTGGTGCCGACGGTCGTGATGGCGCTGGAGGAGTTGCCGCTGACGCCGAACGGCAAGGTGGACCGGGAGGCGCTGCCGGTGCCGCAGGTCGCGGCACCGGTGGGGCGCGGACCACGCAGCGCACAGGAGGAGATCCTCTGCGGTCTGTTCGCCGAGGTGCTGGACCTGGGACGGATCGGCGTCGAGGACAACTTCTTCGACCTCGGCGGCCACTCCCTGCTGGCGAACAAGCTCATCGCCCGGATCGCCGAGGTGATGGGCATGGAGATTCCGATCCGGACCTTCTTCGCCGGGCCCACCGTCGCGCAACTCGCCGGGCACCTCGGCTCCGACAGCACGGACAACGCCTTCGACGTACTCCTTCCGCTGCGCACCGAGGGCACCCTGCCGCCGCTGTTCTGCATCCACCCGGGGGCGGCGATCTGCTGGTCCTACTCGGATCTGCTGCTGCATCTGAGCCCCGACTTCCCGGTGTACGGGCTGCAGTCCCGCGCGCTGAGTCACCCGGACGAGCTGCCGGAAACCCTGATCCAGGTCGCGGACGACTGCATCGAGGAGATGCGTCAGGTGCAGAAGACCGGGCCCTACTACCTGCTCGGGCAGTCGTTCGGCGGCGTCGTGGCGCACGCCATGGCCGCCCGTCTGGAGGCCGCGGGAGAACGGGTCGGGCTCATCGTCGCGCTCGACTCCGAACCGTCCAGGCCGCTGACCGAGGAGGAACAGCAGCAGGTAGTCGAGGCCACCGCCAAGGTCTACGCCGGCATCCTCGAGGTGCTGGGCATCGACCCGGCGGCCCTGCCGAGCGGAGAGCTCACCTTCGCGCAGTTCTCGGAGCTGGCCCGGAACACCAACACGGTCCTGGGCAACGTCGCCGAGGACGAGTTCCAGCTCCTGATGGACATCCTGCACCGCAACATCTCCATCGCCACCAAGCACCGGCCGGAACGGGTCGACGCCGACATGCTGATCTTCGGCGCGACCGAGGAACGCGAGCGGGTGCTCGACCCCGAGGTGTGGCGGGACTTCGTCGGCGGCGACATCACGTACCGCCCGGTCCCGACCGGCCACAGCACGATCATGACGCCGGACGCGCTCAAGCTGATCGGCCCGATCCTCGAGGAACACCTCCGGGCCGTCACAGCCAACGCGACAACCCAGGAGGAGAACTGATGGGCAACCCGTTCGACGACACCGAGGGGACGTTCCTGGTGCTGGTCAACGACGAGGGCCAGTACTCGATGTGGCCCGCGGTCACCGACGTGCCGGCCGGGTGGACCGTCGCCCACACCGAGGACACCCACCAGGCGTGCCTCGACTACGTCGAGGAGCACTGGACCGACATGCGGCCGCGGAGCCTGGTCCGCGCCATGGGCGAGGAGTCCTGAACCTCGCATGCGGGACCGGCTCGGCTCCTCCGTGTGGGTCCCGGCCGTGACCGAACGCGTCGCCGCGACGGGGCGGGGCCGCAGACCTTCATCCGGACACGTGGCGTTGGGTCACTCCGCGCCCCGACGTGGATTCTGACAAGGAGAACCGAGTTGACCGAGGAGTCGGCAACGGTCCGAGATGCCTGCGCCACGATATTGGAGAAGACGGCACGGACCCTGCAACTGGGAGCCGGTGGTACGGAATTCGTCGCGACGTTCCGGGCCATGACCGCCCACTGGGGCGCCGCCCGCCCCAACGACCTTCCCCTGTCGGACGTGTCGCCCGACGGGTCTCCGGTGGAGTACGCCGTCGACCTCGACGGGCACGCGCCCGCCCTTCAGTTCGCCATGGAGCCACTGACCGCGGGCGTGCCGGCCCGCGACCCCGCCGCGGCGCGGACGCTCATGCCGCTGCTCGCCGAACGCTACGGCACCGGCATGGCCCGGTGGTCGGCCGCCGCGGACCGGCTCCTGACCGACGACGCGCACGGGCCGCATGTGTCCATGTACGGCGCCGAGGTGCGCTCCGGCGCCCCGATCCGGTTCAAGGTCTGGTTCTACCTGGACGGGAACGGCCCCGACGGAATGTTCGACCTGCTGTACACCGCCCTGGACCGGATGGGGGCGACACATCTGTGGCCGGTGGTCCAGGCGCACGTCCACCGGGCCGGGTACGACGTGCCGTTCCTGCTCTCGCTGGATCTGGACGACGACCCCGCGGCCCGGGTGAAGGTCTACTTCCGGCACTTCGGCGCGGACGCCGACGAAGTGGCGGCGGTTCTCAAGACCTACCCGGGTTTCGAACCCGGGGAGGTGCGCGACTTCTGCAGGACCATGACGGGCGGCCGCCGCCACTTCAGCGACCAGCCGCCCGTCACCTGCCTGTCGCTGTTCGACGCACAGACCCACGAACGCGCCGCGGCCACGCTCTACATCCCGCTGTGGACGTACGCGGAGCACGACGGCGAGGTGCGGCAACGGGTCCACCGTGCCCTCGCCGCGTATCCGCAGGCGCTGCGCCGCTACGACAGCGTGCTCGCCGGCATCGCCCACCGCGGGCTCGACGCGGGAACCGGGATCCACAACTACGTCTCCTGGCAGCCGGGCCGCGCCCGCCCCCGCGTGAAGGTCTACCTGTCGCCGGAGATGCACGACGTGAATCCTCCGCCGCTCGGCGTGAGCCAACAGGATCACCTCGGTAGCCAGCCCACTGCGAAAGGAAGGACCGAATGAGTACGCAGGTGCATCCGGCTCCGCTGCGGACCGCCATCGTGGGGACCGGGAACATCGGAACCGATCTGCTGCTGAAGGTCGAGGCGTCCCCGCTGCTGACGTGCGTGCTCTTCGCCGGTCGGCGGGCCGATTCGTCCGGCATCGAGCTGGCCTGCGGCCGCGGGGTGGCCACGAGCACCGACGGCATCGATGCGGTCGTCGACGCGCAGGCCGAGATAGACCTGGTGTTCGACGCGACCTCCGCCGGCGACGCCACCCGCCACTGGGGCATCGCCGAGCCGCTGGGGCTGCCGTTCATCGACCTCACGCCGGCCAACCGGGGCACGTTCTGCGTGCCGGCTCTCAACCTCGAGGACTGCGTCGAGGAGCAGTACCTCTCCATGGTGACCTGCGGCGGTCAGGCGGCGGTCCCGATGGCCCGCTGCATCACGCAGATCGCGGGCCACGTCGACTACCTGGAGATCGTCTCGGCGAGCGCCTCGGCCACCGTGGGCCCGGCCTCGCGGGCGAACCTGGACGAGTACGTACACACGACGGAACAGGCGACCGCCGAATTCTGCAGCGCCACGCGGACCAAGACCGTGCTGATCATCAATCCGGCCGACCCCGGCATCGTCATGCGCAACTCCATCGCGGTGTCCACCACCGAGCGCATCGACCTCGACGCCCTGCGGGACTCGGTCACCACCATGGAGAAGCAGATCCGCTCCTACGTTCCCGGTTACCGGGTCGTGGTGCCGCCGGTCGCCACCGGCGACCGCTACATGCTCACCGTGGAGGTCGAGGGGCGGGGCGACTACTTCCCGCGCTACGCAGGCAACCTGGACATCATCACCTGCGCCGCCGTCGCCGCGGCGGAGGCCCGCACCGGGCGGGGGCGGTCATGAGCGGGAACCTCCAGATCTGCGACACGACGCTGCGGGACGGCAACCACGCCGTCGCCCACCAGCTGGGGCGCGCGGACATCAGCGCGTACGCGCGAGCGGCCGAGGCGGCCGGCGTGGACGTCGTCGAGGTCGGGCACGGCAACGGGCTCGGTGCCTCCTCCATCCAGGTCGGCATCGCGGCCATCAGCGATACGGAGATGCTGCTCGCCGCCAAGGCCGAGCTGCGCGACTCCCGGCTCGGCGTGCTCTCCATCCCCGGTTTCGCCAGCGTCGAACGCGACCTCAGGCCCGCCCTCGACTGCGGCGTGGACGAGGTCCGGGTGGGTGCCCACTGCACCGAGGCCGACGTCACCCGCCAGCAGATCACGATGCTGCGGGCCATGGGCGTACCGGTGAAGGGAATGCTGCTGATGAGCCACATGGCGCCGGCCGAGAAGCTGGTCGAACAGGCACGGCTCATGCAGAACTACGGCGCCGAGGCCGTCGTGCTGATGGACTCGGCCGGCGCGTACACCCCGCGGCAGGTGCGCGAGAAGGTCGGCGAGCTGGTCGACAAGCTCGACATCGCGATCGGTTTCCACGCCCACAACAACCTCGGCCACTCGGTGATCAACAGTGTGACCGCGATCAGTGCGGGGGCGACCATCGTGGACGTCACGGCGCGCGGGTTCGGCGCGGGGGCGGGCAACGCGCCGATCGAACTGGTCGCCGCCAACCTGCACGTCGAGCGGATAGACACACGGATCAGGCTGTTCGGCGCCCTGGACGCGGCGGACACGGCCGAGGAGCGGTTCGTGAAGCACGTACCGACCAACGACAGCGTCACCATCGCCAGCGGCATCGCCGGGGTGTTCTCCGGATTCGCGGCGCCGGTGCGGCGGGCGAGCCTGCGCTTCGACGTCGATCCCCGCGAGGTCCTGCTCGAACTGGGCAAGCGGCGGGTGGTGGCCGGCCAGGAGGACACCATCATCGAGGTCGCCATGGCACTGGCCGCCGAGCGGACGCCCGCGGACCTGTCGCGCATCACTGTCGACCACATCTGACGGGCAAGGGAGAAGTAATCGTGCAAGGGCACACCCCGCAATCCGTGGCCGACGCGGCCGCGGTCGCCACACTGCTGCAGATCGGTGCCGAGATCGGCGCCGACCAGGTCCTGGACTCCGGCGGGACTTTCAGCGCCGCGCGCATGGCCAAGGCCGCCGACGTCCCGCTCGCCGGCATCACCACCTACCTGACGGCGCTGCTCGCGGCCGGCCTGATCGTCGAAACCGAGGTCCCGGGAGACTTCCAGGTGGCCGCCGACTACAGCGACCTGCGCCACCAGGCCGGGTACGTGTCCTGGGCGATGCACGCCAACGGCCCCTTCATCGACAACGCCCGTGCGTTCCTGATCGACCCCGTCGAGGCCGCTCGCACCCACCGGCGCGACGGACAGCGGGTCGCGGTCAGCTCGCGGTGGATCGGCGAACGCGCGTTCTATCCGCAGATCGTCGAACGGGTTGTGGCGGCCGGCGCGCTCCGGGTGACGGACCTCGGCGCCGGGGCGGGCGGACTGCTCATCAAGCTGCTGCACGAGCATCCGGCACGCACCGCCACCGCCGTCGACAGCAATGGCGCCGCCTGTGCCGCGGCGCGTGAGGCTGCCCACGCCGCCGGTGTGCACGAACGCCTGACGGTCGTCGAGCGGCCGATCGAGTCGCTGGTCGACGACCCCGGGCCGGTCGCGGGTGCGGAAGCCATCCTGGCCTGCTACGTCATGCACGACATCGTGGCGGACGACAGCACGGCCCGGAACGTCCTCGGTGCCCTGCGCGACGCGCTCCGCCCCGGCGGATTCCTCGCCGTGGCCGATGCGGTCTCCTACGCGCAGGGGCCGGAGGAACGCAAGTTCAGTGCGCTCTTCACCTATCTGCACGCCACCTTCATGAGCGTCTCCCTTCCCACCGAGCAGGAGTGGCTGGACAAGTTCGAGAAGGCGGGCTTCTCGCAGACCAGGACCGTGCCGATCGGCCTGCCCGGGGGCCGGCTCTTCGTGGCGACCGGATGACGACCGCCGCGCGGACACTCCACCGCGAACTCGGCGCCGAGCTCTGGAACGCCGCCAGAACCCGCCGGCCGGTGCCGCCGGTGTCGATCCGGTACCCGCGACTCGGCCTGGCGGACGCGTACGCGATCCAGAGTGAGGTCCGCGCGCTCGAAGTGGCGAGCGGTGCCGGTCTGGCCGGGCTCAAGATCGGAGCCACCAGTGAGGTGATCCAGAAGATGTTCGGCATCGACCATCCCGACTTCGGCTACCTGACCGATCGCATGGTCCTGCCCGACGGCGTCCTCCTCGACCTGCGCGGGTTCATCTCGCCGAAGGTCGAGGGCGAGATCGCCTTTCGGATGGCGGAGGATCTGAGCGGCCCCGCGGTCACGGCTCAGGACGTGCTCGACGCCACCACGGCGGTCTGCCCCGTCCTGGAGGTGCTCGACAGCCGGATCGAGGCATGGGAGATCGGCCTGGTGGACACCGTCGCCGACAACGCGTCCTCCGCCGCGGCCGTGGTCGGCTCCGGCGTCGCGCCGGACACGACCGACCTGGCGGCGGCGCGGATGGTACTGCGCAGCGGCGACACCGAGTACACCGGGAGCGGCTCGGCGGTCATGGGACATCCCGCGGAGTCGGTGGCGTGTCTGGTCCGGATCCTGGCGGAGTTCGGCACCGGCATCAGCGCCGGCGACCTCGTGCTGGCCGGCTCCTGGTCCGGCGCGGTGGACCTGCTGCCAGGCCAGGAGGTACATGCCTCGTTCGGCGTCCTGGGGTCGGTGTCCATGAGGACACAGGACTGAAAGGGAAACGGTGGTGGACCCTGAGAGGCCGCGCCGCGGCGCACGCCCTGCCGGACTGCGGTCGTTCACGGGTTGACGTACGGCCGGGCCGGCACGGGCCCCGGAGCGGGCCCGGTGCACGAGTCATCCGGCGCAGGAGGAGGCGCGGGCGGACTCCGTTGCCGGTGTCGGCGTACGAGTGGCGGTCCGGGCGGTGGGCTTCGGTGCGGTAGCGGGTCGCAGGGTGAACGCCTTGCCCCGACTTCCGTATATAAGGGTGCGTCCGGTGGGCCCGTCGGGCCCTTCACCGGCGGGTGTCATTGAGGCGTCCGCACTGTGAACGGTTAGCATCGCCCGTCAGCGGAGCTGCCAGTTGAGTTGAGGTGAGGGACATCGAGACGCCGAGGATCGCGGTCGCCGTCGTGACCATGGGAAACCGGCCGGCCGAGGTGGACGCGCTGCTGGAGTCCGTCGCCAAGCAGGACGTGCCGCCCGCCCGGATCGTGATCGTGGGCAATGGCTGCCCGCTGCCCGAGTTCGCCCAGCGGCTTTCGCTGCCCGGCGAGGTCACCACCGTCGAGCTGGAGGAGAACCTCGGCTGCCCCGGCGGGCGGAACGTGGGGATCGAGCGGCTGCGGGAGTTCGGGGACGTGGATGTGGTCGTCGAGCTGGACGACGACGGTCTGCTCATCGACGCCGATGTGCTGCGGCGCGTGCGGGAGTTGTACGCCGCCGACGACCGGCTCGGGATCGTCGGGTTCCGGATCGCCGACGAACTGGGCGAGACGCAGCAGCGGCATGTGCCGCGGCTCGGGAAGGCCGACCCGATGAAGGGCGGGTACGTCACCGGATTCCTCGGCGGCGGGCACGCGCTGCGGATGACGATGCTGGACGAGATCGGTGACTGGCCCGGCGCGTTCTTCTTCGCGCACGAGGAGACCGACCTCGCCTGGCGTGCCGCCGACGCGGGGTGGCGCATCCTCTACGCGCCCGAACTGCTGCTCCAGCACCCGAAGACCTCGCCCGCCCGGCACGCCATCTACTTCCGGGTCAACGCCCGGAACAGGGTGTGGCTGGCCCGGCGGCGACTGCCGCTCGTGCTCGTACCCGTCCATCTCGGGGTGTGGGCGCTGCTCACCCTGCTGCGGAACCGGTCGGTGTCCGGGCTGCGTGCCTGGTGGGGCGGGTTCGTGGAGGGCATGCGGGAGCCTGCCGGGGAACGGCGGGCGATGCGCTGGCGGACGGTGTGGCGGCTCACCCGGCTCGGACGGCCGCCGGTCATCTGAAGCGCCGGGTGGCGGACAGAAGGGGGCCGGACACGTGCCGGCCCCGTCCGGACGCGCCTGCGTCTCCGCGTCTCCCACCGCACCGGGTGCGGAGTCGTCCGTCCGGGAGGCCCGGCGTCGAAGGCGCGAGACCTTCCGGAGTGCCGCTCCGAAGGGCTGCCTGAGCCGGGAGTCCCAACGGATTCCTCAGGGAGGGGAGCAGCCGGCTCCGCAGACCGGGACCCCGTGTCCGGACCGGGCCGCGGCGGTGACACTCCCCCGAGCTGCGCGTGCCACGCGCGCACCGCCGGGCCGGATCCGATGTAGTGATCACATCAGACTTTGCCAACGGATCGCTAACATATGGCCCTGTTCCTGCGTTCAGTGAGCCGGAAGGCAGTGGTGCGGCGTGACACGGCACGGACTGCGGTTCGGACTGCTGGGGACGCCGGTGCTGTACCAGGACGGCGTCGCGGCCGACGGCGGATGTGGCGTCCCCGGTTCCGTGCAGGTCATCGGGAGTGCCAAGCTCCGCGTTCTGCTGACCGTGTTGCTGCTCGACGCCGGACGCGTCGTCTCCATCGAGGCGCTGAAGGACGCGCTGTGGGGCGGGGCGCCGCCCGTCTCCGCGCTTCCCTCCCTGCACAATCACGTGGCCCGGCTGCGACGGCTGCTCGACGACCCCGGCCGGCTGCTCACCGTGCCCACCGGGTATCTGCTCCGCGTCGACGAGGGCGAGACGGACGTACAGGTCTTCGACGCGCACACCGCCGCCGCCCGCGCCGCGCACGCCGCGCGGGACTGGGAGCGGGTGGCGCGCGAGTGCCGGGCCGCGCTGGCGCTGTGGCGGGGGGCCCCACTGGCCGGGCTGCCCCCTGAGGCGGGCGGATACGCCCTGGTGCGACGGCTGCGGGAGGCGCGGCTGTCGCTCCTGGAGTGGGGTTACGACGCCGACCTCGCCCGTGGGCACCACGCCGCTCTCGTGCCCGGGCTGGCGGCGCTGGCCGCCGAGCATCCGCTGCGGGAGGCGTACCACCGCCAGCTGATGCTCGCCCTGCACCGCACCGGCCGCCCGGCGGAGGCGCTGGTGGTGCACCGGGATCTGCGCGCCCGGCTGGTGGACGAACTCGGCATCGAACCGGGGCCGCAGGTACGCGAGGCCCATGTGGAGGTGCTGCGGGGGACGGGCGGTCACGACGGCGGCAACGGCTCCGGGGACGGCCATGGCTCCGGGGACGGCCACGACTGCGGGGACGGCCATGGTTCCGGGGACGGCCCTGGCTCCGGGGGCGGTCGCGATGACGATCCGCCCGTCGGTGCCCGCGACGGCGGCGGCGCGCCCCGTCCCGCGCAACTGCCTCCCGCGCCCGCCCACTTCACCGGCCGGGACGGAGTACTGGGTGAGCTGGTCCGTGTGCTCACGCGCCCCGTGCGGCCGACCGGGGCAGCCGTGGTCGCCGTCATCAGCGGTACCGCCGGAGTCGGCAAGAGCGCGCTCGCTCTCCGGACCGCGCATCTTCTGGCGGAACGTTTCAGCAACGGTCAGCTCCACGTCAATCTGCATGGCGCGACCCCCGGCATGGCTCCCCTCACCCCCCTCCAGGCGCTCACCGCGCTCCTGCGCGACCTGGGCACCCAGCCCTGCGCCATCCCCGAACACCCGGACGAGGCGGCCGCGTTGCTGCGCTCCCTGCTCGCTCCCACCCAGACCCTCCTGGTGCTGGACGACGCCGCGAGCGCCGCGCAGGTACGGCCGCTGCTGCCGGCCGGACCCGGCTGCGCGGTGATCGTCACCAGCCGCTCGCCGCTCACCGCCCTGGACGGGGCCGCCCGTGTCCCGCTCGTCCCGCTGTCCGACGAGGACAGTGCCGCCCTGCTGCGGGCGGTCTCCGGCCGCGACGGGCTCGGCGCCGGTCACCCGCTCGTCGCGCTCACCGGCCGGCTTCCGCTCGCCCTCCGGGTCGTCGCGGCCCGGCTCGCCGCGCGCCGGGCCCTCACGCCCGACGCCCTCGCCGGGCAGTTGAGCGCCTCCGAAAGCCGGCTGTCCCATCTGGAGTAC
The DNA here is from genome assembly GCF_018638295.1 of Streptomyces sp. CHD11. Lineage (GTDB taxonomy): Bacteria > Actinomycetota > Actinomycetes > Streptomycetales > Streptomycetaceae > Streptomyces. The sequence continues at coordinate 15,682 of NZ_JABTTS010000025.1, forward strand.
GACGATCTCAGCGTCCGCCGCTCGCTGGCCGTCGCGCACGACGCCCTCGCCGGCTCCGGACGCGAGACCGACCGCGACGCGGCTCTCGCCCTGCGCCGTATCGGTGCCGTCGACCTGCCCGGCTACGGCGCACCCCTGCTGGCCCGGCTCACCGGTACCGACGAGCGCCGGGCCGGGGCCGCGCTGGACCGGCTCGTCGATGTGGCTCTCATGGAGGAGACCGCGTACGGGCGGTACGTCCCGCACGATCTGGTCCGCGACTTCGCCCGTGAACGCGCCCGCGCCGAAGCCGCAACCCGCGCGGACGCCACGCCCCATGCCGACCCCGGCACCGTTCCCGGCACCGACCCCCGCGAGGACCCCGCCGACACCGCCCTGCGCTGGTACGCCGCCGTCGCCGAACGCACCCTCACCGCGATCGTCGAACCCGGCCTCGACCAGGACGACCGCCGCGGCCCGGTCTCCTCCCGGCCGCCCGGACACGCCGCGCTCGTCGCCACCGTGCCGCCGTTCGCCGATGCCGGGGCGGCCTTCGCCTGGGGCGACCGGGAGCTGGAGAACATCGTCGCCCTGGTCGAGCGGTACGGCGGTGACGCGCTCGCGGAGCACGACGGCGCGGACCGGCGCGACGTCACCGTCGGTGTGCTCGTCCGTCTGCTCCATCCCTACCTCCTGCGCGGCGGCCACCTTCCCGAGCTGGAAGTGCTGGGCCGGGCGGCGCTCCGGGCGGCGCGGCGGCTCGGGGACGGGACCGCCGAGGCCTGCGCGCTGGGCGACCTGGCGGGACTGCACCATCTGACCGGGCGCAACAGCGACGCCCTCGACCTCACCGACCGCGCGCTCGGGATCTGGCGGCGGCTCGGTGCCGTCTCCTGGATCCGGCGCTCCCTCAACAACCGGGGGCTGCTGCTCGAAGCGCTCGGCCGGTACACCGAATCGGAGCGGTCCCTGCGGCAGAGCCTCGCGTACTCACGGTGGCTGGACGATCCCTACGGCGAGGCGGTCACCCACAGCCACCTCGGCAACCTGTTCGAGCACACCGATCCGGGCGCCGCGATCGAACAGCACCGCCGCTCGCTCGCCATCGGGCAGGAGATCGACTCGGTCATCGTGCGGCACTCCGCGCACTGCAACATCGGGTACGCCCACCTCCGGCTGCGCGAACCGGGCGCCGCGCTGCCGCACTTCGAGGAGAGCCTGCGCATCCTCGGCGGACACGGCGACTGGCACGGCGAATCCCAGGCCCGCCTCGGCCTGGTCCGTGCCCTGCGGCTGCTGGGGCGCTCCGACCGGGCCGGTCATGAGTGCGCCGAGCTGCTCCGCCGCGCGGACACCCGCGCCGACCGCTACACCGGCGGTCTCGCCCGCCACCAGTACGGCCTGCTGCTGCGGGAGCAGGGGCGTACCGGTCAGGCGTACGCGCAGTGGCGGTCGGCGCTCGCCGCGCTGGACGGGACGGACGAGCGGGCCGTGGTGGAGGAGCTGCGCGAACTGGTGGCCGAGCCCGCGGGGTCCCGGCCGGCGGGCTGATCACTTGGCGTCGGCATAGCACTCCACCACTGCCGTGCTGAACGGGAAGCGGACCGGTGTGGGGCCGAACGTCAGCCGGCCGGCCAGCTCCGCCGCCTGCCGGATCGCCTCGGTCACCGCCTCCGCCTCCGCCTCGGGGCAGTGCACGATCACCTCGTCGTGCTGGAAGAAGACCAGTTCGGCCGCCATGCCGCTCAGGGTCCGGCGCAGCGCGGCGAGCAGCAGCAGGGCCCAGTCGGCGGCGCTGCCCTGGACCACGAAGTTGCGGGCGAAGCGGCCACGGGCGCGGGCGTCGGTCGAGGCGTGACCCGGGAACGACGGGCGGGTGTCGGACCCCTGCTCCTCCTCGGCGAGCGGGATGCCCGCCTCCTCCACGGCGTCGTCCGTCGTACGGACGGCCGGTGGACAGGTGCGGCCCAGCCAGGTGCGGACGAGACGGCCTTCCTCGCCCGCGCGGGCGGCCTCGTCCACATAGGCCACGGCCCTGGGGAAGCGGCGTCTGAGCGCGGCGAGGTTCTTCAGGCCGTCACCGGAGGTCTGGCCGTAGACGGCGCCGAGGACGGCGAGCTTGGCATGGGCGCGGTCGCCGGAGAAGGCGCGGTCGGACACCGACTGGTAGAGGTCGCTCTCCCGGCCGGCCACCTCCATCAGTCCCGGGTCGCGGGAGATCGCCGCCAGCACCCTCGGCTCCATCTGGTCGGCGTCGGCGACGACGAGCCGCCACCCCGGGTCGGCGACGGCCGCGCGGCGGATCACCTTGGGGATCTGCAGCGCGCCCCCGCCGTTGGTCACCCAGCGGCCGGTCACCGTCCCGCCGGCGTGGAACTCGGGCCGGAAGCGGCCGTCGCGCACCCAGTCCTGGAGCCAGGACCAGCCGTGGGCGACCCAGATCCGGTAGAGCCTCTTGTACTCGAGCAGCGGTGCGACGGCCGGGTGGTCGACGGACTCCAGCTCCCAGCGGCGGGTCGAGGAGACCTTGGTGCCGGCCTGCGCGAACGCCTTGACCACATCGGCCGGCAGATCGGGCCGGACCCGGCGTCCGAAGGCGGCGGACACCTCGTCGGCGAGCTCGGCGAGCCGGCGGGGCTCACCACCGCCCGCGTACCGCCGGCCGAGCAGGTCGTCCAGCACCGCGCGGTGCACGTCCGCCCGCCAGGGCAGCCCCGCGCGGTTCATCTCGGCGGCCACCAGCATGCCCGCCGACTCGGCGGCGGTCAGCAGCCGCATCCGGTCCGGGTGCGCGGTCGCGCCGGTGCGCCGCTGCTGCCCGGCGTAGACCGCGAGGAGGTCCGTCAGGGGGAGCGGGACGCTCTGGGGTTCGAAGAGGGACGACTGCGCGCCCGGTTCTGCCTGGCGCTGCGGCGGATCGGGCGGTACGGGGCCACCGCGCAGCCGGGCCAGGGCGGCCGCGGCCGCACGGGGTTCCCCGTACCGCCCTTCGTGGCCGAGCAGGAGCGTTTCGGCGGCCTCGACGTCGTGGACCCGCTCCACTCGCACCCCCGCGGCGAGCAGGCGCGGGTAGACCTCGGCGGTGGACCGCCACACCCACCGGGTGACTCCGGGACGGCTCCGCACGGCCCCGGCGAGATCCGGTTCCCGGCGCACCTGGCCGGCGGGCAGCCCGTCCGGGCCGAGGGGCGCGACGTCCACGCCGCCTTCCTCGGCCGGAGCGAGTGCCCACCGGCCGGCCATGCCGCGAGTGTGGCAGGAGGGTCTGACAACGCACCGCGGGCCGGGCCCCCGGGGGCGGTCCGGGTCAGCCCTCCGGTGCCTCCTCGCCCTCCGTCCGCGTCTCGACGTACTGCGCCAGCATCTCCGCGATGTACCGCTCGGTGGCCGTCTTGCCGACGCCGAGGCCGCTGAGCGGGCCCTTGCCGTTCTCGTGCTCGAGCAGGGCGAGGAGGATGTGCTCGGTGCCGATGTAGTGGTGACCGAGACGGAGGGACTCGCGGAAGGTGAGCTCCAGGACCTTCTTGGCCGCCGGGCCGTACGGCACCAGCTCGGGTGCGTCCTCGACGGCCGGCGGGAGCGCCGCGCGGGCCGCCGCGCGGACCGCGTCCAGGGTGACGCCCTGCTTGGTGAGCGCCTTCACGGCGAGCCCCTGCGGCTCGGCCAGCAGGCCGAGGACCAGGTGCTCGGGGAGCCCTTCCGGGTTCTGCGCGGCCCGGGCCTCGTTGTGCGCGGCCATGACCGTGTTGCGCGCGCGGGGTGTGTAGCGGTCGAAACCCTGGCTGAGGTCGAGGTCGTTGCCCTCCTTCGGCACGAAGCGCTTCTGGGCCGCCTGCCGGGTGACGCCCATGCTCCTGCCGATGTCCGTCCAGGAGGCGCCCGAACGCCGGGCCTGGTCGACGAAGTGACCGATCAGGTGGTCGGCCACGTCGCCGAGGTGCTCACCGGCGAGGACCGCGTCCTGGAGCTGCTCCAGAGGCTCCTCGTGGACCTTCTTGATCGCCGTGATGAGGTCGTCGAGACGTACGGATGACTTGATGGCGGGGTTCGTCGTCATGCTGTCAACCGTAGGTTGTCAGCAGGGGAGCGTCAACCGGAAGTTGACACCTTCGGGTGGTGGTCCGGGCATGGCACCATCGGCCCGTGAGCACGTCCAGCACCGTCGACCGCGCCTTCCGGGCCGCCCTGTACGACACCGGCGACACCGCCCTCGACACCGGCGCCTCCCTGCTGGCCGCCGATCCGGCGGCCGACGCCGAACTGACCCGTCGGGGTGAGGACTTCGTGGCGACGGCCTGGCGGCGCGGCTGGCAGCCCGCCGACCTCGTACGGATCGTCCGGCGTGAGCTGGACGACGCGCACGTGGGGCTGGTCTCGGCGCTGATCCTGGGGCAGGCCCCGCGAGAGGACCGGTCCAGGAGCCCGCGCTGGGCGGCCCAGCTGGCCCGCCTCGACGGACGGGCCGCGGCACCCGCGCCGCGCGGGGACCGCTTCCGGTACGCCACGGCCGTACTGGAGCTCTACCGTCTGCTGCTGCGGCTGCCCGCCCTCGAACCACTCGACGAGACGGACGCGCCCGGTCCGTCAGGCCCGCACGGCCGGCGGCCGGAGTCCAGGATGCTCGGCCGTATCCGCGCGCTGCTGGCCAAGGCGGAGGCGACCGGCTTCCCGGAGGAGGCGGAGGCGCTCAGCGCGAAGGCGCAGGAGCTGATGGCACGGCACAGCGTCGACGAGGCGCTGCTCGCCGCGCGGGAGCCCTCGGCCGAGACGCCGGGTGCCTGCCGGATCGGGGTGGAACCGCCGTACGAGCAGGCCAAGGCGGTACTGCTGGACGCGGTGGCCGGCGCGAACCGCTGCCGGGCGGTGTGGAACGAGCCCTTCGGCTTCTCCACCGTGGTCGGCTTCGCCTCCGACCTGGAGGCGGTCGAACTCCTCTACACCTCGCTGCTGGTACAGGCCACCACCGCGATGACCAGGGCGGAGGCCGCGCAGCGCGCGGGCGGACGGAAGCGGACCAAGACCTTCCGGCAGTCCTTCCTGGCGGCCTACGCCCACCGCGTGGGGACACGTCTCACGGCCGCCGCCGAGACCCGGGTGAGCGACGACCTGCTCCCGGTTCTCGCCTCCCGCGCGATGGCGGTCACCGACCGCACGGACCGCCTGTTCCCGGAGACGACCACCACACGGCTGCGCGGCGTGAGCGACGCGGCGGGCTGGGAGCAGGGCTCCCGCGCGGCGGACGACGCACAGGTCGGGGCGCGGCCGCGCCTTCCCTGAGGCGAACCGTTCCGCCGCCGAGCGGGTGCTGCGGCCCTCCGGCCCGGTGCCCGGCGGAAGCCGTTCCGGCCCGGTGCCGCTCCGGCCCTAGGAGCCCAGCCCGGCCGTCGGCAGTCCTGTCGGGAGCCCTGTCGGGAGCTCCGCGGAGGGCAGCCCCGTCGGGAGCGCGCTGCCCTCTGCCTTGGTGTACGTCTCGGTTCCGAGCGAGCCCTCCCAGGTGACCTTCAGGGTGGTCCCGTCGACGGAGTCGACCGTGCCCTTCGCCCGGTCCTCGGTCCCGTCGGCGCACTCCAGGCTGATCGACGGGTCTCCGCCGTCCTCCTGCGCGGTGCCGCTGCACACCGCGCCGCCGGTGGTGAAGGCGGCCGCCTCCCCACCGGTGATCATGAGGATCACGGCCTTGCCCTCCGCCGTGGTGAGCCAGCTGCCCTCCAGCTCGCCCGCCGGTGCCGCGCTCGCGCCGGAATCCGGCGTGCCGCCACCGGAGTCCCCGGTCGCCGTGGCGGACGGTTCGGGCGTGGCCGGGGCGTCCGCGTCGGCGGAGCCGTCTCCGCTGCACGCCGTCAGCACGAGCGCGCCGGCCAGCCCCACGGCCGCCGCAGCCATCCGCGCGCGCCGGGAACGCGACCCGTGCCCCGCGCGCGGTGCCGTCGCCGACGGCGGTCGCGCCGTCAGGACCACCGCACCCGCCGCCCTCGCCGCCGCACCCGCCGAAGCGTCCGAAGCGTCCGAAGCGTCCGAAGCCTCCGTCATCACAGCGACCCCCCTGCCTGTTGCCGGCCCCGTCGGCCGGACGACCGCAGTCAGCTAACAGGAACCGTCCGCCGCCCGGCCAGCCCTCAGTGACGCACCTCGCACCCCTTGCCGGCCCACTTCACCAGAACGGCACACGACGGAACACGAAAGCCCTCGTGTGCGTCTCTAAGGCAGCGGGGTTTCGGTAAAGCGTCCGTCAAAGCGGGCACAAGGCGAGCGCCGGCACTGTAATCGCGGGAACACCCCGCGTGCACGTGCATCTGCCCATGCATATGCACAGGAACAAAGCTATGATCCCGGTCAGTTGACCACTGCATCAATGGCCACACCAGCCAGTGCACCAGCGGGGAGCGACCTGTGGACCACGACGTGTACGACGGTGACGTGTACGACGGTGCCGGCGCGCCCGGCGTGCCCGGTGCGTACAACGGCATGGCGGCCACCACGCTGGACGGCGTGGCGTGGCAGAAGAGCCGGCACAGCAACTCGCAGGGATCCTGCGTGGAGTTCGCCCGGCTGCCCGGCGGGGAGGTGGCGGTGCGCAACTCCCGTTTTCCGGACGGTCCCGCGCTCGTCTACACCCGCGCGGAGATCGAGGCCATGCTGCTGGGCGTGAAGGACGGCGAGTTCGACCACCTGGTCGCCGGGTGACGTGGCCGGGGCCGTGGCCGGTCCCTCCCGGAGCGGGACGCCCGTGCCCTCGGGTGTGCCGGAAGGGGCCCGGGGTGCTCAGGAGGCGGCGACGCGCGTAGAACCGCGGCGCTCGTGTCCACCGCGGTTCGTCATACGCCGGGTGCCGCCTCTTCCGCGGGCCGGGGAAGGCGGAACAGCGCCCAGACCACCTTGCCGCTGAGAGCGCCCGCCATCGGGTGCCAGCCCCAGCCGTCGCTGAAGGAGTCGACCAGGAACAGCCCGCGGCCGGACTCCGCGGAGAAGTCCTCGGAGTCCCGGGTGACGGGGCTGTCGTCGCTGGGGTCGCGCACCGCGCACACCAGCCGCTCCTCCCAGCGCAGCAGATGCAGCCGCACCGGCGGTTCCTGCGGCGTCAGCCGTGCCCCGGCCGGCAGTGCGTGCCGCAGGGCGTTGGTGACCAGTTCGGAGACGACCAGGCACACATCGTCGAAACGGTCGCTCAGGTTCCACTGCTCGAGGGTCTTGCGGGTGAACTGCCGTGCCTCGCGCACCGCTTCGTAGCGGGCGGGGAGGGCGCAGGAGGCAGCGTCGGAGGCGGCCGCGAGGTTCAGCGGAGGAAGGCCCTGCCGTAACGGCTCGAGCATGGTCGATCCATTCGTCCCCATGCGAGGCACTCCCGGGAATTCGCGGTCCTAGCGAGCGGCGGTGGTGCGGAGACCATGGTTTCGGATGCGTACAGCAGATGCAAGGGCAGATGCACGTGCAGTTGACCGAATTCAGCCTGCCCGTACCGGTTTGTTGGCCAATTTTTCCGTCATCTTCCTGTCTCCTCCTGGCTGTTCTCTTGCCTTCGCCGCTTCTTCGTCGACCGCTCCGCACCGCGACCTGACCGAATTCTCCGATGTGATTCCGTTTCCGTAACCGGGCGAGTACTGCTCGAAGTGTTTTAGTGGCAGACTGCGGGCCCTGAAGACGTTGGGGAGGCTGGCGAACGTGAGCGCGGGAGAGCCGGGATCGGTGGTGCGGCGCATGCTGCTCGGATCACAACTCAGGCGACTGCGTGAGGCGCGGGGCATCACGCGTGAGGCGGCGGGCTACTCGATCCGCGCCTCGGAGTCGAAGATCAGCCGGATGGAGTTGGGCCGGGTGAGCTTCAAGACCAGGGACGTCGAGGACCTGCTGACGCTGTACGGCATCGCGGACGAGCAGGAGCGGGCCTCGCTGGTCTCCCTCGCCAAGGAGGCCAACGTCGCGGGCTGGTGGCACAGTTACTCGGACGTGCTGCCCAGCTGGTTCCCCACCTATGTGGGCCTGGAGGGCGCGGCCTCGCTGCTGCGCGCGTACGAGGTGCAGTTCGTGCACGGTCTGCTGCAGACCGAGGAGTACGCCCGCGCGGTGGTGCGGCGCGGCATGAAGAGCGCGAGCGACGCCGACGTCGAGCGGCGGGTGGCCCTGCGCCTGGAGCGCCAGAAGTACCTGGTCTCCGAGAGGGCCCCCGAGTTCCACGTGGTGCTCGACGAGGCGGCCCTGCGCCGGCCGTACGGCGACCGCGCGGTGATGCGCGGGCAGCTCCAGCACCTCATCGAGGTGTCCGAACGGCCCAATGTCCGGCTGCAGGTCATGCCGTTCAGCCTCGGCGGCCACTCCGGTGAGTCGGGCTCGTTCACCATCCTCAGCTTTCCCGAGTCCGACCTGTCGGACGTCGTGTACATGGAGCAGCTCACCAGCGCCCTGTATCTCGACAAGGCCGAGGACGTCGGCCAGTACGAGAAGGCGCTCAAGGAGCTCCAGCACGACAGTCCGGGACCCTCGGAGAGCCGGGATCTCCTCCGGGGGCTGCTGCAGCTCTCGTGAGGTCGGCCGAGCGGACCCAACTCGGTTGAAACACAAGTACGATGACATGTGATCAGACCGTTAAGCCGGTCAGTGCTCTGCTGATACAGCAAGGGATCGAGGGATCACATGTCGTCGTACTTCACCGACCTGGCTCAGCAGTACATCGACGGTGAGTGGCGCCCGGGGACAGGCTCCTGGGACATCATCGACTTCAACCCGTACGACGACGAGAAGCTCGCGTCGATCACCATAGCCACGGTCGACGAGGTCGATCAGGCGTACCGGGCGGCCGCCCGCGCGCAGAAGCAGTGGGCGGCGACCAACCCGTACGCCCGCCGTGCGGTGTTCGAGAAGGCGCTCGCGCTGGTCGAGGAGCGCGAGGAGGAGATCACCGAGGCGATCCTCGCCGAGCTCGGCGGTACGCGTCTGAAGGCGGCCTTCGAACTGCACCTCGCCAAGGAGTTCCTGCGCGAGGCGGTCCATCTGGCGCTGCGTCCCGAGGGCCGGATCATCCCCTCGCCGGTGGACGGCAAGGAGAACCGCGTCTACCGCGTGCCGGTCGGGGTCGTGGGCGTGATCAGTCCCTTCAACTTCCCGTTCCTGCTGTCATTGAAGTCGGTCGCCCCCGCACTCGCGCTCGGCAACGGCGTCGTCCTCAAGCCGCACCAGAACACGCCGATCGTCGGCGGTGCCCTGGTCGCGAAGATCTTCGAGGACGCGGGCCTGCCCGGCGGCCTGCTGAACGTGCTCATCACCGACATCGCGGAGATCGGTGACGCCTTCCTCGAGCACCCGGTCCCGAAGGTCATCTCCTTCACCGGCTCGGACCAGGTCGGCCGCCATGTGGCGACCGTCTGCGCCTCCCTCTTCAAGCGCTCCGTGCTCGAACTCGGCGGCAACAGCGCCCTGGTGGTCCTCGACGACGCCGACGTGGACTACGCGGTCGACGCGGCCGTGTTCAGCCGGTACGTGCACCAGGGCCAGGTCTGCATGGCAGCCAACCGGGTGCTGGTCGACCGTGCGGTGGCCGACGAGTTCACCGAGAAGTTCGTCGCCAAGGTGAAATCCCTCAAGGCCGGCGACCCGCGCGACCCGGAGACCGTCATCGGCCCGGTGATCAACTCCCAGCAGGCGGACGCCCTGACGGCGGTCGTCGAGCAGGCGCTCGCCGAGGGTGCCACCGCCCTGGTGCGGGGCGACCGCACCGACAACCTGGTGGAGCCGTCCGTACTGGCCGGCCTGCCCGCGGACTCCGCCCTGCTCCGGCAGGAGGTCTTCGGTCCCGTCGCCTTCCTGGTGACGTTCGACGGCGAGGAGGAGGCGGTACGCCTCGTCAACGACACCCCGTACGGGCTGAGCGGCGCCGTGCACTCCGGGAACATCGAGCGGGGCGTGAACTTCGCCAAGCAGGTCGACACCGGAATGTTCCATGTGAACGACGGCACCGTGCACGACGAGCCGATCGTGCCCTTCGGCGGAGAGAAGCACTCGGGCATCGGCCGGCTCAACGGCGACACGATGCTGGACGCCTTCACCACGATGAAGTGGATCTCGGTGCAGCACGGCCGGAGCGGCTTCCCCTTCTGACCGGGGTCCGGTTCACCGGGAGCCGGTCCACCGGGCTCCGGGCGGGCAGGGTGGCCCCCGGGACCGGTCCCGGGGGTCCTACGCTGGGCACATGTCAGTGATCCGTCTCCTCGTGCTCGGCGCGGTGCGCCAGCACGGGCGGGCCCACGGGTACCAGGTGCGCAACGACCTGGAGTACTGGGGCGCGCACGAGTGGTCCAACGCCAAGCCCGGCTCGATCTACCACGCGCTGAAGCAGCTGGCCAAGCAGGGCCTGCTGCACGCGCACGAGACCGCCCCGTCCACGGCCGGCGGCCCGCCGCGCACGGAGTACGAGATCACCGGGCAGGGCACCGAGGAGTACTTCCGGCTGCTGCGGGAGGCACTGACCTCGTACGACCAGAAGCCGGACGTGCTCTCGGCCGGGCTCGGCCTCATGGTCGACCTGGAGCGCGCGGAGGCGCTCGACCTCCTGGAACAGCGGATGCGCGCCATCGGGGAGTGGCGCAAGGCCGTCACCGAGTACTACATCCCCGAGGACGGGCCCGGTCAGCTGGGGCACATCGGGGAGATCATGGACTTCTGGGTCCACTCCGCGGACACCGGCGCCGCGTGGACACGCGGCCTCATCGAGCGCGTCCGGGGCGGTGCCTACACCTTCGCCGGCGAGGGCGAGCCGTTCGTCGGCGTCCTCGGCGAGGGCGAGGAGAACCCGTACGCGACGGGGGAGCGGCATCCGGGGGACGCCCGGTAATCAAGTTTGACCAGCCTGTCGCACGGGTATACGGTCGCCCTAGTAGTCAAGTTTGACTAGCAAGGGAGTGGCAGTGTCCGACGCGGCGATCACCGTCGAGGAAGCACGCAAGACCTACGGCGGCAGGAAAGACGGACCCGCACTGGACGGGCTCGACCTCACGGTCGCGCGCGGCACGGTGCACGCGGTACTCGGGCCGAACGGAGCGGGCAAGACCACCCTGGTGAGGATCCTGGCCACCCTGCTGCGCCCCGACGCGGGCCGGGTGGAGGTGGCGGGCCACGACGTGGTGCGCGAGGCCTACGCCGTGCGGCTGCGCATCGGCCTGCTCGGCCAGCACGCGGCGCTCGACGAGGAGCTCGGCGGCCGGCAGAACCTGGAACTGTTCGGCCGGCTCCACCACCTCGGCGCACGACGCGCACGCGCGCGTGCGGACGAACTCCTGGAGCGCTTCGAGCTCTCCCGCACCGGACACAAGGCGGTCAAGCAGTACAGCGGCGGCATGCGGCGCCGCCTCGACCTCGCCGCCTCCCTGATCACCGAACCGGAGGTGCTCTTCCTGGACGAACCGACCACGGGCCTCGACCCGCGCGGCCGCGCGGAGGTGTGGGACTCGGTCCGCTCCCTGGTCGGCGGCGGTACGACGGTCCTGCTCACCACCCAGTACCTGGAGGAGGCCGACCAGCTCGCCCACCGCATCTCCCTGGTGGACGTGGGCCGGGTCGTCGCCGACGGCACGGCCGACGAACTCAAGGCGGCCCTCGGCGGCGACCGTATCGACGTCGTCCTGCGCGACGCCGGACACCTGGGCGCGGCCGTCGCCCTGCTGCCCGTACCGAAGGACGCGGTCACGGTGGACACCGACCGGCGGCTGCTCAGCGCACCGGTCGCCGACCGCATGGCGGCCCTGGCCGGGGTCGTCCGCGCACTGCAGGACGCCGGCATCGAGGCCGAGGACATCGCCCTGCGCAGACCCACGCTCGACGAGGTGTTCCTGCACCTGACCGGAGGCGACGACCGAGTGAAGGAGGCCGCGTGACCACCATGACGTACGCCCTGACCGACTCCTGGACCATGACCCGCCGCGAACTCGCCCGCTGGGGACGGCAGCCGGTCGCGGTCGTCGTGAACCTGGTCTTCCCGGTGATGCTGCTGCTGATGTTCGGCTACCTGGTCGGCGGCGGCCGGGGCGTGAGCGGCGAGTACCTCGGCTTCCTGGTGCCCGGCATGCTCGCGCTCACCATGGCCTTCGGCCTGGAGGGCACCATGGTCGCCGTCACCCAGGACCTGAACAAGGGCGTCATCGACCGCTTCCGCTCCATGCCCATGGCCAACGGCGCGGTCCTGGTGGGCCGTTCCGCCGCCGACATGCTCCAGTCGGCGCTCGGCCTGGCGGTGCTCCTCGCCGTCGCCGCCGCGCTCGGCTGGCGCACCCACGGCGGCGCGGCGGGATTCCTGGGCGCCGTGGGACTCCTCCTGCTGTTCCGGTTCGCGATGCTGTGGATCGGCATCCACCTGGCGCTGGTCGCCGGAAGACCCGAGATGGTGGCGGCCGTGCAGATCCTGATCTGGCCGGTCGGCTTCCTGTCCAACGCCTTCGCCACCCCCGAGTCCATGCCCGGCTGGCTGGGCACGGTCGTCCAGTGGAACCCGATGTCCCACACCGCCACCGCCGTACGCGACCTCTTCGGCAGCCCCGGCGGCGAACCGGGGCACGCGTGGGCCGCCGTCGCCTGGCCGCTCGCGCTGCTGGCGCTGTTCTTCCCGCTGGCGGTACGCCGGTTCACGCGGCTCAGCCGGTGACGGCGGGGGCGTCCACTCGCGGGCGGGCGCCCCGGCTCTCCGCGATGCGGCACACGTCGGTCAGGGCCTCGCCCATGCGGGCCGGCAGGTGGCGGAGCTGGGCGGCGGTCACGGGCGTCTCGTCATCGAGCAGGTCGGCGAGGTGGGCGAGCAGATCGGCGGCCATGCCGAGTGGGACGGCCTCGGCGATGCCGGCGGCCCGGGGCAGGCGTCCGGTGCCGTCGGTCAGGAGGTGACAGGGCCTGCCTTCGAGGCTCGTCCAGGGCAGGAGCCGGGCGGGGGTGAGGGCGTCGTGTGTCATGCGGTCGGTCCCAGGGTGTGCGGAGGGAGAAGGCGCGGGTGCACGCCGCGCGGCGTCCCCGTACGGGACTCCAAGGCCCCCTACGGACCCGCCGTGATCGTTCCGGCGCCCGCCTGGTCGGCGTTCGTCACGGCGTTCGTCACGGCGGTCGGGAGCGGCGGCTTCCCCAACGGATCTCGCCCCCGCTCGTAGGGTGAGCGGGGGCGGGATCCCGTGGTCGGCGGCACCGGGTGTCAGCGGTGCCCGCGGCGCATGGGGACCAGGTTGCCGCGCCGGTGGGCGGCGATGAGCATGGGGATCGCGATCAGCACGCTGATGACGACGGGCACGATCGACGCCTCGAGGCCGAACTCTCCGCCGGTCACCAGGTCGGGGCCGGTCGGAGTGGTGGTCATCAGGCCCTCCGAGGCGTGGCCGGAGACGGGGATGCCGATCAGGCCCAGGACGGTGTTCCAGGCGAAGTGCAGGCCCACGACGAACCAGATGCTGCGCTTCCACAGGAACGCGGCACCGAGGAGGACGCCGGCCTCGATCGCGATCGCGGTCGAGCTCCACAGCGTGGCGCCCGGGTTGGCCGCGTGCAGTCCGCCGAACAGTGCCGCGGTGATCGCCAGAGCCGCCCAGCTGCCGCACATCTTCTCCAGTGCCTGGAGGGCGAGGCCGCGGAAGAGCAGTTCCTCGGTCACGGCGGCGCCGACCTGTATCGCGGCCATGCTCGCCACGATCGACAGGCCGTTGCCGGGCCGTTCGTCGAACGAGAATTCGGTGAGGAGCGTGAGCATCGACACGGTGATGAGTCCGAAGCCGATCACGGCACCGGACAACGTCTGTGTCACGGCCCCCGACTTCGCGATCTCCGGTACGTCCCGCCGGGCGACGTGGCGCATGACCGCCCAGTAGACGACAACCGCCGCGGCCGCACCCATGACGGCGACCACCCCACCGACCGGGACCAGGCTGGACGCCAGGCCCACACCCACGATCCCGATCAGCATCCAGCCGGGGGGAGACTGGAGGAAGCGGCCACCCTTCTGGCGTGTGGGCTGGGGGGACGCGGTGCGCGTCGTGCTCATGGTGGCCTCCGTTTGGCGTCGGTCGCGTGCCTTCCGCGATCTGCCAGGAACGCTACGAGGGCGGCGACGTTCCCGATTCACCCCTGAGTGGACAGATCCGAGTAGCTCCCACGGGGGACCCCCGGAGCACGTGCCTGACGCCGCGGGGCCGTCCTCCGGGCGGCGACGGGGGATGTCGGACAGGTCTAGTGATGGAAGCCGGTGGCCGCGTTCCTGTCGTGGGTCAGGGGGCGCTTCTGCCGGCGCAGGTCCGGCAGCAGGCGGGTCAGGTCCTCGGCGAACATGTCCGCGAGGTCCTGCGAGAAGCCGTTGCGGCACACCACGCGGAGTACGGACAGGTCCTCGCGGTGCGCCGGGAAGGTGTACGCGGGCACCAGCCAGCCGCTCTCCCGCAGCCGCCGGGACACGTCGAAGACGTCGTACGCCGTCACCTCCGGCGCGGTGGTGAACGCGAACACCGGCAGTTGGTCGCCCCGGGTGAGCAGCCGGAAGTCGCCGAGCGACCCGATCCGCGCGGAGAGCGACGTGGCCACGTCCCGCGCGGCCTGCTGCACCGCGCGGTAGCCCTCCCGGCCGAGCCGCAGGAAGGTGTAGTACTGGGCCACGACCTGCGCGCCCGGCCGGGAGAAGTTCAGCGCGAAGGTCGGCATGTCGCCGCCCAGGTAGTTCACCCGGAAGACCAGCTCCTCGGGCAGTGCGTCCGCGTCCCGCCACAGCGCCCAGCCGACCCCCGGGTACACCAGCCCGTACTTGTGCCCCGAGGTGTTGACCGACGCCACGCGCGGGAGGCGGAAGTCCCAGACCAGGTCCTCGTCGAGGAAGGGCGCGACCATCGCGCCGGACGCGCCGTCGACGTGGACGGGGATGTCGAGGCCGGTGCGCTCCTGGAGCCCGTCCAGCGCCGCGCACAGGTCCGCGACCGGCTCGTAGGAGCCGTCGAAGGTGGAGCCCAGGATGCCGACGACGCCGATCGTGTTCTCGTCGCACAGTTCGACGGCTGCGGCCGGGTCGAGGTGGAACCGTTCGCCCTCCATCGGCACCTGACGGGGTTCCACCTCCCAGAAGGTGCAGAACTTCTCCCAGCAGACCTGGACGTTGACGCCCATGACGAGGTTCGGCCGGGCGTCCGGCGCGGACTGCCGCCGGCTCCAGCGCCTCTTCATCGCCATCCCGGCGAGCATGCACGCCTCGCTCGAACCGGTCGTCGAACAGCCCACGGCCGCCGACGGGTCCGGCGCGTTCCACAGGTCGGCGAGCATCGCCACGCAGCGCCGCTCCAGTTCGGCCGTGCGCGGGTACTCGTCCTTGTCGATCATGTTCTTGTCCCGGCACTCCGCCATCAGGACGGAGGCCTGGGGCTCCATCCAGGTGGTGACGAAGGTGGCCAGGTTCAGCCGTGCGTTGCCGTCCAGCATCAGCTCGTCGTGCACGAGCTGATAGGCCGTCGAGGGTGCCATGGGGGAGGCGGGCAGCCGGTGCTTGGGTGGCGCCTCGGTCATGTCCCCGACCGGATTGGCCGGTCCCAAGAAGGGGTTGACGGACAGGGCACGCGCGTCGTCCCGCGGGCCGTTGTGGAGCGGCATGGGTGCCTCCGTGAGGTGTCGGCCGGCGGGGAGGGCCGGCGAGGGGGAGCGGGGTGGTCACCGGACCGCCGTCCCGTCCGCCCGCAGCTGCATCTGCGGGCGGCCGGTGACCAGCAGCCAGGCGGGCAGGGAGGCGATGCACAGCAGGGCGAGCATCCCGGGGGAGGCGACCAGGACGGCGGCGACGAACAGGCTCACCCAGCCCTGCCGGGTGATGGCCAGCAGGATCCCCAGTACGGCCGCTGACACGCCCACCGCCGGATGCACGCCGGGCACCAGCGCGTGCGCGCACAGGCCGAGCGCCGTCCCGACGAACACCGCCGGGAAGATCCGCCCGCCCCGGAAGCCGCAGGACGCGGCGACGAGCAGGGCGGCCAGCTTCACCACCGTCATCGTGGCGAACCCGCCCGCCGTCCAGCCGTCGGGATCACGTGCCAGCTCCGCGATCTCGTCGAGCCCCTTGAAGAGCGTCAGATGCCCGCCCAGGGCCGCCAGGAGGCCCAGCACCGCGCCACCGGCCGGGAGCATCAGCATCGGATGCCGCAGCCGGCTGAACGCCCCGTGGACGAACGGGAAGGCGTACACGGCGCACATGCCGAGCACCGCGCCCACCGAGGCCACCACGAGCGACGCCAGCAGGTCGGTCCAGCCGGGGTGGCCGAACGGGGGCAGACGCAGATCGAAACCGGGTTCGGAGACCAGTGCGGTGGTGAGCGAACCGGCGCCGGCGGCCGCCAGCGGAGCGAAGAGGCTGTCCCACAGCCGCCCCCTGATCCGCTGCCCGGCCAGCGCCTCCGAGATGACGAGGGCGGCGGCGACCGGTGTGCCGAACAGCGCCCCGATCGTCCCGGCCTCCGCCAGTGCCGCCCAGCCGCGCTCCTCGGTCCGCGGGAAGAACCTGAGGCCCGCCCAGACCGCCAGCGAGACGTTCACGGCGATGATCGGGTTCTCGGGACCCAGGCTCGGCCCGCCGGCCAGCACCAACGCGGTCGCCAGCAGCAGCCCCGGCAGCACCGCGGGCGGCAGTACGGGCGCGTCGAGTCCGGTGGTCGCCGGATCGGGGCCCGCGTGGCCGGGGGCCCGCCACACCACCAGCCCGACCGCGACACCGGTGGCGACGAGCATTACGCACATCCACAGCACGGAGTACCGGCCGATGCCCAGGGCGTCCGGCAGGTTCCCCCACAGGACGTGCTGCAACTCCTCGGCCGCCGTACTGACCCCCAGCAGGACCAGGCTCGTCACCACGCCCACGAGCAGCGCGGGCACGAGGGTCGGCAGCAGGGTGCGTGCCGTCGTCGCCGGGCCGGTGACGGCCGTTCCCGCCCGCTGTGTGCTGTCCTGGGCCACGCGCACACGATAAAGGTACGAAAGGGATAAAAGCGGAAGCGGCTTGCACCTCACGTGGCGTGAGGACCCACGCTGGGGCACGGAACCGAAAGGAGCGGAAGTGAGCTACTCCGTGGGACAGGTGGCCGGCTTCGCCGGGGTCACGGTGCGCACGCTGCACCACTACGACGACATCGGCCTGCTCGAGCCCGGCGAGCGCAGCCACGCGGGGCACCGGCGCTACAGCGACGCCGACCTCGACCGGCTGCAGCAGATCCTGTTCTACCGCGAGCTCGGCTTCCCGCTCGAGGAGGTCGCCGCCCTGCTCGACGACCCGGACGCGGACCCGCACGCGCACCTGCGCCGCCAGCACGAACTGCTGACCGCCCGGATCGAGAAGCTGCGGAAGATGGCGGCGGCCGTGGAACACGCCATGGAGGCACGCACGATGGGGATCGATCTGACGCCCGAGGAGAAGTTCGAGGTGTTCGGGGACTTCGACCCGGACCAGTACGAGGAAGAGGTCAGGGAACGCTGGGGCGGCACCGACGCCTACCGCCAGTCGCGGCAGCGCACGGCCTCCTACACCAAGGAGGACTGGCAGCGGCTCCAGCACGAGGCGGACGAGCTCACCCGGCGGTTCGTCGGGCTGATGGAGGCAGGGGAGCCGGCGGACTCCGAGGCGGCGATGGACACCGCCGAGGCCCACCGTCAGGGGATCTCCCGCAATCACTACGACTGCGGGTACGAGATGCACACCTGCCTGGGTGACATGTACGTCAACGACGAACGTTTCACGCGAAACATCGACCAGGCGAAGCCCGGTCTCGCCGCCTACATGCGGGACGCGATCCTCGCCAACGCGCTGCGGCACACCCCCTGAACGTCGTGGCCCGGATCGCTTCCGGGCCACGACCAGCGGCGATGTCCCACCACTGCGGCTCACGGCTTTCTCCGGGGCGGGGCACAGTGCATGCTGGGTACCCCCGCGGAACCTGGGCCCCGACGGCTGCGTTCATAATTTGGGCAGCCAACCCAGCCCGTTTCCCCCAGCTGCAGGAGCCACATCCCCGTGACCACGCTTGCGCTCGGCCCTGAGTGGCTGAGCCCGGACTACCTGATCGAGACCTTCAGCCTTCCCGGCATCCTGCTGATCGTCTTCGCGGAGTCCGGACTCTTCGCGTTCCTGCCCGGTGACTCCCTGCTGTTCACGGCGGGGCTCTTCGTGGCCGAGGGCAACTACATCAGTCAGCCACTGTGGCTGGTCTGCACCCTGATCGTGATCGCTGCCGTGATCGGTGACCAAGTCGGTTACATGATCGGTAAGTTCTTCGGACCGAAGCTGTTCAGCCGGCCCGACTCCAAGCTCTTCAAACAGGAGAACCTGGAGAAGGCCCACGAGTTCATGGAGAAGTACGGCCCCAAGGCGATCGTGCTGGCCCGCTTCGTCCCGATCGTGCGGACGTTCGCCCCCATCACGGCCGGCGCCGGCCGCATGCAGTACCGCACGTTCCTCACGTACAACATCATCGGCGGTGTCGCCTGGGGCTGCGGTGTCACCGTGGCGGGCTACTGGCTCGGGCAGATCGACTTCATCAAGACGAACATCGAGGCGATCATCGTACTGATCGTCATCCTCTCCGTGGTGCCGATCATCATCGAGTACCTGCGCGAGCGCGGGAAGAAGAAGCGGGCCGCCGCCGAGACCCCGGCCGCCGCTCCCGAGTACCCGCAGGCCCCGGTGGCCCCGCTCATGGACGACGCCACCACCCAGCTGCGCCGCATCCCCCCGGCCGCCCCGCAGCAGCCCCGGCAGCAGCACTACGGCAACCAGGGCGGCTACCCGCAGCAGCCCCAGCAGCCGTACGGGAACCAGGGCCACCCGCAGCAGCAGCCCCCCGCACCCCAGCAGCCGTACGGCAACGACCAGTACTACGGGCAGAACGAGCAGCAGCAGCCCTACAACCGCGGTTACTGAGAAGCCCCGCAGGGACGCGGGGACGGCGCCCGGCGCCTAGAAGCCCCGCGTCCGCTTGGCCGCCCGGCGTTTCTCCGGGGAGCCGATCCGCAGGAAGATGCGGGAGATCTCCGACCCGAAGTTCACCCCGATCGCGATGGCCATGGCCAGGGCCACGGCCTTCGTGAGGGACGCCAGTCCCGAGGTGATCTCGTTCTGCGCGATGCCCAGCAGACCGAAGTACGTGGCGGAACCGGGCAGCAGCGGCCCGATCGCCGCCGTGGTGTACGGCAGCGCGGAGGCGAACCGGTAGCGGGCCAGCAACTGCCCGAAGAGGCCCACCACGCCGGCCGCCGCGGCGGTGGAGGCCACGGGTGAGATCTCACCCGTGACGTGCATCGCCCCGTACACCACCCAGGCGACTCCGCCGTTCAGGGTCACCATCAGCACGGTGGACCGTTCCTGCTGGAGCAGCACGGCGAAGGCGAGGGCGAGCCCCAGTGACGCGGCGATCTGCAGCAGCGGCTGCGGATCGCCGCCGAGCGCCGCGTCCGGGTTCAGCTCGGCTCCCAGCTGCACGCCGAAGTACAGCACCGTCAGCACCCCGGCCACGATGCCCACGAAGAAGTACAGAACCTCCAGCAGACGTGCGGACGCGGTGATGTAGAAGCCGGTCAGACCGTCCTGCACGCCCGCCACCAGCGCCCGCCCCGGCAGCAGCGCGAACAGCCCACCGGTGATCACCGCGGACGCCTTCACGTCCACGTGCGCCACGGTCAGGGCCACCCCGATCGCGGCCGGCGGCGTGGCGGCCACCGTGAACTGGTAGAACTCCGGCAGCCCGCGTCCCGCGCACAGCCAGGCCAGCCGGTCGCCGAGCATCGCGCCGATCGCGGCGGCCACGAACACCAGGGCATGACCGCCGACCAGCACCGAGGCCGAACCCGCGAGCAGTCCGCTCGCCGCGGTCAGCGTCCAGCCGGAGTACGGGTGCCGGTTGCGGCGGATGTCCGCCAGCCGCCGGTAGGCCTCCTCCAGGGACACATGCGTCTCGTCGTCACTGAGGTCGTCCACCAACTGGTACACCGCGGCCAGCCGGGTGTAGTCCGGGCTGCGGCGGCGCACCGTACGGGACGCGGTCACGGGGTCGTCGACCAGCGACGGCTGGTAGGAGATCGCCAGCAGCGTGAAGGTGACGTTGGGCTCGCAGCGGTCCAGGCCGTAGGAGCGGCACACGGCGAACATCGCCGCCTCCACGTCCTCGGCGCCCTCACCGCCCGCCAGCAGCAGTTCCCCGATACGCAGGGTCAGGTCGAGCACGCGGGGCACGGCGGGCCCCGCCTCGTCGTGCCGCTGCACGGTCTCCAGCGCCGGCCGCTCGGTGACCGGCATCCGCAGCATGGTGCGCATCCGGTCCTGCCAGGGCACGTCCCGGGTGAGGCTGAGGACCGGTACACCGGCCGGGGGAGTGAACGCCGGCGGCACCTGCTTCGAACTGTAGGTGCTGGGCCGGTTGAACGCCGAGCCCTCGGACTCGGACGGGTGCTGCGGCGCCACGTCCAGGCCCTTCGGCACCGAGAACTCCGAGGTCGTCTCCGACTCCGCAACCGCCCTGGCGACGGCCAGCCCGTCGGGAAGGGCGAACTCGGATGTCGTCGACGACTCGTTGTCGGCCGTCGCCGGGACACCGCCAGGAGGCGTGAACGCAGTCCTCGCCTCGTCCGACCGCGGCTTGCGGTCCTCCGCGTCCGTCACGCCCTTCGCTCCCTGTACGACACCGTCCGAAAGATCGTTTTTCTGAGCCTGCCCCGTAGAGCCTCAGTATGCGCACACGCAGCAGAACGGGCCGCACGTGCGCGTGCGGCCCGTTCTGCGTCGCGCAGCGGGGAGGCTCAGTGGCCGCCCGTCTCCTTGAACCGCTTGTAGGACCGCTCGATCTCGATCTCGGCGTCCACCCGGCCCACCCAGTCGGCGCCCTCGACCGACTTGCCCGGCTCCAGGTCCTTGTAGACCTCGAAGAAGTGCTGGATCTCCAGACGGTCGAACTCCGACACGTGGTGGATGTCACGCAGGTGCTCCACCCGCGGGTCCGTCGACGGAACGCACAGCAGCTTGTCGTCGCCACCCGCCTCGTCCGTCATACGGAACATGCCGATCGCGCGGCAGCGGATCAGACAGCCCGGGAACGTCGGCTCGTCCAGAATGACCAGCGCGTCCAGCGGGTCGCCGTCCTCGCCGAGGGTGTTCTCGACGAAGCCGTAGTCGGTCGGGTAGGCGGTCGAGGTGAAGAGCCGACGGTCCAGGCGGATCCGACCCGTCTCGTGGTCCACCTCGTACTTGTTCCGCGAACCCTTCGGGATCTCGATCGTGACGTCGAACTCCACCGGACGCTCCTCCATGATCAGCACATAGTTCTGGTGGTTAAGTGTCCCTCACGCAGGTGTGTGATCGCGAAAGGGGCTGGTGGTCGTGCCGGAGCTGAGGCCTTGGCGGGCCGCGAGACCGCATGTCGCGCGGATCGCGGGCGCCGTGCGGCCGCGTCTCGCCCGGACGGCGGAGACCCTGCGGCCACGACTGACGCGCATCGCCGCGGCCGCCCGGCCATGGTCCACGCGACCGGACCGGCCGGGAACACCGCAGGTCACGCGCGTCGCGCGGCCGAGGACCTGGCAGTTCACCGCGACCGCCGCCACCGCCGGTCTGGCGCTGGCCGCGGGTGTGGTGACCGCCGCCGGTCCCTGGGACTCCTCGGGTCAGCGTACGGCGGAGCGTGACCGCGCCGTGGCGCTGGCGGCGTCGCGTGGCACAGATCACGGCAGCGGCCGCGCACACGCCGGCACACCGCCCCGCGGACCGGAGGCCGCCCCTCCGGCCGCCTCCGTCCTCACCGGCCTCGGCGGCACCGCCACCGCCGCGCGGTCGGCGCCCGGCGCCCGGACGCTCGCTGGGATCCTCGACCCGCTGCTGGACACCCGGGCGCTCGGCCGCCACTCCGCCGCCGTGGTCGACGTGGCCACCGGCGAACGGCTGTACGCCACCGACGCGGCGAAAGCGGCCACCCCCGCCTCGACCACGAAGATCGCCACCGCCGTCGCCGCGCTCTCCGCCATGGGCGCCGACCACCGCCTCACCACCCGCGCGGTGTACGAACCCGACACCGGTGAGGTCGTCCTGGTCGGCGGCGGCGACCCCACCCTCACCGCCCGCAAGGACGCCCGGGGCCTGGCCAGCCTGCGGGTGCTCGCCGGGCGGTCCGCCGCCGAGCTGGCCAGACGCGGGGTGCGCGAGGTGACGCTGTCGTACGACACGACCCTCTACAAGGGCGCCACGACGCACCCGATCGGCATCAACGGAAATCTCGCCGCCGTCACGCCCCTGATGGTCGACGAGGCCCGGACCGACGACTCCACCAGCGGTCCCGTCCCGCGTGTCCCGGACCCGGCGGCCCACGCCGCACAGACCTTCGGCGACCTGTTGACGGAACACGGCATCAAGGTCACACCGCCCGGCCCCTCGAAGTCCACCACCCGGGCCACCACCCTCGCCACCGTCTCCTCGCCCCCGCTCGCGGTCCTCGTCGAGCGGATGCTGACCAACAGCGACAACGACCTCGCCGAAGCCCTCGCCCGGCACACCGCCCTGGCCACCGGCAAGCCCGCCGACTTCGCCGGCGGCGGCGCGGCGATCACCGCCCGCCTCAAGTACCTCGGACTCCCGGTGAAGGGCGCCGACATCAAGGACGGCAGCGGCCTCGACCGGCGCGACAGACTCACCGCCGACCTGCTCACCGCCCTGCTCGTCAAGGCCGGCGACCCGGCCCGCCCCGAACTGCGCCCCGCCCTCACCGGCCTGCCCGTCGCCGGCTTCACCGGCACCCTGGCCGGCCGGTACGGCGACGGCGCGTCCGGAGTCGTCCGCGCCAAGACCGGAACGCTCACCGGCGTGGACACACTGGCGGGCACCGTCGTCGACAAGGACGGCCGGCTGCTGGCCTTCGCCTTCCTGGCGAACGACACACCCGGCCCCGGCCCGGAGGCGGCCCGCGCCGCCCTCGACAGGGCAGCCACCGCCCTGGCCGCCTGCGGCTGCCGCTGACCCCGTGCGGGGCGCGGGGCTGTGCCGGCATGCGGCTCCGCCGCGCGGGCGCGAAGGGGGTCCGGGGGCGCGGCCCCCAGGGACGGGAACGGGAGGGGACGGCGGGGGCGAACAAGCGACGCGCACACACCCGCCCGCAGCCGCCGCCCCGCAGCAGCCGCCCCGCCCCGCCCCGCAGCCGCCGCCCCGCCCCGCCCCGCAGCCGCCGTCCCGCCCCGCTGCCCCGACCGGCGCCCCCGGATCACCCCCGCTCCCTCGCCGCCCTGCCTGAAGCCGGGCCACTCACGTACCGTTGACGCATGACGAGCATCGGTGGTGCTGCCTCTTCCGGGATGGTCGACTGGAATCTCGCGGTCGCGACCGCGACCCGGCTCATGCGGCCGGGCCCCGACGTGAGCCGCGACGAGGCTCGCGCCGTCGTCGCGGAACTGCGCCGGCACGCGAGGTCCGCGGAGGAACACGTCCGGGGCTTCACCGGGCTGGGGACCGAGGAGACCCACGACACCCCGCTCCTGGTCGTCGACCGCCCCGGCTGGGTCCGGGCCAACGTCGCCGGCTTCCGTGAACTGCTCAAGCCGCTCCTCGACAAGATGCAGGAACGCCGCGGCACCGGCCCCGGCAACGTGGTCCTCGGCACCGTCGGCGGCAAGGTCACCGGTGTGGAGCTGGGCATGCTGCTGTCCTTCCTCGCCTCCCGTGTCCTCGGCCAGTACGAGACCTTCGCCCCCGCCACCCGTGACCTCCCGGCCGGAGCGAACGGCGGCGGCCGGCTGCTGCTGGTCGCCCCCAACATCGTCCACGTGGAGCGCGAACTCGACGTCGAACCGCACGACTTCCGTCTGTGGGTGACTCTCCACGAGGAGACCCACCGCACCCAGTTCACCGCGGTGCCCTGGCTGAGGGACCATCTGCAGGGCGAGATCCAGTCATTCCTGGGAGAGACCGACGTCGACCCCATGACCGTCCTGGAGCGCGTCCGCGAGGCCGCGCAGTCGCTCGCCGGCGGCCGTCCGGAGGGCGAGGAGGGTGACGACGGACGCTCCTTCGTCGAGGTCGTGCAGACGCCCGCGCAGCGCGAGATCCTCGGCCGGCTCACCGCCGTGATGTCGCTCCTCGAGGGCCACGCCGACTTCGTGATGGACGGGGTGGGGCCCGAGGTGGTGCCGAGCGTCGCCGAGATCCGCGAGAAGTTCCAGCAGCGCCGCGCCAAGGGCGCCTCCCGCCTGGACATGGCCCTGCGCAAGCTGCTCGGCCTGGACGCCAAGCTCCGGCAGTACCGCGACGGCGAGCGCTTCGTGCGGGCCGTCGTCGAGGAGGTCGGCATGGACGGCTTCAACCGGGTGTGGACCTCGCCCAACACGCTTCCCACCAAGGCGGAGATCGCCAAACCGGCGGACTGGATCACCCGGGTGCACAGCAAACCGGAGGCATGAGCCCCGCGCTACCGCCGTGCGAACGGTCCGGCCGTCGGCAGACGGACGCCCCTGCAATCACCCTTCCGAGGGACCGTGGGCTCCGGGCAGGCGTGCAATGCTCGGGGAACGGCCCGGCTCTGTCACCATCTACATACTCTGAGTGACCGAATCCCGGGCTCACCTCCCGACAACTTCATGAAGGGAACCGGACATGGGTCCCCATCCTGCGGTCGCGGCGATACGCCTGGCGGTCCGCCGCGTCCTGACCGACATCCTCGACGACCACGGCCGAACCCCCGGCCACCCCCCGCGCGAGCCGTCCTCCTCCCCGCTCGTGCTCGTGGCCTGCTCGGGCGGCGCCGACTCCATGGCGCTCGCCTCCGCCCTCGCCTTCGAAGCCCCCCGGCTCGGCCTGCGCGCCGGCGGCGTGACCGTCGACCACGGCCTCCAGCCGGGCTCCGACCTGCGCGCCGCCGACGTCGTCGTGCGCCTGCGCGAACTCGGTCTGGACCCCGTCGAGTCCGTCACGGTCACCGTCGGCCGCGCATCGGAAAGGGCGGCGCACGGCGCCTCCTACACGGGTGGTGGGCGACGGGTGGGACCGGAGGCCGCCGCCCGGGACGCCCGCTACGCCGCCCTGGACTCCGCCGCCGAACAGCACGGCGCCGCCGCCGTCCTGCTCGGTCACACCCGTGACGACCAGGCCGAAACCGTCCTCCTGGGCCTCGCCCGCGGCTCCGGCACCCGCTCTCTGTCCGGTATGGCGGCGGTCTCGGGGGCCGCCGGCCGGTACCGGCGCCCCTTCCTCCAGCTCGACCGGCAGACCGCCCGCAAGGCCTGCATGGTCCAGTCCCTCCCGGTCTGGGACGACCCGCACAACGCGGACCCCGCCTACACCCGTTCCCGGCTCCGCCACGAGGGCCTGCCCGCCCTGGAGAAGGCGCTCGGCAAGGGAGTCGTCGAGGCCCTCGCCCGTACGGCCCAGCTCTCCCGTGACGACGCCGACGCCCTGGACACCTGGGCGCACCGGGCCGAGGCCGGCGTCCGGGACGCCGACGGCCGCCTGGAGTGCGCCGCGCTCCGCGCCCTGCCGCCGGCCGTACGCCGCCGTGTGCTGCGCCGCGCCGCCATCGAGGCCGGTGCTCCGGCCGGTTCGCTGTTCGCGCGCCACATCGAGGAGGTCGACCGGCTGATCACCGGCTGGCGCGGTCAGGGGGACATCAATCTCCCCGGCCGGGTCGTCGCCCGCCGGCAGGGTGGCAGACTGGTGATTCGGCAGGGCTGATTCCGGACCCCCGACCCCTGCGAGTCGCGGGGCGGACCGGACCGGCCGGTGGGACGACCGAAAGTGATGCGGTGGACGCGAAAGACATGGGTGCCGACCTCGAGAAGGTGCTCATCACCAAGGAAGAGATCGACGCCAAGCTGGCGGAGCTGGCCGCGAAGATCGACGCGGAGTACGCGGGCAAGGACGTGCTGATCGTCGGTGTGCTCAAGGGCGCGGTGATGGTGATGGCCGACCTCGCGCGGGCCCTGTCCGCTCCGGTCACCATGGACTGGATGGCGGTGTCGTCGTACGGCGCGGGTACGCAGTCCTCCGGTGTGGTGCGGATCCTCAAGGACCTCGACACCGACATCAAGGGCCGGCACGTCCTGATCGTCGAGGACATCATCGACTCCGGACTGACCCTGTCGTGGCTGATCTCCAACCTCGGCTCCCGCGAGCCTGCCTCCCTCAAGGTGTGCACGCTGCTGCGCAAGCCCGAGGCAGCCAAGGTCGCCATCGACGTGGCATGGGTCGGCTTCGACATCCCCAACGAGTTCGTCGTCGGTTACGGCCTCGACTACGCCGAGAAGTACCGGAACCTCCCGTTCGTCGGTACGCTCGCCCCTCACGTCTACGGCGGCTGAACGCCGGGGCCCGGCCCGTCGTACGGTGATCGGGAACCCCGGCGGGCTCCGCGGCGTTGGAGCATGCGTGGACGGGAACGCCGGCTGTCCCCCGCAGCTTCGGGGGGCGAGGCTGGGGTACCGTCCGAAGAACAGTCTTTATCAAACTCACTATGGCAGGAGGGACGGGGCGGCACCGCTCCGTATGGATGGACGTGAAGCGATACTTCCGTGGGCCGGTCATGTGGATCGTGCTGGCCGTCCTTGCCGTGGTCGTGTTGATGCAGGTCGTCGGCTCGTCCGGCGGCCACAAGACGGTGGACACCGGCCAGGTCGTCCAGGCGATCAATGAGAACAAGGTCGAGTCGGCCAAGCTGACCACCGGCGACGAGCAGATCATCAAGGTCGAGCTCAAGGACGGCCAGAAGGTCGAAGACAGCTCGAAGATCCAGGCGAGCTACATCGGCGACCAGGGCGTCACCATCGCCAATACGCTGCAGGACAAGTTCCAGAACGATCAGATCCCGGACGGCTACACGGTTTCGCCGTCGAAGCAGAACCCGTTCGTCAGCATTCTGCTGTCGCTTCTGCCGTTCGTCCTCATCATCGTGGTCTTCCTGTTCCTGATGAACCAGATGCAGGGCGGCGGCTCCCGCGTCATGCAGTTCGGGAAGTCCAAGGCGAAGCTCATCACCAAGGACACCCCGAAGACGACGTTCTCCGACGTCGCGGGATCCGAGGAGGCCGTCGAGGAACTCCACGAGATCAAGGAGTTCTTGCAGGAGCCGGCGAAGTTCCAGGCCGTCGGCGCCAAGATTCCCAAGGGCGTGCTGCTGTACGGCCCGCCCGGTACCGGCAAGACCCTGCTCGCGCGTGCTGTCGCGGGCGAGGCGGGTGTGCCGTTCTACTCGATCTCCGGTTCCGACTTCGTCGAGATGTTCGTCGGTGTCGGTGCCTCCCGGGTCCGTGACCTGTTCGAGCAGGCCAAGGCCAACGCTCCCGCGATCGTCTTCGTCGACGAGATCGACGCGGTCGGCCGCCACCGCGGCGCCGGCCTCGGCGGTGGGCACGACGAGCGTGAGCAGACCCTGAACCAGCTGCTCGTCGAGATGGACGGCTTCGACGTCAAGGGCGGCGTGATCCTCATCGCCGCGACGAACCGGCCGGACATCCTCGACCCGGCCCTGCTGCGGCCCGGCCGCTTCGACCGCCAGATCGCGGTCGACCGTCCGGACATGAACGGCCGGCTGGAGATCCTCAAGGTGCACCAGAAGGGCAAGCCGGTCGCCCCGGACGTCGACCTGTCGGCCGTCGCCCGCCGCACCCCCGGCATGACCGGTGCCGACCTGGCCAACGTCCTGAACGAGGCAGCGCTGCTGACCGCGCGCAGCGATCAGAAGCTGATCGACAACCACATGCTGGACGAGGCGATCGACCGTGTGGTGGCGGGCCCGCAGAAGCGGACCCGGATCATGTCGGACAAGGAGAAGAAGATCACCGCGTACCACGAGGGCGGTCACGCCCTGGTCGCGGCGGCCTCACCGAACTCCGACCCGGTCCACAAGATCACCATCCTGTCCAGAGGCCGCGCCCTGGGTTACACCATGGTTCTGCCCGACGAGGACAGGTACTCCACCACGCGCAACGAGATGCTGGACCAACTGGCCTACATGCTGGGCGGCCGCGCGGCGGAGGAGCTCGTCTTCCACGACCCGACCACCGGTGCGGCCAACGACATCGAGAAGGCCACCGGTCTGGCCCGCGCGATGGTCACGCAGTACGGCATGACCGAGCGGCTCGGCGCGATCAAGTTCGGCGGTGACAACACCGAGCCGTTCGTCGGCCGTGAGATGGGTCACCAGCGGGACTACTCGGAAGAGGTCGCCGCGCTGGTCGACGAAGAGGTCAAGAAGCTCATCGAGACCGCGCACAACGAGGCCTGGGAGATCCTGGTCGAGAACCGGGACGTTCTCGACAACCTCGTCCTGGCCCTCCTGGAGCGGGAGACGCTGGGCAAGGAGGAGATCGCCGAGGTCTTCGCGCAGATCGTCAAGCGCCCGCCCAGGCCCGCCTGGACCGGCTCCTCGCACCGTACGCCGTCGACCCGTCCGCCGGTCCTCTCCCCCAAGGAGCTGGCCCTGACGAACGGCGCGAACGGCGCGACACCGGCCATCAGCACCGTCAAGAGCACCGCGGCGGAGCCCGCCCCGGCGCCCGAGCGGACCCCGGAGGAACGCCCCGAGAGCTGACACCGGGCTCAGGGCGCCCCACCGGGCCCGGAATGGATGCCGCGTCCCCCAGGTTCTAGCCTGAGGGACGCGGCATTTTGCGTAGCCGCGGACGAGGCGCGCGCCCGGGCGCGCGCCTGACGGCACAGGAACGAGGCAATCCATGACCGACCCCGTGACGCTGGACGGCATACCCCCCGTCGGCGAGTTCGACGAGAAGCGGGCCCGCAACGCCGTGCGCGAACTGCTGATCGCGGTCGGCGAGGACCCGGACCGGGAGGGCCTCCAGGAGACCCCGGCACGGGTGGCGCGGGCGTACCGGGAGATCTTCGCGGGGCTCTGGCAGAAGCCCGAGGACGTTCTGACCACGACGTTCGACCTCGGTCATGACGAGATGGTGCTCGTGAAGGACATCGAGGTGTACTCGACCTGTGAGCACCACCTGGTGCCGTTCCGGGGCGTGGCGCACGTCGGCTACATCCCGGCCACCAGCGGAAAGATCACCGGACTGTCCAAGCTGGCCCGGCTGGTGGACGTCTATGCCCGCCGCCCGCAGGTGCAGGAGCGGCTCACCACCCAGATCGCGGACTCCTTGACGGACCTCCTGGAGCCGCGCGGAGTGATCGTCGTTCTGGAGTGCGAGCACATGTGCATGTCGATGCGGGGCATCCGCAAGCCCGGCGCGAAGACCATCACCTCGGCCGTGCGCGGTCAGCTGCGGGACGCGGCGACCCGCAACGAGGCGATGAGCCTGATCATGGCGCGCTGAGGCCGGCGGTCCGTGCGGCGGGCGCCGTTCGTGTGCCCTCCGAGCGGTGGCGCGCGGTGCCGCGCCTCAGGCCGCCGGTGCCGTCCCCGGGCCGCCGCCGTTGTCGTCGTCCTCCGGGAGCTTGCAGACGCGCTCCAGGAAGATGGCCGCCGCTATGACACCGATGCCCGCCAGGACCGAGGCGCCCGCGTAGACGGCCTGGTCGCGGCGGGCGGGGACGTCCAGGAACTCCAGCAGGAAGACGCCCGTACCGCCGTACATGCCGGCGACCAGGGCCGCGACCAGGGCGCTGGCCTGTCCGAACACGACCGCGCGGGCCGCCATCAGCGGGTCGACGCCCTTGGCGTCGGGCTGCCGCTCGCGCTGGGCGTCGAGGCGGGCGCGCAGCGAGAGGGCGGTGGCCGTGAGGATCGCCGCGATCAGGGCGAGGACGATGGGGGCGGCCACGGGGACGCTCGGCAGGCTCCCCAGGGAGTTCCACAGGCGGGCGCCGGCCCAGGACAGGATCCCGGCGACGACGAAGACGCCGGCCAGCACCCGGATGCGCAGCTCTTTCACGGTGTCCCTTCGCGTTCCCCGGACCGGTGCCCCGGAAAGTGGTCGTGTCGACCTTAACGGCTACTCGGGCAGCCGGAGTTCCAGGTCCGCACGGGGCGTGACGCCGTCCCGGGTGACCGCGCCGAGAAGGTCGGCGACGGATCCGCGGCCCGGCAGCCGCGCGCCGGGGTCGATGTCGTGCCAGGGGACGAGGACGAAGGCCCGCTCGTGGGCGCGCGGGTGCGGCAGGGTGAGCCAGGGGTCGTCCGAGTGGAGGTCCGCGTAGGCGACGATGTCCACGTCCAGGGTGCGCGGGCCCCAGCGCTCGTCCCGGACCCGGTGGAAGGCCTCCTCCACCGCGTGTGCCCGCTCCAGCAGGGAGGACGGGGGCAGGGTGGTCCGCAGGACCGCGACCGCGTTGAAGTACGAGGGCTGGCTGCCGGGCTCGACGCCCCACGGCTCCGTCTCGTACACGGGTGAGACGGCCTTGACCCGGATGCCCGGGGTGTCCTCCAGGGCGTCGACGGCCCCCTGGAGGGTCTCCAGGCGGTTGCCCAGGTTGGCGCCCAGGGAGACGACGGCCCGCTTCGGGTTCTGCAGCGTGGTGTCGGCGGCGTCGACCCGCTCGACCACGGAGGCGGGGACGGGCTGGACGGTCGGGTCGGTGTGGCCCGTGGTGGACGGCCTGGTCATACGCGGCTCCGGGTGATGGTGACGGTCACGTCGTCGAAGGGCACGGTGATCGGCGCGTCCGGCTTGTGGACGCACACCTCCACCTCCCGCACCACGTCGTGTTTCAGACAGACCTGGGCGATGTGCTCGGCGAGCGTCTCGATGAGGTTGACGGGCTCGCCCTGGACGACGGCCACCACCTCCTCGGCCACGATGCCGTAGTGCACGGTCTTCGTCAGGTCGTCGTCGGCCGCGGCCGGCCGGATGTCCAGGCCGAGAACGAGGTCCACGATGAAGGTCTGGCCCTCCTCGCGTTCCTTCGGGAACACACCGTGGTGCCCACGGGCCTTGAGGCCGCGCAGCGCGACACGATCCACACGAATCACTCCTGCAGTCGTCGGTCCGGCCGGTCGGTGCCCTGTGCGCGGGTCACACCGGCCTGCACTCGAATCTACCCGTGGCCACCGACGGTACGGGCGCCCCGGGGGTGTCGCCGCGGTCCGGCGGACGCCGGGCCTCGTCCGTCGTCTGCCCCGGGGAAGGCGCGGGCTCACCACGCCGGCGGCGGCCGTGGCCGCCGGCGTGGTGATTCCGGCCACGTCCCCGTCCGGGGGGCCGGGTATGCCCTCGGCCGGTCGGTCGCGCCCGCCGGGCGGGGTGCTCACTCCGGGATATCGGGCCCGGGGGTGTCCTCGTCCTCGCCCTCGTCCTCCTCGGCGAGGACCGGGGAGGCGTGGTGCGACCAGAGTTTCCAGCCGGCCGGGGTGCGCCGGAACACGTTGGTGGCGACGACGAGCTGGCCCACCAGGGGCCCCAGCTCCTCGCCGTCCTCGGGGGCCGGGCCGCCGCTGAGGATGTTCTCGGTGCAGGTCACCACGGCGGTGTCGCCGGTGACGGAGACATGCACATCGGTGAGGAAGAACTGGATGTAGTCGGTGTTCGCCATGATCAGGGCGTACGACCTCAGGACCTCGCCGCGTCCGGTGAGCACCGGCCAGCCGGGGTGGACGCAGGAGACCACCCCGCTGTCCGCCGGATCGTGGTAGGTCTCGTCGATGCCGAGGTCGGCCGGGGTGAGCCAGAGCGACGCGACCTCCTCGAAGTCGCCCCTCTCCAGCGCCTCGTAGAAGGCGGTGTTGGCGGCTTCCACCTGCTCGACATCGGTGTGGGGTGCGCTCACCGGGCTCCCTCTGCGCCGCGCGCGCCGGGTTCGGGGGGTGTCGGGGGTGCCGTGCGTGCCTCTTCTATCGCGCGGGTGACCCGTACGGCGTCCGCGGTCGCCCGTACCTCGTGCACGCGGACCGCCCAGGCGCCCGCCTGGGCGGCGAGGGCGGAGACCGCGGCGGTGGCCGCGTCGCGCTCGCGGGCGGGCGGGGGCGGGGCGTCCGGGCCGGCCAGGACGCGGCCGAGGAACCGCTTGCGGGAGGCGGCCACGAGCACCGGGTGGCCGAGGCCGAGGAGCCGGTCGAGGCGGGCGAGCAGGGCCAGGTCGTGTCCGGCGTCCTTGGAGAAGCCGAGACCGGGATCGACGATCACGCGGTCGGCCGCGATACCGCCCTCCAGGACGGCCTCCACGCGCGTGCGCAGTTCGTCGCCGACCTCGGTGACCACGTCGGCGTACACGCCCCTGACGTTGCCGCCCTCCAGGAAGCCGCGCCAGTGCATGACGACGAACGGGGCTCCGGAGGCGGCCACGGCCGGGATCATCGCCGGATCGGCGAGACCACCGCTGACGTCGTTGACGAGGGCGGCGCCGGCCGCGAGGGACCGCTCGGCGACCGAGGCGCGCATGGTGTCCACGGAGACGGTGACGCCTTCCGAGGCGAGGCCGCGGACCACGGGGATGACGCGCTTGAGTTCCTCGGCCTCGTCGACCCGGGTGGCACCGGGCCGGGTGGACTCGCCTCCGACATCGACCAGGTCGGCGCCCTGGGAGACCAGATCGAGACCGTGCTTGACGGCGGTCGTCGTGTCGAACCAGCGGCCGCCGTCGGAGAAGGAGTCCGGGGTGACGTTCACGACCCCCATGACCGCGCACCGGTCCCAGGGGGGAAGACCCGCGACCTGGCGGCGTCCGCTTCGGTTGCTCATATGTTCAGCGTAGGCCCAGGGGGTGGGCGGGGTGTGCCTCGGCCCGGGCGGGGACTCCGGCCGGGGACGCCGGGGGCCACGGCGCTGCGCGGGGGCTGCCCCTGTCGCGCGGGGGGCCCTCCGCCCGTGCGCGGGTCGATTCCCCCGCCGTCAGGGGACGCGGGCCGCGCGGCGGACTTCACGAGGTTCTCCCGATCCGGCCCTCGCCCTGCCCCTCTGCACGCCCTCTCCGCCTCTCCTCCCGTTTTCCCCGTTTCTCCTCCCGCCCTCCCCGCCCGGTTCCCGCACCGCCGGTGCCGCGGGTCGCGCGGCCGGCCAGGGGGAATGCCGCGCTGCCCATGACCGCCTCGTCGCCGGGTTCGAGGGCGTCGAGCCCGGTCTCGCGGTGCCACACCGCGATGCCGGTCTCCGAGCAGCCGATGACGGCCGGGGTCCAGGAGTGGGCCCTGGCCTCGTCCATGAAGCGTTCGATGGCACCGGGCCAGGCCTCGGCGTCGCCGACCGGGTCGCCGTCGGCCAGCATCACCCCGGCGACCACGCGGTAGGTCACCGCGGCCTTGCCGCTGGGGGAGAAGACGACGGCCCTGTCCCGGCGCAGCGCGAGGTGGCGGAGGGAGTTGCCGGCACCGTGCCGGGCGAGCAGGGCGCGCAGCCGCCTCTCGTCGTCCCCGGTGCGCCGCGCCGCCGGGTGCCGGGGCCGGACGGCCAGGTAGAGGGTGGTGAGAGCGGTGAGCAGGCCGAGCGCGCCGAGCGAGAACGTGACCGTCCAGGAGGCGTCTCCCCGGTAGTGGACCGGGCCCTCGAAGCCGAACAGGCCGTACAGGACGTGGGTGAGGCGGTCGGCGAGGCTCGGGTCGTCGACCAGCGGGCCGGGATGGGCGTTGACGACGAGCAGCCCGAGGAGCAGTGAACCGGCGCCCATCAAAACGAGATGGGCCAGTGCCCGCCCCCTGCCGCCCGGACCGGGCGGGGCGGTGAACCGATCGCGATGGCACACCAGGGGGACGAGCAGCACGAGTGGCAGGAGGACAGCGAGGAGGGAGTGACGGTAGGCGAACTGGGCGGCCGCACCGGCCGGAAGCAGGACGACGGCGCCCTGCCAGGCCCGTCGCCTGCCCTGTCCGAGCCCGCGCGTGAGCAGCAGCAGGAGCACGCCGGCGCTGAGCGAGAGGGCGGCCGCGAACGGGCCGAGCGCGGCGGGCAGCAGCTCGGCGACCGCGAACGTATGGCTGTGCCGGAAACGGGGGAGGACGCCGCCGGCGATGTCCAGGAGGCCCACCAGGGCACTCGCGCGGCCGGCGAGGGCGGGGACCGTCCCTGGGCGCGGCCCGCGCGGCAGGCGGCATACGCCCGGTCGTCCGGCCCCCTGGTCCCGACGCCCGCCCAAGGGCCGCCGTCCGCCCGCGGGTTCCGGTGCCCCGCCCGACATGTCCTCACCCGTCCTGACAGACATCGCGTCCCGTGGTTCTGCGAGAGGCCGTGGATCCGGTCCCGATTCGGGCATCCGGCGACATTGCGCCCTCTAGGACGGCGTCCCGGGAGGAGAGGTTCACTCCGCGGCACGGTCGGATCCGCGCACGGGGACGGACAGGACGGAGGGGGTGGAGGGGACGGAGGCGTGGACGGCGGTGCGGGGGACGGGGAAAGCGGAATGCGCGGGACGCGACTTCACGGTCTTCCGGGCCGTCTTCCCCGGGTGGGCCGATCTTGATGAAATTGGGCACGGTGTCTATTCACGTTCGCTCCGCGTTCGCTGATGGCCTGTGAAACTCGCGTTGTGGCTTTGTTTTTACGGGGCGGGGCACCATGATTCGCCTACGCGCGGTAAGTTTCTGGCCATGCCACGTGGACGTCACCGTCATTCCCCGCCCCTGCACAGGATGCTGCCCCCGTCGGCGATCGCAGGCGTCTCCGTCCTCTGCGCCCTGGGGCCCTGGGTGTTCACGCAACCGATGGTGCTTCGTGTGGTGGCCGCGGCAGCCGCGGCCACCACGGTGATCGGCGCCGTCGTCATGCGGCACTGGGATGCCCAGGCGGGTAAACGCGTCGCGGATCTCACGCGTGCGCGAGCGAGCGACGAGTGGCGTTTCGAGGAACGGATCGCCGAACTCGAGTCCGACCTCGAGGAGTCGCGCGAGTTGCGGACGAAGCTGGAGCAGCGATTGCGCGCCAAGCGCGCGGAACTCGCCGGGCTGCGCAACGAGCACGCGTCGCTGCTGCGGCGGTACGCGGCGGCGGAGGTCGAGCGGGCGAGCGTCCTGGAAGAGCGCCGGGTGCTCGAGATAGAGGCCACGGTTCCGGCCCGCGCGCTTCCGGCGGGTTCGTCGGCGGCTTCCGGCGAACCGGAGTCCCCGGAGTCCCCGGAGTCCCCGGAGTCCCCGGAGTCCCCGGAGTCCCCGGAGTCCCCGGAGACGACCGGGGAGACGGTGACCGGTACGCCGGCGGAGGACCGGGCGGACGCCGGGGAGGCGGACGCGGAGATCCCCGCGGTCTTCTCACCGGAGGGGTCCCAGCTGTTCCTGCGCGCCGACGCGGCGCTGTCACGGTTCGCCGGGGACGCCGGGAAGACGGCCGGGAAGACGACCGAGGACGACGGGGAGACGGCCGGGGACGCCGAGGACACGGCCGGGAACGCCGACGACGACGGGAACGCCGAGGACACGGCCGGGGACGGTCCGGTGGATCCCGCCGATGACGCGGACGAGCCCGCGGGGGAGACGGACGCCCCGGCCACGGAGGACAGCGCCGAGGCGGCTGAGGAAGCCGACGCGGCCCGGCGGGACGGCGTGAGCACCGGGCCCGCCGGTGTCACCCCGCAGAGCGAGCCGTTCCGGAAGCGGAACGATCCTCCGAAGGGCGACGGCACCCCCGAGGACGACGGTCCCGAGCCCACCGGGAAGCCCAGGCCGGTCCAGGAGGACGAGGCCGAGGGGCAGTCCGAGGCGGTCGGCGAGCACGAGCGCGCGGCCGCCGCCACGACACCGGCCGCTCCCCCGTCCCGGCACGCGCGGCAGCCCTCCGGGCACTTCACCGTGCCGACCGCGGTGGCGGTCGTACCGCCGACGGCGCCGGTGCGGCGTCCGGTGTCCCAGGGCGGGTTCGACTTCTTCGGGACGAAGAAGGAGACGGACGGGTCCGCCCTGGACTCCGTGCAGAACGAGGACCTCGCCGATGTCGTCGGCCAGGAGGCGCTCGCGCTGCACAAGGCCGAGGCAGAGGCGCGGTACAAGCCCGCCGACGAGGACGCCCGCGGGACCGGCCAGGTCATCGACCTGACGGAACACGACGAGACGGAACACATCGACCTCCAGGGCCTGCGCAGCGCGGCGTCCTGACATACCGACCGCACCGGCGACGGGGCCCCGCGACATACGGCGCGGGGCCCCGTCGCCGTCCGGTGCGTACGACACGTCCGGGGGTATCGCGTGAGGCGGCCGTCCCCAGCGTGTCCGGGGGCGTGCGCCGCCTTCGGGGTCAGGCCATCCAGCGGTCCGGGAGGGCGTCCCTGCGGCCGGTGCGGGACCGTTCTGCCTGGGACCGCAGCAGGGCCGCCGCCTCCGGGGCGTCCCGGAGGCGGGCCGTGACCGACTTGTTGGCGCCGGTGTCCACCACGACGTCCGCGACACCCCTGGCCCGCTGCCAGGGACCCTGGACGAGCCGTACGCTCTGCACCTTGGCGTGCGGCACCAGGGAGAGACTGCGCTGCAGCAGTCCGTGACGCGAGGCGAACACCGCGTCGGTGACGGCGAGTCCGTAACCCCGCCACCACACCGGAACACACCACCGCGCGCGGCGCGGCGGCGGGACGAGCGTCTCGCGCGCGGGCACGCTCACCCCGGGCAGTACCCGCGCGACGACCGATTCGGCGAGTTCGCGCGGAGCGACCGGCAGCAGCAGGGAGTTCGAGGACCCGGCCACGTCCAGTTCCACGCGTACCCAGCCCCGCCGCCGCCAGAGCAGCGGTTCGACGAGCCGCACGGTCTGCACCCGCCCCGGCGGCACCGTCTCGTGCGCCCGGTCCAGCAGCCCGTGGTCGATGCGCAGCCCGTCGGGTGACTCGCCCAGCGTCCAGTCGTACTCGGTGACGAACCGGCCCACGCTGCTCGCGCCCACCGCGCCCAGCATCGGCACGCCCGCCGCGAGGACTGTCCACAGGCTGTGGGTGCCCGTCCACAGCAGCGGCAGCGCGATCGCGGCGGCGATGAGCCAGCCCCAGGTCGCGCCGGTCAGCAGCAGGGCGACGGCCAGTACACCCGGTGGCACCCGCAACATCTGCCGGGACGGCGCCTCGCCGACCTCGTGGGCGGTCTCCGGCGCGAACCCCGCCGCCCGCGCGAGCAGTTCCGCGCGCAGCACACGCGCCTCGTCGGCGCCGAGGAAGGCGAGTTCGTCCTTCTTGTCGGTGCCTATGACGTCGAGTCTGAGTTTCGCCACGCCCGCGACCCGCGCGAGCAGCGGCTGGGTGACGTCGATGGCCTGGATCCGCTCGAGCCGGATGTGCGCGGTGCGCCGGAACAGCAGCCCGGTGCGGATGCGCAGCTCGCTCTCGGTCACCGAGAAGTGGGTGAACCACCAGCTCAGGAAGCCGTAGAGGGCGGCGGCCGGGATGAGCACGGCGAGTGCGACCAGCAGGGTGGTGGTCGTCAGCCGGCTCAGCTGGCGCTGCGCCTGGTCGAGGTCGTGCAGTGCCCACCCGAACAGCACCGCGACGGGTGCCCACGCCCGCCTGAAGGGTGTGATGGGGTGCAGCCGCCTCTCGGGCACGGCCGGCCGGCCGCGTACGTCCTCCTGGACGTCCGGGGTTGTCACAGCCCCGCCGATCGGGCCTCGCCGAGCTCCGTGAGCCGGTCGCGCAGCCGTTCCGCCTCGGCCGGGTCGAGGCCGGGGATGGTGGCGTCGGTGGCCGCGGCGGCCGTGTGCAGCTGCACGCTGGCCAGCCCGAAGTGCCGCTCGACGGGCCCGGAGGTGACCTCGACCAGCTGCATCCGCCCGTAGGGCACGACCGTCTCCTTGCGCCACAGGACGCCCCGGCCGATCAGCAGGTCGTCGGCGCGTTCCGCATACCGCCAGGAGCGCCAGTTCCGTTCCAGCATCACCCAGCCCCAGATCAGCAGGGCCAGCGGCAGCGCCGCGAAGGCGGCCCAGCCCGGCCCGGCCAGCAGTCCCGGCACCAGCCCGGCGGCCAGGGTCAGCAGCCCCAGCCACACCACCAGCAGCAGCCGCCGCAACCTCAGCAGCCCGGGCGGCAACGCGATCCACACCGGTTCGCCGTCCGCGCCGCCCGGCTCCTGTCTCCCGCTGCCCCGTTCGCCGTCCGCACCGCCCGGCCCTCGCTCCGCGCCCACCGGCTCCTTCTCCGTACCGCCCACCGGTCCTGCCGCTCGCGCGGTCGTGCCCGTTTCCGTCGGCCCCGTGTCCCGCGGGCTCCCCGTCTCCATGGGGCCAGCGTACGTAGGGGAGACTGTGTTCATGACTCCTACGACGGAGACCATGGTCGGGATCGGCGGCGCGGCGGAGGGCACCGACATGGTGCTCAACATCGGACCCCAGCATCCGTCCACGCACGGCGTGCTGCGGCTGAAGCTCGTCCTGGACGGCGAGCGCATCCTCAGCGCGGAACCCGTGATCGGCTATATGCACCGGGGCGCGGAGAAGCTCTTCGAGGCGCGCGACTACCGCCAGATCATCGTGCTGGCCAACCGCCATGACTGGCTGTCGGCCTTCTCCAACGAGCTGGGCGTGGTCCTCGCCGTGGAGCGGATGCTCGGTATGGAGGTCCCCGAGCGCGCGGTGTGGCTGCGTACGCTGCTCGCCGAGCTGAACCGGGTGCTCAATCACCTGATGTTCCTCGGCTCCTATCCGCTGGAACTCGGCGGCATCACCCCGATCTTCTACGCCTTCACCGAGCGCGAGGAGCTCCAGCACGTCATGGAGGAGGTCTCCGGCGGGCGGATGCACTACATGTTCAACCGCGTGGGCGGCCTCAAGGAGGACCTGCCCGCCGGATGGACGACGCGTGCCCGCGGCGCGGTCGCCGGCGTGCGCTCCCGCATGGACCGCTTCGACGACCTGGTGCTCGGCAACGAGATCTTCCGGGGCCGCACGCGCGGTGTCGGCGTCCTGTCACCGGCGGCCGTGCACGCGTACGGAGTGAGCGGGCCGATCGGGCGCGCCTCGGGCGTCGACTTCGACCTGCGCCGCGACGAGCCCTATCTCGCCTACGGCGAACTGGGTGACGTCCTGAAGGTGGTGACCCGCGAGGAGGGCGACTGCCTGGCCCGCTTCGAATGCCTCCTGGCACAGACCCACAACGCCCTCGATCTCGCCGGCGCCTGCCTCGACCGCCTCGCCGAGCTGCCGCCGGGCCCGGTCAACCAGCGGCTCCCCAAGGTCCTCAAGGCACCCGAGGGACACACGTACGCGTGGACCGAGAACCCGCTCGGCATCAACGGGTACTACCTGGTCAGCAAGGGGGAGAAGACGCCGTACCGGCTGAAGCTGCGCTCGGCGTCGTACAACAACATCCAGGCGATCACCGAGCTGCTGCCGGGGACGCTGGTCTCGGACATGGTCGCCATTCTCGGGTCGCTGTTCTTCGTGGTGGGCGACGTCGACAAGTGACGCGGGCGGACAAGTGACGCGGGCGGACGGGTGACGCGGGCGGGCGCGTCCGGGACGGTTCATCCGGGTGCACGCCGGCCGTCGAGCACGTCCTCGATCCCGGACGGCTGCACCAGCCACCCGAAGTCCCCCAGTCCGCCCGGCGCGGTGAGTTCGGCGGCCTCCCCGGCGCGCGCGAGGGCGCGCACGTACCCGGTGGGGTCGGTGGAGGCCAGGGCGAGCGGGGGGCGTGCGCCGCTCAGGCCCAGGGCGTGCAGGGCCTCCCGCTGCGACAGCAGGCGTGCGCCGGGGAGCGGGCAGGCCGCGGCGCACGCGTCCAGGGCGACATGCGCGGTGATGTCGCACGAGCCGTCCGGCACGGGCATGGTCTCCCGCCCCTCCCGGAAGGCCGTCAGTGTCCCGAAGGGCGGTCGCGCGGCCGCCGTGTGCGCGTAGTCCACGGCTACGGCGAGCCCGCGCGCCAGCGTCCCGGCCGCGGCGGCCCAGGCCCGGTCCCGGGGCAGCCCGATCTCCGCGCGGAGCCCTTCCCCGACCCCGACCCCTTCCCTGACCTCCTCCCCGCCCTCTTCCCCTTCCCCGCTCCCCAGCGGCCACCAGCGGGCCAGCCACGCGGCCTGCGCACCGCCGACCGGTTCACCGAGCCGCTCGGTTCCGTCCTCGCGCACCAGTACCAGCCGCGGTACACCCGCCGCGTCCACCTCGGCGACGTCCACGGGCACGTTGTCCAGCCACTCGTTGGCGAACAGCAGTCCCGTGATCCGCTCCGGGGGGCCGGTGCGCCACTCGATGCGGTGATCGAGCCCGGCGGGCCGTCCGGCCAGCTCGACGGCGTACACCCGGGTGCGTGCCGCCACGCCTGCGGGCAGCGCTGAGAGGACCCCGGCGGCCAGTTCGCCCCGCCCGGCCGCCATGTCCACGAAGTCGAGCACCGCCGGGCGCCCGAGCGCCTCGTCGACCCGGCACAGCAGCCGTGCCACGGCCCCGGCGAACAGCGGCGAGGCGTGCACCGAGGTTCGGAAGTGCCCGACCGGTCCCTTCCCGGGTCCGCGGTAGAAGCCCTCCGGCCCGTACAGGGCGTCCTGGGCCGCCGCCCGCCAGCCCCGTCCGCCCTCCCCGGTTCCCGCCGTCACCGGTACCCCTCCGCCGTCCGCGCCCTCGTCACCGGCCCAGACTAGGCGCGCGGATATGCCCGGCCTCCACCTTGCGGAGTACACGCACCGGCCGGGGATCGACCCTCCGGTTGACCCCTGCACGCATTTTGCTTCCCTACGCTGGGTTACGTGCAGCGCCTCTATGACTTCATCCGCAGACACCCGGCCTGGGCCGACGGCTTCTGGGCCGTGGTCCTGTTCGGGATTTCGTTCATCGGCGGAGTGGCCGTGGAGGATCCCCGGGGGACGGATCTGCCGGCCCTCACCGTGCCGGTCATGCTGCTGCTGTCGCTGGTCGTGGCGCTGCGCCGGCGGATGCCGGAGCGGATGCTGATCCTCGCGGCCGTGGTCGGGGCGGGCCAGTTGGTCACGGACGTGGCGCCGCTGCCCTCCGACTTCGCCCTGCTGGTGATCGTCTACACGGTCGCGGCGACCGGAGCCCGCTGGGCATCCCGCTTCGCGCTGACCGCCGCCCTGTGCGCGGCCCCGCTGGCACAGCTGCGCTGGCCCGACAGCGAGGTGAGCACGGCGCAGAACATCGCCGTGGCGATCTTCCAGACCGTGCCCTTCGCCCTCGCCTGGGTGCTCGGTGACTCCATCCGCACCCGCCGCGCGTACTTCGCGCAGCTGGAGGAGCGGGCCGCCCGCCTGGAGAAGGAGCGCGCGGCACAGGCCAAGGTCGCCGTCGCCGCCGAGCGCGCCCGGATAGCCCGCGAACTGCACGACGTCGTCGCGCACAACGTGTCGGTGATGGTGGTGCAGGCCGACGGCGCCGCCTACGTCCTCGACGCCGCCCCCGACCAGGCGAAGAAGGCACTGGAGACCATCTCCTCCACCGGCCGCCAGGCCCTCGCCGAGATGCGCCGCCTGCTGGGCGTGCTGCGCACCGGCGAGCACGAGGAGGCGGGGGAGTACGTGCCGCAGCCCGACGTGCGGCAGATCGAGGACCTGGTCGGACAGTGCCGGGAATCCGGACTGCCCGTGGACTTCAAGGTCGAGGGCACCCCGCGCCCGCTCCCCAGCGGCCTCGAGCTCACCGCCTACCGCATCGTGCAGGAGGCGCTCACCAACACCCGCAAGCACGGCGGCCCGAACGCGGGCGCGAGCGTGCGTCTGGTGTACTTCGACGACGGGCTGGGACTGCTGGTGGAGGACGACGGCAAGGGCGCCCCCCACGAGCTGTACGAGGAGGGCGGATTCGACGGCGAGGGACACGGCCTGATCGGCATGCGCGAGCGGGTCGGCATGGTCGGCGGAACCCTGGACGCGGGACCACGTCCGGGCGGAGGATTCCGCATCAGTGTGCTGCTGCCGCTCAAACCCGCGCACTGACATCCACGCACGCCCTCCACTGACACCTGTCACGACCCCTGTCACCACCCCTGTCACCACCACCGGCGCGACCCCGGTCACCAGCCGCGTGGCGCACCGATCACCCGACGACCGAACGGAAGAGGCCCGATGACGATCCGCGTGATGCTCGTCGACGACCAGGTGCTGCTGCGCACCGGGTTCCGGATGGTGCTCGCCGCCCAGCCGGACATGGAGGTCGTGGCGGAGGCGGGCGACGGCGTCGAGGCCCTTCAGGTGCTGCGCTCCACCGCCGTCGACGTGGTGCTGATGGACGTCCGCATGCCCAAGCTCGACGGTGTGGAGACCACCCGCCGGATCTGCGCGGACACCGACCCGCCCAAGGTGCTGATCCTCACCACCTTCGACCTCGACGAGTACGCCTTCTCCGGGCTGAAGGCGGGCGCCTCCGGATTCATGCTCAAGGACGTGCCGCCGGGTGAGCTGCTCACCGCGATCCGCGCGGTGCACAGTGGCGACGCGGTGGTGGCCCCGTCCACCACCCGCCGGCTCCTGGACCGCTTCGCGCCGATGCTGCCCAGCGCCGGCAAGCAGCCCGAGCACGAGCGGCTGGAACGGCTCACCGAGCGGGAACGGGAGGTCATGGTGCTCGTCGCCCAGGGTCTGTCGAACGGCGAGATCGCGGCCCGGCTGGTGCTCTCCGAGGCGACCGTGAAGACCCATGTGGGCCGCATCCTCACCAAGGTGGGCCTGCGCGACCGGGTACAGGTCGTCGTCCTCGCCTACGAGACGGGTCTGGTCCGGGCCGGCGGACACGGCTGAACGGCCACCGGGCGCGCGGTCACGCCGGTGGCCTCGTCGGGCCGCCGCCCCGTCCTGCCGACCGGGGACGGACTCCTCTCCCGGAAGGGCTGACCTCAGCCCCTCCGGCGTGTGAGGAGCGGGGTCCGGGCCGCAGCCCGGGGACGGGAAGGGGCGGCGGGGGCGGCGTCAACCGCGGAGCAGCCGCCGGGCGAACTCCTCGGCCGCCGCCCGCACGTCCCCGGCGCTCCACTCCAGCCCCGCCGCCCGCACATGCACCTCGGTGAACGACAGCCCCGGCCCCTTCGGGTCCCAGTAGCCGGCGAACAGCATCGCCCCCGTCTCCTCCGCCGCCCCGATCGCCGCCTCGGCCACGACCTCGGCGTCGTACGGCAGCCACACCTGGAAGTCGTGCGTGTGCGGTACCTCGGGATGGACGCGGAACCAGGGCAGGCCCCCCGCTTCCAGCCCCTCCCTCAGCGCGCCCGCCACCACGCGCGCGTGCCGCACGTACTCCGGCAGCCGGGGCAGCTCCCGCTCCAGGCCGACCAGTGCGGACAGCGCGGTCGGGAACTGCTGGAAGACGTTGCCCCCGTACCGGTGCCGCCAGGCCCTTGCCTCCTCGATCAGGCCCGTGGGGCCGGCGAGCGCCGCGCCGCCGAAGGCGTCGAGGGACTTGTAGAAGGACACGTAGACGCTGTCCGCGAGGTCCGCGATCTCCGCCAGCGGCCGGTCGAAGTGCTCGGTGCACTCCCACAGCCGGGCCCCGTCGATGTGCACGACCGCCTCGCGTTCCCGCGCGGCGTCCACCACCTCCGTCAGCTCCTGCCACGTGGGGAGGACGAAACCGGCGTCCCGGAGCGGCAGCTCCAGCATCAGCGCCCCGAAGGGTTCCCCGAAGTCGCGCACCTCTTCGGCGGTGGGCAGCCGGGGCTCGTTCGTGATCCGTACCGGGCGCAACCCGCTGACCTGGCTGAACGCGTTCTGCTCGTGTACCTCGGGGTGGCTGAGCGGGTGCAGGGCGACCGCGGTCCCGCCGGTGCGGCCGGCCCAACAGCGCAGCGCCACCTGCTGGGCCATCGTGCCGGTCGGGAAGAACGCGGCGGCCTCGGTGCCCAGCAGACCGGCGACCCGCCGCTCCAGGGCCTCCACGACACCGTTGCCGTAGATGTCGGCGTCCTCGTCGAGGTCGTACACGCCGCCCGCGGCCTGCAGCAGGGCCAGCCGCTCCCCGAGGGGTGCCAGGAAACCGAGGCGCGCCAGCACACGCGGGGCGGCGCGCCACGCGGCGATCCGCCGTTCGCGCGGCGACGGCCGCGCCGCGGCGTCGTCCTCCGCCCCGGGCGGCCGTCTCCCGTCCGCCGCCGTGCGCTCGTCGCCGTCTCCCGCCGTGCCGTCGCTGCCGTCGCTGCCGTCCGTCGTCCGGTCCATGCCCGCGATCATCCCGTGCCGCGCCCGTGCGGGCACTCACATTTCCGCACGCGTGTGTGTCACGACGCCACACGGAAACCCACAGCCTGTGGACAACCGACCGCCCCCGGAACCGATCGCGTTAACATGACGAGAAATCGTCCGGTACCCCGAGCGGACTGGAACGGGAAGGCCGTCGTCGCGTGAACACAACCTCACAGCCCGATCCCCGGGACCGCCCCGCGCGGCTCACCGTCGGCGTCGTGGGCGCCGGACGCGTGGGGCCGGCGCTGGCCGCGTCCCTCCAGCTCGCCGGGCACCGCCCGGTGGCCGTCTCCGCGGTGTCCGAAGCCTCCCGCGGACGCGCCGAGCTGATGCTCCCGGACGTGCCGGTGCTGCCGCCCGCCGAGGTCCTCCAGCGGTCCGAGCTGGTGCTGCTGACCGTCCCGGACGACGCGCTGCCCGAGCTGGTCTCCGGACTCGCCGACACCGGCGCGGTGCGGCCGGGCCAGCTGCTCGTGCACACCTCCGGCCGGTACGGCGCGAGGGTCCTCGACCCCGCCCTGCGCGCCGGCGCGCTGCCGCTCGCCCTGCACCCGGCGATGACGTTCACCGGCACCCCCGTCGACGTGCAGCGCCTCGCCGGATGCTCCTTCGGCGTCACCGCGCCCCCGGAACTGCGGCTCGCCGCCGAGGCGCTCGTCATCGAGATGGGCGGCGAACCGGAGTGGATCGCCGAGGAGAACCGCCCGCTCTACCACGCGGCCCTCGCCCTGGGCGCCAACC
Source organism: Streptomyces sp. CHD11 (assembly GCF_018638295.1). Classification (GTDB taxonomy): domain Bacteria; phylum Actinomycetota; class Actinomycetes; order Streptomycetales; family Streptomycetaceae; genus Streptomyces. The sequence goes on from NZ_JABTTS010000025.1 coordinate 60,306, forward strand.
ATCTGGTCACCCTGGTCGCCCAGTCCCTGGAGCTGCTGCGCACCGCCGGGGTCGAGGCCCCGGACCGGATGCTCGGCCCGCTGCTCGGCGCCGCCCTGGACAACGCCCTGCGCTCCGGCGACGGGGCCCTCACCGGCCCGGTCGCGCGGGGTGACGCGGGTACGGTCGCCGCGCACGTCACCGAGTTGCGGCGGCACGCCCCGGGGGCCGTCGCGGGCTACCTCGCGATGGCCCGTGCGACCGCCGACCGCGCCCTCGCCCACGGTCTGCTGAAGCCGGAACTGGCCGAGGACCTCCTCGGCGTCCTCGCCGACGGCGCGAGCGGGCCCGGCACCGACGGCGCCCCCGGCACCGGTGACCTCCCGGGGGAGGACCAGTGAGCGGTACGCCACGACACCCCGCCCCACCCAGCCGTACGACGACGCGCGCGTCCCGGAACGGAGCCGCCCGATGACCGCCACCCTGCTGCGCACCGCCGCCGAGCTGCACGCACGCGCGCGGGCGGGCCGCCGCGCCGTCGTGATGACCATGGGCGCCCTGCACGAGGGCCACGCCACGCTGATCCGCACCGCGCGGGAGCTCGCCGGCCCCGACGGCGAGGTCGTGGTCACCGTGTTCGTCAACCCGCTGCAGTTCGGCGCGGGCGAGGACCTGGACCGCTACCCGCGCACCCTGGAGGCCGACCTGGGGCTCGCCGGCCGGGCGGGCGCCGACGCCGTGTTCGCCCCCGCCGCGGACGAGGTCTACCCGGGCGGCGAACCCCAGGTCCGCATCACCGCCGGCCCCATGGGCGAACGCCTGGAGGGTGCCGCGCGCCCCGGCCACTTCGACGGCATGCTGACCGTCGTCGCCAAGCTGCTCCACCTCACCCGCCCCGACATCGCGCTCTACGGCCAGAAGGACGCCCAGCAGCTCGCCCTGATCCGCCGCATGGTGCGGGACCTGAACTTCGGCGTCGAGATCGTCGCGGTCCCCACCGTCCGCGAGGAGGACGGGCTCGCCCTGTCCAGCCGCAACCGCTACCTCTCGACGGCCGAGCGGCGCACCGCGCTCGCCCTGTCCCAGGCCCTGTTCGCGGGCCGGGACCGGCACGCGGCCCAGCAGGCGCTGCGCGCGCGGGCCCGTGAAGTGCCCGCCACACGGGCCCGGGCCGAGGCGCTCAGCGCCATCGGGGAGTCCCGCGCGGCGGCCGACACGCACGCCGTCGCCACCACCGCCGGCGGGCCGGCGGCCATCCGCGCCGCCGCCCGCCAGGTCCTCGACGAGGCCGCCCGTCTCGACCCGCCCCTCGTCCTCGACTACCTGGCCCTGGTCGACCCGTCCGGCTTCACCGAGATCTCCGACGGCTTCACCGGCGAGGCCGTCCTCGCCGTCGCCGCCCGGGTGGGCGCCACCCGGCTGATCGACAACATCCCGCTGACCTTCGCAAGCCTCGGAGCCGACTCGTGACCAGCACAGGCATACGCCCGCCCGTCGCCCATCACCCTCGAACGCGAGCACCTCGCCCCCGTCTCCACGCGCCCGCGGCCGGGTGGTCCATCGACGCGGACGTCGTGGTCGTCGGCTCCGGCGTCGCCGGCCTGACCGCCGCCCTGCGGTGCGAGGCCGCCGGCCTCAGCACGGTGGTCGTCACCAAGGCCCGCCTCGACGACGGCTCCACCCGCTGGGCCCAGGGCGGGATCGCCGCCGCGCTCGGCGAGGGCGACACCCCCGAGCAGCACCAGGACGACACCCTCGTCGCCGGCGCGGGCCTGTGCGACGAGGAGGCGGTCCGCATCCTGGTCACCGAGGGCCCCGACGCCGTACGCCGTCTCATCGCGACCGGCGCGCACTTCGACGAGTCCACCGACGGTGCCCTGGAACTGACCCGGGAGGGCGGCCACCACCGCCGCCGCATCGCCCACGCGGGCGGCGACGCCACCGGCGCGGAGATCTCCCGCGCTCTCGTCGAGGCGGTCCGCGCGCGGGGACTGCGCACCATCGAGAACGCCCTCGTCCTGGACCTCCTCACGGACGCCGGGGGCCGCACCGCCGGTGTCACCCTGCACGTGATGGGTGAGGGCCGGCACGACGGGGTGGGGGCCGTCCACGCCCCCGCCGTGGTCCTGGCCACCGGTGGCATGGGCCAGGTCTTCTCGGCCACCACCAACCCGGCCGTGTCCACGGGCGACGGCGTGGCCCTCGCGCTGCGCGCGGGAGCCGAGGTGAGCGATCTCGAGTTCGTCCAGTTCCACCCCACGGTCCTCTTCCTCGGACCCGACGCCGAGGGCCAGCAGCCCCTGGTCTCCGAGGCGGTCCGCGGCGAGGGCGCCCACCTGGTGGACGCCGGCGGCGTGCGCTTCATGCGGGGGCAGCACGAACTCGCCGAACTCGCCCCGCGCGACATCGTCGCCAAGGGCATCATGCGGCGGATGCGGGAGCAGGACGCCGAACACATGTACCTGGACGCCCGCCACTTCGGCGCCGAGATGTGGGAACACCGCTTCCCCACGATCCTCGCCGCCTGCCGCGCCCACGGCATCGACCCGGTCACCGAGCCCGTCCCGGTCGCCCCGGCCGCCCACTACGCCTCCGGCGGCGTCCGCACCGACTCCCACGGCCGCACCACCGTGCCCGGCCTGTACGCGTGCGGTGAGGTCGCCTGCACAGGCGTGCACGGCGCCAACCGCCTCGCCTCCAACTCCCTCCTCGAAGGCCTGGTCTACGCCGAGCGCATCGCCGCCGACATCGCCCGCGCCGGAACCCTCCACCCGCGTGTGCCGCAGCCGCTGCCCGCCGCGGAGCGCCCCGCCTACCCCCTCCTCCCCCCGGAGTCCCGGCTCACCATCCAGCGGATCATGACCAGGGGGGCCGGCGTACTGCGGTCCGAGGCCTCCCTCTCCGAGGCGGCCGACCGTCTCCACCGGCTGCACGCCGACGCGCGCGAGGCCCTCGAGGAGAACGGCAAGACCGCCGAGCCGGGCGTCGACACCTGGGAGTCCACCAACCTCCTGTGCGTGGCCCGCGTCCTGGTCGACGCCGCGCGGCGGCGCGAGGAGACCCGCGGCTGCCACTGGCGCGAGGACCACCCGGAGCGCGACGACCCGAACTGGCGCCGCCACATCGTCGTCACGCTGGATCCGGACCGATCGCTGGCGGCGCACACCACCGGCACCACAGACTTCCCCCCGACCCTCCCCCAGTCCCAGGAGCAGTGACAGCAGTGACCTCCCCCGACCTCCCCCTCGTCTCCTCCGGCGGCTGCGGCGACGGCTGTGCCTGCGGCGCCGGCGAGGAGACCTACCTGGAGTGCGGCCTCGACCCCGCGCTCGCCCAGCTCCTCGCCGACGCGGGTCTCGACCCCGTGGAGGTCGAGGACATCGCCAACGTGGCCCTCCAGGAGGATCTGGCCCACGGCGTGGACGTGACCACGGTCGCGACCATCCCGGAGGACGCTGTCGCCACCGCCGACTTCACCGCGCGGGAAGCGGGCACGGTGGCGGGCCTCAGGATCGCCGAGGCGGTTCTGTCGATCGTCTGCACGGAGGAGTTCGAGGTCGAGCGCCATGCGGAGGACGGCGACCGCGTCGAAGCCGGCCGGACCCTGCTCTCCGTCACGACCCGCACCCGCGACATCCTCACCGCGGAACGCAGCGCGCTGAACCTGCTGTGCCGCCTCTCGGGCATCGCGACCGCCACACGCGCGTGGGCGGACGCCCTGGAGGGCACCGGGGCGAGGGTCCGCGACACCCGCAAGACCACACCCGGCCTGCGCAGCCTGGAGAAGTTCGCCGTGCGCTGCGGCGGCGGGATCAACCACCGCATGTCCCTCTCGGACGCCGCCCTGGTGAAGGACAACCACGTGGTGGCGGCGGGCGGCGTGGCCGAGGCCTTCACCGCGGTCCGCGGACGCTTCCCCGACGTGCCCATCGAGGTCGAGGTCGACACCCTGCACCAGCTCCGCGAGGTGCTGGACGCCGGCGCCGGCCTGATCCTGCTGGACAACTTCACCCCGCAGGAGTGCGCGGAGGCGGTGGCGCTCGTCGACGGCCGTGCCGCCCTGGAGGCCTCCGGCCGCCTCACCCTCGCCAACGCCAAGGCGTACGCCGACACGGGCGTCGACTACCTGGCCGTGGGAGCCCTCACCCACTCCTCGCCGATCCTCGACATCGGCCTCGACCTGCGAGCGACGGAGTAGGACGGGCCATGCTGCTGACGATCGACGTAGGCAACACGCACACGGTCCTGGGCCTGTTCGACGGCGACGACATCGTCGAGCACTGGCGGATCTCCACGGACGCGCGCCGCACGGCGGACGAGCTCGCGGTCCTCTTCCAGGGCCTCATGGGCATGCACCCGCTCCTCGGCGACGAACTGGGCGACGGCATCGACGGCATCGCCATCTGCGCGACGGTCCCGTCCGTGCTGCACGAACTGCGCGAGGTCACCCGCCGGTACTACGGGGACGTGCCCGCGATGCTCGTGGAGCCGGGCGTGAAGACCGGCGTGCCGATCCTCACCGACCACCCCAAGGAGGTCGGCGCGGACCGCATCATCAACACGGTCGCAGCGGTCGACCTCTACGGCGGCCCGGCCATCGTCGTCGACTTCGGCACGGCGACGACGTTCGACGCGGTCAGCGCCCGCGGGGAGTACGTCGGGGGTGTCATCGCGCCCGGGATCGAGATCTCGGTCGAGGCGCTCGGCGTCCGCGGCGCGCAGCTGCGCAAGATCGAGGTGGCGCGGCCACGGAGCGTGATCGGGAAGAACACCGTCGAGGCGATGCAGTCCGGCATCATCTACGGTTTCGCCGGTCAGGTCGACGGCGTGGTCCACCGGATGGCCCGGGAGCTGGCGGACGATCCCGAGGACGTGACGGTGATCGCGACGGGCGGGCTGGCGCCGATGGTGCTGGGCGAGAGCTCGGTCATCGACGAGCACGAGCCGTGGCTGACCCTGATCGGGCTCCGCCTGGTGTACGAGCGGAACGTGTCGCGTATGTAGCGCGGTGCCGGGCAGGGGCGGCTTCGTGGTGGTCGCGATCGGCGGGCCCCCGGCCTCGAAGAGGGCGACGGCCTCGTCGCGGGTCACTCGAGGCGGACCTCCCCTGCCCGGACCTGTCCGGTCCCCATCCACCCGGGTGGCACCCGGCGCCACACCGCGGCCCCCTTCACGTTGTTTGTCCGATTAGCGCGTATTGTCGGACCATGCCCACGCCCTACGGATCCCGCGGCGGCATGGCGTTCGGCGCGGAGGAGCTGCGCGTGCTCCGCCGCGCCCTCGCCCTGGCCCTGCACCCCACCCCCGCCACGGCCGACGACGTCCAGGACTGCCTCAGTCTCGCCGACTCCCTCGACGAGGCGACGCGGGAGAGTGTCCGGATGCGCGCCTTCCTCCTGGCCGACCTCGGCCGCTACCGCGCCGCCCTCCCCGGCACCGCCGCCGGCTATCTCGCGCTCCTGGAGGAGGCGCTGGGTGCGGGATACCGTCCGCACCCCGACGATCTGGCCGCCCTCCGGGCTCTGCGCGGCAACCCCGCCGCGGCGGCCCTCCTGCGCGGGTGCGAACGCAGCCGCCTCACGGCGCTCCCCGGAGGCCGGGCAGCCATCGCGGGGGGCCAGGATCAGGGCCGGGACAGGCCGGCGGAGAAGCCCGCGCCCCATCCCGCACCGAACCCCACGCCCGCACCCGCCCCCGGCGCGCCCAAGCCCACCCGCCGCCCCGTCCCCACCCCCGGCGAGGTCTTCCCCCGCCGCAAGCCCGCCCCGCCGCCCCCCGGGGAGCACCTGGCCGCCGGCTGACCGCTCCCCATGGCTACCCTGGAGCCATGGACTACGTCTCCGCGCTGCTGCCCCCGACGGTCATGGCCATCCTCTTCATCGGCGTCATCCGAGTGATCGTGAAGACCCAGGGCGGCGCCAACAAGGCCAAGGAGGACGCCGCCGTCGACGCCGCCCTCGCGAAGACGGAGGGCGCCGGTACCTCCACCAGGGCCGAGGTCTGACCGCCGGGCGGAGGGCGCGGCCGGCCGCAACACCCCTCAGGGCGCACGAGACGTACTCTCGTGCGCCCCTTTTGTGCTTGTTTGCCCCGATGGTTCCTGTCCGCACGCGATGCGCGGGATATCCCACTATGGTTCTGAGGTGTGCCTCGCCCCCTGGGAGAACTCGAAGACGCGGTCATGACGCGGGTGTGGAAGTGGAACCGCCCGGTGACCGTTCGGGAGGTCCTGGAGGATCTGCGGAAGGAACGGTCCATCGCGTACACCACGGTGATGACCGTTCTGGACAATCTCCATCAGAAGGGCTGGGTGCGCCGAGAAGCCGAAGGCCGTGCCTATCGATATGAGGCGGTCTCCACTCGTGCCGCCTACGCCGCGGCGCTGATGAACGAGGCGTGGTCGCAGAGCGACAACCCCGCCGCCGCTCTCGTCGCCTTCTTCGGCATGATGAGCGAGGAACAGCGCCGGGCCCTCACCGACGCGATCCGGATCGTCCAGCTTCCGGAAACCACCACCGAGAACCCCGGCTCCGCCGAGGACCACGGCGGACGATAGCGTCCGCTCATGTCAGCAGACAGCCCCGAAGTCACCGCAAATGCCATCACGGTCCGGCGGGCCCGTACCAGCGATGTGCAGGCCGTACGCCGTCTCCTTGACACCTACGTACGCGGCGCCATCCTGCTCGACAAAGCGACGGTGACCCTTTACGAGGACATCCAGGAGTTCTGGGTGGCGGAACGGGACGACGACGCCGAGGTCGTCGGCTGCGGCGCCCTGCACGTCATGTGGGAAGACCTCGCGGAAGTCCGCACTCTGGCCGTGAAGCCGGGACTCAAGGGCGCCGGCGTGGGGCACCGGGTGCTGCAGAAGTTGCTGGAGACGGCCCGCTGGCTCGGTGTTCGGCGCGTATTCTGTCTGACCTTCGAAGTGGAGTTCTTCAGCAGACACGGCTTCGTGGAGATCGGTGAGACCCCGGTCGACACCGATGTGTACGCGGAGCTGCTGCGTTCCTATGACGAGGGCGTCGCGGAGTTCCTCGGTCTCGAACGCGTGAAACCGAACACCTTGGGCAACAGCCGGATGCTTCTGCATCTGTGATCGCCGGGCGATTCCGCACAGCTCTCCCGCCCTTGCCCCGGTGCCCTATGTCCGAAACGCGCATGTTTCCGTACCCGCTGAGGGCATCGGGTCTCTGCCAGGGGTTTGTGTTTTTACGGCAAAAGCGGTTTGCTTTCCGGAGTACTGCAGTACTGCATATAACAAGGGGCGGTCATACGGCGGACGCCGGCACACCGCGGCCCTCAGGTTATCGATGAAAGGAAATCCGGTGGCACAGAAGGTTCAGGTCCTTCTTGTCGACGACCTCGACGGTGGCGAGGCGGACGAGACCGTGACGTTCGCGTTGGACGGCAAGACGTACGAGATCGATCTCACCACTGCCAATGCGGACAAGCTCCGCGGCCTTCTCGAGCCCTACGTGAAGGGCGGCCGTCGTACCGGTGGCCGTGCTTCGGGCGGGCGCGGAAAGGCGCGTGCTTCTTCCGGAGGCAGCCAGGACACCGCGGCCATCCGCGCCTGGGCGAAGGAGAACGGCCACGAGGTCAACGACCGCGGGCGTGTTCCGGCGGCCATCCGTGAAGCCTATGAAAAGGCCAACGGCTGACCGTCGGTCTTTGCGGCGGCGGCCGTGCGCGGGCGCCGCAGCCGAATCCGGTGGACGTGTGTCGCCACGGTGTTCACCAGCCGCACGAGATCCGGGGGGCCGGCACAGTTCCCCCTGACGCCCCTCGTGCCCATCGCCGACAGCGTCGGCAGCGGGGCCACGGCCTCGCATCCCGGCCCGGGGGGCCGCAGCCACACGGCGGCCCCCTGCGAACCGCTCCGCGCGCCGGAGGTGTGGGGACGGGGAGCGTCCATGGAACCCCCGGCCCCGATGGCCCTCAGGTCCAGTTCCAGCGGTGCGCCCCAGTCCAGCCACTCCAGCAGCCCGGGCAGTTCCTCGGCGCTGCCCGCGGCCACCAGCAGCCGCATCCTGCCGCCGGACAGCGCCACCGGGAAGGCCCGCCCACAGCGCCCCGGGCATGGTGGCCCTTCCAGGCGGCGGCGAGGACGCTCGGGCCGCCCCGCGCACTCGGGGTGCTCCGGGGGCTCCAGGCACTCCAGCGCCGCGTACCCCGCCGCGGCGGGCACGTCGAGGACGTCGAACAGCACCCCCACCGCCAGCCGCACCGGGACGCCGGGCACCGTGGGCCAGCCCAGCACGTTCTCGTACCAGAGCCTGACCTCGTCGTGACTCGGCGTGAGCGGCCGGCGGGGGAGCGGGACACCGGCGGAGGGAATGTCAGCCATGCTCCGCGCAACCACGGGAAGGCACGGAGGGTTACGCTGGGCGTGTATGTGGATGCGCAGAGTGTCGAACAGGGGGGCGTGCGGGGGTGTGGGGTGGCGCAAGGTTGTTCGCCCGTAGCGGAGGGAACCCGTGCACTCGGCATGGACTGTCCGTAGCAGCGGGTAAGACATCCCTAGTGGGAGGGGACGACACGCGGCCCGGAACATTTTCCGTTCGCCATCGGCGTACTGGCGATGAGGGTAACTGCCTGGCCTGCGGGAACATCGTCTCGCACCATCGGGTTGGAGGAAGTGTCGGCGTGAGCGGGGTCTGGAGGCCATCGACGGTGTCGGCAGTCGGAATGAGCGGTCCCCGCTTGCGGGACTAAGCTGCGGAAGGACAGGGAGGGGAAGTTCCCCCCACTGCCTGACCGCTCTGAGGAGCGATTAACGATGTTCGAGAGGTTCACCGACCGTGCGCGGCGGGTTGTCGTCCTGGCTCAGGAAGAAGCCCGGATGCTCAACCACAACTACATCGGCACCGAGCACATCCTCCTGGGCCTGATCCACGAGGGTGAGGGTGTCGCCGCCAAGGCCCTTGAGAGCCTCGGGATTTCGCTCGAGGCGGTCCGCCAGCAGGTGGAGGAGATCATCGGGCAGGGCCAGCAGGCCCCGTCGGGTCACATTCCCTTCACCCCCCGTGCCAAGAAGGTCCTGGAGCTGTCGCTCCGCGAGGCCCTCCAGCTCGGGCACAACTACATCGGCACGGAGCACATCCTGCTCGGCCTGATCCGCGAGGGCGAGGGCGTCGCCGCCCAGGTCCTGGTCAAGCTGGGCGCCGATCTCAACCGGGTGCGGCAGCAGGTCATCCAGCTGCTCTCCGGCTACCAGGGCAAGGAGACCGCCACCGCCGGCGGTCCCGCGGAGGGCACGCCCTCCACGTCCCTGGTCCTCGACCAGTTCGGCCGGAACCTCACCCAGGCCGCTCGTGAGTCCAAGCTCGACCCGGTCATCGGGCGCGAGAAGGAGATCGAGCGGGTCATGCAGGTGCTGTCCCGCCGTACCAAGAACAACCCGGTGCTGATCGGTGAGCCCGGCGTCGGCAAGACCGCTGTCGTCGAGGGCCTCGCCCAGGCCATCGTCAAGGGTGAGGTGCCCGAGACCCTCAAGGACAAGCACCTCTACACCCTGGACCTCGGCGCGCTGGTCGCCGGCTCCCGCTACCGCGGTGACTTCGAGGAGCGCCTGAAGAAGGTCCTCAAGGAGATCCGCACCCGCGGTGACATCATCCTGTTCATCGACGAGCTGCACACGCTGGTCGGTGCGGGTGCCGCCGAGGGCGCCATCGACGCCGCTTCCATCCTGAAGCCGATGCTGGCGCGCGGTGAGCTGCAGACCATCGGTGCGACCACCCTGGACGAGTACCGCAAGCACCTGGAGAAGGACGCGGCCCTCGAGCGCCGCTTCCAGCCGATCCAGGTCGCCGAGCCGTCCCTGCCGCACACGATCGAGATCCTCAAGGGTCTCCGTGACCGGTACGAGGCCCACCACCGCGTCTCCATCACGGACGAGGCCCTCGTCCAGGCGGCGACGCTGGCCGACCGCTACATCTCGGACCGCTTCCTGCCGGACAAGGCGATCGACCTGATCGACGAGGCCGGCTCCCGGATGCGTATCCGCCGGATGACCGCGCCGCCGGACCTGCGCGAGTTCGACGAGAAGATCGCCGGTGTCCGCCGGGACAAGGAGTCCGCGATCGACTCGCAGGACTTCGAGAAGGCCGCCTCCCTGCGTGACAAGGAGAAGCAGCTCCTCGCCGCGAAGGCGAAGCGGGAGAAGGAGTGGAAGGCCGGCGACATGGACGTCGTCGCCGAGGTCGACGGCGACCTGATCGCCGAGGTCCTCGCCACGGCGACCGGCATCCCGGTCTTCAAGCTGACGGAGGAGGAGTCGTCCCGCCTGCTGCGCATGGAGGACGAGCTCCACAAGCGGGTCATCGGCCAGAAGGACGCCGTCAAGGCGCTGTCCAAGGCGATCCGCCGCACCCGTGCCGGTCTGAAGGACCCGAAGCGTCCCGGTGGCTCGTTCATCTTCGCCGGTCCGTCCGGTGTCGGTAAGACCGAGCTCTCCAAGGCGCTCGCCGAGTTCCTCTTCGGCGACGAGGACGCGCTGATCTCCCTCGACATGTCGGAGTTCAGCGAGAAGCACACGGTCTCGCGCCTCTTCGGTTCGCCCCCCGGCTACGTGGGCTACGAGGAGGGCGGTCAGCTGACGGAGAAGGTGCGCCGCAAGCCGTTCTCGGTCGTCCTCTTCGACGAGGTCGAGAAGGCACACCCGGACATCTTCAACTCGCTGCTGCAGATCCTGGAGGACGGTCGCCTGACCGACTCCCAGGGCCGGGTCGTGGACTTCAAGAACACGGTCATCATCATGACGACCAACCTCGGCACCCGGGACATCTCCAAGGGCTTCAACCTGGGCTTCGCCGCCGCGGGCGACACGAAGACCAACTACGACCGGATGAAGAACAAGGTCTCGGACGAGCTCAAGCAGCACTTCCGGCCCGAGTTCCTCAACCGCGTCGACGACGTGGTCGTCTTCCCGCAGCTCACGCAGGACGACATCCTGAAGATCGTCGACCTGATGATCGAGAAGGTGGACGAGCGCCTGAAGGACCGGGACATGGGCATCGAGCTGTCCCAGCCCGCCAAGGAACTGCTGTCCAAGAGGGGCTACGACCCGGTCCTGGGTGCCCGGCCGCTGCGCCGGACGATCCAGCGGGAGATCGAGGACTCGCTGTCGGAGAAGATCCTCTTCGGCGAGCTGCGTCCCGGTCACATCGTGGTCGTCGACATCGAGGGCGAGGGCGAGTCCGCGACCTTCACCTTCCGCGGTGAGGAGAAGTCGGCCCTGCCCGACGTCCCGCCGATCGAGCAGGCGGCCGGCGGAGCCGGCCCGAACCTGAGCAAGGACGTGTAGCCGCCGCGTCCGGCCTGTGCGGAGAAGGGGTCTGCCCCGGGACATGAGTCCCGGGGCAGACCCCTTTGCGCACGCGGCGGGTGTGCACGCGGGCCCTGTCCGCGGCTGTCCGCGGCTACGGGCCGTTCAGGAGAGCTGACCGTCGTAGTCCGGCAGCTTGAAGGTCTTCTCGGCGTGGCCGCCCGACAGGTCGGTGGGGCTGTTGCCGATGTTGGCGATGATCGTGTAGCCCTTGCGCTCGATGGCGACACGCTGGGCGGTCTTGTAGTCGGCGACGTTCTTGAAGAGGTCCAGGAAGCCGCGGACGTACAGGCCGGAGGACTCGTAGCCGGCCCGGTCGAGGTTCCACTCGGTGGGTGCGTAGATGATGCCGGGGCGGGCGGTGACGAAGAACAGGTCGACACCGCGTTCCTCGGCGTACCGGGCGACCTCCAGGACCGGATCGTTGGCAGGCTGCGGGAAGCTGAAGCCGAAGTCGGTCTCCAGGGCGGTGTTGTCGATGTCCAGGACGATGGCCTGCTTCTCGCCCGGCCCGGCGTCCGCTGTCCGCTGCCGTACATAGGGCAGGGCCTGCTCCATGACCGCCCGGCAGTCGCGCTGCCAGGTGTCGTAGTCGACGTCTTCCGCGGCGGCGGCGGGGGCCGCGGTGACGGCCGTGGGCGAGCCTGCGGGGAGTGTGGCCCCGGCGGGTGCGGCCAGGACCGTCAGTGCGGCCGCGGAGACGGCGGTCACCGATACGCGGTGCAACCAGGGGCGTCGGCTTCTCATGTCGTGGGGGTCCTCTCACGTCCGTGACGCTGCCAACATGGCGTGTGCATGCTCGTGTGCGAGGGTGACGCGAGGTGAACCGTAGGGTTACCGGACGGTAGGCGCCTAGAGGCCTGCGCCACATTTCTGAAGCGGCACATGCCGCCCCCGGTGACATGCTGCACAGGCGTTCTGTCCGGTACTACCCGGAATAGTGACAATGCGGCGAAATGTAAAGCAGCATTCCGGGCAAATGCCTGGCCGATCGCCCTGGAGTGCGGGTTTCGCCGCGGAGCGGTCCTCTGTCAAGAGACGCGCATCTCACTCCCGGAGTACTACGAAAAGTCGTAGATCACACCTTTGCGGCTTTTCGGGCGGAAGGGTTACCACTGAACAACCACCGCGGTGCGGTCCCGTACCCGGTGGTTTTCCTCCGTTCCCTTCCCGGTGAGGTTGAGATGAGCCAGCGCGTCACGTCCCGTTTCTCCCGTACGTCCCTGATCCGCACCCGTGCGGCCGTACTGGCCGCCGGAATGGGGGCCTCGGTCGCACTGGGGGCCGGGGTCGCGGCCGCTGCCGACACCCCGGCCGCGTCGAGTGCGGCCGGTGCGGCCGGTGCCGTCCGGGCGCAGGCGGCCGCCCAGGCCGAGGCCGCGAAGATCCAGGCCGCCCAGGCCGAGAAGGCCGCCGAGGCGGAGAAGGCCGCCGCCGCGAAGGCGGAGAAGGCGGCGAAGGCCAAGAAGGCCGCCGCGGTCAAGGCCGCGGCCGAGAAGGCCGCCGCAGCCAAGAAGAAGGCCGCGTCCTGGACCGACCCGGTGAAGAGCTACAAGCTGTCCGCGAGCTATGCCGCGAACGGCGGCATGTGGGCCTCCAAGCACTCCGGCCAGGACTACGCCGTCCCGACCGGCACCCCCGTCGTCGCCGTCCACGGCGGCACCGTCGTCAAGGCCGGCGGCAACGGCGCCGGCGACGGCCCCGCGTACGGCAACGCCGTCGTCATCAAGCACAGCGACAAGACGTACTCCCAGTACGCCCACCTGTCCTCGGTGAACGTGAAGGCGGGCCAGGTCGTCAAGACCGGCCAGAAGATCGCCTCGTCCGGCAACACCGGCAACTCCAGCGGCCCCCACCTGCACTTCGAGATCCGCACCAGCCCGAACTACGGCTCCGCCGTGGACCCGGCGAAGTTCCTGCACTCCAAGGGCGCGCGGCTCTGACCCCGGTACCCGGAGGCATGGTGCCGCCCGGGGCCCGGACACCCCCTGGCTAGCGGCCCGCGGAGCTCCGGTGGGCCTGGGTGATCAGATCGGTGGCGACCTCGAGGACGGCCTTGCGCTGCTCCTCGGGGTCGCTTTCCACGTCCTGGAACACATGCATCCCGGCGTGCATGGTGAACAGGGCGCTGACGCAGCGCACCTGGTCGACGAGGTCGGCGTCCGGGTCCATCAGGATGTCCCGCAGTCCGAGCATGCGGGTCTTGAACATGTCGCCGATGCGCAGTTCGCGGATCGTCGCCTGGTTCTCCTGCATGAAGCGGAAGAGTGGGGCGGCGCCCATCAGCGCCTCGCTGTACCGGCGGATGATCTCCTGTTTCGTCTCCAGCGAGTGCGGCTGCGTATGCCCCCACTCGATCAGGTCCTCCAGCGGCCGGGAGAGATCCTCGAAGATGCCGACGAGGATCTCCTCCTTCGTCTTGAAGTGGTAGTAGAGCGCCGCTTTGGTGACGTCGAGGTGCTCGGCGATCTCCCGCAGCGAGGTCTTCTCGTAGCCCTGCTGGGCGAAGAGCTCGAGCGCGACGTCCTGGATGCGCTGGCGGGTGTTCCCGCGGCGCCGCTGTCTGGTGCCGTCCATGGTGCCGCCCATCCTCCCGCTCGTCCCGCTCCTGGCAAAAACTTACTTGACGCCCGGCTAGTTGCGCGACTAGCTTTCGCTTCCAATGTACTAGCCGGGCGGCAAGTAAGTACCAGTGGCCACACGACGGTGGCCGGGGGAGTGGGAACCATGGCGGATACGGCAGACGCACCGGCGGAGGTCGCGGGCGCACCGGCGGCGGAAGCCGCCGGGAAGGACGGCGGCAAGCAGCCGCGCAGTGTGCGGGTGGTCCTGCTCGCACTCATGATCGCGATGATGCTGGCGATGCTCGACAACATGATCATCGGCACCGCGATGCCGACGATCGTGGGCGAGCTGGGCGGACTGGAGCACCTGGCCTGGGTGGTCACCGCCTACACGCTCGCGACCGCGGCCTCCACTCCGGTCTGGGGCAAGCTCGGCGACATGTACGGGCGCAAGGCCACGTTCATGACCTCCATCGTGATCTTCCTGATCGGCTCCGCGCTCAGCGGCATGGCGCAGAACATGGGCGAGCTGATCGGCTTCCGCGCGGTGCAGGGTCTGGGCGCCGGCGGTCTGATGGTCGGCGTCATGGCGATCATCGGCGACCTCATCCCGCCCCGTGAGCGGGGCAGGTACCAGGGGATGATGGCCGCGGTGATGGCGCTGGCCATGATCGGCGGGCCGCTGGTCGGCGGCACCATCACCGACCACTGGGGATGGCGCTGGGCCTTCTACATCAACCTGCCGCTCGGCGCGGTCGCGCTGGCCGCGGTGGCCGCCGTACTGCACCTGCCGAAGAAGCGGGCCCAGGCGGGGATCGACTACCTCGGAGTCGTGCTGCTGACCGTCGGCATCACCGCCGTCGTGCTGGTCACCACCTGGGGCGGCACGGAGTACGCCTGGAGCTCCGCGCGGATCATGGAGCTGATCGGTCTCGGGGTCGCCTCGCTCGTCGGCTTCGTGTTCTGGCAGACCAGGGCCGCCGAACCGGTGCTGCCCCTGCACATCTTCCGCAGCCGCAACTTCACTCTGATGTCCGTCATCGGCTTCGTCGTCGGCTTCGTGATGTTCGGGGCGACGCTCTTCCTGCCGCTCTACCAGCAGGCCGTGCAGGGCGCCTCCGCCACCAACTCCGGCCTGCTGCTCCTGCCGATGCTCGGCGCGATGCTGGTCACCTCGATGGTCGCGGGCCGGGTGACCACCAACACCGGCCGGTACAAGGTCTTCCCCGTCGCCGGCAGCGCGCTGATGATCGTCGGCCTGTACCTGCTGTCCACCATGGACACCGGGACCTCCCGCCTCACCTCCGGCGTCTTCATGGCCGTGGTCGGTCTGGGCATGGGCTGTCTGATGCAGATCACCATGCTGGTCGCGCAGAACAGCGTGGAGATGAAGGACATGGGCGTGGCGTCCTCCTCCACCACCCTGTTCCGCACCCTCGGCGCCTCCTTCGGTGTGGCGATCATGGGCGCGCTGTTCAACAGCCGGGTCCAGGACGCCATGGCCGAGCGGGCCGGCACGGTGGGTTCCGAGCTGACCGGGCAGTCCGCCCAGCTGGACGCCGAGAGCCTGGCGAAGCTGCCGGCGGCGGCCCGCGAGGCCTACCAGCACGCGGTCTCCTCGGGCACCCACTCCGCGTTCCTGCTCGGCGCGGTGATCGCGGTGGTCGCGCTGGCGGCGGCCGTGTTCGTCAAGGAGGTCCCGCTGAAGGGCGAGGGCCCGGTCCGCAAGAAGGAGAAGCCCGGCGACAGCGCCCCGTCAGCGGGGCTGACCGAGCCCGCCTGACGGAACAGCGCCTGTCCCACGACGACGCAGGCTCCCGGGGACGCGCCCGCGCCCCCGGGGTCCGCCGTGTACGCCCCACCGGCCGGCTCCGGCTCCGGCTCCGGCTCCGGCTCCGGCTTCGGGTTCGGCTTCGGGTTCGGCTCCGGCACAGCCAGAGAGAGACACGGCCGGTCCCTCACCGCGGCCCCGCGCCTCAGCGCGGGGCGCGCGCACGTCACATCAGGACGGGATGGCTCCCCGTGTTCGTCGGCGCGTGCTCCGGCAGCCACAGCACGGCGACGGCGCCCTCGGCCGGCACACCGTCCGGAGCCCCCGCCGGCCGTACGTTGCGGAAGGTCAGCCGTGCGCCCAGCACCCGGGCCTGACCGGCCGCGATGGTCAGGCCCAGGCCGTGACCGCGGCCGGCCCGGTCCGCACTGCCGGTGCGGAAGCGGCTCGGTCCCTCGGCGAGCAGTCCCCGGGGGAAGCCGGGCCCGTGGTCGCGGACCCGGATGACGCGGCCCTCGACGGTCACCTCGATGGGCGGTCTGCCGTGCCGCGCGGCGTTGGTGAGCAGGTTGAACAGCACCCGCTCCAGCCGCCGGGGATCGGTGGTGACCTCCGACTCGTGCACCACGCGCACGGTGACGTCCGGATCCTTCGCGGCGACCCGCCGCGTGACGAACTCGCCGAGCAGGATGTCCTGCAGCTCCGCCCGCTCGGAAGCGCTGTCCAGCCGGGCCACCTCCAGCACGTCCTCCACGAGGGTGCGCATCGCCTTCGCCCGGTCCAGCACCAGTTCCGTGGGACGGCCGGGCGGCAGCAGCTCGGCCGCGGTCAGCAGACCGGTCACCGGTGTGCGCAGCTCGTGCGCGATGTCGGCGGTGACCCTGCGCTCGGCCTCCAGCCGCAGCCGCAGCGCGTCCGCCATGGCGTCCACCGCGCTGGCCAGATCGTCGGTCTCGTCCCGCACCACCCCGCCGATGGACTCCCGCACCCGGACGTCCGTCTCGCCCCTGGCCACCCGGTTGGCGGCGCCGGCCGCCTTGCGCAGCCGCCGCGACAGTCGCCCGCCCACCAGCACACCGAGCGCGCTGCCCCCCAGGACGACCGCGATGGAACCGATCACCAGGGCCTGGTCGAGGTCCTTGAGGATGTCCGAACTGCGGTCGGTGAAGCCGGAGTGCAGGGACAGCACATGCCCGTTCTTCAGCGGCACGGCCGCCCAGATGTCCGGCGCGCCGCTCCGGTCCGCCACGAAGGTCGCCCGTCGCCCCGCCTCGACCTTCTCCCGCAGCTCCTTCGGCAGCTGCGGATCGTCGATCTCGGTGTTGGGGAAGTTCAGCCGTCCGGACAGCTCGTAGTTGCGCTGGGCGATCATGATGCGCTCGTCGGCCAGATCGCGCGCGTTGTCCAGCATCGACACCCGCGCGGCGTTGTGCACCACCAGGCTCAGCACGAGCGCCACCAGCGCGCCGACCACCGCGATGGCCGCGCTGAGCTTCCACCTCAGTCCCGCGCCGATGCCCACCCGGTCCACGCGCGCCGTCACCAGGCGCCGGAAGTCCCCGCGCATCCGTTCGCTCAGGCCTTCAGTTTGTAGCCGAAGCCGCGGACCGTCTCGATACGGTCCTGGCCGATCTTCGTACGGAGTCGCTGCACATGGACGTCGACGACCCGGGTGTCCCCGCCCCAGCCGTACTCCCACACCCGCTCGAGCAGTTTGTCGCGGGAGAGCACGGTGCCCGGTGTCGCGGAGAACTCCAGCAGCAGCCGCATCTCGGTCGGGGTCAGCGCCACCGGCTGCCCGGCTCGGCGTACCTCCATGCCCTCCGTGTCGATGTCCAGCTCCCCGAACGAGAGCGTCCCCCTGACGTCCGGGGACGCCTGCTCCGCCCTGCCGCCCTCCGCCCGCCCGAAGCGGCGCAGCACCGCGCGGATCCGGGCCACCAGAACGGCACCGTCGAACGGCTTGGTCACATAGTCGTCGGCGCCCGCCTCCAGCCCCAGCACCACGTCGATGGCGTCGGCCCGCGCGGACAGCATGATCACCGGCACCATCGACTCGTCCCGGATGCGACGGCACAGGCTGACCCCGTCCAGCCCCGGCACCATGACGTCGAGGAGCGCGATGTCGGGCCGGTCGGAGCGGAACGCCTCCAGGCCGGACAGCCCGTCGGGCATCGCGGTGACCGCGAAGCCGTCCCGCTCCAGGGCGAGCTGGGTGGCCTCGCGGATGACGTCGTCGTCCTCGACGAACAGGACGTGGGTCTGGTCTGTCATCCCGGTGCTCTCAGTCCTCGTGTGGTCCCGGGCCGGTTCGAACACGGTCACTCGGCCCGCCCGGGCTGATTGTCTCGGCCCATCGCAGGGACGGACGCGTGAGCCGCGCGAAGGGTTCATCCCTTACATCGGCCGGGCAGGCCCCGCCGGTTCTCTCCGTGAGCCATGTCTCAGCCGTCTTCGGGCACCGGCGTGGGCATCGGTCCGGCCACCTGACCGTAGTCGTTGTGCGTGCGGTACTCCTCGCCGAACCTGCCCGACGCCCAGCGGTACGTGATGACGTTCTCGCCGGACGGACTCGACACCCGATCGCCCCGGTCGTACACCTGCTTGGTCACCACCAGGTCCCCGCGGTCGATCTCCGCGTACACCGGAGGCTCCTCGGCGGTGAACACGTTGACGTAGGCGCCCCCCTGGTCGCGGTACACATACGAGCCGACACCCACCGCGTCCCCGCAGGTCAGCACGTTGACGACCACATCGTCGGCGGCTCCTCCGGTGAGGTTCCCGTAGCTCACGTCGACCGGGTACTCGTCGGCGACGCACGGCTTGAGCTCCCGCTTGACCTGTGCCGAGACGGCGGGGTCCGCCTGGATCAACCGGACCGCGTCCACCCGGCCCGGGGTCCGCGAGGGCGAGGCCGTCGGCGGGGTCACGCTGGCCACCGACTCCGCGCGCGCCGGACCCTCGTCCCGGGCACCGGTGCCGCCCGTGCCGCAGCCGGCCGACAGCCCGACGGCGGCGAGCACGGCCGTCGCCGCGATCGCCGCCCGGGTGGTGGTCCGGGACCGCGTGGGTCCCGCGCCGGTCAGGCCGCGCAACGCTCCCGCTCCTCACGCTCCAGCGCGCGTGCGTCCAGATCGCGGGCCTCCAGCTCCTGGCGGAGCCGGGCGAGCGCTCGGTGCAGCGTGCTCTTGACCGTTCCGGCCGACATGCCGAGGGCGGCGGCCGTCTCGTCCGTGGACATCTGCTCCCAGTGTCGCAGCACCACGACACTGCGCTGCTTCGGGGCGAGCACCTTCAGGATGTCCATCAGCAGGGCACGGTCCGCGTGCTGCTCGGCGGCGTCGTCCACACAGGGCTCCGGGAGCTGCTCGGTGGGCACCTCCTCCAGCTTGCGGGCCCGCCACCACTCGGTCCGCGTATTGATCATGACCCGGCGCAGATAGGCGTCGGCCAGACGCTTGTCCTCGATGGTCTCCCAGCGGCCGTACGTCCGGACCAGCGCGGTCTGCAGCAGGTCCTGTGCGTCCACGGGGTCCGGGACCAGACGGCGGGCGCTGCGCAACAGCGCGTCCTGCCGGGTGCGGACGTACTCCTCGAACTCGAGCACCTCGCCCTGCGCCATGGTGAACCGCCTTCCGTTCCCGTTCCCGCTCACTCGAGCCGGCCGGACCGTCTGTGACCCTCGGTCGTCGTGCCCTCGGCGAGCACGTGATCGAAGGTACGGAGCCGTTGTCACGGCACTGTCCGAAGCAGCTTGCGAGCAGCCCTCGGCTGTCCGTCGGTTGTGTAACGGAAGGGGGAGGAGGGTAAGGAGGGCGGTCAATTGACGCGCGTTTGGGGCGATATCGCCGGTCGTGCCGTTGTCACGGACGTGAGCGGCCCGTGGATCCGATCCGCCCGCGGGCCGGATCGCCGGATCGCCGGATCTCCGGATCGCCGGATCGGACGAGTGGACGGACGAGTGGACGGGCTCGGGCGGCCCGGCGGCGGGGGTGGAACCGGCGCCGAGCCGGAGCCCGAGGGTGTGGTCGTTGGCGTGGCCGGGTGGCCGGGTGGCCGGGTGGCCGGGTGGACGGGGTCAGCTCAGCGGCAGCCGGTACAGGCCGCCCTGCATCGGTTCCACCAGACCGTCGGCGACCAGACCGTCCAGTGCGCGGGCGCGCTGCACCGGCTCGTTCCACACCCGGTCCAGTGCGGCCTGCGGCACCGGTTGGTGCGCCTCCCGCAGAACGGCCAGCAGCCGTCCGCGGACCTGGCGGTCCGTGCCCGCGTACGTCTGGCCGCGGCGCGGCGGACCCTCGTGGGCGGGCTTGCCCGCCTGCCGCCAGGCACACTGCGCGGCGATCGGGCAGCGGTGACACGACTCGTTCTTCGCCGTGCACACCAGCGCGCCCAGCTCCATGGAGGCGGCGGCCCAGCGCGCGGCGGTGGAGGAGTCCTCCGGCAACAGGGTCCGGGCGAGCCGGCGCTCGGCGGCGGTGGTGGCGTTCGGCGGGTACTGGGTACCGGTGACCGCGCGGGCGAACACCCGGCGGACATTCGTGTCCAGCACCGCGTGCCGCTGCCCGTAGGCGAACGAGGCCACGGCCGCGGCGGTGTACTCGCCGATACCGGGCAGTGCGAGCAACTGGGCGTGGTCCGCCGGGACGTCCCCGCCGTGCCGCTCCGTTATGGCGACGGCGGCGCCGTGCAGCCGGAGCGCACGACGCGGGTAACCGAGCCGGCCCCAAGCGCGGACGGCTTCGCCGGGCGCCTCCGCGGCGAGGTCGGCGGGGCGCGGCCAGCGGGCCAGCCACTGCTCGTAGACGGGCAGGACCCTGTTCACCGGGGTCTGCTGGAGCATGAACTCACTGACCATCACTCCCCACGCACCGGCCTCCGGGCGCCGCCACGGAAGATCCCGGGCGTGCTCGTCGAACCAGTCGATGACAGGGGAGTGCAGCGGCTCACCGGGAGCACGCTCGGACGCGGAATCGGCGGCGGTGCCGTACGGGGGCTTCGTGGGAGCAGTCATGACCCTCTGATCCTGCCACGCCGCGCCCCGCCTCCGGGGTGAGCGCCACGGTCGGGCAGCGACACGACACCCGCGAGAGCACCGGCCGCTTGCGAGAGCACCGCTCACACTGGCGAGCTGCGAGCGCGGCCGGTGGAAGCATCGGCTGCCTGCGCGAGCGCTGCTCGCATGCCGGAACGCCAGTCAGGGTCGAGTGCACTGCTCACGTACGAGAGCACTGCTCACCGCGCGCGACGGGCCAGCACGGGGAGCACTGGCCGCTACCGAGAGCGCTGCTCGCCCCGCGGAGCGCCGGTCAGGGTCAGGTGCATCGATCACATACGAGAGCACCGCTCACCATCGTGCGCCACGGGCAGGCATGGAGAGCACCGGCCGCATGCGAGAGCACCGCTCACGCTGGCGAGCTGCGAGCGCGGCCGGTGGAAGCGGCCCGCCGCTTGCGGGAGCGCTGCTCATCCATCGGAGCGCCGGTCGGCGTCAAGTGCGGCTCACCGGACCGACCGTGTCCGCCGCCACGCCGTGTCCCGCCACCACCCGACCCCCGAACAGCGCGTCAGGGGACGGCAGTCGAGCCTCCGTCCAGCTCCGGGTCGGTATCTCTGCCCTGCGCCTCGCCCGCGTCCGTGATCACAGACCGTAGGGAAGGCTGCGGAACGGTCACACTCTGCGATCGAAGGGTGCCGTACCCGGCGAACGTCAGGGGGGGCAGGGCGATTTCCGGGATGATGATCCTGAAAAGTTGTGGCTCTCAGTGGCGGGTGAGGCCAGCGAACGCGCTGAACTCTCGTAAGGTTTGCGCCGTGGGATCTCTGCGCAATCCGGTCGGGCCGCTTCCCTCCTCCATCTACTGGCGACGGAGGGCTGTACTGCTGTCCGTATTGGCCCTGTTGACGTTGTTTGCCACCTGGGTCGTTCTCTCGGGCGGCGGTGGCGGCAACGGGCGTGACAACGGGGCCAATGGCAAGAATCCCGCGCCGTCCATCACGCCGGGGCCGTCGAGTTCGGGGCCGGCGATCAGTCAGGCTCCGGGAGGGCGGGACGAGTCGGGGTCGGGTGGCTCCGGCGGGTCCGGTGGCTCCGGCGGATCCGACGGCTCGTCGTCCGGGGCGGGAGACGACGGGGCCAACGGCGATCCCGCGGACTCCGGCGGCTCCGAGGGATCGGGTGGCGGTGCCGGGGGGAGCGCGGGCGGTGGTTCCGAGGGCGGTACGTCCGCGGGGGTCGGCGCGGGTGACGCGCTGCCGGCCGGATCGGGTGCCTCCCTGCCCAACTGCACGGCGAACGCGGTGAGGTTCAGTCTGCGCAGCTCCCGCAACGCCTACGAGCCGGGGCAGGTGCCCACCTTCCTGCTCACTGCGCGGAACACCTCCGGCAGCGACTGCAAGGTCGATCTCGGGCCGGTCAACGCGGTGTTGACGATCACCCCCGCGAGCGGTGACGACGCGTACTGGGCGTCCGACGACTGCCCCGAGGGCGCGCGGAGTCTGGTGTTCCGCGTGGCGGCCGGGGACAGCATCACCTACACCGTGAAGTGGGACCGCAAGGCGAGCGCGCCGGAGTGCGCGACGCCGAAGGCGGGGGCGGCGAAGCCGGGGACATACCTGGTGGAGGCGAAGGCGCCGGGATTCGAGAAGGTACGCACGTCGTTCGTGCTGGAAGCGGACTGACCGGGCCGCGGGCCGTCGGGCAGCCCTCCCGCTCAGACAGGGGGCGACGCCGACGGCCGGGAGCGGAAGTTTCCTACACGTACCGCTCGAGGATCGAGCTCTCCGCCAGCCTCGACAGGCCCTCGCGCACGCTGCGTGCCCGCGCCTCGCCGACGCCGTCCACCGTCTGGAGGTCGTCCACGCTGGCGGCGAGCAGCTTCTGCAGGCCGCCGAAGTGCTCCACCAGGCGGTCGATGATCGCGCCGGGCAGCCTCGGCACCTTGGCCAGCAGGCGGAAACCACGCGGGGACACCGCCGAGTCGAGGGTCTCCGGGGAGCCGGTGTAGCCGAGGGCGCGGGCCACGGTCGACAGCTCCAGGAGCTCGGCGTGGGTGAGTACGTTCAGCTCGTGCAGGGCCTCGTCGACCGTGCGGGAGCGCTTGGCGGTGGGCTCGGGCACATAGTCCCGTACGACCAGTTCGCGCTCCGGTTCCACGCCCGCGATCAACTCGTCGAGCTGGAGGGCGAGGAGACGCCCGTCGGTGCCCAGTTCGACCACGTATTCGGCGATCTCGGTGGCGATGCGACGGACCATCTCCAGCCGCTGTGCGACGGCGGAGACGTCCCGGACGGTCACCAGGTCCTCGATCTCCAGCGCCGACAGCGTGCCGGCGACCTCGTCGAGGCGGAGCTTGTAGCGCTCCAGGGTCGCCAGGGCCTGGTTGGCGCGGGACAGGATCGCCGCGGAGTCCTCCAGGACCCTGCGGTGGCCGTCGACGTACAGCGCGATCAGGCGCATCGACTGCGACACGGACACGACGGGGAAGCCGACCTGCTTGGAGACGCGGTCCGCGGTGCGGTGCCGGGTGCCGGTCTCCTCGGTGGGGATGGTGGGGTCCGGCACCAGCTGGACGCCGGCCCGCAGGATCTTGGACAGGTCGGACGACAGGACTATGCCGCCGTCCAGCTTGCACAGCTCGCGCAGCCGGGTCGCGGTGAACTCGACGTCCAGCACGAAACCGCCGCTGCACAGCGTCTCGACGGTCTTGTCGAAACCGAGCACGATGAGACCGCCGGTGTTGCCGCGCAGTACGCGCTCCAGGCCGTCACGCAGGCTGGTTCCGGGTGCCACGGCGCTCAGCGAGGCGCGCATCAGGCCCTCGGCGCCGGCGCTCCCGCCGGACTTTCCGGGAGCCGCTGCCCGGTCGTTGGCTGCCACTGCACTCCTCCGGTCGCAGGTTCTGGGCGCCCCCGTTCGCGCACTCGGTTCGTACGGACGGGCGAGACCTGGGCAAAGTCTACCGGCGCTCCTCCGTCTCCCGTGGGGCCTCTCGGCGACGGGAGCGCGGAAGGACACTCAGCGCGTCCCCCATGTCCGCCACCTCCCGCACCTTCATGCCCGGCGGGACCTTGCCCGGATCGCCCGGGACCAGGGCGTGCGTGAAGCCCAGCCGGTGTGCCTCGGCGAGCCTGCGCTGGACACCCGTGACCCGTCTCACCTCGCCCGCGAGGCCGACCTCGCCGATCGCGACGAGGTTCTTCGGCAGCGGGGTGTCGCTCGCCGCCGACGCCAGCGCCAGTGCGATGGCCAGGTCCGCGGCCGGTTCGGAGAGCTTCACCCCGCCGACCGTCGCGGAGTAGATGTCCCGTTTGCCCAAGGCGCTGATGCGGCCGCGCTGTTCCAGCACCGCCAGCATCATCGACACCCGGGAGGTCTCCAGACCGGACGTGGTGCGCCGCGGGGAGGGGATCTGCGAGTCGACGGTGAGCGCCTGCACTTCGGCCACCAGGGGGCGGCGGCCCTCCAGGGTGACGGTCAGGCAGGTCCCCGGGACCGGTTCGGCGCGGCGGGTGAGGAACAGCCCGCTGGGGTCCGCGAGGCCGGTGATGCCCTCGTCGTGCAGTTCGAAGCAGCCGACCTCGTCCGTCGTCCCGTAGCGGTTCTTGACGCCGCGCACCAGCCGCAGGCGCGCGTGCCGGTCGCCCTCGAAGTGCAGGACGACGTCGACCAGGTGCTCCAGCAGGCGCGGGCCCGCGATCGCGCCGTCCTTGGTGACGTGGCCCACCAGGAGCGTGGACATCCCGCGGTCCTTGGAGGCCCGGATCAGGGCGCCCGCCACCTCACGCACCTGGGCCATGCCGCCGGGGGCACCGTCGATCTCCGGAGAGGCCACCGTCTGCACCGAGTCCATGATCAGCAGGGACGGCTTCACCGCGTCCAGATGGCCGAGCACGGCCGCCAGATCCGTCTCGGCGGCGAGGTAGAGATGGTCGTCGATGGCGTGGATACGGTCGGCGCGCAGCCGGACCTGGCTCGCCGACTCCTCTCCCGTCACGTAGAGCGTTCGGTGTTCCTCGCTCGCCGCCTTGGCCGCGACGTCCAGCAGCAGTGTGGACTTGCCCACGCCCGGCTCGCCCGCGACGAGCACCACCGCGCCGGGCACGAGTCCGCCGCCGAGCACCCGGTCCAGCTCGGGCACACCGGTGGAACGGGCGGTGGCCGTACGGCCGTCGACCTGGCCGATGGGCAGCGCGGAGCTGGTGACCCGGCCGGGCGCCGTCGTACGGACCGCGGGCACGCCGTACTCCTCGACCGTCCCCCAGGCCTGGCACTCGGGGCAGCGGCCGAGCCACTTGGCCGTCTGCCAGCCGCACTCGGCGCAGCGATAGGACGGACGGTCCTTGGAGGTCTTGGTACGGGCAGCCATGCGGAAAAGGTAACGGCACCCTCTGACATCGTCCGCCGTGGCCCGGCCCCGGTGGTCGTCGCCCGGCTCCCGGACCGGCGTCCTGTCGGGCCGTTTCCCCGTGGTCCCGTACGCACCGGCGCCCTGGCCGCCGCCCGGGACGGTCGCTGCCCGCGGGTGAGGAAAGGTTCCTGTCCCCGTTTGAGGGATCGTTTCACCCGTACGGATTAAATGTGGTCCGGGGTCCGGAAGAGGCCGTCCCGGGGCCCCTACGGTCGCCGAATGACGAGCAGTGGCCCGGATACCTCGACCCGCACGACCGGAGCACGCCGGACGCACCGGGAAGGGCGCGACCGCGGAGCCGCGCGCACTGTGGCGCAGCGGCCGGCCACCCGTTACCGACCGCACCTGGACGGCCTGTTCACCTACTGCCTGTCCGTACTGTGCGACCACGACGCGGCGACCCTCGCCCTGGCCGACGTCCTCACGCTCGCCGAACGCCGCGGCCGCAACCTCCCCGACGAACTCGGGAGCCGCAGGGCCTGGCTGTACGCGCTGGCCCGCTGGGCGTGTCTGCGCAGACTGGCCGAGGCCGGGCAGAACCGCCGGGCCGGCCACGCCGTGCTCCGCGCCGGCCGGAAGCGGCCGGCCGCGACCCCGGCCGCCCCGGTCGTCTCCGAGGAGGCCCGGGAGCGGCGCAACCGCGAACTGGCCGCACTGGCCTGGCCGGAGGCCGCCGGCACCACCCCGGTGCAGCGCGAGGCACTCGAACTCGCCGTGCGTCACCACCTCGCCGCCCACGAGGTCGCCGCCGTACTCGGGATGGAACCCGCCGCCGCGCGTGCCCTGCTCGCCACCGCGGCCTGCGAGGTGGAACGCACCCGCGCGGCGCTCGCCGTCGTGGAGGCCGGCGCCTGCCCCGGCGTGGCACATCTCACCGGCGACCGGCGGTTCGTGCTCAGTACGACCCTGCGCCGCGAACTCGTCCGGCACGTCGACGACTGTCCGCGCTGCCGCCGCAGCGCCGAGCGGGCGGTACCCGGACGGTGGCCCGGCACCAGCGTCACACCGGACGCGCTCCCCGTCCTGCCGGCGCCCGGCGCGGCTCTGCACGCCGCCATGACGCACCACCCCCGCGCGCGCGGTGCCGCGCCCCGCTTCGACCGGCGCGGATTTCCGGTGGACCCGAAGGACCGTGTCGCGCGCCGGGACCGGCTGCGCGCGCGTGCCCTGACGACGACGGTCGTGGCCAGCGTCATCGCCGCGCCCGTGTTCGCGCTGTGGGCCGCCTACCGCGGCACCCCCGTCGGCGAGGGCCAGGACGGCCGTTCGGCCTCCGCCCGGGAGGACGGCGGCGAGGTCGAGCTCGACGGCGAGGAAGCGGGCGCCGGCTACGAGAACACCGGCGACGCCACCACCCGCCCCGGCCTCCGCCTCGACGAGAACGGTGAGGCGGACGTGTCCGTGGAGGTCCTCGGAGTCGGCGGCGCGGGCCGGGAGGACGCGGCCGCGCTGGGCGTCACGGCGGGCCACAGCGGCGACACCACACTGATCACCCTCACCGCGACGGGTACCGGACCGGTCCGCTGGTCGGCCTCCACGGGCGCGTCCTGGCTGTATCTGAGCCAGTCGTCGGGAACGCTCGAAGCCGGCGAGTCGGTGACGATCAGGGCCTACGTGGATCAGCTGCGCGAGCCGTCCGGCCACTGGAGCGCCTCGGTGGCGATCTCCCCCGCCGGTTCCCTCGTCACCATCCACGGTTACGGGACCGCCCCCTCCGCACCGGGCGGCGGCTCGCCCTCCGGCCACCCCGGCGGCCCGGGCACCGCGCACCCGGGCACCCCGGGCGACCCGCCCGCGCCGTCGCCCGACCCGGAACCGACGCCGACGACACCGTCGCCCGACCCGGAACCCACCCCGAGCGACTCGCCACCGGCACCCGGCCCGGAGCCCACCCCGGGCGGCCCCACGCCCACCGGCCCCCTCCCCGGCGAGCCGGTGGCGACCGACCCGGCGCCGACGGACCAGCCGACGGACCCGGGGAGCCCGCCGCCCGCCGAGCGGTGACCCGGGCCGGGCTACGCCCCGACCGCGTCTCCCGGTCCGGCACCGGCACCGGCACCGTCGCCGCTCGCGATGCGGGGTGCGGGGTGCGGGGTGCGTCGTCGTGGTCAGGCCGCGCGACGGTCGGAAGCGCGCTCCGGGACCGGTCACCCCGGGACCGCCGGCGGTGTCAGGCAGGGTCCGCCGGATGCGGTGCCAGGAGGGGCAGCTGCGAGGCCAGCCGCTCCTCGCACAGCTCGACCAGACGGTCGTAGCCCGCCTTGCCCATCAGCTCGGTCAACTCCGCGCGGTACGAGACGTAGACCGGGTCCCCGGCGCCGTGCGCCGAGGTGGCAGAGGTGCACCACCAGTGGAGGTCGTGACCGCCCGGGCCCCAGCCGCGACGGTCGTACTCACCGATCGACACCTGCAACACCCGTGTGTCGTCGGGCCGGTCGATCCAGTCGTAGGTCCGCCGGACCGGCAGCTGCCAGCACACGTCCGGCTTGGTCTCCAGCGGCTCGCGGCCCTCCCTGAGGGCGAGGATGTGCAGCGAGCAGCCCATGCCGCCCGCGAACCCCGGCCGGTTCTGGAAGATGCAGGAGCCCTGGAACGGGCGGGTCTGACGGTCACCGTCCTCGTCCTCGGAGACCCAGCCGTTACGCGTGCCCTCCGCGTGGTGCTGCCAGATGTCCGGTGTGAGCCTCGCCACATGTCCGGCGACCCGCTTCTCGTCGTCCTCGTCGGAGAAGTGGGCACCCAAAGTGCAGCAGCCGTCGTCCGCGCGGCCCGCCTGGATGCCCTGGCAGCCGCTGCCGAAGATGCAGTTCCAGCGAGAGGTCAGCCATGTCAGATCGCAGCGGAAGACCTGCTCGTCGTCCGCCGGATCAGGAAACTCCACCCACGCGCGGGCGAAGTCGAGGCCCTTCTCGTCGCTCACCGGCGCCTTCTCCGCGACCTGCGGTGCTGTCACCCGGGAGGGAGCACCGGCCGGCCCGGCCTTCTTGTCCGTCCTGGCCTTCTTGTCCGGCTTCTGATCCTTCGCCTTTTTCGTCTTTGGCACCCGTCCAGGGTAAGACGCCCGCCGCCGTGTCCGGGACCGGCTCGACCTCCGCGGACCGGGCAACACCGCGCGCTGCGAGCAGTAACGTTCCGTACATGAGACTCGGTGTCCTCGATGTGGGTTCGAACACGGTGCACTTGCTGGTCGTGGACGCGCACCCCGGTGCGCGGCCGCTGCCCGCGCACTCGCACAAGGTCGAACTGCGGCTCTCCCAGCTCCTCGACGACAGTGGGGCCGTCGGCGACGACGGAGTGGACAGACTGATCGCGGTCGTCCACGAGGCGCTCCGGGCCGCCGAGGACAAGGGCGTCGAGGAACTGCTGCCGTTCGCCACCTCCGCGGTGCGCGAGGCGGGCAACGCCGACGAGGTGCTCGCGAGGGTGCGCGAGGAGACCGGGGCCGAGCTCCAGGTCCTCAGCGGTGAGGAGGAGGCCCGGCTCACCTTTCTCGCGGCCCGCCGCTGGTACGGCTGGTCGGCCGGGAAACTGCTCGTCATCGACATCGGCGGGGGTTCCCTGGAGATCGCCTACGGCCTGGACGAGGAGCCCGACACGGCGGTGTCGCTGCCGTTCGGCGCCGGCCGTCTGACCGCGGGCTGGCTGCCCACCGACCCGCCCGAGGCGGACGACGTCCGCGCGCTGCGCCGCCATGTGCGCACCGGCATAGCGCGCACCGTCGGGGACTTCAGCCGGCTGGGCGCCCCCGACCACGTGGTGGCGACGTCCAAGACCTTCAAGCAGCTCGCCCGGCTCGCCGGCGCCGCCCGCTCCGCGGAGGGCCCGTACGTGCAGCGCGAGCTGAAGCGGGAGTCCCTGGAGGCCTGGGTGCCGCGGCTCGCCGCGATGACCACCGCGGAGCGTGCCGAACTCCCCGGTGTCTCCGAGGCCCGCGCGGGCCAGCTGCTGGCCGGGGCCCTGGTCGCGGAGGGGGCGATGGACCTGTTCGGCGTGGAACGCCTGGAGATCTGCCCCTGGGCCCTGAGGGAGGGCGTCATACTCCGACGCCTGGACCACATGGGCCGGCGGTAGCGCCGGGCAGGGCGCACCGCCGCGCAGGCCGCGCGGCGGACCGATGCCGGGACCGATGCCGGGACGGCGCCGCTATGGCAATCACCACAACGGCGAACGGGCACCCCGCATCCACCCGACACCACCCCGTAACCTGAGGCTCGTGTCAGAAGCAAGGGACGTAGTCCGCATCCCGGAAGCGAAGGTCGCCCTGTCGACGGCCTCCGTCTACCCGGAGTCGACGGCGACGGCCTTCGAGATCGCCGCCCGCCTCGGGTACGACGGCGTCGAGGTCATGGTGTGGACCGATCCGGTCAGCCAGGACGTCGAGGCGCTGCGCAGACTCAGCGACTACCACCGCATCCCCATCCTGGCAATCCACGCGCCCTGCCTGCTCATCACCCAGCGCGTGTGGTCCACCGACCCCTGGACCAAGCTCCAGCGGGCCCGTGCCGCGGCCGAGAAGCTCGGCGCGGACACGGTCGTCGTCCATCCGCCCTTCCGCTGGCAGCGGCAGTACGCCCGTGACTTCGTGGACGGCATCTGGCGGATGGCGAACGAGACGGATGTGCGGTTCGCGGTGGAGAACATGTACCCCTGGCGCTACCGCGACCGCGAGATGCTCGCGTACGCCCCCGACTGGGACGTCACCAAAGAGGACTACCGCCACTTCACGATCGATCTCAGCCACGCCTCGACCTCCCGCACCGACACCCTGCGGATGATCGACCGCATGGGTGACCGCCTCGGCCACATCCACCTCGCCGACGGCAAGGGCTCGGCCAAGGACGAGCACCTGGTGCCCGGCCGCGGGGACCAGCCCTGCGCCGAGGTGCTGGAAGGGCTCGCGATGAGTGCCTTCGACGGGCATGTCGTCATCGAGGTCAACACCCGCCGGGCCATGTCCGGGGCGGAGCGCGAGGCCGATCTGGCCGAGGCCCTGGCGTTCACCCGCCTGCACCTGGCCTCCTCGTCCTCCGCCTCCGCGATCCGGGTGCCGCGCCGGTGAACGGCGTCGCCGCGAGCGAGGGCCCGGGCGACTCCGCGCGGGGCGACGGCACCACCCGGCGCCGCGGCCGCCCGCCGCGTACGGAATCGGCCGGGACCCGGGACCGTATTCTCGACGCGGCCCGTGAGGAGTTCTCCGCGCGGGGGTACGACAAGACGTCCGTCCGGGGGATCGCCAAGGCCGCCGGGGTCGACTCCGCGCTGGTGCACCACTACTTCGGTACCAAGGAGCAGGTGTTCCAGGCGGCGGTGGAGGTCGCCTTCGCGCCGGCGTTCGCCGTGCGGGACACGATCGTCGAGGGCCCGGTGGAGGAGGCCGGCGAGCGGATGACCCGCATGATCATCGGGCTCTGGGAGAGCCCGGTGACACGGGCCCCGCTGCTCGCGATCGTCCGTTCCGCCGTGAACAACGAGACGGCGGCGGCGGTCTTCCGCCGGCTCATCGCCGGCCAGCTGCTGCGCCGGATCGCCGACGGGCTCGAGGTGCCGGACGCGGAACTGCGGGCCGAGCTCGCCGCCGCCCAGCTGGTGGGGATCGCGATGATCCGGTACGTCATCAAGATGGAGCCGCTCGCCTCGGCGGACCCCGAGCAGATCATCCGACGGGTGGCACCGGTCGTGCAGGGACACCTCACCGGCAACTGAAGCCCGTACGCCACCGCCCACCGCCCACCGCCCACCCCGACCGCTCACCGCACCCCGTGCCGCACCGGCCCGTGACGCGTGTCCGACCGGCCGCCGAGCCCGTACCCGCTCTGCCGGGCGCGTGCGTATCCGCCCTGCCGGGCAGGCCGGGCCGGCGTCCGTCCGGGCGCCGGCGCCCGGATCACCTTCCGGCTGAGACATTCGTCCCGTATTCCGGACACCTTGTCCCGCCCTCTGGATGACCGGCGTACGCTCGACGCAGTCAGACAGAACTCTCTGGCCGACACTCCCCGAAGGTCTGAAGGAGCGAGCGACGATGCCCGAGCTGAGGTCCCGCACAGTCACCCACGGCCGCAACATGGCGGGCGCACGCGCCCTGATGCGCGCCTCCGGTGTACCCGGCGCGGACATCGGCCGAAAGCCGATCATCGCGGTCGCCAACAGTTTCACCGAGTTCGTCCCCGGACACACCCACCTCGCCCCCGTCGGCCGGATCGTCAGCGAGGCGGTCGTCGCGGCCGGCGGCATCCCGCGCGAGTTCAACACCATCGCCGTCGACGACGGCATCGCGATGGGTCACGGCGGCATGCTGTACTCCCTCCCCTCCCGCGACCTGATCGCGGACAGCGTGGAGTACATGGTCGAGGCGCACTGCGCGGACGCCCTGATCTGCATCTCCAACTGCGACAAGATCACCCCGGGCATGCTCAACGCCGCGCTGCGCCTGAACATCCCCACGGTCTTCGTCTCCGGCGGTCCCATGGAGGCCGGCCGCGCCACCCTGGTCGACGGCACGGTCCGCACGCTGGACCTGATCGACGCGATGGTGGACGCGGCCAACGACAAGGTCTCCGACGCGGACGTCCTCCGTATCGAGGAGAACGCCTGTCCCACCTGCGGCTCCTGTTCGGGCATGTTCACCGCCAACTCGATGAACTGCCTCACCGAGGCGATCGGCCTGTCCCTCCCCGGCAACGGCTCGGTCCTGGCCACCCACACCGCCCGCAAGGCGCTCTACGAGAACGCCGCGCACACGGTCATGGACATCACCCGCCGCTACTACGAGCAGGACGACGACACGGTCCTGCCCCGCAACATCGCCACGGTCGCCGCGTTCGAGAACGCGATGGCGCTGGACATCGCCATGGGCGGCTCCACCAACACGATCCTGCACCTGCTGGCCGCCGCCCAGGAGGCCGAGGTCCCCTTCGGCCTCACCGAGATCGACGCCCTCTCGCGCCGCGTGCCCTGCCTGGCCAAGGTCGCCCCCAACGTGGCCAAGACCCGCACGTACTACATGGAGGACGTGCACCGCGCGGGCGGCATCCCCGCCCTGCTCGGCGAGCTGCACCGTGCGGGGATGCTCAACGAGGACGTCCACTCCGTCCACAGCCCCTCCCTGGCCGACTGGCTGAAGACCTGGGACATCCGCGCCGGCTCCCCCTCCCCGGAGGCGGTCGAGCTCTGGCACGCGGCCCCGGGCTGCAAGCGCTCCGCCGAGGCCTTCTCCCAGTCCGAGCGCTGGGACACCCTCGACGAGGACGCCGAGGGCGGCTGCATCCGCTCCGCCGAGCACGCCTACTCCAAGGACGGCGGCCTCGCGGTACTGCGCGGCAACCTGGCGGTCGACGGCTGCGTCGTGAAGACGGCCGGCGTCGACGAGTCCATCTGGACCTTCGAGGGCCCGGCGGTCGTCTGCGAGTCGCAGGAGCAGGCCGTCGAGAAGATCCTCACCAAGCAGGTCAAGGAGGGCGACGTCGTCGTCATCCGTTACGAGGGCCCCAAGGGCGGCCCCGGCATGCAGGAGATGCTCTACCCGACGTCGTACCTGAAGAGCCGCGGCCTCGGAAAGGCCTGCGCCCTGATCACCGACGGCCGCTTCTCCGGCGGCACGTCCGGCCTGTCCATCGGCCACGCCTCCCCGGAGGCGGCCTCGGGCGGCACCATCGCCCTGGTCGAGGACGGCGACCGCATCCGCATCGACATCCCGAACCGCTCGATCGAGCTGCTGGTCGACGAGGCGGAACTGGCCCGCCGCGAGCAGGCCCTCGACGGCCGGTACGCGCCGGAGAACCGAGACCGCAAGGTCTCCGCGGCGCTGAAGGCGTACGCGGCGATGGCGACCAGCGCGGACAAGGGCGCGGTGCGCGACGTGAGCATGCTGGGCTGAGGCCCACGAGCCGGCCGTAGGGGCCGCGTCCGCACGGCGGGCGCGGCCCTCGGTCGCCGCCGGCCGACGGCGGGATCCCCTACCCGGCCTCGGCGCGAACCGCCGTGCCGCCGCTCGCCCGCGGCGACCGTGCTCCCGCTCGTCCGCGCGGTCTGCTCGCCGCCCGGCCGCGGGGGTCGCGACGCCGGCCGTCCGCGGTGATCACGGCCCCGCCCGGCCTGCCCCACGCCCGCCCCGCCTGCCCTCGTCCCAGTCGGCCGGGTCGCGCCCCGCCACGCCGAAGACGGTCCCGTCGGGTGCCCCGCCATAGACGTGGCCGCCCGCGACCACGGGCGCGGGCAGTGCGGCGGGCACACGGTCGGACTCGGCGCCGAGCCGCGGCCGGGTCTGCCCCAGCAGCTTCCCCTCGCGGGCGTCGACACCCAGCAGCCGTCCGTCGGGCACGGTGACGTACACGTGCCGTCCGTCGGAGACGGGGACCGAGCCCCGGGCCACGCCCGTCTCCAGCCGCCACCGCTGCTTCCCCGCCGCCATGTCGACGGCCACCAGCGAACCGCCGGCACCCATGAGGTACACCGTGTCGCCGTGCACACCGGACTCCGCCTGCGCGACCGGGACGGGCAGCGTCACGCGGTGGACGGCCCCGGTGCCGGGCGTGTAGCGGACCACGGCGTCCGCGTCTCCGTGGATGCCCCCTTCGGAGAGGAGATACACGGAGCCGTCCTCCGCTCCCACGGGCGTCAGCGACCCCTCCAGTTCCGCGTCCCACCGCACGTCACCCGTCGCCGGATCCACCGCGGTGACCCGGGTCCCGCTCCCGGCCCGACTCGTCGCGTACGCCGACGGCTGCCCGGACTCCCCGGTACTCCCGGACTCCCCGGCGAGCGAGGAGAAGTACGGCACGGCCTGCCCCGGAATCCGGTGGGACCAGCGGATCTCGCCCGAGGCGCTGTCCACGCCCGTGACCGTCCCGTCGGAGCGGGTCAGCAGGAGCATGTCGCCGACCGCCTGCACTCCGTCGTACGGGGGCACGGCCTCCTGCCACACCCGCTCGCCGGTGACCGGGTCGAGCGCCTCCAGACGGTCGCCGATCAGGTCGAGGGAGGGGTGGGCGAGGCCGCCCGACACGACCGGGGGTTCACTCCGGGCCTCCCCCGCGACGTCGCGCCGCCACAGGGTGCGGCCGTCGGCCGGATCGAGGGTGAAGACCGTGCCGGGCACCGCGCAGAGCAGACCTCCCGGTCCGTACGAGCACTGGGGCATGCCGCCGCTCTCCTGGGCGGGCACCGTCTCCCACACGCCGAAACCGCCCGGCGCACTCCGCGCGGCGTTGGTCTTCCGCGCCGGTTCCGTACCGCCGTACAGCTGAACCGCCGTCAGTCCGCCGAGCACGGCGAGGCAGAGCACCCCGGCCATCAGCACCGCCCGTCTGCCGAGGCGCCGTGCGGGCCGCTCCCCGGGCGCGTCAGCGCGGGACTCCGGCGCGTCCTTCTCCTCCGGGGCCACGGGCTTCCGCGGCGCCGGTACGAACACCTGGGTGTCGTACGCCGCCGACACCGACCGCAGTTCCCGCATCAGCGCGTCCGGAGTGGGCCGGTCCTCGGGTTCCTTGGCCAGACACCGCAGCACCAGTGGCGCGAGGGACTCCGGCACGCCGGTCAGGTCCGGCTCGTCGTGCACGACCTGATAGGCGACGACATACGGGCTGTCGGAGTCGAACGGACCGCGCCCGGTGGTCGCGTGCACCATGAGCGAGCCGAGGGCGAACACGTCGGCCGCGGGCCCCACCTCCCGCGGCCGCCGGAACTGCTCGGGTGCCATGAACGGCGGCGTACCGATCAGCTTTCCGGTCTCGGTGCGCAGTTCGCTGTCCCTTGGCCGGGAGATGCCGAAGTCGATGACCTTCGGCCCGTCCTCGGCGAGCAGGACGTTGCTCGGCTTCAGATCCCGGTGCACCACCCCGACCCGATGGATGTCGCGCAGCGCCTCCGCGAGCCCTGCCATCAGCCGACGGGACTGGTCCGGGTCCATGGGCCCGTTCCGCTTCACCTTCTCGGAGAGGGTCGGACCGGGGATGTACAGGGTGGCCATCCAGGGCCGTCCGCCGTCCGGATCGGCGTCGACGACCGGTGCCGTGAAGGCTCCGCTCACCTGCCGGGCCGCAGCCACCTCCTGCCGGAACCGCCCTCTGAACTCGGGGTCCATGGCGTACCGGGCGTGCACGACCTTCACCGCGACCCGCATCCCGGAGGTGCCCCGGGCCAGATGCACGACACCCATGCCGCCCGAGCCCAGACAGGACTCAAGACGGTAGTGACCGGCGTACTCCGGAAGTTCCGCTTCCGCGCCCGCTCCGGCGTTCCGCTGCGGCGCCATGGAACCACCCCCGTGCTGTTCGTTTCGCGCGCGCGACGCTCGGAGCCTAGTCGATGGCGCGCGCGGGACCGAGGCGACTTGCCCGCCTTCGCGTGCGAACGGCGAACTGGTGTTTCATGGCTTGTTCCGGGGGAATCAACGTGGCCCCACGACAGTCGTGGGGCGCAACGGGGGAGGTTTTTCATGTCCGTGGACCAGACTCAGGAGATCGAGGGCGGGGCCGAGAAGGCGGCGACGCCGGACGAGGTCACCACGATGGCCGCCGCCGCGGCTTCCTACCCGGTGGCGCCGGGCTACCGGCTGAACGTCCGCAGCGGCCCCGGCACCGGCTACTCGATCGTCCGGGTGCTGTCCGAGGGCGCCCGGGTCCGGATCACCTGCCAGACGACGGGCACCCGGGTGTCGGGCCCCTACGGCACCTCGAGCGTCTGGGACTGCATCGGCAGCGGCCAGTACGTCTCGGACGCGTACGTCTACACCGGCAGCGACGGGCTCGTGGCGCCCCGCTGCTAGGGCCTCTCGTGCGGATCATGCCGGGCTCGCGGAGCCAACATGATCCGGCCCGGTCCAACGAAAGACCCTGGTGACGCCACCTGTCGGGTGCGGGGGAGCACGTGCATCGCGCCCGCCGCGGCGACCGCGGCGGGCGCGATGACGATGCCGGGCGGCGCGGGACCGTGGCCGCCCGGTCCCGTGTCCCGGTCCCGGCGCCGATCCGGGTATGCCGCCGGAGCAGTCCGCCGAGGCGCCGCCGGACGCTCGTTCCCGGGCCTCGTCCGGAACCGCGGGCCGCGGACGGGCACCCGTCCTGCTCACTCCCTGGGCGCGGGCGCGGCAGGCCGGTTCCCGCGTCCACCCGGGGAGGAGTGACAATCGACTGCGTGAGCGCAGTAGAGAACCAGACGAACGGCACCCCGGACACCCCCGCCGGCCCCCTGCCCGAGCCCCTCCGCTTCTTCGGTACCACCTGGGTCGACCACTCCGGCGGCTACACCGTCCGCCGCGTCGGCGTCGCCGCCGGGTCCCTCGCCGCCGCGGCGGCGGCCTGCCTCGTGCTGCGCATCGCCTACGACGGGCTCAGGATCGCCGAGGTCGGCAGCTTCGTCTCGCTGCTCATGGTCGTGATGTTCGCGATCTGCAGTGCGCTCGCCTTCCGCCACACCTGGTCCGCCTTCACCACCCGCCCCGACCCGGACCGGCAGGCCTCCCTCCGCGGTCTGCTGTCCATCGGCTTCATCGGCTCCCTGCTCGCCTATTTCCTCCGCTCGCTCACCGAGGCCCCGGGCGAGGGACTCCACCGCGCGGAGTACGAGAAGGCCCGCGCGGAGTACGACAGGCGCGTCACCCGCCGCTCCGGCAACCCGTCCAGGAAGCGCCGCCGCAGCTCCTGACCTCAACGGAAACCCCGTGCGCGCCCTCCCGGCGTGCGGTCACGATGGCCGTATGACGACTCCGAGGGACGACCAGGTCACCCACAGCGCCCGCGCCCACTCCTTCAACGCGGCCGCCGCCCAGTACGCCGCCAACCGCCCCTCCTACCCACCCGCCCTCTTCGACGCGATCGAGGAACTCACCGGCCGACCCCTCGCGGGCTCCCGGGTCGTGGACATCGGCGCGGGTACGGGCATAGCGACCGCCCGTCTGCACGCGCGCGGCGCCGACGTCATCGCTCTCGAGCCCGGTGAGGGTATGGCGGCCGAGTTCCGCCGTGCCCTCCCCGGCGTGCCGGTCGTCCGGGGCAGCGGAAACGCCCTCCCCTTCGCCTCTCACCGCGCCGACCTTCTCACCTACGCCCAGTCCTGGCACTGGACCGATCCCGCGCGCGCCGTCCCGGAGGCGGTACGGGTGCTGCGTCCGGGCGGCGCACTCGCCCTGTGGTGGAACACCAGCGCGCTCGACGTGCCGTGGATCGCGGAGGCGGCCGACCGCGCCGCCCGTCACTTCGGCTTCGACTTCTCGGCCGAGAAACGCAACCTCGGCGCCCACACCGCCGACTTCGCGGGCCGTCTCGACGTGATCCGCCACGACGTCCGCTGGAGCCGTCGCGTCCCCCTCGACACCCACCTCGCCAACCTCGGCAGCCATTCGCTGTTCCTGCTGCAGGGCGAGGAGCGCAGCGCGGCCTACCTCGCCGAGGAGCGACGGCACGTCCTGGACGTCTTCCCGGACGGGACCGTGGAAGAGACGTACGACGTCCTGCTCCTCCTCGCGACGACACCCGCACCCACACGCCGGGTCTCGACGGCTTGACGGTGCGCGGGGGCCGGGAGGAGTATTCATCACATGATGAATTACGACTCAGGGCCGCCGGAGGAACCGGCCGTCCACGCCCAGGACCTCACCGTCGTCCGAGGCCCCCGCACCGTCCTGCGCGGTCTCGGCTTCACCGTGCCGCGCGGCCGGATCACCGGCCTCCTCGGCCCCTCCGGGTGCGGGAAGTCCACCCTGATGCGGGCCATCGCAGGCACCCAGGCCAAGGTCACCGGCACGCTCGACGTCCTCGGCGGTCCCGCCGGCCACCCCGCCCTGCGCACCCGCATCGGCTACGTCACCCAGGCCCCGTCCGTCTACGACGACCTGACCGTCCGCCAGAACCTCGACTACTTCGCCGCGATCCTCGACCCCGGCCGAGCAGCCGCCGACCGCCGCCGTGAGCACGTCACCCGAGCGATCACCGACGTCGACCTCACCACCCACGCCGACGCCCTCGCCGGCCATCTCTCCGGCGGCCAGCGCAGCCGTGTCTCCCTCGCCGTCGCGCTCCTCGGCACCCCCGAACTCCTCGTCCTCGACGAACCCACCGTCGGCCTCGACCCCGTCCTGCGGCGCGACCTCTGGAACCTCTTCCACACCCTCGCCGCCGAACGCGGCACCACCCTGCTGATCTCCTCCCACGTCATGGACGAGGCCGAGCGCTGCCACCGCCTCCTCCTCATGCGCGCGGGCGAGATCCTCGCCGACGACACCCCTGAGGCCCTGCGCACCCGCACCGGCTCCGACACCGTCGAGGCGGCCTTCCTGCACCTGGTGGACGAGGCGGTCGCGGCAGGCCGTACGAAGGAGAGGACACGATGAGCACGACCACCCCCGCCCCGACACGCGCCCTCAGCTTCTCCCGCACCACCGCCACCGCCGCCCGGGTCCTGCGCCAGCTCCGCCACGACCCCCGCACCATCGCGCTGATGCTGCTGGTCCCCTGCCTGATGCTGTTCCTGCTCCGCTACGTCTTCGACGGCAGCCCACACGTCTTCGACAACATCGGCGCGTCACTCCTCGGGATCTTCCCGCTCATCACGATGTTCCTGGTCACCTCGATCGCCACCCTGCGCGAACGTACCTCCGGCACCCTCGAACGCCTCCTGGCCATGCCGCTGGGCAAGGGCGACCTCATCGCCGGCTACGCCCTCGCCTTCGGCACCGTGGCGATCGTCCAGTCCGCCCTCGCCACCGGACTCGCCGTCTGGATCCTGGGCCTCGACGTCACCGGCAGCCCCTGGCTGCTTCTCCTGGTCGCCCTGCTCGACGCACTCCTCGGCACGGCTCTCGGCCTCTTCGTCTCCGCCTTCGCGGCCTCGGAGTTCCAGGCGGTCCAGTTCATGCCGGCGGTGATCTTCCCCCAGCTCCTCCTCTGCGGCCTCTTCGCGGTTCGCGACACCATGCACCCCGTCCTCGAGGCCGTCTCCGACGTCCTCCCCATGTCCTACGCCGTCGACGGCATGAACGAGGTCCTGCGGCACACCGACATCACGACAGCCTTCGTCCGCGACACGGCGATCGTCGCCGGCTGTGCCCTGCTCGTCCTGACCCTGGGCGCGGCCACCCTGAAACGCCGCACGGCATGAACATCCCGTCCGGCGTCTGAGGACAGGGCCCGCTCAGGGCCGGACACCGCCACCGTCCCGCCCACCGGACGCCCCACCGCCTCCCCGTCGGAAATGCGAGGATGGCGAGGGACGACCCACCCCCGGAGGGCACCAACACCCATGACCCAGAACGTCGCAGTCCTCGGCACCGGCAAGATCGGCGAAGCCCTGCTCAGCGGAATGATCCGCGCCGGCTGGGCCCCCGCCGACCTCCTCGTCACCGCCCGCCGCCCGGAACGAGCCGCGGAACTCCGCACCCGCTATGGAGTGACCCCGGTCTCCAACCAGGAAGCCGCCAAGACCGCCGACACCCTGATCCTCACGGTCAAGCCGCAGGACATGGGCACCCTCCTCGACGACCTCGCCCCGCACGTCCCCGCCGAACGCCTGGTCATCAGCGGCGCGGCGGGCATCCCCACCGCCTACTTCGAGGAACGCCTCGCCACCGGCACCCCGGTCGTCCGCGTCATGACCAACACCCCCGCCCTGGTCGACGAGGCCATGTCGGTCATCTCCGCCGGCAGCCACGCCACCGCCGACCACCTCGCCCACGCCGAGGGGATCTTCGGCGCCGTCGGCAAGACACTCCGGGTTCCGGAGTCCCAGCAGGACGCCTGCACGGCCCTCTCCGGCTCCGGCCCGGCGTACTTCTTCTACCTGGTCGAAGCCATGACCGACGCCGGAATCCTGCTCGGCCTGCCCCGCGACAAGGCCCACGACCTGATCGTCCAGTCCGCGATCGGCGCCGCCACCATGCTCCGCGACAGCGGCGAGCACCCCGTGAAACTCCGCGAGAACGTCACCTCCCCCGCCGGCACCACCATCAACGCCATCCGCGAACTCGAGAACCACGGTGTACGGGCCGCCCTCATCGCCGCCCTCGAGGCCGCCCGCGACCGCAGCCGCGAACTCGCGAGCGGCACCAAGGACTGACGACCGGCCCGAGCGCCCGTCGGGGGCACAGGCTCCTGGCGGCCAGGAGCCCGGCCTCACGTCCCTTCCCGCGCCGCCGCTCCGCGTACGGCACCGGCCCGCGTGCCTACCGCGCGGCGTTCAGTACGGGCGCCCCGGTATCCGAACCCGCCGGCAACAGTCCGATCGCCCGATAGGCGGCATCCACGGTCGGCCGAGCCATCTGCCGCGCCCGCTCCGCACCATCCCGCAGCACCCCCTCCACATAGCCGGGATCCGCGCACAACTCCCTGTGCCTTTCCCGCACGGGCCTCAGCACCTCGACCACAGCCTCCGCGGTGTCCCTCTTCAAAGCCCCGTACGACTCATATACACCGCCCAACGCCTCCGGGTTCCCACCCGAGCACGCCGCGAGGATCTCCAGCAGATTCGACACCCCCGGCCGGGCCGCCCTGTCGTACACGACGTCCCGCCCGCTGTCGGTCACCGCCCGCATGAGCTTCCTGCGCACCACGTCCGGCTCGTCCAGCAGATAGACGATCCCCGGCCCGGTGTCGTCGCTCTTCCCCATCTTCGACGCCGGCTCCTGGAGGTTCATCACCCGCGCCGCCACCTTCGGATGGGTGGCCCGGGGCACCACGAACGCGTGGCCGTAGCGCTGGTTGAAGCGCACCGCGAGATCCCGCGTCAGCTCCACGTGCTGCGACTGGTCGTCGCCGACCGGCACCTCGTCGGCTCCGTACGCCAGGATGTCCGCCGCCATCAGCACCGGGTAGGTCAGCAGCGACAGCCGCACACTTCCGCCCCGCCTCTGCTCCCGGGCCGCCTTCTCCCTGTACTGGATCATCCGGCGCATCTCACCGTCCGTGGCCACGCACTCGAGCAGGTACGACAGCCGCGCGTGTTCATCCACGTGGCTCTGCACGAACACCGTGCAGAGCTCCGGATCGAGCCCGGACGCCAGCAGCAGCGTCGCCGCCTGCCTGCTCAGTCTGCGCACCCGCGCGGGATCGTGGTCCACGGTCAGCGCGTGCAGATCGACCACGCAGAACAGCGCGTCCGACCGGTGCTGGTCGACCGCGGCCCACTGCCGCATGGCCCCCAGGTAGTTCCCCAGCGTCAGATGCCCGGTCGGCTTGATCCCGCTGAAGACGCGTGTCATCTCTTCTCCCTCTTCCGGCAGGACCGCCGTCCCCGGCCGGCCGCCCCTCGGAGTCGGAGGGAGAAACAAGAACGGCCGCCGGAACGGCGGCCGTTGTGTACGCACGTAGCGACGGCCGCCTCAGGCGGCCCACCAGAACTGGCTGTACGTGCGCGTGGTCATACGGAGCACAGTACGCCCCGGGGAGCGGGATCGGCGGCGAGTTGACACGCCGCGACGGCGACCGTAGTGTTCTCCGAGTTGTCCGACGTGAGCACCGACTCCGGTCGGTCCCCGGACAGCGATTCCGCAAGTACTATCACTGATCGACGTCAGCAGTCTGTCTGCAGGCGTTTCACCGGTGTGTGTACAAGCGAAATGAGGAATCCGCGCCCGAAAGGGAGCAGGACCCCGATTAGGTCGGGAGCCGGGAATCCGCTAAAGTCTCACTCGTCGGAACGGCCCAACGGCCGGGAAGGCGAACCCCGCTGACTGGGGGTCAGGCCGAGAAAAGGGTCTGATAGAGTCGGAAACGCAAGACCGAAGGGAAGCCCGGAGGAAAGCCCGAGAGGGTGAGTACAAAGGAAGCGTCCGTTCCTTGAGAACTCAACAGCGTGCCAAAAGTCAACGCCAGATATGTTGATACCCCGTCCATCCGGTTTCGGATGGTCGAGGTTCCTTTGAAGAAAAACACAGCG
>NZ_JABTTS010000026.1:0-188105 GCF_018638295.1 Streptomyces sp. CHD11
CCACCCCCCCCCCCCCCCCCCCGGCCCCCGTCCCCGCCCCGTGACACGAGGTACGCGTGGTTCCCGTCACCCACGCCAGGTGATAGACACAGCGGGGTCACAGTTCCTGTCCGCCAGCAGGAAGGTTTCCCCCACCCATGTCCGAAACCGGCTCCCCCGCCTCGCGCCGTCAGCTCCTCGCCCGCACCGGCGCCGCAGGCATCGGCATCGCCTTCACCGGCGCACTCTC
Source organism: Streptomyces sp. CHD11 (assembly GCF_018638295.1). Classification (GTDB taxonomy): domain Bacteria; phylum Actinomycetota; class Actinomycetes; order Streptomycetales; family Streptomycetaceae; genus Streptomyces. Next base: position 230 of record NZ_JABTTS010000026.1, read on the forward strand.
CGAACTCTTCACCGGCAGCGCGGCCGCCCAGAACCTCGGACACCGCGACTACGGCCCCCTCGTCCCCGACCCCGACGGGCTGCTCGACCTGCCGAAGGGCTTCCGCTACACGGTCCTCTCCCGCGAGGGCGACCCGCTCCGCTCCGGCGAGGGCCCGGTCCCCTCCAACCACGACGGCATGGCGGCGCTCGCCGGCCGCCGCGGCCGTGTCCACCTGGTCCGCAACCACGAGAACCGCGTCACCGCCAGGATCCCCGTCCCGGTGATCGACGGTCTGACCTACGACCCGGAGGCCAAGGGCGGTTGTACGGCGCTGACCCTGGACCAGCGCGGCCGGGTGCTCTCGGAGCGGGTCGCGATCGCCGGTACGGCCGTCAACTGCGCGGGCGGTCCGACCCCGTGGAACACCTGGCTGACCTGCGAGGAGACCGAGGACAGGGCCGGTACCAACGGCTACGCCAAGGACCACGGCTACATCTTCGAGGTCGACGGCGCCGATCCGCGCCGCACGGGTGCCGTACCGCTGACCGCGATGGGCCGCTTCCAGCACGAGGCGGTCGCCGTGGACCCGAGGCGGGGCGTGGTCTACGAGACGGAGGACGCCTTCGACCGGCCCTTCGGTCTCTTCTACCGTTTCCTGCCCCAGAAGCCGCTCGGCGGCACCGGTTCGCTGCACGCGGGGGGCCGGCTCCAGGCGATGCGGGTGCCGGACGTGCCCGACCTGTCCTCGATCCGGGAGACGGGTGCCCACTTCGACCGGGTCGAGTGGGTCGACGTACCGGACCCGCTGGCCACCGGGACGGCCATCCGCTTCCAGGACTTCGGCCCCGCGGGGATCACCCACGCGCAGAAGCTGGAAGGCTGCTACTGGGGCGGCCGCTCGGTCTACTTCGTCTCGTCCTTCGCCCGCAGCTCCGACGGTTCGGCCGGTGACCACTACGGCCAGATCTGGCGCTACGACCCGGACCGGTGCCGGCTCACCCTGGTGATCGTCTTCGGCCCGGACACCGACATCCAGCTGCCCGGTGAGTCGCCGGACAACATCTGCCTCGCGCCCAGCGGCGGCCTGATGGTCTGCGAGGACGGTGGCGGCGCCCAGCACGTCTACGGCGTCACCCGGCGCGGCGAGGTCTACGAGATGGCCCGCAACCGCCAGAACCGGGGGACCGACGAGGACCCGGACTGGGGCGAGTTCGCCGGGGTCGCCTTCTCCCCCGACGCACGGACCATGTACGTCAACGTCTACGACCCCGGCACGACGTTCGCGGTGACGGGTCCCTGGCGCGGGTAGCCGGTAGCAGCCGGTAGCCGGAGTCGCACGGGACGGCGGGCGGAAGGCGGCGTGCCGCCTTCCGCCCGCCGTCCCGGCCGTCTCAGCCCGCCGGCGGCTCGTCCATCTGGCCGACGGCCGCCACACCCGCTCCACCGGGGCGGTGAAGCCGGCGACGAGCGTCGGGGCCAGGGTCAGGGTCCGGTGGTCGACGTCCTCGTCCACGCCGGTGACGGTCATGCGTCCGTTCCCTGCGTGGTGTTCCCGTCACGGTCCGGGGTCGCGGGACCGGCGGCGCCCCGTGCCGTCCGCCGCGCAAGGGAAGACCCCGGTCACTGAACGGGAGACAGCGGGGTACTCGGCCCGGCATGACGGAGAAGCAGCAGGTGGGCGACTCGTACTGGCTCGAGACCGCACCGGGCGGGGCGTATCCGGCGCTGGCCGGCGATCTCGAGGTCGACGTCGCGGTGATCGGGGCCGGTATCGCCGGACTGTGCACGGCGTGGGAGCTGACCCGGGCCGGGCGGAGCGTCGCGGTGCTGGACGCCGGACGGATCGCCGCCGGAGTCACCGGACACACCACGGCCAAGGTCACCGCCCTGCACACCCTGGTCTACGACACACTGCGCCGCACCCGCGGCGCCGAGGGCGCGCGGCTGTACGCCCGTTCGCAGTCCGAGGCGATCGAGCACACGGCGGACGTCGTGGCGGAGCTGGGCATCGACTGCGAGTGGGAACGCCGGAGCGCCTGCACCTTCGTCCGTGACGCGGGCGGGGTCGCGGAGCTGCGCGCGGAGGCGCGGGCCGCGCGGGAGGCGGGACTGCCGGCCTCGTTCGTGACGGAGACCGGCCTGCCGTTCCCCGTGGCGGGTGCGGTCGAGGTGGCGGACCAGGTCCAGTTCCATCCGCGCAAGTACCTGCTCGCCCTCGCCCGTGACATCGCCGCGCGCGGCGGACACCTCCACGAGGACACGACGGTGCTCGGCCTGGAGGAGGGCACACCGTGCCGGCTGTCCACGTCGACCGGCGCCACCGTGACCGCCCGTGACGTCGTGGTCGCCACCCACTACCCCGTCTTCGACCGTGCGCTGCTGTTCACCCGTCTCTCCCCGCGCCGCGAGCTGGTCGTCGCCGGACCGCTCCCGGCGGGCCAGGACCCGGACGGCATGTACATCACCACCGAGGAGAACACCCGCTCGGTCCGCACCGCCCCCTACGGCGAGGACGGCACCCGGCGCCTGCTCGTGATCACCGGCGAGCACTTCACCCCGGGGACGGGTGACACCCGGGCCCGCTTCGACCTCCTGGCCGCCTGGGCCCGCAAGCACTTCCCCGAGGTGGAGCTCACCCACTTCTGGGCCACCCAGGACAACGACTCCACCGACACCGTGCCGCTGGTCGGCCCGATGCACCCGGGCGCCCGGCACCTCTATGTCGCGACCGGCTTCGGCGGCTGGGGCATGAGCGGGGGCATGATGGCGGGCCTGCTGCTCACCGCGCAGATCACCGGCGAGGAGTGCGAGTGGAGCGGTCTGTACGACCCGCGGCGCCTGGCCTCCGCCGTGCGCGAGGCGCCGTCGTTCCTCAAGCACCAGGCGCAGGTCGCGGGGCACTTCGTCGGCGACCGGCTGCGTCCGTCGCCTCCGGTGGAGGCGCTGCCGCCGGGTGAGGGCGCGGTGGTGCGGGCCGGCCGCGGCCGGGCCGCGGTGTACCGCGACGACGACGGCGCCCTGCACGCCGTCTCGGCCCGCTGTACCCACATGGGGTGCCTGGTCGACTTCAACGCCGCGGAACGCGCCTGGGAGTGCCCCTGCCACGGCTCCCGCTTCGACACCGACGGCAAGGTGATCCAGGGCCCGGCGACCCGGCCGCTGGAGCGGCGGGACATCTGAGACGCGGGCGGGCCCGGCCGACCGGGTGACACTCGCCCCCGCCCGCCGACCGGTGACATGGAACCCCATAAATCGCCTCATACCGTCATGCGGTGATCACATATACCCACCGGATGGCCGCCGCCTGCCTGCTGGCCGCCGCGCTCACCGCCTGCGCCCCCTCCCCGCCCTCCCGCGAGGCGCCCCGCTCCGCGCCCTCGGCGTCCCCCGCGGTCCCGTCACCACCGACCCTCGCCCCGGGCCCCGCCGGCCTGACCCCGGTGTTCGACCACGGCCCGCGGACCGGCGGCAGGACGGTCGCCCTCACCTTCGACGCCGACATGACCGCCGACCAGGGCCCGAGGGCCGCGGCCGGCGAGCACTTCGACCACCCGCGGCTCATCGCCACCCTGCGCGCGCTGAAGGTGCCCTCCACCGTGTTCATGACCGGCCGCTGGGCCGAGGAGTACCCGGACCAGGCCCGCTCCATCGGCCGGGACCCGCTCTTCGAGGTCGCCAACCACTCCTACAGCCACTACGCCTTCACCGGGGACTGCTACGGTCTGCCGGCCGTCTCCGGGGACCGGATGCGGGCGGACGTGGAACGGGCGTACGCGGCGTTCCGGAAGGTGGGAGTGCGCGACCCCATGCCGTACTTCCGTTTCCCCGGCGGCTGCTACGACCGTCAGGCGCTCAAGGCCCTGGTCCCGGCGGGGGTCACGGCCGTGCAGTGGGACGTGGTCGGCGGCGACGCCTTCGCCACCGACGCGGACGCGGTGGCGCGGCAGGTCCTGGACGGCGTACGGCCGGGCTCGGTGGTCGTCCTGCACTGCACCCGCAGCGCGGCCCCCACCACGGAACGGGCCGTGCGGCGGATCGTCCCGGAGCTGCGCCGCCAGGGCTACCGCTTCGTGAAGGTCTCCGAGCTGATCGCCGCCGGCGGACGGGACTGACCGTCCTACCCTGGACACATGAGCGACACCGATACCGACCACGACTACTGCCTGATCGACGTGTCACGGCCCCCCGGGGCCGACGGCCCTCCGTACGCGGCGTGCGTGCTGTGCCAGGAGCCGACGGAGCACCCGGAGTCGTACAAGGGCATCACCCTCTGCCCGGTCTGCGAATGGCGGGAGGCCGAACGGACCTCCTGCTCGGGCTGACGCGGGAGCCGCACGGCTTGGCACACTGGTCCCCGTGAGCACTGAGCCGACTTCTGCCGCCGCCAGCCCCTTCCGCCTCGCCCCGGCCACCCGCGACCACGCACCCCAGTTCGTACTGCCCCTGGTGGTCCGCCTCGAACGGGCGGCACCCCCGGCCCGTACGGACGCCCTGGAGACGGCGGCCCGCGCCGTGCTGACGATGCTGACCGACGAGCGGTCGGTGGGTGAGGGCGAGTGGGCGCAGGCGCTGCGCGACTGGCAGGACGGCCGTATCCGCAAGGTGGTGCGCCGCGCCCGCGGCGCGGAGTGGCGCCGCGCGGAAGCGCTCCCCGGCATCACCGTCACCGGCAGGTCCGCCGAGGTCCGGGTCTTCCCGCCGGTCCCCCTGGACGACTGGCCCAAGGACCTGGCCCGCCTCCAGGTCTCCGGCACCGACCTCGACGACCCCGGCCCGGTCCCCCCTGCGGACCCCGGCGTACCCGCCCTCTGGCTCAACCCCGATCTCGCCATGTCGGCCGGCAAGGCGATGGCCCAGGCGGGCCACGGCGCCCAGCTGGCCTGGCTGGCACTCTCCCCCGAGGCCCGCGAAGCCTGGCACGCCACGGGTTTCCCCCTCGCCGTCCGCCCCGCCGCCCCGTCCCGCTGGCCCACCCTGACCGCCGGCGCCCTCCCCGCGGTCCGCGACGCGGGCTTCACCGAGATCGCCCCGGGCTCGTGCACGGTGGTGGCGGACCATCCGGCGCTGCGGTCGTGACGCCGGTGCACGGGCACGGTTCCCTGCCGCACCGAGCCCGAAGCCGGGTCGGTCCGCGGCGGCGTCCGCGGTCCGCGCGAGCAGGACGGCGACGGTGACGGTCACCGGTCCGACGCCGCCGGGCGCAAACCCACCGCCCCGGCGCAGGCGGCCCAGCGCCCCGGTGATGACGACGAGCTGCACTACTTCGGGATCTCCTACGGCACCGAACTCGGCGGCGTCTACGCCCACCTGTTCCCCCGGCACGTCGGCCGTGCCGTCCTGGACGGGGTCGTGGACCCCGCGCGCAACCAGATGGAGGAGGCGCTGGCCCAGACGGCGGGGTTCCAGCTCGCCTTCGACCACTTCGCCGAGTGGTGTGTCGACAACGGCTGTTCGCTGGGTGAGAGCGCCGAGGAGGTGCGGGAGGTCGTCATGGAGCTGGAGGCGGCGCTGGACGACGAACCGCTGGCCCTCGACGGGGACAGGGTGCTCACCGGCTCCCTCCTCCTCGACGCCGTCATTCGGGCCCTCTACCTGGAGACGGCCTGGCCCGCTCTGGAGGTGGGCCTGGAACTGCTCGCCGGGGACGAGGGCCGGACCATGCTGAACCTCGCCGACGCCCTGGGCGACCGCCACGCCGCGGTCCACAGCGACCAGCAGGACGCCCGGACCGCCATCACCTGCGCCGACCGCGCCGACCGCTACACCGTGGACGACGTCCCGGAGATGGCACCCGCGTTCGAGGAGGCCTCACCGCTCTTCGGCGACACCATGGTGTGGGGGACGCCGATGTGCACCGACTGGCCGGTGGCCGGCAAGGCCGAGCACCCCGACGTCCGGGCCCCCGGCGCGCCGCCCGTCCTGCTGGTCGGCAACACCGGTGACCCCGCCACGCCGTACGAGGGTGCCGCGCGGATGGCCGAGCGGCTCGGCAAGGGCGTCGGCGTCGAACTCACCTGCCGGGGCGAGGGCCACGGCGCGTACGACTCCGGCAACCGCCGCGTCCGGGAGACGGTCGACGCCTATCTCCTCGCGGGCAGGGTTCCGGCTGCCGGGAGCGTGTGCGAGCACGAGCCGCTGGAGGGGAAGGGGTGACACCGCCTCGGCGGTGGTCAGCCGGACCGGGCGTCCGGGCCCGGCCGCGCGGTGAGCGCCGCGAGGGCACTGGCCTGGGTGCGCCAGTCCGTCTGGTTGGGGCCGGTGCCGGCCCAGCGCTGGCCGAGCCGGTTGAGAGGATCGCGGTCGGTGGTCCAGACGGATTCGGCCTGCCGGGTGAGGTAGGCGCGGTAGGCGGCCGACCCGGTGGCGTCGGCGAGGTCGGCGAAGTGGCGTATGAAGATGCCCTTGAACTGCTTCTGGTTGTCGTCGCAGGAGGCCGTACCGGTGTCGCAGGACTCGGTCAGGATGCCGTCCCGGGTGAGCCGCGGTGAGGACATCGCCGCGTCGGCCAGCCGTCTCGCGGTGTCCAGGTAGCGGGTCCCACCGGTGGAGCGCCACAGCTGGGTGAAGGCGCCGATGGCCAGCCCCTGGTTGTAACTCCACACGGTCTGGCCGTTGTTGGCGCAGCCCCGGGTGAGTCCGTCGTTGACCAGACCGGACGCGTTGATCAGTCCGCTGCCCAGGTACCAGTCCGCCGCCGTGGCCGCGCGTTCGCCCCACACCGTGTCACCGGCCAGGCGCTGGTGCAGCGCGGTCGCCAGCCACAGGTACTGGCCGCTGGTGACGGCGTTCTTGTAGGTGTGCTCCCGGTCCCACCACATGCCCCCGCCGCAGGTGCCCGGATCCCAGTGCCGCTGCAGGTAGTTCGCGATGACGACCGCCTCGTCCAGGTAGCGCCGCAGGCCGGTCCGGTCGTAGGCGGTCACCCAGGCCATGGCCCACCATCCCGCGTCGTCGACGGCCCGGCTGATGAAGTGGCCCTCGACCGGGTCCGAACTGCGCACGCCCGCGGGGAAGACGCCCCGGTTCTGCTCGAAGGTGCGGGAGACGGCCCAGTCGTAGTCGTGCCGGCCGGTGCGCTCGGCGAAGTCCATGACGGCGGTGATCGCGACGGCGGAGTTCCACCAACTGCTGCGCCACCAGCCCTCGTGGGTGTGGTACGACGCCATGAGGGCGTCGGCGGCGGCACGCGCCGGGGACGGCACCGGCCGGGCCCACGCCGTACAGCTGCCCTCCCGGTGGGCGGCCGCACGGCCACAGGCGCGGACCGCGCCGCCGTGGAGGAGGCCCCGCGGGTCCCGGGTGGCGTACATCTCGGTGCGGGTGGCGGCGGCGCCGGAGGGGATGCTCGTGCGGCCGAGGGAGGAGCCCTCGGGCCAGGTCGTCCCGCCGTCCCAGGAGCGGTCGATCCAGATCTCGTCGCCCGCGCCGCCGTTCTCGATGACGCCCCAGGCCATGCCGCCGGCGTGGTCCATGTGCAGGCTGATGGCCCGCCCGTGCAGGGCCGTCGCCGGCACCGGGCGGTCGTCGCCGGCCGCGGTGGCGGGGTCGGCGCCGTCGCAGGACGTACCGTCGCAGACCGCCGGGTGGACCCAGCCGGTGCAGGCGACTCCGGCCGCGTCGCCGCAGGCGCGGATCCAGCCGCGCCGGTGCGCCGCCGGGTCGGTGATGTTGTACATCAGCGTCCGCGTGCCGGTCCAGGTGCCGGGGATCGACGCCTTGCCCAGCAGGGGTTCCCAGGTGGCGCCCCGGTCCCAGGAGCGGTCGAGCCAGACGGAGTCCCCGCGCACGCCCTCGTCGATGGAGGCCCAGGCCATGCTGTCGGGCTCGGAGACGTGCAGGCGCAGGATCCGCCCGTTGATGTTCCGGTCGGGCACGGGGAAGGTGTCCCGCGCCGCTCTCGAGGGGTCGAGGGTGTCGCAGGCCAGCGCGCACACCGGCGCCGCCGCGCGGGCCGGGTCCGCCGCCGTGCCGCCCGCGGCGGACGCGCTCCCCGGCAGCAGCGCGGCGCACAGCGCGAGGACGAAGGTGAGGCTGAGGGTGAGTGGGGCGGCAGGCCGGAGCCGGCTGGATCTCCGTGCGGGGTTCATCGGCAGCCTGCTCCCTGCGTGGGGGGTGAGAGCGCTCTCCGGCAACGTAATACCGGGGACAGGGAGCGTCAACGAGCGCGCCGATGCGCCAAGTTGATGCCGTGAGCAGCCGGGTGTCCAGGTGCCGCTCCGGGTGCCGCTCCGGTTGTCGTGCACACCTCTTGCCGGGCCCCCGGCGGCCGGTGTACCAATAGGGAAACGGAAGTTGAATCTTGTTCAGGTTCCGTGCCGCCCGGGGGGCCGATCGAGCCGGAGGAGCTGCGGATGTCCGCGGAACGTCGTCCCATGAGCAGCAGCCGTCGCACCGTCCTGCGGGCGGGAGCCCTCACCGGCCTGGGGCTGGCGGGTGCGCAGATGGCGGCCCCCTCACCCGCCGCCGCGGCTTCCGCCCCCGCCGCCCGCGATGCCGGATTCCTCGTCGGCCGGGGAATCGCCGACGCCACCGGTGAGGTCGCCGAGGTCGGGATGATGGGTTACGGACGGTTCGACCAGCAGGCGGCCGGGCTGCACACCCGGTTGCGGGCGCGGGCGTTCGTCGTGGCGGACGGGTCGAGCAGGCGGCGGGTCATGCTGATCGTCGCCGACTCACCGATGATCTTCGGCAGTGTGCACCAGGCGGTGCTGCGCCGGCTCGCCGGGGCGTACGGCGGTCTCTACACCGAGCAGAACGTGCTCATCACGGCCACCCACACCCATGCCGGCCCCGGCGGCTACTCGCACCATCTGCTGTACAACACGACCACGTTCGGGTTCCACCGCAAGACCTTCGAGGCGGTGGCGGACGGCCTGTTCGAGGCGGCCCGCAACGCCCACGACGACCTCGCGCCGTCCGACCTCGTGCTCAGCCACGGCACGCTGACCGGGGCCAGCGTCAACCGGTCCCGGTCGGCCTTCGACCGCAACCCGAAGGCCGACCGGGACCACTTCCCGGACGCCGTCGACACGCACACCACCCTGCTCCGGGTGGAACGGGCCGGCCGGGCGGTCGGGGCCGTCAACTGGTTCCCCGTGCACAGCACCGGCATGTCCGGGGACAACCGGCTCATCAGCGCGGACAACAAGGGCTACGCCGCGCACCACTGGGAGCGCGAGGTCAGCGGCGTCGACTACCTCGCCGACGGCACCCCCGCCTTCGTCTCCGCGTTCGCCCAGACCAACAGCGGCGACATGTCGCCGAACCTGGACCTCCAGCCGCCCACGACACCGGAGGACTTCGCGCACACCCGCGCCAGCGGGCTCCGCCAGTACGAGGCCGCCGCCTCCCAGTTGGGAGAGCCGGGCGTGCGGCTGTCCGGTCCGGTCGACTCCCGGCTGGTGTACGTCGACCTCTCCGATGTCACCGTCGGCCCCGAGTTCACCGGCGACGGACGGACCCACCGCACGTCCACCCCGTGCGTCGGCGCCTCCATGGCGGCGGGCAGCATGGAGGACGGCCCGGCCTTCCCCGGCTTCGAGGAAGGGGAGAACCCCTTCTGGGACGCGATCTCCGACTCCGTGATCTACACGGTCTCACCGGAGCTGAGGCAGGCCCAGGCGCCCAAGGACGTCTTCGTGCCCATCGGGGAGATGAACCGCGTCTACCCCTGGGTGCAGGAGCGGGTGCCGGTGATGCTGGTCCGCATCGGCGGCCTCTATCTGATCGGCATCCCGGGCGAGGTCACCGTCTGCGCGGGTCTGCGGCTGCGGCGCACCGTCGCCGGGATCGTGGGCGCGGACGTCGACGACGTACTCGTCGCCGGATACGCGAACGCGTACTTCCACTATCTGACCACCCCCGAGGAGTACGACGCGCAGCAGTACGAGGGCGGCAGCACCCTCTTCGGCCGCTGGCAGCTTCCGGCGCTCCAGCAGACCGCGGCCGCGCTGGCCGCCTCACTGCGCGACGGAACGGAGCTCCCGCCCGGCCCGAAGCCGCCGGACCTGTCCGGGAAGGCGCTCTCGCTGCAGCCGGGGGTGGTGCTCGACGCGCCGCAGCTGTTCCGGAGGTTCGGCGACGTACTGGTGCCGCCGCGGGAGAACTACCGGGCCGGGGAGCGGGTCGAGACCGTCTTCGCGGGCGCCCACCCGGGCAACGACCTGCACCGCGGGCAGACCTACCTGGAGATCCAGCGCCAGGAAGCCGGCGGCACGTGGCGCACCGTCGCCGACGACGGCGACTGGCCGACCCGCTTCCACTGGATACGCGACGGAATCGCCGCCTCCAAAGTCACCATAACCTGGGACGTCCCCCAGGGCACGGCCCCCGGCCCCTACCGCGTCGTCTACCACGGCGACGCGCGCAGCCTCACCGGCACCATCACCCCGTTCACGGGAACGTCCCCCGCGTTCACGGTGCGCTGATCCGGGCGGGGAGGCGCCGCGACTCCGCGTGCCCGGCGCCACGGAATCAGCCCTGCGGCTCCTGCGGCTTGACGTCCATCTCACCCGCGGGTCGGGCTCCGGCAGGACGACTTCCGTGTCCTCGGCGACTTCCTCCGGTCCGTGCGTCCCTAACCTCAAATGTTGCTCTGAAGGCGCCCGGTGAGTGGTTCGGGGGCGGGCGGCGGGGTCATATCCCTGGCACGTCCCGAGGGGGCGTTCGGGGGGCCGGGCGGGAGTGCCGGGTGACGGAGGGGGCGGGGATGAGTGTGAGGCTGGGGAACGGGATCGGGTGGCGGCCGGAGATCGCGGACGCGGTGGAGGGCATGCCGGGGATCGACTGGGTGGAGGTCGTCGCCGAGAACGTCTGTCCGGGGCACCTGCCCGATTCGCTGCTGCGGTTGCGGGAGCGCGGGGTGACCGTCGTGCCGCACGGGGTCTCGCTCGGGCTGGGCGGGGCCGAGCCGCCCGACGAGGGGAGGCTGACCGCGCTCGCCGAGCGGGTCACCGCGCTGGGGTCGCCCCTGGTCACCGAGCACATCGCGTTCGTGCGGGCCGGCGGGGCGCTGACCGCCTCCCCCCGGATCGAAGCCGGGCACCTGCTGCCCGTGCCGCGTACTCGCGACGCCCTGGACGTGCTCTGCGAGAACGTCCGGATCGCCCAGGACGCGCTGCCCGTGCCGCTCGCCGTCGAGAACATCGCCGCGCTGATCTCCTGGCCGGGCGAGGAGATGACCGAGGGGCAGTTCCTGTACGAGCTGGCCGACCGCACCGGCGTACGGCTCCTCATCGACGTCGCCAATCTGCACACCAACCACGTCAACCGGGGCGAGGACCCGGCCAAGGCGCTCGCCGGACTGCCGCTGGAGGCCATCGCGTACGTCCATGTCGCGGGCGGGTTCGAGCGGGACGGTGTGTGGCACGACAGTCACGCCCATCCCGTTCCGGAGCCCGTGCTGGACGTCCTCACCGATCTCGCGTCCCGGGTGGCCCCGCCCGGTGTACTGCTGGAGCGGGACGAGAACTTCCCGGAAGCGGAGGAGATGCGGCGGGAGTTGGCCGCGATCCGGGGTGCGGTCGAGAAGGGGGCGGAGCGGCGGGGGACGAGCCCGGCGGCCGCGGTGACGGGGGCCGGGCCCTCGTCACGGCCGGGCTTCGCTGCCGCTGCCGCTGCCACTGCCACTGCCGCTGCCGCTGCCGCTGCCGCTGCCACACGACAGCGGCTCGCGCTCGCGCAGACCGCCGTGCTGTCCGCGCTGGTCGCCGGGACCCCCGTGCCGGAAGGGTTCGACCGGGTGCGGATGGGTGTGCAGGCGCGGGCGCTCGCCGCCAAGCGCGCCGATGTGGTCGCGAAGGTCGCCCCGGAGTTGCCGGTGATCCTCGGGGAGGGCTACCGGCCCGCCTTCCTCGCGTACGCGCAGACGCAGCCGATGAGCGACGGCTACCGGCAGGACGCGTTGGAGTTCGTCGAGGAACTGCTGATCGCCCGGCGGCCGGAGGACACGCGGGTACACCGCGAGCTGCGGCAGTGGTGGCTGGAGCGGTCGGGGCCGCGTCCCCGGTCGGGCAGGACGGCGGTACGGCTGGCGCGGGCCACGCGGCGGGTGCTGCTGCGCCGCTGACCCGCCCCGGCCACGGCGGCCGGACGAACCCCAAGCGGAATGTCACGTACGGACAACAGCACGTCCGGATCGTGAACAGGGCATGGTGTTCCTGTGACCGCGTCGCTTACAAAGGGGCCATGTTCTGGGTCCCTCTCCTGCTCCTGGCCTGGGCCGTCGCCGGCGCGGCGAGTCTGCGGCTGTGCCTGGCCGCCCTACGCGGGGCCGATGCCGCGCCGCCCGGCGGTGAGGCGGGAGCGGGACGCGGTCTGACGCTGTACGAGGCGGCGTTCCTGTCCGGTGGCCCCGGGCGGGTCGCCGACGTCACGCTCGTCGCGATGGCCCGTCAGCGACGGCTGCTGCTGGCGCACACCGGCTGGGCGACGGTGGTCGATCCCGACGGCCGGGACGACATGGAACGGTCGGTCATAGGGGCCATAGGGCCTCAGGGGCAGTCGCCGATCGCGCCGGTGCGGACCGCCGCCGCGGCCGGCGACGCGGTGGGCGGGATCGCGGAGCGGCTGATCCGTGCCGGACTGGCGGTACCGGACGGCGCCGGCCGGAGCGTCGCGGACGCGGTGCGGCAGGTGCGGCTCGCCGCGGTGGCGGTCACCGGGCTGGCGGCGACCGCCCTCCTCATGCCCGCCCCCTCGGACCTGCCGCGGCAGCTGGTCGCCGCGTGGTTCACCCTGCCGTTGTTCTTCACGCTGAGCTGTCTGGCCGTCGCGCGGTTCGAGGTCCATCCCTACTCGCGCTGGGCCTCCCCCGCGGGTCAGCGGCTGCTGGGCGCCCTGCCCCGCGGCGCCGGTGACACCGGGGACGACCGCACGTACCTCACCTCCGTCGCGGTGCTCGGCATCCGCGCGGTGGGCGAACCGGAGCTGCGCGCGGCCCTCGCCCACCGGGATCCGCGTCAGGAGCACTGACGACACACCCCGGCGGAGGGTGCTTGCCTCGCACCACCATCGAACGAAACATCCCTTGAGTCGCGTTTGCGCACCGAAGGGATCGCCGATGAGAACTGCCGCCGTCCATGTGGCCGCCGGGTCCATGCTCCTCACCACCCTGGCCGCCGCCCCGGCCGGCGCCGGAACCCCCGCCGTCCCCGCCTCCGCCGCGGCCTCCTCGTCCGCCTCCGCCGCGGCCGGGCTGCGCGGTACCGCCGTGGCCGCCGCGCGCGCCGCCGACCGGGGTGTCGACTTCGGTCCGTGCCCCACCGGACAGCAGCTCCCGGGCACCGTCCGGTGCGGCACGGTCCGCGTCCCGCTCGACTACACCCGCCCGGACGGTGAGCAGATCGAACTCACCGTCAGCCGCGCCCGCGCCACCGGGAAGGACCCGGCGGGCGGCAAGCGCGAGGTGCCCCGGCAGGGCTCCCTGGTGTACAACCCGGGCGGGCCGGGCGCGAACGGCATGTACTTCCCGATGACGGCCGCGCTTCCCGAGTGGAAGCGCATCGCGGCGGCCTACGACCTGGTCGGCTACGCCCCGCGCGGTGTGGGCCGTTCGGCGCCGCTGTCCTGCACGGACCCGGGGACGTTCCACCGGGCTCCCACGGACGCGCCGGTCCACCCCTCGGCGGCGTACAAGCGGGAGCGCGTCGCGAGGGCCAAGGCGTACGCCCGTGGCTGCGCCGAGCGGGCCGGCGACTCCCTGCGGCACTACAACTCGCTCAACAACGCCCGTGACCTGGACGTCCTGCGGGCCGCGCTCGGCGAGAACCGGCTGACGTTCGTGGGATCGTCGTACGGCACATACCTCGGGGCGCTGTACGCCACGATGTTCCCCTCGCACGTACGGCGGATGGTGTTCGACGCGGCGGTGAACCCGGACCCGGAGCACATCTGGTACCGCAACAACCTCGACCAGTCGGCGGCGTTCGAGGACCGCTGGGCGGACTTCCGTGCCTGGGTCGCCCGGCACGACGCCGTGTACGGACTGGGTGACACCGCGCGGAAGGTGCAGGCGGCCTACGAGAAGGCGAGGACGCGGCTGGCGAAGGACCCGGCGGGCGGGAAGGCCGGGCCGGAACAACTGCAGGCGGCACTGTTGCAGGCCGGGTACTACGACGACCTCTGGCCGCATCGCGCTCGGGCGCTGTCGGCGTATCTGAAGGGCGACCCCGAGCCGCTGGTGGAGCTGGCCCAGGCCTATCCGGAGGCGGCGGCGGAGGCCGAGAACGCACGGGCGGTGTATCTCGCCGTGGAGTGCAACGACGCGTCCTGGCCGGAGGACTGGGCGGTGTGGGACCGGGACAACACCCGGCTGGCGCGCAGGGCACCCTTCGAGACCTGGGCCAATGTGTGGACGAACCTGCCCTGTGCCTACTGGAAGGCACCCCGGCAGCGGCCGCTGGATGTGCGTGCCGGACGGGGCGAGCTGCCGCCGACGCTGATCCTGGCGGCCGAGCGGGACGCGGCCGCCCCGTACGACGGGGCTCTGGAGATGCACCGGCGGCTGGCGGGTTCGACGCTGGTGACCGAGCGGGACGCCGGCAGCCACGGCATCGCGGGCGGGCCCAACGCCTGTGTGAACGGGCATCTGGAGGCGTATCTGCTGGAGGGCCACGTCCCGGGCCGGCGCGCTTCCTGCGCACCCCACCCGGAGCCGAGGCCCACACCGCGGACCCGGCCGGTGGAGCGACCCGCCGGGTGATCACCCGGCGGGTCACGACCGGTGCCGCCCGCAGCGGCGGCCGGAGGCGTCCCGCACCCGGGGTCCACGTCCGGCGCCGGGTCCACCGACCCGCCCGCCGGCATGCGACGCCCCACCCGTCCGACTCCGCGCCGGACGCCCGGGGCCACCCCGCCCTCCTGCCCGGCCGGTCCCGCGCCGGGCGGCCGGCCGGGCGGGGGGTTGGGCGGGGGGTTGGAGGTCCGCCGGCGGGACCGGGGTCAGGCCAGGCCCGCGACCAGGTCCGCGATGTCCTTGCGGCGGCCCGTGTAGAACGGGACCTCCTCACGGACGTGCATCCGGGCCTCCGAGCCGCGCAGGTGGCGCATGAGGTCGACGATGCGGTCCAGCTCGTCGGCCTCGAAGGCGAGCATCCACTCGTAGTCGCCGAGCGAGAAGGAGGCGACCGTGTTGGCGCGCACGTCCGGGTAGCCGCGGGCCATCTTGCCGTGGTCGGCGAGCATCCGGCGGCGGTCCTCGTCGGGCAGCAGGTACCAGTCGTAGGAGCGCACGAAGGGATAGACGCTCACGTAGTTGCGGGGCGTCTCGTCGGCGAGGAACGCCGGGATGTGCGAGCGGTTGAACTCGGCGGGCCGGTGCAGCGCCATGTTCGACCAGACCGGCTCCAGCGCACGGCCGAGCCGGGTGCGGCGGAAGAGGTTGTACGCCTCCTGGAGCTGGTCGGCGGTCTCGGCGTGCCACCAGATCATGAGGTCGGCGTCCGCGCGCAGGCCCGACACGTCGTAGGTGCCGCGGATCGTGACGTCCTTGGCCTCCAGCTGGTCGAACAGCTCCTGGACCTCCTCGGCGTACCCGGCGCGGTCCTCGGGCAGCAGGTCCTTCAGCTTGAAGACCGACCAGAGGGTGTAGCGGACGACCTCGTTGAGGTCCTTGGCCAGCTTGCCCTTGTTGGGGATCCGGCCGGGGGCGGGGGTGGTGGCGTCGTCACTCATGGTTCCTATTCTCCTGCTCCGCCGTGGAGGCTCTGCACCGGGTGGGCGGTGAGCTGCTGCACAGCGCGCAGGTCACCCTGGATCTGGTCGGCGGCGGCGTACGCGCTCGCGACGCACGCGGGGACGCCGACACCGTCGTAGGCCGCGCCGCACACGGCGAGCCCGGCGAGGCCCGCGAGGTGCGCGCGGACACGGGTCACGCGCGCGTGGTGGCCGACGGGATACTGCGGCAGGCCGTCGTCCCAGCGGGTGACGCGGGTGGCGACCGGAGTGGCGGACAGGCCGGTGGCCGCCTTCAGGTCGTGCCGTGACACCTCCACGAGACCGGCGTCGTCGCGGCCGAGGATCTCCGTCTCGCCGTGGCGGCCCACCGAGGTGCGCAGGATTACCAGGTCCGGGTTCTCCCCGGCGATCCAGCCCCACTTGCGGGAGGCGAACGTGGACGCCTTGATGGTGTGTCCGTCGACGGGCGGGACGAGGAATCCGCTGCCCCCGGGCAGATCGGTCTCCGCGCGGCGGTAGGCGAGGGTGACCAGCGCCATGGAGGCGTACTCGACTCCGGCGAGTTCGGCGGCGGCGCCCGGCGCCTCGGCGCGCAGCAGGGCGGCGGCGGCCGGGGCGGGCACGGCGACGACGACGGCGTCGGCCCGCAGTTCCCGGTCCCCGGCGACGACCCGCCAGCCGGTCTCCGGTTCGCGGCGCAGATCCGTGACCGGTGTCCCGGTCAGGATCCCGGCGCCCCGCGCCCGCACGGAGTCGGCGACGGCGAGCGGGAGGGTGCCCACTCCGCCCGCGATGCCCATGAACACCGGGCCGGTCTGCCGCGCGGCGGCGGCCTTCGCCTGGATCTCGCGGACGCCCTCGGTCAGGGAGGTGTGGCTGCGGGCGGCCTCGAAGAGCTGCGGGACCGCCGCGCGCATCGAGATGCGGTAGGCGTCGCCCGCGTACACCCCGCCGAGCAGGGGCTCGACGAGGCGGTCGACGACCTCGCGGCCGAGCCGGGCCGCCACGTACTCGCCGACCGCCACGTCGTCGCCGACCTCGGTGCGGGGCAGGTCGGCGTCGCGCCCGATCCGGGCCACCCCTTCGTCGGACAGCACGCCGGCGAGGGCGTCGGCGGTGCCGGGCACGCCCATGACGTGCCCCTTGGGCATGGGGCGCAGGGCGCCGCGGGTCCACAGCGCGGCGGACGCGGTGGCCGGCGGCTGGAGCCGGTCGGCGAGACCCACCTCGCGGGCGAGGCCGACCGCCTCGGGGCGGCGGGCCAGCAGGGACTCGGCGCCGAGGTCGACGCGGGCGCCCGCGATCTCGCCGGGCAGCAGCTTGCCGCCGACCCGGTCCGAGGCCTCCACCACGGTGACCCGCGCCCCGCGTTCCAGCAGCCGGTGGGCGGCGGCCAGCCCGGCGATTCCGGCTCCGACGACGACGACCCGCGGCCCGTCGCCCGCATGTGTTCCGCTCATGGCTCCACCTTCTCAAACGGCACCGGCGCTTCCGCGAGGGCCATGTGGCCCTGACGAGTCCCTACCGTGACCTCATCGGAACCGTCCGGCGCAAACGGCCAGGGCCCCCGCCGCGTCGAAGGAACGTCAGTGCTTCACAACCGGGGGGACCCGCTATGTACATACGACGATCCGTTCGACCCGCCCACGCCTTGGCCGGGGTGCTGCTGGCGGTGGCCCTCGCGGTCACCGGGTGCAGCGGTACGGGCAGCGACTCGGCCGGTTCCGGGGCCGACGACAAGGCGGCCGCCGCGCCGGCCGAGGGACAGCGGGAGGCCGCGCGGGACGAGGGCGCCGAACAGGGCGCGCCCGGCGGTCCGGCGGACGCCGCCGGGACGGCCGCACCGCCGAGGGCCACCGTGAACCACATCATCCGCACCGCCTCGCTGACCGTGCGGGTCAAGGACGTGCCCGAGGCGCTGGACGAGGTCCGCACGACGACCGCGGACGCGGGCGGCTACGTCGGCGACGAGAACACCCGCCGGGACCCCACGGGCCACGAGCACACGCACATCGAACTGCGCGTTCCCGTCGCCAGGTACGCGGACGTCCTCGCCGGGCTCGAGGGAACGGGCGAACTCGTCGAACGCCGGGCGAAGGCGGAGGACGTCACCGACCAGGTGGTCGACGTGGAGAGCCGGATCACCTCGCAGCGGGCCAGTGTGGTCAGGATCCGCGAGCTGATGGACCGGGCGACCAGGCTCAGTGACGTGGTCACGCTGGAGGGTGAACTGAGCACCCGCCAGGCGGACCTGGAGTCCCTGCTGGCCCAGCAGGCGTCCCTGAAGGACCGTACGAGCCTGGCGACGATCACTCTGTCCCTGTCGGAGGCGCCGGCGGAGAAGGGCGGGAAGGACGACGACGAGCCCGGCTTCGTGGACGCTCTCGCGGGCGGCTGGGACGTGTTCGTGACGATGCTGCGCTGGCTGATGGTGGCGGTCGGCGCGGTCCTGCCGTTCGCGGCCGTGGCGGCGCTGCTGGTCCTGCTGTGGCTGAAGGCCGTACGGCCCCTGCTGTCGCGACGCGCCCGGACCTCGGCACCGGTCCCGGCTGCGCCTGCGGGTCCGGCCCCGACTGCGGCTCCGACTGCGGCTCCGACGCAGCCGGGCGGCGGGCAGGAGAACCAGCGGGGCTGAACGGTCGGGCTCCGGACTGCCGGGCGGCCCCGCCCCGTAGCGTGTCCGCATGGACAAGAGCGAGGCGCGCGGCGCGCGGGAACGTCTGGTGGTGATCGGCGGTGACGCCGCGGGCATGTCCGCGGCGTCGCAGGCCCGCCGGCTGAAGGGCCCGGACGAACTGGAGATCGTGGCGTTCGAACGGGGCCACTTCACCTCCTATTCGGCGTGCGGCATCCCCTACTGGGTGAGCGGCGACGTCCCCGACCGTGACCGGCTGATCGCGCGCACCCCCGAGGAGCACCGCGCGCGGGACATCGACGTGCGGCTGCGCACCGAGGTCACGGAGATCGACCCGGGGCGGGGCCGGGTGCGCACGCGTGACGTGGATTCCGGGGCCGAGTCCTGGACGTCGTACGACAAACTGGTGATCGCCACCGGTGCGCGGCCCATCCGCCCGGACCTGCCCGGTATGAGCGCCTCCGGGGTGCACGGTGTGCAGACCCTGGACGACGGACAGGCTCTGCTGGACACGCTGGCGGGCGCGCGGGGGAGGCGCGCGGTGGTGGTCGGCGCCGGGTACATCGGCGTGGAGATGGCCGAGGCGATGATCAAACGCGGCTACCAGGTGACGGTCGTCAACCGCGGCAGGGAACCCATGGCGACGCTCGACCCCGACATGGGCCGCCTGGTGCACCGGGCCATGGAAGGCATGGGCATCACCATGGTGAACGACGCCGAGGTCACGAAGCTGCTGACGGACGGCGACGGCCGGGTCCGCGCGGTGGCCACGGCGCGGTCCGAGTACCCGGCCGACGTCGTCGTCCTCGGTATGGGCGTGCGGCCCGAGACGGCCCTCGCGCGGGCGGCCGGGCTCCCCCTGGGGGACTCCGGCGGGCTGCTCACCGACCGGTCGATGCGGGTGCGCGGGTACGAGAACATCTGGGCCGGCGGCGACTGTGTGGAGGTGCTCGACCTGGTCTCCGGTCAGCAGCGGCACATCCCGCTCGGCACCCACGCCAACAAGCACGGCCAGATCATCGGAGCGGGCGTCGGCGGCGGCTACGCCACCTTCCCCGGCGTGGTCGGCACCGCGGTCAGCAAGGTGTGCGATCTGGAGATCGCGCGCACGGGACTGCGGGAGAAGGACGCCCTGCGCGTGGGGCTGCGGTTCGAGTCGGTCACCATCGAGTCGACCAGCCGCGCGGGCTACTACCCGGACGCCTCACCCATGACGGTGAAGATGCTCGCCGAACTGCGCACGGGCCGGCTCCTCGGTGTCCAGATCGTCGGCCGCGAGGGCGCCGGCAAGCGGGTCGACATCGCGGCGGTCGCCCTCACGGCCGGTATGACCGTGGAGCAGGTGACAGCCCTGGACCTCGGCTACGCCCCGCCCTTCTCCCCGGTCTGGGACCCGGTCCAGGTGGCGGCCCGCAAGGCGGCGGCGAGGATCAGGGCGGTCATGTGAGGGGGTGCGGGGCCGGAGCGATGTGCGGCTCCGCCGCGTGGGCGCGGCCGGCCCCGTACGGCCGGCACCGCACGACGGGACCGCACCCCTACGGCGCCGCCCGTGAAGCCCTCACCCCGTCCCGTTGATCCTCTCGATCGCCTGCCGCGCCTGTTCGGCCGGCGGCCGGGACGGCAGCGAGGACACCGAGCCGCTGGCGGCCGGCACCGGCGCCGGCGCCGGCTGCTCCCCCGCCGGCTTCGCGTGTGCCGCGGCCTTCACGGAACGCAGCCGGTGGCTCACCGCCTCGTCCAGCGTCACCGGCCGCTTCGCCTGGGCGGCGAGCCGCCCCGCCTCCTGGCCGAGCCGCGCGATGTCCTCCCAGGGGAGGCGCACCACCAGCGTGAGCTCGGCCTCGCCGTCGGGCAGCGCGTGTATCGCGGGGGTCACTCGGTCGTTCATCGCCTGTCGTCCTCACGTCGGCGCCGCGGCCCCTTCCCCGCGCCGCGTGCGGTTGACGAGTCATACGCACGCCCGCACGGCCGTGTTCAGCGCGGCCTCGGATTCACCCGTCCCCGCCCGGGCACATGGGGGATGTGGTCATCCCCGTCCATGACATGAATCCGGCGCGGCGCACCCCGTGGGTGACGTACGCGCTGCTCGCCGCCAACTTCGCGGTCTTCGTCGGCTTCACGCCGGGTGTCGTCGACTCCCTGACCGGCGGGAGCAGCCTGGCCGAGCTGTGCCGTCTGCAGGCGTTCCTGGACCGCTACGCGGCCGTCCCGCAGGAGCTGATCCACCACCGCATGCCGCACCTGGTGCCCACGGGCGAGACCGGGGTGGGCCCGCAGGGTCCGGGATGCGTGGTGGACCGGCCGGGGTACGAGAAGTCCGCCGAGCTGAGCGTCCTCACGGCGATGTTCCTGCACGGCGGCTGGCTGCACCTGCTGGGCAACATGCTGTTCCTGTGGATCTTCGGCAACAACGTCGAGGACCGCATGGGGCACGTCCGGTACCTGCTGTTCTATCTCGTCTGCGGGTACGCGGCGTCGTACGGCTTCGCCCTGCTCAACGCCGGCTCGGGCGACCCCCTGATCGGTGCCTCGGGAGCGGTCGCCGGTGTGCTCGGCGCCTATCTGGTCCTCTATCCGAAGGCCCGCGTCTGGGTCCTCGTCCCGTTCCTGATCTTCCTGCCGCTGCGCCTGCCCGCCTGGATCGTGCTGGGCTCCTGGTTCGTCCTGCAGGCGTTCTACTCCGCCGGCCAGGGTGTCTCCAGCGCCGGCACCGTCGCCTACGTGGCGCATGTGGCCGGTTTCGCGGCCGGCATGCTCCTCGCCTGGCCGCTCAGACCCGGCACTCCCCCGCCCCCGGAGCCACCCGGAGTCCTCTTCGGCCGGCGGGCCCGGTGACCCCGGCCGCGCGGGCCGCCGCCTGTGCTTCCCTGACGGTATGGATACCGAGAACTCCGCGACCGCGGTGCGGAAGCCGCACGTCCGCGTCCGCCCGAGGGCCGATCACGACCTCGACAGCTGCGCGCGGGTCCTCGCGGAAGTCCATCGGTGCGAC
The DNA here is from genome assembly GCF_018638295.1 of Streptomyces sp. CHD11. Lineage (GTDB taxonomy): Bacteria > Actinomycetota > Actinomycetes > Streptomycetales > Streptomycetaceae > Streptomyces. Next base: position 21,514 of record NZ_JABTTS010000026.1, read on the forward strand.
GGATACCCGGTGAACTGGCCCGACCGGCCCGGCGAGTGGGTGTCGCCGGGCGCCGCGCCGGGGGTCTGGGTCGCCGAACTCGACGGCCGGGTCGTCGGCCACGCAGTCTTGTCCCGCGGCGGCGAGGGAGACGTGGCCCCCGGTCTGTGGAGCGCGCGCAGCGGGGCGGGCAGGGACCTGACCGCGGTGGTCAGCCGGCTGTTCGTCGGCCCTCGGGCCCGGGGGCACGGCATCGGTGCGCTGCTGATCGGCCGGGCCGCCGACGAGGCCCGCGGGCGCGGCCTGCATCCGGTGCTCGATGTCGTGGCGTCCGACACCGGCGCCGTGGCGCTGTACGAGCGGCTGGGCCGGGAACGGATGGCCACGGTCGAGCAGCGATGGAGCCCGTCGCGGTCGGTGGTCGTCCACTGCTACGCGGCGGCGCCGTGAGGAGCCCGGGGGCGGGCCCGGTACCCCGCCTCCCGGGGGCCGCCGCGCGTCCGGCGCGTGTGCGGTGGGTCAGCGGGCGGTCCGCGTGTGGACGTACTCGACGAGGCGGGTCAGGGCGTCCGGGTCGGTGGACGGCATGACGCCGTGGCCGAGGTTGAAGACGTGGCCCTCCAGGCCGGCCGCGGCGTCCAGCACCTCCTGCGCCTTCGTCTCGACGGCCTCGGGGCCGGCGAACAGGACGGTCGGGTCGAGGTTGCCCTGGAGCGCCTTGCCGGGGCCGACACGCCGGGCGGCCTCGTCCATCGGGACGCGCCAGTCGACGCCGACGACGTCCGCGCCGGCCTCGCTCATGGGCTTCAGCAGCTCACCGGTGCCGACGCCGAAGTGGATGCGCGGGACGTCGTAGCCGGCCACTGCGTCGAACACCTTCACCGAGGCGGGCAGCACCGAGCGCCGGTAGTCGGCGGGGGCGAGCGCGCCGGCCCAGGAGTCGAAGAGCTGGACGGCCGAGGCGCCGGCCTCGATCTGCACCTTCAGGAACGCGGCCGTGATGTCGGCGAGGCGGTCGAGCAGGTCGGCCCAGAGCTCCGGGTCGCCGTACATCATCGCCTTGGCGTTCTCGTACGTACGGGAGGGGCCGCCCTCGATGAGGTAGCTGGCGAGGGTGAACGGGGCGCCCGCGAAGCCGATCAGCGGGGTGGGACCGAGTTCCCGGGTCAGGATCCCCATGGCCTCGGTGACGTAGGAGACGTCCTCGGGGGTGAGGTCGCGCAGCCGGGCGAGGTCGGCGCGGGTGCGGATCGGCTGCTCGACGACCGGGCCGATGCCGGGCTTGATGTCGAGGTCGATCCCGATGGCCTTGAGGGGGACGACGATGTCGCTGAAGTAGATCGCCGCGTCCACCCGGTGGCGGCGCACCGGCTGGAGGGTGATCTCGGCGACCAGCTCGGGCCGCATGCAGGAGTCGAGCATCCCGATGCCCTCGCGCACCTTCCGGTACTCCGGCAGTGAACGTCCGGCCTGGCGCATGAACCACACCGGCGTGTGCGGCACCGGCTCGCGCCGGCACGCCCTGAGGAAGGCTGAATCCCTGACCGCGTCGTTCTTGACGGGGTCGGTGGTCTCAGTCGGCATCTGGCCCGTCGGGCTTGCGTTGGCACTCACACCGGCCAGTCTCGCACGACCGGGCCGCCGGACCGACCCGAGGTCGTCCGGTACGCGGTGGACGCGGGCCGGGTTCCGGACACCCCCGGCCGGCGCGGGTGTCCTTCCCTGCGCCGGGGGCCCGTTCCGCTTAATCTTCCCCGCATGGCTGCGGCTCAGGGACGACTGTCGGACGGCGCTGGCGGAATGGACGAACAGAAGGGGGCCGAGGGGGATACCGGGCACGGAGGTGCGCCTCCGCCGCCCTTCCGAGCCGCTGTCGACGCGCTGCGCGGCGCGCGGCTGCGGCCCCAGATCGAGGCGGAGTCCACGCCCGCGCCGAAGCGGCTCGCGCCGTACGCGTACGCGCTGGAGGCCGCGGTCGTCGACGGCGAGGAGGACCTGGCCGACGGGCGGCTGGTGCTGCTGCACGATCCGGCCGGGCACGACGCCTGGCGGGGCACCTTCCGACTGGTGACGCTGGTGCGTGCGGAGCTGGAGCCGGAGATGGCGGCCGACCCGCTGCTGCCGGACGTGTGCTGGTCGTGGCTGACCGGCGCGCTCACGGCGCGCGGGCTGTCGTACGGCGAGCCCAGCGGCACGGTGACGCGGGCGAGTTCCCACTACTTCGGCGGGCTGTCCGCGCGGCCGGCCGCCTCGCAGATCGAGATCCGTGCCTCGTGGACGCCCCGGGAGGGGCTGGGCGGGGTGCCGGACACGGGCACCCATCTGGTCGCCTGGTGCGATCTGCTGGCTCAGGTGGCGGGGCTGCCCCCGGCCGCTCCCGGGGACGCGTCGGTGGTGACGCTGCCCCAGCGCAGGGGGCCGCAGTCGCGCTGAGCTTCCCCTGCGGGGCCCCCCGCAACCATCCATGACGATCTCTTTGTCGATACGGCCACAATCGGAAGCGTTTCGACGCAGACCGAAACCGTTCGATCTTCGAATGATCGACCGTGCGTCCGAATTGCCCAGATTGTTACTCACTACTTCGTGATCATTTCCTAAAGGACTCCAGGTTTGCTGCCGAAGACGACTGTGACCTTGAAAGCACGGTTCGTCCCGGCACACCCCCCACGAGCCGGCCCCGCCCCGCCCCCCAGGAGGCCTGGTGTCCGTTCTCCTCGAGCAGCCCGCAAGCCTGGTCGCCTACCGCCCGAACAAGCCGACCGCCATGGTGGTCGTGGCCGACCCCCGCGTCCGTTCCACCGTCACCCGCCATCTGTGGGCGCTCGGTGTGCGCGATGTCATCGAGGCCTCGTCCGTCGCGGAGGCTCGTCCCCGCATCGGCAACCCCCGCGACATCTGTGTCGCCGAAGTCCATCTGCCGGACGGTTCCGGCCTCACCCTTCTCTCCGAGACCCGCGCCGCGGGCTGGCCCAACGGCCTCGCCCTGTCCGCCGCCGACGACATCGGCGCCGTGCGCAACGCGCTGGCCGGCGGGGTGAAGGGGTACGTCGTCACCGGCACCCGCACCAACCTCGGGCTCCCCTCCCGGCCCGGTGCCGCCCCCATCGGCGCCGCCGCCGCCCGGCTGCACCGCCGCCCCCCGGGTGCCCCGAGCCACCCGGGCGGCTACCGCGAACTGTCCGGCCGCGAGGTCGAGGTACTGCGACTGGTGGCGGAGGGCCAGTCGAACAAGGCGATCGGCGTCTCGATGGGCCTGTCCGCCCTGACCGTCAAGAGCCACCTCGCCCGCATCGCCCGCAAGCTCGGCACGGGTGACCGTGCCGGAATGGTGGCGGTGGCCCTGCGTACCGGCATCATCCACTGACCCCCGTCCCCCTGATCCGCGCCCGTCGGCGTCCCCCTGCCGGCGGGCGCCTTCCCACACCCGGCGGCGCCGCCCGCGGCGGCCTGTTCTCGCTGGTCGGCCCCGCCCCGGCACGTAGGGGAAGGTCAGGCGCCGGCTCCTGCGGATACTCTTGACAGGTGACCGACGCCCACGACACCGCAGCAGACAGTTCACTGCGCACCACCGGAGGCGCCCCTCCGGACGACGGCGGATCTTCTGCTACGGAGGCGCCGATCCCCTTGCTCGAACCGCGTGAGGGCATTCCGCCCGTGATCGCGGACGAGGCCGCCCTGGCCGAAGCGGTCGCCGCCTTCGCCGCGGGCACCGGCCCCCTCGCCGTCGACGCGGAGCGCGCCTCCGGCTACCGCTACGGCCAGCGCGCCTACCTCGTCCAGCTGCGCCGCGAGGGCGCGGGCAGCGCGCTGATCGATCCTGTCACCTGCCCCGACCTGTCCGGTCTCGGCGAGGCCCTGTCCGGTGTCGAGTGGGTGCTGCACGCCGCCACCCAGGATCTGCCCTGTCTGCGCGAGATAGGCATGCTGCCCAGCCGCATCTTCGACACCGAACTGGCCGGACGGCTCGCCGGGTTCCCCCGGGTGGGACTCGGCGCGATGGTCGAGAACGTGCTCGGCTTCACCCTGGAGAAGGGCCACTCCGCCGTCGACTGGTCCACCCGCCCGCTGCCCGAACCCTGGCTGCGCTACGCCGCACTCGACGTCGAACTGCTGGTCGACCTGCGGAACGCCCTGGAGAAGGAACTGGAGCGGCAGGGCAAGCTCGACTGGGCCCGGCAGGAGTTCGACGCCATCGCCTCGGCTCCGCCGCCGGAGCCCCGCAAGGACCCCTGGCGGCGTACCTCCGGCATGCACAAGGTCCGCCGGCGCCGGCAGATGGCCGTCGTCCGGGAGCTCTGGGAGGCCCGCGACCGGATCGCCCGGCGGCGGGACGTCTCCCCCGGCAAGGTGCTCTCCGACGCCGCCATCGTCGAGGCCGCCCTCGCGATGCCGGCGAACCACCACGCCCTCGGCGCGCTGAACGGGTTCGGGCAGCGCGTGGGGCGGCGCCAGCTCGAGCAGTGGCAGGCCGCCGTCGACCGGGCGAAGGCTCTGAGCGAGGACCGGCTGCCCCAGCCCGGCCAGCCGGTGACCGGCCCCCCGCCGCCGCGCGCGTGGGCCGACAAGGACCCGGAGGCCGCGGCACGGCTGAGCGCCGCACGGGCCGGGGTGAGCGCGGTGGCCGAGCGGCTGGGGATGCCGGCGGAGAACCTGATCACTCCGGACACGGTGCGGAGGGTCTGCTGGGAGCCGCCCCAGCCCGCCGACGAGCAGGCGGTCGCCGCGGCGCTGGCCGCGCACGGGGCGCGGCCCTGGCAGATCGAGCAGGTCACCCCGGTGCTGGTCGCCGCGATGTCCTCCGCGGGGGCCTGAGCGCCGTATGGCGGCTGTCGCCTTCGGCGCGTGCGGCCGCCACGTCGTGACGGGGCGCGCGGTTCCCCGCGCCTGGCATGGATGCGTGACAGATGAGGCGCCGAAGGAGCGGGAAGACGGCCGGCGTGGGAGGGATGACCAGGACGGCGCCCGCCGAGATGGTCTCCCCGTGCGCTCCGAAGGGGCCCTTGAAGCGGAACAGAGACGTCGGGATCACGCCAAGATCCTCGGAGTGGTGGACGTCGATCCCCTTCACGATCACCACCGTCGCGATCGTCGACGTGTCGCTGCCGGCGTGGGACGGCTCTCTCGCCCCCGCCGCCCCTTCCCGTCCCAACCCCGTGGCTCCGCCCCGGACCCCGCTCCTCGAACGCCGGAGGTGCTGACATCCAGCCCTCCGGCGTTTGAGGAGCCAGGGTGCGGGGGCAGCACCCCCGGCGGGGGCGAAAAGCGAGGGGCCCGGCGTACGGCCGGTCGTGTGATGTTCGCCGCTCCGGGGGCCGGGACTGGGCAGTCACGTTACTCATAAGTAGCATGGCCCGTAAGCAAGCGCTCAGCATCCCGTACTGGAGGAGAGCCATCGTGCCTCGTACCGTCAGGGACGTCGTCTTCGTCGACGGCGTCCGCACCCCGTTCGGCAAGGCGGGCCCGAAGGGCATCTACCACGAGACCCGGGCCGACGACCTCGTCGTGAAGGCGATCCGGGAGCTGCTGCGCCGCAACCCCGGTCTCGACCCGAAGAAGATCGACGAGGTCGCCGTCGCCGCGACCACGCAGATCGGCGACCAGGGCCTGACCATCGGCCGCACGGCCGGCATCCTGGCGGGCCTGCCCACCTCTGTCCCCGGCTACTCCATCGACCGCATGTGCGCCGGTGCCCTGACCGCCGTCACCTCGGTGGCCGGCTCCGTCGCCTTCGGCGCGTACGACGTCGCCATCGCGGGCGGTGTCGAGCACATGGGCCGCCACCCGATGGGCGAGGGCGTCGACCCCAACCCGCGCTTCGTGAGCGAGAAGCTGGTCGACGAGTCCGCCCTGTTCATGGGCATGACCGCGGAGAACCTGCACGACCGCTACCCGAGCATCACCAAGCAGCGCGCCGACGAGTACGCCGTGCGTTCGCAGGAGAAGGCCGCCAAGGCGTACGCCGACGGCAAGATCCAGGCCGACCTGGTGCCGGTCTCGGTGCGCCGCACCAACGAAGAGGCCGGTGAGACGGGCTGGGGCCTGGTCACCGCCGACGAGCCGATGCGTCCGGGCACCACCCTGGAGAACCTGGCCGGTCTGAAGACCCCCTTCCGCGTCCACGGCCGGGTCACCGCCGGCAACGCGGCCGGTCTCAACGACGGCGCCACCGCCTCCCTCATCGCGAGCGAGGAATTCGCCCGCGAGAACGACCTGCCGGTCAAGATGCGCCTCGTCGCGTACTCCTTCGCGGGCGTGGAGCCCGAGGTCATGGGCTACGGCCCGATCCCGGCCACGGAGAAGGCGCTCGCCCAGGCGGGCCTGTCCATCTCCGACATCGGCCTGTTCGAGATCAACGAGGCCTTCGCCGTCCAGGTCCTGGCCTTCCTGGAGCACTACGGCATCGCCGACGACGACGGGCGCGTCAACCAGTACGGCGGCGCCATCGCCTTCGGCCACCCGCTCGCCTCCTCCGGCGTCCGTCTGATGACGCAGCTGGCCCGCCAGTTCGAGGAGCGGCCCGAGGTCCGTTACGGCCTCACCACCATGTGCGTCGGCTTCGGCATGGGCGCCACGGTCATCTGGGAGAACCCGCACTTCGAGGGGGACAAGTGAGCACCACCGCAGAGCTTCTGAAGGGTGCGGCCGAGCTGTTCCCCGGCGAGGTCGTCACCAGCGCGCACGTACGCCACTTCGACCTGCCCCTGGGTGCCGGGCGCTTCGCGCTCATCACCCTCGACAACGGTCACGACCACACCAAGCCGACCACGCTCGGCCCGCAGTCGCTGGCGAACATCGACGCCGCGATCGACCGGGTCGAGAAGGAGGCCGCGGCCAGTGAGATCGTCGGCGTCGGCGTCACCGGCAAGCCGTTCATCTTCGCGGTCGGCGCCGACCTCAAGGGCGTCGAGCTGCTGAAGCGGCACGAGGACGCGCTCGCCATCGGCAAGGGCGGCCACGACGTCTTCAAGCGGCTGTCGCAGCTGGCCGTGCCGACCTTCGCCTACTACAACGGCGCCGCCATGGGCGGTGGCGTCGAGGTCGGTCTGCACTGCGCCTACCGCACGGTGTCGGCCGCCCTGCCCGCCTTCTCGCTCCCCGAGGTCTTCCTCGGTCTGGTCCCCGGCTGGGGCGGCTGCACGCTGCTGCCGAACCTGATCGGCGCCGAGAAGGCCGTCTCGGTCATCATCGAGAACAGCCTCAACCAGAACAAGCAGCTCAAGGGCCACCAGGTCTACGAACTCGGCATCGCGGACGCGATCTTCGAGGGCGCGGACTTCCTGGAGCAGTCGCTGATCTGGACCGCGTCCGTCCTCAGGGGCGAGATCGTCGTCGAGCGTCCGGTGATCGACCGCGGTGAGGCCTGGGACCAGGCCGTCGCCAAGGGGCGCCTCATCGCCGACTCCAAGGTGCACGGCGCCGCCCCGGCCGCCTACCGCGCCCTGGACATCATCGCCGCCGCCAAGGACGGTGACCTGCAGAAGGGCTACGACGCCGAGGACAAGGCGCTCGCCGACCTCATCATGGGCGGTGAACTGCGCTCCGGCATCTACGCGTTCAACCTGGTGCAGAAGCGCGGCAAGCGTCCCGCGGGCGCCCCGGACAAGTCGCTGGCCCGCCCGGTCACGAAGGTCGGGGTCGTCGGCGCCGGTCTGATGGCCTCCCAGCTCGCGCTGCTGTTCCTGCGCCGACTGGAGGTGCCGGTCGTGCTGACCGACATCGACCAGGAGCGCGTCGACAAGGGTGTGGGCTACGTCCACGCCGAGATCGACAAGCTGCTCGGCAAGGGCCGGATCAGCCAGGACAAGGCCAACCGTTTCAAGGCGCTGGTCTCGGGTGTGCTGGACAAGGCCGAGGGCTTCGCGGACGCCGACTTCGTCATCGAAGCGGTCTTCGAGGAGATGGGCGTCAAGCAGCAGGTGTTCGCCGAGATCGAGGCGGTCGCCCCGGCGCACGCGATCCTCGCCACCAACACCTCCTCGCTGTCGGTCTCCGAGATGGCGTCGAAGCTGAAGAACCCCGAGCGGGTCGTGGGCTTCCACTTCTTCAACCCGGTCGCCGTCCTCCCGCTCCTCGAGATCGTCCGCGGTGAGCGGACCGACGACGCCTCGCTGGCGACGGCGTTCGGTGTCGCCAAGAAGCTGAAGAAGACAGCGGTGCTCGTCAAGGACGCCCCGGCGTTCGTGGTGAACCGCATCCTGACCCGCTTCATGGGCGAGATCCAGAACGTCATCGACGAGGGCACCCCGGTCGAGGTCGCCGAGAGGGCCGTCGAGCCGCTCGGTCTGCCGATGTCGCCGCTGGTGCTGCTCGAACTGGTCGGTCCGGCGATCGGTCTGCACGTCTCCGAGACGCTCAACAAGGCGTTCCCGGACCGCTTCACGGTCTCCCCGAACCTCAAGAAGGTCGTCGGGGCGGGCAAGCGCGGCTTCTACGTCTACTCCGCCGAGACCGCCAAGCCCGAGCTGGACCCCGAGGTCGCCGCGCTGCTCGAGCAGGGCGACACCGTCCTCACCGAGGAGCAGGTGCGGGCGCGGGTGCTGGACGCGGTGGCGCAGGAGATCGGGCTCATGCTCGACGAGGGCGTCGTCGCCGAGGCGCAGGACATCGACCTGTGCCTGATCACCGGCGCCGGCTGGCCCTTCCACCTGGGCGGCATCACGCCGTACCTGGACCGTGAGGGCGTCTCCGAGCGGGTCAACGGCAAGCGGTTCCTGGAGCCGGGCGTGGCGTCGGTTCCGGCGTAACGGCCGTACCGCACACAGGAGAAGGGCCTTCGCCGTCAGGGCGGAGGCCCTTCTCCGTCGTCCGGCGCCGTCCTGTTCCGCCGCGGCGAGAACGAGGCCGTGCCCTCACACCCTCACACCTCGCGCCAGGCCTGGAGGGCCAGTCCCGGTTCGTCCTTGCGGCGGGTGAGCATAAGGGTGCCGGTGGACGGGTCGAGGGTGGCCGCGACGAGTTCGCCGTGCTCGTCGAGTGCGACGGACACCGTGGCGTCCGCTGGAAGTTGGGGGCCGGACTCGGTCCACCAGGCCCCGGCCCGCTCCTGTTCGGTGGGGTAGGCGGCGAACGCGATCCGGCCGCTCGCGGCGCGCTGGGCGAGCACGGTGCAGTCGTTGCCCTCTATCACGCAGCGCACGGCGGACACCGGGCCGGGACCGGCCGCGGTGAGGAACGGCACGGGTGCCCCTCCGGGACGCCAGGCGCACACCTCGCCCCGCCGGTCGGTGAAGTAGAGGGTGGTGTGCTCGGCGGAGGTGGCCAGGGCGCGCAGGGTGCCCGGTTCCGCGGACACGTCGAGGCTCTCCGCCCGTACGGGCCGCCTGTTGGGGTCCTCCTGACGCCAGTGCAGGATCCGGTCCGGAGCCGCGGCGAACAGCCCGGTCCTTCCCAGCTCGCTCGTCACGGCTGTCAGCTGCTCATGGACGCGCTGTCCGCCGAGGTCCACCCACGGGTACCAGCCGCCCTTCTCCCTCTGCACGAGCACGCTCACGCCTCCGCCCCCGTTGCGGACGAAGACGAACGCGCGGCCCCGCGCGTCGACGGCCACGGCCGGGGTTCCGGTGCGGTCGCCCGTCCGGTTGGGGTGACCGATCGGGCTCCAGTCCAGCGGGGCGAGCCGGGGACGGAAGTGGGTGGAGTGCACCAGGACGGACCCGCCGTCCGCCGTGGGCCGCCACGCGGCCAGATGGGCATAGCCGTCGGCGCCCTGGCCGACGGCCGGCCCCGGGCGCACCCTCTGTTCCCCGCCGATCCCGCGGGGCGCCTCCCAGGGGCCGCCGGGGGCGAGTTCCGCGCGGCACAGGACAGCGTCGTCCGACGGCAGGTAGACGGTGAGGCGGCCATCGCAGCCGCGGAGAAGCCAGTCGCCGTTCACCAGTTCACCCTATGCACAGCGGTTCCGCGCGCGCGGGCGGGTCCGGCCCTCGTGGGACGCTGGCCCCATGAACGACACCGCCGCCCTGCTCGTGATCGTCGACGCCGCGAATGTCGTCGGGTCGGTGCCCGACGGGTGGTGGCGGGACCGCCGGGGCGCCGCGGAACGGCTGCGCGACCGGCTGGCCGCGGACGGCCTGCCCGGCCGTACCGGCCCGGTGGAGATCGTCCTGGTGGTCGAGGGCGCGGCCCGCGGGGTGGAGTCGGTGCCGGGCGTCCGCGTGGAGTCCGCTCCGGGCAGCGGGGACGACCACATGGTCGCGCTGGTGGCCGGTGCGGACGACCGTCCGGTCCTGGTCGTCACGGCCGACCGCGAGCTGCGCCGCAGGGTGGCCGCCCTGGGCGCGGAATGCACCGGTCCCCGCTCCGTACCCCGCTGACCCGGGCGCCCCTTCGTACGGCGGACCGCGGGCCGCCCGTCCGGGCGCCTGCCCGCCGGGCCCCGGCACGCCCCGGGAGAGCGGACAGGAACGCCCGCGCACCGCCCTCCGCGGGCGGCCGGACCGGGCACAAGAGCAGCCCGACCGTGCTCCGCGCCCCTCGGGACCGGAACCGGCCGACGGCGAGGCGACCGCAGGCCGGCTCCGTCCGGCAACCGAGGCACCGGGCCGCCGCCCGCGTCCCCGGTGGCCGTGAGCGGTACGCCGTACGACCGGCCGCCGACCGTACCGCGGGGCGGGCGGGCCGGATCCCGTCGGGAGCCGGTGCCCCGTGCCGGGGGCCGCCGCCCGGGTGTTCAGTCCCGCTTTCCGGTGGGCGGGGCCAGGCGCTGGTGGATCAGGTGGGCGAAGTGGGTCAGGGTGCGGCCGGTGGCCAGGTCGGCCGGGCCGAGGCGGATGTCGAACAGGTCCCTCGTCCGCATCAGGAACTGCATCCCCAGCAGTGAGTCCAGCCCGAAGTCGGTGACGTTGACCGCGGGGTCGAGGTCGGCCGGAGCGGTCTGCAGGACGCCGGCGAGGAGCTGGGTGATCGTCTCGGTGATCACGCGCACCGCCTCGTCCGCCGGGAGGTCCGCCAGCGTGCCCAGGAGCTCGTTGCGGTCGTCCGGGGAGGGCCCGGAGGACGCCGGGGCCAGCGGGGCGAACCGCGGGGTGGCGAGGGCCGGCAGCAGATGGCGGGCGGTACCCCAGCGGTAGCGGCCCGCCCCGGCGACGTCGGTGCCGCCGGCCGTGAGGTGGTCGGCGGTGGTCAGCACCTCGGCGGGAGTGAGCAGTTCGAGGCCGCGTCCGGCCATGGCGGGGCCGATGCCGCTGCGGGCGACATAGCCGGTTCCGCCGATGGGTCCCCAGGCCAGTGCCGTGCCCCTGCGGCCGGTGTCGCGGCGGGCCCGGGTGAGGGCTTCCAGGAAGGCGTTGGCCGCCGCGTAGGCGGCCTGGCCCGGGTTGCCGACACCGGCGGAGACGGACGAGTAGGTGAGGAACAGGTCCAGGTCCCGGTCGGCGGTGAGCCGGTCCAGCAGGGCCGCGCCCGCCGCCTTGGGCGCCAGGACGGCGGCGAAACGGTCGTCGGTGAGGTCGGCCAGTACCGCGTCGTCCATGTGCATCGCCGCGTGCACCACCCCGCGCAGGGGATGCCCGGTGGCGTCCACGGCCTCGATGACCCGGCGCAGCGCGGCTTCGTCGGTGACGTCGGCGGCGTGGGCGGTGGCGCGTACGCCGCGGTCGGTCAGTTCCCGCAGCAGGGCGGGCGCCTCGGGGGCGTCTGGTCCGCCGCGGGAGAGCAGGGCCAGGTGCCGGGCGCCGCGGTCGGCCAGGAGACGGGCGGTGGCGGCGCCGAGACCGCTCAGCCCGCCGGTGATCAGGTAGGTGCCCCCGCCGTCGAGGCGGAGAGTGCCGGGCGCGGGCTCCACGGGGACGGGTTCGTCCAGGGGGTCGAAGGTGACGACGACCTTGCCGGTGTGCCGGGAGTGCTGCAGGAGGTGGAAGGCCTCGTCGACCCGCGCGGCGGGACGGACCGTGTGGGGCAGTGGCCGGTACGTGCCGGAGACGACCTCCGTCTCGAAGTCCGTCAGCAGCCGGGACCCCAGTTCCGGGGAGCCGATGACGGCGTCGAGGTTGAAGCCGATGAAGGTGAGGCTGCGGTCGAACGGGCGGAGCGTGACCGGGTTGTTGAGGAAGATGTCCCGTTTGCCGAGCTCGATGAAGCGACCGTTCGGCCGCAGCAGGTCGAGCCCCTGCGCGATGGCCTCGCCGCTGAGGGAGTTCACCAGGACGTCCACGCCCCGGCCGCCGGTCAGCTCCCGTACCCGGGGGACGAAGTCGAGGCCGCGCGAGTCGAGTACGTGCTCGGCGCCGAGGGTGCGCAGCAGGTCCCGTTTGGTCTCCGTGCCGGCGGTGGCGATGACGCGGGCGCCCTGACGGCGGGCGCACTGCAGGACGGCCAGGCCCACCGCCCCGGCTCCGCCGTGCACCAGCACCGTCTCCCCGGGGGCGAGGCGGGCCTGGTCGACCAGGGTCCGGTGGACGGTGAGGAAGGCCACGGGGAAGGTCGCCGCTTCCGCGAAACCCATCCCGTCGGGGATGCGGACGACGGCGTCGGCGGCGGTCCTCGCGTGGGAGGCGAGGGCGGCGGGCACCAGGCCGCACACCCGGTCGCCGGGCTTCAGACCCCGTACGTCCGGTCCCACGGCACGCACGATGCCGGCGCCGTCGGTGCCCAGTCCGCGGCCGAGCGGGCTGTTCTCCACCGCTTCGGGCGGGAGCAGGCCGTTGGCCCGCATGGGGTCACGGTAGTTCAGGGCCACGGCCCGCATCTCCAGGGCCACCTCGCCCGGTCCGGGTTCGCCCGGATCCGTCTGCCGCCAGATCAGCCGCCGCCGCAGGCCGGGATCGCGGGCTTCGAGGATGTACGGCGTGCCGGCGGGGACGGCGGGTGGTTCGTCCGCCGGGTGCTGGACGTGCCGGGGGACGAACCGGCCCCGGGCGGTGAGGACGACCTCGTCCTCCTGGGCGGCCGGGTCGTCGCCGGGGGCGAGGAGTTCTCCGGCCAGGCGGCGGGCGTCGATGCCGGTGTCGCCGGTGCGGTGGCAGGACAGGCGGTGCAGGCGCAGGTCGGGGCGCTCGTTGGCGAGGGTGCGGCAGGCCGCCCAGACGGCCGCGTCGACCGGGTGGGACGGCTGTTCAGGGGCGGGGAAGAGGCCGGTCGGACGGGTGATGAGCCATACCCGGGGGCTCGTACCGCCCTTCAGGCCGTCGCAGGCGGCGGCGAGGGAGCGCAGGAGGGCCGCCCGGCGGGTGGTCCGGGTGACGATGTCGTGCGGGCCGGGTTCGGCGAGCAGCAGGACGACGTGCGGGTCGGAGTCCGTGGGCAGCGTCCCGCGCCAGGCGGTGGCCCCGTCGGGCGCGGTGAGGACGGTCGCCCCGCCGAGGTGGGCGGCCAGGGCCCGCGCGGTCTCCGTCTCGGTCCCGTCCTCGACGGCGATCACCCAGGCGGCTCCGGGAAGCGCGCGCGGGAGCGCGGCGTCCGGGGTCTGGTCGTGGTCGGCCGCGGCGAGGAGGACGGAGCGGTCCCCGGGTCCGGTCTGCACCACACCGGAGAAGCCGCACTGCCGCAGCAGGGGCGCCCACCGGTCGCGGGGGAGGATGCGGGACGCCGGGCGCAGGGTGTGGTCGCCGCGCTCCCAGAAGTCGTTGAGTGTGCCGGACAGGAGGGCCTGGAGCCCGGCGTGGTGCGGTTCGGCCGCCAGCAGGTGGCCGCCGGGAGCCAGCACGGTGTGCAGCCGGCGCAGGGTGGCGGCCAGGTCGGTGGTGGCGTGCAGGGCGTCGCCCGCGAGGACGAGGTCGAAACCGCCCGGGGGCAGGCCCTGGCCGGCCAGGTCGGTGTCCGGGTCCAGGGTGCGATGGTCGACGAAGTCGTATGCGGCGAAACGGTGTTCGGCGCGGGTGAGCACGCTGCCGGTGGCGGCCGTGCAGGTGTAGCGGGTCCGGTCGGGCGGCAGCACGGGCAGGGCGGCGGCCGTCAGGGCGGTGGTGGTCGCGCGGAACTCCAGGACGCGCAGCGGGCGGTCGGCGGGCCAGCGGGCGACGATGTCTCCCAGCAGTGCCTGCACGGCGCGGTGGGTGAAGCGGTGGGCCGGGCCCGTCTCGTGGAGTTGCTCGTGGCTGGTGTCCCCGGCCGGCAGGAGCTCGCGCGCGTCGGCGCGTCCCCGCACCACGTCGGGCAGCCGGCGCAGCTGCCGGTTGAGGAGCAGTGTCTCGGCGCCGTATGCGGGGTGGTCCTCGATCAGGGCGCGCAGGCGTGCCTCGGCGTGGATCTCCGCGCCGGTCAACCGCCAGGTCTCCCCCTCCGGCCGGGCGAGGCCGTGCTCGGCCAGCAGGGGCAGCATCAGCCGGACGAGCCGCCGGTGCCGGGGCTGCAGTCCGCCGGCCACCAGCTCGGCCATGGTGAAGGGGACGGCGGGGTCGGTGAGGAGACCGCGCAGCGTCCCGGCCCAGCAGTGGGCGCCGGCCTGTTCGGCGGCGGCGGTGAACCGGTGGTGACCGCTGTCGTCCAGGGCTGCGCGGGCGGCGGCGACGCGCGGCTCGACGGCGCGCGCCACCTCGGCGGGCGCGGGGAGCGGAGAGGTCGGGGCGGGGGCCCACGGGTGGGGGGCGGCCCGGAGCACGGTGCGCTGGACGGTCAGCGGGGTGCGTTCGGTCAGGTGACCGCGGCGGGTGCGGCAGCCGTCGATCTCGGCGGTGACCGTGCCGTCCGGGTCGGCGTAGGTGATGTCCCAGCACATCTCGTTGGCGCTGCGGCTGCGGCGGCGCAGGTGTACGACGCCGGTGGGCGCGGGGGTGCGCCACACCCGTACGGCCGCGAAGACGGTGGGCAGGAAGGCGGCGTTCTCCGCTTCCGCCCCCGCGAGGGCCACGGTGGCCTGCAGCGGCGCGTCGATCAGGACCGGGTGGGCGGTGTAGGCGTCGGCGGTGTGCTCCAGCCGGTAGCCGACGAGGAGCTCGCCCTCACCGGCGTCGATGCGGTCGATGAGCTGGAAGTCGGGCCCGCAGTTCAGGCCGATGGCGTGGCAGGCGCGGTAGAAGTCCGGGCCGTCGATACGGCGGTCGCAGCGGGCCCGGACCGCGTCGACGTCGAGCGGGGCCGGCGCCGTACCGAGCAGGGTGCGTACCTGGGCGCGTACGACGGGCAGGCACTCCCCGCGGTGTTCCTCGCGGACGCTGATGGTCACGGCGCCGTCCTCGGGGGTGACCGCGGTCTGCAGGGCGACGGGCGTGGGGTCCGGCCACGGCACGGCCAGCGGACGGCCGATCTCCAGGTGCCGCACCTCGACCGGGCGGTCCAGGGCCCGGCGGCCGGCGCTCAGGGCCATCTCCACATAGGCGGCGGCCGGCATGAGGACGTCGTCCCCGATTCTGTGGTCGCCCAGCCAGGGCACCAGTTGCGGTTCGACGGTGCCGTGCCATACGGGGTGCGGGGCGGGCATCCGTTCGCCCACCAGCGGATGGTCCAGCAGGCCGCTGCCGCTGGTGCCCGCGACCCGGTCCTGCGCCGTGCCGTACCAGTGCCGTTCGTGCTGCCACGCGTAGGCGGGCAGGTCGGCCACCCGGCCGGGGCGGGGGAAGTGGTGCCGCCAGTCGGTGGCGGTGTCGGCGGCGAGGACGGCGGCGACCGCCGCCGCGGTCTCGCGGGGGCCGTCCCCGTCGCGGTGCAGGGTGGCGACGCAGGTGGCACCGGTGCGGCGCAGGTAGGGGC
Source organism: Streptomyces sp. CHD11 (assembly GCF_018638295.1). Lineage (GTDB taxonomy): Bacteria > Actinomycetota > Actinomycetes > Streptomycetales > Streptomycetaceae > Streptomyces. Next base: position 37,117 of record NZ_JABTTS010000026.1, read on the forward strand.
GCAGGACCGGGTGCGGGCCGATCTCGACCAGGACGCCGGCGTGCCCGGTGGTGAGGAGCGCGGCGGCCTCGGCGAAACGGACGGGCTCGCGGACGTTGCGCCACCAGTACGCGGCGTCGAGTTCGGGCCCGGCCAGCTCGGTGCCGGTGACGGAGGAGAGGAACGGGACGGCGGCCGGGGCGGGTTCGAGTCCGTCGAGTGCTTCGAGCAGCGGCTCCCTGATGGGGTCCATGGCCCGGCTGTGGAAGGCGTAGTCGAGGTCCAGTTCGCGGAAGAAGACGCCGCGGCCGGTCAGTTCGGCACCCCAGGCCGCGAGCGCGTCGGCGTCGCCGGCGACGGTGACGTCGCTCTCGCTGTTGATGCCCGCGATCTCGAGGGCGCCGTCGTGGCGGAGCAGTTCCTCGCGTGCCTGTGCCTCGGGCAGACCGACGGCGGCCATCCGGCCCCGGCCCGCCGTGGCGCCCTGGGTGCGGCTGCGCTCGGCGATCACCCGCGCCGCCTGTTCCAGCGTCAGGACGCCGGCGGTGTGGGCGGCGGCGACCTCTCCGACGCTGTGCCCGGTCACCGCCCGCGGGCGCACGCCGTGGGAGGCGAGCAGCGCGGTCAGGCCCACCTGCACGGCGAAGAGGGCGGGCTGGGCGATCTCGGTGCGCTGCCACTTCCGTGGGGACGGATGGGCCAGTTCCTTGGTGACCGACCAGCCCAGGTGGGGGGCCAGGGCCGCGTCGGCCTGCTCGACGGCCCGGCGGAAGGCCGGTTCGCTCTCCAGCAGGTCGGCGGCCATGCCCGGCCACTGGGAGGCGTTGCCGGAGAAGACGAACGCGGTCCCGGCCCGTTCACCGGTGCGCACCGTGGCTCCGCGGGCGGGTTCCGCGGCCGTCAGCAGGTCCAGCTGACGGGCGGCGTCCTGCGGGTCGGCGGCCAGTACGGCGGCCCGGTGCGGGTGCGCGGTGCGCCGGACGGTGCTGGTGTGGGCCAGGTCGTAGAACTCGCCGGGCCCGGTGTTCCGCAGCCGCTCGGCCATCCGGGCGGTCATCTGCTTCAGCGCCTTGGCGGAGCGTGCGGAGACGACCAGGGGCAGCGGGCGCCCGTCCGGCACCGGGCCGGTCCCGGACACCGGCCGGGCGGGGGGCGGAGTGAGGACGGCGTGGGCGTTGGCTCCGCCGAAGCCGAAGGCGCTCACTCCCACGGCGGACCGCTCCCCCACCTCCAACGGCACGGGGGCGGCTGCCGGCGCCAGTCCCAGGCCGGCGAAGTCGATACGGGGGTTGAGGGGAAGGGCGTGCAGGGACGCCGGTACCAGCCCGTGGCGCAGCACCAGGATCGCCTTGAGCAGACCGGCCATTCCGGAGGCGGGCTCCAGATGGCCGACGTTCGACTTCACCGAGCCGATCGGCAGGGGTCCGCCGCGGCGGCGCCGGCCCAGCGCCCGGCCGATGGCCTCGGCCTCCGCGGGGTCGCCGACCTGGGTGCCGGTGCCGTGGGCCTCGACGTAGACCAGGTCGTCGGCGTCGATCCCGGCCTCCGCGTAGACCGTGTGCAGCAGCGCCTCCTGGGTCTCGGCGCTGGGCACGATCATGCCGGTGCTGCGGCCATCGGTGTTGTTGCCGGTGGCGGCCAGTACGGCGTGGACCCGGTCGCCGTCCGCCAGCGCGTCCGCGAGACGCTTGAGGACGAGCACCGCGCCGCCCTCCGCGCGGACGAAACCGTCGGCGTCGGCGGAGAACGCCGCACAGCGCCCGCGTCGGGACAGCATGTTCGCGTAGGAGAACCCGGCGAAGGAGTAGGGGTTGGAGAGCACGTTGACGCCGCCGACCAGGGCGACGCGGCCTGTTCCCTCGCGCAGGGTGCGGCAGGCCCGGTCCAGGGCGACCAGGGCGGAGGAGCAGGCCGTGTCGACGGCCATGCTCGGGCCGCGCAGGTCGAAGGCGTACGACATCCGGTTCGCCGTGATGGACAGGGTGGCGCCGGGCATGGTGTGCGGGCTCGTGTGGTCCGACATCATCGACAGGTTCACGCCGTAGCCGGGGTCGGAGACGCCCACGTACACGCAGGTGTCCGAGCCGGCCAGTGACTCGGCGGGGACGGCGGCGTCGTCCAGCGCCTCGGCGGCCATCTCCAGCAGCAGCCGCTGCTGCGGGTCGATGTGCCGGGCCTCCGCGGGGGACATGCCGAAGTAGGCGGCGTCGAACGAGGCGACGTCCTCGAGGAATCCGCCGGCGGCGGTGTAGCTGCGGCCGGGGCGTACGGTCCCCGGGTCGACCGTCCGGTCGCGGGGCAGCCGGTCGGCGGGCATCTCGCCGACCACGTCCCGTCCGTCGCGCAGCACGGACCACAGTCCGTCCAGGTCCGTGATGCCCCCGGGGAGCCGGCAGCCCACTCCCACCACCGCTACGGCCCGTTCATACTGCTGCGTCGCCAATTCCCCGCCCCTTTACGCCGATTGCCGGACCTCGTACGGATTGAAGGGGACAACTGGCGGGAAAGCCAGCCCACATCACTCGTTGGGGTGGATACCGCCATCTAACCGTCATTCCGGCCGGGTGGCTGGCTACGGTGACGCGGTGTCCGAAGCCCTCCGTGCCCGCATCGCCGCCGTCTCCGCTCATCTTCCGTCCCGCTACCGGACCTTGGACGAGATCCGTGTCAAGATCACCGAAACGGGTGGCTACGCTCCACCGCCCGGTCTGCTGGAGGATCTCACCGGGGTGCGCGGGGTCCATGTGCACGACGACGGCGAGAACTCCTCCGACCTCGCCGTGAAGGCCGCCCGCGGCGCGCTCGACCAGGCCGGCCTGAAGATCGCCGACGTCGGCCTGCTGCTGTTCGCCTCGACCTCGCAGGACCTGGTCGAACCCGCCACGTCCCACCTCGTGGCCGCCAAACTCGGCGCCTCCTGCCCGGTCTTCGACATCAAGAACGCGTGCAACAGCTTCCTCAACGCCATGGAGGTGGCCTCGTCGTTCATCGAGACCGGCCGCTACCGCACGGTCCTCATCACCTGCGGTGAACCCTCCACCCTGGCCACCCGCTGGCACGCCCCCGACCGGGAGGATCTGCTGAGAGCCCTGCCCGGCTACACCGCCTCCGACGCCGGCGCCGCGATGGTGCTCACGGCCGGCCCCGCGCGGGACGGCGATCCCGGCATCCTGTCCCTGCGGTTCGTCAGCAACTCCGCCGCCTGGGAGGCCTGCACGGTGGCCGGCGGAGGATCCATGCACCACCTCTCCGTGCACGACGACCACACCACGCTGCGGCTCAACGGGGATCTGCGCCAGGGCCTGATCGACGTGCTCCCCCGGATCCTGGACACCGCCGGGGACGATCTCGAGGCGGCGCGCTCCGCCGCCTTCGTCGCCTTCCACCAGATCGCCATGCCGCAGTACCGCGAGATGATCGAGGGGTTCTCCCTTCCCGAGGACCGGTGCCTTCCCGCGGTGGCCGAGCACGGGAACTGCGCGGCGGCCTCGCTTCCGCTGCAACTGGTCAAGGCGCGGCAGGCGGACCGCATCGAGAGCGGCGACCTGGTGGCGATGATCGGTCTGGCCAGTGGTTTCAGCTTCGGCCTGGCCCTCGTCCGGTGGTGACCTCACGAGGAGGGCACGCCCCGGCCCCCGTACCGGATCCCGCCGTGCTGGCGCGGCTGATGCCCGGCTACCCCGCGCCCCGGCACTGGCGGCGGGTGCCGCTCACCGGACAGCACTATCTCGACCTAGGCTCCGGACGGCCGGTGCTGTTCCTGCACGGCAACCCGTCGTGGAGTTACGTCTGGCGCACGTTGCTGCACCGGCTCGCCCCGCACGCCCGCTGCCTGGCACCGGACCTGCCGGGCTTCGGACTGTCCCGGCGTCTGCGGCCCGCCGACGGGGTTCCGGATCCCTACGAGGCCCAGCTGGAAGGTCTGGACACGCTCCACCGGCACCTGGTGCGGGACGTGGGACTGCCCGAACGGGGCTGGACGTTCGTCCTGCACGACTGGGGCGGCCCGCTCGGCGTCGCCTGGGCGCTGCGCAACCCTGGCACGGTGGCCCGGCTGGTCGTCTGCAACACCGTGGCCTTCCCCTTCCCGGACGGCTTCCAACTGCCGTTCTACCTGCGGTGGATCCGCGACCACCGGCCGGTCGCCGAATTCGTCCACGCCACCGACGCGTTCGCCCGCGTCGCCGTGCGCGCCGGCGTCCACCGCCCGCTGCTCACGGCCGAGCGCCGGGCCTATCTGCGGCCCTGTGCCCGCCGCGCGGAACGCCGGGCGGTCACCGACGCCGTCCGGGCCATCCCCCGCGACCCCGCGGATCCCGCGTGGCGACTGCTCGAACCCGGGGACGGCGCGGCCGGCCTGTCGGAACTTCCGCTGCTCATCGGCTGGGGCATGCGCGATCCCGTCTTCACCCCGGTCCTGCTGGAGGAGTGGGTCCGCCGTCATCCGCACGCCGCCGTGCACCGCTTTCCCCACGCCGGGCACTTCGTGATGGAGGACGCCGCCGCCGAACTGGGCGACCTCATCCGTGACTTCCTTCAGGGAGCCCCATGACCGTGACCGTTCCCCCCATCGCCGCGCGCATGGCCGACCGGCCGGACGCCGTCGCCCTCGTCGAATGCCGCAAGGGGTCCTCCCGGACGACCTCGCGCGGCGAACTGGTGCGGCACTGCCACCACATCGCCCGGGCGCTGCACGACGCGGGTGTCCGGCCCGGCCACAAGGCCGTCGTGATGACCCGCGACGCCCACGATCTCACCGCCGTCTGCTACGCCCTCGGCCTCCTCGGCGCCGTGCCCGTGCTGATCGAACCGCGCGCCGAGGTGGGCCGCTGCCTCCAGGACACCGTCCCGGACGTCTTCATCGGGGAACCGCCGGCCCACCTCGGGCGCCTGGCCCTGGGCTGGGGCCGCCCCCATGTCCGGATCGCGCTGGTCACCGGCCCGGCACAGTTCCCCGCAGGACGGCGGCTGGCCACCCGGACACCGGCCGGCGACACCCGGCCGCCGGCCGTGCGGGAGCCCGACGGCGACGAGCCCGCCCTCATCGCCTTCACCTCCGGCTCCACCGGGCGGCCCAAGGGCGCTGAGTACCGTCACGCCACCCTGGCCGGACAGCTCGACGCGCTGACGACCCTGATGGACCCCCGCCCCGACGACGTACTCCTCGCCGGATTCCTGCCGGCCGCGCTGCTCGGTCCGCTGCTGGGCCCGGCCACCATCGCCCCGGCCGTGAACCACCTGGCCCCGGCCCGTACACCGCCCGCGGAACTCGTCGGGCCGATCCTGAGGCACCGGGCCACCGTCGTCCTGGCGTCACCCGCCGTGCTCACCCTGATCGCCCGCCACTGTGCCCGCCACCGCGTCACCCTGCCCTCGGTCCGGCAGATCCTGTCCTTCGGCGCCCCGCTGCGGGTCCGTCTCGCCGACGCCCTGCGCAGGGCCGTGCCGGACGACGCCGAGATCCTCAGCGTCTACGGCGCGACCGAGTGTCTGCCCGTCTCCGCGATCACCGACCACGACCTGCGGGCCACCCGCGCCCGGCCGCCCGCCGGGCACGCCGGCACCTGCCTGGGCCGTCCGGTGCCCGGCGTCCGCGCCCGGATCCTGGACTCCGACGCCACCGGGCTCGGGGAGATCGCCGTCACCGGTACCACCGTCAGCCCCGTCTACCATGCGCGCCCCGACGCCGACGCCGTCACCAAGAGCGACAGCGACCACGGTGTGCTGCACCGCACCGGAGACCTCGGCCGGCTGGACGACGAGGGCCGGCTGTGGTTCCTCGGCCGCAAGGCGCACCTGGTGACCGGCACCGGCTTCACCCTGGCCACCGAGGACATCGAGGCCGCGGCGGACACCGCCCCCGGCGTCCGGCGCACCGCCCTGGTCGGTGTCGGCACGGCCGTGTGCCAACTGCCCGTGCTGTGCGTGGAACCCGCGCCGTCCACCCCGCGCGCCACCGCCCTGGCGGCTGTGCGCGCCGTCCTGAAGAACCATCCCGAAGGGCACCGCGTCGGCGCCCTGCTGATCCGTTCCGGCTTCCCCACCGACCCCCGGCACAACTCCAAGATCGACCGCATGCGGCTGGCCGGCTGGGCCGCGAGGCGGCTGCGCGGGAGGACACGATGAACGTACTGGTCACCGGGGGGAGCGGCTTCCTCGGCCTGGAGATCTGCCGCCGGCTGAGCGCACGCGGAGCCGTCGTCTCCTCGCTGAACCGCCGTCCCAGCACCGCGCTGGAACGACTGGGCGTCCACCAGCACCTGGGCGACCTCGCCGACGCCGGAGCGGTCTCCCGGGCCGTCGCCGGGTGCGACGCGGTCGTCCACAACGCCGCTCTGGCCGGCGTCAGCGGCCCGCCGCGGCCCTACTGGACCACCAATGTCCTCGGCACCCGCCATGTGATCGAGCAGTGCCGCGCCCACGGGGTGCGCACGCTCCTCTACACCTCGACCGCCAGTGTCGTCTTCCGGCCCGGCGGTCTGGAAGGCGTCGCCGAGGGTCTTCCCCCGGTCCCCTGCCACCTGGCCGCCTACCCCGCGACCAAGGCCCGCGCCGAGGCGCTGGTGCTGACCGCCCACGGCCCGGAGCTGGCCACCGTCTCGCTGCGGCCGCACATCATCTGGGGGCCGGGCGACCCCCATTTCGTCCCCGCCCTCGCGCGAGCGGTGCGGGCCGGCCGGCTGCTGATGCCCGGCGACGGCGGCAACCTCATCGACACCACGCATGTCCGGACCGCGGCGCACGCCCATCTGCTCGCCCTGGACCGGCTGCGGCAGTCGCCTGGGACCGGCGGGCGCGCCTACTTCATCGGCCAGGACGACCCGCGGCCGCTGCGCGAGATCACCCGGCACTTCCTGCGGGCCGCCGGCGTCGAGGCCCGCTGGTGTGCCGTACCACCCCGGCTCGCCGGCGTCGGGGCCGCCGCCGCCGAGGTCTTCCTGCGCGCGGCCCGCAGTCCCCGCACCCATGCCCTGAGCCGATTCCTGGTCGCGGAACTGCTGCATCCGCACTGGTTCGACCTCACCGCCGCACGCCGCGATCTCGGCTTCGAACCGCCGGTCGGATTCGACGCCGGAGTCGCGGAGCTCGACCGGCTCGCCCCAGCCCTTCCGCCCGACAGCGAGGAAACGCCGTGCCAGACACCTACGACACCGTCCGTTCCGTCCTGAGCGGCGCCTTCCGCGTGCCGGAGGACGAGATCCGGCCCGAGCTCACACTGGAGCAACTCGACCTGGACTCCCTGGCCCTGACCGAGCTGGTGCTCATCCTCCACGAACGCCTGGGAGTGCGGATCAGCAACGAGCACCTCGCCCGCGGTACCACCCTCGCCCAGGTCGTCGACCACCTCGACGCGCTGCGCGCGGACGGCGCGGGAGCGGTGAGCGCGCCGTGACCGAACCCGTCGCCGTCACCGGCCTCGGCCTGCTCACCCCCGCCGGGGAGAGCACCGACGCCACCTGGGGCGGGGTCTGCCGTGGCGCCGGCACCGCGTCCCACGACCCGGCGCTGGCCGGCCTGCCCGTGGACATCTCCTGCCGTGTCCCCCTGGCCCGGGACGCCCTGGACCGGCGTGTCGGGCGCGCCGCCTGGCGCATGTCGCGCAACGCCGTACTCGCGGTGCTCGCCGCCCGTGAGGCGGTGCACGACGCCGGGCTCGATCCCCGCGCGTGGGACGGCGACCGGGTCGCCGTCGTCATCGGCTGCGGCATGGGGGCGGGCGCGGAACGCGAGGAACAGGCGGGGCGGCTGCGAGAACTGGGCGCCGACATGGTGTCCGCGCTCACCGTCCCCCAGATCATCCCGAACATGGCGGCCGGAGAGGTCTCCATCGACCTCGGGGCCCGCGGCCCGGGTCTCGCCCCCTCCACCGCCTGCGCCTCCGGTGCCACCGCCGTCGCCGTCGCCCGCGACCTCCTGCTCCTGGGCCGGTGTGACATCGCCGTGGCCGGGGCCACCGAAGCCGCCGTCACCCCGCTGACGGTCACCGGCTTCTGGCGGGCGGGCTCGCTGTCCCGGCACACCGACGCGCCGGCCGGCGCGCCCCGGCCGTTCGCCGCCGGCCGGGACGGCTTCGTGCCGGCAGAGGGCGCGGGCGTCCTCGTGCTGGAGCGGACCGGGCACGCGGCCGCCCGCGGTGCGCGCGTGCGCGCCCGGCTGGTGGGCTGCGGCAGCACCTCGGACGCCCATCACCCCACCGCGCCCGCCCCGGACGGCCGGGGCGCGGAGGCGGCTCTGCGCGCCGCCCTGGCGGACGCGGACCTGGCTCCGCACGACGTCGGCCACGTGAACGCCCACGGCACCTCCACACTGCTGGGCGACGCCGGCGAGGCGGCCCTGATCGCCCGGGTGCTGCCGCACCGGCCCGGCGTCACCGCGCCCAAGGGCGTGCTGGGACACAGTCTGGGCGCGGCGGGCGCCGTCGAGGCGGCGCTGACCGTGCTCACCCTTCAGCACGGCACGGTGCCGCCGGTCGCGAACCTGGACGCCCCGGCGCCCGGGTTCGACATCGACTGCGTCACCAAGGAGCCCCGCCGGCAGGACGTGCGCATCGCCGTCAGCCACTCCTTCGGCTTCGGCGGCCACAACGTCGTCCTCGTCCTGGCCAGGGCCTGAGGAAGGGTGTTCGGCCAGGTGGTGCGGGGCGTCCGGGCACCGGAGTGCGCGGAACGGGGCACGGCAGGACGCCACCACCGGCGCGGCGGCCGGACGCGGGCCGGCCGGAGACGGGTCGGCCGGGCGCACGGCGGCGGGACGCCGCGCCGGTCGGCGGAGTGGGGGGCGGCCGGCCCGCGCCCGTTCAGCGGGGGTCCGGACCGCCGGACGGCCCGAGCGACGCCCCGGGTTCCGCCTCTTCCCGGGCCATACGGCTGTGGGTGCGGCCGTAGAGGAAGTAGACGACGATGCCGAGCGCCATCCAGATGCCGAAGCGGACCCAGGTCTCGGCGGGCAGGTTCAGCATCAGCCACAGGGAGGCGGCGACCGACACGATCGGCAGCAGCGGCACCCAGGGGGTGCGGAACGCCCGGTGCAGATCGGGCCGGGTCCTGCGGAGGATGAGCACACTGATCGCGACGATGACGAAGGCGAACAGGGTGCCGATGTTCACCAGCGCGGCGAGTTCGTTCAGCGGGGTGAAGCCCGCGAGGACCGCGATGAGCACACCGAGCAGGATGGTCGGCCGGTGCGGGGTCCGGAACCGGGGGTGGACCCGGGAGAAGAACCTCGGCAGCAGTCCGTCGCGGCTCATCGCGAAGAAGACGCGGGTCTGGCCGAGCAGCAGGATCATGCACACGGTCGTCAGGCCGACGGCGGCCCCGAAGCTGATGAAGCCCGCGAACCAGGGGTGTCCGGTGGCCTTGAAGGCGTCCGCCAGCGGGGCGTCCACGGACAGCTCCCGGTAGTTCTGCATGCCGGTGACGACGATCGACACCAGCACGTACAGCACGGTGCAGATGATCAGGGAGCCGAGGATGCCGCGGGGCATGTCCCGCTGCGGGTTCCTGGTCTCCTCGGCCGCCGTGGCGACGATGTCGAAGCCGATGAAGGCGAAGAAGACCACCGAGGCGGCCGTGAAGATACCCATCACGCCGAAGTTGGCCGGGGCCCAGCCGAACATCAGCTGGATGAGCGGGGAGTCGAGACTGTCGCCGGCCGGCACGGGCCTGGAGTCCGGGATGAACGGGTCGTAGTTGTCCTTGGTGATGAAGAAGGCTCCGGCGATGATCACGACGAGGACCACGGTCACCTTGATGGCGACGACGACCGAGGTGACACGGGCGGACAGCTTCATGCCGAGGACGAGGATGCCGGTGAGCACCAGCACCAGGGCGGCGGCGAGGATGTCGAACCCGAAGGCGTCGGAGCCCTCGCGGCTGCCGAGGACCGCCGGCATCTGCCAGCCCGCGTTGTCCATGAGCGACTGGATGTAGCCCGACCAGCCGACGGCCACCACCGCCGTGCCGAGCGCGAACTCCAGGACCAGGTCCCAGCCGATGATCCAGGCCGGCAACTCGCCCAGGGAGGCGTACGAGAACGTGTAGGCGGAACCCGCGACCGGCACGGTGGAGGCGAACTCGGCGTAGCAGAGCGCGGCGAGCGCGCAGACGACACCGGCCACGACGAAGGCCACGGCGGTGGCCGGCCCGGCGTTGTCCTTGGCGACCGTGCCGGTGAGGACGAAGATGCCGGTGCCGATGATGACACCGACGCCGAACACGGTCAGGTCGACGGCGGACAGGGATTTCTTGAGCGCGTGCTCAGGTTCTTCCGTGTCACGGATGGACTGCTCGACCTTCTTCGTCCGGAAGAGGGGGCTTGTCACGGGTACCTCCCACGCTTGTCGTCCTCGACATGATCGAGAGGGGGCACACCTCGTATGCCCCCGCGCGGGCGTTCTCACGCGAATGGGCCGCGCGCGCCACTCTTCACGGTGGCGCGGGCGGCCCATCCGGGCGACAGGTGGACGGCGGGTCAGTCGCGGGCCGGCTGCACCGAATCGACGGCGTCCGCGGACGGGCGCTCGTATCCGCCGTCGAGCTTCGCCACCAGGCCGGTGACCTGACGGGCGATGTCGGGGGCGGTCAGCCCGATCTCCGCCAGGACCTCGGCGCGCGAGGCGTGGTCGAGGAAGCGCGGCGGGATGCCGAAGTCGCGCAGGGGGACGTCCACGCCGGCGTCGCGCAGGGCCTGGGCGATCGTCGAGCCGACGCCGCCGACGCGGGAGTTGTCCTCGACGGTGACGACGACCCGGTGCTTCCCGGCGAGCGGCGCCATCGCCTCGTCCACGGGCTTGACCCAGCGCGGGTCGACGACGGTGGTGGAGATGCCCTGCCGGTTCAGCAGTCCGGCGATCTCCAGGCACATCGGCGCGAGAGCTCCGACGGACACCAGGAGCACGTCGGGCGTGTCGGTGCCGGGCTCGCGCAGGACGTCCATGCCGCCGACGCGGCCCACGGCGGGCACGGCGGGGCCGACGGCGCCCTTGGAGAAGCGGACCACGGTGGGGGCGTCATCGACGGCCGTGGCCTCGCGCAGCTGGGCGCGGACCTGGTCGGCGTCGCGCGGGGCGGCGAGCCGCAGTCCGGGGACGACCTGGAGGAGGGACATGTCCCACATGCCGTTGTGGGAGGGGCCGTCGGTGCCGGTGACTCCGGCCCGGTCGAGCACGAACGTCACGCCGCACCTGTGCAGTGCCACGTCCATCAGCACCTGGTCGAAGGCGCGGTTGAGGAAGGTCGCGTACACGGCGAAGACGGGGTGCACCCCGGCGTGGGCCAGGCCGGCCGCGGAGACGGCGCCGTGCTGCTCGGCGATGCCGACGTCGTAGACCCGGTCGGGGAAGCGCTTGGCGAACTTGTCGAGGCCGACCGGCTGGAGCATGGCGGCGGTGATGGCGACGATGTCGTCGCGCTCCTCGCCGAGCTTCACCATCTCCTCGCCGAAGACACTCGTCCAGTCGGCGCCGGAGCTGGCGATCGGCAGGCCGGTGTCGGGGTGGATCTTGCCGACGGCGTGGAAGCGGTCGGCCTCGTCCGCCAGGGCGGGCTGGTAGCCGCGGCCCTTCTCGGTGAGGCAGTGCACGATCACCGGGCCGCCGAAGCGCTTGGCGCGGGTCAGGGCGGACTCCAGGGCCTCGATGTCGTGGCCGTCGATGGGGCCGACGTACTTCAGGCCGAGGTCCTCGAACATGCCCTGCGGGGCGATGAAGTCCTTGAGACCCTTCTTCGCGCCGTGCAGCGTGTCGAAGAGGGGCTTGCCGACGACCGGGGTGCGCTCCAGGAGGTCCTTGGTGCGGGTCAGGAAGCGCTCGTAGCCGTCGGTGGTGCGCAGGGTCGCCAGGTGGTTGGCGAGGCCGCCGATGGTGGGCGAGTAGGAGCGCTCGTTGTCGTTGACGACGATGACGAGCGGGCGGTCCCTGGCGTCGGCGATGTTGTTCAGCGCCTCCCAGGCCATGCCGCCGGTGAGCGCGCCGTCACCGATGACGGCGACGACGTGGCTGTCGTCCCGCTTCCTGATCTGGTTGGCCTTGGCGATGCCGTCGGCCCAGCCGAGCACGGTGGAGGCGTGGCTGTTCTCGATGACGTCGTGCTCGGACTCCTCCTGCGAGGGGTAACCGGACAGGCCGCCCTTCATCTTCAGCCTGGAGAAGTCCTGGCGGCCGGTCAGCAGTTTGTGCACGTAGGACTGGTGGCCGGTGTCCCAGAGCACTTTGTCCTTGGGCGACTCGAAGACCCGGTGCAGGGCGATGGTGAGCTCCACCACACCGAGGTTGGGGCCGAGGTGGCCGCCGGTCTTGGAGACCGCGTCGACGAGGAAGGTCCGGATCTCCCCGGCCAGCCGGTCGAGCTCCTCCGGGCTGAGCCGGTCCAGATCGCGCGGTCCCCTGATGCGGGTCAGCAGCGGCACCCGTGCCTCCTTGCAGTAGAGCTGATCGAGCTGTTTCCGGGCGGGTCGAGTCTAATGTTCCGCTCGGCCGACGGGCCCTCGGGCCGTGCGTCGTACATCACCCGATCAGCAGTACCCCGGATGCCCACGTCCTACGACACGGCTGTTGCCCGGCACCGACGAGGCACCGGGCAACAGCGACGCCCTCAGGGGCGCGGGACCGTTTCACCGTGCGGCTCCGCCGCGCGGGCGCGATCAGCCACAGCGGAACCGCTACGCGCGGCCGGCGGTCCTCTGCGTCTTCCGGGTGACCGCGTCGATGACGACGGTCGCCAGCAGCACACCACCGGTGATCATGTACTGCACCGGCGAGGCGATACCTTCCAGCGCCAGGCCGTACGTGATCGAGATGATGACCATCACACCGAGCAGCGCGTTCCACGTGCGGCCGCGGCCACCGAAGAGCGACGTACCGCCGATGACGGCCGCGGCGATGACGTTCATCAGGAACTCGCCGGTGCCCGCGCCCTGGTTGGCGGAGGCGATCTTCGAGGCGACGAACAGACCGCCGATCGCGGCGAAGGTACCGGCGATCGCGAAGACCGAGATCCGGACCATCTCCACGTTGATGCCCGCGCGGCGGGACGCCTCGACGCTGCCGCCGAGTGCGAAGACCATGCGGCCGTAGGCGGTGCGGCGCAGCACGAAGTCCGTGAGGACCAGGAAGGCCAGGAAGATCACCACGGCCAGCGGCAGGCCCTTGTACTGGTTGAAGACGATCGCCGCGGCGAACGCCAGGACGGCCAGCAGCACGGTCCGCACGATGATCTCGTTCAGCGGGCGGGACGGCACCCCGGCGGCCTCGCGGCGGCGGTTGTCGAAGAACGCGGAGAGGAAGTACCCCGCGGTCACCAGGATCGCCAGGCCGTAGGCGGCTGCCACATCGCTGAAGTAGTAGCTGGTCAGCTTGACGACGATGCCCTCGGAGTCGAGGTTGATCGTGCCGTTGCTGCCGAGGATCCACAGCATGAAGCCCTGCCAGAACAGCAGGCCGGCCAGGGTCACGGCGAAGGCCGGAACGCCGATACGGGCGAACACGAAACCGTGGATGGCGCCGGCCGCCGTGCCGGTGAGAATCGCCAGCACGAGGGCCAGGAACTCGTTCATCCCGTGGGTGACGCTCATGACCGCGAAGGCGGCGCCCGCGACACCGCTGACCGAGCCGACCGACAGGTCGATCTCGCCGAGCAGCAGGACGAAGACGATGCCGACGGCGATCATGCCCGTGCCCACCATGGCGACGGACATGTCGGAGAAGTTGCCGGCGGTGAGGAAGTTGGAGTTCAGGCCGGTGAAGATGCCCCAGATGATCAGCAGGCCGACCACCACGGGGATGGAGCCGAGGTCACCGGCCTTCATCTTCCGCTTGAACTCGCTCAGGTAGCCCGCGAAGCCCTGTTCGCGGACCAGCAGCCGGGGGTCGACCACGGTGACCGCGGCGGCGGCCGCCTCGGAATTCTCCACGGCGTGGTCCTCGGCGGGGGCGGAGGTCTTTTCGGTGCTCACTTCTTGATCTCCCCATTGGTGCGCGCCGCACGACGGGTCACGGCGTTTTCCGTGGCGCCCGTGATGGCGGAGATGATCTCTTCCTGCGAGGTCGACTTGACCTCGAAGACGCCGTTGTTGCGCCCCAGGCGCAGGACGGCGACCTTGTCCGCCACGGCCTTCACATCGGCCATGTTGTGGCTGATGAGGATGACCGCGTGACCGCGCTCGCGCAGCCGCTCGACCAGGTCGAGGACCTGCGCGGTCTGCTCGACGCCGAGGGCGGCGGTGGGCTCGTCGAGGATCACCAGCTTGGGCTCGCCGAGCATGGAGCGGGCGATGGCCACGACCTGGCGCTGGCCTCCGGAGAGGGAGGCGATCGGGATCCGGACGCTGGGGATGCGGATCGAGAGCGTGTCGAGGAGCTCGCGGGAACGGCGCTCCATCTCCACCTCGTCCAGGACACCGCGCCTGCGGAGCTCCCGGCCCAGGTAGAGGTTGCCGACGACATCGATGTTGTCGCACAGCGCGAGATCCTGGTAGACCGTCGCGATGCCCAGGTTCTGGGCGTCGTGCGGCCGGTTGATCTGGACGCCCTTTCCGCTCCATTCGATGATGCCCTCATCGATGGGGTGCACGCCGGCGATCGTCTTGACCAGCGTGGACTTTCCGGCACCGTTGTCGCCCACCAGGGCGACCACCTCACCGGCGTGGACCTCAAGCTCTACGTCGGTGAGCGCCTGAACGGCACCGAACCGCTTGGAGACCCCGCGCAACGCCAGCACGGGCGTAGCGGACACGTGAACCATCTCCTTCGCCGCCTGACCCGGCGGGAGGTTGTGCTGAGTATTTGGGGGGTGTTCCGTCCGGTGCCCCGCCTAGCTTGCGGGGCTGTTGTGTGCGGGGCACCGGCGGAAGCGTGCGGCAGTCGGTCCCGAGAGGGGGTCCGGGTCGCGGACTCCCTCATGTGTCACGGGACGGAGGGACTGCTTACTTGAGGCCGATCTTGTCGCAGGCGGCCTTGTACTTGTCGGTGCAGATCTCCTGGACGGTGTAGATGCCGTCCTTGATCACCGTCTCGTTGATGTTCTCCTGGGTCAGCGACACGACCGGGACGAGGACGGACGGGACACCCTTGGTGGTGGGGCTGTCGACCTTGTCCTTGGCGACGGAGTCCAGCGACTTGCCCTGGGCGAGCAGGACGGCCAGCTCCGCGGCGACGCTCGCCTCCTGCGGGAAGGGCTTGTAGACGCTCATGAACTGCTCACCGGTGACGATGCGCTGCACGCCCGCGAGCTCGGCGTCCTGGCCGGTGACCGGGACGTCGGCGATGCCGGCCGCCTTCAGGGCGGTGATGATGCCGCCCGCCATGCCGTCGTTGGCGGAGTAGACGCCGACGATCTTGTCCTTGCCGAGGGCGGAGATGGCGCCCTCCATGTTGGCGTTGGCGTTCTCCGGCTTCCACTCCTTGGTGTCGTACTCGCGGCCGACCTTCACCTTGCCGTCGAGGACGGAGTGCGCGCCCTCCTTGAACATGGCGGCGTTCGGGTCGGTGGCGGACCCGTTCATCATGACGATCTGGCCGCCCTCGGCCTTGTCGCCCAGCGCCTCCAGCAGGGCCTCGCCCTGGGTCTTGCCGACGGTCACGTTGTCGAACGAGGTGTAGGCGTCGATCGGGCCCTCGGCGAGACGGTCGTAGGCGACGACCGGGATGCCGGCGTCCTTGGCGTTCTTCACCGAGCCGGCGATGGCCTTCGCGTCGACCGCGTCCACGATGAGGACGTCCACCTTGTTGGTGATCATCGTGTCGACCTGCTGGTTCTGCAGGCTGGCGTCCTGCTTGGCGTTGGCGTAGACGACCTCGGCCTTGTTGTTCGTGAGCTCCTTGACCTTCTTCTCGATCAAGGGCTTGTCGAACTTCTCGTACCGCGCGGTCTGGTTCTCCGGCAGGAGCAGGCCGACCTTGATGTCGTCGCCCTTGGCGGCGGAGTCACCGGAGTCCTTCTTGTCGCCGGACTCGGCGGCGCTGCCGCAAGCGGCGAGCGAGACGGCCATCGCACCTGCGGCAACGGCAAAGGCTGCACGACGCATACGCGTGTTCATTCAGAAACCTCCCTGACGAGGCCGCGTCCTTGCGGCCGAGGTGGCTGGAAGTCAACTCGGCCACGCGTGCGACGTCAAGAAGTAAATCCTTAACGAGATGGCAACGGTGCCATCCGTTCTCTAAGTGAAGGCAGGGCTGGCCGCGGCGAGTGACCCCGTCGCGGTTCCGTCCAGAAGGGTCGAATCGCCCATCTCGCTCAACGCGAGGGCGAGCGCCCCGAGCACCTCCGCACGACCCCCAAGTGCCCCGGGGAGAACGGAGAGTTGACGTGCCGCACTGGGGATCGCGTAGCGGCCCACGGACTCCCGGATCGGCCCCAGTACGATCTCGCCGGCCTCGGCGAGATCGCCACCGAGAACGACCCTGCTCGGGTTCAGCAAGTTGCAGAGATTGGCGACTCCACTGCCGATGTGACGGCCGACGTCGGCGATCACGCGACGACAGCCCGGGTCACCGCCCCGCGCCAGTCTGACGACTCCCTCCATCGTCAGATCGGAGCCGTGGCCCGGCTGGAGCAGCGGAAGCACATAGCGCGCGGCCGTGAACGTCTCCAGACAGCCGCGGTTGCCACAGCGGCACACAGGACCGGATTCGTCGAGTGTAATGTGTCCGATCTCACCCGCGGTGCCACCCGGCCCGCGATAGATCTTGCCGCTGATCACCAGGCCCGCGCCGACACCGCTCGCCACCTTGATGTAGGCCAGGTCCTGCACACCCCGGCCGCTGCCCCAGACCATCTCTCCCAGGGCGCCGAGGTTGGCGTCGTTGTCCACGTGCACCGGCACGCCGAGCCGCCCCCGCAGTTCCTCGGCGGGCCTGGTGCCGGTCCAGCCGGGCAGGATCGCGGTGGAGCCCAGGGTGCCGGACTCCACGTCGATCGGGCCCGGCACGCCAAGGCCCACCCCCGCGACCTTGGAACGGTCCACGCCCGTCGCCTCGATCAGCCGGCTGACCAGTTGTTCCGCCCGGTCGAAGCCCTGGGTCGAGGATGCGTCCACATCCAGCGGCTCGGCCTCCTCGGCCAGCACCTGGTGCGCGAGGTTCCCGACCGCGACCCGTAGGTGGGTGTGCCCGAAATCGACCCCGATCACGATGCCCGCGTCCCCGCTCAGCGAGACCGCGCGGGCCCGGCGGCCGCCCGAGGAGGTCGGGGTGACCTCCACCGTCCCGCCGTTCTTCAGCTCCCGGACGATATTGGAGACCGTGGCCGCGGACAGACCGGTCGTCCTCGCGATCTCGGCCTGGGTGAGGGAACCCGCAAGACGTACTGCCCGGACGACCCGCTCCAGGTTGGCTCGGTGCAGCGACGACTGCGACCCCGGAGTCTCCACGACGACCTCCCGCGCGCGGGGGCCGCATCGGTGAGGCCCCTCTCTGTCCAACTAGTGAACCCTAAGATGAGCCGTTCGGGTCGCCTCCCGTCAAGAGGTTGAACCGTTTCCGGGGGCATGGACACACACGGACACGCCGCTCCCTGGGCCGGGAGCGGCGTGTGAACGGTGGGTGCCGGAGCGTTACTTCAAGGTTGCGGACGTGAGGCCGACCTGCACCTGCCGCTGGAAGGACAGATAGACCACCAGCATGGGCACCATGGCGATGGTCACGCCGGCGAAGAGCACGGGAAGGTCGGAGGCGTACCCCTGCTGCTGCTGGAGCTGGATCAGCCCCTGGGTCAGCACATAGCGTTCCGGATCGTCACCGCTCTGCGGCTGCATCAGCACCGTCGGCAGAATGTACTGGTTCCACTGGCCCAGCGTGTTGAAGATGCCGACGCTCAGCAGACCGGGCTTGGCCATCGGCATCATCACCTGGAAGAACGTCCGGGTGTGCGAGGCCCCGTCGAGGATCGCCGCCTCGAAGACCGCCGTGGGCAGGGTCCGGAAGAACGCGTGCATGAAGAACACCGTGAACGGCAGCGAGTAGGCCACGTACACCAGGGCCAGGCCGTGGTACGTGTTCAGCATGTCCAGCCGTTTGACCATGAAGAACAGTGGCACCAGGGCCAGGAAGACGGGGAACATCGCGCCCGCGACGAAGAAGTAGTACAGCAGGCGGTTGCCCCGGAACTCGTAGCGGGCCAGTACGTAGGCCGCCATGGAACCGAGCAGCATCGTCAGCGGCACGGAGATGACGAGCACGATGACGGTGCTGGTGAAGTAGTCGCCGATGCCCTTCTCCCAGGCGCGGGAGAAGACGCCCGGGTCCCAGTTCCGCGGCCAGCCGAAGGCCGATCCGCCGATCTGCGCGTCGGTCCGGAAGGAGCTGAGCACCAGCCACAGCAGCGGCAGCACGATCAGCACCGCCCACACGGCGAGGAAACCGTGCGAGAAGACGTTCAGCACGACGCCTTCGCCGCGCTCGTCGCCGGGGCGGACGGTGCCCTTGCTCACCGGCGGCGAGGGCGGGGTGGGGCCCCCGGTGGGGGCGGATTCCTTGAGAGGTGCGCTCATCGTCGTTGCTCCGCCTCAGAACTCGATGCGCTCGCGACGGGTGGCGCGCAGCATGACCACGGACACGATCAGGGTGAGGAGCAGCATGACCACGCCCATGGCGCAGGCGTAGCCGCTCCGGCCGTACAGCAGGAAGTTGCGCATCATCACGGTCGACATGACCTCGCTGTGGTGGTCGGGGCCACCGCCGTAGTCGCCGGCGGTCATGGTGGAGACCAGGATGAACATGTCCATCGCCGCGATGCCGAGGTAGACCCAGGCGGTCTGCACGGAGTCCCACAGCAGGGGCAGGGTGATGCGGAAGAAGGACTGGGTGCGGCTCGCCCCGTCGATCAGGGCGGCCTCGTAGATGTCACGCGGAATGGACTGCATGGCGGCCGAGAAGAGCACCAGATAGAAGCCGACGCCGTGCCAGACGACCACCGCCATGAGGGCCCACAGCACGACGTTCGGCTCGTTGAGCCATTCCACGGGATTCTGGCTGTCGACCAGTCCGAGTTTGATCAGGGCGCCGTTGAGCATTCCGCCGCCGTCGCTGCGGTAGACCGCCCCGAAGAGCACGGCCAGGATGGCCAGCGAAAGGACCTGCGGGAAGAAGTAGATGACCCGGTAGTACTTCGATCCGGCGACTCCCGAGACGCCTCCGGAACGTCCGCGTCCGCCCGCGTTCAGCATGAAGGCGAAGAACAGCGCGAGCAGAATGGTGATCACCGGGATGAACACCAGGAACAGGATGTTGTGCCAGATGGCACCCATGAAGACGTCGTCCTTGAACAACGCCGTGTAGTTGTCCAGCCCGACGAAGTCGAAGCTCTGCGACTGTCCCTTCCAGTCGGTCAGTGAATAACCGAAGGTCTGGATGTACGGCCAGATCACGAAGATCAGGTAGAGCGCCACGGGAAAGAGGAGAAATCCCGCGACGAACCGGTGCTGCCCTTTGCGCATGGCGTTCCTGCCCCTGGGTGTGGCCGCCGCGGGCCGGGATTCCTCCGGGCCCGCGGCGGTCGTCGGCCGAGCGAGATCAGTCGCGGCGGTTCTTCTTCGAGGCCGGGTCCTTGGCCTGCTTGTCGACCGCCGCCTGGGCGCGCTTGAGCCATTCCCTGGGCTGGATACGCTTGGCCATCAGCTCGTTGGACGCGTTCTCGATGGCGGTGCCCATCTCGCTGTACCACTCGGTGTACAGGAAACGGAACGTGTTGTCGCCGGCCGCCTTGGAGGCCTCGACGGTGGACTGGGTGCCCGGCCGCAGCTGCACGCCCGGGTCGACGCCGTCCTTGAGGATGGTCAGCGAGTTCGCCTCCTTGGCGAAGATGGTCGACCACTCCTTGGAGAGCATCATCCGCATGAACTCCTTGGCCGCGGGGAGGTTCTTGGCCTTGGACGGGATGATGAAGGGCTCGCCGGAACCGGCCCGGATCGCCTCGAAGGGCAGCGCGCTGTCCGCGAGCACCGGCATCGGCAGGAACTTCATGTCGAAGTCCTCCGGTGTCGTCTTGAGCTGTTCGTTCTCGAGCCAGGAGCCGCTGGTGATGAAGGCGGCCTTGTACTGGTTCCAGCGTGTCTGCGACTCGGTGTGGGTCAGGCCGTTCGTGCCGGGCATCAAGTAGCCCTTCTCGACGACCTCGTAGACGGCCTCGATGGCCTCGGTGGCGGCGTCGGAGCCGACGAACGCCTTGGGATCGAGGTTGTCGATCGCCTTCATGGCGTCCAGACCGCCCTTCTTGGCGATCAGGTCCATGATGGCGACGTTGATGTAGTACGGGAACTTGCCCTGGTGCGCGAGGCCGCCGATGCCCTGGGACCTGGCGTCCTTGCAGACGGCGAGGAAGTCGTCCCAGGTCTTGGGCGCCTCCCAGCCCTTCTCCTCGAAGAGCTTGCCGGAGTACCACAGACCCCACACCGTGTAGATGTAGTTGAGGGCGACGACCTTGCCCTCCTGCATGCCGGCGTCGAGCGTGCCGGGAATGAGGGTGTCGCGGACCTTCACGTCCGGGTCGTCGGCCGAGGGGGCGTCCAGCACTTCGGCGAGGTCGAGGAGCTGGCCGTTCTTGTGCAGGACGTCGATCGGGATCTGCTGGGCGCCCGAGTCGTCGACGATGTCCGGCGGATTGCCGGCGTTGAACCGCGGCTGGAGTTTGCCGGTGATCTCCTGGGTGCCGGTGTGGACGGAGGTGACGCCCCTCTTCTTCTCGAAGTCGGCCTCCCACGCCTTGGCGTAGTCGTCGCCGTAGCCGCCCTTGAAGATGACGATGTCGAGTTTGCTGCCCTCCTTGACGCCGAACGGGTTGGATTCGGACGTCTTGCCCTCGTTGTCGCCGGAATTGTCTTCCCCGCCCCCGCTGGCACACGCGGACAGGAAGCTCATCGCGGGTACGGAAACCAGGCCGAGCGCGGCGGACCGCTTGATCAGTGCGCGGCGTCCCACGCCGGTCGTGCTGTTGTCACCGGTGCCGTTGTTCTCGGCGGAAGTGGATCCCATGCTCAAGTCCTCGCCTTCTCCAGGACTCAGGCGGTGAACCGGATCCTCCCCGGCACCGCGTTCGGGTCACGCTGGGTCGTGCAGGAAGTACGGCCGTACAGGGTTCGGGTGCGGTGAAGACGCCCCGGAGTGCCGACAGGTATAGTCCACTTCACGCCGACGGAGCAAGATCGAATGCAAGGTTCCCCTCCGGTCTTTTCCGAGTTGAGACCTCGCGGAAAGACAAGCCTGCCGGTGCGCTGCCCTGCGGAGAAATCCTTGCCACCTCCCCCGAAGGCCGCATTCAACCCCCTTGACATCACGGGCGACTTGACCCACTACTGGTCCTTGCGCATCGTGATTGACAACGTTGTCCAGCGCAGGGAAGGTGCTCGCGCATGCAACCAAGGGTTCGGCACAGATGGGGAACGGCGGTCGTCGCGACGACCGCCTTTGCTTTGGCCGCGGGCTCACAGGGCGTCGCGGTCGCCCTGCCCACGGCGCCGAAGAAGGCCGACCGGGAGTTCGCTTCGTCCTTCGAGGCCGGCCAGCCGGCTCCGGACTGGCTGAACACCGTGGACACCACCCGGGGCGGCGCCAAGCGCGCCTCGGGCGTGGACGGCGGCTTCACGTCCGGTATCCCGGGCAATGTCACCCACCGTGTCACGGACGTCCGGGCCAGCGGGGAGAACACCGGCGGCAAGGAGGTGAAGGGGAACCTCTTCGACGGTGAGTCCGCCACCAAGTGGCTGACCTTCGCGCCGACCGGCTGGATCGAGTTCGACCTGGACGAGCCGACGGAGATCGTCACGTACGCCCTCACCTCGGCCAACGACCACGACGAGCGCGACCCCGTGGACTGGACGCTGGAGGGCTCGGCGGACGGCGAGGACTGGCAGACCCTGGACACCCGCTCCGGGGAGTCCTTCGCGGAGCGGTTCGAGACCAAGACGTACGACCTCGCCGAGCCGGCGAAGTTCCGGCACTGGCGTGTGGAGTTCACCAGGAACAAGGGAGCGGACGACGCCCTCCAGCTCGCCGAGATCCAGCTGTCCACCGGCATCGCCGACCCCATACCTCAGGACATGCTCTCGCTCGTCGACCGCGGCCCGGCCGGCTCGCCGACCGCGAAGGCGGACGCCGGCTTCACCGGCAAGCGCGCCCTCAGGTACGCCGGCCGGCACACCACGGAGGGCCGGGCCTACTCGTACAACAAGGTCTTCGACGTCCATGTGAAGGTCGACCGCCGTACGGAGCTGTCCTACAAGATCTTCCCGTCGATGGCGGACCGGGACCTCGACTACGACGCCACGAACGTCTCCGTCGACCTGGCCTTCACCGACGGCACCCATCTGAGCGACCTGAGGGCGACGGACCAGCACGGCTTCCCGCTGTCGCCGCGCGGCCAGGGCGACTCCAAGGTCCTGTACGTCAACCAGTGGAACAGCGTGCGCTCCGCGATCGGCTCGGTGGCCGCCGGCAAGACCGTCGACCGGATCCTGGTCGCCTACGACTCCCCCAAGGGCCCGGCGAAGTTCCGGGGCTGGCTGGACGACGTGGAGCTGAAGCGGGTGGCGCCCGAGCGGCCGAAGGCCCATCTGTCCGACTACGCGGTGACGACCCGGGGCACCAACTCCAGCGGCAGCTTCTCGCGCGGCAACACCTTCCCGGCCACGGCCGTGCCGCACGGATTCAACTTCTGGACCCCGGTCACCAACGCCCGCTCGACGAGCTGGCTGTACGACTACGCGAGCGGCAACAACGACGACAACCTCCCGACCGTCCAGGCCTTCAGCGCGAGCCACGAGCCCAGCCCGTGGATGGGTGACCGGCAGACCTTCCAGGTGATGCCCTCGGTCGCCTCCGGCACCCCGGACCTCGGACGCGAGGCGCGTGAGCTGGCCTTCCGGCACGAGAACGAGACCGCGCGGCCGTACTACTACGGGGTGCGGTTCGAGAACGGGCTGAAGGCGGAGATGACGCCGACGGACCACGCCGCGATGATGCGCTTCACCTTCCCCGGTGACGACGCGAGCGTACTGTTCGACAACGCCGGCGACGAGAACGTCCCGGAACGCGGCGGTCTGACCCTCGACAAGGACAACGGCACCTTCACCGGCTACTCGGACGTCAAGTCCGGCGGGTCCACGGGAGCGACCCGGCTGTTCGTGTACGGAAAGTTCGACAGCAGGGTCACCGGCGGGGACTCCAGCGGCCTCAAGGGCCACCTGCGCTTCGACGCCGGCCGGGACCGCACGGTGACCCTGCGCCTGGCCACCTCGCTGATCAGCGTCGACCAGGCGAAGGACAACCTGCGCCAGGAGCTGCCGGAGCGCGCCTCCTTCGAGAAGGTCAAGCGCGACGCGCAGCGCCAGTGGGACCGGATCCTCGGCAAGGTGGAGGTCGAGGGCGCCACCCCGGACCAGCTGACCACGCTGTACTCCAGCCTGTACCGGCTGTACCTGTACCCGAACTCGGGCCACGAGAAGGTGGACGGGAAGTACCGGTACGCCTCTCCCTTCTCGAAGGCGGAAGGGCCCGACACCCCGACGCAGACCGGGGCGAAGATCGTCGACGGCAAGGTGTACGTCAACAACGGCTTCTGGGACACCTACCGGACCACCTGGCCGGCGTACTCCTTCCTGACCCCGTCCAAGGCCGCCGAGCTGGCGGACGGGTTCGTGCAGCACTACAAGGACGGCGGCTGGACCTCCCGCTGGTCCTCCCCGGGCTACGCGGACCTGATGACCGGCACCTCCTCCGACGTCGCGTTCGCGGACGCCTACGTCAAGGGCGTCGACCTCGACGCGAAGACGGCGTACGACGCGGCGGTGAAGAACGCCACCGTGGTGCCCCCGTCCTCCGGTGTGGGCCGCAAGGGCATGGCCACCTCGCCGTTCCTCGGCTACACGAGCGTCGAGACGCACGAGGGCATGTCGTGGGCGCTGGAGGGCTTCCTCAACGACTACGGCATCGCCAAGATGGGCGAGGCCCTTCACAAGAGGACCGGTGAGAAGCGCTACAAGGAGGAGGCCGCGTACTTCCTCGACCGCGCCCAGGACTACGTCAACCTCTTCGACTCCGAGGCCGGGTTCTTCCAGGGCCGCGACCTCGAGGGCGACTGGCGCGTGGAGTCCTCGAAGTACGACCCGCGCATCTGGGGCCACGACTACACCGAGACCAACGGCTGGGGCTACGCCTTCACCGCCCCGCAGGACAGCCTCGGCCTGGCCAACCTCTACGGCGGCCGCAAGGGCCTCGCGGACAAGCTCGACGAGTACCTGTCCACGCCCGAGACGGCCGCCCCGGAGTTCAAGGGCTCCTACGGCGGGGTCATCCACGAGATGATCGAGGCGCGGGACGTCCGGATGGGCATGTACGGCCACTCCAACCAGGTCGCCCACCACGCCCTGTACATGTACGACGCGGCCGGGCAGCCCTGGAAGACGCAGTCGAACGTGCGCGAGGTGCTCTCCCGCCTCTACACCGGCAGCGACATCGGCCAGGGCTACCACGGTGACGAGGACAACGGCGAGCAGTCGGCCTGGTACCTGTTCTCCTCGCTCGGCTTCTACCCGCTGGTCATGGGCAGCGGCGAGTACGCCATCGGCTCCCCGCTGTTCAAGAAGATGACCGTGCACCTGGAGAACGGCCGCGATCTGGTCGTCAAGGCGCCGAAGAACAGCGCGAAGAACGTGTACGTGCAGGGGCTGAAGGTCAACGGCAAGCGCTGGACGTCCACTTCGCTGCCGCACTCGGTGATCGCCCGGGGCGGGGTCCTGGAGTTCGACATGGGCCCGCGTCCGTCGTCGTGGGGCACGGGCAAGAACGCGGCGCCCGTCTCGATCACCCGGGACGACGAGGTGCCCACGCCTCGCCAGGACGCGCTCGAGGGCGGGGGCGAACTGTTCGACAACACGTCGGAGACCGGGGCCACGGTGTCCACCGTGGAGCTTCCCGTCACCGGGGACACCGAGGCGGTGCAGTACACGCTGACGTCCGGGGACCACACCGAGGCGCCGACGGGCTGGACGCTGCAGGGGTCCGTCGACGGGGAGACATGGACGGACCTGGACCGGCGGACGGACGAGACCTTCCGCTGGGACCGCCAGACCCGCGCCTTCTCGGTGGACCGACCGAAGGCCTACGGCCACTACCGGCTGGTGCTGACCGGCGAGGCCACGCTGACGGAGGTGGAACTGCTGAGCTGAGCTGAGCCGACCTCCGCTCACACGGCGGGTCCGGGGCATGCCCCGGACCCGCCGTTCTCGTATGTCTCCCCAGGCCGACAGGTATCTCTCCGGTCCCCCGTACACCAGAATGGGAGCGGTCCCGGAGCCCTCCGGGAGGCGCCTGCACGCGTGGGAGAGAGGGCGGGAATGACGGACCCCGGGGACTACGACGCGGCCTGGCTGCCCTCCGGCGCGTTCCGCGCGGCCGGCAGCCGGCGCTCGCCGGTCCGCGCCGCGGGACCGCTCGCGGACACGGTGTACCGGGAACTGGCCGACGCCTGCGAGCGGTTCGGCGGGCAGGTCGTACGCGGCGGTGACGGGGACGCGGGCTGCCGCACGAGCGGCTGACCCGGGTGAACGCCGGGTACGCGCATCTGCTGACGGACAACCGCGGCCAGGGCGACCAGTACGGCTGCGGCGGCGACACCCCCGATCCGCACGCCACCGCGCCCGGCGGCCCCGGCCCCGCCGGTACGCGGCCTGCTCGACCCGCGGGACTACCACTGCCGCCGCCTGATCACCGACGCGGTGCACGCGGTGGCCGCCGTCCGCGCACTGCCGGGTGTGGACTCCTCCCGGGTCACGGCGGTGGGCAACAGCCAGGGCGGCGGACTCGCGCTGGCGGTGGCCGGCCTGGTGCCGGATGTGGCGGCCGTCCTGGTCACCGCGCCCCTCCTGTGCGGCATCCGGCGTGCCCTCGACCTCACGGTCGTGCCCCCGTACGGAGAGATCACCGCCTACCTCTCGGTGCACCGGGACGCCGGGGAGGCCGCCCGCCGCACGCTGTCCTACGTCGAAGGCGTCTCCTTCGCCCGCCGCGCGCAGGCCCCGGCCCGCTTCGGGGTCGCCTGCGGGACACGGTCTGCCCGCCGAGCGGGGCGTACGCCGCGTTCAACCGGTACGCGGAACGGACGGCCGCGGACCCGGAGAAGGTGCTCCACGCCTACCCGTTCAACGGACACGAGGGCGGGGACGTGGTGCACGTACGGCGGCAACTGGACCGGCTGGAGCGGGTGCTGGGCCGCTGAAGGCGGGGGCGGTTCAGCCGGCCCTGCGGGACAGGGACGTCACATCGTCACCAGCGGAGTCGTGGACGGAGCCGGGGCCGTAGTCGGAGCCGGACCCGTGGACGGAACCGGACCCGTGGACGGAACCGGACCCGTGGACGGAGCCGGACTCGGGGCCGGGGACCGAGGTGCCGAACGCCGTGTTCCGCCCCGGATACCGGGGACCGTGGTGGCTCGCGGGGCGCACCGTCACGTCCTCGCCGCGGTACGTCACTTCGACGCCCCACGCACTGCCGGACGCCTGGCCGGGCGGGAGGGTCCGGCCGGGCAACGGCGCCTCGGCGCCGCGGGTGACGGCCGCACCGGACGGGTGGCCGCTCCTGCTCACGAGCAGGCCGAGGGCCGGGACGGTGGCCAGCAGGAGGACGAGCACGAGGAACAGGGCTCTGGTGCGGGTGGGGAGCAGGGGCCCGGGGGCCGCCTCCACCCCTGTTGCAGTCCTGGTCATGACACACCTGCCCTCGACTGGTGGGTTGCCGGTGCCTTCAGGGGTGCGCGGGTCGGGCGGGGTGGCAGTGCGACCGTCGGCGGGTTCCGGTCCGCCGAGCGTGGGAGCGCTCCCACCCCGCCCCTGAGGGACGGTAGCGCCGAGTGACGCTCTTGTAAACGGGTGCCGCGCCGGAGAGTGCCCGCGCCGGTCAGTCGGGGGCGTCGAGCAGCCACTCGATGTCGTCGCCCGCCGGCCCTCCCTCGAGGATGCGGACGACCTCCACCAGCGTTCGGTCCCCGCCCGGTACGCTCAGCGCCGCCCGCACGATGGCCACGGCGTCCTCCCGCAGACGGGTGCCCCGTAGATCGACGGGGCGTCCGAGCTGCTCCGCCAGCAGCGCCGCGAACTGCGCCCTGCCCTGCGGCGTGTCCATGCACGACAGCTCGCACAGACCGTCGGTCAGCAGGCCCAGCCTCAGCAGGCCTCGTGACCGGTCGTCGGCCGGCGAAGACCCCTGAGAACCCACACGAGGACGTTCCCCCCGGCTCCGGGAGCCGGGGGCGAACCCCTGCGGCCCGGAGTACGCCGGACGGCTGCCCGGCCGGAGTTCCGGGACCACCGGGTCCCGGTCGGAACGCGCGCGGGCACCGTCCGCCCCGGTCCGGGAGCCGGGGACGAACCCCTGCGGCCCGGAGTACGCCGGACGGGGGCTCTTCGTGACCGGATCGGGGGCGTTCGTCACGGGGCCGGGGCGCGTCGCGCCGTGGTCGCACGGCGTGAGTCCGCGGCGTATCTCCCCGGCGGCCAGGTGCCCCTCGAAGACCTCGACGACCGACAGCAGCGCGCGAGTGCCGTCGCTCCCGTGCATCAGCGCGGCCCGTACGATCGCCACCACGTCCTCCCGCTGACGCACACCCCGGAGGTCGATCCGTCGCCCGAACAGGTCGCCCAGTACCGCGGCGAACTGCGCCCGGCTTCCCGCGTCCTCCATGCACGTCAGTCCGGTCAGCACCTCGGTGAGCACCAGCAGAGGGGTCCGCGTCGCGTGCGGTGTCCGCGGCTCGCGGCGTTCCTCGGGGCGCGGAAAGCCGGCAGGGAGCGGGGCGGAGGCCGGGCCGACGGGTGCGGGGTCCGGGGCGCGTGCGGACGAGGGCGGCGGCCCCGCGTCCCGCCCGGCCGTGGGCACCGCTTCCGTGTCCTGCCCCCCGCCGGACGACAGGGCGGGCCGGGCGAGGACCGACCGTGCCAGCACGACCCGGTGCTCCAGCTCGGCCCACATCTGCGGGCGCTGCCGGACGCCGGCGTCGCGCAGTTCCTCGTACACGTAGTCGTACAGTTCATGGACGCTGATTACGCCGTCCCGGTCTCGGTCCGCCTCGCCGCTGCGCAGGCCCTTGACGAGGGCACCGGTGAACCGGGAGGGCTCCGGGCCCAGTTCGGTGACCCGCTCGCCCTCCCACGCGTACTCGGTGCGGTTGGTCGCGGTGAGCACCACGCGGCCGTGTCCGGCCAGTTCGTCCCCGACGTGGACCGTGGTGTCGCCCTTGCTGCCGGTCAGGAAGGCGCCGCTGTAACAGCAGTCGAGGAGCAGGACGATGGAACGCGCCCGGCACAGGTTCATCTGCCGCCGCACGAACTGGGCGGGTACGGAGGTGGAGGCGAGGAGTCGCTGGTCGGTGTCGGCGGCGGCGAAGTGCAGTTCACCGTCGTCGTTCTTGAGGCCGTGGCAGGAGATGTGCAGCAGCAGCAGGTCGTCCCGGCGGCGGTCGAGGAAGAAGTGCTCGATGGCCTGGGTGACCTCGTGATGGGCCCGGTCGACGGCCGTGGTGACCTCGAAGCCGCCGATCCGGGGGTCCGCGAGCACCTCCGCCAGTTCCCGGGCGTCCCTGGCGGGTGAACGCAGTCGTCTCAGCGCCTCGTTGTGGTACCGGCCCGTCGCGACGAGCAGGGCGTGGCGGCCTGCGGACATGGTCGTGGTTCCGTCACTCGCCCTGGCCGCCGGCCGGTTCCGGTTCCGGGCCGTGCGCGGCCAGGAAGGCGTCGATGAGCCGCTGCTGCTCGGCGGAGGAGACGGCCTCCACGTCCAGGGTGTCGTCCCCCAGGGTGATGCTGACGGTGCGGACCGGGCGGGTCTCGATCCAGGTGCGCACCAGGTCGAGGACCGAACGCAGCACGAAGGGGGCCGCGGTGACGGCGAGCGCCCCGACCGTGATCGCGTCGACGGGCTTGGCCCCGGCCGGAATATCCCCGGAACGGCTCAGTTCGACGCCGTCCACGTCCAGTTCGAGCAACCGCTCGCGCAACTGGAGTGCCAGCTCGTCGAGTTCTTCCTGGTCGCTGTCCTGCCCGCCGGCCAGGACAAGCTGCATGCGTTCCGTGCGGCCCACCGCCACCCCCGTCGTCCGCTGGGTTCTCAGCGTACAGCGGGGCGACGGCGAGGGCCGCATCCCCGGCACGGGGATGCGGCCCTCGACTGCCCTGCCCTGTCGTCTACTTGCGGATCAGGCTGCGCAGCACGTACTGCAGGATGCCGCCGTTGCGGTAGTAGTCGGCCTCACCCGGGGTGTCGATGCGGACGACCGCGTCGAACTCGATGCCCTTGTCGGTGGTGACCTTCACCGTGCGCGGGGTGGTGCCCTCGTTGAGCTCGGTGACGCCGGAGACGGAGAAGGTCTCCTCACCGGTCAGGCCGAGGGACTCGGCGGTGTGGCCCTCCGGGAACTGCAGCGGCAGGACGCCCATGCCGATGAGGTTCGAACGGTGGATGCGCTCGTAGGACTCGGCGATGACGGCCTTGACGCCGAGCAGCGCGGTGCCCTTGGCGGCCCAGTCGCGGGAGGAGCCGGAGCCGTACTCCTTGCCGGCCAGGACGACCAGCGGGATGCCCTGCTCGATGTAGTTGCGGGAGGCGTCGTAGATGAACGACACCGGGCCGTCCGCCTGCGTGAAGTCGCGGGTGTAGCCGCCCTCGGTGCCCGGCGCGATCTGGTTGCGCAGGCGGATGTTGGCGAACGTGCCGCGGATCATGACCTCGTGGTTGCCGCGGCGCGAGCCGTAGCTGTTGAAGTCGCGGCGCTCGATGCCGTGCTCCGTGAGGTACTTGCCGGCCGGGGTGTCGGCCTTGATGGCGCCGGCCGGGGAGATGTGGTCGGTGGTGACCGAGTCGCCCAGCTTGGCGAGGACACGGGCGCCGGAGATGTCCTCGACCGGGGCCGGCTCCATGCCCATGCCCTCGAAGTACGGGGGCTTGCGCACGTAGGTGGACTCGGCGTCCCACTCGAAGGTGTCGCCGGTCGGGATGGACAGCGCCTGCCACTGGGCGTCACCGGCGAAGACGTCGGCGTAGGACTTGGAGAACATGTCGCTGCCGATGGCGTTCGCCACGACGTCGTTGACCTCGGCCTCGGAGGGCCAGATGTCCTTCAGGAAGACCGGGTTGTTGTCCTGGTCGTATCCGAGTGCCTCGCGGGTGATGTCCACCTTCATGGAGCCGGCGAGGGCGTAGGCGACGACCAGCGGCGGGGACGCCAGGTAGTTCATCTTGACGTCGGGGTTGATCCGGCCCTCGAAGTTGCGGTTGCCGGAGAGCACCGACGTCACGGCCAGGTCGTGCTCGTTGACCGCCTGGGAGACCTCGTCCGGCAGCGGGCCGGAGTTGCCGATGCAGGTGGTGCAGCCGTAACCGACGAGGTTGAAGCCCACCTTGTCGAGGTAGGGGGTCAGGCCCGCCTTCTCGAAGTAGTCGGTGACGACCTTGGAGCCCGGGGCGAGGGTGGTCTTGACCCACGGCTTGCGGGTCAGGCCCTTCTCCACCGCCTTCTTGGCCACCAGCGCGGCGGCCACCATGACGTACGGGTTGGAGGTGTTGGTACAGGAGGTGATCGCCGCGACCGTCACCGCGCCGTGGTCGAGGGTGTAGGTCGTGCCGTCGGCGGCGGTGATCTCGACCGGGTGGGAGGGGGAGCCGTTGGAGATGGCCGGGGCGTCGGAGGCCGGGAAGGACTCCTTGCTGGCCTCGTCGACGTCACCGCCGTCCTTGACGTAGTTACGCACGTCCTGGGCGAACTGGGCCTTGGCGTCGGCGAGGACGATGCGGTCCTGCGGGCGCTTCGGGCCGGCGATCGACGGGACGACCGTGGCCAGGTCGAGTTCGAGCTTCTCGGAGAAGTCCGGCTCGGCGTGCGGGTCCAGCCAGAGGCCCTGCTCCTTGGCGTAGGCCTCGACGAGGGCGACCTGCTGGTCACTGCGGCCGGTCAGCCGCATATAGTTCAGCGTCTCGTCGTCCACGGGGAAGATCGCGGCGGTGGAGCCGAACTCCGGCGACATGTTGCCGATGGTGGCGCGGTTGGCGAGGGAGGTGGCGGCCACGCCCTCGCCGTAGAACTCGACGAACTTGCCGACCACGCCGTGCTTGCGCAGCATCTCGGTGATGGTGAGCACCAGGTCGGTGGCGGTGGTGCCCGGCTTGAGCTCACCGGTCAGCTTGAAGCCGACGACGCGCGGGATCAGCATGGAGACGGGCTGGCCGAGCATGGCGGCCTCGGCCTCGATGCCGCCGACGCCCCAGCCGAGGACGCCGAGGCCGTTGACCATGGTGGTGTGCGAGTCGGTGCCGACCAGGGTGTCGGGGTAGGCCTTGCCGTCACGGGTCATGACGACGCGGGCCAGGTGCTCGATGTTCACCTGGTGGACGATGCCGGTGCCGGGCGGGACGACCTTGAAGTCGTCGAAGGCGGTCTGGCCCCAGCGCAGGAACTGGTAACGCTCGCGGTTGCGGCCGTACTCCAGGTCGACGTTCTGCTTGAAGGCGTCGGGGGTACCGAACTTGTCCGCGATGACGGAGTGGTCGATGACCATCTCGGCCGGGGAGAGGGGGTTGATCTTGTTCGGGTCGCCGCCCAGCTCCTTGACGGCCTCACGCATGGTGGCGAGGTCGACGACACAGGGCACGCCGGTGAAGTCCTGCATGATCACGCGCGCCGGCGTGAACTGGATCTCCTGCGCCGGCTGGGCCTGGGAGTCCCAGCCGCCCAGGGCGCGGATGTGGTCGGCGGTGATGTTGGCGCCGTCCTCGGTGCGGAGCAGGTTCTCCAGCAGCACCTTCAGGCTGTAGGGAAGGCGCGCGGAGCCCTCGACCTTGTCCAGCCGGAAGATCTCGTACGACTCGTCGCCCACCTGCAGCGTGCTGCGGGCGTCGAAGCTGTTCGCCGACACGACAGTCTCCTTCATTGATGTGCGCGTACGTACCACCGCATCCTGCCGCCACGCCGCCCTGGCCGATCCGCTAAGGTAAGGCTAAGTTAGGTAACCCTCACCAGGGTGGCGGCTGCGGTGCGCCTCGGCAGTTATCTCGATGTCGAGATAACTCTAGTACACGCGGACGGAATGGTCATGCCCGGGCCAGGGTCGGCCGCGCAGCCATCCACGCCCGCCTCAGTCAACCCGCTCGCGCGGGTGATCGCACGGGGATGCACCCAACCGCCCGCCCATGCCCCGGCCGCCGGTGAACGCCGCCCGCCTCCGCGAGTACCCGGAGCGCACGCTCCCACCACCGGAACCCCCACCGCCACACCCGGCCTCCGCTCGCCGCGCCGCCCGCCCTCACCCGCCGTGCCCGGGGCCGCGCCTGTCATCAGCGCGCCCGGACGGGGTACCCGGCTGATACGGAGTCAGTTCCGGACGGACGGATACCGGCAGACGAATCCGGACGGACTGATACCGGCAGACGAATACGGACAATTTCAGATAGGCGCAGGCAGACACAGGCAGATAGGGAGGCAGGGATGCCGCTGACGTTCCGCAAGAGCTTCCGGATCCTTCCGGGGGTGCGGCTGAACATCAACAAGCGCTCCTGGTCCATTACGACCGGCGGCGGCAGGAACGGCCCGCGCTACACCCGCAGCAGCACGGGACGCCGTACGACTTCGATGGATCTGCCCGGACCTTTCGGATGGCGCCGGACCAGTCGGAGCCGCCGGAGCAGGGGACATTGACATCACATCACCCGATCGTCACCCGAATGGACCCCCCAAGAGGCGGCATCTCATATCTGAGATAGCCTCAACCTCATGGCAGACGACTACCTCGTACGCATCGGCAAGCTCATCCGCGACGCCCGGCAGCACCGGGGCTGGACGCAGACACAGCTCGCCGAGGCGCTCGGTACCAGCCAGAGCGCCGTCAACCGCATCGAACGCGGCAACCAGAACATCAGCCTTGAGATGATCGCCCGTATCGGCGAGGCGCTGGACAGCGAGATCGTCTCCCTGGGCTACGCCGGCCCGATGCATCTGCGCGTGGTGGGCGGCCGGCACCTCTCCGGCTCCATCGACGTCAAGACGAGCAAGAACGCGTGCGTGGCACTGCTGTGCGCCTCGCTGCTCAACAGCGGGCGCACGGTGCTGCGCCGCGTCGCCCGCATCGAGGAGGTGTACCGCCTGCTGGAGGTGCTGAACTCCATCGGCGTGCGCACCCGCTGGATCAACGACGGCGTCGACCTGGAGATCGTGCCCCCGGCCGAGCTGGACCTCCAGGCCATCGACGCGGACGCCGCCCGCCGCACCCGCTCCATCATCATGTTCCTCGGCCCGCTGCTGCACCGCACGGACCGCTTCATGCTGCCGTACGCCGGCGGCTGCGACCTCGGGACGCGCACCGTCGAGCCGCACATGATCGCGCTGCGCCGGTTCGGCCTGGACATCGCCGCGACCGAGGGCCAGTACCACGCGGTGGTCGACCGCTCCGTCGCCCCCGACCGGCCGATCGTGCTGACCGAGCGCGGGGACACCGTCACCGAGAACGCGCTGCTCGCCGCCGCCCGCCACGACGGCACCACCGTCATCCGCAACGCCTCCTCCAACTACATGGTCCAGGATCTGTGCTTCTTCCTGGAGGCGCTGGGTGTCAAGGTCGACGGCATCGGCACCACCACGCTCACCGTGCACGGCGTGCCCACCATCGACGCGGACGTCGACTACTCCCCCTCCGAGGACCCGGTCGAGGCGATGAGCCTGGTGGCCGCCGCCGTGGTGACGGAGTCCGAGCTGACGGTCCGCCGCGTCCCCATCGAGTTCCTGGAGATCGAACTGGCGGTCCTCGAGGAGATGGGCCTCGACCACGACCGCACCCCCGAGTACTTCGCCGACAACGGCCGCACGCGCCTGGTGGACCTGACCGTCCGCCCCTCCAAACTGGAGGCGCCGATCGACAAGATCCACCCGATGCCGTTCCCCGGCCTGAACATCGACAACGTCCCGTTCTTCGCGGCGATCGCGGCGGTGGCCCAGGGCAAGACCCTCATCCACGACTGGGTCTACGACAACCGCGCCATCTACCTCACCGACCTCAACCGCCTCGGCGGCCGTCTCCAGCTCCTGGACCCGCACCGCGTCCTGGTCGAGGGCCCGACCCGCTGGCGCGCCGCGGAAATGATGTGCCCGCCGGCGCTGCGCCCGGCCGTCGTCGTCCTGCTCGCGATGATGGCGGCGGAGGGCACCTCCGTGCTGCGCAACGTGTACGTCATCAACCGCGGTTACGAGGACCTGGCGGAACGCCTGAACTCGATCGGGGCGCAGATCGAGATCTTCCGCGACATCTGATCGACCGCCAGGTGATGGCCGGTGAGACCCTTTTCTGACCTGCGGCAATACACGCTCCCGGGAGGTGCGGCCAGGCTTCGTGGGACTTCTCCGGGACTTCACGCCCGAGTCGTACACGCCCGCGAACAGCTGACCAGCCCATGCGCCGGCCCGGTCCGCGGCGAGCTCGCGGACCGGGCCGGCGTGGGCGTGGGTGCCCCGGGGCCGTCGACAGGGTGGCTGGGTCAGCCGGTCATGGCGCCCATCTTCCATACGGTCATGGACTTGATGACGCTGCCGTCGCCGAAGAGGCGCAGGCGGAGGGAGTCCTGGCGGAAGGGGGTAGGAGCGGGTGGTGATGGACTTGTGGTTGTTCGCGTACGCCTCGGCCATCGAGCGGTCGTTAGCCGAGGTCTACCTGGCCGACGAACAGGTTCTCACCCTGAGGTTCTACCCTTCCACCGACGGACCGTGGCGACTGCAGGCCCGTACGACAGGAGCAGGGCGCGGCGAGGTCGCCGTCGAGGCCTGGAACCTGACAGCGGGGGGCCTTCCCCGGGAGGCCCAACTGTCGGACCGGGGAACACAGGGCGCTTGACACCGGAGCGCGCAAGCCCTGAAGGCGGGCCCCAGCGCACACGGACAGGCCACGCACCCTTCGCACCGTGCGGCGGCAGGCCTGCCCGCCGCGGCACCCTCGGCGGGCGGCGGGCGGGGGAGGCCCCGCCCCGCCCGTACCGCTGTCACCGTCGCCGTCGCCGTCGATCACGCGTGGCAGCGCGGGGAGTTCGACGCCGAAGCCTTCGCCCGTGGCAGACGACGCCGCCCTCGGCGCCATCCGTTTCCCGAATCCCGGATGAACCCGCGGTGCCCGCTTCGCGTCCTGTCGAAGGGGACTCGGGAACCTGGGAGGAACGTCCGGCATGACGCCACCGCGTACGATCGTGATCACCGGTGCGAGCTCGGGTATCGGGCTGGCTGCCGCGGAACAGTTCGCCGCCCGGGGGGACCGGGTCGTCCTGGTCGGCCGTGACGAGCGTCGTCTGGCGGTCGCCGTCGAGCGGGTCCGGGCAGCCGGGCGCGGGACCGAACCGGGACACTTCCAGGCGGACTTCGAGCGGCTGGCCGACGTACGGGCACTCGCGGACCACCTGCTGTCGACGTACCCGAAAATCGACGTGCTGGCGAACAACGCCGGCATGGTCGCCCCGTCCCACCGGCGCACCGTGGACGGTCACGAGGCCACCATCCAGGCCAACCACCTGGGGCACTTCCTGCTCAGCACGCTGCTGCGGGAGAGGCTGCGCGGGGGCCGGATCGTGAACACCTCGGTGCGCCCCGGCCGCAATGTGCGGCTCGACCCGGACCGGCTGGACCGCGACGGGCAGCGGTACCGCGGCATCGCGGCCTACCAGACCTCCAAAGCGGCCAACGTGCTCTTCGCCATGGAGGCGGCGCGGCGCTGGCCCGACATCCTGAGCCTTGGCCTGCACCCCGGTCTGGTCCGGACCGACATCGGCCGTGACACGGCGCTGCGCTTCGTCTTCCGTTACGCGCCGTTCCTGATCAGCCCGGAGAAGTCGGCCCGGCGCCTGCTGCGGCTCGCCACGGCACCGGCCGGCGAGTTCACCAACGGCGCCCTCTACGGCCCCGGTGCCCCCATCCGGACGGACCCCCGCGTCTTCAACGCGGACCACGCGGCACGGCTCTGGGAAACATCCGACAAGGCCGTCGCCGGTCCGGCCACCTAGCCAGTGACCTGAATCCCCGCTTCAGGTCACTGGCCGAGCCGTCCGCCCGGCTGCTCCCGGCCCGGCGCTCAGGCAGTGCCCGTTCACCGTTCGCACGGCTCCGGATTGGGCGGGGGAACAGATCCGCTCGCGGGGCGGGCTGATCCGCGCAGGTGTCTGATTGACTCCGCGGCCAGCCCCACCCGTACACGCACCCCTGCCAGGGTGCCGGATCGACGTGAGCGGAGCCGCCCCCATGTCCTTCGGACCGCAGCCCGGACACGGGCCGCCCCACCCTCACGAGCCCGCGGCCGGTGCGCGGACTCCCGCCGGGCACGAGCGTGGGCGCGACGACGACGAGGAGGCGGCCCGACTGGCCGTCGGGCTGCGGCTCGGTGTCCGGATCGCCGTCGTGTGGCTGCTCTACGTGCTGCCCGCCGGCTTCCTGCCCGCCGTGTACGGCACGCGGGTCGCCGGGCCGGTGAGCCTCGGCGTGCTGCTGGCCGTGGTGCCCGTGGCCGTCGGTGTGCACGCACTGGTGGTGTACGGGCGGCGGGTCGACCGGGTCGAGCCGCGGCCCGGCGTCCGGAGGTGGTCGTGACCACGCTGCTCGATCCCTCCTCCCGGTCCCTGGTGTTCGCGGTGTTCTCCGTGTTCGTCGTGATCTGCCTGATGCTGTGCGTCGTCACCGGCGCCGACGAGGACGACCGGGCTCTCGCGCGGTCCGACAGCCGCCGCCGGCTGCGCTCCTGGCAGCAGGGGATCGCGATGGGCGGCGACACCACCACGGTCGCGACGGTCACCGTGCTGGTGGGCATGGTCGCCACGTTCGGCTTCGACGGCCTCGGCGTCATGCTGGGCAGCCTGATCGGGGTCGTGCTGTTCCTCGTACTGATCATCGAGCCGCTGCGCAGGCACGCCTCGCTGACGGGCGCGGACCTGCTGGACGCGCGCGGCAGCGGCGGGCCCGCCGTACGCGTCTCGTGGGGCGTGGTGACCTTGTTCGTCTGTTTCCCGCTGCTCGTCGTGCAGTTGGTGGTGGTCGGCAACGTCGCCGCGGCGCTGATCGGGCAGCCCGGCATGCGGACCGGCTGCATCGTGGTGATCGGCTGCGCGATGACGGCGCTGGCCGTCAGCGGCGGGATCCGCGGCACGGGTGTGGTGATGATCGCGAAGTCGGCGATCGCCCTGCCGGTGCTGGTGGTCACCGCGGTGCTCGTGCTCCACCGTTTCGGCGGGGACATCGGGCGGCTGTTCGACGCGGCCGCGCTCGGCTCGGGGACGGGTGCGGCCTATCTGCGTCCGGGCGGCTACACCGGTGAGGGGTGGGTGGGTGCCGTGAACCGGATCGGGCAGACCTTCGGCATGTCGATGGCCACGCTGGCGATGCCCGCGGTCCTGATGCGTGCCATCTCGACGAAGAGCCCGCGCGGCGCCCGGTCGAGCGGCCGCTGGATGCTCGGCGAACTCACCCTGCTGTACGGCGCGCTCGCCGTCGTCGGTGTCGGCGCCGCGGCCCTCGTCGGCGAGGCGCTGCGCGAGGCCGGTCCGGCGGCGCAGGTGTTCACGCCGCTGATGCTCGGGCGGGCGCTCGACAGCGGCGGCATCCTCGTCGCCGCCCTGGCCTGTGTCCTCTTCCTGACCGCGCTCGCCGCCGTGGTGGACGTGACCCTCGCCGCCGGCATCGCCCTGGGACGGGACGTGATGGCCGCGTCCGGAAAGGCGGACGGTGCCGTGTCGCGTTGGGCGGCGGCGCTGACGGGTGCGCTCTCCGCGGTCGTGGCGGTCGTCGCCGCCGACTGGAACCTGGTGGTCGTCTCGACGCTCTGGCTCGCCATCTGCGGTGCCGCCCTCGCGCCCGTCCTGCTGTACGCCCTGTACTGGCCCGGGTTCACCGGCCGGGGTGCGTTGTGGTGCCTGTGGGGGGCCACGGCGCTGACCATCGCGGCGCTCGCGCTGTCGCCGTATGTCTCCGGCACACCCGGGTCGATCTTCCCCGGAGCGGATTTCCGGGTTTGGGACGTGACGATCCCGGGCCTGGTGACGGTACCCGCCGGATTCCTGCTGGGCTGGCTGGGCAGCGTCACGGGCCCGCGCCGGGCGGCCGGCGGTGCGGGGGTACGGGGCTCGTCGCACCACAGGGAGACGGACACCGAGATGGACACCGTCTGACCAGCCGCGTGCCGCCCACCGATGAGTTCCGGTGGGCGGCACGGTCATATCCGGTACACGCACCAGGTTCTGGAGGACACCATGTCGCGGAAGATCACCGCAAGCCTGTTCATCTCCCTCGACGGCGTCGTCGAGGCGCCCGACCAGTGGCACTTCCCGTACTTCGACGAGGCGATGGGAGCTGCCGTCGGCGCGGGCCTGGACTCCACGGAGGTTCTGCTCTTCGGCCGCACCACGTACGACAGCTTCGCCGGCGCCTGGCCGGAGCGGGAGGCGGCGGGCGGCGAGGACGCCGGCTTCGCCAAGCAGCTCGGCGACATGCGGAAGATCGTCTTCTCCCGCAGCCGGCTCGACCTGCGGTGGCGGAACAGCGAGCAGGCGGAGGGCGACGTCGCCGAGGTCGCCGCCGCGCTGAAGCGCGAGCCGGGC
Source organism: Streptomyces sp. CHD11 (assembly GCF_018638295.1). GTDB lineage: Bacteria > Actinomycetota > Actinomycetes > Streptomycetales > Streptomycetaceae > Streptomyces. The sequence continues at coordinate 75,674 of NZ_JABTTS010000026.1, forward strand.
GGTGACATCTCGCTGAGCGGCTCGGTCTCCGTCGTCCGGCAACTGCTGGCCGCGGGCCTCCTCGACGAACTGCACCTCCTCGTCCACCCGATCGCCGTACGGCGGGGCATGCGCCTGTTCGACGAGGGCGGGCCGTCGATCCCGCTGAAGCTGCTGACGTCCGAGACGTTCCCCACGGGCGTACTGAATCTCGTGTACGGCCCCGACACCACGCCGCCGGCGGGTGGTTACGACGAGGCGGTGGCCACGCTCGGGGAGTAGGGGAATCTGTTCGACGCCCTGCCCGGCCACGGCGAAGAACACCGCTCAGCAGCCGAAGCCCGCGCCGTTGCGCGACCTCGGTGACCGTGTCATCAACCGCGCGGCCCTCGGCTACGGCTTCACGGACGAGACCAAGCGCTCCCGAACGCGCTGAAGGCGTGCCGTCCGCTACTCCACCGGACGGCACGCCCTCACGTCGCTCATCGCTCCGACGCGAACCGTACGAACCACCCCCAGCCTTCGCGGCCGATGGCGAAGGCCGGGCGGGTCACGTCCTTGGAGTCCCGTACGTGGACGGCCTGTTCGGCGATCGCGACCTCCACGCAGTCGTCTCCCTGGGTGCCGCTGTAGCTGGACTTGAACCAGGCGAGTTCCGACGTACCGCTGCTCATAGCTCTCCTCGCAGTCGCTCCAGCAGGTCCCGGGATTCCTTGGGGTTGAGGGCCTGCGAGCGCAGTGTGTCATAGCGTCGGCAGAGCAGACTCATCTCTTTCGCGTCGGAGATCAGCCGTCCGTTCTGCTGCCCTTCGGAGTACCCGAGCCGCCGCCCCTCCGGGGTTTCCAGAATTCGCATGGGCCCGTCCAGGCACCCATGGAACTCCAACTCCACCGGCACCACTTGAAGCGTCACGTTGCGCGGCGCGGTCAGCTCAAGCACATGGTCCAGCATGTTCGCCTGCACCTGCGCCCCACCCAGTCCGCGCCGGAAGACCGACTCCTCCACGATGAACCCGAACGGCACGGTCGGCCGCTCCCTCATCATCGCCTGCCGTTCCATCCGGGCCGTGACCTGCGCCTCCGTCTGCTCGTCGGTCAGCAGCGGGATGCTGTTGTCGAACACCGCCCGCGCATACGCCTCCGACTGCAACAACCCCGGCACCAACCGGCACTCGTACGTGCACAGGCTTACCGCCTCCCGCTCCAGCCGGGCCCACCGCCGGAACCACGCCGCCAGCCCCGCCTCACCCCGCGTCAGATGCCTGGCGGCCTTCCGTAGCGCACCGGTGTTGCCCAGGGCCTCCTCGGCCCGCTCCACGAACGCCTCGTCCGGCATCCGGCGCCCCAACTCCACCGACTCCACCGTGTGCTTGGAGTACTGGACCCGAGCGCCCAGGTCGACCCGGCTGAGCCCCGCATGCTCGCGCAGCGCCTGAACGAACGCCCCGAACGTCCGCAGGCTGTCCGACGGATGCGGCTCCCGCTCCCACTCCCCCACCGGAACCACCCGCGCACCGGCGCCCTCGACCCCGGCCGCCTCCCCCTCGACCCCGATCACGTCCATCCGCCGCCCCTTTCCTCTCCTCCGTACCGCGCACCACGACGGCTCCTCGCGCCGCCCGCGTCCACCTCCAGCCTGACGGATCATCGGACGTACCGTCCACTCTTCGTGTCCGTACGCTGACTCAGCGTACGGAGTGCCACACTCGTCCCCGCCCCCGTCCGACCGCCACCCTGAGGTCACGGAGAGCCGGGAGAAGCCGTCCGCGTCCACCGCTCACCTGCGGAAACACGCGGGCGGCCGTCTCCCCTCCCGTGCACTCCCGCCCACCACGGGCGGCGGCGGCCGGACCCGGCCGCGTCGGACGAGCTGGAAGGTGCAGTCATGCGGAACGGAACCAACCTCTACGCGCTCGACATCAGCGGGGCCTCGTTCACCAAGGCGTGCGGCGGCCCCTGTACCGAGGGGTGCGTGACCCTCGCCCGGATCGGCGAGGACGCCTGGGCGCTGGGCGACAGCAAGCGGCCGGACGCTCAGCCGCTGCGGTTCACCACCGAAGAGCTGGACGCCGCCGGTATCGACCCGGCGCGCTTCGGCCTCGGCGCCTGACCCTCCCCCTCCCCTCCCCGCCGCCGGCCGGACCGGATCCCTCCCCGCGTCCGGCCGCCGGCGCTCCTCGAAACGGGAGCAGCACGTGCACCACCACGCCTACCTCTGGACCGGCCCGAAGGCGCGCTTCGACGACGAGGCCCTGCGGCGGCCCCCGCACCCCGATCCGCCCCCGCCCGGAAGCAGGCCGGAACTGATCGACCGCTACCGCCAGGTCGCCGCGGAGTTCCGGACGTCGGACCTCCCGCCCCTGGAGACGGCGTACTGGCTCGTCAAGCCCCGCTCACTGGTCCGGGGCACCTGGGACGAGGCGAAGGAGGCGGCGGCCTGGTTCGGTGAACAGCTGGCCGAGTACGCGCCCCGGTTCGCGTCGGCGGCCGACCGGGACACCGCGCGCCTGGCCCGGCTGGTGGATGCCGCCGCCGAACGCCTGTGCGCGGGCGCCGACATCTCGTACGGCTGCTACCTCGAACGCCCCTCGTACCTCTCCCTGGCCCTGCTGACCTGCTCCCCGAACCGCACCACACCCGAACTGCTGTGCCCCGTCGCGTAGACGACGCCACGCACAGCTCTCGCCCCCAGTGGGCCGGTCGGGAGACACTGACCGCGATGAGGACACGGATCAAGCTGACCAGGGACGGTGAGGCGTTCCACGGACGGCTCACGGCGACGCAGACGGACCTGATGTGCCACGCGCTGGGGATACTCGACGACTGGGCCTCCACGGACGAGGCCCTGGTCGTACAGCTCGGCGCGGATCGCGAAGAGGTCCGCCGGCTGTGCGACCGGCTCCAGGGCGACCACAAAACCCCCCGGGAGTTCACCCTGACCGCCCGCGAACTGCACGTCATCCATGCCGCGATCACGGCCATCGCCCCGATGTTCCTGTCGAACAGGGGATTCTCGGAGGAAGGGTTCTACAACAGGACCAGCTTCTTCCGGGAGAACTTCGACGCCATGGCGTTGAGCATCGTTTACGCCGTGTCCGAGGCCACGGCACCGTAGGCGCCCCGGCCGTCCCACCCGGCGGCACGCCGTTGAGTCATCGCTTCACCGGCACGGGAAACGTCACCCCGGTGAGCTCCTCGGAGACGGTCCGCAGACGCTGCCGAACGGCCCGGTCGTGGGAGGCGGGGGCGGAAGTGACCGGATCCGGGCAACCCCGGGTCTCGCTCCGGTTGCCGGGACGACCTGGCGGGACTGATCGAGGACGGCTTGGGCAGCGAACACGCCCGGAAAATCTGGAGGAACCTGATGGAAACCCTCTTCCTCCCCAGGCGGGGCACCATCGTGGGCGACGCCCGCCTCGCAGGACAGGAAGAAGGACGCGAGGAAGGACGCGTGGCAGGAAAGGCCGAGCAGCTGCTGCGCCTGATGGAGCGCCGCGGCTTCTCGCTGACGGAGGAGACCCGACAGCACGTCACCACCTGCACGGACATGCCGCTCCTGGATCTCTGGTTCGACCGCGCCATCGACGCCACCACCCTCGACGAGGTCTTCGCCACCCCCTCCTCCACGGACCGCCTCCCCGCCCCCGCCCAGAGCCCGGAGCACACCGCAATCTCCAGCCAAGAGCCGAGGAACCCCAGGTCCTCGGCCCACTGACACCAAAAGCGCACACCCGGCCGCACCCCGCTCCGGGGTGCGGCCCGCTCGCTTCATGGCCCGTTCCCCAACTACCTCGCACACGCCCGCTCCGCAAGCGCACCGACTCCCCTCCGCCGCCGTACGGTCACTCCGCGTACGGGGGGGCGGCACTCGCCCCCGCCCACACCCGACCGTCAGTCTGACGGCATGAACCACGCAACATCCCCAGTGGGCGCCCCTATCGGCACCTTCACCCAGCTGCTGTCGTCCACGCAGCGCGGCGCAAGACCGTCCGGGCCGAGCTGGTCAACACCAGCGCGTGATCACATCGGCGGAAGTGCGGTTGCCGGTGGCGAAGACGTCGGTGCCGGCGACGAAGGTGAAGAAGAGGAACGCCTTGCGGGCGTCGTGGGCGTCGGCGGTGAGTTCACGGCGGTGCGTGACGAAGCGCCGGACGGTGAGGACGACCAGCAGGGCGTACTCGACGCCGGTGAGGACGAGGAGCGACTGCGCCACCGGGGTCCAGCCGCCCAGTTGGCAGCCTACGGAGAGGATGCCGGTGGCCATGACGAGGGCGAAGTAGCCGGGGACAGACGCGCCGGTGTCAGTCCGGCGAGCCGGGGGGACGGGGGGAGGGACGTGGAGGGCACTCGGGCACCGTAAGCGAACGGGGGCCCGTCGTCCCGGGCCCTTCGGCCCTCTCGGTGACGACGGGCTTTCCCCGCGGCTCCGCCTCCCGCCGCCGGAGCGTCAGGCGGCCTCGTGGACGACCAGCTTGAACTCCGCCAGGACGACCTTCCGCGTCACACTGTCGTCGTGGGTCGCGCGCAGGGCGAGCGGGACGGCCGGGTCGACGAAGATGCCCCACTGCTTGGTCCAGCACTGCATGCCGGGGCTGGGCGGCCGGTGTTCCGTCGCCGTCGTGTCGTTGGGTGACGGGGTGAGACCGAGCGGGTCCCGGACGAACTGGTCCCGCAGTTCGTCGTAGCCCCCCGCCTCCCACTGGATCATCGCGTACAGGGTGCCCCAGCCGGCCGTGCTGGGCCATATCAGTCCTGAGCGCTCGTCCGTGTCCCAGCTGGTGACGACATGGCCGTCCGGCTGGTTGACCTGGTGCATGGCGAAGCGGTCGGTGGACTCGGCGGCCCCGAACGGGAACCTGATGACGGTGTAGGGGCTGTTCGCCGGGACCGACTGCGGGGTGTCCCGCTTGAGGGAGCAGACCTGCACTCCGGGCGAAGGCATCGCATGTGTGGACATGTTTTCAGATATGCCCATCCGCGGTCGATTTGATGTCGGGCCGGAACGGCGACGGCCGACGTCCGCGCCGCACCGTGCCGCGGGGGTAAGCGCTTCGGGGACACGACGGGACTCTCGCTCGCGCGGACTCCTCGCAAACAATTCACGTACCGCGTACAACCGTTCGATGCTTTGATCGGTCTCCTACATCGACCAGGCTGGTCGTTTTCACGAGGAGTACGTCATTTCCGCCATACGCAAGACCCTGACCGCCACCGCCGTCGCCACCGCGGTGCTGGCCGGTTCCGCCGCCTGCGGCACCGTGGAGAACCTGTCCGCCGGGCAGAAGCTGGACAACGCCTTCACCAAGCTCGGCGACGCCCGCTCGCTCTCGTTCGAGCTGGACCTGGACGCCGACGCGGCCACGCTGAAGGCGCTGGACGCCGAGTCGTCGGAGCCGGGCGAGGAGATGCCCGACGAGGTCGCCGAGCTGCTCAGTGACGCGCGGATCTCCTTCTCCGTGCACTCGAAGAAGCCGATCGACAAGTCCGACGAGAAGGACTTCACCGCCATGGCGGTGAAGTTCAGCGGCCCTGACGGTGATCTGCTCGAGTACCGGATGGTCGGTGTCCACCTCTACGTCCGCGTCGACGCGGAGGCGCTCGGGCAAATGGCGGGCAGCCCCATGCCGCCCGCCGACGAACTGCCCGCTGAGGCCGGTGCGTTCAAGAAGCTCCTCGCCGGTGAGTGGCTCAAGCTCTCGATGAAGGAGCTGGAAGAGACCCGCGACGAGATGTCGGGGGCCCGGGGCCCCGGCGGCGAGCCTGCGGCGGAGCCCAGCCTCGACGCCAGGACGCAGAAGAAGCTGACGAAGGCGCTGCGGCAGGTCTTCGCCGAGCAGGTCGACTTCACGACCTCCGGCGGATCGGACGGTACGGAGCACGTCAAGGCCACGGCGCCGTTCCGTACGCTGATCACCGAGCTGTTCGACGAAATCCGTCCGCTGCAGAAGGACTTGCCCGGGGCACCGGAGCTGCCCACCGCCAAGGAGTTCAAGGACGCGCCGAACAAGAAGGTCACCGCCGACTTCACGCTGAAGAACGGCGAGCTGACCGAGGTCTCCGTCGACCTCTCCAAGCTCGCGGAGAAGGCGAAGGTCAAGAAGTTGGCGCTGGTGCTGCGCATCGGCAAGGGCGAGAAGGCGACGGCTCCGGCGGGTGCCACCGAGGTGCGCATCGACGAGATCATGTCGGGCCTCCTCGGCGGCATGAGGCCGGTCGGTGAGGAGGGCTTCGGAGGGGGCGAGTTCTAGCGGGGCCGGCGCGCCGCGGGCGTCACCTGCGGCCGCCGAACTCCCAGTCGTGGACCTCGACGACGGCGTACCGGTCCGCGGCCAGGACGGCCCGGGCCGTGCGCCGGTCGGGTGCGCGGACCAGGGCCGCGGTACCCAGCCAGGCCGTGCCGTCGTCGGACAACAGGGGTCCGTACAGGATCAGTTCGTCCCGGTCGGCGGTCGGCGCCTCGGGGTCCGCGGTCCGGTCCGGGCCGAGGCCCAGCACCAGGTAGCGGTTGCCGCCGGTCCGGCCGCCGGGGAAGTCCCACATGGTCCGGCCCAGTACGTTGTCCCAGCGGCGCAGCAGTACGTCCCGGTACACGCCCGCCTGATGGTTCGGCTCGTCGAACGCGAACGCGCGAGCCGCCCCCAGGTCCGGGAGACCGACGATGTGGACGCTGCCGGTGGGTGTCTCGCCGTCGTCGGCGAAGGTCGGGCCGCGGGCGATCAGCCGCTCGGCGAACCCGTCCATGTAGGACCAGTGTTCCTCGCCCAGTTCCTCGCGCAGGGGCAGGGATCCGGGCCTGTCCCGGTGGTAGCAGAAGAACTCCATGGGTTCCCTTCGAGATGCCTGGGGCCGACTGTACGCACGCGACCGGTCGGGGCAGCGGTGTTCCGTTCAGGCGGGTGCCTTCGTCGCGGTCACGGTCGGTGTCGCCGTCACCGTGTCCCAGTGGACCGTGCGGTCGCACCAGCGGTTCAGGAGCGTCTGGTCGTGGCCGACGGCCAGCAGGCCGGCTCCCGTGGCGGCGCGGTAGTCCTCGACGACACGCACCAGCGCGGCCGTGGTCGACGCGTCGAGCATCGCCGTCATCTCGTCGCAGATGAGCCAGCGGGGGCGCAGCACCAGCGCGCGAGCCAGACAGGCGCGTTGCAGCTGGCCGTCGCTGACCTCGTGGGGGCGGCGGATGAGCAGGTCCGGGGTGAGGCCGACCGTTCCGGCGAGTCCGGCCACGCGGGCGGGGACCGATGCGCGTCGGCCGGTCGCCCGCAGGGGTTCCGCGATCAGGTCGGTGAGGCGCAGACGGGGGTCGGCGGCGAGGCGGGGCTGCTGGAAGACGACGCCGATGGTGGTGCGCCGGTCGCGGGGGGCCCGGTGGCGGTAGCGGTGGACGGGGACGCCGTCGAGGACGACGGTCCCGGAGTCCGGGCGGTGGAGGAGGGCGGCGACCTTCGCGAGGGTGGACTTGCCGCAGCCGCTGGGCCCCAGCAGGCCCACGGCCTCACCGGGGGTCACGGTGAGGCTCGCGTCGCGTACGACGGGGTCGCGGCGGTCGTAGCCGGCGGTGACGGTACGGAGTTCAAGCACGGGTGGCCTCCGGGGTGCGGGCCGGGTCGGGGACCGGGTGGTGACAGGCGACCGGACCCGTGAGGGGCGGGAGGGTCGTGCAGAGGTCCGTGGCACGGTCGCAACGGGGGGCGAAGGCACAGCCGTCGGGGAGGTCACCGAGTTCGGGGGGCAGCCCGGGGACGGGGGTGAAGGACCGGTCGGGAAGCGCCTCCAGCAGTCCCCGGCTGTAGGGGTGGCGAGGCCCGGGGGAGCCGAAGAAGGCGGCCGCGTCGGTCAGTTCGACGATGCGGCCCGCGTACATGACCGCCACCCGGTCGGCGATGCGTTCCGCCGCCGCCAGATCGTGGGTGATCATCAGCAGGGCGCGGTCGCCGTCGGCGTCGACATGACGCCGCAGTTCGTCGACGGTGCGGTCCACGAGGTCACGGTCCAGGCCGGTGGTCGGCTCGTCGGCGAGCAGCAGGGGGGCGTCGCCGATCAGGGCGAGGGCCGTGGCGGCACGCTGGGCCAGGCCGCCGGAGAGTTCATGGGGGTGGCGATCGAGGTGGTCCGCGGGGAACCCGGCGCGTTCGGCGCCCCGTTCGGCGGCCGCCCGCAGAGCCGTACGGCCGCGGGCGCCGGTGAGCTGGGCGACCGCCTCCTCCATCTGGGAGCGGATCGTGCGCACGGGTGTGAGGTGGGCGGCGGGACTCTGCGGGATGAGGCCGATGCGGCGGCCGCGTACGGTGCGGGCGAGGGTGCGTTCGCCGGCGGTGAGCAGGTCCAGGCCGGGCGCGACGTCGCGCCCGGCCGGGGGCACCTTCCCGCCGGGGGCCGGCGCGGGGGCTCGGCGAACGGGACCCAGCAGCGCGCTGCCCGCCGTCTGGGCGTTGGCCGGGAGCAGACCGAGCAGGGCGGAGGCCAGGACGGACTTGCCGCAGCCGCTCTCGCCGATCAGGGCCAGGCACTCCCCCGGCGCCACGTCGAAGTGCGCGTCGGTGACGGCGGCGACGCGGCGTCCGCCGGGCAGCAGGAAACGCACGGACAGTCCGCGGACCGACAGCACGGAAGGTCGCTCGGTCGTCACAGCATGAGCTCCGATCGGCGGCGTGGGTTGATCCGTTCCCGCCAGACACCGGCCAGGCCGGCGATGGCGAGGGTGGGGATGATCAGGAAGAGGCCGGGGAAGAGCGTGGGCCACCACTGCCCGGCGAGCAGGGAGCCGCGGGCGCCCTGGATGAGGGTGCCGAGGCTCGCGGTGTGGGTGGGCAGGCCGAGGCCCAGGAAGGACAGCGCCGATTCGTGCCACATGGCGTGCGGGACCATCAGGACGGCGGCGAGGCCGGCCTGGGGCAGGACACCGGGCAGGAGATGGCGCACCGTGACCCGCCACCGGGAGGCCCCTCCGGAGACGGCCGCGTCGATGTAGGGGCGCGAGCGCAGCGAGAGGACCTCGGCGCGGACGATACGGGCGGTGGACAGCCAGTGGGTGAGGGCGACGGAGATCACCACCGGCCAGACACCCGGCCGGAACATGGCGACGATGAAGATGCCGAGCAGCAGGTGCGGGACGGAGGACAGGGTGTCGACCACGCGCATGATCAAGCGGTCGGCCCAGCCGCCGAGCGCGCCTGCGGTGGCGCCGACGGCGGTGCCGATCACGGTGGCGGTGAGCGCCGCCACCACGCCCACCAGCAGCGACACCCTGAGCCCGTAGACGCAGCGCAGGAGCAGGTCGCGGCCCACGTCGTCGGTGCCGAAGGGGTGGGACCAGCTCGGCGGCAGGAGTTTGGCGGCCAGGTCGACGGCCTGCTGGTCGAGCTGGACCACGGGCGGTACGAGCAGGACCGCGAGGACCGTCACGGCGACCAGGGCGGCGGAGACGCGCAGCCGGAGGGTGTGGGTGGAGCGGCGGGCGGTGCCGTGCGAGCGCCACGCCGTCGCGTCCCCGGCGGCGTCCGCCTTCCGCACGGTGTTCGTCTTCGCGGCGTCCGTCTTCTCGGTGGCGTCCGTCTTCTCGGTGGTGGTGTCAGCCATGGGAGTCACATCTCATTCAGCTTCACCCTCGGGTCGATCAGTCCGTAGAGCAGGTCGGCGAGCAGGTTCCCGGCGAGGACCGCGGCGGTGGCGAGGGTGGTGAGCGCGGCCAGCAGCGGGAAGTCGACGGCGGTGGCCGCCTCCACGGTGGCCGCGGCGATGCCCGGCCAGCTGAAGACGCTCTCCACCAGCAGCGCGCCGGTGATGAGTTCGGGCACGCGGGAGCCGATCAGGGTGAGCACGGGCAGCAGTCCGGAGCGCAGGGCGTGGCCGAGCAGGACGGTGTGCTCGTTCAGGCCGCGGGCCCTGGCCCCGCGTACGGGGTCCTCCGCGAGGGCGTCGCCGACACCCTGTCGGACGTACAGGGTGAACCAGGGCAGCTGGGAGGCTGCGAGCACTCCGGCGGGCAGGATCAGGTGGCTCGTGACCTGGCCGAAGGTGACCCGGTCGCTGCCGGTGTCGGTGAGGCCGCCGGCCGGGAGGACGTCCAGGTTGAGGGCGAACAGCCAGACGGCGAGCAGGGCGATCCAGAAGACCGGGGCCGCTTCCAGGGAGTACGCGAGGGAGGTGACGGCACGGTCGAGGAGGGAGCCGGGGCGGCGGGCGGCGAGGACGCCGAGCACGGTGCCGAGCAGGACCGCGACGGCGAACGCGACGGCGCACAGCAGCGTCGACCAGACCAGGCGTTCGCCGATGACCTCGGCCACCGGCTGGCGCATGACGGTGGACTGACCTAGATCGCCGCCGAGCGCGGACGTGATCCAGTCCCACCAGCGGGCGGTGAAGGGCCGGTCCGCACCGAGGTTCTCCCGCAGCCGGTCCAGGGTCTCCTGGTCGGCGCCGAGCGCGGCGGTGCCCGCGTACCCCCTGACGGGGTCGAAGGGGGAGGCGGCGGCGACGGCGAACACACCGAAGGTGACGACGAGGAGTACCGGCACGGCGTACAGCGCACGCCGTGCCGTGAGCCGTGCCATGGCTCTCCAGGGGGCGCGTGTCATGCCTTGGGCTGCCAGTCCTCGACGTTCCACCAGGGGCCGCTGGCGAAGCCGTGCTCGTGCGGTTCGGTCTGGGTGGTGAGGCCCTTCCAGCGGTCGTCGAGGACGTACATGTGGTCGATGTGGGTGAGGAAGGTGTAGCCGGGGTTCTTGACGAGGGCGCGCTGGAGGTCGTCGTAGGCGGCCTCGCGGACCGGGGTGTCCTGGCTGCGGCGGGCGGTGTCGAGGGCCTTGTCCACGGCCGGGTTGTCGTAGAGGGCCATGTTGTTGAAGCCGTCCCCGGCGAGGGAGGAGTGCAGCAGGGTGTAGAGGCCGAAGTCGGGGTCGCCGGTGCTGCCGAAGCCGGCGAGAACGGCGTCGTGCTTCATCCGGGGCTCGATGACCTCCCAGGTGGCGCTCTCGACCTGGACGTCGATGCCGGCCTTCTTGGCGTCGGAGGCGTAGGCGAGGGCGTGGTCCTGGCGGACCTTGTCGCCGGAGGGGTAGTACAGGGTGAAGCGGGCGGGGCGGCCGTCCTTGGCGCGGACGCCGTCCTTGCCGGCCTTCCAGCCGGCCCGGTCCAGTACGCGGCCGGCCTCGGCGAGGTCCTGGGAGCGCTCGACGTCCTCGGCGAACCAGTCGTCGTCGAGGGGGAGGGGGCCGTAGGCGGGGCGGCCGGCGCCGTCGAGGATCTTGTCGACCATCGCCCGGCGGTCCACTGCGAGGTCGAGGGCGCGGCGGACCGCGGTGTCGCCGGCGACGGGGTTGCCGGTGGGGAGGCTGACCGCGCGGAAGTCGTACGACGTCGCCCGGTACGTCTTCTTGCCGTCGTCGCTCTTGAAGGTGGCGGCGAGGTTGGGCGGCAGGGTCGCGCCGTCGAGGTCGCCGGAGCGCAGCCGGGTGGCGCGGACGTCGTCGTCGGCGATGATCGCCATGGTGAGCTTCTTCACCTTCGGAGCGCCGCCCCAGTAGTCCGGGTTGGCCTTGAAGGTGAGCTTCTCGCCCTTGCTCCAGCCGGCGAGGACGTACGGACCGGTGCCGACCGGCTTCGTGTTGAAGTCGCCGGTGTTGGGGTCCTGCTCGCCGGCGATGTGCTCGGGGACGACGGGCAGGACCGTGCGGGCGGCGAAGGCGGCGTAGGGGTAGTCGAGGGTGAAGACGACCTTGTCGTCGCCGTCCGCCCTGACCTCCTTGATGGCGTCCAGTTCGCTCTTGGCGGTGTTGTTGGTCCTGTCGTCCAGGACCGTGCGGTAGGTGTACACCACGTCGTCGGCGGTCAGCGGCTCGCCGTCGCTGAACTTCACGCCGTCGCGCAGGGTGTAGGTGTAGGTGCGGCCGTTGTCGCCGATCTCGGGGAGGGCCTTCGCCAGCGCGGGCTTCAGGCGGAGGTCGGCATCCCGGGCGAGGAGTCCGTCGAAGATCTTGGAGTTGCCGTCCTTGCCGTACCCGAGGAGCGGGCTGAGGGTGTCCGGTTCGCTGGAGACGCCGATCACCACGGATCCGGCGGCCGCACCGCCGTCCGCGCCGCCGTTGCCCGGCGCCGAGCAGGCGGTGACCGCCCCGGCCATCGCCACTGCTGCGGCGGCGCCCCGTATTCGTCGGGTTGTCATCGGACCTCACATCCATGGTGCGTGGATATCGCTGTTGCATATTAATTGCAGCAAGGTTCTGCCCAGGACAGCGGCCCCTCAGTCCCGCGGCACCGCTCCGCGGCGCCATGGGCACGCTCGCGCAGGTCCGGGGCCCCCGGCACCGGAGGCGGGGAGGCGTCGGGCGGTCGACGACGGGCACCGGAGCGCGGGTGCGGCTCGTCGACGACGCGCGCCGGACCGGCCCCCTCGATGGCGTGCGGGCCTCGCTCCGCACGGAGAACGCCGCCCCCGCGGACGGCGGGGGCGGCGAGGGCGGCGGGGCCGCACGAGCGGGCCGCGGGCGGAGGGCGGAGGGGCGGACGGCCGCTGCCGGAGGGTCCGGGCGGAGGTCCGGTGTCGCGGACGCGGACGGCCCCGCGGTGTCAGACGAGAGGGGTGTAGTCGAGGCGGGGGAAGTAGTCCTCGCGGGTGCCGGTGCGGCGGACGTCCCAGGTGGCGCAGTGCAGGGAACCGCCGTACTCGAAGACGTGCCGGAAGGGCACCGTGAAGACCTCGAAGCCGAGGCCGGCCAGCAGGTCCTGGAGGGGCTTCTCGTTCTCCTCGCAGACGACCTTGGTCGGGGAGATGCTGAGCACGTTCATGGACAGCCACTTGGACGACTGGCAGTACCGCGGCATCTCGTCGTTGGTCAGCACCGGCTGCGGGACCTCGATCAGTTCCCAGTCGTTGGCGAGGAACATCTTCTCCTCGCCCTCCCGCAGCGGGCGTTCGGGGTTGGTGAGGATCAGGCCGGGACGCAGCGGCACGAAGGTGCAGTCGATGTGGGAGGGGAAGAAGTCCAGCGGGAAGTGCACGGTGTGGACGCGGAAGCCGCGTGGCTCCAGGTGCTGCCTCAGCCAGCGGATGCCGGCCCGGTTGGTGGTCATCGACTCCTGGACGAGGATGTCCCGGCCCAGCCGGCTCATGTCGGCGGCGTCGAAGACGATCTCGTCCTGGGTGACGCAGAACTCGAAGGCGTGCATCCGCTCGTGCCGCTGTTCGAGCGGCCAGTCCCAGAACTCCTCGCGGTACATGCCGTCCGCCATCGAGGGTTTCGGGGCGGTGGTCCACAGCACGCGCGGGTCGGCGTTCCAGTACTCGTAGACCAGTGAGCGGTAGGGCTGGTACTCGAAGTACCGGGCCCGGCGCGACATGGTGGCCTCGACGATCTCGTTGCCGAAGGTGATCATCACGTCGCGCGGGCAGACCGAGCAGTACTGGTTCTCGACCTCGAAGTCGGGCGTGGTGAGCGGGCGCGAGAAGTCGTGCGGGGCGGGGCGGCGGACCGTGACGCCCTGGGACTCCAGGAGGCGGACCAGGCCGTCGAGTTCCTCGCCCGCGAGATCGATCGCCTCCTTGGACTTCGGGCCGGACGGGAAGGGTGTGCCGGGGGCGTTGCGGACGGCGGGCCGGCTGCCCGGCTCGGTGGGCTCGAAGCAGGCGTTGTCGGCCGAGCCGACGACCATTTCCTCCAGTGGATCCCATTCGTTCCAGGAGTTGACGACCACGGAGTCGTTCTGCATCAGTGCGGTCACCTGTCTGTGAGGGCGGTGCGGTAGTGCGGTGCGGGTGGTGCGGTGCGGGTGGTGCGCCGGCGGTGCGGGTGGTGCGTGTCAGGCGTCGGCGAGGCTCGCCGGGCGCATGTCGGTCCAGTTCCGTTCGATGTGGTCCAGGCAGGTCTGCCGGTCGCTGTCGGCCAGGACGACGTCCCAGCCGGGCGGCACCTGGGCGAAGGCGGGCCAGAGGCAGTGCTGCCGTTCGCCGTTGACGAGCACGTGGAAGGTGCCGGCCTCGTCGTCGAAGGGGTTGGTCATGTCGTTCTCCCGGTGGGTGCGGTTTCGGCGTCGGCGCGTCGTGCGGTGAGCGCCGCGGCGAGGGCTCTGGGTGTGCGGTGGCGGAAAACGGCCGAGACGTCGAGGCGGGCATCCGTGTCCGCCTCGATACGGCCGGTGAGGCGCAGCGCGGTCAGTGAGTCGCAGCCGAGGTCGAACAGGTCGTCGTCGGCGCCGACGGCCGTGCGTCCGAGGACCTCGGCCGCCAGCTCGCACAGGCGCCGGGTGCCGGCATCCCGCGAGGCCGCGGAGAGGACGGGCGGGCACAGGAAACGTCCGGTCGGAGCGGTGAGCGCCGGCGGAAGGGCGGTCAGCAGCCCGTGCAGCCGGGCGGCGGCCCGCTCACCGGTCCCGTCCTCGAGGAGGTCGGCGCGGTGGCTGATCTCCAGCCGGAGCCTGCTGCCGGGCGCGACCATGAGTTTCATCGGATAGTGGTAGGCGTCGTGGCCCGTCAGTCCGACCAGGCGCAGACCCTCGTCCGGGCTCGGCAGGCCCTGGGCCAGGGGGAAGTTCTCGAAGACCACGCAGCTGTCGAAGAGCGGACCCCGGCCCACGGCCCGCTGCACCTCGGCCGGCGCGAGATGGTGGTGGGGCAGCAGCGCGGCCTGCTCGCCCTGCATGCGGCGCAACAGGTCCGTCACCGGCTCGTCGGCGTCCAGGCGCACCCGGACCGGCACGGTGTTGACGAACATCCCGACAGCCTCGGCGACGTCCGGCAGACCGGCTTCACGGCCGGAGACCACGGCGCCGAAGACCAGGTCCCGCTGCCCGGTCAGGTCGTGCAGGCACAGCGCCCACACCGCGCGGACCAGGGTGTTGGGTGTGACGCCGTGGCCGCGGGCCGCGTCGAACAGGGTGGTGGTCTCCGCCTCGGACAACTCCAGGGTGAGGGTCTTCGGCAGGACCCGCACGCGGGCGGTGTCGCGCCCCGGGCTCACCAGGGTGGGAGCGGGCAGACCGGCCAGGGCCGCGCTCCACGCGGTGCGTGCCCCGTCCCGGTCCTGCGCGGCGAGCCAGTCCGCATGACCGCCGGGGCTGCCGGGAGCGGGCAGGTCCCCGGCGTCCCCGTTCCCGTCGAAGAGCGCCAGCAGGTCCCGCAGCAGCAGGGACGTGGACCAGCCGTCGACGAGCAGATGGTGCGTGCTCAGCACCAGTTCGTGCCGGTCCCCGGCGAGCGCGAGCACGGTGCAGCGCATCAGCGGCGGCACGGCGGGGTCGAAGCGGCGGTGCCGGTCGGCGTCCAGCAGTTCTGCGCGGCGGGCGTCCTGCTCCGGACCGGCCAGACCGGTGAGGTCGTGGACCTGCCAGGGCATCCTGACGTGTTCCGCCACCGCCCGCACCGGCTCGCCCGAGCGCCGCTGGAGGAAGGCGGCACGCAGCGCCGGGTGGCGGCGCAGCAGGGCGTCGCAGGCCCTCCGGAACCGTTCGACGTCCAGCGGGCCCTGGGTCTCCATCGCGATCTGCACGGTGTAGACGTCGAGGTCGTCGCTGTCGTAGCGGGCGTGGAAGAGGAGCCCCTCCTGTGTGGGCGTCATCGGCAGCAGCCGTTCGACGGGGCGTCCGGCGCGGGCGGAGAGCCGGGAGCGTTCGGCGGCGTCCTCCCGTGCGGCGCGGGCCGGCCGCGCGGTGCCATGGGCGACGAGGGCGCGCAGCGCCGCGAACCACAGGTCCGCCAGTTCCGCTGCCCCGGACTCGGACAGCAGGCGCCGTGCCCACCGCCAGTGGGCGACGAGCCGGGGTCCGTCCGGGCCCTCCTCGACCGCGGCGTTGACCTCGACGACATGCGTCAGCGGCATCCGCGGGTCGGCGCCGAGCGGCAGGACACCGGACTCGGGCGCCACGCTCCAGTCCTCGTCCCCGGACGCCGAACCGCTCTGGCGGCCCAGGTAGTTGAAGCACAGCTGAGGTGTCGGAAGGGTGGCCAGGGCGGCCGCCGTCCCGGGGTTGAGGTGGCGCAGCAGTCCGTAGCCGACGCCGTGCCGCGGCACCCGGCCGAGCTGGTCCGTGACCCGGCGCACGGCCTCGGCGAGGCGGTCGTCGGACGCGGGGTCGGCGCCCCCCGGGCTCCAGCCGGGGATCCCGGGGTCGATGCGGACGGGGTAGAGGGAAGTGAGCCAGCCGACGGTTTCCGACAGGTCCGCCTCCTGCCCGAGCGGCTCGCGGCCGTGTCCCTCGACGTCCACCACGACGGAGGTGCCCTCGGTGTCCGGGCGGTGCCGGGCGGAGACGGCGAGGGCCAGGGCGGTCAGCAGCACCTCGTGCGTACGGGCGCCGAGCGCGGCGGGCGCCGCGGCGAGCAGGTGCGCGGTCAGGTCCTCGGGCAGGGTGCGGCGCAGCTCGCCGGCGGTGGCGTGGATGTCCCGGGACGGCGACAGGCGCGTGCCGGTCAGGGCGAGGCCGCCGGCGTCCAGTGTTCCCCGCCAGTGGGGCAGTTCGGCGAGGACGTCCGCTCCCTGCGCCGCCCGGTGCAGCGCGCCGCTCCAGTCGGCGAGCGGCAGCGGCACGGGGTCGAGCCGCACGGGGCTGCCGGAGGCGGCGGAGTGCCAGGCGGTGTAGAGGTCCATGAGCACGATGTGCCAGGACACCGCGTCGACGGCGAGGTGGTGGACGGTGACGAGCAGCCGGCCCGGCAGCCCCTCCCCCGCGTCGAACCAGGTGACCCGCAGCAGGGCGCCGTCGCGTGGGGCGAGGGCGTCGGCGTCCTCCGCCGCGCAGGCGGCGATGCGGTCCCGCAGTGCCTCGTCCGAGGCGGCGACGGCCGAGACGTCGACCCGCCGTACGGTGTCCCGCGGCGGGGTCCACGGGGCGGGGTCCACGGCAAGGGATCCGTCCTCGCGCAGCCGTCCGCGCAGTACCTGGTGCCGGGCCAGGACGCAGTCCACGGCGGTGCGCAGCCGGTCGGTGCCGAGGCCGGGCGGGACGCGCATCAGGGTCGACTGGTGGAAGGCGTCGTAGCCGCCGCCGTGCTCGTGCAGACGTCGCATCAGGGGCGTGGCGGGGATGACGGTGACCGTGTCGGACCCGAGGCCGACGGGGGCCGGGTCGTGCCACGGCCCGGCGGTGACCGGAGCGGCCGTGACCGGACCGCCTGTGACCGAGCCGGCCGTGACCGGACCGGGTCGCGGACCGGCGGCCGGGCGCTCCTGTTCGGTCCTCACGGGCGCGGCGTCGGCGAGGGAGGCGGCCAGGGCGGCGGCCGTACGGTGGGTGAACACCTGCTTCGGCGTCAGCCGCACCCCCGCCTCACGCGCCCGCGCCACCAGCTGGATCACCGTGATCGAATCCCCGCCGAGGCCGAAGAAGTCGTCCTCCACCCCCACCGCGTCCAGCCCCAGCACCCGCCCGAACAGACCCGCCACCGACGAGGCGGCGTCACCGCCCGCGGCGGTTTCCGGAACCGGACCGGGCGCCGTGACGCCGTCCGGCACCGGCTCCGGCTTCCCGGGAGTGACCTCGGCGAGGGAGGCGGCCAGGGCGGCGGCCGTACGGTGCGTGAACACCTGCTTCGGCGTCAGCCGCACCCCCGCCTCACGCGCCCGCGCCACCAGCTGGATCACCGTGATCGAATCCCCGCCGAGGCCGAAGAAGTCGTCCTCCNGTGAACACCTGCTTCGGCGTCAGCCGCACCCCCGCCTCACGCGCCCGCGCCACCAGCTGGATCACCGTGATCGAATCCCCGCCGAGGCCGAAGAAGTCGTCCTCCACCCCCACCGCGTCCAGCCCCAGCACCCGCCCGAACAGACCCGCCAGGCCCGCCGCCGACGCGTCCGGGCCCGGATCGGCGTCCGGCACCGGCACCGTGACCGGCCGCTCGGGCTCGTGGGCGTCCTCGGGCGCGGGCAGTGCGGCGCGGTCGACCTTGCCGTTGGGAGTGAGCGGGAGCTCGGTCAGCGGGACGAAGGACGAGGGCACCATGTAGGCGGGCAGCCGTTCGGCGACGCGGTCCGCCAGGCCGGACAGGCCGCTCCCCGGGCCGGGCACCACGTACGCCACCAGGCGGGCGGTGCCCCGCCGGTCCTCGCGCACGGCCGCGGCGACCCGGGTGACCGCGGGGTCGGCGCCGATCACGGCCTCGACCTCGCCGAGTTCGACCCGGTGGCCGCGGATCTTGACCTGGTCGTCGGTGCGCCCGGCGTAGACCGCGGCGCCGTCCGGCCGCCACCGCGCGAGGTCGCCGGTACGGTACATCCGCGCTCCCGGCGCGCCGAACGGGTCGGCGACGAAGCGGGCCGCGGTGAGTCCGGGGCGGCGGACGTACCCCCGGGCCAGCACGTCACCCCCGATGTACAGCTCGCCGGGGAGGCCCGCCGGGACCGGGCGCAGCCAGGGATCGAGGATGTAGAGCCGCGCGGCGGGAACGGGGCCGCCGATGGGCACCGCGCCTCGGGGCAGCGGATCGCCGGGCTCCAGGCGGTATTCCGTACAGCCGACGGTCGCCTCGGTGGGGCCGTACTCGTTGACGACCGTCACGCCGGGATGGCCCGCGCGCCACTCGGCGAGGGACTCACCGGTCAGCTGCTCGCCGCCGAGGACGAGTTGCCCGGTGGGCGAGTACCAGTCGGAGGAGGCCACGAGCACCGGCAGATGGCTGGGGGTGGCCTTGACGAAGGCGGGCGGCCGGGCCCCGGCACCGGCCGGGGCGTCGAAGTCGGTCAGGTCGACGACGTGGACCAGGCCGCCCGCGGTCAGGGGGCCGAGAATGCCGGTGACGGTGAGGTCGAACGACGGCGGCGAGTGCACCAGCGCCCGGCCGGCCAGTCCGGGGTAGGCGGCGCGGGCGAAGGCGAGGTAGCCGTCGACCGTGCGGTGCTCGACGACCACGCCCTTGGGCCGGCCGGTCGAGCCGGAGGTGTAGATCACGTAGGCGGTGTCCCCGGGCCGCACCTCGACGTCCGGGGCGGGCGCGTCGAACGCCGCCAGCGCCGCCCGTACGGCCGGGTCGCCGAGCGGGACCGGTGCCGCGCGCCCGGCGAGGGCGGGGTGGCCGGCGTCGGCGCAGACCACGGCCGCGGGCGCGGCGTCGTCGAGCAGGTCGGCGATGCGCTCCGCCGGGTGTCCGGGGTCGACCGGCACGTAGCCGGCGCCGGCCTTCAGCGCGGCCAGCACGGCCACGATCAGATCGGTGCCGCGCGGCAGCACGACGGCCACCAGGTCACCGCGGGTGACGCCCCGTTCGGTCAGGAGCCGGGCCAGCCGGCCGGCCGCGTCGTCCAACTGGCGGTAGGCAAGCGCGCGTCCGGTGTCGGTCACCGCCGGGGCGTCCGGGGTGGCACGCACCTGCTCCGCGAACCGCCGGGTCAGCGACGCCAGCCGGGGGACCCGCCCGGAGCCGCGGCCCCACTCGTCGAGCACCTTCCGGCGTTCTCCCGCGGTGAGCAGGGGCAGCCGGGCGACGGGAACCGCGGGGTCCTGTGCGAAGCCGTCGAGCAGCAGCCGCAGTCGGGAGCCGATCAGCTCCATGCGGTCCTCGTCGAACACGTCCCTGCGGTAGCTGAGATGGAGGCTCAGTCTGGGGCCGGCGAGGGCGACGACGCTCAGCGGGTAGTGCGTCGCGCCGGTGATCTCCTGCCCGCCGGGAGAACCGGCGTCGGCGGTCGCGGTGGCCGGCGCCTCCCCCTCGGCCTCCAGCAGGGGCGCGATGCGCAGGCCGGGGACGGCGTCGCGCAGGGCGTCCCAGCCCAGGGGCGCGTCCCCGAAGCTGGTGGCGGTGTCGAACAGCGGCCCGTGGCCGGCCAGGCGCCGCACGTCGGTCAGACCGAGGTGCTGGTGCGCGGCGAGGGCGAGCTGCTCGTCCTGGATCCGCGCGAAGAGCGCGGCCGACGATTCCGCGGGGTCGATCCGCACCCGTACCGGGACGGTGTTCATCAGCAGACCCACGATCCGGTCGGCGCCGGGGAGGTCGGCCGGGCGGCCGTGCACGGTCTGCCCGAACACCACGTCGTCGCACCCGGTGAGCAGCGCCAGCAGCAGCGCCCAGGTGCCCTGGACGACGGAGTTGAGGGTGAGGCCGTGCCGGCGCGCGGCGCGTTCCAGCGCGCGGCTGGTGTCCTCGGGCAGGGTGACGCGGACCAGTCCGGGCAGCGTTCCGTCGCCGGCCTCGGCGGCCCCGGGCGCGACGAGTGTCGGCCGGGCCAGTCCGGCCAGCGCCTCGCTCCAGGCCCGCTCGGCGGCGGCCCGGTCCTGCCGGGACAGCCAGCGCAGGTAGTCGGTGAGGGGGGTCAGGGGGGCGCCGGTGACGGTGCCGCCGCCCGCGGCGTGGTGGTGGTACCGGGTGAACAGGTCCTCCAGCACCAGGGGTACCGACCAGCCGTCCAGCAGGATGTGATGGTACGTCAGCACAAACGCGTGCCGGTCGCCGTCGAGCCGGACGAGCGCGAACCGGATCAGCGGCGGGTCCGCCATGTCGAAGCGGCGGCGCCGCTCGTCCTCCAGGAACGCGACCAGTCTCTCGGCGCGGACCTCGTCCTCCTCGCCCGCGAGGTCGAGGGCGGTCCAGGACGTGACCGCGGTGCGGCGGACCAGTTGTACGGGCTGCCCGCCGGCGCGCTCGCGGAAACCGGCCCGCAGCGCGGTGTGCCGGGCGAGCGTGTCCGCGCACGCGGCCCTGAGCGCGTCGGCGTCGAGCCGGCCGGTCAGCTCGAACGGGGCCTGGACGGTGTAGACGTCCGCGCCCTCGGGGTCGTACAGGGCATGGAAGAGCATGCCCTCCTGCAGCGGGGTGACGGGCAGCGCGGCCTCGATCGGCGACGGAGCCGTGCTCTGCGGCGCCGGCTGCGACAGCCGGCGGTCCTGCGGGGCAGCGTTGGTCTTCACTGTGAGGTCTTCCCGGAAGGGGTCGGCGGCGGGTACGGCGACGCGCTCGCCCAGGGCGGGGCCGGCCGGCGGGTCAGGAACGGGAGGCCGGCCGGGTGAGCGGGCCGAGAGCCCGCCCGAGGGCGTCGAGCATGGGCCCGGCGTGGGTGAACGGGAAGTCGTGTCCGCCGGGGAGCATCCGCAGGGTGAAGTCGTCGTCGGCGCAGTCCCGCCAGCTCTCCAGGCGTCGCGGGCCGACCAGCGTGTCGTCGGCGCCGCCGAACACGTGCAGGGGGCAGCCGGCGGGCTCGGGGTCCGGGGCGGTGTACGCCTCGGCCAGCGCCAGGTCGCGGCGGACGGTGCGCACGGCGTACCTCAGATACGCCGGGTAGCGGCGCAGTTCGGGCGGGAAGCCGCCGAACCCCTCCAGCCAGCTCAGCAGGCCCTCGTCGTCGTGGTCGGTGATCCGCCGGAGCACCTGGGCGTGCGGAGGGCGGGAGGCGGAGACGAGCAGCGCGGCGGGCGGGGTGAGGCCGCGGCGGCGGATGCGGACGGCGAGTTCGTAGCCGATCAGGGCGCCGAAGCTGTGGCCGAAGAGCGCGTACGGCGCGCGGAGTTCGCCGGCTATGCCGTCGAGCACGGCGTCGGCCAGCTCCTCCAGGGTCTCCGGCACCGGCTCGGCGCTGCGGACGCCCCGGCCGGGCAGTTCCACCGTGGCCAGCTCCATGCCCGGCGGCGGGGTGAGCCGCCAGGGCGCGAACGACGCGGCGCTCCCGCCCGCCTGCGGCAGGCAGATCAGCCTCAGGCGGGCATCGGGTGCTGTCACCCGGCCGACGATCCACGGACTGCCCACACCGCGCGTCGGGGTGTGCGCAGGGTGGAAGGGTCGTGCGGCGGCGTCGGTTCGCATCCCGCTCCTTCGTCGGCCGGTCGTCCTTCGGGCGGTGACCCGCGGGGACGATGGTGGGCGGCCGGTGGCGGCGGGGCCAGGCACACCGACCGGCAACACCTCTGCCGCCCAGTTGCCCGGCGTCTGCCTGGCCTGCGGGAACGCCCGGTGACGAGGATCTGCGGAACAGTCCTGTTCTTGCGCCCCCGAGGGGATCTCCTTCACGATGACCGCCCTTCCTGACGAGGCAGCCGACCCGACGTTCTTCACCCTGGAATCCGTCAAGGCGGAGCTCATGGAGGTGGAGAGCCTCACCCGGACCTTCCTGAACTGGGACTACGGCAAGCGCGACAGCCGTGTGTGGAGCCTGTACGAGAAGAACAAGGCCTCCCAGTGGAACGCCACGACCGACATCGACTGGGACCACGACGTCCGTTTCGGTTCCGAACTGGCCGAGGAGAACGGCGCGAGACTCGCCTCGTTCGTCATCGGCGAGGGCAGCCCGGTGCCCCGGGAGCTGCTCACCCGGTTCCGGTGGGAGTACCAGGCGTGGATGTGCAGCCAGTTCCTCCACGGGGAGCAGGGTGCGCTGGTGACGACGGCCCGGCTCGTCGAGACCGTGCCCGACATGGACGCGAAGACCTACGCCGCCTCCCAGGTCGCCGACGAGGCACGGCACGTGGAGGCGTTCGCGCGCTACGTCGACGAGAAGCTGGGCGTGGTGTACCCGGTCAACCCGGGCCTGGGGACGCTGCTGCACGACGTGCTGTCGGAGTCGCGCTGGGACATCGTCTACCTCGGGATGCAGGTGGTCATGGAGGGCCTGGCCATCACCGGGCTCCGGCTGGCCAGCAGCGGCTTCGGCGACCCCCTGATCCGCCAGATCACGCGGATGGTGGCGAGCGACGAGGCCCGGCACATCGCCTTCGGCGTCACCGCCCTCACCGGCATGTACCAGCAGGTGACCTCGGCGGAGCTGCGCGACCGGGAGGACTTCCTGCTGGAGGCGATCCGGTTGATGTCGCGCCGGTTCATGCTGCGGGAGCTGTGGGAGCGCATGGACCTGGACGTGGAGCTGGGTGTGCAGTTCGCGCGGACCAACCCGATGATGGCCACGTACCGGCAGCTGCTGTTCCAGCAGGTCATCCATGTGCTGCGGCAGCTGGGCATGCTGTCGGAGAAGGTGAAGGAACTCCTGATCGCGGAGAACCTGGTGCGCGCGGAGACGATCGCCGCGGTCCGCTGAGCCCGTCGGCCGCCGCTCCGGCCGCTCCGTCCCGGGGCGCGCCCCGGGACGGGACCCCCGTGCCCTCCCCGAGGGCTGTGGCACGCCGGCGCCCCGGCCGCGGCCACACCGGGGCCGGCCGCTCGGCCTCTTCGGGGCAGTACGTGGTGAGCGGCACGGTCGTCCCGCGCTCGCGCGACCCGCTCGCCGGCTCTCAGGTCCCGGGCGGCCCTCGGGGCCGAGCCCGGCGGTCGGTTCGTCGGGGAAGAACAGTCTCGGCCGTCACCGAGCAGCGCGAGCGTGAGGTCCAGGCGGCGCCGCTTGCTTCACGCGGACGCCCACCGGGTGCGGCGCTCACCGACGGCGCGTGAACGGCCCCGGGCCGGCTCGCTGTCGCCGGGCAGCGTCCCGGCGCGGCGTCTTCGGCCCACCCCTGCGTCGGTGCGCGGCCGCCCCCGAGCCGGCGTCACGGGCTGTGGCCCTCCGGGACCGCGAGCGGTACCGACCGGCGGTGTCCTCACCACCGGTGACGGGGCCCTCGTACGGGCAGCCCGAGCCGCGTCCCGGGACACGTCGCCCACCCCACGCCCGTCAGCCCTCCGCGACCGACCCGTAGAACCCGCGACTCCACGAGCCGGCCGTCGCGTGGCGAGCCGGTCGTGTCACGCGGGTGGGTCGGACGCTCCCCCACGGACCGGCAGCGCGCTCGGGATCGAAAGCGGCCGGCGGGGGTCCGGTCCGGACGGCTCTGTGGACCTGACCCCCGCCGGCCGCGTCCCGCCGTCAGTCGTCCTGCGCCGTGAGCGGCCGGACACTGTCCTCGTACGCCCCGTCGCACAGCGCCTTCCAGATCACCCGGCGCCTGGGCTTTCCGCTGGAGGTGACCGCGATACCGCCGCGCGGTACCTCGACGGCGAGGAGTCCGGCGTCGCCCAGCCACTCGGACAGCACCTCGTGGGCGGCGCGCCGCCAGCCGTCCCGGACACCCGCGAAGACGGCCACGCCGGCCGGCCGCCCGTCGCGGACACCGAGCAGCACCGCGACACGGCGCTCGGGGATGCCGCGCTGGTGCAGCAGCGTCTCCAGGCTCTCGGCGAACACCATCTTGCCGCTCACCTTGAGCCCGTCGCCGAGCCTGCCGATCACGAACAGCTGCCCGTCGCGCAGGAATCCCGCGTCCCCGGTCCGCAGCCGGTCGCCGACGCTGGTGCCGGAGGCGGTGCCGGCGTCGCCGATATAGCCGTCGGCGATGGACACGCCGCTGACCACGATCTCGCCGACCTGTCCCTCCGGCAGTGCGGTTCCGTCCTCCGCGACGACGGTCACCGTACGGTCCTCGAGCGGCCGGCCGCAGCCGACCACCGCCGTGCCGGCGAGGGAGCCGGCGTCGCCCTCGTCCGGCTCGCGCGTCGACCAGCCCTCGCCGGGGGCGAGCCCGGTCACGGCGAGGGTCGCCTCCGCG
Source organism: Streptomyces sp. CHD11 (assembly GCF_018638295.1). Lineage (GTDB taxonomy): Bacteria > Actinomycetota > Actinomycetes > Streptomycetales > Streptomycetaceae > Streptomyces. Next base: position 100,034 of record NZ_JABTTS010000026.1, read on the forward strand.
CTGCCGTAGGCGGGCAGCAGGGCGCCGCGGTCGAGGCCGTGGGGGCCGAGCAGGGCGTGGACGTCGTCCAGCACCCGCGGGTCGACGCGCTCGGCGCCGATGATGACACAGCGCAGCGAGTCGAAGCGCAGGCCCTCGAGGTCGGCCGGGCGGACGCGGCGCAGAATGTAGGAGAGGCCGAAGTTGGGCATGGCGGTCATCGCGATCCGCTGCTCACTGATCCGCCGCAGATAGCGCTGCGGTGAGCGGATGAAGTCGTCCGGCTGGAGCATGTGCCCGTCGAAGCCGGTGACGACGATGTTGAGCAGGACGCCGACCAGGCCCATGTCGTGGTGGACCGGCAGCCAGCTGATCGCCGGGAGTTCCGGCGTGCAGCCCAGCCACCGGCGCATCCCCGTGAGGTTGGCGCGCAGCGCGTCCGCGGAGATCCGTACGCCCCGGGAGTAGCCGCTGGAGCCCGAGGTGAACTGCACCAGCGCGGTCTCCGGCAGGGCCGGCAGCGCGGTCAGGGGCTCGGCTCCGGCCACGAGTTCACCGAAGATCACCGGCTCCGTCAGACCGGTCACGGCGGCGATCTTGCGGACCCGCTCCTGCGACTCCTCGTCGCAGACGGTGATCCGGGGCCGTACGGTGCTGAGCAGGTGGGCGGCGTGCCGCTCGTAGTCGTCGGCACGCTGGAAGGCGAACGGCGGGGCGATGGTGCAGGGCGTGGCTCCCGCGGCCAGCGCGCCGAAGAAGGTCGCGACGAATCCGGGGGCGGAACGCTGCACCAGCGCCACCACGTCACCGTTCCCGACGCCCCGCGCCCGCAGGGCCGCGGCGGTGCGCAGCACCAGATCCCGCAGATCGCGGTAGGACCAGAAGTCCCAGCCGTCACCGCGGTTCGCGTAGTGCAGGCCGCGCTCGGCGGAAGCGTCGTCCAGCCAGTCGAGCAGACCTCGGTCCCCGATTCCCAACGTGCTGTCCTCTCCGGGATGTGGTGCCGACACGGGACGCCCGCGGCACGGTCGGTCCGCACGCGGGCGGCGCGCATCCGGTGACGGCCAGCCTCGTGGCCTGCCGGGTGGCGGCGCCAGGCAGGAGTCCGGTAACTCGTCGTTGCGGAGCGGCAGTTAGACCAGCAATAGCGGTTGCCGGTCGGTTGCCTGGCGACCGGCGGACGGCCCGTGCAGCATCGGTCAGGGTGCCGGCCCACCCCGCCGCGGACGAGAAGGGCGCTCGCGGGACGCCGCACCGGCCACCGGCATCCTCCGGAAGGCCCGGGACATCGCAGGCGGCGCCCGGCGGTTCCCGGAAGTCGACGAGAGCGGTTACGAACCAGATGACACCACGCGACGGCGACCTGCCCGCCGACCCCGGCCTGCTTCCGCTCACCGCGGCCCAGTGGGGGGTCTTCCACGCCCAGGGCCTCGATCCCGGCAACCCCGCCTACAACACCGTGGCCGTCATGGAGGTCCGCGGGCCCCTGGAGGGGGATCTGCTGCGACGCGCCGTCCGCCGGTCGGAGGCGGAGAGCGGCACCTTCGACGTGGAGTTCGTCGAGCGGCCGGACAGCGTGTTCCAGCGCCCGGTGGCTCCGGGCTGCTCCACCTGGCGTGAGCTCGACCTCACCGGTGAGCCGGACCCGTTCGCCGCCGCGCGGGCGCTGGTGGACCGCGACCGGTCCACCGCGCTGGACCTGACGCGGGACGCCCTGTCCGCCCATGTGCTGATGCGGGTGGGGCCCGACCACCACCTGTGGTACCAGCGCAGCCATCACGTCCTGGCCGACGCGTTCGGGTCGGTGCTGCACTCGCGCCGCATCGCCGCGCACTACGAGGCGCTGGCCACCGGCACGGACCCGGCCGGGGAGCCGCTGGACACGCTGCGGGCGCTGCTCGCGGAGGAGGCGGACTACCGTGCCTCGCCGGAGTACACGGCCGACCGGCGGTACTGGAACGACGCGTTCGCCGACCGGCCGGAGACCGCGAGCCTCGCCCCCGGTGTGCCCACGGGCGCCGCGCCCGGCGCGCTCTCCGCCTCGGCGGAGCTGTCCCCGGCCGAGCTGGCGGCGCTGCACGCGGCCGGCCGGGCGGCCCGCGCGCCGTGGACGGTGGCGCTGCTGTCGGCGGTCGCCGCCTACCTCCACGGGATGACGGGCGCCGAGGACCTGACGATCGGCGTGCCGGTCACCGCGCGGCTGGGCGCCCGGTCGCGCAACACGCCCGGCATGCTGTCGAACACGCTGCCGCTGCGCCTGAGCGTCCGCCCGGGCGAGAGCCGCACCGCCCTGGTCCGGCAGGTGGCCCGCCGGCTCGGCGAACTGCTCACGCACCAGCGCTACCCCTACGACGAGCTGCGGCGCGACCTGCGACTGCTGGGCACCGGGGAGCAGTTGTACGGCGCGCTCGTCAACATCATGCCGGCCGGCTCGGAAACGGCCTTCACGGGCCGTGAGGCGAAGCTGACCACGCTGTCCGGCGGACCGGTCACCGATCTGAACATCACCTGCCATCCGCATCCGGACGGCACCGGCGCCCGGGTGTCCTTCGAGGCGAACCCCGACCGCTACTCCCTCGCCGAACTGGAGCTGCACCGGGCCCGGTTCACCGCGTTCCTGTCCCGGTTCCTGGCCGCCCCGCAGGACTCCCCGGCGGGCCCGGCCGAGGTACTGACCGCCGCCGAGCGGACGACGGTGCTCACCGCGGGAGAAGGGGCCGGGGGCGAGCCGCCGCGCACCTTCCCGGAGCTGTTCGAGGAGCAGGTGCGCCGTGACCCGGGCGCCCTCGCGGTCCTCTCCCCCACGGGCTCCCTCGACTACGCCGGGCTCGACGCCCGCGCCGGCCGGCTGGCCCGGGCGCTGGTGGCCCGCGGCGCGGGGCCCGAGGACCTGGTGGCGGTGGCCGTGCCACGCGGCGTCGACGCCCTGACCGCCGTGGTGGCGGTGCTGAAGTCGGGCGCGGCCTACCTGCCGGTCGACCTCGCCTATCCGCGGGCCCGCCTGACCGCGATGCTCGACGACACCCGGCCCCTGCTGGTGGTGACCACCCGGGAGGCGGACGATCCGACGCTCGCGCCCGGGGTGCCCCGGCTGCACATGGACGACGGCGCCGTCGCCGGCCCGCCGGACGCCGGTCCCGCCGACGCGGACCGTGCCGCCACCGGCCCGGCCGCCCCGGACCGCCGTGCGCCGCTCGCTCCCGGGCACCCGGCGTACGTCATCTACACCTCGGGCTCGACCGGCCGCCCCAAGGGCGTCGTGGTCACGCACACCGGTCTGGCCTCTCTGGTCCGGCACCAGCGGGACCGGCTGCGCCTGCGGCCGGGCACCAGGGTGCTGCAGTTCGCCTCGCCGAGCTTCGACGCCTCGGTGTGGGAACTGACGACGGCCCTGCTGACCGGAGCCGCCGCCGTGGTCGCGCCGGACGAACGGCTCGTGCCCGGTCCCCCGCTGGCGGGACTGGTGGCCGAACTGGGCGTGACCTGCCTGCTGCTGGCCCCGTCGGTGCTGGCGGCACTGCCGGCGGACGCGCTGCCCGAGGGGACCGACCTGGTGGTGGGCGCCGAGGCGTGCTCCCCGGAACTGGTGGCCCGCTGGTCGCCCGGCCGGCACATGGTCAACGCCTACGGCCCCACCGAGTCGACGGTCATCGCCACCCAGACGGGCGGGCTCTCCGGCCGGACCGTGCCGCCGATGGGCCGCCCGGTGCCCGGCACCCGGGTCCGGCTGCTGGACACGGCGCTGCGCCCGGTGCCGCCCGGGGTCCCCGGGGAGGTGTACCTGAGCGGTGACGGCCTGGCCCGCGGCTACCTGGGCCGCCCCGGCACGACGGCGGAGCGTTTCGTCGCCGACCCGTTCGGGCCCTGCGGCACCCGCATGTACCGCACCGGCGACCTGGCCCGCTGGTCGGCCGACGGCGAGCTGGTCCACCTGGGCCGCGCCGACAGCCAGGTGAAGGTACGCGGCTTCCGCATCGAGCCCGGTGAGGTGGAGGGCGTCCTCACCGGGGCACCGGACGTCGGCGGGGCCGTCGTCGTCGCCCGCGGGACCGGGGCGGACGTACGGCAGCTGGTGGCGTACGTCGTGCCGGCGGCCGGAGCCCGGACGCGGCCGGAGCCGGCGGCCGTGCGCGCCCACGCCGGGGAGCGGCTGCCCGCCTACATGGTCCCGGCGGCGGTCACCGTCCTGGACGCCTTCCCGCGCACGCCCGGCGGCAAGGTCGACGTCCGAGCGCTGCCCGAGCCCCGGTTCGAGGCGGCGAGCGCCTACCGGCCGCCCTCCTCGGAGCGGGAGCGGATCCTGCACGCGGTGTTCGCCGAGGTGCTGGGCCGGGAGCGGGTCGGCGTCGACGACAGCTTCTTCGACCTCGGCGGCGACTCCGTCACCGCCACCCGTCTGGCGGCCGGGGCCCACCAGGCCGGTCTCACCCTGACCGCCAGGGACATCTTCGGTCACAAGACCATCGCGCGGCTCGCCGAGGTGGCCCGGGACACCGGTCCCGGGGCCGCGGCACCGCGCGCCGACAGCCTGGTGCGGCTCGATGCGGACGAACTCGACGAGCTCGAAGCCCAGTGGGGGACGACACTGTGAAACAGACTTCCTTGGAAGCGGTGCTGCCGCTGACCCCGTTGCAGCAGGGCATGCTCTTCCACGCCCTGTTCGACGAGGGGAACGGCGCGGGCCCGGCGGACGGCACGGAGCCCTCCGTCGACTTCTACACCGTGCAGACGCCCCTGGAGCTGACCGGCGCGCTCGACACCGCGGTGCTGCGCCGCTCCACGGCCGCGCTGACCGCCCGGCACGCGAGTCTGCGGGCGGGGTTCCTGCGGCGCCGCTCGGGCGAGGCCGTACAGGCCGTCGCGCGGTCCGCGGAGCCGGCGTGGGAGGAGGTCGACTTCTCCGGCTTCGGCAGCGGCGAGCAGCGGCTGCGCCTGACCCGGCTGCTGGCGGACGACCGGGCGCGGCGCTTCGACATGGCCCGGCCGCCGCTGCTGCGCTTCACCCTCGTCCGGCTCGCCGCCGAGCGGCACGTCCTGCTGATGACGCACCATCACATCCTGCTGGACGGCTGGTCGCTGCCGCTGCTGCTGGCCGACCTGTTCCGCATCCACCGGGACGGCGGCTCGGCCGGGGCCCTGGAGCCCGCGGCGCCGTTCGGTGACTACCTCGGCTGGCTCGCGGCGCAGGACCGCGAGGAGGCCGAACGCGCGTGGCGGTCGGCGCTGGCCGGTCTCGACGGTCCCACCCTGGTCGCCGGCCCGTCCGGGAACGGCGGGGCGGCCCGGGCCCAGCGGCGCGCCGTCGCGGAGCTGTCCCCGGCGGACACGGCACGGCTGACGGAGACGGCGCGCTCGCGCGGGCTGACCCTGAACACCGTCGTCCAGGGTGCCTGGTCGCTGCTGCTGTCGGTGCTGACGGGCAGCCGGGACGTGGTCCACGGCCAGACGGTCGCCGGCCGGCCGCCCGACCTGCCGGGCAGTGAACGGATGGTCGGCCTCACCATGAACACGGTGCCCGCACGGGTGCGGATCGATCCGGCCGAACCGGTGGCCGGGCTGCTCGCCCGTCTCCAGGACGAGCAGACGGCGCTGACCCGGCACGAGTACCTGGGCCTGGCCGACATCCACCGCGCCGCGGGCGTGGGGGAACTGTTCGACACCACCGTCGCCTTCGAGAACGTCCCCGTCGACAGCGCCGTCCGCGGCGCCGAGGTGCCCGGCCTCGCGGTGACGCTGCTGCGCGACATCGTCGACGACGCGTTCGAGGGCACCCACTACCCGCTGAGCCTCGCCGTGCACCCCGGCGAAGGACTGCGGCTGGAGCTCAACCACCGCGAGGACGTGTACACCGCCGACGCCGCGGCCGGGCTGCTGCGACGGCTCTGCGGGCTGCTGCGCGACATCGCCGAGGGACCCGATCTCCCGGCGGGGCGGCTGCCGCTGTGCCTCCCGGCCGAGCGCGGGGAACTGCTGCGCACGTGCTCCGGGCGGGCCGTGGCGCATCCGGAGCAAACGCTGCCCCAGGTGTTCGAGGAGCAGGTGCGGGCCACCGGGGACGCGGTGGCCGTCGGGGACGGCGTCACCAGCCTGACCTTCGCCGCCCTCAACGCCCGGGCCAACCGGCTGGCGCGGCTGCTGGCCGCCGAGGGGGCGGGTCCCGGGCTGCTGGTCGGCGTGGCGCTGCCGCGCACCGTGGACACGGTGGTGGCGATCCTGGCGGTGCTGAAGTCGGGCGCGGGCTATCTGCCGGTCGACACCGGGCACCCGGCCGGGCGGATCGCGGCGATGTGCGCACAGGCCCGGCCGGTGCTGGTGCTGACCGACGCGACGACCGCGCCGCGGGTGCCCGGCCGGACGCTGCGCACCGACGACGCCGTGCTGCCCGAGGACGCCTCGGACCTGACGGACGCCGACCGCACGCGGCCGCTGCGGCCGGGGCATCCGGCGTACGTCATCCACACCTCGGGCTCGACCGGCCGGCCCAAGGGGGTGGTGGTCGAGCACCGCAACCTGGTCAACATGTTCCACAGCCACCGGGACAACTTCTTCGAGCCGGAGCAGCGGCGTGCCGGGGGCCGGACGCTGCGCGCGGCTCTGACCAACTCCCTCGGCTTCGACGCCTCCTGGAGCCAGCTGCTGTGGATGGTCGGCGGGCACGAGCTGCTGCTGGTCGACGACGACGTCCGCAAGGACGCCGTCGCCCTGGCCGGTCTCACGGCCCGCGCGGCCGTCGACGTCGTCGACACCACACCGTCGGTCGCCCGCCAGCTGCTCGCGGCCGGCATGTTCGAGGCGTCCGGACCGGGACACCGGGTGCGCGTCCTGGCGCTCGGCGGCGAGGAGGTGGGCGCCGACCTGTGGGAGGCGCTGCACGCGGCGCCCGATCTGTCGGTCCACAACCTCTACGGGCCCGCCGAGTGCACCGTGGACGCCATGCTGTGGCACGGCGGCGCCGCGGCCGGCCCGGCCATCGGCACCCCGGCCGACAACACGCGTGTCTACGTCCTGGACACCTTCCTGCGACCGGTACCGGACGGGGTCACCGGCGAGCTGTACATCGCCGGCGGCGGGGTGGCCCGCGGCTACCTGGACCGCCCGGCGGCGACCGCGGAGCGCTTCGTCGCCGACGTGTTCGGGGAGCCGGGCGCGCGCATGTACCGCACCGGTGACCTGGGGCTGCGCCGCCCGGACGGGGTGGTGGAGTACCGCGGCCGGTCCGACTTCCAGGTGAAGATCCGCGGGCACCGGGTCGAGCTCGGCGAGATCGAGGCCGCCCTCACGGCCGACGCCTCCGTGGACCGGGCGGTGGCGGCGGTGTCCGAGGACGCGGGCGGGGTGCGGCGGGTCGTGGGCTACGTACAGGCGGTGCCCGGTGCCGGGGTACGTCCCGACGCGCTGCGCGCGGCCGTCGCCGAACGGCTGCCCGCGTACATGGTCCCGGCGCTGGTGATGGCGGTGGACGCCTTCCCGCTCACGCCCAACGGCAAGGTGGACCGGCGGGCGCTGCCCGAGCCGCGGTTCGAGGCGGCGAGCGCCTACCGGCCACCGTCCACGGAGCCGGAGCGGATCCTGCACGAGGTGTTCGCCGAGGTGCTGGGCCGGGAACGGGTCGGCGTCGACGACGACTTCTTCGACCTCGGCGGCGACTCCATCATCGCCATGCGGCTCGCCGCCCGCGCGCACCGTGCCGGGCTCGCGGTCGCCGTCCGGGACGTGTTCGTCCACAAGACGATCGCCCGGCTCGCCGGGACGTGCCCCCAGGCCGGTCCCGCGGCGGACGAGCCCGCTGCCGCGGCCGGGCCGCCGATCATCCTCACCGAGGCCGAACTGGCCGAGCTGGGGACACCGGGGCGGCGGTACGCCGAGGTGCTGCCGCCGACACCGCTGCAGCAGGGCATGCACTTCCACGCGATGCTGGCCGCCGGCGGTGTCGACGTCTACACCGCCCAGGCGCCGGTACGGCTCACCGGCACCCTCTCCCCGGCGGTGCTGCGCGCGGCCTGCGAGGCGGTCCTGGCCCGGCACACCGCGCTGCGGGTCTCCTTCCGGCTGCTCGGCTCGGGCCGCCTGGTGCAACTGGTGCACCAGGACGTCCCCGTGCCCTGGAGCGAGGTCGACCTGAGCGGCCTGGACGAGACGCACCGGCGGGCCCGGGTGGCCGAGCTGCTGGCCGACGAGCGGATGCGGCGCTTCGATCTGGCCGAGCCGCCCCTGCTGCGGGTGACGCTGGTCCGGTTCGCGGACGACGACCATCTGCTGGTGGTGTCGCACCACCACGGGCTGCTCGACGGATGGTCCCTGCCGCTGTTCTTCCGTGACCTGTTCGCCGCATACGCCCGCGGCGGCGCCCACCCGGGCCCCGCGCCGGCGCAGTTCACCGACTTCGTGCGCTGGCTGGGTGCTCTGGACGACGCGGCGGCGGCCCGTGCCTGGGGCGAGGCGCTGGCCGGGTTCGACGAGCCCACGCTGGTCGCCCCGGACGCGGAGGCCGCCACGGCCGGTGTGCCGCACCTGGTGACGCACACCGTCGGCGCCGAACGGACCGCCGCGCTCACCGCCGCGGTCCGCGGCGCCGGACTGACCCTCAACACCCTGGTGCAGGGGGCCTGGGCGGTCGTCCTGGGCCGGCTCCTCGGCCGCGACGACATCGTCTTCGGCGCCACCACCGCAGCCCGCCCGGCGGAACTGCCCGGCTCCGAGGACATCGTGGGCCTGCTGATGAACACCGTCCCGGTGCGCGTCCGGCTCGACGCGGCCCGGCCGTTCGGCGCGCTGCTGGCCGGTCTCCAGGAGCGGCAGGCCGGACTGCGGCCGTACCAGCACCTCGGTCTGACCGAGGTGCAGCGGACCCACGGGATGGGCGAACTCTTCGACACCGTCGTCGACTTCGCGAGCGCGCCGTTCGACGGTGAGGCCGTCCAGCGGCAGGTGCCGGGGCTGCGCATGACGGTGGACGAGGAACCCGCGCCGGGAGCCTCGCACTACCCGTTGAACCTGGTGGTGGTGCCGGGCGAGCGGCTGAGGCTCGAACTCAGTTACCGGGCCGACCTGTTCACCCCGGAGGAGAGCGCTGCCCTGCTCACCCGGGTCCGGGCGGTCCTGGACGGTTTCCTGGCCGACCCGTCGGCCCCGCCCGGACGGCTGGACCTGCTCACGGCCGGGGAGCGGACCGCGCTGCGTGCCGCCGCGGAGGGACCTCCCTCTCCCCGACCGGACACCTTCACCGCCCTGTTCGAGGAGCGGGTGCGGGAGCGGCCCGGCGCCGTCGCCGTGGCCGGCGGAGAGGACGCGCTGTCGTACGGCGAGCTCAACGAGCGGGCCAACCGGCTGGCGCGGGAACTGGTGGCCGAGAACATCGGCCCGGAGGACGTCGTGGGCGTGGCGCTGCCCAGGTCCGCGGAATGGGTGGTCGCGGTGCTGGCCGTGTTCAAGGCCGGCGCCGCCTACCTCCCGCTGGACCCCGGCTACCCGCCGGAACGTCTGCGGCACATCGTCGGCGACGCCCGGCCGGTGCTGGTGCTGACCGCACCGCGGACGACGGAGCTGCTCGCCGGGGCGGGCGCGGCACGGACCCGCTGCCTGCGCACGGAGCCCGTGGACGCCGGCCTCTCCGGCGCCGACCTGACGGACGCGGACCGGGTGACGCCGCTCAGGCCCGCGCACACCGCGTACGTCATCTACACCTCCGGGTCGACCGGCCGCCCGAAGGGCGTGCAGGTGCCGCACCTCGGGATCGCGGCCCTGGTCGCCCAGCAGCGCGCCGGTCTCGGCCTGCGTTCGGACGAACGGGTGCTGCTGTTCGCCTCGCCGAGCTTCGACGCCTCGGTGTGGGAACTGGCGACCGCCCTGCTGACCGGGGCGTGCGCGATCACCGCGCCGGCCGACGAGCTGCTGCCCGGCCCGGCGCTGGCGGCCACGGTGGCCCGGCACGGTGTGACGGCGTTGCTGCTGCCGCCCTCCTCCCTGGCCGTGCTGGCCGGGGACGCGCTGCCGCCGGCCGTGACCCTCGTCGTGGGGGCCGAGGCATGCCCGCCCGACCTGGTGGAACGCTGGTCGCCCGGTCGCCGCATGGTCAACGCCTACGGACCGACCGAGGCGACCGTCATGGCGACGATGAGCCGCCCGCTGGGCGGCCGGGTCCGTCCGCCTCTCGGCGAGCCCGTCACCGGCGCCCGCACGTACCTGCTGGACGGAGCCCTGCAGCCGGTGCCGGCGGGCGTGCCCGGTGAGCTGTACGTGGCCGGCGAGGGCCTGGCGCGCGGTTACCTCGGCCGCCCCGCGCCGACCGCGGAGCGTTTCGTCGCCGATCCGTTCGGCCCGCCCGGGGCACGCATGTACCGCACCGGCGACCTGGCCCGCCGGGGGCCCGGGGGCGACCTGGAGTTCCTCGGCCGCGTCGACCGGCAGGTCAAGGTACGCGGGTTCCGTATCGAGCCCGGTGAGATCGAGGCCGTGCTCGCCGAGGACCCCGCGGTCGCGCAGGCCGTGGTGGTCGTACGCGAGGACCGTCCCGGCCACCGGCAGCTGGTGGCGTACGCCGCCCCGGCCGCCGGCGCCCGGCCCGACCCGGTGCTGCTGCGCCGCCGGGCCGCCGAGTCGCTGCCCGAGCACATGGTGCCCGCGGCGGTCGCCGTCCTGGACCGGCTGCCGGTGACCGCGAGCGGCAAGCTCGACCTGAACGCGCTGCCGGCGCCGGAGTTCGCGGCCGTGGCGGACGGGCGGGCGCCGGACACCCCCCGCGAGGAGTTGCTGTGCTCCCTCTTCGCCGAGGCCCTCGGGGTGGAGCGGGTCGGGGTCGACGACAGCTTCTTCGATCTCGGCGGCGATTCCATCGTCTCGATCAGGCTGGTCACCCTGGCGCGCGAGGCGGGTCTGGACATCTCCCCGCGGGACGTGTTCGCCCACCGGACCGTGGCCTCCATCGCCGTGGCGGTCAAGGAGCTCACCCCGCCCCCGGCCGCCACGACGGCGGATCCCGGGGAGCCCCTGATCACGCTGGACCAGGAGGAGCTGGACCGGTTCGCGCAGGACTGGCGGTAGGGCGGACCACGCCCCTTCGCCGGTCACCACCCGTACAGCGCCATCCCGCACCACCACTGGACCACGACACGGCCGGGACCCTGCTCGGCCGGTCCGGTGCGCTCCACCGCGCGTTCCGGCCGCCGCCTGGCGGCGCGGACCGCACAGGACCGAACGACGGACGACCCGAGCGGTCACGACCCGGTGAGGACACCGAGATGACAACCATGAACCCGACCGTCGACGCGTCCCTCCCGGACGCCGGCCGCGCGCCCGGCACCCCGGACGCTCCCGCCGAGTACCTCCTGGACGCCGACGAGGTGTCCGAGCTGCGCGCCGCCGCGGAGAAACTCGGCGAGGTCTACGGCGCGCCGAGCCTGCCCGAGTTCTACGACCGCGCGCTCACCGCCGAGGAGTTGCTGCCGGCGGGCCTGCGCACGTTCCTGCTGGAGTACCGGCGCAGCGAGCGCAACGCCTCCTGCCTGGTGCACGGCTTCCCGGTGGACGGCGGCGCGCTCGGTCCCACACCCGGTCACTGGCGCGAGGCGATCCACGGACGCACGGCCCGCGACCAGGAGGTGTGGCTGGCGCTGTGCGGCCTGCTGCTCGGCGACCCGTTCGGCTGGGCGACCCTGCAGGAGGGGCGGATCATCCAGAACATCCTGCCGATCCACGGCGACGAGGACCGGCAGAGCGGGTACGGCAGCGAGGCGCTGCTGGAGTTCCACACCGAGGACGGCTTCCACCCCAACCGCTGCGACTACCTGCTGCTGATGGGGCTGCGCAACCCCGACGCGGTGCCGACCATCGTCGCCTCGGTGAACGACGTCCGGCTCGCCGGCGCCGACCGGGCGGTGCTCGCCGAGGACCGGTTCCTGATCCGCCCGGACACCGAGCACATCCGGCAGCTGGAGACCTCCGCGCCCGGCCACCCGGCGCTGCCCCGGCTGCGCGCGATGGCCGGGCGCCCGGCGCCGACGGCCGTGCTGTTCGGCGACCGGCTGAGCCCGTACCTGCGCATCGACCGCCCGTTCATGGACACCCTGCCCGGCGACACGCGGGCCGAGGCCGCGCTGGACCGGCTGATGGCGGAGCTGCACCGCGTCCAGCGGGACGTCGCGGTCGCCCCAGGCTCCCTGCTGATCGTCGACAACTACCGTGCGGTGCACGGCCGCAGGTCCTTCACCGCCCGCTACGACGGCACCGACCGCTGGCTGAAGAAGCTCACCGTCAGCCGCAACCTGCGCCGCAACCTGAGCGGTTACGCCCTCGACCACCCGCGCGTCATCGTCTGACCCGGCCGGTCCCCACGTACGCGAAAGGCAGCATCGTCATGCGCACCGTCATCGTGTCCGGCGCCTCCAGCGGCATCGGGCAGGCCACCGCCGAACGCTTCGCCCGGGCCGGCGACCACGTGGTCAACCTGGACGTGCGGCCCCCGGCCGCCGGCCGCCCGGACGGGCCCCGGGAGGGCGGCGGCGAGGTCCACCGGGTCACGGCGGACGTCGCCGACTGGGACGCCGTCCGGGACGCCGTCGACCGGGTGGCCGCCGAGCGGGGGCGGCTGGATGTCGTCGTCGCCAACGCCGGCATCAGCGTCCGGCACGGCATCCTGGAGATCACCGAGGCGGAGGCCCGGCGCACCCTCGACGTCAACCTCATGGGCGTCCTCGCCCTGTGGCGGCACTCCGCGGCGCACATGCTGCGCCGGGGCGAGGGGGTGCTGCTGGCGACGGCCTCCGTCAACGGATCCCGCGGCTACCCGCTGTACGCCGACTACAACGCCAGCAAGGCCGGCGTGACGTCGCTGTGCCAGACCTTCGCGGTCGAGCTGGCCCCGCTGATCCGTACGGCGTGCGTGGCGCCGGGGGCGGTGCTGACGCCGATGCAGCGCGCCGAGTACACCGACGCCATGCTCGACGAGGTCAACGCGCGTATCCCGGCCCGGCGGCACGCGCTGCCCGAGGAGATCGCGGAGGTCTTCCACTTCCTCGCCTCGCCCGGTGCGGCCTTCGTGTCGGGCCAGCAGTTCACGGTGGACGGGGCCGAGACCGCCGGGGCGACGACGGCGTTCTTCCCCGGACCCACCGAGCCCCTGCGCTGACCCGGCTTCGCCCGCAAGCCGTCCGACCGAGCCCTAGGGACCGAAGATGTATCTGCAGACCCGCCCCGTCCCGGATCCGGTGGCGCTCGACGAGGTGGACCTCGCCGACCCGCTGCTGCACGCCCGCCACGACCTGGGCCCGCTGTGGCGCCGGATGCGCGCCGAGGACCCGGTGCACTGGCAGCCGGAGGGCGCGCACGGCCCGGGGTTCTGGGCGGTCAGCGGCCACGCGGACGCGGCCGCCGTGCTGGGCGACAGCGAGACGTTCACCTCCGAGCGGGGCAACGTCCTCGACACGCTGCTGGCGGGCGGCGACTCCGCGGCCGGGAAGATGCTCGCCGTCACCGACGGGCACCCGCACCGGGCGCTGCGCAGCGCGCTGCTCAGGCCGTTCTCCCCGCGGTCGCTGGAGGTGGTGGTGGACAGTGTGCGCCGCGGCACCCGCCGGCTCGTCGCGGAGGCGGTCGAGCGGGGCACGGCGGACTTCGCGGCCGACGTCGCCGCGCACATCCCGCTGGCCGCGATCTGCGACCTGCTGGGTGTGCCGGCCGCCGACCGGGGCCACATCATCTCCCTGACGTCCTCGGCGCTGTCGTCCGCGGACGGCGTGCCCGACCAGGAGGCCACCTGGTCCTCGCGCAACGGCCTGCTGCTGTACTTCTCGGAGCTGGCCGCCGAGCGGCGCAGGAAGCCCTACGACGACGTGGTCGGCCTGCTGGTGAACCGGGAGATCGACGGACGTCCGCTGACGCACGAGGAGATCGTCTTCAACTGCTACAGCATCATCATGGGCGGTCACGAGACGACCCGCTTCTCCATGGTGGGCGCCCTGCACGCCCTGATGGAGCGGCCGGACCAGTGGCGGGCGCTGAAGTCCGGTGCCGTGGAGACGTCGTCGGCGGTCGAGGAGGTGCTGCGCTGGACCACCCCGGCGCTGCACAGCGGCCGGACCGCCGCGCAGGACGTGCTGCTGGGCGACCGGTTCGTCGAGGAGGGCGACATCGTCACCGTCTGGATGGCCTCGGCCAACCGGGACGAGCGGGTCTTCGACCGGCCGGACGTCTTCGACCTGTCCCGGACCCCCAACAAGCACCTGTCCTTCGCGTACGGGCCGCACTTCTGCCTGGGCGCCTTCCTTGCCCGCGCGGAGCTGTCGGCCCTGCTGGAGAGCGTGCGGGACCTGGTGGCCGGGGCGGAGCCCGCCGGGGAGCCGGAGTACGTCTACTCCAACTTCCTCAGCGGCATGTCAGCCCTCCCGGTCACCCTCCGCCCCGAGCCCCGGTAGGCCGAGGCGGCGCAGCTCGCCGGTCACGGCCGCCAGCGTCGACTCCGGATGCGTCCGCGGGTAGGAGTGCCCGCCGGGTACGACGCGCGTCCGGGGCGGCGGCGCGCCGTATCCGGCCCAGGGTTCGGCCGCGGAGGGGGCACAGACGTCGTCGTCGGCGCCGGCCAGGACGACGAGCGGGCAGCGCACCGGGACCGGACCGGGCAGGAGGTAGCGTTCGGCGATCTCCAGATCGGCCCGCACCGCACGCAGCAGGTCGCGCAGGAACTCGGGGTGCTCCAGGAGCTCTCCGGGCAGTCCGCCGGTGCGGTGCAGCCAGGCGGCCAGCCTCCGGTCGCCGCTGCCGGTGAGGCGCTCCCGGCCGAGGGGTACGTGCGGGGCCCGGTGGGCCGAGACGACCAGCGCGGCGGGGGCCCGCAGGCCGTGCTGCCGCTCGATGCGCCGGGTGAGCTCGTAGGCCACGACGGCGCCGAAGCTGTGGCCGAACAGCACGTACGGCAGGTCGAGTTCGCCACGCAGCGCATCGAGGAGGGCGTCGGCCAGCGGTTCCAGGGCGTACGGCACCGGTTCGTCGATGCGCGGACCGCGGCCCGGCAGCTGTACCGGGGCGAGCTCGACGCCCCGGGGCAGGTACGGACGCCAGACGGTGAAGGAGGCCGCGCTGCCTCCGGCGGGCGGCAGGCAGAACAGCCGGAGCCGGGCCGGCCCGGCGGCGTACCGCCCGGCGATCCACGGTGCTGCCGGCGCCACGGGGTCAAGGGTGCTCATACGGACCAGCCTTACCCCCGCGGACGCGGCGCGGCCAGGCAGCTCGGCGGCAGCTTGCGCGGTAGCAGCATCGGCGCTCGCGCGCGGAGTTGCCGAGAGCCTGCCGGAGCCGTTACCTGGGGCGGGGTGCCGGACCGCCCTAGCGTCGGCACCATGACTCACACCCCTGCCGCAAGCGCCACCGAGGCCGTGGCTCCCGTGGTGCTCGGGATGACCCGGCTGATCGCCCCGCGCAAGCTCCCCGAGGTCACCGCGGAACACCATCTGATCGGCGACCTGGGCTTCCACTCGCTGGTCCTCGCCGAACTCGGCTACAACCTGGAGGACCTGTACGGTCTGCGGTCGCTGACCCCCGAGGAGGCGATGAAGCTGGAGCGGGTGGGCGACGTCATCGACTTCGTCGTGGGCGAGGTGGCGGCGGGCCACGCCACGCTGGCCACCGACGACGAGGTCGAGCTGCTTCTCGCCCGCTACGACATCGGCGGCCCCGCGGCATGACCGGTCAGGACGTCGACCGGCCGTCCCACGCGCTCGCCGCGGACCTGGACCGGGTCCTGGGCGATCCCGGTGCGGAAAGCGGCCCGTTCAGCTTCGCGGAGATCGTGGCGCACGAGGAGCGCGACGCGCTGCCGGAGGGGGCCGTGGAGCTGCTGCGCTCCTGGGGCTTCGCCCGGTACCTGGTGCCGGAGGCGTTCGGCGGCGGGCTGCGCAATCTGGAACAGCTCTTCCTGCTGACCCGGGTCCTGGCCCGGCGCAACCTCACCGTGTCGGTGATGTTCGGCTCGGCGCTGCTCGGTGTCAACCCGGTGTGGCTGTGGGGCGACGAGGAGCAGCGCAAGCGGGTCGCGCAGGGTCTGCTCGACGGGGATCTGGCGTGCTTCGCGGTCTCCGAGCCCGACCACGGCAGTGATCTGGGGACCAACGGGACGGTCGCGGTGCCGGACGGCGACGGCTATCTCCTCACGGGAGAGAAGTGGCCGGTGGGCAATGCCACCCGGGGCCGCTTCGTCACCGTGTACGCGAACGTCGAGGGCGTCGGATCGTCCTTGCTGCTGCTCGACAAGTCTCAGCTCGCCGAGGGCAGTTGGGGCAACCGACCCTTTGTCCGCACGGTCGGGCTGCGCGGCCACGACCTCAGCGGCCTCTCCTTCGGGAGCACACCGGTTCCGGGCGGCTGTCTGCTCGGCCGTCCGGGCGGCGGCCTGGCCGGGATCCTCCAGGTGCTGCAGATCACGCGGACGGCGATCGGCGCGCTGTCGGTGGGCACGATGGACTCGGTGCTGCGGATCGCGCTGCGGTACGCCCATGAGCGGGAGCTGTACGGCGAGGCGATCTACCGGATCCCGGTGATCCGCCGGCACCTGGTCCGGGCCCACCTGGACCTGCTGATCGCCGAGTGCACGGCGCTGCCGGTGACGCGCTCGCTGTCGGTGGCGCCGTCCCGGCTGAGCCTGTGGTCGTCGGTGGTGAAGTACCTGGTACCGACCCTGGCCGAGGAGGTGGTGGCGGAGGCCGGGCGGGTGCTGGGCGCGCGGAGCTATCTGCGCGAGGAGGTCGCCTCGGGCGTCTTCCAGAAGCTCCAGCGCGACCATGCGATCGCGAGCATCTTCGAGGGCACCACGCACGTCAACCTGCACGGCATCGCCTCGCAGCTGCCCACGGTGGCGCGCATCGCCGACCGGCCGGCGCGCGAGGGGAACACCGTGCTGCGGGAGCTCTTCGACGATGCCCGGGAGGCTCCCCTCTGGCAGCCCTCGGGACGCGCGCTGCGGCTGACCAACGCCGCCGAGGACGAGATCACCCGCGGCTGGGAACCGGCCGTGGCGCGGGCGCGGCTGATCGCCGGGCAGGAGCTGCGCCCGGCCGAGGCGGGCGCCCTGACCAAGGTGCTGGACCGCCTCTCGCTGCTGCGCGGCGGGTTCTACTCCCGGATCGCCGCGGGCACCCTGGACGCGGCCACGGCCGAGGCGCAGGACGCCGCCGCCGAGCACTGCCTGTACCACGCGGCGGCGTCCTGCCTGTACACGTGGCTGTACTCCTTCGAGCGGGAGCGCACCGCGCCCGCCGGTACCGCCTGGCTGGTGCTCGTCCTCCAGCGGCTGCTGTCCCGCCTGGGGCACGCCACGGAGCCGGACGGGGCACTGCTGGCGCCGGTGGAGGAGCTGATGCTCGCGTGTCTGGACGGCCCCGAGCACTTCTCCCTCCGGGCGATCCGGGCGGCCTGCCGTCCGGCATGATCCGCGGCCGCGGGACTCGGCCGGTCCACCCGGGTACGGGACCCGCACCGCGGGCCGTACCCGTCCGGGAGGGCCGGCCGGGTACGGCCGCCGGGTGGCCGGCCCCAGGAAAAGAACACGGGCCGGCCACTTCGCGGACGAGAACGTCAGGCGGCGGAATGCGCCGCGCCGGCCGCGGACACGGTGAGAGCGCGGTACTCCTCCACTCCCTGTCCGGCCGGGGCGGCGGACTGCGACCGCGCACGTGCCACCACGTGCCTGACGAGAGCGTGCACCCGGTACCGGTACTGCCCCTGACGCAGTGTCTGGACCAGTGACGCGTCGACGAGTTCGGCCAGCCGGTGGGACAGCTGGGGCGCCGATCCGACGGAGCCCCGGTGGCCGGCGAGGACGTCGTCCAGCGCGAACGGGTCCGGCAGCGTGACCAGGTCGTGCAGGAGGTCCCGGTGGGGCGCGGGCAGCAGGTCGTAGCTCCAGCGAACGCTCTCGGAGAGGGTGCGGTGGGTGCTCAGCGCGCCCGCGTCGACCTGGTCGAGCAACGGGAACAGGGTCTCCTCCCGCAGCAGCGTGCTGAGCGGCAGGGAGCGCAGACGCTGGGCGGCGATCTCGATGGCCAGCGGCATACCGTCCAGCAGCCGGCAGAGGATGGTCACCTGCGGCAGGTGGGGGGCGAGGTCCAGCGTCGGCAGGCTGGAGCGGACCCGGCGGAGCAGCAGTTCCACCGCGCTCGGCATGCCCGCGCCGTGGTCCTCGGGGCGGCCCACGCGCAGCGGTTCGACCTCCCAGCTCTCGGCCGCCCCGGCGGCCAGGGCCCGGCGCGAGGTGACGAGCAGATGCAGCCCGGGGTGTTCGTCGAGGAGCCGGCGGGCGAGGCGGGCGGTCTGCCGGACGACGCGTTCGGCGCCGTCCAGGACGAGCAGCCGCCGCCCGGTGCCGCCGAGGTCACCGGTCAGATTCCCGGTGAGAGCGTCCAGTTCGGTGCGGCTGCGCACCGGCTCGAGATGTTCCGGCGCGCAGTCGCGCAGTTCGGCGACCGCGACGCCGTCCGGGAAGAGCGGGCGCAGCCGGTACGCCGCCGCGAGCGCGAGCCGGGTCTTGCCCACGCCGCCGGGTCCGGTCAGGACCATCAGCCGGCTGCGCTGCGCGGAGGCCAGGATGTGCCGCATGTCCGTCTCACGCCCCACCAGCGGGTCGCCGAGGGGGCGGGGTCCGTGCCAGGGCGCGAGTTCCGCCCCGTCCTGCTCGGACCGGGTCCGCTGCGCGGGGACGAGTGATCCGTCCCCGGTGTCCCAGACGGTCGGGCCGGCGGGCGCGGCGGGCGCGCCGCCGAGGGCGTTGAGCAGCAGCTCGACGGAGCTCCGGCGCGGGTTGGTGTTGGAGCCGGTCTCCAGGTTCCGGATCGTGCGGACACTCACACCAGAACGCTCCGCGAGCTCTTCCTGGGTCCAGCCTGAAACCCGTCGCTGGTTCACCAGGAATTCACGTAGCTGATGTACATCCATTCTGCCGAAGGAAAAAAATCCGGCGTGAATCACCATTGACAGAATCCCCCTTGGAAAGCAAACTGTGCGACCCCCCGCACCTATCCCCGTGAAAACCTCGCACAGCGGCGGGTCGCTCCCCTCATCGGCCGATCGGCCGGTTCAGACGGTTGACCGGATCCCCACAAAGTCAACTGCAATACATTCTTGTTTTGGCCAAGACCGGACCCTACTCGACCAAAACAACGAGCGGGAGTTCCCCTCTCGGCAGGAAAGCGTCACATGACCGCTTCCTGCCATCCACTGCCGGGGGAAACACCTTCCGACAGCGGTCCGGACCAATCCTCGGCGGTCAGGCAGACGGCCGCCACCAGATAGCCGGAACGCACTGCCCACCTCCCCTCGAACCGGTGCCGCCGCCCGGGTGCCACACCCCGGAACGAGCCATCCCCGGTCACGCTCACCACGAAGTCGCGGATGCCGTGACGGCGCCCCAGCCAGGGGGAGAACGCCTTGTAGGACGCCTCCATGGCACAGAACACCAGCCGGTCCGCCGGTGGTCCGAGCGTCGCGCGCAGAGCGTCCGCCGCCGGGTGCCCGGCGCCCGGCAGGAGGCGCCCGGCGACGGCGGCGGGCAGCGGTTCGGCCGGTTCGGCGTCGATCCCGAGGGAGGCGTACGTCCCGGCCGGGGCCACGACGGCCGCCCGGTAGCCGGGGCAGTGGGTCATGCTGCCGACCGCCCCCCGGGGCCACCGAGGAGCGCCCGACACTTGCGGAACGAGTGGTTCCGGCGGGATTCCCAGCCGGGCCAGCGCCCTGCGCGCACAGCCCCGGACCGTGGTGAACTCACGCCGGCGCTCCTCGGACGAGCCCCGCACCACGGCCTGTTCGGAGGGAAACAGGCAGGCCGCCGCTTCGGGACCGGTGTCGCCGTACGCCTCGCACAGTTCGACGCCTGCGGGAACCAGGTGGTCGGGCACTACGTCCCCCGCTGAGATCGACGTCGGTTGGTACGGTCGGCGCCGAAGATACTCCCGCACATATGCGAACGACGTGTAGAGACGGCCGACGGCCCGAGGAGTGACGGAATGACGGGGACACGGGGGTGTGACTCCAGCTTGCGGAGATTAGGGCTCGATGGACTGACTCGTCCGGTGTATACGCAGCTCATCGCGGGGCGGTACCGGGAAGCGGACGAACTCGCCGCCCGCCTGGGCGTTCCGGCCGACGACGTGCGCACGGCGCTGGAGCGACTGACGGAACTGGGCCTGCTGCGGACGTCCGGCGAGGACCTCGGCGAGTTGGTGGACCCCCGCCTGGCCCTCAAGGCGCTGCTGCTGCGGCAGATGTCCGGGATCGAGGACCGGCTGCGGGAGTTCGAGGAGGACCGCGCCGCCGTCACGGCCCTCATCGACCGGTACTCCGAGGCGTGGCCGGGCGGCCGGGAGCCCGGTTTCGAGTACGTCAGCGGCCACGCGGCCGTCACCGGCCGGCTGCACGAACTGTCCCGCTCGGCGGACACCGAGTGGCTGGCCCTGCTGCCCGACGGGCCCGCCCCGGCGAGTTGGCTGGAACCCGCGCAGGAGCTGCACCGGAGGGTCGCGGCCCGCGGTGTGGCGAACCGCGCGGTCACCACGGACAGCGTGCGCGGTGACACCCGCTCCGCCCTGCGCACCGTATGGGAGGCCGAACCGGACTGCCGGGTGCGCACCGTTCCGTCGCTGCCCGTGCACCTGCTCCTCGTCGACCGCTCCCTGGCACTGCTGCCCGCCCATCCGCGCGACCCGTGGCACCGGGTCGTCCAGATCACCCTTCCGGGGGTCGTCGAGGCGCTGAGCTCCCTGTTCGAGCGGGCCTGGGAGAGCGCGATACCGCTCGACTCCAGCGGGCCGGGACTCGACGGGAACGGGCTCAGCCCGCGCGAGAAGGAACTGCTGCGCCTGATGGCGCGCGGCCTCAACGACGAGGCGATCCGCCGGCGTCTCGGCGTCTCGCTGCGCACCGTGCGCCGGATCGTCGCCGAACTGTGCGCACGGCTGGGGGCGGCCAGCAGGTTCGAGGCGGGATACCAGGCGGCCAAACGCGGCTGGATCTGACGGCTGCCGGGGGCGGCAGCACCGGCGGCAACTTCCCCTCCCCCCGAGTTGCCGGTGCGCTGCCTGGCCGGGCCGGTGGCGCTTCGGCCAGCATGCTGGTCGGGATCCGCGGCACCGGCCCGGACCAGGGAACGCACGGACGGACGGGGAACGGACGACGATGGCGCGGTCACGTCCCGAGGACGCCGAACAGACCACCGAGGACACCGGGCGGAGCGCCGGGGACTCCGGGAAAGCGGGCGGTGACACCGGACAGAACGGGAAGCCACCGTCGTTGTGGCGCGACCGCGACTATGTCGTCTGGTGGTCGGGCGAGGGCCTGTCGTCGCTCGGCAACAGCGTCTCGACGCTCGCGTTCCCCCTGCTCATGCTGCACGTGACCGGATCGGCGGCACAGGCGGGCACCATCACGGTGCTGCACATGCTGGGCCGGCTCGGCACGCTGGTGCTCGGCGGGGCGCTGTCGGACCGGGTGTCGCGACGCCTTCTGCTGGGCCTGGCCGCGCTGGTCGAGGCGCTGTCGATGGGGGCCGTCGCCTGGCTGGTCTACCGGGGCGACCCCTCGGTCCTGGGGCTCGACACGCTGGCGTTCGTCAGCGGACTCGGGGCCGGGCTGCGATCCGGCGTGACCTCGCCGGTGCTGCGCCGGATCGTGCCGAAGGAGCGGATCGCCGACGCCACGGCGCAGGGCATGGGCCGCGACATGCTGGCCCAGCTCCTCGGCGCCCCGCTGGGCGGCCTGCTGTACTCGATGGCACGCTGGATACCGTTCCTGTTCGACGCCATCTCCTTCCTGTTCATCACCCTCAGCTCGTTCCTCATCCGCCGGCCGCTCGGCCCGGACCGACAGGACGACGGGGAGGACCGGCCGGGCCTGGCCGCCGACGTCAAGGACGGGCTGCGCATGATCCGGCGCAGCGACTACCTGGTGTTCACCCTCGTCTGGGGCGCCGCACTGAACGCGGTGGCGCAGGGCTTCACCCTGCTCTTCGTGGTCATGGTGCAGCACCGGGGCGGCGGACCGACCACCATCGGCGCGGTGACCTCCCTGGCGGTCGCCGGCGGCGTGATGGGGGCCGTGCTGGGTCCGTGGCTGATGCGGCGTATCGGCGCCCGCCGCGTCCTGCTGCTGTCCGCCTGGCTGTTCACGGCCTCCTTCGCCGCGGTGGCGGTCGCGCCCCGGCCCTGGCAGATCGGCCTGGTGTTGATGGTCGGCATGACCAGCATGATCCCGATGAACGTCGTCACGGAGTCCTACGAGATCCGGCTGGTCCCCGACGCGTATCTCGGACGGGTCGCGGCCACCGGGCAGTTCGGCTTCCAGGCCGTGCAGTGGACCGGACCGCTGGTGGCCGGCGTACTCGCCGACTCACTGGGCGTGGCGCCGGCCGTGCTGGTCCTGGCCGCCGCCATGGCCGTGCTGGCGCTCACCCTGCACCTGGGCCGGCGCCGCCTCGCTCTCCTGGACGTTCCGCTCGATCAGGTCCAGGAGCTCCCGGCCGATGACGCGGGACCCGTCCTGACCCCCGCGGACGACGCCGTGCTGATCCGATCGTCGAAGGACCGGACGGGCTGATCCACCCCGTCCGGCAGGAAGGAACCACGCATGGACACGTCATCGGAACCGGGCATCGTCGCCATGGGCATGGCCTTCGGCGAGCGGCATGAGGTGGCGGCGACGGCGGCCGGCTACGTTCCCGATCCCGAGGCGGTCATGGCCCTCGGCTACCGGACCTACCACCGCGCCGCCCCCGGCGTCACCGCCGTCGATCTGGCCGCCGGGGCCGCGCGGGAGGCCCTGGAGAACGCCGATGTCGTCCCCGCCGATCTCGACCTGATCGTCGTCGGCAACTCCGACGTCCCGGACTACCTGGGCTGGGACCCCTCGGCGGCCGTGGCGCGGGCCCTGGGCGCACACGGCACGCCCACCACGCTGTTCACGCAGGCGTGCGCGGCATGGTCGCCGGCCCTGGACCACGCCGCCGGTGCGATGGCCCTCTCCCCCGGCACCGGGACCGCGCTGGTGGTCATGGTGAACGTGATGAGCGAGGCGCACGGCAACCGGATGGACTTCAACGGCTGTGTGGCCAGCGACGGAGCCGTCGCCGCCGTCGTCCGCCGCGGGCATCCGCGGCTGCGCCGGCTGTCCTCGGCGCAGTTCACCAACCCGGAGTACGCGGACCTGTTCCGCATCGAGTACGGCGGGGCGGCCGTGCCGCTGCCGCCGCCGGGACGCGGGCTGAAGGACGTCAGCCCGATGGCCTCCGTCTACCGGCATTTCGACCGGGACCCGGAGCGCTTCCAGGCGTTCATGAAGGAGATCACCGCGCGGCTCGCGGACGTCGTCGACGAGGCCCTGGCACGCGCGGGGCGGGACCGGTCGGAACTGGCCCGGTTGATCCATATCAACGACAGCCGGCAGACGTTCCGGGCGGTGTCCGACGCCGTCGGCATCCCCCTGGACCGCACCAACGCCGAACTGGCCCGCTCCCTGGGCCATATGGGCTGTGCCGACCAGCTGGTCTGCCTCTGGCGGCACATCGAGGCCGGTGAACTGGCCCGCGGGGACCTGGTGGCCCTCACAGGTGTCGCGTCCCCCGGGATGCACTGGTTCTGCACGCTCGTCGAAGTGTGAGACGGCCCGCCCAGCACGTCAGCAGCTGCGAAAGGACCCAACGGAACATGGCCGCCGATCCCCCCTCCACGCCGGTGATGCCTCCCGCCCCCTCCGAGGCGGACATCGCCGGTTTCCTCGTCGAGCGCTTCCTGTCCGGGCTCGACGCCGCAGATCTGGATCCGGAGTACGACCTGCTCGCCACCGCGGTGATCGACAGTCTCGGGATCCTCCACATCGCGTCCTGGCTGGCGGACGAGCACGGCGTCGAACTGCCCGACGAGGAGCTCGCCGGACGTAACTTCCGCACCGTGCGCGCCATCCGGGCCACGGCCGGGCGCGCGGTCGCCGGCCAGGGGCGCTCATGACCGCCCCGCTGCCCCTCGCGGCGGCGTTCACCGCCCGTGCCGCCCGGCGGCCGTCCGCCCCCGCGCTCGTCTGGGAGGGCCGGACGACCACCTACGGCGAGCTGCACGCCATGGCCTGCCGTGCCCGTGCCCAGGTGGAGGCCGCCGCGCCGCACCCCGGCCGCCCGGTGGGCCTGCGCCTGCGGAAGTCACCGGAGGCGGTGGCCCTCGTCCTGGGCTGTCTGATGGCGGGCCGCGCCTTCCTGCTGCCCTCCCACGAACTGCCCGACCTGCCGCTCAAGGAGTTGTACCAGCAGGCCGGATGCGCGGTGGTCCTCGGCCTGACGGGCGATCCGCTGGTGGACGTCGTGGTGGACCCGTCCGGCGCCGCTCCGGGCGCCGGTGCGCCGCGCCCGCCCGCCGGGGTCGCCGAGGGCGACACCGGCTTCCTGCTGACCACGTCCGGTTCGACGGGTCTGCCGAAGATCGTGCCGCTGTCCCAGGGGGCCGTGGCCCGGTTCACCGCGTGGGCGGCGGACACCTTCCCCCTGGGTCCGGGCTCCGCGGTCCTCAACTACGCGCCGCTCAACTTCGATCTGTGCCTGCTGGACGTGTGGAGCACCCTCGCCCGCGGCGGGACGGTGGTGCTGGCCGACCCCGAGCGCGGCACCTCGGCGCGCTATCTGCACGACCTGGTCGCCGGCCACCGCGTGACGCTGGTCCAGGGCGTCCCGCTGCTGTTCGAGCTGCTCATCCGGGCCGCGGCCGGGGCGGGCCCGCTGACCACCCCGGAGCACCTGGTTCTCGCGGGCGAGGCGATGCCGGCCCGGGTGCTGGCGGGCCTGCCCGGGGTGTTCCCGCACGCCCGCTGGTTCAACAACTACGGCTGCACCGAGACGAACAACAGCTTCCTCCACGAGGTGGACCGCACCGCGCCGGTCAGCGCACCGCTGCCGATCGGCCGCCCCCTGCCCGGCGTGCGCTGGCTGATCACCGGGGACGACGGCCGCGCCCTGACCGGTCCCGGCCAGGGCGAACTGCTCGTCAGCACCCCCTTCCAGACGACCGGTTACGTCAACGTGCCCGGCGGCCCGAAGTTCGCCCCGCACCGCGACGGTGTGCCCGGGGTGGTGTACTACCGCAGCGGCGACGTCGCCCGGTGGCACGAGGACGGTTCGCTGAGCGTGCTCGGGCGGACCGACCACATGGTCAAGGTGCGCGGTACCCAGGTCAGCACCCAGCACGTCGAGAGCATTCTGCTGGAGCACCCGGGGGTCGCGGAGGCGGCCGTCGTCGCGCTCCCGGACCCGGTCGCCGGTCACCGCCTGCACGCGCGCGTCCGGCCGGCCGCGCCCGGCTCCGTGGGTGTCCTGGCACTGCGTCAGTACTGTGCCGAGCGGGCGGTGCGGGCGGCCGTGCCCAGCGCGTTCGAGATGGTGTCCGAGCCGTTGCCGAGGACGTCGACGGGGAAGGTCGACCGCAACCGGATCCGGGAGTCGCTGAGCACGGCCTGACACGAGCACGAAAGGAGGGCTGCCCGGCCGTGGCCGGGCAGCCCCCCTTTCCGCCGTCGCCCGCCGTCAGCGCAGCGCCGTGCGGAAGGCCTTGGCCACCGAGGTGACGCCGATCGCGAGCACGATGACCGCCGCCCCGCCGTAGGCCGATTCCCGGGACTCCCACAGGGTCGTGGCGTCGGCGAGGAAGTCGGGGTTGAACAGCTCCTGCCGGTACAGCACCCAGGCCAGCGGCAGCGTGAACACCGCATGGGCGAGCGCGTACCAGCCGGCCAGCCGCACGGTCCAGCCCTGGCCGGCCACCCGGGCGACCCCGACCACCGCGAGGCCGGCGAGACCCGCCAGAACCGGCCACAGCCAGCCCTCCCACAGGTCCGGGTTCAGCACCTCCAGATGTTCGCCGCCGTCCGCCCGGTACGGCTCGGCGGTGTGCTGCCAGACGATCAGCGCGAACAGCAGCACGTTCCACGTCACGGCGGTCAGCGCCGCGAGGCCGCCCCGGTCGGGCCGCGGGACGTCGGGCAGTTCGTCCGGTGTCCAGCGGTCGCCCGTGGTGCCGCGGCGCTGCCGGATCCGCTCCGTCACGCCGAACACCACCGTGACCGCGGCGACCACCTGGGCGCCGACGCCTATCAGCGTGCCGGCGCCGACGCGCAGGGCCGCACCGGGGCCGCCTCCGTCGGCCATCTCCAGCAGTGCGAGTCCGAGGGAGAGGGCCGGCAGCACGCCGGCCAGCAGCGCGACCATCACACGCACATAGGCGGGATACAGGTCGGGCCCGATCAGGACCAGCGGCCGTTCGGTGCACCGGGCCGCGTACCGCACCGGGTCCCCCAGCTCGCCGAGCACCTCCCGCTCGGCCGCCCGGTGGTCGTCGGCGCCGCGGCCGTCGATGGTGTCGGCGATGGTGGCCCGGAGTTCCCGGGCCATGTCGTCACGCTGGTCCGCCGGAAGCCGCCGGACGACCTCGTGGACGTAGCGCTCGGTGAGCACCCCCGTACTCATTCGTTCTCCTTGGTGAGTCGTGAGATCGAAGCGACGAGATCCTGCCATTCACGCACCAGGCCCTCCCGGACCCGGGATCCATCGGGACTGACCGAATAGAACTTGCGCGGCCGGGACTCGTCGGTGTTCCACTCGCTGGTCAGCAGCCCCTGTTTCTCCAGGCGCCGCAGCAGCGGGTACAGCGTGTTTCCGTCGACGGTGACCCCCGCGTCGTCGAGCGTCTCCAGAAGCGCATAGCCGTACTGCGGTTTCCGGAGCAGCGCCAGACACGCGAGCACCACCGTCCCGCGGCGCAGCTCCTGCGCCTGGCTCAGGGTCAGTTCTTCTACGGACACGACGCACACAATACTGTGCGGCGCACACTAATGTCACCACCCAGGCATGCGGGCGCTCCCCGGATTCCCGGAAGCACTGGGCGACGCCACGCCGCACGAGGGAGAGCAGGGACCCGGCGGCCGTCTCACCGTCCGCGCACCCCCGGTGTCCGCTTGTCACCGGGGCGGTCGGGGCACTACTGTCGCCACGCCTTGGTGACGGGAAATCGGTGCGATACCGGTGCGGCCCTCGCCACTGTGATCGGGAAGTCCGGCTCCGGCCCTCGCGGGCAGCCACTGGGTCCTCCGGGACCCGGGAAGGCGGAGCACGGGCGGTGGTACCCGTCAGCCAGGAGACCGGCCAAGGCGCGTCAACCATCCACGAGGTGCTGGAGAGGGTCTGCTGAGCCATGCACATTGCCGAGGGTTTTCTGCCTCCGGCGCACGCGGTCGCCTGGGGCGTCGCGTCGGCGCCGTTCGTCGTCCACGGAGCCCGGTCGCTCGTCCGTGAAGTGAGGGAACATCCCGAGAGCACCCTGCTGCTCGGCGCGTCGGGAGCCTTCGTCTTCGTCCTGTCCGCTCTGAAACTGCCGTCCGTGACCGGGAGTTGTTCCCATCCCACCGGCACAGGGCTCGGTGCGATCCTGTTCCGGCCGCCGGTGATGGCGGTGCTGGGCACCATCACCCTGCTGTTCCAGGCGCTGCTCCTCGCCCACGGCGGGCTGACCACGCTCGGCGCCAACGTCTTCTCGATGGCGGTCGTCGGCCCGTGGGCCGGGTACGGCGTCTACCGGCTCCTGCGCCGCTCGGGCGTGCCGCTGATGGGCGCCGTGTTCTGCGGCGCGTTCACCGCCGACCTGTCGACCTACTGCGTGACCAGCGTGCAGCTGGCGCTCGCCTTCCCCGACTCCGGCAGCGGATTCCTGGGCGCGCTGGGCAAGTTCGGGTCCATCTTCGCCGTGACGCAGATCCCGCTCGCCGTGAGCGAGGGGCTGCTGACCGTGCTGGTGATGCGCATGCTGGTGCGGTCGAGCAAGGGGGAGCTGACCCGCCTGGGGGTGCTCGCGGCCTCGGTGGCCGGGCGCGGGCCGGCCGGGGCGGTGGCCCGATGAGCCGTCACGCGAAGGTCAACGGTCTGCTGCTGCTTCTCGTGGCGGCGCTCGCCGTGATTCCGCTGGTGTTCGGACTCGGCGACCACAAGGAGGAGCCTTTCGCCGGCGCGGACGCCGAGGCGGAGACGGCGATCACCGAGATCGCCCCTGACTACGAACCCTGGTTCTCCCCGCTGTACGAACCGCCGTCCGGCGAGGTCGAGTCGGCGCTGTTCGCCCTTCAGGCGGCGATCGGCGCGGGCGTCCTCGCGTACTACTTCGGACTGCGGCGCGGGCGGCGGCAGGCCGGGGCGGAGGCGCCTGCGCGGATGCCGGACGCGACGGCCGCGACGGCCGGCGCGGGCGGTGGCGGGGCCCTGCCGGGGGCCACGCCGGACTCCGCCGGCGGCGGCACGGCCGTCCCCGGGCCGCGGGACTGAGCCTTCGTGCTGGCGATCGACGCGGCGGCGCACAGCAGTCGGTGGCGCCGCCGCCATCCCGTGGAGAAGGCCGTGCTGGGGCTGGGGCTCACCGTCCTCGCGATGTCGCTGCCGGCCTGGCCGGGCGCGGCCCTGGTGCTGGTGACCGCGGCCCTGGTGCTGCTCGGGCCGGCGGGTGTGCCCGTACGGCGGCTGTGGCGGGCGTACCGGGTGCCGCTCGGCTTCTGTGTGACCGGTGCGCTCCCCCTGCTCGTCCAGGTCGGCGGGCTTGGGGGCTTCGTGTCCCCGGCGCCGGACGGGCAGCTGCGCGCCGCGGAGTTGCTGCTCCGTACGTCGGCCGCCTCCCTCGGCGTGCTGCTGTTCGCGTTCACCACGCCCCTGTCGGATCTGCTGCCGCGTCTGGTGCGCGCCGGAGTGCCCGCGCCGCTCGTGGACGTCGCTCTGGTGACCTACCGGATGAGCTTCCTGCTGCTGGACTCGGTGCGCCGGATCCGGGACGCGCAGGCGGCCAGGCTGGGGCACACCACGCGAGCGGCGGCGTGGCGTTCGCTCGGCGGGCTCGGGGCCACCGCGTTCGTCCGGGCCTTCGACCGGGCGGCGCGGCTGCAGACGGGGCTCGCCGGACGCGGCTACGACGGCACTCTGCGCGTGCTGGTGCCCGAGGCCCGTGTCTCCGTCCGGTTCACGGTGCTGAGCGTGGCGCTGCTGGGGGCGCTGGCCGCCCTGACCTTCGTACTGGAAAGGCCGTCGTGGTGAGCGGGTCCGCGCTGGTGGCGCTGCGGGAGGCGTCCTTCGGGTACGAGGACGGCCCGCCGGTGTTCAGCGGGCTCGACTTCGAGGTGCGCGAGGGGCGTGCGCTGGCCCTGCTGGGGCGCAACGGCAGTGGGAAGACGACGCTGATGCGGCTGCTGAGCGGAGGACTGCGGGCGAACGGCGGCGAGTTGACCGTCGGGGGGCGGGTGGTGCGCTACGACCGGAAGGGGCTGACGGCGCTGCGCACCACGGTGCAGCTGGTGGTACAGGATCCCGACGACCAGTTGTTCGCGGCGTCCGTCGGCCAGGACGTGTCGTTCGGGCCGCTCAACCTCGGCCTGCCGGACACCGAGGTACGCGCCCGGGTGGCGGAGTCACTCGCCGCGCTGGACATCACCGCGCTCGCCGACCGTCCCACGCACCTGCTGTCCTACGGGCAGCGCAAGCGGACGGCGATCGCGGGCGCGGTCGCCATGCGGCCCCGTGTGCTGATCCTGGACGAGCCGACGGCCGGCCTCGACCCGGACGGCCAGGAACGTCTGCTCACCACGCTCGACGGGCTGCGTGCGGGCGGCACCACGGTGGTGATGGCCACCCATGACGTGGATCTCGCGCTGCGCTGGGCCGACGACGCCGCCCTGCTCACGCCGTCGGGAGTGCGCACCGGTGCCGTCTCCGGCCTGCTGGCCCGTACCGATCTCCTCCGGGCCGCCGGTCTGCGGCTGCCCTGGGGGGTGGCGGCCGGTCATTTCCTGCGGGTGCGGGGGCTGTTGGCCGAATCGGACGCGGGCCCCCGCACTCCGGAGGAGCTGGCGGCCATGGCCGCTCCCTGGGAGCTCTGACCGCCGGGCGCCACAGGCTCCTACACGGCCGACCGGAAGGCGGGCAGGTATCCGCCCGACTGTCCCGCGGCCTTCGGGTGGTAGGAGTTGCCGATCGGGATGGTCACGCTGTGCAGCCAGGCGGCGCCCGAGCAGAGTTCGTGTCCGGTGAACTCGTCCACCACGCTGGAGTAGGTGAACCCGGCGTCGGCCGCCCGCTTAGCGATCACTCCGTTCAGCACGTCCCCCGCACGGTTGATCGCGGAGCGCTCGGTCTCGGTGAGGCCGGCGATGCAGCTGCCCGACAGCTTGTAGAAGCGCGGGTATCCGAGGACCACCACGTGCGCCTGCGGGGAGCGGGAGCGGATGGCGGAGTACAGCGAGTCGAGCCTGCCCGGCAGGGAGTTCTGCATCTGCGAGACCGCGGTGTCGACCCGGGAGACACAGGTGGCCTGGCTCTGCAGCACGCAGGCCTGCATGACGTCCGCGAAGCCGATGTCGTTGCCGCCCGCCGTGACACTGACGAGCGTGGTCGAGGAGGACAGTGCGCCCAGCTGGCTGCCGGCCACGCTCGTCGTCGTGGCGCCCGAGCAGGCGACGAACCTGAACGACGACGGGGCGTTGGCGTTCTTCCACAGCTGGGGGTATGCCTTGGTGCTGCGCTTGCAGTCACCGCTTTCGGACGTGTAGCTCCCGGCGCCCACTCCGGAGGAGTAGGAGTCGCCGAGAGCCACGTAGTCGTGGCCTGCGGCCGTGGCGGGTCGCGCCAGGCCGAGTACGGTCGCGGCACCCATCAGCAGGGTGGCGAGAGTTGCTCCGAGGGAACGCACTGACACGTGTCTCCGCCCTTCACAAGCGAAACTCACAGCGGTAGTTGAGGAAGCAAGCTCGGTTGTAGCAGGCTTCGATACCGCCCAGTAGCTCCCGCGGCGAAAGTCATCCGGAATGACCCGAATACTGATCTGCCCGGATCGGCTCCGCGCGTGGATAAACCCCTGACCTGCCGTCTGATCAGCGAATTTCCGGCCCGCTTCGCCGGCGCGTGGGCACCCCCCACGACCCGGCTCAGCCGTCGTCCCCCGGCCCGCTGCCCGCGGGCCGCGACGGGCCGGCCGGAAGGCGCCGGGGACCGGCGGCCCGGGTGATGGCCGACTCGACGGCGGCGATGCGGTCGCCGAGGAGGGAGAGGGCCGCCACCGCGCGGGCCAGGGCGTCGTCGTCGGAGCCGCCCGGGGTCAGCGCCCGGACGTGGGCGGCCTTGAGTTCGGCCCAGCGCGCCGCCCGGTCGGCGGTGAGCGTGCCGCGCAGCTCGGCGAGCTTGAGCAGGTTCGCCTCGGCGCCGGAGGTGAGGGTCTGGGCCTCGGCCGTGTAGTGGTCGTCGATGACGGCGGCCAGCTCGGTGTCGTTCATGACGGGCTGGATCCGCTGGGCGATCTTGTTCATGTTGCGGTAGGAGCCCTGGAGCCGGAACGGCGGTTCGGTACGGGCGCCGTCGGACTGGGCGGCGGAGGCGATGTAGGCGGCGTTGACGGCGAGGACCGTGCGGCGGGCGGTGAGCAGATGGCGCAGTACGGCGAGGACGCGTTCGAGTTCGGTGGGCGCGTAGGGGTGGGTGAGGCGGTCGGGGCGGGCGGTGGGGTCGTTCCCGGCGAGCCGGATCAGCAGATCCAGGTCGGCGCGGTCGCGTCCGGCGAGCGGGGCGAGCACCGGGTTGGCGGTGAGCGCGTTCTCCACGAAGCTGAGCGCGAAGACGTCCTCCTTGCCGGTGAGGACATCGCCGAGGTTCCACACGTCGGCGCGGTTGGCCAGCATGTCCGGGACCCGGAAGACCTCGCCCGACTCGGTGTAGGGATTGCCGGACATGCAGACCGCGAACCGCTTGCCGCGCAGGTCGTAGGTGCGTGGTTCGCCCTCCCGGACTCCCTCCATCCGGCGCGTGGCATCGCACAGCGGGATGAACTTCTGCAGCAGTTCGGGCGAGGTGTGCTGGATGTCGTCGAGGTAGAGAAGCGTGTTGCTGCCCGCGGCCAGCGCGAAGTTGATCTTCTCGACCTCCTGGCGGGCGGTGGCGTCCGGCGCCTCGGCCGGGTCCAGCGAGGTCACCGCGTGCCCGAGCGCCGGGCCGCTGATCCGGACCAGGACCAGGCCGAGGCGGTGGGCGACGTACTCCATGAGGGTCGTCTTGCCGTAGCCGGGCGGGGAGAGAAGCAGCAGCAGTCCGCCGGCGCCGGTGCGGGCCGATTCGCCCGTGGTGCCGAGCTGCTTGGCGAGGCTGTCGCCGACCAGGGGGAGGTAGACCTCGTCGACCAGCCGGTTGCGGACGAACGACGACATGACGCGCGGCCGGTGGTCGTCCAGGCGCAGCCGGGCGCGCTCGGCGGTCACCAGGGCGGTGCGCCGGCGCTGGAAGGCGCGGAAGGCGGGCACGTCGCACTCCCTGAACTCCTCGGTGCGGGCGAGGAACTCGTCGAGACGCAGGGTGAGCCGGCGGTCGGTGGTCCGGGGGTGGGTGGCGACCAGCCCCTCCACCGTGACGGTCAGGGTCGCGTCCGACTCGTGGCGGGGCAGACCGGGGCAGAGCTCGGCGGCCACGGCCTCCGCGAGGTCGCCTGGGGCCACTTCGTCGCCGGTGGCGGTGGTGTACGCGGTCAGCCAGGCCTCGACCAGTTGGCGGCGGGCGGTGAGGTCGCCGAGGGCGGGCAGGTCCTCGTCGTAGGCGCCGTTGGCGACCGTGCGGCGGAACTTGTCGAGGAGCGTGCGGGTGCGGCCGCTGATGACGAAGCCGTCCGGGCCGGTGGTCAGTTCGTCGAAGAGGTATGCCGCGCAGGCCTCCGGGCGGACGGTGGCGTCCTGGTCCCACGCCCGCACCGCGCGGGCGAGTTCGCTCCGCAGCGCGCCGAGCGCGGGCGGCGGGCCGAAGGCGTCACGGACCCGGGCCAGGGAGCGGGCGCGGCGGGTGAGGCCGGCGCGCTCCTCGGCCGTGGTGCCGTGCGCCCAGTACAGCAGGGCGTGCGCCCGCGCGGCGGAGGAGTGACGCAGTGTCCCGGCGGCGGCGTACAGCGGCAGGACGGCGGTGAGGATCGCGGTGGCGTCGTGGTCGTGGACGCCCCGCTCGTAGCCCTCGTCGTACGCCTCCTCGGCGGCCCGCCGGACCAGCGCGGCGAGGTCGTCGGCGCCGCTCAGGGCGTCGGGGCCGTGTTCGTGCAGCAGCCGGGCGGCGAGGTGTTCGGCGCGCTGGACCTCGGGTGACTCGGACGGCAGGTGCCGGCTCCACAGGTGGCGGTCGGCGAGGAGGGCGGGGTCGGTGACGGGGGCACGGAAGTCGGTGCCGGTGAGGGCCAGGGCGAGGGAGTCGCCGTGCGGGACGACGGTGAGGTCGAAGGGCTCGGTGGAGACGGCGAAGCGGTGGTCGCCGAGGCGGATGACCCGTCCGCCGTCCGCGAAGAGGTCGGTGCGGTCGCGCAGGGCGCGGGCGGCCTCCTCGTGGGCCGAGCGCAGCCGGCCGTCGAGCTCCTCGGCCCGCACCCGGTCGCCGAGTTCGCGCAGTTCACCGGAGGTGCGGCGGATCTTGGCGACGAGCGGGTCGGAGGCGAAGTAGGTGCTCACCGCGTCGCTGTCGGCGAGGGTGGCGGAGCGCCGGGTGATCGTCGTGAGGACACGCTCGGCGGCGGAGGCGAGCTGTTCGGCACGGCGGGCACGCGCGTCGGTGAGGCTCTGCTTGCGGGCGGA
This sequence comes from Streptomyces sp. CHD11, assembly GCF_018638295.1. GTDB lineage: Bacteria > Actinomycetota > Actinomycetes > Streptomycetales > Streptomycetaceae > Streptomyces. The sequence goes on from NZ_JABTTS010000026.1 coordinate 133,631, forward strand.
GAACGCCTCGTAGACCTCGGTGCGCCGGGCGGCGAGTTCGCCGAGGACGTCGTCGAACTCCGCGAAACGGGACTCCAGTGCCTCCAACTGGGTCAGGACCTGGGTCAGTTGCTCGTCGCAGGTCCCGGGGTCGCCGGCGACGGCGAGGGCCCCGGTGACGGTCTGGCCGAGCAGGGCGAGCTCGGCGGCGAACCCGGCGCGTGCCTCCCGGTCGAGCAGGCCGCGGCGGCGGGTTTCGAGGGTGGCGCGGGCGCGGTTGACGCCGCCCAGGGCCTCGGCGACCCGCTCCAGGACGGCCGTGCGAACGGTGGCGTCGGCGATGTCGAGTCCGGCGACCACCTCGGTCACCGTGCGCAGTCCGCCGGCGAGTTCGTCGAGGCGGTCGGCGACCGGGGCGGCCTCGGCGGTGGTGGTGATCGACTCGATGTCGGCGTGCAGCTGTTCGAGGTCGGTGTGGTGGGTGGCGAAGGCGTCCTCGCGGGCCAGGAAGGCGATCGCGCGCCGGCCGAAGCCGGCGAGATCCGTCCCGGCCTCGCCGGCGAGTGCGTCGATGCGGGCGTGGTCCGCGTACCGCATGTCCTTGAGGGCCAGCAGATGGCCCTGGGCCGCGCGGAGTTCGGTGAGGCCGGTGACCCAGACGGCGGCCTCGCGGGGCTGCTCGCCGCGCAGCCGGCGCACCACGGAGGCGATCCGGTCCGCCGCCTCGTCGAGCGCCCCGGCGGCCCGGCGGGTGAGGTCGCGTACGGCCTCGAACTCGGCCAGCACCTGCTCGGCGGTGTCCCGCACCTCGGCCAGGGGAGCGCGCAGATCCCCCAGTTCGGGGTCACCGAGCCAGTGGTGGGTGTCCAGGGCGCGGACGCAGGCGGCCGCCAGGGTGGTGTAGATCTCGGCCGTCGGGGCGGTCTCCGCGGCGGAGCGGGCCAGGGACAGGCAGTCGGAGATACCGCGTACGAGATCGGCGTTGCCGACCCGGGCCAGCGCGCCCTCGCCCGCGGGCTGCGCGGCGGCGTAGGTGTCGGAGACGTAGGGCGAGTGCCAGAGCTGGACCGGGTGGACGCGGGCGGCGTCGTCGCCCTCGGGACGGAGCAGGACGAGCAGGCCGTCGTCGAACAGCGCCCACCCGTGGCAGGCCATCGGGGTGGCGACCGCCTCGCGGATCTGGTTGTACGACAGCAGCAGGCCGCGTCCGCGACCGGGGGCGTGGAAGGCGTACAGCACGTCCTCACCGTGCGGCGAGCGCACCTCGCGCTCGAACTCCATGCCGTCGGTGTCGAGTTCGTACGTCTTGTGCGCTCCGACGGCGAGGCAGTACCCGCCGGGGAAGACGATGCCCTGGTCCTCGGGCAGCCGCCGGCAGCCCTGTCCGATCCCGTCGAGGCGGACGACGGTGTGGGTGAGGGTGTTGAAGACCAGGTGGCGGTGTGCGGTCTCCTTGTACGGCAGGACGCGCAGCAGGATCAGGGCGCCGACGCGGGCGTGGGCGATCTCGGCGTCGGCGAGGGACTGCAGGGGCTCGTCGACGGGCTCGCTGTGGATGCCGTCGGGGGTGGCGGTGTCGTTGTCGGTCTTGACGGTGAGGGTGCCGCCGAGGGTGTCGACGAAGACCTCGCCCCGGACGGAGACATGGGGGTGACGGCCGAGGACGTGGTCCTCGCGGGTGGTGGGGATCCAGTCGATGCCGTCGGGCTCGGCGCGCGCGTGGTCGCGGTCGCCGCGTGCGTCGAGGAACGCGGCGCGGCCGTCCTCGGACACCGACCAGCGCAGTACACGGATGTCGCCGGCCTTCTCGCCGGTCTGGAAGACGGCGAGCAGCTTGCCGTCGACACGGCGCAGCCGCAGCAGGCGGGCCTGCCGGTAGTAGCGGTGCAGGGCGGCGAACTCGCGGACGAAGTGCGGGTCGTCGAGAAGTCCGGGCACGGCGTCGTCGGCCAGGCGGTTCAGCTCGCGGTCGTGCGGGGCGAGGACGTCACCGACCGCGATGTCCCGGTCGGGCCGGGGCCGGGCCTCGTAGCCGAAGAGGAGCACGTCACCGACGGCGACGATGTCGCGGGGCACGCTGCCCCGGTCGGTGCGCAGCCGTTCGGTGCCGGTGAGGCGCAGCTCGGGGGCGCCGAACTCCCGCGCCCGCCGGTGGTTCAGCGCCTCGGCGCGGCGGACGAGTTCGGCTGCGCGGGCGGTGAGGCGGTCACGCAGTACCTGGTAGGCGCCGCCGTCGACCGTCGCGGGGGCCGCGGCAGGGTCCTGCGCGGGGCCCGTCGCCGGGGCCGGAGCGGGGCCGGTCGCCGGGGCCGGAGCGGGGCCGGTCGCGCGGCCGTCGGCGTCGGGTGTCTCCTGACGGATCGCGGACTCGTGGGTGCTGGTCATGACTGCCTCTCGGGAATGGAGCGGCCGGGAGCCGCCGTCCCCTGTGCGGCGGCTCCCGGCCCGATGGTGGTCAGGCCCTGGCGTGGCCGTTCAGCTCGGTCAGCGGTGTGTCCGAGAGGCCCAGCTCACCGGCCTTCGCGATCAGTTCCCTGAACCGGCCGGTGTTCTCGCCGCCCTGCTGCATCAGCCGCATCAGCAGGGCCGAGACCGTGAGGTTCTGTACGTCGGAGGTCGAGACGGAGCCCAGGACGCGGCTCAGGTCGTCGGTGAAGCTCGCGGAACCGTCCAGCCAGGGACCGGCGAGTGCCTGCGCGGTCTCGGAGTTCTGGACGAAGCCGTCCACGCTCTTGCCGAGCGTGATCGAGGACATCAGCCGGTCGAAGAACATCGACTCCCCGCCGACGATGTTGATGTCCGCGTTCTCCAGTCCGGTGGCGAGGACCGTGGCCTGCGCCTCGGCGACCTGCCGCTGTACCTCCAGTCCGGCGAGCCGGATGTCCTTCTCGGCCTCCAGCCGCAGCCGGTACTCCTCGTGTCCCCGGGACGCCTCGTCGAGCGCGGCCATCGCCGCCGCCTTCTCGGTGAGGCCGGCCGCCTCCGCGCGGAGCCGGCCGCTGATGGCCTCCGCGTCGGCGAGGGCCTTGGCCCGCGCGCCCTCGGCCTCGGCGCGCATCCGGGCCTCGGAGGCCCCGGCCTCGGCGCGGCCCGCCTTCTCGATGACCTCGGCCTCCTTGTCGCGGACCTGCACGGCGGCCAGCCCCTCGGCCGCGGCCTCCGCCTGGACCCCCTCGGCGGTCCGCAGCTTGGCCCGCGCCTCCAGGTCGGCGGTCTTCAGCCGGGCCTCGGCGAGGGTGAGTTCCTCGGCGGCACGGTGGGTGGCGGCCTGCTCGGCCGCTTCGGCCGCCTTGATGTCCTTGACCAGCTTCTCCTGCGCCTCGGCCTCCGCGGCGATGATCACGGCCTGCCGCTGCCGCTCGGCCTCCTCGACCGTGCGCAGCTTCAGGATCGACTCCTCCTGCTCGGCGACCGTACGGTCCACCGCGACCCGCTCACGGATCACCTCGGCGATCTCCCGCTTCTCCGCCTCGACCTCCTTCTCGGCGGCGATCCGGGTCAGTTCGGTCTCCCGCTCCCGGGCGATGACCTCCAGCAGCCGGTCCTTCTCGATCCGCTCGCTCTCGACGGCGATGACCCGCTCACGGTTCTTGGCGGCGACGGCGACCTCGCGGGCCTGGTTCTCGCGCTGCACACCGAGCTGTTCCTCGGTGCGCAGGAAGGCGCTCTGCGCGCGCAGCCGCTCCTCCTCCACGACCCGTGCGGTCTCGGCCTCCTCGCGGGCCCGCACGGTCTCGATCTCCCGCTTCTGCTTGATCTCGGCGTCGGTCTGCCGGCGCTCCAGCTCCAGGATCGCCTCGCGTGCGTCGACGTCCTGCCGGGTGATCTCCTTCTGCTCGTTGCGCTGGGCCTCGTTGGTGCGGACGTGCTCCACGGCCGTCAGCTCGGTGATCTTGCGGATGCCCTGCGCGTCGAGGACGTTGCCGGGGTCGAGCTGGGTCAGCGGCGTCTGCTCCAGGTAGTCGATCGCCGCGTCCTCGAGGTGGTAGCCGCTGAGGTCGACGCCGATGACCTCGATGATCCGGTACCGCAGTTCCTCGCGCTTGGTGTAGAGGTCGGTGAAGTCCATCTGCTTGCCGACGGTCTTCAGCGCCTCGGAGAACTTGGCGTGGAACAGTTCCTGGAGCGTGTTGCGGTCGCTGGCCCGCGCGGTGCCGACCGCCTGGGCGACCTTGATGACGTCCTCGGTCGTCTTGTTGACCTTGACGAAGAACGTGATGCGGATGTCCGCGCGGATGTTGTCCCGGCAGATCAGGCCTTCCTTGCCGGCCCGGGTGATCTCGATGGTCTTCACCGAGATGTCCATCACCTCGGCCTTGTGGAGCACCGGCAGCACGACCGATCCGGTGAACGTCACATCGACCTTGCGGAGCTTGGAGACGATCAGCGCCTTGCCCTGTTCCACCTTGCGGAACAGCTTGGTGACGAGCAGCAGACCGATGAGTACGAACAACAGGGCGACGCCGGCGAGTACGGCGATGCCCACGGTGGCGGCATCCATGGGACACGTCCTTCTGGGCTGGGAAAGTGGCAGAAGTCAGGGAAAACAGCGCCTCGTCGGCGAGGCGGGGGTATGTCCGGTGGCGAGGGAGACGACTCAGCGGGCGTCGCGGTTCCGCGGCCCGCGCGGACGGATGCCGTCCGCGGGCCGGCACACCGCGCGCTCCGCACCGTCCCGGTCCGCACCGCGTGCGTGCGGGGACCGGGACGGCCCGGGTTCGTCCGGTTCGTCGGGTGAGAGACGGTGCGGCGGCCGTACGGAGCGGGGACGGAGGGCGGACGGACCCGCGGCGGGCTTCACCTTGGTGCGCATCCGAGTCCCTCCCCTTCACCGCTCGACGTCGTCGGGGCAGCACGGATCCCCTCCGGTTCCGGTGCCGGGCACCTGCCGGTGCCCGGCACCGGAACCTTCCGCGGTGCTCCCCGCGGACCATGATGCCCCGCGCGGTCCGGAGGACGCATTGCCGGATTCCGGCAAGGTTCACTAGGGTCTGCATGCCGGTGCGTCAACATGAACGCATCAGGAAAGCGTCAAGAGTTGAGGTGACCGCATGACACAACGGGAGATTCCCGAGCAGTATCTGGACGGCTATACCGCCATCCTGTCCGAGGTGGCGGTGACGGGCAGACGCCTCACCCGGGACGAGATCGCCTCGCGGCGCCATCTGGGGGAGCGTGCGGCGGAGGCGGGCCTGGGTCTGCGGTTCCTCGTCAGCGAGCATCTGTCCGCCGCCCGGGTGGCGTGGCCGCGCGGCGCGGACTCGGTGGAGGGCGCGCTGGCGGCCGTACAGCAGGTGGTGGACGCGTTCGCCGAAGGGTACGAGCGGGCGCAGCGGCTGGCCGTACGTCAGGAGGAGGCCGCCCGGCGGGAGTTCATCGACGACCTGCTCTACGGGCGCAGCGATCTGGGCCGGCTCGCCGAGCGCGCCGAGCGCTTCGGACTGCGGCTGTCCCATGAACACGCGGTGGCCGTCGCCCGGGGCGCGGTCGCCTACGAGGAGGGTGACCCGGTGCCGCGGCAGGTGGAGCACGCGCTGATATCCCGCTTCGGTGACCGCAGCGTCCTGCTCACCACCAAGGACGGGCGGCTGCTGTGCATCGCGCCCGGACACCAGGAAGAGGTGCTCACCCACTTCGCCAAGCAGGCACACGCCGCCACGGACGGCGGCCAGGTCGCCATCGGCCGCCCGCAGTCCGGGCCGGGCGGGGTCGTCCAGTCGTACGAGGAGGCCCTGAGCTCCCTGGAGATCGCCGAGCGGCTGGGGCTGGACCATCCGGTGCTGCGCGCCTCCGATCTGCTCGTCTACCCGGTGCTGGCCCGCGACCGCCAGGCCATGGCCGACCTGGTCCACAGCACCCTCGGGCCGCTGACCGCCGCCAGGGGCGGTGCGGAGCCCCTGCTCGACACCCTCACCGCCTACTTCGACTCCGGCTGTGTCGCCGCCGAGGCCGCCCGGCGGCTCTCGCTGAGCGTCCGCGCGCTGACCTACCGGCTGGAGCGCATCCACCGGCTCACCGGAGCCAACCCCTCCGATCCGGCGCACCGTTACATGCTGCAGACCGCGGTGATCGGGGCGCGCCTGCTGGACTGGCCGGCCGACACACCGTGAGCCGCCGCCGGACGCACGGTGCCCGCCCGGCGCACGGCCCCACGGCCGGGCCCGTCCCGTCCCGCGTACCGGCACGTCCGCTGCCCCGGGCCGCGACCACGCCGGACGACACCCGCCGGACACCGGCGCCGACGGCGGGACGCGTCGCGCGTCCCGCCGTGGCCGCACCGTCCGACGCCGGGCCTGCGTCCCGCGCCTGTCAGGGTCGCGCGCCACCGCTCCCCCGCGTCCGGAGCCTTCGCCGGGGCCGTCGCCGACGGCACCGGCCCGGCGGACGCGTCAGGTCAGGTCCGCCGCCAGGATCTCCTGGCGCACGGCGTCCGGCCCCATCGCCACCAGTCCGGGTACCACGTCGTTCCACCGGGCGGCGAACTCGTCCAGGGCCGTGGCCAGGGACCGTCGCAGGCGGCGTCTGCCGAGGCGGAGGACGACGGCCGCCACCGGGCGGAGCAGGTACCGGCCCCGGAGCCGTACGGTGACCATGACCTGCCAGTGACCGTCGGGGCCGCCGGGCTCCGGGACCGCCCGCAGGTCCGCCCGGGCGACGCCGCACTCCAGACGCGCCCGCAGCGGGGCCGTACGCGCGGTCCGGCCGGTGCCGGCCGCCGCCCACCAGTCGTCGGACCGCAGCCGTGCTCCGCCGCTCACCCGGGACAGCGGGGACCACAGGTTCTCCACCCGGGCCCGTCCGTCGATCTCGAGGAGGCGCGGCCGGTCCGGTCGGTGCAGGGTGCCCCGGACCGTGAAGGCGCCGTCCGGCTCGGACCCGGCGAGCGCCAGCTCCAGCGCGCGCCGCCGGTTCCACTGCTCTACGGTGATCCGCCCCGCCTCCCCCTCCGCGGTGCTCTCGTACACCGCTCCGGGCCGGAGATGACGTCCCCCCGCGTGCCGTACGTCCGGTACCTCCCGTCCGTCCGGCAGCAGCACCCGCCCCGCCTCCGTGCGGGTGTCCTCCGCCAGATCCAGCAGGACGGCGAGGGAGTCCCCGAGCCAGGGAAGCGGGACGGGGGCGAGGAGCACGGTGTGACGGAGAGCGACCATGGGGTCAGCGTGACGACTCCGCCGTGCGCCGGTCCATGTCCGGGCCCGGCAACGGGCGGGCCGGTGTTCTTCCGGTCCCCGGCAGCATGGGTGCGGCCGGGCGCCGGTCAGGCCCGGACGAGGGTGACGTCCTGGTTCCCGACGGCGTGGACGACGGGCTCCAGGAGGATGCCGCCGCTGGGGCGCAGTTCGAGGATCGTGGCCTCGACGTGCGCGGGTCCTGCCGTCAGCACGTCGCCGGGTACACGGCCGGTGTTCTCCCAGCGGTGTTCCTCCCCGTCGCACACCGCGCGGGTGCCCCCGATGCCGTAGCGGATGGCGGGAGTGGACTGGCTCACCGAGGAGCTGATGAAGATGTCACCGGTGCCGGCCAGGCAGCGGTAGGTGCCGGAGAGGGTGAGGGAGCCGTCCTCGGCGATCCGTCCCTCCGCGTCCACCGTCACGGTTTCCGCGGGATCGGTCGACGCGGTCGCAGCGGGTGCCCCCGCTGCGGTGCCGAGCAGCAGGAGCGCTGAGCCGGCCATCGCGCCGAGGTAAGGGCGTACGGGCATGGAGGACCTCCGTGAATGAGCGGAACGAGGCCTTCCACCAGTACCCGGTGCGCCGCGGCGCGGCCACTCGGCGTCACCCTTCGGTGGCCGGGCGGTGCCGGCCGTCGGGGAACGGTCCCGGGATTGTCCGGGAGCTGTCACGCTTCGCGGCGACCCGTTCCGCCGCGTTCCCGGGCGGAGCATGGTCTCCCTGTACGACCCCTTCGGACCGTTCCACCTATGTGGAGGTGCGCCATGTGTGCCCACCAGTCTTCCTGCCCCCGGACCGAGCCCGTCGCGCCGCATGTGGTGGCCGCACACCCCGAGCAGGGCTGGAGCCTGCGGTGTGACGGTGTGATCGTCTTCGACGACACCGGCGAACTCCTTCCCGACGGCCGCGTCGTCGCCCCGCACCGGATGCCCGCCGACCGCCTCGTGGCCGCCGCCTGACCCGGGCGTCACCGGGTTCACCCTTCCGCGACGAACCACCGCAGAAGGGAGGCGAGCCGCTCCGGCCGGTCCTCGGCGATCAGCGTCCGCGTGTTCCTGATCTCCACCAGCCGGCCGCGCGGCAGCAGTTCGGCCAGGCGGCGGCCGTGTTCGCGGGGCATCATCCGGTCCTCGGTGGCCCAGACGACCAGTGCGGGCCGGTCGAAGTACCGCAGTCCCTGGGCGGCCTCGAGCAGTTCGTCACGCCGGACATGGGTCCCGTAGTGCCGGAAGTCCCGCCGGATCGCCGGGTCGGTGCGCAGGGGACGCAGCCAGCGGTCGACGATCTCGTCCGGCACGGGGCGCTTGGTGAGCGCCCCGAGCCCGACCGGCAGTCTGCGCAGCGGTTTCAGGCCGAGCACCCGGACCATGAGCGGGATGCCGCCGGGCACCCGGCAGGCCAGGGTGAGCATCCTGCCGGGCAGCCCCGGCGGGTAGTTGTCGAAGGCCTCGCAGGAGATCAGCACCAGCCGCGCCAGCCGCTCGGGGTGCCGGGCCGCGACCGTCTGGGCGCGTCCGCAGTCGCTCTCGACGAGGGTGACGTCCCGCAGGTCGAGGCGGTCGAGGAACTCCGCGACCAGTTCGTTGACCAGGTCGGGGGTGGGCGGCCGGGTCATCGGTGTGCGGTGCGAGCCGTACGGCAGGGTCGGCGCGATCAGCCGGTGGTCCGTGCGCAGTCCGGCGACGACGTTCCGCCAGACCGAGGAGTCGTGCACCAGTCCGTGCAGCAGGACGACGACCGGTCCGTCGCCTCCGGTGTCCTCGTAGGCGACGGTGCCCGCGCTGAGCTCGATCTCCGGCATGTCGCCAGACTAGGGCCTGAGGGCCGGGGGCGCCGGGGGCGCCGGGAGCCTCAGGGCAGCAGGGCGAAGCCGTCGAGTTCCACCAGTGCCTCCTCGTCCCACAGCCGGACGACTTCGACGACCGCCATCGCCGGGTAGTCCCGGCCGGCCAGCTCCTGCCAGATCCGGCCGAGCCGGCGGGCGTGGGCGCGGTAGTCGGCGACGTCGGTGGCGTAGACGGTGACGCGGGCCAGGTCGGCCGGGGTACCGCCGGCGGCGCGCAGGGCGGTGAGCAGGTTGGTGAGGGCGCGGGTGAACTGTTCGGGCAGGGTGTCGCCGGCCACCTTGCCGTCGGCGTCGAGGGCGGTCTGGCCGGCCAGGAACACCAGCCGGGAGCCGGTGGCGACGACGGCGTGCGAGAAGCCGGCCGGCCGGGAGAGTGCGGGCGGGTTGACGCGCTCGGCGGTCATCTGACCTCCAGGTTCTTGTACAACTCCTTGGCGATGATGCCCCGTTGAACCTCGCTCGCCCCTTCGTAGATACGGGGCGCGCGGACCTCCCGGTAGAGGTGTTCGAGCAGGTGTCCGCGTTGCAGGGCGCGCGCTCCGTGCAGTTGGACGGCCCGGTCGACGACGTACTGCGCGGTCTCGGTGGCCAGCAATTTCGCCATCGCGGCGCGCCGGGGGACATCGGCGGCGCCCGCGTCGTACGCCGCGGCCGCCGCGTACACCATCAGCCGGGCCGACTCGGTGCGCAGGGCCATCTCGGCGACCTCGTGGGCGACGGACTGCAGGTCCTTCAGTTTGCCGCCGAACGCGTCCCGCCGGGCGGTGTGTCCGAGGGTGGCGTCCAGCGCGGCCTGGGCCATGCCGACCGCGAAGGCGCCGACGCTGGGCCGGAACAGATTGAGGGTGTCCATGGCGACCCTGAAGCCGCCGTCCGGCACGCCGAGTACGTCGTCGGCGGTGACCGGGACGGCGTCGAGGACGAGGGTGCCGATGGGGTGCGGGGAGAGCATGTCGAGGCGGCTGCCGGTGAGGCCTGGGCGGTCGGCGGGGACCAGGAAGGCGGTGACGCCCCGGGCGCCCGCGTCGGGGGTGGTGCGGGCGAACACGGTGCAGAAGTCGGCGTCGGGGGCGTTGGAGATCCAGCACTTCTCCCCGGTGAGCCGCCAGCGGGAGGCGCCGTCCGGCGCGGCCGTCAGGTCTGCCGGAGCGCCGGACGCGGCGGCGCCCGCCATGGGGCCGGCGTCCGCCCCCGGACCGTCTCCAGCGGGCGGGCCGGTGCGCGCGTCCGCGCCCGCGCCTGTCGCCGGGCCGGTGCTCACCTCCGGACCCGCACCCGTCCCCGGACCCGCACCCGCACCCGTCCCCGGACCCGCACCCGCGCCCGCACCCGCGCCCGCATCCGCCCCCGGACCGACACCCGCCTCCGGGCCGGTGCGCGCCGCCGGACCCGCGCCCGTCGCCGGGCCGGTGCGCGCCCGGGGGGCGTGCGCGGCACCGTGCCCGTCCGGTGGGGAGGCCTGCCGTACCGGTGCGCCTCCGGTCCGGCCCGGCCGGGAGCCCTCGTCGGCCCGCTCCGCGCGCAGCGAGAGCGCCGCCGCGTCCGAGCCGGCCCCCGGCTCGCTCAGCGCGAACGCCGCGACCGCGCTGCCGTCGCTCACCCGGGGGAGCCAGCGGGCACGCTGGGCGGGGGTGCCGTGGGCGTGCACCGGGTGGGCTCCCAGGCCCTGCAGGGCGAGGGCGGTCTCCGCCTCCGTGCAGGCGTGGGCGAGGGACTCGCGCATCAGGCACAGGTCGAGCGCACCGGAGGTGAACAGCCGGGGCAGCAGGCCCAGGGCGCCGAGTTCGGCGACCAGGGCACGGTTGATCCGGCCGGGTTCACCCTTCTCGGCGAGCGGCCGCAGCCGCCGCGCGGCCATGGTACGCAGCTCCGCACACCACGCGAGTTGTTCCGGTTCGAGCGAGAATGCGGTCATCTGCGGTCCCTTCCTCGCCGCCGGTCCGCTCCCGAGGCTATCGCGGACCGTTGACTGCCGTCACCAACGCGATACGCTCCTGAGGCGAGCCCACCACGCCGAGGGGGCGAACCGTCATGAATCCACGGGCCACCGCGCACGTCGACACCTTCGCCCGCGACCATCTCCCGCCACCCGGCCAGTGGCCCGAGCTCCGCTTCGACCTGCCGGAACTGGACTACCCCGAGCGGCTGAACTGCGCCGCCGAGCTGCTGCACGGCCCGCCCGACGACCGCCCGGTGTTCCGCACCCCGGCCGGTGCGCCCTGGACGTACGGCGAGCTGCGGGCCCGGGTGGACCGGCTCGCCCATCTGCTCACCGGGGACCTCGGGGTCGTGCCCGGCAACCGGGTGCTGCTGCGCGGCCCCACCACGCCCTGGCTCGCCGCGTGCTGGCTGGCGGTGCTGAAGGCGGGCGGGGTCGCCGTCACCGTGCTCGCCCAGCAGCGGCCGCACGAGCTGGGCACCATCTGCTCGATCGCGGAGATCCGCCACGCCCTGTGCGACGTCCGGGCGGTCGACGACCTCGCCAAGGCCGAGGTCAGGGGCCTGAGGATAGCCACGTACGGCGGCGACTCCCCCGACGACCTGACGCACCGTCCCGCGCCCGGTACCCCGTACGAGGCCGTGCCGACCGCCGCCGACGATGTCGCCCTGATCGCCTTCACCTCCGGCACCACCGGCCGGCCCAAGGGCTGTATGCACTTCCACCGGGACGTGCTGGCGATCGCGGACACCTTCTCCCGGCACGTTCTCAGGCCGGTCGAGGACGATGTGTTCGCCGGCAGTCCCCCACTCGGCTTCACCTTCGGACTCGGCGGGCTCGTGGTGTTCCCGATGCGTGTCGGCGCCAGTGCCCTGCTGCTCGAACAGGCCCGTCCGGAACAGTTGCTGGCGGCGGTCGCCGAGCACCGGGTGTCGGTGCTGTTCACCGCGCCCACCGCCTACCGCGCGATGCTGGGCGAGGCCGGCGCCCACGACCTCTCCTCGCTGCGCCGCTGCGTGTCGGCCGGCGAGAACCTGCCCGCCGCCACCTGGAGCGCGTGGCACGAGCGCACCGGGCTGCGCATCATCAACGGCATCGGCGCCACCGAACTGCTGCACATCTTCGTCTCCGCCGCCGACGAGCGGATCAGACCCGGAACGACCGGGGTCCCGGTTCCCGGGTGGCAGGCGCGCGTGCAGGACGCGGACGGCGTTCCCGTGCCGGACGGGGAGCCGGGGCTGCTCGCGGTGCGGGGACCGGTCGGCTGCCGCTATCTCGCCGACCCGCGCCAGCGGGAGTACGTGCGGGGCGGCTGGAACATCACCGGCGACACCTACGTCCGTGACCCCGACGGCTACTTCCGCTATGTGGCCCGCGCCGACGACATGATCATCTCGGCCGGGTACAACATCGCGGGCCCGGAGGTGGAGGACGCGCTGCTGCGCCACCCGGACGTGGTGGAGGCGGCGGTGGTCGGGCGGCCCGACGAGGCCCGCGGCCAGGTCGTGGTGGCGTACGCGGTCCTCGGGAAGGGCGCCGCACGCGATGCCGAGGCCCTGCGCGCCTTCGTGAAAACGGAGCTCGCACCGTACAAGTGCCCGCGCGAGATCGTCTTCCTGGACGCACTGCCCCGCACGGCCACCGGCAAGCTCCAGCGGTTCCGGCTGCGGGCTCCCACCGGCACGGGAGACGACCAGGGCTGACGCCGGGGACCGTGGCCCCGTCCCCACGACCTAAGATGATCAACGTGTCCGACCAGCATGCTCCACGGTCTCTCATCGTCACGCTCTACGGCGCGTACGGCCGCTTCGCGCCGGGCCCGGTGCCCGTCGCCGAGCTGATCCGTCTGCTCGCCGCGGTCGGCGTGGACGCCCCGTCCGTGCGCTCCTCGGTGTCCCGGCTCAAACGGCGCGGGCTGCTCGTCCCCGCGCGTACCGCCCGGGGCGCGGCGGGATACGAACTGTCCGCCGACGCCCGCCAGTTGCTGGAGGACGGCGACCGCCGCATCTACGCCACCGCCCCGCCCGGGGACGAGGGCTGGGTGCTGGCCGTGTTCTCCGTGCCCGAGTCCGAGCGGCAGAAACGGCACGTACTGCGGTCCCGGCTGTCCGGTCTCGGCTTCGGCACGGCGGCGCCGGGGGTCTGGATCGCCCCCGCCCGGCTGTACGAGGAGACCCGGCACACCCTGGAACGGCTGCGCCTCGACGGGTACGTCGACCTCTTCCGCGGTGAGCACCTGGGCTTCGCACCCACCACCCGGGCGGTGGCCCGCTGGTGGGACCTGGCCGGGATCGCGGAGCAGCACGAGGCGTTCCTGACGCGGCACGCCCCTGTACTGCGTACCTGGGAGCGGCGCACGGACACCCCGTCCGAGGAGGCCTACCGCGACTATCTGCTCGCCCTGGACTCCTGGCGCCACCTCCCCTACGCCGACCCGGGCCTGCCGGCCGCGCTGCTTCCCGACGACTGGCCCGGCACGCGCTCGGCGGCCGTCTTCCGGGCGCTGCACGAGCGGCTGCGCGACGCGGGGGCCGGCTACGCGGCCCTGGAACCGGCCGGCTGACCCGGGCACGCCGCCTTGCAGTCACTCAACTCAGCGTGAGCCGGGGCTTGGGGGCGTCGGTGCGGCCGGTCGGCGGAGGGCGGCTGCCCGCCCGGTAGGGCGCCGGCCAGACGGCGCCCGGTCCCTCGTAGCCCTGCTCGGCCGCCGCGTGCAGGGTCCAGTGCGGATCGTACAGATGGGGACGGCCCAGGGCACAGAGGTCCGTACGCCCCGCCAGAAGCAGGGAGTTGACGTCGTCCCACGAGGAGATCGCGCCCACCGCGATCACCGGGATGCCGGCCTGGTTGCGTATCCGGTCGGCGAACGGGGTCTGGTACGAGCGGCCGAACTCCGGTTTCTCGTCGGCGACCACCTGCCCGGTCGACACGTCGATCGCGTCGGCGCCGTGCGCGGCGAAGGCACGGGCGACGGCGACCGCGTCCTCGGCCGTGATGCCGCCCTGCGCCCAGTCGGTGGCGGAGACGCGGACGGTCATCGGCCGGTCCTGCGGCCACACCGCGCGCACCGCGTCGAAGACCTCCAGCGGGAACCGCAGCCGCTTCTCCGGTGAACCCCCGTAGGCGTCGGTACGGCGGTTGGTGAGGGGGGAGAGGAATCCGGAGAGCAGGTAGCCGTGGGCGCAGTGCAGTTCGAGGAGGTCGAAGCCGGCCCGCGCGGCCCGCACGGCGGCGGCGGCGAACTGCTCCCTGATGTCGGTGAGCTGGGCACGGGACAGCTCCCTGGGCACCTGGCCGCCCGGCCGGTACGGCAGCGGAGAGGCGGCGACCAGGGGCCAGTTGCCGTCGTCGAGCGGCTCGTCCATGCCCTCCCACATCAGCTTGGTCGAGCCCTTGCGGCCGCTGTGGCCGAGCTGAACGCCGATCGCGGTCCCGGGTGCCTGCGCGTGCGCGAAGTCGGTGATCCGCCGCCACGCCTCGGCCTGCCTGCCGGTGTAGAGACCGGCGCAGCCTGGGGTGATGCGGCCCTGCGGGCTGACGCACACCATCTCCGTCATCACCAGCCCGGCACCGCCCAGCGCGCGGGAGCCGAGGTGGACGAGGTGGAAGTCGCCGGGGACGCCGTCGACGGCCGAGTACATGTCCATGGGCGAGACGACGACCCGGTTGCGCAGGGTCAGTCCGCGCAGCCGGAACGGGGTGAACATCGGGGGCGTGCCGGGAGGGCAGCCGAAGCCGCGTTCCACGGCCTCGGTGAAGCGGGCGTCGCGCAGCCGCAGGTTCTCGTGGGTGACGCGGCGGCTGCGGGTGAGCAGGTCGAAGGCGAACTGGCGGGGTGGCCGGCCCAGATGGAGGGGCAGGTCCTCGAACCACTCCAGACTGGCCCGGGCCGCGCGCTGGGTGGAGGCGACGACGGGACGCCGTTCCGTCTCGTAGGCGGCGAGCGCGGCCTCCAGCGACGGTTGTTCGCGCAGGCCGGCGGCGAGCGCGAGCGCGTCCTCCACGGCGAGCTTGGTGCCGGACCCGATGGAGAAGTGCGCGGTATGGGCGGCGTCACCGAGGAGCACGATGTTCCCGTGCGACCAGCGCTCGTTGACGACCGTACGGAAGGTGGTCCACGCCGAGTTGCCGGTCCTCAACGGGCGTCCGCCGAGCACGTCCGCGAAGATCTTGGCGCACCGGCCGGCGGACTCCGTCTCGTCCATCTCGTCGAACCCGGCGGCCTGCCACACCTCCTGCCGCATCTCGACGATCACGGTGGAGGCCCCCTGGTTCCGCGGCCCGGAGGGCCCCGTCGAGGGGTGGTGGTCGGGCGACGGGCGGGAGTAGGGGTAGCCGTGCAACTGCATCACACCGTGCTCGGTCTCGGCGATCTCGAAGCGGAAGGCGTCGAAGGCGAAGTCGGCGGCGAGCCAGATGTAGCGGCAGCGGTGCGGGGTGATCCGGGGACGGAACACCTCCGCGAAGGCCTCGCGGGTGGCGCTGCCCGCTCCGTCGGCGGCGACGACGAGGTCATGGGTCCGCGCGAGCCGGACCGGGTCGGGTGCGGCCGCGCGGAAGCGCAGGTCGACGCCGAGGGCGTGGCAGCGGGCGTGCAGGATCTCCAGGAGGCGGCGGCGGCCGAGGGCGGCGAAGGCGTGCCCTGTGGAGGTGTGGCGGGTGTTGCGGTGGACGATGTCGATGTCGTCCCAGCGGACGAAGTGCCGCCGGAGTTCCTCGTGGACGTGGGAGTCGGCGTCCTGGATGCCCCCGAGGGTCTCGTCCGAGAGGACTACGCCGAAGCCGAAGGTGTCGTCGGGGGCGTCGCGTTCCCAGAGGGTGACCTGCCGGTCGGGGGCGAGGCGCTTGAGCAGCGCGGCGGTGTAGAGGCCGCCGGGGCCTCCGCCGATGATCGCTACGCGGAGGGGGCGGCGCGGGGCCCCGGGCGGCTGCGGGTCGTCGGTGGCTTGCCGCGCCGCTCCCGGCGCCCCTGAGGGCGATGGGGTCGCCTGAGACGGGAACATCCGCTACCTCCTGGGCCGTCGCGGACGCGGGTTGCCGGTGGCGGGGCTCGCGGGTTTCCGCGGCGGGGCCACGGCCTACCTTCCCTGCCACTTCGGGGGGCGTTTCTCGGTGAAGGCGGTGTGGAATTCCCGGTAGTCCTCGCCGGTCATCAGGAGGGCCTGGGTGGAGGCGTCCAGTTCCACCGAGGCGGCCAGCGGCATGTCCAGTTCGGCGGTGAGCAGGGCCTTGGTCTGGGCGTGTGCCAGAGCGGGGCCGTCGGCGAGTCTGCGGGCCAGGGCTCGGGCGGCCTCGTCGGCCCCGCCCTCGTCCGTCAGCACGCTGATCAGGCCGATGCGCTCGGCCTCCGGTGCGCGTACCGGGTCTCCCAGCATGAGCAGCCGGGTGGCGTGACCCAGGCCGACCACCCGGGGCAGCAGGTATGCCGCGCCCATGTCGCCGCCCGACAGGCCGACCCGGGTGAAGAGGAAGGCGAATCGGGCGCCCGCGTCGGCGACGCGGAAGTCGGCGGCCAGGGCGAGGACGGCGCCGGCGCCGGCCGCCACCCCGTGCACCGCGGCGATCACCGGGAACGGGCATTCCCGTACCGCCCTGACCACCTGGCCGGTCATCCGGTTGAAGTCGAGCAGCTGGGCGGTGTCCATCGAGAGGGTCGCGCCGATGATCTCGTCGACATCGCCGCCGGAGCAGAAACCGCGGCCCTCACCGGCCAGCACCAGGGCCCGTACCGCCCGCTCGCGGGACAGCTCGGCGAGCAGATCACGCAGGTCGGCGTAGGCGCCGAAGGTGAGCGCGTTGAGCTTGTCGGGGCGGGCGAGGGTGACGGTGGCGACGCCGTCGGCGAGATCGACGCGCAGGTGCGCCCAGCGGTCGGTGCGGGCGGCGGAGCCGGTGAAGGGACTCATGAGGGCGGCCTCCTCGGGCGGGCACTGCGCTGCTCACTGAGTTCTGCCCCCTGAAGTTATCACTCCTTGGTGACTGTCGTCACGGGTACGCGATACGTTCGGGGACCGTCACATCCGTCATGACTCGTCGACGCGGCGGTAACGGCGGGTCCGGGTGCGCGAGGCGGGACCCGGGCGCGGGTAGGCCGCCGTTGCCGGGGCCCGACGCCCCGGACGGCGCCCCGGGCAGGGCTCCGGCGCCGCCCCCTCGAAGGGTGGCACCGGGTGCGCCGTACCATTGACGGTTGACTGCAGGAGCACCCGCTCCATGAACGGACCCGTTGTGCACGATCCCTCCCCCGCTTCCACCTCCTGGCGCGTCGCGCTGCCGCACTCCACCGCGGCAGTGCCCGTCGCCCGCGCCCTGGTCCGTACGGCACTGGCCGAGCGCAAGCACACCGCCGACAGCGACACGGCGGAACTGCTGACGGCGGAACTGGTGGCCAACGCCGTGGAGCACACCTCGGGGAGCGCCCCGATCGAGCTGGTGGTCCGGCTGCTGCCGACCGGTTTCCAGGTGGAGGTGCACGACGCCGACCCGGCGCCGCCCGGCGACCTCACCCGTCCGCTGCTCACCCAGCCCGACCCCTGGCAGGAGCACGGGCGGGGGCTGCTGCTGATCCGCACCCTGAGCTCGTCCTGCGGCCACCGTCCCACCGACTCCGGCAAGGCGGTGTGGTTCCGGCTGCCCGGGCAGCGGCGCCCTCTCTGAGCGGGCCGGGACGGGAAGGGAGCTCAGGCGAGGGTCGCGACCAGGACCGCCTTGATCGTGTGCATACGGTTCTCCGCCTCGTCGAAGACCACCGAGTGCGCCGACTCGAACACCTCGTCGGTCACCTCCAGCGACTCCAGGCCGTGGGCCTCGTACACGTCCCGGCCGACCTGGGTGCCGAGGTCGTGGAAGGCGGGCAGGCAGTGCAGGAACCGGACGTCCGGGTTGCCGGTGGCGCGCAGGACCTCCATGGTCACCGCGTACGGCGCGAGGGCGGCGATCCGCTCGCCCCAGACCTCCTTGGGCTCACCCATGGAGACCCAGACGTCGGTGGCGACGAAATCGGCGCCCGCCACTCCCTCGGCGATCTCCTCGGTGAGCGTCACACGCGCCCCGCTGGACACGGCGAGCGCGCGGGCCCGGTCGACGACGTCCTGGGCGGGCCAGTAGGACTTCGGGGCGACGACGCGTACGTCCATCCCCAGCAGGGCCGCGGTGACGAGGTAGGAGTTGCCCATGTTGAAGCGGGCGTCGCCGAGGTAGGCGAAGGAGATGTCCGTGAGCGGCTTGGGGCTGTGCTCGGTCATCGTGAGCACGTCGGCGAGCATCTGGGTGGGGTGCCAGTCGTCGGTGAGACCGTTGTAGACGGGGACGCCCGCGTACCGCGCCAGTTCCTCCACCTTCGCCTGGCTGTCCCCCCGGTACTCGATCCCGTCGTACATCCGGCCCAGCACCCGGGCGGTGTCCCTCACGGACTCCTTGTGGCCCATCTGCGAGCCCGACGGGTCGAGGTACGTCGTGGAGGCGCCCTGGTCGGCGGCCGCGACCTCGAACGCACAGCGGGTCCGTGTCGAGGTCTTCTCGAAGATCAGCGCGATGTTCCTGCCCCGTAGGTACCGGTGCTCGGTCCCGGCCCGTTTGGCGGCCTTCAGTTCGGCGGCCAGTTCCAGCAGGCCGCGGAACTCCCGCGCGGTGAAGTCCGCCTCCTTGAGGAAGTGGCGGCCGGCGAGGGCGGTCGGGACAGTCGCCATGGGGCGCTCCAGGACTGGGGGACACGAATTATTGGAAGTCTATACGAAGATTTGCATTTCTATACAGCATCTATACAGCGTCTCGCTGTACGGGACAGCTCATGCACCGCGGTCCGCCCCTGCCCCGGCCCAGCTCGCTGCCCGGGATCTCTATCACCTCGATGCCCTGCTTGCGCAGATGCGTGTTGGTGGTGGAGTTCCGCTCGTAGGCGACGACCACGCCCGGTTCGACGGCCAGGACGTTGCAGCCGTCGTCCCACTGTTCGCGCTCGGCCGCGTGCACGTCCTGGGTGGCGGTCAGCACCCGGATCTCGCTGAGCCCGAGCGCGGCGGCGATCGCGCGGTGCATGTGCTCCGGCGGATGGTCGGTGACCTTGAGCTCCTTCTCGTCGGAGCCGGGCTCGATGGTGTAGGACCGGAGCATGCCGAGGCCCGCGTACTGGGTGAAGGTGTCGCCGTCGACCATCGTCATCACCGTGTCGAGGTGCATCAGGGCGCGCCTCTTCGGCATGTCGAGGGCCACGATCGTCCTGGCCGAGCCGGCCGCGAACAGTTTGTGCGCGAGCATCTCCACGGCCTGCGGGGTGGTGCGTTCACTCATGCCGATCAGCACCGCGCCGTTGCCGATGACCAGCACGTCGCCGCCCTCGATGGTGGACGGGTAGTCGGCCTGCCCCTCCGACCAGAGGTGGAAGGAATCCCCCCGGAACAGCGGGTGGTGCCGGTAGATCGCCTCGAAGTGCACGGTCTCGCGCTGCCGGGCCGGCCAGCGCATCGCGTTGATGGAGACACCGTCGTAGATCCAGGCGGACGTGTCGCGGGTGAAGAGGTGGTTGGGCAGCGGGCGGAGCAGGAAGTCGTCGAGCTCCATGACGTGGAAGCGCACCGAGGTCGGCTCGGGGTGGGTGTCCAGGAACTCCCGCTTGGTCATCCCGCCCACCAGCACCTCGGCCAGCTCCGGCGCCGGGAGCGTCTCGAAGGCGGCGCGCAGATGGTCGGTGGCCAGCGGGCCGTACTCCTTCTCGTCGAACACCCGGTCCAGTACGAGCGCACGTGCCGCCGGGATCGCCAGCGTCTCGGAGAGCAGGTCACCGAAGAGGTGGACGGTGACGCCGCGGTCGCGCAGGACGTCGGCGAACCCGTCGTGCTCGGCGCGCGCCCGGCGCACCCAGAGCACGTCGTCGAAGAGCAGGGCGTCCTTGTTGCTGGGGGTGAGCCTCTTGAGCTCGAGATCCGGCCGGTGGAGGATGACGCGGCGCAGCCGCCCGGCCTCGGAGTCGACGTGGTAGGTCATGTCTTCATCCTGACCACCCGGCCACGGGTTCACCCCCCGGTTCGGCGTATCCGCGGTGCCGCCCGCGCCACCCGTCACCCGGCGGGCGGGGGTGGCGGCAGCAGCAGCTCGGGCCGGGCCAGCGCCCTCCGGGCGGCGGGGCCCGGTTCCAGCGCGGCCCTGGCCACGATCCAGCCTGCGCGCAGGTGCGGATCCCCGGGTTCCCGCTCCAGCCCTTTGGCGTACCCGTCGAAGGCGGCCGCCGGATCGCCCGCCGCCAGGTGCTCGTCCGGCGTACGGGGCTCGGCGGGCGGCACACCGAAGAGATGCGTGCGGACGTCGGGCCAGGAGGCGCGGTCGGACCGGAAACGGAGGTCGTCCGGGGCGGCGGACCCGCCGCCGGACCGGGCTTCGGGTGGCACGGAGCGCTCCTGCGGACCATGGCCGGCGGCGCCCCCCGGCGGCGGGAGGAGGTTGCGCAGCCGCCACTCCGTGCGGTGCAGGGCGGCGGCGGTGCGGGCCCGGGTCCGGGCGGGCTCGGGGACCGGTTCGCGCAGCCACCCGTCCAGGGTGCGGGCGAGACCGGTGACCAGGGCGCGGCCGGCCGCGGTGAGCCGCCCACTGCTGAGGAGGGTGCGTACGACCAGGCGGCTCTGCGTCCGGCGCAGCGCGAAGTGGTAGGCGGCCGTCCCGGCGTACTCCGGGTCGGCGAGCCGGTCCCGCCAGAAGCCCGCGACGCCGGTGAACGCGTAGGCGCCGTGCAGCAGACCGGTGAGGTGACGCGGGTCCGGGCGCCAGGGCGCGTAGAAGCGCTCGGCGCGGTCGTCGGACAGGAGCGGGAAGAGGTGGATCAGCGCGGCGAGCTTGCTGTGCTGGAACTCGTGGACCAGCGCCTCGGCGAGGGCGAGCGCCGAGGAGGGGCGGGAGACGACCATGGCGCCGTAGGCGTCGCCGCTGGACGCCGACACGCGGACGTCGGGCGGGGGCGGAGGCAGCAGGGCGGTCCTGGCCCAGGGGACGACGGACCGGATCCACGCGGGGTCGAGCCGTCCGGGTCCCGCTCCGTCCGCCCCCGCGAGGATCGCGACGGCCTCGTCGAACAGCCGCTGCCAGGCCACCGCCTCGTCGTGGTCCAGCCGGGCGGGCGGAACGGGGCCGTCCAGATCCCGGTAGGGGTCCAGATCCTCCAGAGGGATGGCGACGGGGCCGTCCGGGGCGGCGTGGGTGAGGGTGCGCAGCGGGTGCCAGCCGGGGGCGCCGGGGTCCGCGGGAACCGGGTCCGTGAAGGTGCGCAGCGGCGGCGGGACGGGGGCCTCCGGGCCGGAACGATCCACCGGCACGGGTGCGGGACGGCAGGTCAGGGTGATGGGCCGGCCGCGGCGGTCCGGTCCGCTCAGCGTCATGACGCCGGCGCGGGTGCCGGCTCTGCCCGCGCCGACACCGGGGGCCCCGTCCGGCAGCCGGGCCAGTCCCAGGCCCGGCAGGTGCAGGGCGCCGTCGTCCAGCGCGACGCGCAGGGATGTCTCCGTACCGGCGTACAGCGAGGCGGCCACCGCGAGGCTGTTCAGCCGGGCCGCCTCCGCCCACAGCGGCGGCCCGGTCGCCGTACCGTGCAGCCGGCGCAGGAGATGCGCGATCCAGGCGCCGGTCGTGGGAGCGAGCAGCAGCCCCTCGACCGGCTCCGGCGCCCGCTCCGCCGCCTCCTTGAACACCTTCCAGGCGCTCGTGGCCCCGGGCAGCGGAGTGCGCACGTCCCGGACGCGCTTCAACAGGGTGCGCAGCAGCAACAACCGGCGGGCCCGCTCACCCTGTTCGAGGAAGGCGACGGCCGCGGCGGAGCCGCCGCCGGACGCCAGTTCCGCGAAAAGGTGGCCGGGCATGTGAAACGGGGTGGTGCGCGGCTCGCCGGTCATGGGGTGGGACCTCCGGTCACGGATGCGGGCAGGGCGGCCGGCGGCCCGCCGGGGCCTGGGCCGGCCCCCCGCCGCCGCCGAGGCGCGACGGTCACTCGGCTCGGGCGGAGCCCTCGTTTCCGCCTCGGATGCCGCCGCGTGCGCGCAGCACCTCTTCGAGCACCCGGACACGCGGGCTCAGTGGCGCGAGCTCGTCCAGCGCGGTCAGGGGCAGGCCCGCGAGGTCGGTCAGATCCGACTCCCAGACATCGGTCCCCGCACCGGTGGCCTGCTCCCGGTCGGCGGTGCGGCGCAGAGCGGGCGGCTGATGCAAGATGCTCCCCCTTCTCGCACGGTGGCACACGATGCCCCGTGCCCGAGTTCCTTTTCCATCATGGCCATTCCTACCCGGGTCGAAAACCGTACGATCACGCCACTCGATCTTTTGTGCGGTCACGTCCGCCATCACACGGTCGCCGGGCCGCCCGGCGCGGCCCCTGGTCCGTGCGCCCCCCGTGCGGGGCATGCCGGACGGGACCGGTGGGGTGGCCTGCGACATCTGTCCGGGCCGTCGTCGAGTACGTCCGGGCGGGGAAGCCCGCGGCAGCCCGTCCTTTCCGGCCGGTGGCCGGGGTACGGCAGGGTACGGCCCGCTCCTCTGAGGGGCCCGAGACATGTCCGTACGGCCGGAAACAGTTCTTCCGGATCCCGCCGGGGCCGCGCGCGCCCCCGCGAGCTTCGGGAAGCACGGCCCGCGCATCGCTGCTTCGGCCGGTGACCACGACCGCCGTCGTGTGCCTCCGGTGACACCGGTGACGCGAGGGCAGGGCCGCCTGATTCCGGTCAAGTCGCCCCTATTCTGGAAAGGTTGAGGGTCGAGCACACGTGCGACGACCCACCCTCGGCCGCTCCGTCGGCCCCGATGACCGGACAACAGGGGGACCCTGTGCGCCCTGACGCGGTGGTAACGCATTTCCTGTTCGCCTCGGCGCTCGTCCTGACCGTCGGCCATGCCGCCGGCTGGCTGGCCCGGCGCCTGCGACAGCCGTACATCGTCGGCCAGCTGGCCGCGGGCATAGCGCTCGGGCCCTCCCTGCTGGGCAGCGCGGCGCCGGACGTTCACGCCCTGTTGTTCCCGGAAGAGATCGGCGCGTCCCTGCGGGGACTGGCCCAGTTCGCCCTGGTGGTGTTCCTGTTCGCGGTGGGGTACGAGCTGGACCTGAAGGTCCTCGGCTCCCGCGCGCGCACGGCGGTGGGCGTGGCGCTGACCGCCTTCCTCGTTCCGATGGCCGTCGGCAGCGGATGCGCGCTGCTGTTCCGGGAGCAGCTGGTCGCGCTGGACATGCCCCGTCTCACCGCCGGAACCGTGGTGTTCGCCGGGGTCGCCCTGTCGATAACGGCGGTACCGGTACTGACGGCCATAGTGCGGGAGAACGGCCTGGCCGGCACCGTGCCGGGGGTGCTGGCGGTGTCCGCCGCCGGGCTGCTGGACGTGATCGGCTGGACGGTGCTGTCAGGCACCCTGCTGGAACATGGCGACGGGCAGGAACTTCCGTGGCAGTGGCGGGCGTTGCTCGCGGCCGGCTTTGTCGCACTGACGCTGGCGGCGGCCCGTCCGCTGCTGCGCCGACTGCTGTGGCGCACCCGGATGGAACCCATGTTCCGGCTGTCGCTGCTGATCGGCTTCGCCTTCGTCACGGCGTCCGTGACGCAGTACCTGGGACTGCACGCGATCTGCGGTGCCCTGCTCGCCGGGGTGGTCTGCCCGCGGGAGAAGGGCGGCACACTCGATCCCGATCTGCTGCGGCCGCTGCAGGACATCAGCTCGCTGCTGCTGCCGTTCTTCTTCGTGGTCTCCGGCCAGGCCGTCGCCCTCGGTGCTGTGAACGGCACGGGCTGGGCCGCGTTCGCCGTGGTCACGGTGCTGGCCGTGGTCACCAAGACGGGCGGCGGCACGGTGGCGGCACGGCTGGGCGGGCTGGACCGCGACGACGCACGGACCGTTGGGGTGCTGCTGAGCGCCCGCGGCCTGACGGAACTGATCGCCCTCGACGCGGGTCTCCGGGCAGGCCTGCTGAGCGCGCCCCTCTACACCGTCCTGGTGCTGATGGCCCTGGCCACCACGCTGCTGACCCAGCCGCTGCTGATCCTGGTGCGCCGCGGGGCCGGGCGCGCACCCCTGCGCCCGCCCCCGCCCGCCCCGCACGGCTCCGGCGGTCCGCCGTGTGCGACCACCTCGGAGGGTACGACGGCGGCTCCAGGCCCCTGACACGGCGCCCGCTCCGCTCCCCGGTGTTCGCGGAGCGGGGACGAACGCGGTCCCGGGCCCGCCCCCGAGTCGTCCCGGACACCGGACCCGAGCCGCGGAGCACCGGGCCCTGCCTCACGGACGCGCCGGGCCGTGTGTCACAGGGGCATCGGTGCCATGTCGCATTCGATGCGGGCCCGCTGGAGGGCGGCGGCGAGCCACGGGTGGTCCGGGCGGACCCGGCGGGTGAAGCCCTCCACCGCCTTGCGCTGGAGTTCCTCCGCCTCGGCGCCGCGGCCCAGGCCCCTCTTGTCGAGGGCGAGGTTCGCGGTCACCGCCAGGGTGAGGGGGTGGTCCTCGCCCGCGACCTCCGCGAGCAGCGGCAGGTTGGCCGAATCGATCGCGTGGGCCCGGTCGAAGTCGAGCTGCCCGTACGCCGTGTTGGCGCGGCCGATCGCCACCGTCAACGCGGTGATGTGGCGCTCTCCCAGTCCGTGGGTCAGCCGGTGCTGCACGTCCTCCTCCAGCTCATGGGCCGCGTCGTGGTCGCCCAGCGCCCGCCAGGTCGCGGCGAGGTTGGCCTTCGTCAGCAGCGTGTACGCGTGGTCGCCGCCGAGGCGCTGCTGGAACCGCCGTACGGTCGACTCCGCGAGCTGACGGGAGCCCTCCGGGTCGCCGGCCAGGCGCAGGTCGACGGAGAGGTTGGCCGCCGTCGTCAGGGAGTCGAAGTGGTCGGAGCCGTACCGGGCGATGAAGCGCCTCAGCGTCTCCTCGGACAGCTTGGCCGCCTCCGCCTGCGCACCGTCACGGCGCCGGCACACCGCGAGGTTGCGGGCGATGCGCAGGGTGAGGGGATGCTCCTCACCGAACGCCACACTGGCCCGGCGGTGGACGTCCTCCTGGAAGTCGCGCGCGCCCTTGTAGTCGCCGCTCTCGCGCATGTCGATCGCGAGGGCGTTGAGGGTGTTGAGGGTGAAGAAGCTGGCAGGCCCGAACAGCAGTTCACGCTGCTGGGCGTTCTCCTGGTCCAGCGGCAGCACCTCGTGGAATCTGCCGCACAGCCGGAGGCCCACGCCCCAGGAGTGGGTGGCCCGCAGCGTCATCGGATCGTCGGGGCCGAACAGCGACCGGGCCAGCTCGGTGGCCTCCTCCGTGAGCTTCCGCGCCTCGTCGAAGCGCCCCTGGTAGCCGCGGGCGTCGGCCAGCTCGCACAGCGAGTCGATGACCTCCTCGGCGTCGGCGTCGATACGGCGCGACACCTCCAGCGCCTTCTCGGTGAGCGGGATCGACTCGGGCACCTGGCCGATCTGACGGAGCAGGAAGCCCAGGCTCTTCATGATCCGGATGACATGGAAGTCCTCCTCGCCGGAGGCCGCGATCCAGGCACTCCAGGCCTGCCGCGCGAAGTCCGCCGCACCCTGGTGGTCACCCCAGGTGTAGAGGAACCAGACGGTGTCGAAGACCAGTTCACGCACATAGGTGTCGGTGCTGGTCACCGCCTGCGACGTCAGCACGTGCGGCAGCAGCGCCTGGTAGGCGCGCCACTCCAGGGACGAGCCGTACGGGCCGGGCTTGGCGGCCGACAGCAGCTGATGGGCGGCGGTCCGCATCGCCTCGCGCTCCCGCGCGCCCAGCTTGGCCAGGAGCACGGTCTGCAGCAGACGGTGCATCTGGAGCGTGTCGGACCGCGGGTCCACCCTGATCAGGGAGAACTGGCTCAGGTCCCGGATCGCGCGGTTCAGCTTGATCGACTCCCGCAGCAGCGGGTCGACCTCGGGCGTCACGTTCACTCCCCGGCTGCCGCGCAGCATCGACCTCGGGATGGGCTCCGGGGCCATGCTGGCGCAGATGTCGAGCAGCTGGCGGGCGCCCGGGTTGTTCTCCTGGATGCGTCCCAGCGAGATGTCCCAGGCGGCCGCCACGGAGACCGGGTAGTCGGGGGCCGGATCGAGCTCCAGGATCTCCGGACTGCGCTGGTCGAGAAGATCGAGGTACTCGTCCACCAGCATCCCGGTGACGGCGCGCCAGGAACCGGCCTGCTCCACCGCCAGCGGCAGGTCACCGAGGGCCTCGGCGAGCCGGCCGGCGTCTTCCGCCGTGAGATCGGGGGAGCGCCGCTGGAGCAGCTCGATGGACTCCTCCCGGTCGAACACGTTCACCGGGAGCGGGGTGGCGACCCGTTCCCAGGCCCGGTTCCGGGAGGTGACGACGACCTTGCCGGGCCCGTTGGTCGGGAAGTACTGGCGCACCGCCTCGACGTCCTCCGCGTTGTCGAAGACGAGCAGCCAGTTGTCGTACGGCGCGCCCGAGCGCAGCGCCTCGAGCACCGCGGGCACGGCGGTGTTGGCGGCGGGCGCGCCCAAGGCCTCCTGCCCCGTCGGGGCGACGCCCAGCTGGGCCGCCAGCTGGGCCAGCGCGGCCAGGATCAGGCTCTCCCGTTCGGCGGGAATCCAGCAGATGACGCGATAGTCGTGCTGGTGGGTGTAGATGTACTCCAGCGCCAGCTGGGACTTGCCGACACCGCCCAGCCCGTGCAGCGCGTGCGGCAGCACGGCCGCCGTGTCCTGGGAACCCAATTGGTCCTCCACGGCCCTCAGCAGCGCCTGCCGGCCGACGAACGAGGTGTTCCGGAGGGGAACGTTCACCAGAAGGGCGGGCGTAGCGGTCGTGGTGCTCTGCATGAGCGGCTCAGCCTCCGGGGCTTCGTCTGGTCGGGTGGCGTCGGTTACCGGGGTTGACACGGGCTCTCCTGGGTCGTCGGGACCGTTCGACGGGGGCAGGCTTCCCGCTCCGCCGGACGATCCCCCATCAATAGCGCGGTTCACCTCGGAGGGGGTAACTCCGGAGGAACCGGCGTGCACCCAGTCGGCGGTACCCGTCCCGGTGCCGCCGGTGAGACGGGGCTCGATCCGGCGGGCCCGCTCGGAGTACGGGCCCGACAGCGCCCGCATCACCGCCAGCTCGCTGCGCGCCCAGCCGCGCTCGGTCGGGTCGGGCAAGGAGGCGCCCAGGGGGTCGCGCAGCGCGGCGCGCAGCGCGACCCCGCGCTCACCGGCCGCGGGCAGCTCTCCCACCAGGCTGACGGTCCGGGCGAGTTGACTGCGCGTGGTGGTGGCGAGCAGTTCCTCGCGTACTCCTTCGGCGAACTCGGGCCGGCCCTCGGCGCCGTTCTCCCAGTCGATCAGGCCGCCCATCAGGATCTCCGCCAGATGGTCCGGCCGGGTCTCGGGCATGGTGCGGTGTCGCAGCTGCTCGAAGAGGTCGAAGTCGAACGGCACGGCGGCGAGCTGGGCGGCGAGCTTGCGGGCGGCCGGGGTGGCGAGGGTGGAGAAGCGGCGGACGGCGGCCCTGGCGGCGCGCGGGAAGCGGGGGGCGCGCAGTCCGGGCGCGGGCGCACCCTTGACGAGGGTGCCGGCGAGCACGACCGGCAGGGCGCGGCGTACCCCCCGGTCCCCGGTCACCAGGACGGCCCAGGCCGCGATCGAGCCCGGTTTGAGTGAGAGCACGGGCACCGGTACCGATCCGTCACCTCCGTCCGGCAGCGGGCGCAGCGGGTCGGGGCCGCCGGGCGGGGGCCAGTGGGTGAGGGCGTCGTTGGCGGCGCCGAAACCGCCGGCCTCCAGTACGGCCTCGTACGGGTAGAGCGTGGAGCGGCGGCGCATATGGGGCGGCAGCAGGTGGACGAGGGCCGTGGGGCCCGAGTGGGCGAGCCGGCCGAGGAGTTCGTCGGCGGCGGGCGCGGCCCAGCCGTGGGCCAGCCCGTCGGTGACGACGAGGTGGACGCGGCTGCCGCCGCCGTCGAGGAGCTCGCCGATCCCGGAGGTGGCCCGCCCCGTGCCCCAGCGGAGTGTGGCGGGCCCGCTGCGCGGCAGGCTCACCCGGACGGTGCGCACCGTGCGGAAGGCCCCGCTGTGCTCGGCGGCCCTGGCGAGGCGGGTGACGGATTCCTGCCAGATCCGCAGCGTCGGGGCGTCGTCGACGACGAGGACCAGGTGGAAGGCCGCGGTGCGGGCCGGGCGCAGGAAGGGCATCCACATCCCGTCGACCACCCCCTGCTCCGCGGTGGTCTCCTCGTCGAGCTCCAGGGCGTCGCGGGAGGGGACGCGGCGGGACAGCAGGTGCAGGGCGCGCGCGTATTGCGCGGTGACCCGTCCGGGTCCGTAGTGCGACCGGTCGCCGGCGGGCAGCAGTGGTCGCCCGGCGTCCACGGCGAAGGGGCCCTCGATGCCGGCCAGGAGGTGCTCCGCGGATCCGCCGCTCGTCGGGGCCGCCGTGCGGGGCCGGGAGGGGACGGCGGAGGCCGGGCATACATCGGCGGAGGGCAGGGGTGAGGGCAGGGGTAAAGGCTCGACGGCGGTCGGGGGCTCGTCGGCCGCGGGCGTGTCCGGTCCTTCCCCGTCCGCCCTTACCGGCGTCGGCGAGGGTTCGGGGTGCCGGACCGCCGGGGGTGACGCGGGATCGGGGACGGGGTCCGGGGGCGGCGCGCCGGCGGCCGGGCCGCCGTGGCGGTCCCAGTACGCGGCCAGCCAGACCGCGTCGGCGAGGTCCTGCCAGCGTGGCCCGGACCGGTCCGGGCCGTCCCTGGTCGTCGCTCCGTGCCCGTTCGCCCGGTGGGCGGACTCGGGGAACGCCGAAGGAGGCGACGACCCCGACACGGGGAACCCGTCGCCTGGCCCGGATGCGTGCTCCCTGGGATAGCCCTTCATTCAGCGGCCCTTCGCGAGGTCGCGCAGGAGCATTTCGACGAGCTTACGCCCGTCCCCATCCGCCTGGAAACCACCCGCCGTAGTCATCTGGACAGCATTGAGCAACTGGTCGAGCGAGTGGGTGCCGCCCGCCTCGACCCGCTGGACGAACAGGTCCACCAGGTCTTCGGTGCCCTGGGGCCGGGTGCCGAGGTGCCCCTCCACCATCGCCAGAAGCTGCTCTCGCGTGGGCGTACGCATCTCCAGCGGCAGACACCGCCGGCGAAAAGCGGCCGGAAACTCACGCTCTCCGTTACTGGTGATCACCACGACCGGGAACTCCCGGCACTCGACCCGGCCACCCAGCACGTCCGCCCGGCTCCCGGGGTCACTGGTGTGGACGCGGGCCGAGTCCGCGGCGTCACGCACCAGTTCCGGGACCTCATAGCTTCCATTCTCCAGGACGTGCAGCAGATCGTTGGGCAGGTCGATGTCGCTCTTGTCGAGCTCGTCGACAAGAAGCACCCGGGGTCGATCGTAGGGCAGCAGAGCCGTGCCGAGTGGCCCGAGAGTGACGAAGTCACCCAGCTGCGGCGGAAGTTGACGCGTACTTGACTCGTCGGCGTCGTCCACCGGTGCCTCCGGACCGTCGCCGCCCGCGGTCCCCAGTCCCGCGCGCCAGGCGGCGATGGCCTGCGCCCTGCCCATGGCGTCATGGGCGTACAGGCCGTCCCGCAGGGTGGTGCGGCTGACGATGTTCCATTCGAGTACCCGGCCGAGGCCGAGTTCCCTCGAGATCAGATAGGCGAGGGTGGACTTGCCGACCCCGGGCGGTCCGGTGATCAGCAGCGGCCGGCGCAGCAGCAGGGCGGCGTTGACGACGTGGATCTCCTCCTCGCCCAGCTGCGGCGCGACGTCGCCGGGGCCGAGGCGGCGCACGGCCGCCTGGGTGTCGGCGCCGGGCACCGGGCGGGGCGGGGCGCCACGGAACAGCCGCCATGGCGGAGCCTGCGGCAGCGCCGGCGGCACCGCCGGTACCCGGCCCGTGCCGTGGAACACCCGCCAGCCGCCTGGGGCCGACTGCTCCTGAGCCGTCATGCCGGTGCCTCCTCGCTGGCGAGATCGCCGGGGTCGGTGGGCTGGAAATCGATGGGCCGGGTGGGATCGTCCCAGAAGAAGCCGATATGCCTGCCGAGCAGCTCACCCGGCCCCTGGCCGTCGCTCTCGGCGTTCCTGCGCAGCAGGTGGACGGCCGTCGGGATACGGGCCGGAGTCTGGGCGGCGGCGAACAACGCGGTCACCACCTCCCGTCGCTCCTCGACGAAGACTCCTCTGCGGTCCCATATCGCGAGCCCTATCCCCTCGGCGATGGCGGCCTTGAGCGCCGCCAGTGCCCCGGTGCCGCTGGGGGCGTCCAG
This sequence comes from Streptomyces sp. CHD11, assembly GCF_018638295.1. GTDB lineage: Bacteria > Actinomycetota > Actinomycetes > Streptomycetales > Streptomycetaceae > Streptomyces. The sequence continues at coordinate 163,771 of NZ_JABTTS010000026.1, forward strand.
CACCACCGCCGTATGTCTTGATTCCCCGGCGAGCCCCGCCTGCCACGCCCCGGGATGCCGGCCGTCCGGTTCGCGCCAGTCGTGCACGGTGACGCCCTGCTCCCCCAGGGTGCGCCAGCGCTCCCGCCACTGGTCGCGGATCACGGTGTCGTCCGAGTACATCCGTTCCAGACTGCGCAGGTGGACGCCGTACTTGAGACTGAGCGGCAGCGGCTGGCCATCGCCGATCCGGTGCGTCAGCCCGGCCACATCGTGGTTGAGCAGGTCGTAGGGGAGCAGGAACTCGATGTACGGCGGCGGGGGCCGGCGCCCTCCGGTGTCCGGCTCGCGCGGCGCCGTCCAGAGCCGGGTGCCCTGCCTCAGCGCCCGTTCGACGGCGGTACCGAGGTCGTCCAGCGTCGTGCAGGCGGGTTCACCCGGCTGGGGGTTCCAGTATCCGGGCACGGTGTTGAGCCAGGGGCGTACGACGATGTCCCGGGTGCCGTCGCGCGCCGGTTCGACGGCGATGACGAGGCAGCAGGGTATGTCCGGGTCGCCCGGCGCGGCAGGGGCGGTCCGCCGGCGTCTTTCCAGCTGTTCGGCCAGGCCGGACCGGCGGGCCCAGTCGCCGGCCCAGCCGCTCAGGGCGTCGCGGTGGGCGGGGGTGGCGGCCAGGCGTGCGGCGTGGTCGACCAGGAGCACGGCGGGCGGCAGTCCGTCCAGTTGCGCGGTCCGGGCGAGAACGTGCGAGAAGAGCTGATCGGGGGTCAGCCCGGTGGGCAGGTCGCGCCCGTTGAGTTCCTCCACGAGCGCGTCGCGCAGCCGGGTGGCGGGTAAGTCGCCCCGGGCCAGGACGGCGCGGGCACCGAGCTCGTCCTCGCGGGAGATCACGGGGCCGGCCAGAAGGTCGGAGCCCGCCGTGTCCGGTGCCCGGCCGAGCAGTCCGTCGAGCAGCCGGTCCAGCTCGTCGCCCGCCAGGTCTCCCTCGAGGATCCGCACCACTTCGACCAGTACGCTCTCGCCGCCCGCCGTGTTCAGTGCCGCACGTACGAGCAGGACGACGTCCTCGCGTAATTTGACGCCCCGCAGGTCGACCTGACCGCCCAGCAGGTCGCCCAGCACCACGGCGAAGTGCAGCCGGCTCTGCGCGTCCTCCATGCAGCCGAGGTCGCACAGGGCGTTGGTCAGCCCCAGCAGCACCCGGCTGCCCCGCGCGCGCTCGGGTTCACCGAGCCCCGTGTCCGTTGTCACCGACTTTCCCCCTGAGCCGGTTCGTCTGCCTGACCGGTCAGCGAAGTTAGCACGGCTACCAGCGGTTAACCAGGGACGAATGAGACCGCCGCCCCACCCCACGGTGAGGATCACTCGCACGGGTGACGTCGCTGGCTGGGATCGTTCGCACCCGCGATCCGGACCACCGCGCCGCCACACCGGGAGCCGGCGCCGGCACACCGCCGCCCCTTCCCGGTCGCCGCGACGACCGTCCGGGCGTCGGCCCCCGCGCGGGAACGCGGGAGCCGGCGCGCGGGGGCGGTCACAGCCGCGGGTCGACCGGTTCCGACTCCAGTGCCAGGACGGCGAAGACCGGCTCGTGGACGCGCCAGAGGGGTTCGCCCTCGGCGAGGCGGTCCAGGGCTTCCAGGCCGAGCGCGTACTCGCGGACGGCGAGGGAGCGCTTGTGGTTGAGGAAGCGGCCGCGCAGCCGGGCCAGGTTCTCCGGGCGGGTGTACTCGGGCCCGTAGATGATCCGCAGGTACTCGCGGCCCCGGCACTTGATGCCCGGCTGCACCAGGCGGCCCGAGGCGTCACGGACCACGGCGCCGGCCGGTTTGACGACCATGCCCTCTCCGCCGCGTCCGGTCATCTCCAGCCACCAGTCGACGCCGGCCCGCACCGACTCGGGGTCGGCCGTGTCGACGTGCAGACGCCGGGTGGTCCGGAGCAGGCCCGTCGCATCGTGCTCGATCATGCGGTCGAGCAGGGCGAGCTGCCGGTCGTGGGGCAGGGCGGCGAGGCTGCGGCCCTGGACGGCGAGGATCTGGAACGGCGCCAGGTGAACACCGTCAAGACCGTCCGTGGTCCAGCAGTAGCGGCGGTAGGCGTCGGTGAACGCCGAGGCGGCGCGGGCGCGTTCGCGCTGGCGGGCCAGCAGCTCGCCCACCTCGACGCCCCGGGCCGCCGCGCCCTCCAGGGCGGCCAGGGCGCCCGGGAAGACCGCGCCGGAGGCGGCCCCGACGGCGGCGTACTGCGAGCGCAGCAGACCGGACGCCTTCAGGGACCACGGCATCAGTTCGGCGTCCAGCAGGATCCAGTCGCACGCGCCGGAGGCGCTGTCGGACGCAGCCAGTTCCTCCCAGAGGCCGGCCCCGGTGACGGCGGCGCGCAGCCGTCCGAGGATCTCCTCCGTGACGGACGCGTCGTCGAAGAAGGGGCGCCCGGTGCGGGTGTACAGCGAGCCGGTCACGCCGCCGTCGGCGCCGAAGCGCCCCGCGGCCACGTCCGCGTCCCGGCAGACCAGGGCGACCGCCCGCGAACCCATGTGCTTCTCCTCGCACACCACCCGGCCGACGCCGTCCCGCTCGTACTGGGCGAAGGCCTCCACCGGGTGCTCCAGGTACCCGTCGAGGTGGGAGGTGGCGGTGGGTGCCATCGTCGGCGGGAGGTACGGCAGCAGGCGCGGGTCGATCGCGAAGCGGCTCATGACCTCGAGGGCCGCGGCCGCGTTGTCCTCGCGGACGGAGACCCGGCCGGCGTACCGGGTCTCCACGGTCCGGCGTCCGTGCACGTCCGCCAGGTCCAGCGGGCGCCCCTCACGGCCGCCCGGCGCATCGGTGCGCAGCGGGCGGGCCGGCTCGTACCAGACCCGCTCGGCCGGTACATCGACCAGTTCGCGCTCGGGCCAGCGCAGCGCGGTGAGTCTGCCGCCGAAGACCGCGCCGGTGTCCAGGCAGATGGTGTTGTTGAGCCAGGTGGCCTCCGGGACGGGGGTGTGCCCGTAGACGACGGCAGCCCGGCCGCGGTAGTCCTCGGCCCACGGGTAGCGCACCGGCAGGCCGAACTCGTCGGTCTCACCGGTGGTGTCGCCGTACAGGGCGTGGCTGCGGACCCGGCCGGAGGTGCGGCCGTGGTACTTCTCCGGCAGACCGGCGTGGCAGACGACCAGTGCGCCCCCGTCGAGGACGTAGTGGCTGACGAGTCCGTCGATGAACTGCCGTACCTCGGCGCGGAACTCGTCGCTCTCCGCGTCCATCTGGGCGACGGTCGCGGCGAGTCCGTGGGTGTGCTGGACGGTGCGGCCGCGCAGGTGGCGGCCGAACTTGTTCTCGTGGTTCCCGGGCACGCAGAGGGCGTTGCCCGACCTCACCATGGACATCACGCGGCGCAGTACCGCGGGGCTGTCCGGGCCGCGGTCGACGAGGTCGCCGACGAAGACGGCGGTACGGCCCTCGGGGTGGACCCCGTCGGTGTAGCCCAGCTTGCCGAGCAGGGACTCCAGTTCGGCGGAGCAGCCGTGGATGTCGCCGATGATGTCGAAGGGGCCGGTGAGGTGGGTGAGGTCGTTGTGCCGCTTCTCGGTGACGACGACCGCGTGCTCGGTCTCCTCCACGCCGCGCAGCACATGTACCTTGCGGAAGCCCTCGCGCTCCAGGTGGCGCAGGGAGCGGCGGAGTTCGCGGGTGTGGCGCTGGATGACCCGGCGCGGCATGTCCGCGCGGTCGGTGCGGCCCGCGTTGCGCTCGGCGCACACCTGCTCGGGCACGTCGAGCACGATGGCGATGGGCAGGACGTCGTGCTGCCTGGCGAGGTCGATCAGCTGACGGCGGGCGTCCTGCTGGACGCTGGTGGCGTCGACGACGGTGCGGCGGCCTGCGGCGAGGCGCTTGCCGGCGATGTAGTGCAGCACGTCGAAGGCGTCGCGTGACGCGCTCTGGTCGTTCTCGTCGTCGGCGACCAGGCCGCGGCAGAAGTCGGAGGAGATGACCTCGGTGGGCTTGAAGTGGCGGCGGGCGAAGGTGGACTTGCCGGAGCCGGAGGCGCCGATCAGCACGACGAGGGAGAGGTCGGTGACCGGCAGGGTGCGGGCCCGACCGGGGGAGCCGGTGGTGTCGTCGGTGGTCATGCGGCCTTGGCCTCCTTCGGGGTCCCGGCCTGGAACACGGCCATCTGCGTGGGCGGCCCGACCTCGGGATCGTCGGGCCCGACGGGCTCGAACGCGACGCCGTACCCGTAGCGTCCGGCCACCTGCTCCGCCCAGGAGCGGAACTCCTCACGGGTCCACTCGAAGCGGTGGTCGCCGTGCCGGACATGACCGGCCGGCAGGCTCGCCCAGCGCACGTTGTACTCGACGTTGGGGGTGGTCACCAGCACCGTGCGGGGGCGGGCGGCGCCGAACACCGCGTACTCCAGGGCGGGCAGCCGGGGCAGGTCGAGGTGCTCGATCACCTCGCTGAGCACGGCGGCGTCGTAGCCCCGCAGCCTCTTGTCGGTGTAGGCGAGGGAACCCTGGAGGAGGTTCACGCGCGCGGACTGCCGCTCCCCCATGCGGTCCAGCTTCAGCCGCCGGGAGGCGATGGTGAGCGCCCGCATCGACACGTCGACGCCGACGATCTCGGTGAACGCCGGGTCCTTGAGGAGCTGCTGCACCAGTTGCCCCTGGCCGCAGCCGAGGTCGAGCACCCGGGCGGCACCGGCGGCGCGGAGCGCGGCGAGGATCGACTCGCGGCGCCGCACGGCGAGGGGCGTCGGCTTCTCCTCCTGCTCGGTCTCCGCCCCGACGGCGTTGTCGACGTCCTCGACGGCGGTGTCGTCCGTCTCGGCCAGCCTGACCAGCTCCAGGCGTTCCGTCGCCTGCCGGGCGAGTGACCAGCGGCGGGAGAGGTAGCGGCTGGTGATCAGCCGCTGTTCCGGGTGTCCGGGCAGCCAGCCCTCGCCGGCCCGCAGCAGTTTGTCGACCTCGTCGGAGGAGACCCAGTAGTGCTTGGCGTCGTCGAGGACGGGGAGCAGTACGTAGAGGTGGCGCAGTGCCTCGGCGAGGGTGAGCGTGTCCGCGTCCAGGACCAGGCGTAGGTAACGGGAGTCGCCCCACTGCGGGAACTCGCTGTCCAGCGGCACGGGCTCGGCGGTGACCGTCCAGCCGAGCGGCTCGAAGAGCCCGCGGACGAGTCCGGGGCCGCCACGCGCGGGCAGCGCGGGCACCTCGATGTGCAGCGGCCGCGGCTGGGCCGGGAGCTGCGGGCGGGCGGTGCACACACCGCGCATCGCGCTGGAGAAGACGGCGCTCAGCGCGACGGCGAGCAGTGAGGAGGCCGCGTAGGGGCGGTCGTTGACGTACTGCGCGAGGGCGGCGTCGGGTGCGCCGCCGCGCCCCTTGCCCTTGCCGCGCCGGACCAGTGCCACCGCGTCCACCTCCAGCAGCAGCGCCGCCGTGCAGCGCTCGGCGTCCGCCTCGGGATAGAGGACGTGTGCCGTGCCGTAGGAGGTGGAGAACGCCTGCGCCTTGTCGGGATGCTTGTGCAACAGGAAGCCGAGGTCGGTCGCGGGTTGTCCGGCGGAGCCGGTGGTACTGATCGTCAGGAACACGGTGGTTACACCTCGAAACACCTTCTGAGCTGCGTACACACCGGGACTCCGGCGCGTCCGATCAACGTACAGGGAAGGGGTCACGAGGTCGCACGGAATTTCGGCGCCACGGAGTGCGAGGGGACCGCCCCCGGCTGGAGGCGGTCCGGCTCGCCGTGCGCGCCCCTACGGCAGCTGGGACTGCACCTGGGAGGAGATCAGCTCCAGGTGGTCCAGGTCGGAGAGGTCGAGGAACTGGAGGTAGATGCGCCGGGAGCCGGTCCCGGCGTAGCGGCCGATCTTCTCGACGACCTCGGCCGGGGAGCCCGCCAGGCCGTTGGCCTTGAGCTCGTCGACCTCACGGCCGATCGCGGCGGCACGGCGGGCGACCTCCCGGTCGTCCTTGCCGACGCAGACGACGAGGGCGTTGGAGTAGACGAGGTCGCCCGGGTCGCGGCCGGCCTCCCGGGCGGCGTCGCGTACCCGGCCGAACTGGCGGGCCGTGTCCTCGACGGAGGCGAAGGGCATGTTGAACTCGTCCGCGTACCGGGCCGCGAGGCGCGGGGTGCGGGTCGCGCCGTGGCCGCCGATGAGCACCGGCACCTTGGCCTGGACGGGCTTGGGGAGCGCGGGCGAGTCGGTGAGGTCGTAGTGGGTGCCGTGGTGGTCGAAGGTCCGGCCGGGCTCGGTGGCCCACAGTCCGGTGACGATCTCCAGCTGCTCCTCGAGGCGGGCGAACCTCTCCTTCGGGAAGGGGATGCCGTACGCCTTGTGCTCCTCCTCGAACCAGCCTGCTCCCAGGCCGAGTTCGATGCGGCCACCGGACATCTGGTCGACCTGGGCGACCTGGATGGCGAGCACGCCGGGGAGGCGGAAGGTGCCGGCGGTCATCAGTGTGCCGAGCCGGATGCGCCGGGTCTCGCGGGCGAGTCCCGCGAGGGTGATCCAGGCGTCGGTGGGGCCGGGCAGGCCGTCGCCGGAGCCCATGCCGAGGTAGTGGTCGGAGCGGAAGAAGGCGTCGAAGCCGAGGTCCTCGGTGGCCTTGGCGACGGTGAGCAAGGTGTCGTAGGTGGCCCCCTGCTGGGGCTCGGTGAAGATACGGAGATCCATATCTCCATCCTGCACGCCCGCACGCTCACGGGCGTGGACGGCCACGGCCGACCGTACGGCGTGCCCCGGCGCGGCCACGGTCGGATGAAGCCGGGCGGAGGACGGTGACGCGGTACGTCAGGGCAGCCGGCGACCGGCACGGTGAAGATCGCCGGCTCGGGCGGAGCCGGAACGGCCGGCACCCTTGCCGGGGGTGTGCGCCGGGGCGTCGTCGTGCCGGTTCCCGGGTCCTGCCGCGTCGCCGGGCAGACGGAAGCGCGGCGACGGCGTCGCGCCGGACGGTGCGGAAGGCCGTGGTGCTCAGCCGGCCTCCCGCACCGGTAACGCCTCTTCCCGGTCCGCCAGCCTGCGGAGCATCTCCAGCACCCGGTCCCGGGACTCGTCCGCCGCGTCGATGACCTCCATGCACTGCCAGTACATCGCCTCGTCGTTCACGGAGCAGGCGATGCCCACCAGGGCGATACCGACCTCGCCGAGCAGACCGCCGAGGCACATCAGACACTGCCGGGCCTCGCCCACTTCGGTGAGCTGGGCCGCGCGCGGTTCTCCCGGACCGAACCCCGGGGTGCTCAGCACGCCGCAGCCGCGACCGGCCAGCTCGGTCAGCCCCAGGGCCTCGCCGCGCAGTTCGGGCGGGCCGACCACCGCCAGCCTGCCGCCTATCGCCTGTGCCAGGGCCTGCGCCTGCCACACCTCGGTCAGCAGATCCGGCACGCCGCCGGCCGCGGCCAGTGCCCTTCTGCTCGTCACGATGAGCCGCACAGCGTCCATGCGCTGCCCCCGTCTGTCCGACGCGCTGCCCACGCGTCCGCATCCGTCGAACTCCCTTGTACACTACCCAGAGTGAGGGAGCGTGAGACAAAAAGCCAGAGGAAGACCGAAATCTGTGGACACAAATTCGAGCAAGCCCGCATCATCGTATACGGAGAGTGACAACGGAGTTGACGGGTTCCCCCTTCTCTACGTGTGGGACGACCGCTGCCTTCCGGCCGGGAACCTGTGCTCGTTCCGGTCGATCTTCGCGGCGAGAGCGGACAGCGGGTCGACGCCGAGGACCTCGCAGAGCTGAAGAAGATAGGCGAGGACGTCGGCGACCTCGTCGGTGACCCGGTGCGCGCGGTCGGGGTCGTCCATGACGCGGGCGGACTCCTCGGGCGTCAGCCACTGGAAGATCTCCTGGAGTTCGGAGGCCTCCACACTGAGTGCGGCCACGAGGTTCTTCGGTGTGTGGTAGGGCTGCCAGCCGCGAGCGGCGGCGAACTCGGCCAGGCGGCGCTGGAGTCGGGCGAGGTCGAGGGACTCGCGCTTGGTGTCGTCGTACGGATCAGTCACGGTCCAGGTGTACCACTGTCGCGCCGGTCACTCCGTCGGCCCATGAGGCGTCGCTCACCGTTCCGGCCAGGCGGATGTGTCCGCGCTCGCACATCCGCGCCGCCAGGCCCAGCAGATGCGCCCGCTGTCCGGGGTCGAGGTCCCGGTCCAGGCCGTCGGCGAGGACGGTGAGGGTGCGGAGCGCGGCGGGTACCTCGCCGGGTACGTCGGTCTCCAGGACCCCGGGGCCGGTGAGCAGCACCAGCGCGAGGGCGATGTACCTCAGTTCGCCGTCGCCGAGCCGTCGCAGCTCGCTGCGGGTGCCGTCGCCCCGGTCGAGCAGGGCACGGACCAGCCGTCCGGCGTCGTACGGCTCGGCGCGCAGGTCGGTGACGGGACCGGCGCAGCCGGCGCGTACCGCCTCCACCAGGAGCGCGTGCCGGCGTCCGCACTCGGCGCGGGTGCGCCACAGGACGTCGGCGAGGTTGTCGCAGCCGCCGAGCAGCCGGCCCGGCCCGGCCGGTACGGGGCGGCGCATCCGGTCGGGGCGGGGGTCGCAGGGGAAGACCGAGCGCAGGGCGACCACCATCTGCTCGGCGGCGGCGAGCACCCTGCGCTGCCCGGGTGTCTTGCCGGCGACGCGCAGCGGCAGCAGTGCGGTGCCGAGCCGGTCATCGGGCAGCGGGGCGCGGGTCACCGGTGAGGTGCCGGCCGTGTACCAGGCGGCCTGTACGGTGCGGCGGCCCGGATCGCGCAGGGCGGTCTCCAGCAGCACCTGCCCGTCCGCCGTCAGCCGCTCCCCCACGATGCGCAGTCCGGGTTCGGCCTGCACGGCGATCTCCAGCCGCACCGGCCCCTCGGGTCCGTCGGCCGTGCAGCCGATACGGAAACCGCGGCGGTGCTGGGCGTCGGCGCGGGCCCGTTCCGGCACGCAGGCGCCGGGCTCCGGGAAGGCCTCGCCCAGCTCGGCCCCGCCGCCGAGCCGGGCGAGCGCCTCGTACGCCCGCAGCGCGCTGGTCTTGCCGCTCCCGCTGGGCCCGGCGATCAGCGTGAGCGCTCCGAAGGGCAGCGTGACGCCGCGGTGCCCGGCGAACGCCGACAGCAGCAGCTCGGTGACCCGCGGCAGAGCGGGGCGACGGCCCGCCCCGCCGGTCGGCGCCCCGGGCCGGGGTCCCGGGCCACCCACGCTCCGGCCGGCCCCGGACCCCGACCCGGGCACGGGCACGGGCGGGGCGGGAGCAGGGGTCGGCGTGGCGGCAGACGACGAGGCCGAGGTCGGAGCCGGGCCCGGGGCCAGGGCCGGGGAAGGCACCGATTCCGTCGGGATCGGCGGCTGGGGCGCGGACGGGACGGTCGGCAGTGGGGCTGCGGTGTGAGGTGAGGCTTCGTGGGGGGAGGGTGTGCTCGGGCGGGGCCGGTGCGGGGTCATGTGCGGGACGGTAGGGGATGCGGTGTGGGGCGAACCGTTCCGCTGGGTGGGCCTTCCTACGATCGGGCGGCGCGGGCGCCGTGGCCGCTCGCGCCCCCGGCGCCGTATGCGCCCCCCAGGCCGGGCCCTGCGTATCCCCGCCCCCCGGCCCCGGTGCACCCGCCGGACCGGTCAGACGCCGGGAACGCCCATCCCCTCCATCAGGCCCGTGACCTCCGTGCCGGACGGGGTCAGCAGGAAGACGTTGCGGTCCACCCGGTGCATCCCGCTGGCCAGGCCGAAGACGACGCCCGTGCTGAAGTCCAGGACGCGTTTGGCGACATCGGGTTCCGCGCTGGTCAGATCGAGCAGCACCGGTATCCCGGACATCAGGGTCTCGGCGACGTCGCGGGCGTCCGCGAACACGTTGACGCGCAGGACGACGAAGCGGCGCCGCGCCTCCGTCTCAGCCTCGGGCAGGGCGCGATGGCCCACCGCGGACGGCCACGCGTCGCGGCCCCTGAGCGGAACGACCTGGGCGAGCCCCTCCCACTGTTCGTCGGTGACATCGTGGCTGCTCACCGGCATGCTCCGTCCCCTGTCGCGCTGGCTGTCTGCATCGGCCAATTCTTACTCATGGTCACCTGTTCGGCCCAATAGCGACACGGTCCGCCATCGCACCGCGTGCATCATGCACGCTCGCCGGGCAGCACGCTCTTCCCCGACCCGCGCCCCGAGCACCCATCGGGTACCCGGTGCGCGGTGGTCGAGGCCGGGCTGTTCTCCCCGGCCCGACCCGGCGCCCGCGTCCGACTCCCGGGCGGGACTTCCGCGTCGCCCCGGGTCGATCGGGCGGGTTGCACGGGCGTACGGCTGGTGAGGTGGACGGTGTGGTGGGGCCGGTGCGTGCCTTCGAGACGCGGGAGGACTGGGAGACGTGGCTGAAGGAGCATCACGAGGACACGGCGGGGTCTGGCTGAGGATTCCTCGCAAGAGCTCCGGGGACCGCCGGGATCGGCTACCCCGCCGCACTGGGTTCGGCGGTCAACCGGAAGCAGGCTCTCGACCTGACCCAACAGGGGCGCATGCTGCCGCCGGGTCTGCGGGAGGTGGAGAGGGCGCGGGCGGACGGCCACGGGGAGGCGGCGTACGCGAGCCAGAGCAGGGCGACCGTCCCCGGCGATCCGCGGGCCGCGCTGGACGCGGCGCCCGGCGCCCGTGACTTCTTCGACACCCTCGGCATCCGTGATCCGCGCCTGAGCGCCGGATCCGCGGCGGCGGGCCGCCCGCTGGAACCCGCGGACGCGCACCGCGCGGGCGGGGCGGACTGCGGCCCGTCCGCCCCACGGTCCGGCGGCCCGGCGGTCCGCCAGGCCGACAGGCAGACCGGCCGATGAACCGGCAGTCCGGCAGCCGATCATCCGCCGCGCCCGTCCCCAGGAGCGCCCCACACCATGCGCGGCTCTGTGCAGCGCGGCGGCGGACACTCCGGTGGTCCGGAGTCCTGGTGCGCCGGGGCGGATCGCCCCGCCCCGGCGCCCGCGCCGGAGCGGGTCAGCCTGCCGCGACGGTCTCCGCCGCCGCCACACCGCAGACGCGTGCCGCGCCGTGGGTGGCGATGTGCAGGGCGCCGCGCGGGGCGGACTGCGGTACGCCCATCTCCACCACCACGGTGTCCGGGGCGGCGGTGATCAGCGTGTCCAGGGCGGTGCGCATCCACGGGTGGCGGTGCTCGTCGCGGACCACGGCGACGACGCGCCGGCCGGCAGCGGCCCTCAGGGCCACGTCACCGGCGTCGGGGCCGGTGAAGTGGCCGGTGACGGTGCCGGGCAGCAGCCGCTCCAGCTCCGCCCCGACGCCCCACGGGGTCTCGTCGCCCACGGCGATGTTGGGGGCGGGGTTGAAGGTGGCGACGTACACCGGACCGGTGACCGGCGTGGAGCCGGGGGCGCGGGTGACGGTCACCGCGCGGCGGGCCGCCGTGAGGCCGATCTCCGGTTCGGGGTCGGCCGTGGCCCCCGGGGACCGTCGTACGCCGGCGGTCCACTCGGCCAGGGCGCGCACCCGGGCGGCGGCGTCGGCGAGGCGTTCCTCCGGGAGTTCGCCGGAGCGTACGGCGTGCACCAGAGCGTCCTGGAGGCCCTGCACCGTGCCCTCGTCGCACAGTCCGCCGCCCACGCAGATGGCGTCGGCGCCGGCGGCGATGGCGAGGACGACCCCGTGCTCGAGGCCGTAGGTGCCGGAGATGGCGCGCATCTCCATGCCGTCGGTGACGATCAGCCCCTGGTAGCCGAGTTCGCCGCGCAGCAGATCGGTGAGGATGCGCCGGGAGAGCGTGGCCGGGCGGTCCGGGTCGAGGACCGGTACCCGGATGTGGGCGCTCATGACGGCCCGGGTGCCGGCCGCGATCGCCGCCCGGAACGGCTGCAGTTCACGCTCGTGCAGTGTCGTGGCGTCGAGGTCGATGTGCGGGACCGCGTGATGGGAGTCGACGCTGGTGTCGCCGTGGCCGGGGAAGTGCTTGGTGCAGGCCGCGACGCCGGTGGACTGCAGCCCTTCCACGTACGCGGCGGTGTGCCGTGCGACCAGGGCGGTGTCCCCGCCGAAGGAGCGCACGCCGATCACCGGGTTGTCCGCGTTGGCGTTGACGTCGGCGGACGGGGCCCAGTTGAAGTTGACCCCGCACTCGGCGAGCCGGCGGCCCAGTTCGCGGGCGACGCCCCGGGTCAGGCCGGTGTCGTCGACCGCGCCGAGTGCGTGGTTGCCGGGGAAGGAGGAACCGGTGCGGACCTCCAGGCGGGTGACGTCGCCGCTCTCCTCGTCGATGGCCACCAGCAGGTCGTCCCGCTCGGCCCGCAGCTGCGCGGTGAGGGCGGTGACCTGCTCGGCGGTGGTCACGTTGCGGCCGAAGAGGGCGACGGAGGCGAGGCCCTCGCCGAGCCTGCGGCGTATCCAGTCGGGCGCGGTGGTGCCGGCGAAACCGGGCTGCAGTACGGCCAGCGCGTCCCGGGTGAGGGTGTCGGTGCCGGTGGTGAATGTCGTCATCGGGTGGCGTTATCCCTTCACGGCGCCCGCGGTCAGGCCGCTGACGGCCTTGCGCTGCAGGTAGACGAAGAGGATCAGGATCGGAATGGCGAAGAGCGACGAGGCGGCCATGGTCGCGCCCCAGTCGTTGCCGAACTGGCTCTGGAAACTGGACAGCCACAGGGGCAGCGTCTGCGCCTCGGCGTCCTTGTTGAGCACCAGGACGAGGGCGAACTCGTTCCAGGCGGTGATGAACCCGAACAGCGAGGTGGCCATCAGGCCCGGGGCGAGGAGCGGCAGGATGATCCGGCGGAACGCCTGGCCCCGGGTGCAGCCGTCGACCATCGCCGACTCCTCCAGCTCCTTGGGTACGGCGGCGACGAAGCCGCGCAGCGTCAGGATGGTGAAGGGCAGGATCATCATCATGTAGAAGAGCGTCAGCGGTACGAGGCTGTTCAGCATGGACGCGTCCCGCACGATCATGTACATCGCGATGATCATGACTTCCCAGGGCGCCATCTGGGCCAGCATGAATCCGACGATGAAGCCGCGCCGCCCCTTGAAGCGCATCCGCGCCAGGGCGAAGGAACCGGCCAGCGCGATCAGCAGTGAGAAGACCACGGCCAGGATGGTGACCGTCAGCGAGTTGGTGACGTAGGTCCAGAAGTGGTCGACGTCGGTCGCGGTCTTGAAGTGTTCGAAGGTGAGGTCGGTCGGGAACCAGACCGGGTCCTCCGAGAGGATGTCGCCGGTCGGCTTGAGGGCCGTGTTGAACATCCAGTACACGGGGAAGACGAAGCCGATGAACAGGACGACGGCCGTGGCGTTGGGCCACAGGCGGCCGAAGAGCGAGCGCTTCACAGCTCGTCCTCCTCTTGCTTGAGCACGATCCGCAGGTAGTAGGCGGTCAGGCCGAGCAGGATCGCGATGGTCAGGACGGCGATCGCCGCGCCCATGCCGTAGTGCTGGTTGCCGACACCCTCGACGTAGGCGTAGACGGGCAGGATCTCGGTGAGCCGGTCGGGGCCGCCCTGGTTGATGAGGTAGACCTGCACGAACGCCTTGAAGACCCAGATGATCTCCAGGAACGTGGTGGCGTAGAGGAACGGCCGCAGGAACGGCAGGGTGACCGCGGTGAAGCCGCGCCAGGCGCCGGCGCCGTCGAGGGAGGCGGCCTCGTAGAGTTCCTTCGGGATCGTGGTGGTCGCGGCGTAGAGGTTGATCGCGACGAACGGGATGGACATCCACACGATCAGTACGGTGATGACGAAGAAGGTCGACATCTGGCTGCTGGTCCAGCTGTAGTCGGCCATGGAGTGCCAGCCGAGCTTGTCCAGGACCCAGTTGACGACGCCGAAGCGCTGCGCGAACAGCCACTGGTAGACGGTGGTGGCGGCCACGATCGGCATGGCCCAGGCGAGCACCAGGCCCAGCAGCAGGGTGAACCGCATCCACTTGCCGAGGCGGGCGAGCAGCAGCCCGACCAGTGTGCCCAGCACCATGATCAGGACGACGTTGGCCGCCGTGAAGAGGATCGAGCGGAGGGTGACCCGCCAGAAGTCCTCACTGGTGAGGGCCGCCTGGTAGTTGTCGAAACCGTTCCATTCGGTGGCGCGCTGGATCAGCTGCGTCATATTGAGGTTCTGGAACGACAGCAGCACGTCCTTGAGCAGCGGCCAGCCGAGCAGGAGCACGGAGGCCGCACAGGCGGGCAGCAGCAACAGGTACGGGGCGAGTGCGCCGAGGCGCGACGCCGCTCTCGGTGTCGGCCCGCCGGGTCCCCCGTCGTCCGCCTTGCGGACGTCCGCCGGGCCGGAGGGCGGCCGTTCGGTCTGCACGGTCATGCTCGCGATCTCTCTTCTCGACATACTCGACGCCGGGGCGGGGGCCGGCGAGTGGCCGGCCCCCCCCCCCCCCCCCCCCCGCTCCGTGCGCTCGCTTCGACTACTGCTGCTGCGACAGGCGCTTGTTGAACTCGCCCTCGACCTGCTTGGCGGCCTCGGCCGGGGACTTGCCGTTCAGGACGGCGGTCAGGTACGTCTTGATCGGGTTGGGGTCGTTCTCCACGGCGGCCCACTCCGGGATCAGCGGCGTGGTGCCACCGACGGCGGCGGCCGGCGCGGCGGCCTCGGCCGGGGCGTTGCCCTTCAGGTTGCTCTGCAGCGACTCCTTGTTGGGGATGACGCCGTTGAGCTTGGCCAGCTGGCCCTCGAACTTGTCGGAGAGGGCGATCCGCAGGAACTCCTTGGCGAGTTCCTGCTTCTTGCTGCCCGCGGCGACGGCGAGGTTGGAGCCGCCGAGGAAGACGCCCTCGGGCTTGTCGGCGGTGGCGCCGGGGATGGTGAAGTAGCCGATGTCCTTCTCGATCTTCGGGTTGGCCTCGATCGCGATGCCGGCTTCCCAGCCCATGCCGATGAACGCGCCGACCTTGCCGTCGGCGAAGACCTCACCCTGCTGCGGGGTGGCCTCGTCCTTGTCCTTGGGCGCCTCGGACAGCGCCTGGAACTTCTTGTAGGTCTCCGCGGCGGCGGCGACCTTCGGGTCGTCGAGGTTGGAGACGTAGGTGTCGCCGTCCTTCCTGACCAGTTCGCCGCCCTCGCCGATCACCAGGCCGACGAAGTGGTACCAGTTCTGGCCGGGCAGGTAGATCGGCTCGGCGTCGGTCTTGTCACCGATCGTCTTGAGCGCGGTGTAGAACTCGTCGCGGGTCTTGGGCGTGTCCTTGAGACCGGCGTCCGCCCAGACCTTCTTGTTGTAGAGGACGACGCGGTTGGCGAAGTACCAGGGCGCCGCGTACTGCTTGCCCTCGAAGACGGACGACTCGTTGAGCGACTCGGTCCACTCCGCGCCGATCTCGGTCTTCAGGTCGGCGAGGTCGGCGAGGCCGCCGGTCTTCGCGTAGGCCGGGGTCTGGGTGTTACCGATCTCGAAGACGTCCGGCGGGTTCTCCTCGGACAGCGACGTGGTCAGCTTCTGCTGGATGCCGTTCCACTGCTGGACCTCGAACTTGACCTTCGCCTTGGTCTTCTTCTCGAACTCGGCGGTGAGGTCCTTCTGCCACTGGTCCGGCGACGAGCCGTCCATCACCCACACGGTGAGCGTCTCGCCGGCGTAACCGTCCGCGCCTGCCTTCTTGTCGCCGTCACCACTGTCGCCGCCACACGCAGCGACGGAGAACAACATGCCCGCGACCCCGATCGCGGCTATCAGCTTGCGCTTCACGCGCCACCCCTCCTCAGGAATGCCTTCCACACCCACGCCCTCGGCGGTGACCCCACAACGGCGCAACGGCTCGGCGGGCTGGGACCCGGCTTCCTCTAAATGGTTTAGACCAGCAAGGGGGAGCTTGGCCTAGACCTATGGCCCTGTCAAGGGTCGCGAACTCCTGCCCGGATAACAGCTCGGACACTCCCGGACGACGGCAGAACTCACCTCAAACAGGGACGGCTTGAGGGTTGGACTAGACCAAAGCGAGAACTCACCGTTATAACGGGATCGCCGAGCGTGCGGCGCCGAACCCGGCCGTCCGCCGACGTGCACCGCGGTCGGCACCTGCCGTCCGCGCGCCGGACACCGCAGCCGGAAGGCAGGTCATGACCACGGACGTCAGCAGCGCCCAGGCCGGAACGGGGGCGCCGGGCCGTATCGGTCGCGTTCCGAAGTATTACCGCATCAAGCAGCGGTTGCTGCAGATGACGGACGAGCGCGCACCCGGCGCCCCGATGCCGGCCGAGCGCCTGCTCGCCGTCGAGTTCCGCACCTCGCGCACCACGATCCGCAAGGCCCTGCAGGAGCTGGTGAGCGAGGGCCGGCTCGACCGGATCCAGGGCAAGGGCACTTTCGTGGCCCGGCCGAAGGTCTACCGGACGCTCCAGCTGACCTCGTACACCGAGGACATGCGGGCCCAGGGGCTCAACCCCGCCTCACAGGTCCTGGAGATCGGCTACATCGGCGCCGACGAGGAGCTGGCGGCCCTGCTGGAGGTGGAGCCGGAGGACAGGGTGCTGCGCATCGAGCGGCTGCGGCTCGCCGGGGGCGAGCCGATGGCGATCGAGGCGACCCATCTGTCCGCGCGGCGCTTCCCCGACCTGCGCCGCAACCTCTCCCGCTACACCTCGCTCTACACCACCCTCGCCGAGGTGTACGGGGTGCGGCCGGCGGAGGCCGACGAGACGATCGAGACCTCACCGGCGACCCCGCGGGAGGCGGGACTGCTCGGTACGGACGTGGGGCTGCCCATGCTGCTGCTGTCCCGCCACTCACGGGACGAGTCGGGCACGCCGGTGGAGTGGGTCCGGTCGGTGTACCGCGGCTCGCGCTACAAGTTCACGACGACACTGACCCGTCCAGGACCCGGCCCGTCCGGCTCCTGACCGGGGGCGGTTCATGCTCAACGCCGGTTATTTGAACGGTAGGTAAGAAGTACCTTCCTTGACAGAGCCCATTGGTCCAGTCCAACATCCAGTGGTCTGAACCGCGCGTGGCGCATTCCCTGCGGATCCGCCGCGTGCACAGCCCGCACGGAGATCCCGTATGGCCCAGCACAGCCACCCGCGTCCGCCGCGGTGGGCGCACCGCGTGACACCGGAGGGACACCGGTACCCGGCCGGGTACACGAAACCGGCACGGGACACGTCTCCCTCTCACAGCCCGCTCGGCCCGCTCGACGACATCGATGTCACCGGGCGGGTCGCCCGCCACACCGTCCACCACGGCGGGACGAACCGTGCGCTCGGCCGCACCGGGGTGTCGTAGACCGGTCACGACACCACCTCCTTCGCGCCCCTCCGCTCTCCGCCCTGCCCCTTCCGTTCTTCTCTTCTCCCTTCAGCCCCCTTCTCGCACTTCCCCCACTTCTCGCCGTTCCCGCCGTTCCCGTCGTTCCCGTCGTTCCCGCTGTCCGCATGCCGCATGCCGCATGCCGCATGCCGCATGCCGCATGCCGCATGCCGCAAGTGATCCAGAGTTCCGGAGTACCGCATGACGACGAACCACCGCCGTTTACACCGCGCCGCCTCCGAGCGCCCCTACTTCAGCGCCGATGGTGAGGCCTACCTCGCCGAGACGCAGCTGAGGCATCTGAAGAAGGACCTGCCCCTGCGGGTGCTCACCGAGGAGCAGTTCGCGTCCTGGCAGAACCACGGCTACGTGGTGGTCCCGGAGGCGGTCTCCCCCGACGCTGCCAAGCTGCTGCTGGAGTTCGCCTGGGAGTTCCAGGACCTCGACCCGCAGCGCCCCGACACCTGGTACCGGGAGCGCACCTTCCGCTCGGACCTCGACCGGGACCTGTTCGTCTACGGCTTCGTCGAGGCCTACCACCACCAGCTGATCTGGGACAGCCGGCAGACCCGGCGGGTCTACGACGCCTTCGTGGACGTCTGGGACTGCGAGGAGCTGTGGGTCACCCTGGACCGCCTGAACCTCAACCCGCCCAATGTGCGCAACCGTTCGCGCTCACTGATCGATCCCACCGACGAGGGCTTCGACATCGAGCTGCACTGGGACGTGGACAGCACGGCGAGCGTTCTCCCGCAGCGGGTGCAGGGCATCATCGCGCTCACCGACACGGAGGACGACCAGGGCGGGTTCCAGTGTTCGCCGGAGCTCTTCCGCCGGTTCGACGAGTGGCGGGTCGGGCAGCCGGCCGACCGGGACCCGATCCGGCCCGGCACCGACCGGACGGAGTTCCCGGTGGTCCGCCCCCGGCTCAGCGCCGGTGACCTGCTGATCTTCAACGGCATGCTGGCGCACGGCGTGGCCGGCAACTCCTCGGCCGACGGGGTGCGCGCGGTGCAGTACCTGTCGATGATGCCCGCCCTGGAGGAACACGGCGAACTGCGCCGCTCCCGGGTGGAGTCCTGGCGCACGCTGAGCACACCCGACTGGAACGCGACCCTGCTCGGCGACGCCGTGAAGCACGAGTCCCTGCGCTACGGGCCGGCCGAACTCGACGAGCTGGGCCGCATGCTGCTGGGTCTCGACACATGGCACGAGCACACGCGATGAGGCGGGGAACCGACATGGACCGGATATGCCTGGCGCTCCCGACCAACCGGGAGTGCTCCGCGACCATCACCGCCATGGCCGCCGAAGCCGCCTACGCCGTACGGCACTTCGACGTCGAGGTGCGTCTGCTGATCCTCGACTCCTCCGACGCGGCGACCCGGGCGGCACACGCCCGGACGGTCACCGCGCTCCCCGGTTCGCCGCGCGTGGCCGTGCACCACCTCGACGAACCGGCCCAACGCCACTTCCTCCGCTCCGCGATCGGACGGGCCGCGCTCCCCGCGCCGGAGCGGCTGCTCGACCTCATGCTCCCGGACGCGGTCTCCTACGGCGCCTGCACCAACCGCGCGTTCCTGATCGCGGCGGCACTGGGCTGCAGCTCGCTGCACCGGCGGGACTCCGACTGCCGCTACCAGCTGTTCGAGGGCGAACCCGTCTTCCCCGTCCACCACGAGCTGGCGTCCCTGGGCCGACGCGCCTCGGACGCCTTCGCCGGGGTGTCGGAGGTGACGCTCGACCCCGGGATCGCCGACCGGCCCGTCTCGATGGTCGGTGCCTCCTTCATCGGTGAACTCTCCGTCGACATCGGCGGCATCCAGGAACTCGACAAGGAGGCCTACGAGCAGGTGGTCGGCCTGTGGGCCCCGGCCCACTGGACGGACGACCAGCGACGGGGCCTGGCCGAGGAGTCCTTCAAGGGCGCCGGAGTGCTGCCCTTCACGGGCGACCACTCGACGCTGACGCTGGTCGATCCGATGCGTGTCGACATGTCCAACATCGCGTTCACCCGGGACGTGTACGAGCGGCTGCCGCTGCCGCCCGCCACCGCGACCATCGGCAGCGACTACTTCCTCATCCACGCCGTGTACGACGCCGCCCTGCCCGGTGTGCTGCACAACCGGCACATCGAGAACTACTACACCGGGGAGCGCCGTACCCACGCCGGATTCCTGGCGTACCAGACCCGGTTCGTGAAGTTCCTGCTGTCGATGCTCTATCTCCATCACGTCTACGACCGGATGGCCGAGGCGGGCGGGGAACTGCTGGACGACGGCGGGCGGCTGGACCCGGCGCCGTTCGCCGCCTTCCTCGCCGAGAGCGTGACCCTGGACCGCGCGGAGAACGAGCGGCGGCTGGACACGGTCGAGGCGGTGTACGAGCGGCTGGGCGGACAGTACGCCGAGTTCGCGCGGGGGATCGCGGACCAGCGGCAGCGACTGCTGGACGAGGCCGCGCGCGACACCGAGGACTTCGTGCTGCTGATCGAGTCCTGGGAGGCCCTGGTGCGGGCGAGCGGGGACCTCGAGGTGCGGAGCGTTCCCCGGTGAACGGTGCGCTGCGCGGCGCTCTCGCGACCGCCGCCGAGGACGCGCTCGTCTACGACCTGGACGGGATCGCCGGCCGGTACGACGCGCTGGCCCGGGAACTGCCCGGCGCCGACATACGGTTCGCCATGAAGGCCTGTCCGGTGCGGGAGGTCCTGGCGTGTCTGGCGGACCGGGGCGCCGGCTTCGACGCGGCGAGCCCCCGGGAGATCGTCCACGCACTGGCGACCGGAGTGCCCGCGCACCGTGTCCACTACGGCAACACGGTCAAGTCGGACCGGAACATCGCGCAGGCGTACGGGCTCGGCGTGCGGGACTTCGCCACGGACAGCGCCGAGGACGTGGCGGCGCTCGCCGGACACGCGCCGGGCTCCCGGGTGTTCTGCCGGCTGGCGACCACGGGTGAGGGCGCGCTGTGGGGGCTGAGCCGGAAGTTCGGGTGCGCGGCGGACGACGCCGTGCGGGTGCTGGAGGCCGCCCGGGACGCGGGGCTCGTCCCCGCCGGGCTGTCGGTGCACGTCGGTTCCCAGCAGATGACCGCCGAGGCGTGGCAACAGGCGTTCGCGACCCTCGCCGAGGTGCTCACCGCCCTGCACCGCCGGGGGATCGTGCCGGACCACGTCAACCTGGGCGGGGGTCTGCCGGCACTCGGCTACGTCGACCGCCGGGGCGAACGGCTGGACCCCCCGCTGGACAAGATCTTCGCCGTCCTGCGCGAGGGCATGGAACGGCTGGCGGAACTGTCCCCCCGCCCGCTGGACTTCCGGGTGGAACCGGGCCGCCATCTGGTCGCCGACCACGGCGCGATCAGGGCCCATGTCTCCCGGCTGACCTCCCGCCTTCAGCCGGACGGGGAGCACGAGCACTGGCTGTATCTGAGCTGCGGCAAGTTCAACGGTCTGTACGAGATGGACGCGGTCCAGTACCCGCTGGTCTTCCCGACCCACCCGGACGTGACCGACGCGGCCCTGGTGCCGGCCGTCGTCGCGGGTCCCACCTGCGACAGCGACGACGCCTACGCCCACGAACACCGTCGGGTACGGGTACCGAGGGACGTCGCGTCGGGCGACCCGGTCTGGGTGCTGTCGGCCGGAGCGTACGCCGCCAGCTACACGACCGAGGGCTTCAACGGCTTCGGCCCGCTGCCCCGCGTCTGCGTCGGCGGGGACGCACCGGAGGGGCCGGACGCGCGCATCCGTACCGTCGGCGCCGACGACTGGCCGCGGATAGCCGCCCTGGAGGCCGGGGTGTACGCGTCGGCCGCCCTGTCCGAGGGCGTCGAGGCGCTGCGCTCGCGGGGCCGGGCGTCCCCGGCGACCTGCTTCGTCCTGGAGACGGGTGAGCGCGTCGCGGGCTATGTACTCGCTCTGCCCTATCCGCGCTACCGCTATCCCGATCTGGCCCGGCCGGAGGAGCGGACGTTCGACTCGCGCAATCTGCATCTGCACGACCTCGTGATCGCGGACGACCTCCGCGGCCGGGGGCTGGGCAGCCGGCTGGTGCGGCATCTCGCGGAGACCGCCGGGCGCTTGTCGTACGAGCGGATCTCGCTGATCGCCGTCGGCGGGACGGAGCGTTTCTGGGCCGGACACGGTTACCGGCCCGACCCGGGGGCCGAGCTCCACGGGAGTTACGGCGACGGCGCCGTCTACATGTCCTGCCCGGTCCCGTACCACCGCTCCGGCGGCTCTGAAGAGGGGTCCTGACCACTGATGCTGCCCACCCTCGGCGATTTCCGCCGTGACCAGCTGGCCACCGCCGCGCTGTTCTGCTTCCTCGGCTTCCAGTACGCCACCTGGGCCTCCCGGCTGCCCGCTCTCAAGTCCCGTTTCGGGATGGACGAGACCCAGCTGGGACTGCTCCTGATGATCTGCGGGGTCGGGGCGGCGGTGTCCTTCCCGCTGGTCGCGCCGCTGATGCGGCGGCTGGGCTCACGCGGACTGGCGGTGTGGTCCGCCCTGGTGCTGGTGTCGGTGCTGCCGGCGCTGGCCGCGGCCGGCAGCTACCCGCTGGCCCTGGCGGTGGTCTTCGTCGACGGGGTGGCGGTCGGCTGCCTCAACGTCGCCATGAACGCGCGCGGCGCCGCCCTGGAGGAGCACTACGGCCGGGGCGCGATGGCCCAGCTGCACGCGACGTTCAGCGGCGGGGCGTTCGGCGGCGCGCTGCTCGCCTCGGGGACGAACGCCGTCACGCACTCCGTGACCGCGCACTTCGCGGTGGCGGCGGCGCTGCTGCTCCTGCTGCTGGCCGCCTCCAGGCCCCGGGTCCTCGCCGAGAGCAGGGACCGCGCGCCCGGGAAGCAGCCGGCGAAGGACGGGAAGAAGCGCCTGGGAAGCCTGGCCGGCGCCTCGCGCGCGGCACTCTGGCTGGGCTGCGCCATGGTCTTCGGGACGGTCACCGAGGGCGCCATGAACGACTGGTCCGCGCTCTACCTGACGGAGGAGACGGGCGCGTCGGGGCGGCTGGCGCCGCTGGGCATCGCCTTCTTCTCGGTGATGATGGTGCTGGCCCGCCTGCTGGGCGACGGCTGGCGGAGCCGGTGGGGCGACGCGCTGCTGGTACGGGCGGGCAGCGTGCTGGCGGGCACCGGCCTCGCCCTCGCCCTGCTGACCGGCGGCACCTGGCCGGCGCTCATCGGCTTCGCCTGTGTCGGCCTGGGCATGGCGACCGTGACCCCCTGCCTCTACGTGGCCGCCGCGGCCGAGGGGCCGGGCGCCCTCGCCCTGGTCGCCGCGATGGGCACCACCGGCCTCCTCGCGGGCCCGGCGCTGATCGGCTTCGTCGCCGGTGCCACGGACCTGACGGTCGGCATGGCGGTGGTCGCGGCCTCGGCGGTGCTGGTGGCGGTGTGCTCACGATGGGTCACCTGGAAGGACCGGACGGCCGGAGCCGAGTCCGAGGCCGTACCGCACTGACCACCCGCCGGGGCCGACCGGTCGGCCGGGCGTGCTGCGGACAACCGGTTCACCCGCCCCGGACGACGGCCGCCGATCGGGGCTCGACGGCACAGCTCCCCGCGGATTGCGCGGAACCGTTTCCGACCGCAGGTCCCGGGCGTTCAGATCCGCCGGGACCGCAGGACCGGGGCGAGGGTGATGACGAGGAGTCCGGCGAGCGGCACCACGAGCAGGCCCGCGCGCAGACTGGTGGCGTCGGCGACGAGGCCGACGACGGGCGGGGAGCAGAGGAAGCCCAGGCGCATCAGCCAGGAGACGATGGTGAGGCCCGACCCCGGCCTGAGGCCCGGCAGTTCGTCGGCTTCCTGCATCGCCGCCGGTACGAGGGTCGCCACACCGAACCCGGCGGCGGCGAAGCCGAGGACCGTGCCCGGGACCGTGGGCACGGCCAGCGCCAGGCCCATGCCGGCCGCCACGATGAACCCGCCCGTCCTGGCCACCTGCCGCTGCCCGAACCGGTCCACGAGCCGGTCGCCGATCAGGCGGCCGATGAACTGCGCGCCGACCAGGGCGATGAAGCCGCAGGCGGCCAGCGTCACCGACGCGTCCAGGGAGTCGGACAGATACAGCGTGGCCCAGGAGTTGCCGGCGTCCTCGACGAGCGTGCCGGCGGTGGCGATGAGCACGAGAGCGGCGAGCACGTACACCGTGCGCCTGGACCCCGTCCCCTGCTTGCCCGGCTGCCGCGGGTGCGGGTCCGTGCCGTTCCCCTCCTCCGCGGCCGGTTCCGTGTCGGGTCCGGGCAGGCAGTAGCGCAGCGCGACACAGGCGGCGGCGCCGAACAGCACACCCGAGATGAGCAGGTGCTGCCCCCGTGACAGGCCGAGCGCGATGGCTCCGGCGGCCATGGCGCCGCCCGTGACGGCGCCGATGGACCAGATGGCGTGGAAGGAGTTGATGATGCTGCGTCCGTACCGGCGCTGCACCCGCAGACCGTGGGCGTTCTGCCCGACGTCCGTGATCGCGTCCATGGCCCCGGCCAGGAAGAGCGCCGCAGCGAACAGCGCCACCGAGCCGGCCAGTCCGGCCGCCAGCACTCCCACGCCCGTCAGCAGGGTGCCGAGCACGGCGACGCGTGCCGACCCCAGCCGGCGGACCAGCACCCCCGCCGCCAGGCCGGCGACGATGGCGCCCGTCGGGAACGCGGCGACGGCCAGTCCGTACGCGGCGTTCCCGATCCCCAGATCGTCCTTGATCTGCGGGTAGCGCGGCAGCAGGTTGGCGAACAGGGCGCCGTTGGTCAGGAACAGCACCGCCACGGCCGCGCGGGCCCGCCGGTCGGCCCGGGTGGGCTCACGCAGTACGTCGACAGTCATGCGGGGAGCCTACAGGCGAGAGCGTACGTTCGTACATTCTGAATGTGCGAACGTACATCCCTGCTCGCCGGGCCTTCTGCGGCACGGTGCCGGACGGCCCTGCGGACGGAGTGGGCGGGAGCGGGGGACGGCGGCGGGCCGGGAGGAGGGCATCCGGGATCTCGACGTCCGACGGTGACGCCGGCGCCCTGGCCACGGGCGGCGGACGGCGGACGGCGGGCAGCGGGCAGCGGACGGCGGGCAGCGGGCGGCGGGCAGCGGCGGGGCGGGTGCCCGCTCCCGGTCCGCCGCCGCACGCGCGTGCGTTCCGGGATACGGACCGGGGGGGGGGGGGGGGGGG
>NZ_JABTTS010000026.1:188111-262929 GCF_018638295.1 Streptomyces sp. CHD11
TGCCGTCGAACACGGCAGGCGCCCGGGGTGCGTGGCGGGTGGTGGCGTTCAGCCCGCGACCGGGGGCTTCGCCAGGTCCAGGGCGATGTCGGTGATCATGTCCTCCTGGCCGCCGACCATCCCCCGGCGCCCGACCTCGACGAGGATCGCGCGGGTGTCGACGCCGTAGCGGCGGGACGCGGCCTCGGCGTGGCGGAGGAAGCTGGAGTAGACGCCGGCGTAGCCCAGGGTGAGGGTCTCCCGGTCGACGCGGACCTCTCGGTCCTGGAGGGGGCGTACGAGGTCGTCGGCGGCGTCCATCAGCGGGAACAGGTCACAGCCGTGGTCCCAGCCCATGAGATCGGCGACCGCGACGAAGGCCTCGAGCGGGCAGTTGCCGGCGCCGGCGCCCTGGCCGGCGAGGGAGGCGTCGACGCGGGTGACGCCGTTCTCGACGGCGACGACCGAATTGGCCACGCCCAGACCGAGGTTGTGGTGTGCGTGGATACCGAGTCCGGTCGCCGGGTCGAGGACGTCGCGGTAGGCGCGGGCCCGGTCGCGGACGCCGTCCATGGTGAGCCGGCCGCCGGAGTCGGTGACGTAGACGCACTGGGCGCCGTAGGACTCCATCAGCTGTGCCTGGCGGGCGAGTTCGGCGGGCTCGGCCATGTGCGACATCATCAGGAACCCGGCCACGTCCATGCCCAGTTCGCGGGCGGCGGCGATGTGCTGGGCGGAGATGTCGGCCTCGGTGCAGTGGGTGGCGACGCGCACCGAGCGGATCCCGAGCGCGTGCGCCTGCCTCAGGTCGTGCAGGGTGCCGATGCCCGGCAGGAGGAGCGTGGTGGGGACCGCGTGGGTGACGGCGCCCACGACGGCTTCGATCCACTCCCAGTCGGTGTGGGCGCCGACGCCGTAGGTGATGCTGGAGCCCGACAGCCCGTCGCCGTGGGCGATCTCGATCGCGGCGACCCCGGCGGCGTCGAGGGCGGCGGCGATGGTGCGGGCCTGCTCGACGGTGTAACGGTGCCGGACGGCGTGCATGCCGTCCCGCAGGGTCACGTCCTGGACGTAGAGAGCGGTCATCGGGCTGCCACCTCCATGGCGTGGTGGGCGGCCATGCGTTCGGCGGTGCGCAGGGCGGCCGAGGTCATGATGTCGAGGTTGCCGGCGTAGGCGGGCAGGTAGTGGGCGGCGCCCTCCACCTCCAGGAACACCGACACCTTGGTGGCCGCGGTGCCGTCCGGGACGAGGCCGCGCAGCGGGTCGTCGGCGGCGACCCGGTCGAACTGCACCCGCTGCTTGAGACGGTAGCCGGGGACGTAGGCCCGGACCCGGGCCACCATCTCCTCCACGGAGGCGGTGACCGCCGCGTCGTCGCAGTCGCCGACCAGGCAGTGCACGGTGTCCCGCATGATCAGCGGGGGTTCGGCCGGGTTGAGGACGATGATGGCCTTGCCGCGCGCCGCTCCGCCGACCTGTTCGATGGCGGCGGAGGTGGTCTCGGTGAACTCGTCGATGTTGGCCCGGGTGCCGGGACCGGCCGAGCGGGAGGAGATCGAGGCGACGATCTCCCCGTAGTGCACCGGCGTGACGGCCGAGACCGCGGCCACGACCGGGATGGTGGCCTGGCCGCCGCAGGTGACCATGTTGACGTTCGGCGCGGCCAGATGCGCGTCCCCGTTGACCGGCGGGACCACGTACGGGCCGAGTGCGGCGGGGGTGAGGTCGACGACCGTGCGGCCCAGCGCGCGCAGTACCTCGTCGTGGCGGCGGTGGGCGCCCGCGGAGGTGGCGTCGAAGACGAGCGACACGTCCGCGAACTCGTCCATCGCGACCAGGCCCTCCACGCCCTCGTGGGTGGTGGCGACCTTCAGCCGGCGGGCGCGTGCCAGACCGTCCGAGCCGGGGTCGATACCGACCATCGCGGCGATCTCCAGTGACTCGGAGAGCCGCAGGATCTTGATCATCAGGTCGGTGCCGATGTTGCCCGATCCGATGACGGCGACCTTCGTGGTCATGCTGCCGCTCCTTCCGCGGTGGCGGACGCGAACACGGTGTCGACCGTGCCGAGTCCTTCGATGTGCGCCGAGAACGCGTCGCCCTCGGCGGCGGCCGACATGGGCCCCAGTGCCCCGGTCAGGACGATGTCGCCGGCCCGCAGCGGGTCGCCCAGGCCGGCGAGGGTGGAGGCGAGCCAGAGAGCGGCGGTGAGCGGACTGCCGAGGCAGTCGGCGCCGGTGCCCCGGGAGACCGTCTCGCCGTTCTTCGTCAGGGTCATGGTCACGGCGCGCAGATCGACCCGGTCGAGGGGGACGGGGGTGCCGCCGAGGACGTACAGGCCGCAGGAGGCGTTGTCGGCGACGGTGTCGACGATGGTGATGTCCCAGCCGGCGACGCGGCTGTCGACGATCTCCAGCGCGGGCAGCGCGAAGGCGGTGGCGCGCAGCAGGTCGGCGACGGTCGGGTCGCGGTGCGGCAGGTCCGCGCCGAGGACCAGGGCGACCTCCGCCTCCACCTTCGGCTGGAGCAGCCGGCCGGGCGCGACCGGCTGCCCCTCGGGGACGGCCATGTCGGCGAAGAGCGCGCCGAAGTCGGGCCGGTCGACGCCGAGCTGACGCTGGACGGCGGGGGAGGTCAGGCCGATCTTGCGGCCCACCGGACGGCGTCCGCCGGCCACGGCACGTGCCACGTTCAGCCGCTGCACCGCGTAGGCGGCCTGGACGTCCCCCTCGGGAAGCAGCGCGCGTACCGGGGGGACGGGGGTGCCGGTGCGGGCGGCGTCCTCCAGGACTTCCGCCGCCTTCGTCACGGCAGCGGCGGAATCACGGCTGGTCATGGCTGCTCCCGGGGTGGGACGGTACGGCGGTGCGGGGCGGGCATGTGGGATACCTCCGGGAGAGGACTGCGGGACGCGCGGCGCGCGGGGTACGGGGTGCGGGGTGCGGGGGTGGTCAGAAGAGCACGGACGGCGGTACGGGGTGGCCGAAGGTGTCGAGGCCGTACGCCTGGTAGATCGGGTCGGCGTTGTTGCTGGCGTGGTTCATCGCGGCGTGGATGTCGCGCCAGCACCGCTGCAGGGCGGAGTCGGAGCGCAGCGCCGAGCCGCCGGCGTGCAGGAACAGCTCGTCGACGGCGTTCACCGCGCGGCGGGCGATACGGACCTGGTTGCGGCGGATCCGCAGTCGCTCCTCGGCCGGGAAACGCTCGTCGCGCCGGGCCCGCTCCCACATCCGCTCGATGTCGTCGAACAGCTGGACCTCGCCGGCCTCCAGGTCGGAGACCGCCCGGCCCAATACGGCCAGCTGGTGCGGGTCGCCCGCGGTCCGTACCCCGCGCGCCGTGACCCGGCCCCGCATGGAGGCGACGAACGCCGCCAGGGCACCCTGCGCCATCGCGACCGTCGCGGTGGTGATGCCCGCGGTGAACATCGGGTGGAACGGCATCCGGTACAGCGGCGAGCCGCCCCGCCCGACCCGGCCGGCCAGGCCGCCGTCCTCCATCGGCACCGGGTCGAGGATCCGGTGCTCCGGGATGAACCTGTCCTCGATGACGATGTCCTTGCTGCCGGTGCCGCGCAGCCCGACCACGTCCCACGAGTCCTGGACGATCTCGTAGTCCGCCCGCGGGAGGACGAAGTGGCGCAGCCCGCCCGGGACCGGCTTGCCGTCCTCGTCCACGATCAGACCGCCGAGGATGATCCACCGGCAGTGGTCCGTGCCCGAGGAGAACGGCCAGCGGCCGGAGAACCGGTATCCGCCCTCGACCGGGGTGGCCCGGCCGAGCGGGGCGTACGGCGAGGCGATCCAGGTGTCCGGGTCCTCGCCCCAGATCTCCTTCTGCACCTCGATGTCCATCTGCGCCACCTCGAACGCGTGGACGCCGACCACCCCGGCCACCCAGCCCGCCGAGGACGACCGGACGCCGATGTCGCGCAGGGTGCGGAAGAAGTCGACCGGGCTCGCCTCGTGGCCGCCGAACTCGGCCGGCTGCAGCATGCGGATGACGCCGCTGGCGCGCAGCACCTCGGCGGCCTTGTCGGTCAGCCGGCCCAGCTCGTCGCTGGGCGCGGCCTCGGCGGCGATCTCCTCGGCGCGGGCCAGGATCCGCTCGTGTACCTCGTGCATGGCTGAAGGGGCCTTTCTTCCTCAGTTGTGGAGCAGGAAGTCGGTGACGGTGCGGTTGAACTCGTCGGCGTGCTCGAGCTGGGCCCAGTGGCCGCAGCCGGCCAGCAGCACCATCCGGGAACGGGGCACCAGGGAGACCAGCTTCAGCGAGCTCTCGTAGTGCACGACCCGGTCGTCGCGGCCGTGGAAGAACAGGGACGGTGCGGTGATGCCGGCGATCTGGGCGTGGGTGGCCATGTGCGGGCGGGGCCTGCCGATGCCTGCGGCGAAGTTGGCGAGGTGGTCGGGGCGTTCGACCGCCGCCTTGTGACGCAGGCGGACCAGTTCCTCCGAGGCGTGCGCCGGGTCGAACGTCATCACGTCGACCAGGTCGCGGAAGTTCGCCTCGGTGGGTTCGCGGTAGGTCCGCTGGAGCACCCTCACGCCCTCGCTGGGGCCGCCGCCCGGCACGAAGAGATGGGCGCCGCCGACGCCGGCGCCCATGGTGACGAGGTGGCTGACCCGCTCCTGGTGGGTCGCGGCGACCAGGACGGAGGTCGCGCCGCCCATCGAGTTGCCGATGAACCCCGCCTTGTCGATGCCCAGCGCGTCGAGGAACTCCAGCGCGGTCGCGGCGTGGTCGCGGTCGTCGTAGCCGACCGGGTCGGACTTGCCCCAGCCGGGCATGTCGACGGCCAGACAGCGGAACCGCCTGCCGAGTTCGCGGATGTTCTCCGCGAAGTTGCTCCAGCCGGTCGCGCCGGGGCCGGATCCGTGCAGCAGCACGAGCGGGTGGCCCTCGCCGTACTCGTGGTAGTGGACGCGCCCGCTCGGCAGGTCCACGAAGCGGCCGGTCGCTTCCTCGGTGAAGGTGTCGGTCATGGTCGGGGTTCTCCTGGTGTCGTGTTACGGCGCGACGGGGGAACGCGCCCGGTGGGGGACGGAGGGCGGCCGGGTCAGCCGCGTACGGGCGGGCCGGCGAGGAGTGTCTGCAGGTCCCGCGGCTCCTCGGAGTCCGGGACCGCGAGGAGCGCGTCGAACCAGGAACGGGCCGCCGGGCCGTGTCCCGCGCACTGGTGGAACTTCGCGGCCAGTTCGTCCCGGGTCAGCGGCCGGTGGGAGTCGCCGCGGGAATGGCGGACGTCGCGGACCAGGATCCGGCCGTCGTCGGTGTGCAGCCGGACGACGGTGTGGCCGGGCTCGTCGGCCGGCGGCCGTTCCGCGAGACCGATCCGGGCCATCAGCCCGGCCACGCCGGGGTGCTCCAGGGCCTCGTCGGTGAAGTCGCCGAGCCGGACGTCCCCGGTCAGCAGAGCGACGGCGAGGGTGTACTCCAGGGAGAACTTGGCCTCGAGGCCGTTTCCCGGCCGGGTGTCCCGCAGCGGCCGGGTGCCGCCGTGCTCGAGGGTCACCTCCACCCGGGCGATCCGGCCGGTGGCGGCCCCCAGTTCCTCGCGCAGGGAGATCCCCGCGTCGATCGCGCGCTGGGTGGCGAAGCAGGAGGGGTAGGCCTTGATCGCGTAGTCGTCGACCCAGCCGGTCATCCAGTGTTCCAGGCGTTCGCCCAGGAACGCGGTGCGCTCGGGGTCGTGGTCGCCGAAGAGGTCCAGGAAGCCGCCGCGCGCCTCCAGCTGGGCGGGGTGCGCGGTGAAGCCCCGGGTGGCGAGGCCGACGGCCATCACGGCGTCCCGGGAGGCGAGGCCGGCGTGCATCGGCTTGGTCATGGTGCCGAAGTTGGCCAGACTCCCGGCCGCCTGCGAGGCCGCGATGCCCAGGGCGTGGGCGGCCCTGCCGGCGTCCAGACCGAGCAGCCGGCAGGCGGCGGCGGTGGCGGCGAGCCGTCCGGTGGTGGAGGTGTTGTGCCAGCCCCGGCCGTAGTGGACGGCGTGCGGGAGCACTTCCGAGACCGCACGGAAGACGGCGGAGCCGACGCTGTAGGCGGCGACGAGATCACCGCCGGTCACCGGACGGCGGGCGGCGAACGCGAAGAGTGTGGGCAGCAGGACCGCGGCGGGGTGCATCGCCATGGAGGGGGCGGCGTCGTCCCAGTCGAGGGCGTGCGCGGCGGTGCCGTTGACCAGGGCGGCGTCGGCCGGCCCGAACCGTCCTGCCGTGCCCCAGACGGCCGCCGTCCCGGCCGGCGCGAGCGCGTTGGAGGGCGCCTGGTCCTCCACCCAGTCGCGCACCAGTACCGCGGCGGGGGTGGCGAGCCCGGCGACGGCGACACCGACGGTGTCGGCCACCAGCCCGCGCAGGGCCGCCCGGGGGGCTGGTTCGGCGCGGCGGCCGGGGTCGCAGACGAAGCCGACCAGCTGCGCGGTGGCGCCGGTCTGCTGCGACGTGGGGGAGGCAACGCTCACGGCTGTCCTCTCTGGGTTCTGCGGTGATCCTGCGGGCCGGTCCGCGGCCCGAGGGCACCAGTGTCGAATCAGCACGGCCCGATCGGTCGCGGGCTCGCATCCAGCGGAATGCGAGTTGCCCGGCCGGGGGTACGGGCCCGGTGGCGCGGGAGATCTCCGGGGAGGGCCGACGCCGCACTCCGGCGGACCGGGTCGTCGGCGGCCACGCGCTCCGCGGGCGGGACGGGAACGGGCGGTGACCGCACGGCGGAGGGCATCGGTGTCTCGCCCCCGCCGCCCTTTCCCGTCCCGTCCCCGGGGCGCTGCCTCCCGGACCCCCGTTCGCGCCGACGCCAGGGTGGCGGCGGTGACCAGGGACGGGAGGCATCGGGAGAGCGGACCCGTCGAGGCGCGACACACGCGTACGGTGCGGCCGGCGCCGGGACAGGCACCGCCGTGCCCCCGGGCTGTCGTTGCGGACGGACTCCCCCGGCGACCGCACCACGGCGCGCCGGCCACCCCGGGCCGGGGACCTCATCCCCCTCCCGGCTCCACAGCACACCCGCCCCGCCGGCACCACAGGGAAACCGGCCATCCTGGAGCCGGCGTCCGCACCGCGCGCCCCGGGTGTGCTCTCACCACCGCGGCGGCAGCGTCGGGGTGGGCCGGAACAGCCGTGGGTGCGCGGGCCAGGTCAGGCGGGGTGCGGGTACGGGTGCGAGGGGGGCCGGTGCGACGGGTACGAGTACGGGCCCGGCACGAGTACGGGCCCGGGCCCGGGCCCGGCCACGGATGCAGGTCGAAGGTCCGGCGCGGGCGCCGGTCGGGTCAGGCGTGGGTGTGGGTCAGGCGGGTGTCGTCCGCGCCGTTGCGCAGGCCGGTGGAGATGTCGCGGGCCGTCGTGCGGGCCAGGCGGCCCAGGGACACCGGCGGATGCTCGCCACGGCGGCCGCCGATCATCACACAGGTGCTCACCGACTGGTCGTCGGCGAAGACGGGAGCGGCCGCCCAGACCAACGGGGAGGTGTGCTGCGCGCCCGTGGGCGAGTGCGCGAAACCGAGCCGGCGCACCTCGGCCAGCTGCTGCCGCCAGGCGAACTGCTCCTCACCGCGCAGCGGGCGCGAGCTCGGCCGGCGGTCGGGTTCTCCGCTCCAGGCCAGCAGGGCCAGACCGGCGGGGTGCTCGTCCAGCACCGGTGTCCCCAGCATCTGCCAGACCCCGACGGTGCCGCGTCCGGCGATCTTGTCGATGATGTGCAGCCGGTCGCCCTCGCGGGTCGCCAGGGCGACCGGCAGCCGGGTGCTCGCGTGCAGGTCGACCAGGGCCGGCCGGGCGCAGTCGCGCAACAGCCGGATGTCCGGGACGCCGTGACCGAGACGCCACAGGCGCGGGCCGAGCCGGTAGCGGCCGCGGCCGGTCCGCTCGATCGCGCCGTGCTCGGAGAGTGTGGCGAGCATCCGGTGCACGGTGGCCGGCGGCAGCTCGGTCGCCGCGCAGATGTCGGCGACCGAGCGCTCGGGCTCGTCTCCGGTGAAACAGCCGAGGATGTCGAAGGCCCGCGCCAGCACTCCGCGCTTGCCGTTGATCTCGCTCATCTCGACTCCGTCTCGTCACCCGAAGCCCTCGGGGGAACAGTTTCAGCCATGTGAAAGATGTGTGTACACGGAACGTACGTGACGTCCCGCGTTACGTCGAGGTTTCCTGGCCGGACGAGATGAAATTCCGATTGGTGAGCGATCGGGCCATTCGCGGGCCGTGCTTTGTCACTGTCGTCGTGCCCGTCACGGACACATCCTCCGCACGAGCCGAGCTCTCGGGCACGACAGAAGGACTGGACCCCTCATGGCTTCCACTCGATTTCGCGCTCTCGCCACGACCTCCGTCGCGGCGCTTGCCCTGTGTACCGCCTGTTCCTCCGACGGCGCCGACTCGAAGGCGTCGGGCGGCGGCCCGCTCAAGCTGGCCGTCTTCGCTTCGCTCAACGGTGTCCCGGCCTTCGCCGCGGACGACGAGGGTGTCTTCGACAAGCACGGCCTCGACGTCGACATCAGCACGGCGAAGACGTCCACCGAGATGGTCCCGCAGCTGCTCGGCGGCAAGGTGAACCTCGCCCTGCTGGACACCGCCACCTCGCTCGTGGCCGCCGGCCAGGGCGTCGACCTGGTCTATGTCGCCGCGGCCACCGACGGAGGCATCCCCGAGGGCCAGGAGGAGTTCAGCTTCGCCAATGTGTGGGTCGAGAAGGACTCCCCCATCAGGTCGCTGGCCGACCTCACCGGCAAGACCGTCGGTGTGCCGCAGATCAAGAGCGCACCCTGGGTCGACCTGCGCGGCTCCGTCGACGAGGCCGGCGGCGACAGCTCCACGATCAAGTTCGTCGAGTCCCCCGACACCCTGGCCGCCCTGAAGTCCGGGCAGGTCGACGCGACCACCACCCCCGAGCCGGTGGGCACCGTGGAGCGCGCCAAGGGCGAGCTGCGTCCGCTCGCGCCGGTGAACTCCGGCGGCGGCGGCATGGCCTACGTCTGGGTCACCACCCGGGCGTTCGCCGAGGCGAACAAGGACACCCTGAAGTCCTTCGCCGAGGCGGTGCGGGAGGGCAACACGGCCGTCAACGACGACCGCGATCTGCTGGTGAGGACCGCCGCCGAGGTCCTGAAGGCGGACGCCGGCCTGCTGGAGAAGGCGGCGTTCCCCGTCTACGCGGAGAAGCCGCTGACCAAGGCCGACATCGACTTCTCGGTCGAGTACATGAACAAGTACGACATGTTCGAGAAGGCCGCGCCGGACGCAGGGAAGCTGATCCTGTCGTGACCCGTACCCCGCTCCGGGCGGCGCCGCCCGGCGTCCGGCGCCTGGTCAACCGGCTGCTGGCGATCCTGGTCGCGGTCGCCGTCTGGCACGTGTTCGCCCGCGGGCCCGGAGCCGCCAGCGGCTTCCCGACACCCGGCGAGAGTCTGGGCTCGGCGGCGGACCTGGCCGGTACCGGCGCCTACTGGTCGAGCATCGCCACCTCGGTGGAGACCGCCCTGCTGGGCCTGGCGCTGGCCGTCCTGGTGGGCCTGCCCACCGGTCTGCTGATCGGTGCCAACGAGCACGCCCGGCGCAGCACCCAGCTGGTCCTCGACTTCGGCCGGACGGTGCCCGCGATCGCGCTGCTGCCGCTGTTCCTGCTGCTGTTCGGCGCGACCCGCGACCTCGGACTGGTCCTGATCCTGGTGTCGGCCGTCTGGCCCGTCATCATCCAGACCTCCTACGCGGTCGGGGAGATCTCGCCCCAGCTGCGCCGGGTGGGACGGGCGTACCACCTCTCCCGGTGGCACCGGCTGCGCTATCTGATCGCGCCGTCGATGCTCCCGTTCGTCTTCGCCGGCCTGCGGATCGCCGCGACGCTCTCGCTGCTGATGGCGATCAGCAGCGAGTTCCTCGGCGGCTCCGACGGCCTCGGCTACCTCCTGCTGCAGGCGATGCAGATCAACGACACTCACCGGGCGTTCGTCTACTCGTTCACCGCGGCGATCCTCGGCCTGGTGCTCAATCTGGTCTTCGTGCTGCTCCAGCGCCGCGTGCTGTGGTGGCACCCCTCGGTCCGCAAGGGAGGTGCCACGTGAACAGGACGCTGAGAGTCGCCACGGCCGTCGCACGGGAACTCTGGCTCCCGGTGCTCCTGGTCGCCGCCTGGTGGTGGCTCAGTGCCGGCAGCACCTCGATCTACTGGCCGGCGCTGTCGGAGATCACCGGCCGCTTCGTCGACCTGTGGTTCTTCGACCACCTCGTCGAGGACGCGCTGCCCAGCGTGATCCGGCTCGTTGCCGGATTCGGGATCGGGTTCGCCGCCGCCGTGGCGCTCGGACTGCTGCTCGGCTCCCTGCCGGCACTGGAGGACGCGACCCGGCCGCTGGTGGAGTTCATGCGGGCGCTGCCCAGCGTGGCGCTGCTGCCGATCATGATGCTGCTGCTCGGCACCGACGACGACATGAAGGTGATCACCATCGCCTTCGTCTCCACCTGGCCGATCCTGCTCAACACCGTCGAAGGTGTCCGTTCCGTGGACCCGGTGCTGCGCCAGGTCGCGGCCGGCTACCGGCTGAGCACCTGGCACCGGATCCGCTTCCTCGTCGTCCCCGCCGCCATGCCCCAGGTCTTCGCCGGTGCCCGGGTGGCGCTGTCGATGTCGGTGGTGGCGATGGTGCTCACCGAGATGGTCGGCAGCCCGGGCGGACTCGGCTACTTCGTCCTCGACTCGCAGCGCACGTTCGACATCGTCGCGATGTGGACCGGCCTGATCGTCCTCGGACTGATCGGCTACGCGGCCAACAAGGCGTTCGGCCTCGTCGAGGCCCGGGTGCTGGCCTGGCACCGCGGCTACACCAAGCAGAAGGAGGACCAGCGTTGAAGACGCAGACCACCCTGGACAAGGGACAGCCGGACGGCGGTGCCTCCGACCCGATCATGCGGATCCGCGGACTGGGCCACAGCAACGGCGAACGCCAGATCCTCGCAGGCCTGGACTTCGAGGTCGGCCGCGGCGAACTGATGTGCATCGTCGGCCCCTCGGGCGTCGGCAAGACCACGCTCCTGGAGTGCCTGACCGGGCTGCGCCGGCCCAGCGAGGGCGAGGTGCTGTTCGACGGCAAACGGATCGACGCGCCGCCGCGCGGGCTGGCCATCGTGTTCCAGGACTACAGCCGCTCGCTGATGCCCTG
The DNA here is from genome assembly GCF_018638295.1 of Streptomyces sp. CHD11. Lineage (GTDB taxonomy): Bacteria > Actinomycetota > Actinomycetes > Streptomycetales > Streptomycetaceae > Streptomyces. Next base: position 199,243 of record NZ_JABTTS010000026.1, read on the forward strand.
GCTGAGCGTGCTGGACAACGTGGTGCTGCCGCTGCGCTCGGCGGGTGCCGGCAAGGCCGAGCGGGAGACGACCGCGAGGGAGGCGCTGGCCGAGGTCGGTCTGTCTGACTTCACCGGCCACTACCCCTGGCAGCTCTCCGGCGGTATGCAGCAGCGGGTCGCCATCGCGCGGGCGCTGGCCTACCGGCCGGCGGTGGTGGTGATGGACGAGCCGTTCGCCTCGGTGGACGCCCAGACCCGGGCGGACCTGGAGGACCTGCTGCTGCGGGTGCGTGAGCACCTCGGCATCACGGTGCTGCTGGTCACCCACGACATCGACGAGGCCGTCTACCTCTCCGACCGGGTGCTCGCCCTCGGCGGGAAGCCGGCCGGTATCCGCAGTCTGCTCACGGTCGATCTGCCCGCCCCGCGCGAGCAGGTCGCCACCAAGGCGCTGCCGCGGTTCGCCGAACTGCGCAGCCAGGTCTACAGGTTGATCCGTGATGTCTGAGACGACCACCGGCGCGGCACGGACCGCGATCGACCCGCACGCGTTCCGCGAGGCACTGGGACACCACCCCACCGGGGTGGCGCTGGTCACCGCGACCCTCGACAGCGGCGAGCACATCGGGATGGTGGTCGGCACGTTCAACTCCGTGTCGATCGACCCGCCGCTCGTCTCGTTCATGCCGGACCGCTCCTCGGGCACCTTCGCCCGGCTGCGGGAGGCGGCCACCTTCTGCGTCAACGTCCTCGCCGCCGACCAGACCGACCTGGTCACCGGCTGGCGCGGTCCGGAGTCGTTCGCCGGTGTGGAGTGGCGGCCGTCGCCGTCCGGCGCGCCGATCCTGCGCGACTCGGTCGCCTGGATCGACTGCTCCTACCACCAGCTGGTCGACGCCGGCGACCACTACATCGCGATCGGTGAGGTGCGGGCGCTGGAGGTGCAGCGTCCGACCTCCCCGCTGCTGTTCTTCCAGGGCGGCTTCGGCGGCTTCGCGCCGTCGTCGTTCCTGGTGCCGGCCGACCAGGAGCTGATCCGGGCGGCCCGGCTCAGTGAGGCGGCCATGGAGCCGCTGGCCGCCCTGGCCGCCGAGGAGTCGGCCGACGTGTCGCTGCTCGCGTCGATCGGCGACCACGACGTGGTGATCGGCACCGAGCGGGGCTCGGCGACGCCCTCGTACTTCGAGATCGGCCTGCGGCTGCCGCACCTGCCGCCGGTCGGCGCGGTCCACCTCGACCCCGCCGGGGAAGCGGGCCTCGCCCGCTGGCTCGATCGGCTGCCGCGCAAGGACGAAGCGTCACGCAAGCGCTGCCTGGACATCGCCGAGCGGGTCGCCGCCCAGGGCTACTCCCTCTGTCTGGTCGGCCACGCCCCGGAGCGGGACACCTGGCAGGACGTGACCCGCTACATCCACGGCGAGCCGACACCCCGACACCGGCGCCAGGTGCTCACCATGCATCTGGACCACCTCGACTACTACGAGCCCGACCTCGACCCGGACGGCGTGTACGACGTCCGTTCGATCACCGTGGCGGTGCCGATGGCCGGCAGCCCGCGTCTCGCGGTCCGGATGTCCTTCCCGCCGGCCGGGGCCAGTGGGCGGACCGTCGCCCGCTGGGGTGCGCAGGTGTGCGACCGGGCGGCCGAGGTCGCCGACCTGATCCAGATCCGATTCGGCCAGGACCGCGTGCTCGGCTGAGCCGGGCCGCCCCGCACGACCGTACGAAGGAGAGACATGACCGCCCGTGTCACCGCCCTGGGGTACCTGCAGTTCACGGCCACCGACCTCGACCACTGGGAGGAGTTCGGGCAGCGGGTGCTGGGGCTGATGGCCGACCGTCGTGGTGACGACCGGCTGCTGCTGCGCATCGACGAGAAGGCCTACCGGCTCGAGGTGCGTCCCGGCGAGCGGGGAGGGGTCGCCGCGGTCGGCTGGGAGACCAGGGGCCCGGCCGGGCTGGCCGAGCTGGAACAGCGGCTGACCGCCGCCGGGTACGAGGTCACCCGTCCGGGCGAGGCCGTCGCCCGGGAGCGGATGGTCTCGGACCTGATCCGCTTCCGCGACCCCGACGACTGCTACGACCACGAGATCTTCTGGGGCCTGAGCACCTCCGCACAGCGGTTCGCCTCCCCGGTCGGCGCGGAGTTCGTCGCCGGCACCGAGGGCGTGGGACATGTGCTCCAGGTCGTCTCCGACCGCTCCCGCTACGAGTCGCTCTTCCTCGACGTCCTGGGTTTCCGGCTCTCCGACCACATCGACCTGGCCCCGGGTCTCACCGCGACGTTCACCCACTGCAACCCCCGCCACCACTCCTTCGCCTTCACCCCACAGGTGCCGGGCCGCCCGCTGGGCGTGGGCCACTTCATGCTCGAGGTCACCGACCTGGACGTGATCGGCCGGGCCATCGAGCAGATCGAGGAGGAACCGCACCGGCTGCTGAAGACGTTCGGCCGGCACAGCAACGACCGGATGACCAGCTTCTACCTGCTGACCCCGTCCGAGGTGGGGCTGGAGTTCGGCACCGGCGGCATCAAGATCGACGACGAGACCTGGACGCCCACCCGGTACGACACCGCGCACCTCTGGGGCCACCACTCGGTCGACCACCACTGAGCCACCGGCCACCCACCGTCCCCACGGGCCACCCACCGGCCCCACCGTCCCCACCGCCCCACCGCCCCACCGCCCCACCAGAGAGGAAGCCGCACGCCATGAACCCCGTGCTGGACCGCGTGCTGGAGCACGCCGAGTTGCTGGAGAGCGACGGACCCGTGTCCGAGGAGCTCGGCCGGGTCAGCGACGAAGTCGCCGCCGCGCTGCGTGAGTCCGGGGTGATCCGGATGCTTCAGCCCCGCGACTTCGGCGGACTGGAGTCCCACCCGGCCGACTTCCTGCGCACCGTGCACGAGATCGGCCGGCGCAACGGCGCGGCCGGCTGGATCGCCGGCGTGGTGGGCGTGCACCCGCACGAACTCGCCCAGGGCGACCCGCTGATGCAGCGCGAGATCTGGGCCGACGACCCCGACACCTGGGTCGCCTCGCCGTACGCCCCGATGGGCCGGGCACGTCCGGTGGAGGGCGGCTACGTCTTCAACGGACGCTGGCCGTTCTCCTCGGGCACCGACCACTGCCGGTGGGTCATGATCGGCGGCCTGATCACCGACCAGGAGGGCAACGTCACCGACCGGGAGACGATCCACTTCGTCCTCCCGCGCGCCGACTACGAGATCCTGCACGACTCCTGGGACGTCGTCGGGCTGCGCGGCACCGGCAGCAAGGACATCGTCGTCAGGGACGCGTTCGTCCCCGAGCACCGGCTGATCCGCACCGACCCGGTCACCGACGGCAGCGCGGGGGCGATCGCCGGCCGGGACGCGGCGCTGTACTCGATGCCGCGCAACGTGATCTTCTCCGGCGCGATCACCACGGCCACCATCGCGCTGGCCCAGGGCACCCTGGACGCGTATCTGCGGTGGACCCGGGAGCGCAGCAGCCGCTTCGGCTCCGCCAGCCGCGACCCGTTCCAGCTGTCCGCGCTGGCCCCGGCGGCCGCCGACATCGACGCCAGTCTCGGCCATGTGCTGCACGACATGAACCGGGCGTTCGACATCGTCTCCTCCGGCCGGCCCCTCACCCTCTCCGAGCGGGCCGCGATCCGCCGCAACCAGGTCTCCGCCTCGCACCGCGCGGCCACGGCGGCCGACGAGGTCTTCAAGGTCAGCGGCGGCTCCCAACTGCACGCCAGGAACCCGATGCAGCGGATGTGGCGGGACTGCCAGAGCGCCCTGCACCACGTGCAGAACTACGCGGGCCCGCTGTACCAGGCGTACGGCATGGACTACTTCGGCGGCGAGATGCCGGCGGCGGTGAAGGTCTGATGCCCGCCGCCACCGAGCCGCTGACCCGGGAGTCCACCTCCCGCTTCGTCACCGTCGGCGGCACCCGGCTGCACTACCACGAGGCCGGCAGCGGACCGGAGGTGCTGCTCTGTGTCCACGGCGGCGCCCCCGGCGCCTCCGGCTGGGGCAACTTCGGCACCAGTCTCGCCGAACTGTCGCGGCACGCGAAGGTGTTGATCGTCGACCTGCCGGGCTACGGCCGGTCCGACACCATCGACCTGGCCGGCGGCAAGTACCGCCCCTACGCGGACGTGTTCGCCGCGATGCTCACCGAACTGGGCATCGAGCGGGCGACGGTGGTGGGCCTGGCCACCGGAGGCGCGGTCGCCCTCGCGATGGCCCTGTACCACGCCGAGCGGGTGGAGCGTCTGGTGCTGGTCTCCAGCGCGGGCGGGGTGCCGCTGTTCAGCACCACACCGTCCGAGGGCCAGCAGGCCATCCGCTCCTACTACGCGGGCGAGGGCCCGTCGCGGGAGAAGATGCGCGCCTATCTGCGGATGATGATGTACGACCCGGCGCTGGTCACCGACGAACTCGTCGAGGAGCGGTACCTGGAGTCGGTCGCCGGCGGCGAGGAGCGCCGGGCCGGAGCCGAGTCCGCGGGCGTGCCGGCCGAGCCGCTGTGGCAGGAACTGGGCCGGATCACGGCGCCGGCACTGATCGTCTGGGGCACCGAGAACCGGGTGCAGGGCTTCGACAACGCCCTCTTCCTGCTCCGGCAGATCCCGGACGCCCGGCTGCACCTGTTCAAGCGGACCGGACTCTGGGTGCCGTACGAGCGTGCCGGGGAGTTCACCCGGCTGGTGCTCGGATTCCTGGCCGACCGCCCCGCCGTCCCCGCCGCCGCCTGAAGCCGCCCCGGCCCGCATCGCAAGGAGAGACAATGTCGTACACGAGTGTGTGGTCCGACCTGGCACAGGTCGAGTTCCGGCAGGGGTACCTGGAGACGGGACCGTACCGGACCCGGTTCCTGCAGTCCGGCAGCCCGGACAAGCCGCTGCTGCTGATGCTGCACGGGATCACCGGGCACGCCGAGGCCTACGTGCGGAACCTGGCCGCGCACGCGGAGCACTTCAACTGCTACGCGATCGACTTCATCGGCCACGGCTACTCGACCAAGCCCGAGCACCCGCTGGAGATACCGCATTACCTGGACCAGGTGCACCGGGTGCTGGACGCGCTGGGGTACGACCGCGCGTACCTCAGCGGGGAGTCGCTGGGCGGCTGGGTGACCGCGCGGTTCGCGCAGCTGCACCCGGAGCGCACCGAGCGGATCGTGCTCAACACCATGGGCGGCACGATGGCCAACCCCCAGGTGATGGAACGGTTGTTGACGCTCTCCACGCAGGCCGCCGAGGACCCGTCCTGGGAGCGGGTGAAGGCTCGTCTGGAGTGGCTGATGGCCGACCCGGCGATGGTCACCGACGATCTGATCCGGACCCGGCAGGCGATCTTCGAGCAGCCGGACTGGAAGACGGCCTGCCGGATGAACATGGCGTTGCAGGACCTGGAGATCCGGCGCCGCAACATGCTCACGGACGACGACCTGCGCGCCATCGAGGCGGAGGCGCTGGTCGTGTGGACCGCCAAGGACCCCTCCGGGCCGGTGGACGAGGGGCGCCGGATCGCGGACCTGATCCCGCGCGGCCGCCTCGCGGTGATCGAGAACGCGGGTCACTGGCCCCAGTACGAGCAGACCGAGACCTTCGACCGGATCCAGCTCGACTTCCTGCTGGACCGCTGACCGTCACCCCGCTCCCCCCTCCCTCCTTCCCTGCTTCCCCGCTTCCCCCTTTCTCCTCCCCTCGCCGGGCCGTCACCGCGACGGCTCGTCGGCGTGTCCGTGTCCTCCCGACGGCCGCATGTGTGCGGCCGGGCCGCGCGGCCCGGCGGATAGGTGGGACGGCCCGGCGGATGCGTGGGACGGCCCGGCGGATGCGTGGGACTGTGCGCGACGGGCACGGGCATGGCCGCCGGGGTGGCTCTCCCGCCCGCACGCGGCACGCCGGGACCCGGGCGGCGGCCGGTTCAGCGCAGCGGGTCGAACGGGGCGAGCTGGGCGGGGCGTTCACCGGTGACCATCGCCTCGGCGAGCAGCAGTCCGGTGGCCGGGCCGAGGGTGATGCCCCACATGCCGTGGCCGCCGGCCACGTGGACCCGGGGCGAGCGGGTGGCCCCGATCAGCGGCAGTCCGTCGGTCGTGCAGGGACGCGAGCCGACCCACTCGTCCTTGCGGGCGTCCAGGTCGGCGCCGCGCAGCAGCGGACGGGCCGCCTCGGCGATGGCGTTGATCCGGCGTGCGTCCAGCGGCGCTTCCGGCTTGCGGAACTCCATCATCCCGGCGACGCGCAGCCGGTCGCCGAGCGGTGTGCAGGCGACGCGCTGCCCGGGGAAGTACACGGGCCCGGACGGCATGTGCTCGACCGGAACGCTGAAGCTGTACCCCCGGCCGGCCTGGACGAGGGAACGGACTCCGAACGTCCTGGCGTGGCGGCCGAGCCACGCTCCGGTGGCCAGGACCACCGCGTCGAAGCGCCGGTCTCCGCCGTCACCGGTCAGGACGGTGACACCGGTGGCCGCGTCCCGCACATCGGTGACCTCCGTACGCTCGCGGATCTCACCGCCCCGGGCACGGACCGCGTCGCCCAGGGCGTGCACGAAGTGTCCGGGGTCGATGTAGCGCTGGCCGTGCAGCCTGATCGCGGCGCCGATGCCGTCCGAGAGGGACGGTTCGACCTCCCGGGCCTCGTCGCCGTCCAGGACGTCGAACTCCATGTTCTGCCCGGCGGCGGAGATCTGCTGCAGTTCCTCCAGCAGGACCCGGCGTTCCCCGGCCGTGCGGTAGGCCGCGAGGAAGGACTTCGCCTCGAGCGTCCGGGCCTCGACACCGCCCCCGGTCAGCAGGTCGAAACCGGCCAGCGACAGGCTGTTGAGGGGGACGAGCGCGCGCATCGCCCGCAGCCACCGCTTCGCGGTGCTGTTCCGGGCGAATCCCGCGAGGAACCTGAGCAGCCGGGGGTCGGCGCTGGGCGGGACGTAGACCGGGGAGGACGGGCTGAGCACCGCGCGGACGCCGTAGGTGAGGACCGCGGGTTCCGGCAGCGGGGTGGCGAGGCCGGGGGTCAGCCATCCTGCGTTGCCCCAGGAGGAGCCGGCGGCCACCGCGTCACGGTCGTACACGGTGACGTCGACACCCCGTTCCTGCAGGAACCATGCGGTGGACAGTCCGACCATGCCCGCACCGACGACGGCGACGGCGCGGGGGCGGCCGGAGGGGGCGGGAGAGGCGGGGCGGACCATGCGGAACCTCTTTCTCCAAGGCGGTGGTGCCTTCGATCTGCAGGCGGTGGTGCCTCTCGATGGTGGGCCCCGCCTCCGCCGTTGTCTTTGTGCCGTGCGGCCAAGGAGAGCGGCCCGGGTGATGCGCCGGGAACAGTGCCTCCGGGCCACAATGAGGGCATGACCCCGTTCACGCAGCACTGTCGCCGTGCCGCCCGGAGCCGGACATGATCACGGTCACCGATCTGGTCGACTCCCTGGGCGCCGGGTTCCTCCGTACGGTCGTGGCGGCCGGGGACGCCGACGTGCACGACGTCGCCCTGGCCGAGCCCGGCGATGCCGTGGCCCGGCCGGGTGAACTCGTCCTGGGGGTGGGAGTGACCGACCCGGACGGGGCCGTCACCCTGCTGGAACGGGCCGCCCGGGCGTCGGCCGGGGGCGTCGTCCTCAAAAGCCCCTTCGCCGGTGACCCCCGGGTGGCCGCCGCCGCCCGCGAACTGGCCGGTCCCGCACTGGTCGAACTGCAGCCGCACACGTCGTGGGCGCATGTCGTCTGGCTGCTGCGGGGTGTCATCGACCGGGCCGCCGCGCCGGACACCAGCCGCCTCGGGTCGCCCGGCCCGCACGTCGACCTCTTCGCGCTGGCCGACGCGGCAGCCGAGATCATCGACGCGCCGGTGACGGTGGAGGACGCGCAGTCACGGGTCCTCGCCTACTCCGCGCGGCAGGACACCACCGACCCGGCCCGTGTCTCCACCATCGTGGGGCGGCGCGTCCCGCCGGAGACACTCACCCATTTCCGGGCCGGCGGGGTCTTCCGCAGGCTCGCCCGCTCCAGCGAGCCGATCTGGACCCCGGCGGGCCCCGACGGCACCCTGCCCCGGCTGATCATCCCGGTACGGGCCGGCGGCGAGTGGCTGGGCTCCATCTGGGCCGTGGTCCGCTCCCCGGTCCCTCCGGAACGCATCCGGGAACTCGGCGACGTGGCCTCGGTGCTCGCCCTGCATCTGCTGCGGCTGCGCGCCGAGGCGGGTATCGCACGGCGGGTCTCCACCGGCCGGCTGCGCGTGGCCCTGCGCGAGGGCACCGCCTCCCTCACCGGTTCCGGCACGGTCGCCGGGTCCGGCGTCGCGGGAGCGGGTGCGGCACCGGCGCTGCCGGCGGGCCCCTGGCGGGTGGTGGTCCTGGGATCGCCCGCCGGGACCGATGTGCGCAGGCAACTGGATCTCTGGGAGTCGGTCGCCCTGCGCTTCGGCTGGCACCAGCCGCTGCTGACCGACCTCGACGGTGCGCTGTTCGGCCTGGTCACCGAGCGGCCGCGGGGCCGGCGGCCGGTCACGGCCGGGGCTCTGGCCGACGCCGGTGCGGGCACGCTGGACTGGCTCCGGCACGTGCTCCGTGAGGTGCACGCCCACGATCCGGGTCTGTACGCCGTGGCCGGCTGCCCCGCCCGCACCCCCGACGAGCTGCCCTGGGCCACCGCGGAGGCCGGCGAGCTCCACCGGCTGGTGGGCGCAGGCCGGCTTCCGCTCCCCGACCGCACAGGGCTCCTCCTGATGGAGGACGCCTGGGACACCGTCGTCGTGGAGCGGGCAGCGGCGGCCGTAGGGGTCGACGCGGGCCTTCTCGGCGGGCCGCTCGGCGCGCTCCGCGCACACGACGAGGAGCACGGCACGGCGTACCGCGAGACCCTCGCGGCCTGGCTGGACCACTACGGCGACCCCCGGAGCGCCGCACGGCTGCTGCGCGTCCACCCCAACACGCTGCGCTACCGGCTGCGCAAGCTGGAGGAGGTGGCCCCGGTGGACCTGACCTCGCCCCGGGTACGGCTCGCACTGCGGCTCCAGCTCATGGCGACGACCGAGGGGCCGCGCCCGCCCGTCACTGGGCAGCTTTAGGGGACCGGGCCGCCCTCCATTCCCCCTGGGTGAGGGCTGCGGCACCAAGTGTCCGGGCGACCGGACTCCGTCCGGTCCGAGGCAACTACGCATGCGGGCCGTCAGAGCCGAGGGTCGTCGTGCACTCCGCCCAGACCGTTTTGCCGGGGCCGAGGCGGTCGTGTACGCCCCAGTCGGTGGCGAGTGCGTCGACGAGGAGCAGGCCGCGGCCGCCGTTCTCGTCCGTACCGGGGGTCCGCCGCGTCGGCAGGACGGGGTGGGTGTCGGTCACCTCGATCCGGACGACGCCCCTGCCCTCGTCGTGGGACAGGGACAGGGCGAAGTCCCGTCCGGGGACGTGGCCGTGAAGGACGGCGTTCGTGGCGAGTTCGGCGACGAGGAGGACGACGGTGTCGTGCGCCTCGGTGCCGTGCGGATGGCCCCACTCGGTGAGCTGGTGCGCGGCGAGCAGCCGGGCGAGGCGGGCGCCGCGGCGGGTGGTGGAGAAGCGCTGGGTGAACGTACGGGCCGGCGTGGGGCTCTGGGTACGGGGGGCTGACATGGCGGCCACGTTGCCGGGAGCTGATGGCCCGTCGGCAGGTCCGGCGCCGATACAGATCGCGTTGTACTGGTCGACTTGCTGGACCGGGTCGGTCGCCGTACGTGACGATGAGTGTGCCGAGCGTGGCGCAGCGCGTACGGCGGACGGTACGGCAAGCGTTCGGGCCCGGCACGGGTACGGCCCGGCGGCACAGGGGAAGGCGGCTGCGATGACGACGGGCAACGGCGGCGGGGTGGGCGGGAACGCCGGGCAGGACGGGGGCGGGAACGGGGGCGGTAGCTGCGAGCCGGAACTCTCGGACAGTCTGAAGACGTTCGGCGCGGTACTCAAGGCTCTGCGGGAGGAAGCCCGCCTGACGCAGGAGCAGTTCGCGCCGTTGGTGCGGTACTCGGTCGCGTACGTCGCCAAGATCGAACAGGGGAAGCGTTTCCCTCCACGGGATTTGCTGGAGCGGTCGGAGGAGGTACTGGGCGCGGTCGCGGGGCGGGTATTGAGGGCGGCTGCGAAGAGCCTGACACGGAAGGCGGGGCTGGCATCCTGGTTCCGGCAGTGGGCGGGGATCGAGGAGGATGCGATCTCGCTGTTCGCGTATGAGTGCGCTGTGATTCCGGGCTTGCTCCAGCCGGAGCCCTACATCCGCGCACTTTTCGAGCGGCGCCTTCCGCCTCTGTCGGAGCAGCAGTTCGAGCAGCAGGTCACGGCTCGTCTTGAACGCCAGCGTCTGCTGGCGGAGCGGCCGAACAGCACGTTCAGCTTCATCATCGAGCAGGCCCTGCTGGATCGCCGCTTGGCCGGTGAGGGCGTCACTCACGCGCTGTTCAGCAGCCTCATCGATGTGGGCCGTCTCCGGAACGTGGAGATTCAGATCATGCCTCGGGTCCAGGAGGACCACTCCGGTTTCGAGGGCCCTCTCTACCTCGCCGAGACGGTAGAGAATCGATGGGTGGGCTACGTCGAAGCGCACGACTGCAGCATGCTTGTCACCGACACAAAAGCCGCAAGCGCCATGCTTCAGCGCTATGGCAAGATGCGCTCGCAGGCTCTGAGTCATCGAGCCACCGCGGGCCTGCTGGAGCAGATGCGAGGAGCGCTATGAGCACCACCGAACTTGCTTGGTTCAAGAGCAGCTACAGCGGCGGTGGGGGCGGCAACTGCGTCGAGGTCGCCATGCGCACCGAGGCCGTTCTCGTCCGGGACTCGAAGGACACGGACAGGCAGGCGCTGGCCGTGTCCCGCGATGTCTGGTCGGCGTTCACGACGCTGGCGGCCGACTCGCTCGTCTGAACTTCCGGTGGGGCAGCGTGCGTCGCTGCCCCACCTCTCCGACTGCTCAGCGTCCAGCGCAGGCCGCTTCACCGCCGCCTTGCGGCCACGCGTCACCGGACGCCACCGCCTCGGGTCGAAACCGGTGTTGTGGAGCTCGCCGGGGTGGCTCTTGATCTCGACGAGGAAGAGGCCGGCGGGGACGGCGATCAGCAGATCGCACTCGTTGACCCGGCCGTCGGCGCGGTCGGCCGGCCACACCGTGTCCGTGCCCGGAATCGGTGCATTCAACGGAAACCCGCTGCTTTCCCGGTCATGCCCCCGGTGCATGCCGCTCACGCACCGATCGTTGTGTACCGCGTGCACGAAAGCGTCAGGCGCTCTGCTCAGATTGCGGTGTGATCCGTATCCTGGGGCCGCCCTGCCCATGACCATCCGTTGCGTACCGGAGGCTCCCCCGTTGGACACGGATCTCAGTTGCGTCACCGGAGTCCGGCAGACCCTGGCCGTCGTCCTGCCGGTCCGGTTCACCACGATCACGAACTGGCCGACCGGCCCCCTGCCCTTCGCGCTCGGCGGACGCCGCACCGATGCCACCACCCGGCAGACGTACTTCACCCCGGCCGCCGCCCGTGCCCTCTACGGCACACCCGAAAGGCCCTGCCGCTGGCACCGGTTCATGGACGTACGGCACGGCCCCCTGCATCTCAGGGGGATCGAGTTACTGCGTACGGCCACCGCCCGCCATCGAGATCACGGACTGGCGGTGCTGCACTTCGACGTCGAGGGACCCGCCCTCTTGGAGACGCTGCGCGCCATCGGCCACCGCAGCCCTGCCGCCCCCGATCCACTCGACGGTCCGCTCTCCCCTCAACTGCTGCTGACCGGGATCGCCGTGCCGCGCAGCGCCGCTGCCCCGTTCGCGATCGCCCGCCCCTACACGGTCGCGTTCCTCACGCCCGGCCCACAGCACGCCCCCGCGCTGCGGCAGGACGGCCGGCTTCCGGAGACCGCCGACCGCTGGCTCTGGTATCTCGCCTCGAAATCCACGGAGGCCGACTTCCCCACCCCGCTCGAGCAGTGGCCCGACCGCACGGAACACGCGTTGCGCATATCCGCCGACTGGAGCGCTCTGGTGCTGCGCCACGGCGCGGCCTTCCTCGGACACCGGGCCGATCCGGGCGGGGACGACTTCTACGCCTTCGCGCAGTTGCACAGCCGCACCGTCTATCTCGACGCCCTGCTGCTCGGCAGCGTCCAGCGCGACCACATCGACGAACTGACCGACGGCCTTTCCGGTGTCTTCGACGGCCCGAAGCTCGCCCGCCGGGTGTCCGCCCTCGAGCGGCACATCGCCACGTTCCGCAGCACCTACTGGCGCCAGCATCTCACCGCCCACGGCCCGGCCAACGAACTGCTGCTGAGCTTCCAGACCCAGTACCGTCTCGCGGAGCGCTTCGACGAGATCCTCGCCGAAGCTGCGGACTACGCACGGCTGGTACAGACCCAGGAGAGTCAGCAGATCGCGGGCGCACTCGGCGTCCTGACCATCCTCGGCCTGCCTGTCGGTACGGCCCTGAGCATCCTCCAGGTACTCGGCGCCGAGGGAACCGTCGCCCTCACCGTCGCGCTCGTCGCCGCACTGGCCGCCACGGCCCTGGTCCTCACCACACGCTACGGCCGCCTCGTCCTGTCCTCACTGCGCGGCGGAGAGCCCGGTGATTGACCACCGGTGACACCGGCGCCTGCGCGGCCGGGAGGGAGACACGACGACCGGATACCGACTGTTCGCATTCCATCACCATGCGCTAGCTTGCTCCCCGCGGACCTTGGCGAAGAGGATGCGGGACACGGAGTGACGGTCAACGAGGGGGAGCCTCTCCGGCTGTTCAGAAAGGCTCTGAGGTACGCGGAATCGGACCCCGAGGTCTTCCTCGGCACAGCGAGGAGAGCAGCGGAGTCGATCCTGTTGGACATCGCCATGCGAGAGGCGGTCGGCTCGAAACCGACACTCGAGTCCCTGCTGACCGTGCTCACCTCGAAGAATCTGGTGCCCCCCAAGGTCGTACTCGCCGTGCGCACGATCCAGAACTACGGCAACTACGGCAGTCACGCTCAGGACGGGACGGCCGAGGAGATCTCCGCCGAGGACGTCAGGCCGTGCCTCAACGCCCTGACCCAATTGGCCGTCTGGTACGGGCAGACGAGTAGATCACTCGCCGAGGAGGCCCTCCGGCACGAGCTTTCCGACCACCGGCACAGTGCGGGCACCACCCGGCTCGCGGACTCCACACTGATCGTGGTGAAGGCCGTCCTGCTGGGCTGCGGCCTGGAGAAGACGCTGGCACGACGGAACCACCGTGTGGTGTCGATACAGCTCCCCTGGTCCGACAATCTCGTACGGGACGTGTCGGCCCGGCTCCTCGACGCGGCGGTCTACAACGAGCAGCGCATCCTGCGCCTGCTCGAGACGGATGAGGCCGTTCAGGACCAGGTGGTGCCCGTCGGACGGGTCGGCTACTCGATGGGCGGCCGCAATTTCTACCTGCTCGCTGCCCGCGGCGGCCGGTGGGGTGGAATGACGTCCCAGGAGTTCCTCGCGGATCCGGCCGGTGCGCAGATCGCGGTGCCCAAGCACAGCGACATGTTCGACAACCTGCTCTCGGCGCTGTCGACCGATGAGGCGGGCCTGGCAGAGACGGGGATCAGTATCCTCGACGTACCGCACCATCTCGGGCTCGAGCTGTTTCATCTGAACCGGGACGTGTTGGCGGTAGGCGGCCAGAACCTGCGCATGCACGCCCGGGAGGACGACGCCTACTTCGAACTCCTCAACTCCGACATGCTTCCTGCGCCGACCCAGGCACGGCTGCGTTCGGCAGCCGCCAACATGCTCATCGCGAACCGGGCGTGGCTGGAGGAACTGGACCTGCATCCCGGGGAGCTGCGACGTGAGCTGATGCGGTCGTTCCACGAGTGCGGGTCCGACGACGAGATGTTCGAGCGTCTGGTCCGCGACCTGGTGGCCCACGCCTCGTTCCCGCCGGAAACGCTGTCCGACAGCCGTGAAAGGCTGGTGCGCCACGTGCTGTTCGAAAGCTACCGCTGGGGCCGGCCGTGAGCACGGCGAGGCGCGTGCTCGTTGCGGGCGGGGTCAACTTCGACGTCATCGCACAGGCCGACCGGCTCCCCTCGGAACACGAGAAACTGCGGGGCAGGGAATGCTCTGTGCTGCCGGGCGGCGCTGCGTCGAACACCGCCGTGGGGCTGGTGCGGCAGGGCTGCTCCGTCCGGCTGGTGTCCGCCGTGGGTGACGATACGGCGGGCGCGATGTGCCTGGAAATTCTCGACGCGAGCGGTGTCGACACCTCGTTGGTTCAGGTGCAGGCCGGGACTCGTACGAGCATGGCAGTCGTCCTGTCGTCGGGGGCTGGGAAGCGGATGCTGACGTTCGCGGGCGCGGATCGCGGTCTGGCGTTCGACGCCGTCACGGAGGAGGACGTACGCACGGCGGACCACGTCCATGTCATCGGAGAGCCCACTCCCGCACTCGGGCGCCTCGTCGAACTCGCGCACCTGGCCGGGCGAAGCGTCTCCATCGAGTGGAACGGCAGGGACATGGGCCCGCTCGCGCACGGAGCGTCGCTCAACTTCATGAACGCCGACGAGGCGGCACGTCTGCCGCAGCCCTACGGAGCGTCCGACGTCATAGGAATCGCGCGGCGCACAGCGGAGTTGGTGTCCGGCGATGTGATAGTGACGTTGGGCGCCGAGGGCGCCGTGTGGGCCACTGCCGACGGGCAACTGTTCCATGAGCCGACCGTGCCGGTGGAACCGTTGGACAGAACGGGCGGCGGCGACGCCTTCGACGCGGGCGTCGTCGCCGGCTGGCTGGGCGGTGAGCCGCCGATGGCCTCCATGCGGCGAGGTCTCGACGCGGCACGTCATGTGATCACGAGAATTGGAGCTCACCCGTGACGAGATGGCTCGGCGTTGCACTGCTTCCGCGAGCGGACCACCTGCGTGCCGCCGTCCGGCTTCAGGCAGACATCGGCGGCGAGGTACGTCTGCAGCCTCCGCTGCATCCGGACGGCAACCTCCCTCATGTCACCCTCTTCCAAGGGCCGTTCGAGAACACCCTCGTTCCGCAGGAGGCACTGGAGCTAATCGGCACGGCGGCGTTCGACAGTGGTCTGCACGGCGAGGTGCCCCTGTCCAGCACGGGTGTGGTCTACCAGCCCACCGGCTGGCTGTTCCTCGCCCTGGAGCGTCCGCCACTGCTCGAAGCGCTGCAGAAGGCCGCGCTCACCGCGCTGGACCGGCATCTCGACCGGGCGTCCTTCGACGGCGACAAGGACGTCTCCCGGTTCACCGGTGCCGAGCGGGCCAGCTACGAGCGCTACGGCTACCGGTACACCGGTGAGGCGTACGCACCGCACATGACACTGGGCCGCACTGAGGAGGAGACCGCCCTGGAACTGGTCCGCTCCGCACGGGACCGGGTCGACCTCCCCAAGGAGTGGGTGTTCGACCGGCTCAGCTTCTATGTCATGGGGCAACACGGTGCACACGCGGAGACCTTGCTGGAGCGACCGCTGAGCCGCACGTGACGGACCCGCGGCAGTTGCTGACCGTCGCCGAGGCGGCCGTGGAGGAGGCCGTCGCCTGGCTGGCGACGGCCGGAGAGACATGGTCGGCTGCGCGTTTCAAGGCGTCCGGCGAGGAGGTCACCGCCGCAGACATCGAGGTGGAGTCCCGGGTCACGCGGGTGCTGGCCGCCCGGACACCGCGCATCCCGGTCGTCGGCGAGGAGTCTTCGATCCCCGGAACCCCGCTGCCCGAACGCTGCTGGGTGCTCGACCCGATCGACGGCACGATGAACTTCGCCCGGGGCGCGCCGATGTACGCCGTCTCCCTCGCCTATGTGCAGGACGGTGTCCCGCTGGTGGGTGTGGTGGAGGCGCCTGTCCTCGGCCGACGGTGGGCGACGCCGGGCCGCCTGGAGGGCGCACGACCTGTGGCCGAGGACGTGGACCGCGCGGTCGTGGGTGTCTCCGGCACCGGCCCGAGGCACGGCGGCGCGCGACGCCTCCTCGACCACCTCCAGGAGAATGCCTACCGGGTCCGCATGCAGGGTTCGATGGCTCTGGACCTGGTGGGCGTGGCGGAGGGCTGGCTGGACGCCTGCGTGTGCATCGCCCCCAAGCCATGGGACATCGCGGCTGGGGCGGCGCTGTGCCGCGAACGGGGGCGGGCGGTCCTCGGCGCCGACGGCACGACGTTCTCCTTCGACTCGCCGGTCCTGCTGGCGGGCGCACCCGGGACGGCCCGGCGGCTCGCCGGCCTGTGGGGCAATGACTGAGTCGGCGGTTCCGAGGCGCCCTGCCCTGACGGCCTGCCCCTCACCAGCCGCCAGGGCAGGGCGGGATGCCGACGCACTCCGAGCGGGCTGAGGCGCGGGACGGAGCCGGTGCCCCTCTGCGGGTGCCGCGCCCCCGGGACGCGCGTTGTCGGCAGAGGTTCCCTCCAACGCCCGGCGCGGCCCCGCGTCGCGGGAAACCCGTCGGCGCCCGCCGCTTCGCCGGTGCTGTCAGGGCTGCTTCACGGCCTCGGACACGCGGTCGCCCGAGCGTGGTTCCAGGCGTACGACGATGCCCTTGTACGTCGGCGTGTTGCTGGTTTCGGCCACGCTGTCCAGCGGTACCAGGACGTTGGCCTCCGGATAGTAGGCGGCGGCGCACCCGGCGGTCGTGGGATAGGAGACGAGCCGGAAGTCATCGGCGCGGCGCTCGGTGCCGTCCGGCCAGACGCTGACCACGTCCACCCGGGAGCCGTCCTCGAGGCCGAGGGACCGCAGGTCGGCGGGGTGGACGAGCACGACGCGGCGCGAGCCGTGGATGCCCCGGTACCGGTCGTCGGTGGTGTAGGGCACGGTGTTCCACTGATCGTGGGAGCGCAGTGTCTGCAGGAGGAGGTGCCCCCGGGGGGCGCTCAGCGCGTCGAAGCGGTTGACGGTGAACAGCGCCTTGCCGGCGGGGGTGGGGAAGACGCCCTCGTTCACCGGGTTCGGCAGGGTGAAGCCGCCCGGCTCGCGCACCCTGCTGTTGAAGTTCTCGAAACCGGGGACGACCCGTGCGATGCGGTCCCGGACGGTGCCGTAGTCCGCCTCGAAGTCCTCCCAGGGCACGGGCACCCGGTCGGCGAGGGTCCGGCGGGCCAGCCTGCTCAGGATCGCGACCTCGCTGAGCAGGTGCTGGGAGGCCGGTTCCAGGCGGCCGGACGAGGCGTGCACCTCGCTCATGGAGTCCTCGACGGTGATGAACTGCTCCACGCCGTACCGGCAGTCCCGCTCGCTGCGGCCGAGGGTGGGCAGGATCAGCGCGGTGTCGCCGCAGACGGCGTGGGAGCGGTTCAGCTTGGTGGAGATGTGCGCGGTGAGGCGACAGCGGCGCAGCGCCTTCTCCGTCAGATCGCTGTCGGGGGTGGCCCGTACGAAGTTGCCCGCGAGGCCGAGGAAGACCTTGACGCGATCGTCGAGCATGGCGCGGATGGAGTTCACCGTGTCCAGGCCGTGCCGGGCGGGCGGCGTGAAGGAGAACTCGCGTTCGAGGGAGTCCAGGAAGCTCTGCGGCATCCGCTCCCAGATGCCCATGGTCCGGTCTCCCTGGACGTTGCTGTGTCCGCGCACGGGGCAGACGCCGGATCCGGGCCTGCCGATGTTGCCCCGCAGCAGCTGGAAGTTCACCAGCTCGCGGATGGTGGGCACGGCGTGCCTGTGCTGGGTGAGTCCCATCGCCCAGCAGACGATGATCCGTTCACTGGCCAGCACCCGGTCCCGCAGTTCCCCGATCTGTTCGCGGGTCAGGCCGGTGGCCGCCAGGACGTCCGGCCAGGAGACGGTGGTGCGGATGTGGTGGGCGAACTCCTCGAACCCACTGGTGCACCGGTCGATGAACTCCCGGTCCAGCACCGTGCCCGGCGCGGCCTCCTCGGCCTCCAGCAGGAGCAGGTTCAGGGCCTGGAAGAGGGCGAGATCCCCGCCGAGCCGGATCTGGAGGAACTGGTCGGCGATGTTGGTGCCCCGGCCGACGATCCCGCGCGGTTTCTGCGGGTTCTTGAAGCGCATGAGACCCGCCTCGGGCAGCGGGTTGACGGCGACGATCTGCCCTCCCCGGCGCTTGGTCTCCTCCAGCGCGGAGAGCATGCGCGGGTGGTTGCTGCCCGGGTTCTGCCCCAGGGTGAGCACGAGGTCGGCGTGGTGGATGTCCAGCAGGCTCACGTTGCCCTTGCCGGTGCCCAGCGTCTCGTACAGGGCCGCGCCGCTCGACTCGTGGCACAGGTTGGAGCAGTCGGGCAGGTTGTTGGTGCCCAGGGCCCGGGCGAAGAGCTGGAGGACGAAGGCGGGCTCGTTGCCGGCCCGGCCGGAGGTGTAGAAGACCGCCTCGTCGGGTGAGTCCATGGCCCGCAGTTCGCCGGCGATCAGGCCCAGGGCGTCGTGCCAGCTGATCGGCTCGTAGTGGTCGGAGCCCGGCCGCTTCACCATGGGCTGGGTGAGCCGCCCCTGCTGGTTCAGCCACCGGTCCGAGCTGCGTGCCAGTTCGGAGACCGGGTGCCGCCGGAAGAACTCGGGGGTGACGCGCCGCGTGGTGGCGTCGTCGTTGGCGTGCTTGGCGCCGTTCTCGCAGTACTCGTTCCGGTGCCGTTCGCCCGGCGCGGGATCCGGCCAGGCGCAGCCCGGGCAGTCGAAGCCCTTGGTCTGGTTGATGTCGAGCAGGTTCAGTGCCGTACGGCGGGGCGACGTCTCGGCGAGGGAGTACCGCACCGCGTGGGCCACCGCCGGGACACCCGCCGCCCAGGTCTTCGGCGGAGTGACCTTCGCCTGCTCGCCGCCCGGATCACCGTTCGATGGCTCTCGCACCGCGTCCACCTTCCGCTCCGTTCCCCTCGCGTGTCCGCTCCCCACCGAGCGGGGGAGCGGATGATTGTGGGCCATCCATGACATATCAGTTCGGGAGTGGTCCGGCTCAGCGACGGCTCCTCAGCCGACCGGCCAGTTGGGTACCCGCGGCGGCAGCCGGTCGGCGTCCGCTTCGACGTGGCCGCCCTTGATCGTTCCCCGCCACTGCCCGCTCTCCCGGCCCTGGCCCTCGATGTACTCCTTGAAGCGCGCGAGATCCTCCAGCACCTGCCTGCGGATCAGCCCCAGGAGGTCCCCCACCCGCTCGGCCGCGCCGCGCGGACGGAACTCGACACGCAGGGTGACGCGGCAACGGCTCTCGCCCAGTGCCCGGAAATCCACCTCACCGGTCAGCCGGGACGCCCCCACCGCGCGCCACACCACACGGTCGTCCGGGCGCTGTTCGACGATCTCCGCGTCGAACGCGCGGGTCACACCGCCGTACCTGGTCACCCAGTGCGTCATGGAGGAGCGCGACCGGTCCACCCGGCGCACACCGCGCATGAACCGCGGGAAGCACTCGAACTGGGTCCACTGGTTGTAGGCCATATGGACCGGGACGTCGATGTCGGCAGCGCCTTCGATGAGGCTCATGGGCGTACCTCGTCTCCTCCGTCGGCCGGAAACCGTACGATTCACGCGGCCGAGTGCCCTCCTCGGACGCCCTCAACCCGGGCGGTCGCCGTCTCCCGGACGGGGCACGCGACCGCCGGCGGAGGCGGCAGCCGTGGACCGGGCGCGGGCGCCCGGCGGCGGGCGCGGGTCACCCCCCGTACGTCCGCCGCTCCCTCCCCGTGCCCCCTGCCCGGTCCCCCGGGCCGTCCCCCGTCCGGTACCGCGTTCGGACGCCCGGCGGGTGCGGTCCGGGTCCCCTGGCGCTTGGCTGAGCTGGACCTGCCGGGACCCGTGGACGACGCGGGCGCCCGGCGCACCCGAGGGAAGGACACCTGATGCCAGGGCCGATATCGCGTCCTCGCAGACGACTCGCCTGGGGCATCGCCCTGGCGCTGCCCTGCGTGCTGCTCTCCCCCGCCGCCACCGTGGCCCAGAGCCCGCGCGGAGGGGCGGCCGGGCCGTCGGCGCTCGAGTGGCAGCCGTGCCAGGATCCGGCGGAGCCGGACTTCGACTGCGCGACGTTCGAGGTCCCGCTCGACCACGACCGCCCCGCCGGCGAGACCATCGACCTCGCCGTGATCCGGCACAAGGCCACCGATCCGGCCGAACGCATCGGTTCCCTGTTCCTCAACCCCGGTGGACCAGGCGGTTCGGGCACCGCCTCGCTGCCGCTCTGGTACGAACGGTTCTTCCCGGCCGAGCTCCGCGAGCGCTTCGACATCGTCAGCTGGGACCCCCGGGGCGTCGGCCGCAGCACGGCGGCGCGCTGCTTCGACGACGCCGGGGAGGCGACGGCCTGGTGGGAACGGCAGCCGGCCGGGTTCCCGGTGGGGGCCGAGGAGCGGCAGGCCTGGAGCGCCGGGAGGGAGGAACTGGCCCAGGGGTGCGCGGAGCGCGTCCCGGAGCTGCTGCCGTACGTGTCCACGCCGGACACCGCCCGTGACCTGGACCGGTTGCGCGCCGCGGTGGGGGACGAGCAGCTGAACTACTGGGGCCTGTCCTACGGCACCTTCCTCGGTGCCGTGTACGCCAACCTCTTCCCCGGCAGGGCGGGCGGTCTGCTGCTGGACGGGAACGTGGACCCGGTCGGTTACGCGGGCGGCGCCATGGACATCGAGGCGGAGCAGACGACCTCACTGCGGATGGGCTCGGACCTGGGCTCGGCCGACACCTTCGAGCAGTTCCTGGAGCTGTGCGGCCGGGCACCGGCGTCCGGCTGCGCCTTCACCGCAGGCGACCCCGAGGCCACCCGGAGCAAACTGACCACCCTGCTGGAGCGGCTCCGGCAGAAGCCGGTCGGTGAGTGGACCTATGCGAGGACCGTGGAGTCCTTGTGGTCCTTCCTGTACTTCGTCCACCCGGGCTGGACCGACGCCGCCGCCCTGCTGCAGAAGCTGTGGCAGGGGGAGGCGCCGCCCGTCCCCGGGCTCCCGGAGCTGCTGCCCTACCCCGGGTTCGAGCAGCAGCCCGCGGTCGTCTGCTCCGAAAGCCCCAACCCCCGCACCCTGGAGCGCTACGCCGAACTCGACGCCTTCGGCGCGGCACGCGCCGGGGACCTCGGCCGCCGCTGGGTGTGGGACTACGAGTGGTGCGGCCACTGGCCCGCCACCGCGGCCCACCGCTACACCGGACCCTGGGACCGGCCCACCGCCCACCCCGTCCTGGTCGTCAACCCGACCTACGATCCGGCCACTTCCTACCAGGCGGCCGAGGCCATGACCGGCGCCCTGGCCGACGCCCGCCTGCTGACCCTGGAGGGCTACGGTCACACGGCCCTGCTCAACCCCAGTACCTGCGTCAACGAGCACGCCGTGCGTTACTTCACCACCGGCGCCCTGCCGCCCGAGGGCGCGGTCTGCACCCAGGACACCGCCCCCTTCACCCCGGTCGGGCCGACCGGGGGGATCGCGGCAGGAGGCGGCGGACTCGCCGGCGCGCCGCACCCACGCTGACGCAGGTCCTGCTTCGCCGGGCTCCGGACGACGGGGCGCCGACGGCGGTACGCCCGTATCGGCGGGGGACTGCGGGACGAACCAGGCACTCCCGAAGGGTCCGCCCGGCTTGCGGAGTGCGCGTCGGCCTGCGCCGTCCCTCCCGGATCCGCCCTGTCGGTCCACGCCCTCCGGGCGGAATCCGGCCGGATCACCACGACAACACCTCGACCATGAACACGAATTACACACATCCCCTCTACATACCGTGCTCGATGGTCTAGATTGACCGTGCTTCAGCTGTTCGAACACGAGGCGACCGTTAATGATCCATAGGTCCGGCGCTACGGAAAGCCAGCAGTCGCGTCCCCGGCAGCACCCGCGGGGATGATCAAGTTTTCTGGAGCCTGACGGGCCCGGATGCGGGGAGCATCCGAGGTTCCAGGGGGTTCCACGCACCTCGGATGTCCGGCGGCACAGGCATGTCCGTGGCCGCCGGGACGGGGTGTCCGAGCACCTCCGAAAGAGCCGGAAGGTCAGGTGCGGGAGGCGGGGGCCTTCCCGTGGGGGCGAGGAACGGCGCGGCGCGGGGGGCGGGGGTCTCCCGGGCGGAGGAACAGTGTAGGGCGCATACGCGAGTCACTGGACCTGGGGGGTTCTGTGCGGCAAGGGGGAGCGTTAAGCCCGTTCCCGTCGGCGCGCGAGCGTCTGGCGGGCGGGGGGATCAGCCGGCCCGTGGTCGACTGGGAGCAGCGGTACCGCCGTACCGTGATCACCGGCGACACCGTGGCCACGGCCGTCGTGGTGGCGTCGATCGGCAACTTCTTCGGCGCGCGGGACGCGGCCGACTGGCACGAGAAATGGGGCATTCTCGCCTTCGGCACCTGGCTGCTGGTGCTGGGGGCGCTCGCGGTGAGCCGGTCGTGGGCACCGGCCGTACTCGGGCAGGGCGCCGAGGAGTTCCGCCGGCTCGGCCGCTCGCTGTTCATGGCGACCGTCGTGCTGGCGCTGGGCGGGATCGCCCTCACCTCACGCAACATCAAGCTCTGGATCTTCGTGGCGGTCCCCGCGATCGCGGTCGTCACCATGACCGAGCGGTATCTGCTGCGCCTGTGGCTGCACCGGCAGCGCAAGGAGGGACGCTGCCTGAGACCGGTGCTCGCCGCCGGGAGCCCGGTGACCGTGCGCGACCTGATCTCCCGGACCCGCAAGTTCCCGCACCTCGGCTGGCGGGTGGACGCGGTGTGCACGACGCACGGTGCCGCGCCGGAGGGTGACCGGCTCGACGGCGTACCGGTCGTCGGCCGGCTGGCGGACGTCGCGGACCACCTCCACCGTGACGGCTACCGTGTCGTCGCGGTCACCCCCGACCCGCACTGGTCACCGCAGCGGCTGCAACGGCTGGCCTGGAGCCTCGAGGGCAGCGACACCGAGATGGTGGTGGCCCCGGTGCTGATGGAGGTGGCCGGTCCGCGGCTGCACATCGACGCGGTGCTCGGCATTCCGCTGCTGCGGGTCAGCATGCCGGCCTTCTCCGGGGGCCGCCGGGCGGTCAAGGGGGTGGTCGACCGGCTGGGCGCGGCGGCCCTGCTGCTGCTGTTCGCGCCGCTGATGGTGCTGGTCGGGCTGCTGGTGGTGGCGGACAGCCGGGGCGGGGCGTTCTACCGCCAGCGCAGGGTCGGCAAGGACGGCCGCGAGTTCACCATCTGGAAGTTCCGCACCATGGTCGCCGGGGCCGACCGGGCGCGGGACGCGCTGGCCGACCGCAACGAGGGTGCGGGACTGCTGTTCAAGATCCGCCGGGATCCGCGGGTGACCCGGGTGGGAGCCGTGCTGCGCCGCTATTCGCTCGACGAACTCCCGCAGCTTTTCAACGTACTCACCGGATCGATGTCGCTCGTCGGCCCGCGGCCCCCGTTGCCGGAGGAGTCGGCGGCCTACGGCCCGGACATCCGGCGGCGGCTGCTGGTCAAGCCCGGACTCACCGGCCTGTGGCAGATCAGCGGACGCAGTGACCTGTCGTGGGAGGAGGCGGTCCGCCTCGACCTGCGGTACGTGGAGGACTGGTCGCTCGCCCTGGACACGGTGATCCTGTGGAAGACGCTGCGTGCGGTGCTCCACGGGCAGGGGGCCTACTGATGCGCGGCCGCCGTGGACCGGCCGGCGCGCGGACCGCAGGCCGTGAGGGCCTGCCTGGGGGGAGGAACAGGACATGAGAGTCAGCGTGTTCGGGCTCGGCTACGTGGGCTGTGTGTCGGCCGCGTGCCTGGCCGCCACGGGACACCGGGTCGTCGGGGTGGACGTGAACCCGGTGAAGGTCGACCTGGTCAACGACGGCAAGGCCCCGGTGGTGGAGGAACGGATCGGCGAGCTCGTCGCCGAGGGGGTGCGGAGCGGGGCGTTACGCGCCACCGGTGACGTCCGCGAGGCGATCGGGGACAGCGAGGTCTCGCTGATCTGTGTGGGTACGCCGTCGGAGCCCAACGGCAGCCTGTGCACCACCTATCTGGAGCGGGTGACGGAGGAGATCGGCGCCGCGCTCGCCGAGCGGGGCGGGCGCCACACCGTGGTGTTCCGCAGCACCATGCTCCCGGGCACCTGCCTGAACCTGCTGCTGCCGATCCTGGAGAAGCACGTCGGCGGCACGGCCGGGGTGGACATCGGGGTCGCGGTCAACCCGGAGTTCCTGCGCGAGGGCACGAGCGTGCGGGACTTCTTCGACCCGCCCAAGACCGTCATCGGCGAACTCGACCCGGCGAGCGGCGACACCGTGGCGGCGCTCTACGACGGGCTGCCCGGCGAGGTGTTCCGGGTGCCGATCCCGACGGCCGAGGCCATCAAGTACGCGGACAACGCCTTCCACGGGCTCAAGATCGGCTTCGCGAACGAACTGGGCGCGGTGTGCCAGGCGCTGGGCGTGGACTCGCACCAGGTGATGGACGTGTTCCTGGCCGACCGCAAGCTGAACATCAGCGCCGCCTATCTGCGGCCCGGCTTCGCCTTCGGCGGCTCCTGCCTGCCCAAGGACCTGCGCAGCCTGGTCCACGCGGCGCAGCGGGCCGATGTGTCGGTGCCCATCCTCGCCCATGTGCTGCCCTCCAACGCCGACCATCTGCAGCGCGCCGTGGAGCTGGTCGAGCGCACCGGGAAGCGCCGGGTGGGCCTGTTCGGGCTGTCCTTCAAACCCGGCACCGACGACCTCCGCGAGAGTCCGCTGGTCGAGCTGGCGGAGCGGCTGTTCGGCAAGGGGTACGACCTCAGGATCCACGACGCCAACGTGAGCCTGTCACGGCTGCTCGGCGCGAACCGCGAGTACATCGAGACCCGGCTGCCGCATCTGGCGCAACTCCTCGCGGACTCCGTCGGGGACGTGCTCGAGCACGCCGAGGTGTGCCTGGTCGGAACCAGGGATCCGGCCGTGCTGTCGGCGCTGCCCCGGGGCAGCGGCGGCCCGGTGATCGTCGACCTCGTCCACCTCCCCGACGCCGAGGCGCGCCGGGCCGAACCGGGGTACGTGGGCCTTGCTTGGTGACAGATCGTCCGGGGACGTGCCGGCCGGTGACACGGCGTCCGGGGCCACGGCCGGCGGCGGCCGGCCGGGCCGGCGCGCGCTGATCCTGGTGGAGAACCTGTCGGTGCCGTTCGACCGGCGGGTGTGGCAGGAGTGCACGACGCTGCGCGACGCGGGCTGGGAGGTGCACGTCATCTGCCCGCGGGGAAGCAAGCGGGACACGGAGCCGGAGGCGGAGATCGACGGGGTGCGGATCCACCGCTACCCGCTGCGCGCGGCCACCGGAGGTCCGGCCGGCTATCTGCGGGAGTACGGATCGGCGCTGTGGCACACGGCCCGGCTGGCCCGCAAGGTCGGCCCGGTCGACGTGGTCCACGCCTGCAACCCGCCCGACCTGCTGTTCCTGCCGGCCCTGTGGCTGAAGCGGCGCGGGGCGCGGTTCGTCTTCGACCAGCACGACCTGGTACCGGAGCTGTACCTCTCCCGGTTCGGCCGCGGCGAGGACCTGCTCTACCGGGCGGTGTGCGCGCTGGAGCGGATGACCTACCGCGCCTCGGACGTCGTGCTCGCCACGAACGAGAGCTACCGGGACGTCGCGGTGCGCCGCGGCGGCCGGCGGCCGCAGGACGTCTTCGTGGTGCGCAGCGCACCCGACACCGGCCGGTTCCGTCCCGTACCGCCCGAGGCGGAGTTGAAGCAGGGCAAGCCCCATCTGCTGTGCTATCTCGGCGTCATGGGCCCGCAGGACGGCGTGGACTACGCGCTGCGCGCACTGGCGAAGCTGCGCGACGAGGTCGGGCGGACCGACTGGCACGCGGTGTTCGTCGGCGGCGGCGACACCTTCGAGGCGATGGTGGAGCTGTCCCGGACGCTCGGGCTCGACGAGCAGGTGCGGTTCACCGGGCGCATCCCGGACGAGGACCTGGTGCGCTACCTCTCCACCGCGGACGTGTGCCTCTCCCCGGACCCGCTCAATCCGCTCAACGACGTGTCGACCATGAACAAGGTCCTGGAGTACATGGTGATGGGCCGGCCGCTCGTCTCGTTCGATCTGAAGGAGGCGCGCGTCTCCGCCGGTGACGCCGCCCTCTACGCTCCCGCCGACGACGAGTCCGAGTTCGCCCGGCTCATCGCGCTGCTGCTGGACGATCCGGAACAGCGGGCCCGGATGGGCAAGATCGGCCAGGAGCGGATCAACGGGCCGCTCGCCTGGCGGAATTCGCAGGCGTCGCTGCTCGCCGCGTACGCCGCCGCCTGCCGCGACCGGCCTGCGGCCCGCGGCCCGCTCCGGGCAGGGAAGAGGCAGCGCCGTTGAGTGACGACACGATACGCCTGGTCACGATCGGGAGGCTGATCCGCGGGCGCCGGCGGCTCCTCACCGTCCTCACGCTGGTGGGCGCGCTCGTCGGCTTCGGCGTCTCCCTGGTGTTCCCGCCGCGGTACACGACATCGG
This sequence comes from Streptomyces sp. CHD11, assembly GCF_018638295.1. Taxonomy (GTDB): domain Bacteria; phylum Actinomycetota; class Actinomycetes; order Streptomycetales; family Streptomycetaceae; genus Streptomyces. Next base: position 225,574 of record NZ_JABTTS010000026.1, read on the forward strand.
CGTCGGTACTGCTGCCGGGGGCGTGGGAGGACCGCGAACTGCGGACCCAGGTGGAGATCGCGACCAGTTCGGTGGTGGTCGACCGGGTGGCCACCGAGCTCGGCTGGAGCGGGGTGGACGGCGGCGGCCTGCGGGACCGGGTGAGCGCCAGGGCCTCCGACGGGAACATCATCGAGATCTCGGGCACGGCCGACACCCCGGAGCGCGCACAGCAGCTCTCCGACCGGATGGTCGAGCGGTTCGTCGACTTCGCCGCGCGCGTCGTGGGCGACACCGCCGACTCCGAAGCGGCGGCGCGGCCCGAGGAGCTGCGGCAGCTGGTACTGGGGACCAGCCGCCGGATCTCCGAACTGGCCGACGCGGCCGATCCTGGTCGGACCGTGGAGAGCGTGCAGACCCGCACCGAGCTGGCGAAGCTGCGCACCGCGCTGCAGGAGGCGGTCGTCCAGCTGAACCAGGCCGACCCGGCGACGGGCAGGGCCGGCATGGTCGTGATGGGCCCGGCCGCCCGGCCCGACGGCGAGGCACCGCCGACCAGGCCGCAACTCATCGGCGCCGGTGCGCTGTTGTTCTTCCTGCTCACGGTCGTGGGCCATCTCACCGCCGCGCGGGCCGGTCGACGGCCGCGCACCGGAGCGGAGATCGCCGCGGCGCTGGGTTCCGCCCTGCTGGGCACCGTCGACGTACCCGGTGGACCGTCCGGGCGCCGGACGCGGGACGGCGGCCGCCCCCGGGGCCGGATCCGCCGGCTGCTGGGCGCCGATGTGCGGTGGGACGTGCCCTCCCCGCGCGCGTCCGGGGACGAGGCCGGCCGCCGGCTGCGCTACCGGCGGGTGTGCGCCCGTCTGCGGGACCGGCTGCCCGGCGCCCGGCGGCTGCTGGTCGTCGTCCCGGGCGGCGACGAGACCGCCGTCCGGGCCGCCGAGCGGCTCGCCGCCGAGTCCGGGGGCGATCCGCGCCTGCGGGTGGTGGAGGTACCGGTGTCCCGGCCGATGGTGCCGGACCGCGACGACGAGTCCGGCGTCCTGGTCGTGCTCGGCGCGGGCCGCTGGACCGCGGAGGAGCTCGCGGGCGTTTCCGGGGCGTGCGCGGACGCGGGGCACCAGATCGTCGGCGTCGTCCTCGCCGGCCGGGTCCCGGCCGCTCCGGCGCGGCCCGCCGGCCGTGCCCGGGACGACGACGCCGCGCCGGCGCTCACCGCGCGCGGCAACCCGACGGGAGGACCGGCATGACGACGCCCGTGACGCCGGACCCTCCGGCCTCCGCTCCCCTGCTGGACCTCCAGGCGCTGGTGGTGTCGGTGCGCAGGCGACGCCGCCTGTGGGGCTCGACGGCGCTGCTGGGACTGCTCCTCGGCGCGACGGTGGCGGTCCTTCTGCCGCCGCCGCCGACCGCGGTGGCCAAGGTGCTGGTCGCCCACCAGCAGGACCAGCCGAACGACCCCGGCACGCTGATCCGCACCGACGCCGCGCTGCTGCACACCACGCGCATCGCCGGTGCGGCGCTGCGGTCGCTGGAGTCCCCGGAGAAGCCCGAGGACTTCCTGGCGGACTACGAGGGCCGGGGCCTGACCAACAACCTGCTGCAGATCACGGTGACCGGTGACAGCGACGCGCAGGCGGTCGCCCGCGCCGGGGCGCTGGCCGACGCGTTCGTCGCGGACCACGTGCGGCGGATGCGGGAGGCGGCGGACGCCGAGGCCAGGTCCCTGCTCGACCAGCGGGAGCGCCTGCGGGAGGAGTTGGACCAGGTCAACGAGGCGATCGGGGACGAGTCCGACGGGTCACCTCCGCAGGGCGGTGCGCAGGACTCGGCGAGCATGGAGTCGCTCTTCGCCCGCCGGGCCGAACTCACCTCGCGCATCACCGACTTCGGGCAGCGCGCGGCCGAGGCGCGGGTGGGCACGCCCCGGCTCGTCGCCGCCACGCAGATCGTGGACGCGCCGCGCGTGGTGCGGCACTCCCTGCCCGGGACCGCCGGCACCAACGCCGCGATCGGGCTGGTCCTCGGGCTCGCCCTCGGGCTCGCGGTGGCCGCGGTCGCCTCGGTGGTGGCGGACCGCCCCGTGCTGCGCCGGGATGTCGCGGCGAACCTCGGCGCGTCGGTGATCGCGGAACTGCCCCGCCGGCCGGCCCGGCTGTGGCGGCGCCGGCGGAGCCGGGCGGCACGGGCCCGGCTCACCACGTCCCTGGCCCGCACCGTACGCGGGTCCACGGAACCGGTGTCGCTGCTGGAACTGGGCTGCGCGCGCGGGGCGAGCCTGATCGCCCTGGACCTCGCCCGGTTCCTCGCGCGGGAGGAGCCCGTGGTCGTCATCGACGGCCTGCCCGGCTCCCGGCTCTCCGGCCACCGCCGCGAGCCCGGCGATCCGCCCGTGACCGGCACCGAGCAGGCCCACGCCATCCCCGGCACCCTGGCCGGCCCACACCCCGGCGGCGGCCTCCCGGCGCCGGCGGAGCCCGCCGCGGCCGGCGGTGAGCCCGTGCCGGCGGGCGGGCGGCGGCTCGGTGTCGGGTCGGTGGCGCCCGGTACGGCGTGGGCCGACCTGCGGTACCTCGGGACGCGGACCGTGCTCGTGGTGCGGGCCGGGCACGGCAGCGCCGCGTGGCTGCACACCGTGGCACGGCAGCTCGCGGACCTGCGCATCGCGGTGATCGGTGTCGTACTGACCGACCCCGATCCGCGTGACCGGACCGACGGCACGCTGTGGGACGGGCCGCACACCGCGCTCCGCGGCGGGAGCGAGCCCGCGGCCCGGCGGAACGGTGGGGGTACCTCCCACGCCGTCCAGGCAGCGGGGGAGGGCCCCCGGCGGGCGGAACGGCTGCCGACGCCGGCGGCACGGGTCCCGGACAGCGACCAGGAGGCGCGGTAGCACATGTGTGGCATCGCAGGCACTTACCGATGGCCGGACGGCAAGGCCGTCACCGACCGGCTCACCGACACCCTCGCCCACCGCGGACCGGACGGGGCGGGCCGGTACAGCCACGGCGTCGGTGACGGCGAGGTGCACCTCGGGCACCGCCGGCTGGCGATCATCGACCTGTCCGGGACCGGCGCCCAGCCGATGGTCTCGGGCGGCCTCGCCCTGACCTACAACGGCGAGCTGTACAACGCGCCCGAGCTGCGCGCCGAACTGGCGGCCTCGGGCGTGCGCTTCCGCGGCACCTCCGACACGGAGGTGGTGCTGGAGGCCTGGCGGCGCTGGGGCACGGACTGCCTGCCCCGGCTGCGCGGCATGTTCGCGTTCGGGATCTTCGACGAGCGGACCGGTGAGCTGGTGCTCGCCCGCGACCAGCTCGGTGTCAAGCCGCTGTTCCTGCTCCGCCGCGGCGAGGGTCTGGTGTTCGCCTCCGAACTCAAGGCGCTGGCCGCCGTGACCGGCGGGTCACTGGAGGTGGACCACGCGGCCATGGTGGCCTCGCTGCTGTACTACTGGGTGCCGGACTCACGGTGCGCGTTCCGCGAGGCGGAGAAGCTGCCGCCGGGGAGCTGGCTGAGGTGCCGGCCCGACGGCCGGGTGGAGCGCGGCCGTTACTGGCATCTGCGGCAGGTCGCCGCCGAGGCGCGCGAGCGGGCCCTGGCCGGTGAACAGCCCGACATCGCCGCCGTCGTCGAGGAGTCGACCCGGCGCCACCTGCTCTCCGACGTACCCGTGGCGACCTTCCTCTCCGGCGGGCTCGACTCCAGTTACCTGACCGCGCTGGCCGCCCGCGACCGGCCCGGGATCTCCGCGTACACGATCGGGTTCCGCGCCGAGGACGCCCGGTTCGAGGCGATGCCGGACGACCTGCGCTACGCCCGGCAGGTGGCCGAGCGGTTCGGTGTCGACCTGCACGAGATCGAGATCGCCCCGGACGTGCTCGATCTGCTGCCGAGGATGACGTACCACCTGGACGAGCCGATCGGCGACCCGGCCGCGATCAACACCTTCCTGATCTGCTCGGCCGCCCGCGAGGCCGGGGTCAAGGTGATGCTGTCGGGGATGGGCGCCGACGAGCTGTTCGCCGGGTACCGCAAGCACCTGGCCAACACGCTCGCGCTGCGCTACCAGCGCGTCCCGCGGCCGCTGCGGCGCGGGGTGTCCGGCGCCGTGGACCGGCTGCCGGTGGCCACGTCCCGCCGCGGGTTCCGGTCGGTGCGCTTCGCGAAGCGGTTCCTCTCCTTCGCCGAGCTGCCGGAGGAGACCGCGTTCCGGCGCAGCTACACCATGTACGACCGGCAGGAACTGCTCGATCTGGTCGATCCGGACCTGGCCGGAGCGGTGGAGGACGTGCTGACCGAGCACGCGGACGTCTACGAGGACAACGAGCTCGACGACTTCGTCAACCGGATGTGCCTGGGCGACGCCCGGATGTTCCTGCCGGGCCTGAATCTCGCGTACACGGACCGCTCCAGCATGGCCGCGTCGACCGAGGTACGGGTGCCGTACGTGGACGTCGAGGTGGTGAAGGCGGCGTTCGCGGTGCCCGGTGACCGCAAGATCGTCCGGCGGCAGGGCAAGGCCGTCCTCAAGGAGGCGGCCCTCTCGGTCCTGCCCCGGGAGATCGTCCACCGGCCCAAGGGTCTGTTCAGCGCCCCGCTGCGGGCCTGGATGAGCCGGGATCTGGCCCCGCTGGTGCGCGAGGTGGTCAACGACGGCGAACTGGTCCGTTCCGGGTTCCTGCGCCGCGACGCGCTCCAGCGGCTCGTCGCCATGGACGCCGCCGGACAGCAGGACTTCTCCAAGCATCTGTGGCACGTGCTGACCCTCGAGTACTGGTACCGCGGCGCGACCTCCGGGTCCGGCCAGAGCTCACCGACGGCGTAGAGAAACAAGAGGACTTCGGGTGAAACAGGTCGTACAGAACTACAAGAGCGGCGAACTGGCCCTGCTCGACGTGCCGGTGCCGGGGTGCAAGCCGGGCGGTGTGCTGGTCCGCAGCTCCTATTCGCTGATCTCCACCGGGACCGAGCTGATGAAGGTGTCCGAGGCCGGCATGTCGATGCTGGGCAAGGCGCGTTCCCGGCCGGACCAGGTGGCGAAGGTGGTGCAGAGCGTGGCCGTCAACGGGGTCCCCGCCACCTACCGCAAGGTGATGGGCAAGCTGGACTCCTACACGCCGCTGGGCTATTCGCTGTGCGGGGTGGTCGAGCAGGTCGGCGCCGGGATCGACGACGTGGCGGTCGGTGACCTGGTGGCCTGCGCGGGCAACGAGCACGCGCTGCACGCCGAGCTGAACTGGGTGCCGAAGAACCTCTACGCCCCGGTGCCGGAGGGCCTGGCGCCGCAGCACGCGTCCTTCGGCACCGTCGGGTCGATCGCGATGCAGGGCGTCCGCCGCGGCGAGCCGCAGCTCGGTGATGTGGCGCTGGTCATCGGCCTCGGGCTGATCGGGCAGCTGGTGGTGCAGCTGCTGGACGCCTCGGGTGTCCGGGTCGTCGGGGCCGACCCCGACCCGGTGCGCTGCGAGCTGGCCGAGCGGCTGGGCGCGACGGCCTGCGGTGATCCGGCCTCCCCCGCGGTGGAGCAGGCCGTCGCCGAACTCACCGGCGGCCGGGGGGTGGACCAGGTGTATCTGGCCGCCGGCGGTGACAGCAACCAGCCCGTCGAGCTGGCCGCCCGGCTGTGCCGGGACCGCGGGCGGGTGATCGACATCGGCAAGTGCCGGCTGGACCTGCCGTGGAACGCGTACTACGAGAAGGAGCTCGACGTCCGGTTCTCCCGGTCGTACGGCCCCGGGCGGTACGACCCGGAGTACGAACTGGAGGGCCGGGACTACCCGATCGGCTATGTGCGCTGGACCGAGCGGCGCAATCTGGCGTGCTTCCTGGATCTGGTCGCCCGGGGCCGTGTCGACGTGGAGCCCCTGGTCTCCCACACGGCCGACTTCGACGACGCCGTGGAGACGTACCGGAGCATGAAGGACGGCGGTCTGAAGGCCGTGGCCGTGCTGTTCCGGTACCCGGAGCAGGAGGCCGGGGCGGCCCGGGCGCCCGCGGTGACCGTGCCCGCCGTGCGGCACGGCGCGAAGCCGTCCGCCCCGGTCCGGGCCGCCAGGAAGCCGGTGCGGCTCGCGTTCGTCGGCGCGGGCAACTACGCGACGTCGATGCTGCTGCCGCACCTGGCACAGCGCGAGGGCGTCGAGCTGTCCACGGTCGTCACCACGACGGCGCTGTCCGCGGCCAACGCGCAGCGGAAGTTCGGCTTCGCCGGGGCGACCACCGACCTCGACGCCGTGCTCGGCGATCCGGCCGTCGACGCGGTGTTCGTGGTCACCCGCCACAGCTCGCACGCCGAACTGACCCGGCGGGCGCTGCTGGCCGGCAAGGCGGTCTTCGTGGAGAAGCCGCTGGCGCTCACCGAGGACGAGCTGGCCGGTGTGCTCGCGGCGGTGGAGGAGTCCGGCAACGACCGGCTCCAGGTGGGCTTCAACCGCCGGTTCGCCCCGCTGCTGCGGGAGGCCGGGGAACGGTTCGGCCCGCGGACCGGTCCGGGACACGTCCGCTACCTGGTCAACGCGGGCCGCCTCGACCACGGCAGCTGGTACCTCCGCCAGGGCACCGAGGGCTCCCGTTTCGCGGGCGAGGGCGGGCACTTCATCGACACCGCGAGCTGGCTGCTGAGGGCCGATCCGGTCTCGGTGTACGCGCTCACCACACCCGGCGACGAGGACCTCCAGGTCGTCCTGCGCTACCCGGACGGGTCCACCGCCACCATCGGCTACGTCACCACAGGCCCGGCCGGCTTCCCCAAGGAGACCCTGGACCTGGTCGCGGACGGCCGGGCGCTGCGCCTGGACGACTTCGTCCGTGCCTCGGTGTACGACGGGCGCAAGCGGTGGGTCAGTTCGCGGCTGCCGAAGGCCCGGGACAAGGGCCAGTCCGCCGAACTGGCCGCGTTCGTCAGGGCCGTGCGGACCGGCGGGCCGATGCCCGTGCCGCTGGAGTCGCTGGCCGCCACCACCGCGGCCACCCTCGCCGTGCGGGCCGCGCTGGCCGGGGGCGTGCCCGTGACGCTGACGGGGACGCGATGACCGTGAGCTCGGGGAGTCCGGGCTGGTACCTGCGCCGGCTCTCCCGGATGGGACCGCGGGAGGTCGGCGGCCGGGTCGGCGACACGGTGCGCAGGCGGCGGTGGCGGTCGGTGCCGCCGCCGGACTGCCCGGTCGTGACCGGCGCCCGGTTCACCGCCGTGCTGCCCCCGGGGACGCTCGCCGCGGTGCCCCCGGACGCCGCGAAGCGACTCGTCGCCGAGGCGGACCGGCTGATGGCCGGGCACGGCGGGTTCTTCGGGGTGGAGCGCGACGACCTGACCGACCCGGACTGGTGGTACGACCCGAAGACCGGGCGCCGGGCCCCGGGCGGCTACGCCTTCGACGTGCCCTACCGGGACGAGGACGCGGTCGGGGACATCAAGCAGATCTGGGAGCCCTCCCGGCACCAGTACCTGACCGTGCTCGCCGCCGCCTACGCGGTCACCGGGGACGAGCGGTACGCCGAGCGGGTGGCAGGGCATCTGCGGTCCTGGTGGGCGGTGAACGGGCCGCTGCGCGGGGTGCACTGGACCAGCGGCATCGAGCTGGGGATCCGGCTGCTGTCCTGGGTGTGGATCCGCCGGCTGCTCGACGGCTGGCCCGGCGCGGCCCCGCTGTTCGAGGACAACCCGGTGGCGCTGCACCAGATCTGGCACCACCAGCGCTGGCTGGCCGCCTTTCCCAGCCGGGGGTCCTCGGCGAACAACCACGTCGTCGCCGAGGCCGCCGGGCAGGTGGCCGCGGCCTGCGCCTTCGGGTGGTTCCCCGCCTCGGCGCGCTGGCGGGCCGAGGCGCTGCGGACGCTGGAGCGGCAACTGCGGCACAACACCTTCGGCTCCGGCCTCAACCGCGAGCTGGCCACCGAGTACCACGGACTGGTGCTGGAGCTGGGCCTGGCCGCGGTGGCCGAGGCGGACGCCGCGGGTGTGGCGGTTCCCGCGCCGGTCCGGCTGGTGCTGCTGCGGATGACCGACGCGCTCGCGGCCGTCGTGGACCACCGGCTGCGCCCACCGCGCCAGGGGGACGCGGACGACGGACACGGCCTGGTCGTGGACGGCGCGGGCACCGACCGCTGGGGCTCGCTGCTGTCCACCGGTGACGCCGTGTTCGGCCGGCTCACCTGGTGGCCGGAGGTGACCGGCACGGATGTGCGCACCCCGCTGCTGGCCGCGCTCATCCGGCCCGGAGCCGCTCCGGCGTTCGCCGCCGATGCCCCGGGGCCCGGCTCACACCCCGGCCTCGCGACAGCCCTGAACGCATGGCTCCGCCCGACATCCCAAACACCTCCCCACCCCACAGCCACCCCGGACAGCCGCCCCCGCCCGGCACCCGGCACACTCCCCCGCCTCACGAACACCCTCGGCGGATGGCTCCGCCCGGCGTCCGGCAGAGGTCCCCGCCCCACGGCGCCTCCGGACGGACGGTTCCGCGGCACGGCCGGCGAGGCCGCCCGCCGGGGGCGGGCGCCGGATGCCGCCGTGGCCGGCCTCCGGGCGGGCGGCGGGACACTGCGCGCGGGCCCCGCCGTCCGCGCGGCGTCCCGCCCGGCGAGCCGGCCGGCCCACTTCGCGGACGCGGGGCTCACCGTGCTGCGCGGCCCGGGGGGCATCTGGTGCCGCTGCGACGGCGGTCCGCACGGGTTCCTGTCCATCGCCGCGCACGCGCACGCCGACGCGCTGTCCGTGGAGGTCCGGCACGACGGGGTGGACGTGCTCGCCGATCCGGGGACGTACTGCTACCACGGGCAGCCCGAGTGGCGGCGGTACTTCCGCTCGACCCTCGGCCACAACACCCTGCAACTGGACGGCGGTGACCAGTCCGTCTCCGGCGGCCCGTTCCTGTGGACCCGGCACGCCCGCAGCCGTGTCCTGACCGTGGACACCTCCGACGAGGGGGTGTCCCGCTGGTGCGCCGAGCACGACGGCTACCGGCCGTCCGTACACCGCCGCACGGTCGAACTGAGCCATACCCGACGTGAGCTGAGGGTGACCGACGAGGTGAGCGGTCCGCGCCGGGCCGTGCGCCTGGCGTTCCACCTGGGCCCGGCGATCACCGCGGACCTGGTGGGCGGCCGTGCGGTGCTCACCTGGACCCGGGACGGCGAGGACCGCTCCGCGGAGCTGGACCTGCCCGGCCGGTTGTCCTGGCGGGCACACCGCGGCGAGAGCGATCCGCCGCTCGGCTGGTACTCCCCCGGCTTCGGCCGCAAGGAACCCGCCACGACCCTGGTCGGCACCGGCTTCACCGACGGTGCCCGGACCTTCACCGACGGTGCGGCGGGCTTCACCACCGTGCTCGGGTTCCAGAGCTGAGAGGAGGAGAGCAGGTGGGGAGCATGTGGCGGCGCCGGGCGTTACCGCTGGCGGTGGTCCTGCTGGCGGCGACCGGCTGTGAGAGGACGACGGACGCGCGGCCGGAGCCGACCGCGTCACCGTCCACGCCCGTCGCCCGGGTGTGCGACGATCCCGCGGCCGGTCCGGCCAGGGCGCCGGCGGGCGCGGTGACGGTCGATCCCGCCGTCACCGGCGACCTGGCCGCGAAGACCAGGAACAGCCCCCCGCGCACCACGTTCTGGCTCCGGCCGGGCCGGCACACGCTCGCTCCCGACCGCTACGCCCAGGTCGTCCCCAAGGAGGGCAACAGCTACCTCGGCGCGCCGGGCGCGGTGCTCGACGGCCGGAAGACCAACCAGTACGCGTTCGGCGGCGCCGCTCCCGACGTCAGCGTCCGCCATCTGACCGTGCAGGGTTTCGTCGCGCCGCACGACGAGGGCGTGGTCAACCACGACTCGGCCGACGGGTGGGTGATCGAGCACACGACCATCCAGAACAACTCCGGCGCCGGTCTGATGGCCGGTGCCCGGCAACAGGTCCGCGCCAACTGCCTGCGTGGCAACGGCCAGTACGGCATGAACGCGTACAAGGGCGGCGGCGGGATCAGGGGTCTCGTGGTCGAGGGCAACGAGATCACGGGCAACAACACCGGCGACTGGGAGCGGCGGCGGCCGGGCTGCGGCTGCACCGGGGGCGTCAAGTTCTGGGCCGTGGACGGCGCGGACGTCCGGGGCAACTGGGTGCACCACAACCGGGGAACGGGGTTGTGGGCGGACACCAACAACAACGACTTCCGCATCGAGCGCAACGTGATCGAGGCCAACGACGGCGCCGCGCTGATCTACGAGACCAGTTACAACGCGGTCATCCGCGAGAACACGATCCGGCGGAACAACTGGGTCGAGGGCCGCAAGTACGCCGACCGCGGCGACAGCTTCCCCTTCGCGACCGTCTACCTCTCCGAGTCCGGTGGCGAGCCGCGGGTGCGGGCCCGTACGGACAGGATCGAGATCTACCGCAACGTGCTGGAGAACAACTGGTCCGGCATCACCCTGTGGGAGAACGCCGACCGGTTCTGCAACAGCCCCGCCAACACCTCGTCCGGCGACTGCACGCTGCTGGTGGAGGACACCGACCGCTGCGCGCGGCCGGGGATCGCCACCGCCCCGCTCTACGACGACTGCCGGTGGAGGACCCAGCGGGTGGACATCCACGACAACCGCTTCGTCCTGGACAAGTCCGTCGTCGACTGCGTGGTGAAGTGCGACCGCATGGCGGTGCTGGCCAACTACGGCACCTACCCTGAGTGGTCGCCGTACCAGGGTGAGCGGGTGGCGGAGGCGATCACCCTCGGGCAGGACAACCGATGGCACGACAACGTCTACGTCGGGCCGTGGAAGTTCGTCGCCCACGACCCCAGCCGGGTGCTCGACCCCGGGCAGTGGCAGGGGGCGCCGTACCAGCAGGACGAGGGCAGCACCTTCCGCGCACGGGACGGTGGTTGAGATGGGTACGGACCGCACGCCGAAGATCGTCGGGACGGCCTGGGGGCTGCTGGTCCTCAATACGCTCGGCTCCACCGGGGCGGAGACCATCGTCCCGCTGCCCCGTTCCCTCATCCAGTCGGTCACCATGGGCGCGCTGGTCGCCGCGTTCGCGCTGGCGCTCGCGGTCAACTCCCGGCCGCGCGTGCGGCCGAGTGCCTTCCTGTTCCTGCTGACGCTGCTGCTGGTGCCGAGCGTGCTCTCCAGCGCGGGCCTGGAGTCCGGGTTCGGGGCGCTGTTCCGCTGCGCCCGGCTGGCTCTCTTCGTCGGCACGCTGTGGCTGCTCAGCCGCTGGTGGGACGGCGGCCCGGCGTTCGTGCGGCACCACATCCGGATGTACTTCATGGTGCTCTGTTCGGTGGCCGCCGGACTGGTCGTCGCACCGGGTACCGCGCTGCCCGAGCTGTACGGCGGGCGGCTGGTCGGCGCGTTGTGGCCGCTCACCCCGCCACAGATCGGACAGTACGCCGCGGTGATCACCGGGCTCTCCGTGCTGCTCGTGCTGGGCCGCCGCACCGACCGGCGCGGCGCGGCCCTGGTCGCCGGGCCGGCCCTGGTGCTGCTCGCGCTGACCCATACCCGTACGGCGACGCTCGGTCTGATCGCCGGGCTGACGGTGGCGATCGGCTCGCTGGTGCTGACCAGCGCCGCCGCCCGCCGGTTCTTCGGCTGGGCGGTGCTGTGCGCGGCCGTGGCGGCGGTGGGGTTCGGCTCCGCGCTGCAGGCGTGGTTCCTGCGCGGACAGAGCCAGGAGAACTTCACCAGTCTCACCGGCCGGGCCAAGGTCTGGGACGCCCTGCTCGCGGCACCGCGGACGGCGTCGGAGCGATTGTTCGGCGTGGGTCTGGGCGACAAGTCGTTCGGCGGGCTGCCGATCGACAACAGCTGGCTGGCGGTCTACCACGAGCAGGGGACGGCCGGTGTGGTGCTGGTGGCGGCGATGATCATCGTGCTGGGCGGTGTCGCGCTGCTGCGGCCGCCGTCTCTGTCGAGGGCCTGCGCGCTCTTCCTGATCAGCTACTGCGCGATCGCCTCGTACACCGAGGCCGGGCTGGGCGACGCCTCGCCGTATCTGCTGCATCTGGCCGTGGCCGCGTCGCTGCTGGCGGCTCCCGCCGCCGGCACCGACCGGCCGGCGTCCGGCGAGGCCACCGCTCTCCCGGCGCCCGGCGTCCCCCGACGGCGCGTCCCCCGGTGGGCCCGGACGACGGAGGTGACCTGAGCATGCGGGTCCTCGTGGTGCACAACCGCTACCGCTCGGAGCAGCCGAGCGGGGAGAACACGGTCGTCGACCGGGAGGTGGCGCTGTTGCGCGGGGCCGGCCACCGGGTCGGGTTGTTCGAGCGGCGCAGCGACGACATCGCCGGCCGCTCCTTGCTCGGCAAGGCCGCGGTGCCGCTCCTGGTGCCGTGGAACCCGGCGGTCCGCAGGGAGCTCGCCGCGCGGCTGCGGGACGAACGGCCGGACGTGGTGCACATCCACAACGTCTTCCCGCTGCTGTCGCCGGCGGTGCTGGCCGCCTGCGCCGACGCCGGGGTGCCCGCCGTCGCCACGCTGCACAACTACTCGCAGGTCTGTCCGCCCGGCACGCTGCAGCGGGACGGCCGGCCGTGCACCGAGTGCGTGGGGGCGTCACCGCTGCCCGCCGTCCGGCACGGCTGCTACCGGAACTCCCGGCCGGCGACGGTGCCGCTCGCGGTCGGCCTGTCGCTCAACCGGCGGCGCTGGTGGAGCGGTGTGGCGCGGTTCTTCTGCATCTCCGCGGCGCAGCGCGACATCCTGGTGGCGGCCGGGATGCCGGCCGGACGGCTGGCGGTGAAGCACAACTTCGTGCCCGAGCCGGAGATCCGCAGGGCGGGCGACGGCGAGCATCTGCTCTGTCTCGGCCGTCTCGCGGAGGCCAAGGGCGTACGGCTGCTGATGGCCGCGTGGGACGAGATCGCCGCCGGCGGCGGGGTGGGCGTGCCGCTCGTGATCGCCGGCGCGGGACCGATGGAGCGGGAGGTGGCCGCCTGGGCGGCGGGCCGGGACGACGTGCGGTACGGCGGCCTGTACGACCGGGCGCAGTGCCTGCGGGCCGTCGCGCGGTCGGTCGCCGTGGTGGCTCCCTCCACGTGGCGGGAGACGTTCGGCCTGGTGGTCGCGGAGGCGATGGCGGCCGGGGTGCCGGCCGTCGCCGCCGGTCACGGCGCCTTCACCGAACTCGTCGAGGACGGCGGGACCGGGCTGCTGCACCGGCCGGACGACGTCGGCTCGCTCATCTCCTGTCTGCGCCGGATCACGGCCGGGCCGGGCCCGGCCCGGGAGATGGGCGAGGCGGCCCGGCGCCGGTACGAACGGGGTTTCAGCCCGGCCGTCGGGCTGGAGCGTCTGGAGGAGGGGTACCGCACCGCGATCGCGGGGCGGTCCGGCGGCGGGGACGGCCCGCCGCCGGGGGACGGACACACGGGCTCGCGGCGGGGGCGCCCGCGCGAGCGGGATGGGGGAAACAGATGACACGATGCCGACTCTGCGGCTCGGCGGCGCTGGAGAGCGTCGTCGACCTGGGGGCGACTCCGCCGTGCGAGAGTTTCCTCGCCGCGGATCAACTGGACCTGCCGGAACCGGCGTACCCGCTGCACCTGCGGGTGTGCACCGACTGCTGGCTCGCGCAGATCCCGCCGCTGATCACGCCGGAGGAGACGTTCACGCAGTACGCGTACTTCTCGTCCTACTCGACCTCCTGGGTGGAGCACGCGCGCGCCTTCGTCACCGGCGCCGAAGAGCGGCTGGGTCTCGGGGCCGGCTCCTTCGTGGTCGAGGTCGCGAGCAACGACGGCTATCTGCTGCGGCATGTGGTGGACCGCGGGATCCGCTGCCTCGGCATCGAGCCGTCGGTGAACGTCGGCGCCGCGGCGCGTGACGCGGGGGTGCCCACGCACACGGCGTTCCTGGACCCGGACACCGGTTCCGCCGTCCGCGACCGGCACGGCCCGGCGGACCTGGTCGTGGCCAACAACGTGTACGCGCACATCCCCGACGTGGCCGGGTTCACCCGCGGCCTGCGCGCCCTGGTCGCCGACGACGGCTGGGTCTCCGTCGAGGTGCAGCACCTGCTGACCCTGATCGAGGAGAACCAGTACGACACGATCTACCACGAGCACTTCCAGTACTACACGGTCGCGTCCGCCATCCGGGCGCTGGCGAGCGGCGGACTCACGCTGGTGGACGTCGAGTCGCTGCCCACGCACGGCGGCTCCGTCCGGCTGTGGGCCCGGCCGGCCGAGGTGGCGGGCGAACCGTCCCGCCGGGTGGCCGAGGTGCTGGACCGGGAGAAGGCCGCGGGGCTCCAGGAACTGTCCGGGTACACCGAGTTCTCCGCCCGGGTGGCCAAGGTGCGCCGGGACCTGCTGCGGTTCCTGATCGAGGCGGCCGAGCGCGGCGAGACGGTCGCCGGCTACGGCGCCCCGGGCAAGGGCAACACCCTGCTCAACCACTGCGGCGTCCGGCCCGACCTGCTCGCGTACACGGTCGACCGCAACCCCTACAAGCACGGCAGGTTCACCCCGGGGACCCGCATCCCGATCCTGCCGCCCGAGCGGATCGCGGAGGACCGGCCGGACTACGTCCTCGTCCTCCCGTGGAACCTGCGCGCCGAACTGACCGAGCAGTTGTCCTACGTGCACGAGTGGGGCGGCCGGCTGGTCTTCCCCATACCGGAACTCAGCATTGTCGAGGTCGAGCGATGAAGGTCGTACTGTTCTGCGGCGGTTACGGGCTGCGGATGCGCAACGGGACCTCCGACGACGTGCCCAAGCCGATGGCGATGGTCGGCCCGCGCCCGCTGATCTGGCACGTCATGCGCTACTACGCCTACTACGGGCACACCGAGTTCATCCTCTGCCTCGGGTACGGGGCGCACCACATCAAGGACTTCTTCCTCCACTACGAGGAGACCACGTCCAACGACTTCGTCCTGCGCGGCGGACGCACGGAGTTGCTCTCCACCGACATCGCGGACTGGACGATCACGTTCGCGCAGACCGGCGTCGAGTCGCCGATCGGGGAGCGGCTGCGCCGGGTGCGCGAGCATCTGGACGGCGACGAGATGTTCCTCGCCAACTACGCGGACGTGCTCACCGACGCCCCGCTGCCGGAGATGATCGACCGGTTCGCCCGGCGCGACGCCGGCGCGTCGATGATGGTGGTGCCGCCGCAGTCGTCGTTCCACTGCGTCGACCTGGGCGAGGACGGTCTGGTGGGCGGCATCACCCCGGTGAGCGAACTGCCGCTGTGGGAGAACGGCGGCTACTTCGTCCTCCGCCAGGAGGTCTTCGACCACATCCCCGAGGGCGGGGACCTGGTCGCCGACGGGTGTGCCCAACTGGCCAAGCGGGGCCGGCTGGTGGCGCACCGGCACCGCGGCTTCTGGAAGCCGACCGACACGGTGAAGGAGCGGGCCGCGCTCGACGAGGCCTACGCCCGGGGGGACCGCCCCTGGGCCGTGTGGGAGCGGGGCGGCGCGGCGGCGAAGGCCGGGGTGAGGACCGCGTGATCCGGCTCGGCGCCGGGCGCCTGGAGCGGATCGTCGCGGTGGGCGCGCACTGCGACGACATCGCCATCGGTGCCGGCGGCACCCTGCTGACGCTGTGCCTCGCGCAACCCGGCGTCCGCGTCGACGCGCTGGTGCTCTCCGGCGGTGGCGGCGAGCGGGAACAGGAGGAACGGGCCGCGCTCGCCGCCTTCTGCCCGGGTGCCGACCTGCGGCCGACCGTGCTCAAGCTGCCGGACGGCCGGATCCCGGCGCACTGGGAGGAGGCCAAGACCGCGGTCGAGGAGCTGCGCGCACGGACCGAGCCCGACCTCGTCCTGGCCCCGCGCACCGGGGACGCCCACCAGGACCACCGCGCATCGGCGAAGCTGATGACCACCGCGTTCCGCGACCACCTCGTGCTGGGCTACGAGATCGTCAAGTGGGACGGTGATCTCGGCCGTCCGGTGGCGTACCAGCCGCTGTCGCCGGACGTCGCGGAGCGCAAGGTTCGGCTGCTGCAGGAGCACTACCCCTCGCAGCGGCACCGGCCCTGGTACGACCGGGAGGCCTTCCTCGGGCTGGCCCGGATCCGCGGCATCGAATGCCACGCGCGCTACGCCGAGGCGTTCGCCGTCACCAAACTCACTCTCGACCTGGGGGATTGAACCGTGCGTGTACTGCTGACCGGACACCAGGGCTATCTGGGCACCGTGATGGCCCCGGTCCTCGCCGCCGCCGGACACGAGGTCGTCGGCCTGGACGCCGGCCTGTTCGCCGACTGCGTCCTGGGCCCGGCCCCGGCCGACCCGCCGGGGCACCGGGTGGACCTGCGGGACATCACGGCCGAACACGTGGCCGGTGTGGACGCCGTGATCCATCTGGCCGCCCTGTCCAACGACCCGCTGGGATCGCTGGCGCCGCAACTCACCTACGACATCAACCACCACGCGTCGGTGCGGCTGGCGGAACTGGCGCGCGACGCGGGGGTCCAGCGGTTCCTGTACGCGTCGACCTGCTCGGTCTACGGTGCCGCCGGCGGTGACGAACTCGTCGGCGAGGACGCGCCGCTGCGTCCGGTGACGCCGTACGCGGAGTCCAAGGTGCGGGTGGAGGACGACCTGCGCACGCTGGCCGACGGCGACTTCAGCCCGGTGTACATGCGCAACGCCACCGCGTTCGGATTCTCGCCCCGGCTGCGCGCCGACATCGTGCTGAACAACCTGGTGGGGCACGCCCTTCTGTCCGGCGAGGTCCTGGTGCTCTCCGACGGCACGCCCTGGCGTCCGCTGGTGCACGCCGCCGACATCGCCCGCGCCTTCACCGCCGCGCTGACCGCGCCCCGGGTGGCGGTGCACGACCGGGCGTTCAACATCGGCAGCGAGACCAACAACGTCACCGTCGCGGAGATCGCCGGGCAGGTCGCCGAGGCGGTGTCCGGCTCGGAGGTGGTGATCACCGGGGAGACCGGCGCCGATCCGCGCTCCTACCGGGTGGACTTCTCGCGGTTCCGGGCCGCGATACCCGGCTTCGACTGCGAGTGGACGGTGAAGCGGGGCGCGCTCGAACTCGCCGATGCCTACCGGGAACACGGCCTGACCCGGGAGGACTTCGAGCAGCGCTTCACCCGCCTCGCCGTGCTGCGCGCGGCCACCGGCTCGAGGGCCGTCGACGACACCCTGCGGTGGCGCGGATGACGTCGGCCGGCGCGGAGATGCACGCGCTGGTGGAGCGGCTGTACCCGCTGTGCCGGAGCATCACCGGCGACGGTGTGCGCGCCACCCTGGACATCGTCGGCGAGTACCTCCCGCTGCGGGTGCACGAGGTGCCGACCGGAACGCAGGTGCTCGACTGGACGGTGCCGCAGGAGTGGAACGTCCGGGACGCGTACATCGCCGACGCCTCCGGCCGGCGGGTCGTCGACTTCGCCGCGTCCAGTCTGCATGTGCTCGGCTACAGCGTGCCGGTGTCGGCGACCATGCCGCTGGCCGAGCTGCGCCCGCATCTGCACACCCTGCCGGACCACCCGGCCTGGGTGCCGTACCGCACCAGCTACTACACGCCGGAGTGGGGTTTCTGCCTGGCCCAGGAGACGCTGGACGCCCTGCCGGACGGCGAGTACGAGGTGCGGATCGACTCCACGCTCGCCGACGGCCACCTCACCTACGCCGAGCACGTGGTCCCCGGCCGGGTCCCCGACGAGGTGATCGTCTCCTGCCATGTCTGCCACCCGTCGCTGGCCAACGACAACCTGGCCGGCATCGCGGTGGCCGTCTTCCTGGCCCGGGCACTGGCGGAGCGGCAGCCGCACTACACCTACCGGTTCATCTTCGCCCCCGGCACCATCGGCGCGATCACCTGGCTGGCCCGCAACGCGGAGCGGGTGGCGCGGGTCAGGCACGGCCTGGTGCTGGCCTGCGCGGGTGACCGGGGCCAACTGACCTACAAGCGGAGCAGGCGCGGCGACGCGGAGATCGACCGGGCCCTGGGGCACGTACTGACCGCTTCCGGACGCCCGCACCACATCACCGACTTCACCCCGTACGGCTACGACGAACGGCAGTACTGCTCCCCCGGTTTCGACCTCGGCGTGGGCTCCCTCAGCCGGACCCCGTACGCCGGGTACCCCGAGTACCACACCTCGGCGGACAACCCGGACTTCGTCACCCCGGAGGCGATGGCGGACACCCTCGCCGTCTGCCGCGAGGCGTTCGCCCTGCTCGACCGCAACCGGCGGTACGTCAACCTCAGCCCGTACGGCGAACCGCAGCTGGGCCGGCGCGGGCTCTACGACTCGCTCGGGGGCCGCAGCGACGCCAAGGAGGCCCAGATGGCGATGCTCTGGGTGCTGAGTCTCTCCGACGGGGAGCACAGTCTGCTGGACGTCGCCGAGCGGTCCGGACTGCCGTTCGACACCGTCGCCGACGCGGCCGAGGCCCTGCACGGCGCCGGGCTGCTCAAGGCGTGACGCCGATGACCGCCAAGGGGGAGACGACGACACCGGCGAGATCCGCCCGGCGGGCCGTCGCCGGCCGGCTGTCCTGGGGACTGGCCGACCAGGCGGCCTCCAGCGTGTCCAACTTCGTGGTGGGCGTCTACGTGGCCCGCTCACTGGGCGCGACCGCGTTCGGCGTGTTCACGCTGGCCTGGGTGACCTACGGCGTGGTCCTCAACGTCTCCCGCGGGCTGGCCACCGACCCGCTCATGGTCCGCTACAGCGGAGTGCCCGACGCCTCCTGGCGCGGGGCGACGGCCCGGTCGTCGGGTACGGCGCTCGGGGTCGGCACCGCCCTCGGCGCGGTGTGCTGTGCGGCCGGAGCGGTGGTGGGCGGCAGCCTGGGGGCCGCGCTCGCCTGTCTCGGGGTCGTCCTGCCGGGTCTGCTGCTCCAGGACGCCTGGCGGTTCGCGTTCTTCGCCGCCGGCACCGGGCGGAAGGCGTTCGTCAACGACGTCGTGTGGGGCGTCGCGCTCGTCCCGGCCCTGCTGGTCGCGGCCCGCGTGGGCACCGTGCCCGCCTTCGTGCTCGCCTGGGGCGGCTCCGCCGCCCTGGCCGCCCTGTACGGCTGCCTGCAGTCCGGGATCCGGCCCCGGCTGTCCGGCGCGCGCGAGTGGATCCGCGCGCACCGCGACCTGGGCTACCGCTATCTGGTCGAGAACGTCGGCAACAGCGGCGCGAGTCAGCTGCGGGCCTACGGGCTCGGCGCGATCGCCGGAGTCGGCGCGGTGGGCGAGATCCGCGGCGCCGAGTTGCTGCTCGGCCCGTTCCTCGCGCTGCTGATGGGGCTTTCGCTGGTCACCGTCGCGGAGGCGGCGCGGATACTGCGGCGGGCCCCGCGGCAGCTCGGCACATTCTGCCTCCTCCTCGGCGGCGGACAGGCCGCCGCCGCACTGCTCTGGGGCGGGGCCCTGCTGCTGGTGCCGGACCGGCTCGGCGAACTCGTGCTCGGCGGCGTCTGGAGCGGCGCCGCGGAGCTCATCGTGCCCGTCACGCTCGGCGTCGCGGGCGCGGGTCTCGGCACCGGCGCGGCGGCCGGGCTGCGCGCGCTCGGCGCGGCCCGGCGCAGCCTGCGCAGCCAGCTGATCGCCTCCGCCCTCTACGTCACCGGCGGGCTCGGCGGCGCGGTCGTGGCCGGTACGGCCGGGTCGGCCTGGGGCGTCGCCGCCGCGACCGCCTGCGGCTCGGCCGTGTGGTGGCTTCAGCTGCGGTCCGCCCTGCGCGAGCACCACCGGAACACCATCCCCGAAGTGAGGACACCGTGACCACCCATCCCCGGCTGAGCATCGGCCTGCCCGTGTACAACGGCGAGGAGTACCTGGCCGAGTCGTTCGACGCGCTGCTGGGCCAGACCTACGAGGACTTCGAACTGGTCGTCTCCGACAACGCCTCGACCGACGGCACCGAAGACATCTGCCGCCGGTACGCCGTGAAGGACTCACGGGTCCGGTACATCCGGCTGCCCCGGAACATCGGCGCCGCGCCGAACCACAACCACGTGTTCACCGAGTGCCGCGGCGAACTGTTCAAGTGGGCCTCGCACGACGACCTGTACGCCCGGGACCTGCTGCGGGCCTGTGTCGACGCACTGGACGAGCGTCCCGGCGTGATCCTCGCGCACAGCGGCCAGGCCGTCATCGACGGCGACGGCAAGGTGAAGGTCCCCTACGCGTACGGGCTCGCCACCGACTCCCCGCACGCGCCGGAGCGCTTCCGCAGTCTGCTGTTCGAGCCCGGCGGCGACGACTTCTACGGGGTGATGCGGGCGGACATGCTCCGCCGGGTGAAGCCGCACGACAGCTACCACCACGCGGACCGCGTGTTCGTCGCCGAGATCACCCTGCACGGCCCCTTCCACCAGGTGCCCGAGCTGCTGTACTTCCGCCGCGACCACCCCACCCGCGCCGAGCGGGCGAACCCCTCCAAGCGCTCCCGGTGCGTCAACCTGGACCCGCGCCGGGCCGGGCCGCTGCACCCGACCCCCCGGCTGCTCGCCGAGTACGTCTGGGGCTTCGCCGCGGCGATCCGGCGGGCGCCGCTGTCCCCGGCCGACCGGCGCGCGTGCTACCGCCATCTCGCCGCGTGGATGACCAGCAGGGCCCGGCCGGGCGCCGGCGAGCGGGTCGAGGACCGGGCCCCGGCCGACCCCGACCGGCTCACCGTCTCCGTCGACGCGCTGGTGGCGGGCCGCGAAGGGCGGCAGGCGTGACCGCGGTGCGCGTCGGGCTGTTCGGCCTGCTCGGCTCCGGCAATCTCGGCAACGACGGGTCACTGGAGGCCGTGCTCGGGTACCTCCGGCGCGCGCACCCGGAGGCGGTCGTGGACGCGCTGTGCGGCGGTCCCGAGACCGTCACGGCCCGGTACGGGATCCCCGCGACGCGACTGCACTGGTACCGCGGGGAGTACCGGACCGCGTCACGGGCGGCCGCGATCGCGGGCAAGGGGCTGGGCAAACTCGTCGACGCCGTCCGCACCGCCGCCTGGGTGCGCCGGCACGACGTGGTGATCGTGCCGGGCATGGGCGTCCTGGAGGCCACACTGCCGCTGCGCCCGTGGGGGTTCCCGTACTCCCTGTTCCTGCTCTGCGCGAGCGGCAGGCTGCTCCGCACCGAGGTCGCGCTGGTCGGAGTCGGCGCCGCCCCCATCGCCAGCCGGCCGACCCGGTTCCTGGTGCGCTGGTCGGCACGGCTGGCCGCCCACCGGTCGTACCGGGACACGCTGTCCCGTGACGCGATGCGGGCGATGGGCGTGGACACCGCACGCGACGAGGTCCACCCGGATCTCGCGTTCGCCCTGCCGGCACCGCCGGCCGGTGAGGGCCGGCGGCCCGGCCCGGTCTGCGTCGGCGTCATGGACTTCCACGGCGGTGACGACGACCGCGACCGGGCCGGGGAGATCCACCGGCGGTACCTCGACGGGACCATCCGGTTCGTCCGGGCGCTGGTCGGGGACGGCCGGCCGGTCCGGCTGCTGACCGGCGACGCGTGCGACACCGCGGTGGTCGAGGCGGTCCTCCACGCGGTGGACTCGCCCCTGCTCACCGCCGCCGAAGCCACCTCGCTGGCCGGCCTGATGCGGGAGACGGCGGCCGCCGACGCGGTGGTCGCGACCCGGTACCACAACCTGGTCTGCGCGCTGCGGACCGGCACTCCGACCCTCGCCCTCAGCTACGCGGCGAAGAGCGACGCGCTGATGGCCGGCATGGGTCTGGCGGCGTACCGCCACCCGGCCCGCGAGATCGACGCCGACCGGCTGCTGGAGCAGTTCCGGGAGCTGGAGAAGCGGTCGGCCGAGCTGCGGCAGACCCTGGCCGAGCGCAACCGCGACGCCGCCGCGCGACTCGACCGCCAGTTCAGCGCGTTGACGGCCACCCTGTTCCCGGCAACCGAACCCGCCCACACCGTACGGGAGACTCCTTGAAGGCGACCGAAGTCCCGGCCATCGCCGGTGCGTACCTGTTCGAGCCGACGCCGTACGCCGACGAACGCGGCTTCTTCTGCCGCACGTTCGACGCCGAGGTGGTCCGCTCGGTGGGTCTGGACCCGGACGCGTTCGTCCAGGACAGCCTGTCCCGTTCGGTCAGGGGCGTGCTGCGCGGCCTGCACCTGCGCTCCGGAGCGGGCGAGGCGAAACTGGTGCGCTGCTCGTCGGGAAGGATCTTCGACGTGGTCGTGGACCTGCGGCCGGACTCACCGACCTACCTGAGCCGGGCCACCTTCGAGCTGTCCGGCGAGACGCAGGCGACCCTCTACGTCCCGGCGGGCTGCGCGCACGGCTTCCAGGCGCTGACCGGCACCGCCGACACCTCCTACCGCATCGACCGCGAGCACGACCCGGCCGAGGACGTGACGATCGCCTTCGACGACCCCGAACTCGCCGTCCCCTGGCCGCTGCCGGTCACCTCGGTGTCCCGGCGGGACCGGGAGGCGCCGAGCCTGGCCGAGGTCCTGAAGCGGCTGGAGAAGTGAGGCCCGAGTGACCACCGAAGACTTCGCGCTGCCCCGCTCGCGGCAGGCCGGCGAGCGACTGCACACCCTGATCCCCGGCGGCGCGCACACCTATGCCAAGGGCGACGACCAGTACCCCGCCGGCCTGGCCCCGGTTATCAGCCACGGCAGCGGCGCGCACGTGTGGGACGTCGACGGCAACCGCTACCTCGAGTACGGTTCCGGCCTGCGGTCGGTCAGCCTCGGCCACGCCCACCCGCGGGTCCTCGAAGCGGTACGGCGCCAACTGGACCGCGGCAGCAACTTCGTCCGCCCGTCCGTCGTGGAGCTCGACGCGGCGGAACGCTTCCTGGCGACGGTGCCGACCGCCGAGATGGTGAAGTTCGCCAAGAACGGCTCCGACGCCACGACGGCCGCCGTACGCCTGGCCCGCGCCGCCACCGGCCGCACCCGGGTGGCCCTCTGCGCCGACCACCCGTTCTTCTCCGTCGACGACTGGTTCATCGGCACCACACCGATGTCGGCGGGGATTCCGGCATCGACCACCGGGTTGACCCTGTCGTTCCCGTACGGCGACCTGGCCGCCACGGAGGAGCTCCTCACCCGCCACCGTGACGAGGTCGCCTGCCTCATCCTCGAACCCGCCACCCACACCGAGCCGCCACCCGGATACCTCGCCGGCCTGCGCGAACTCGCCGACCGGCACGGTTGCGTCCTCGTCTTCGACGAGATGATCACCGGCTTCCGCTGGTCCGAGGCGGGCGCCCAGGGCCTGTACGGCGTCGTCCCCGACCTCTCCACCTTCGGCAAGGCGCTGGGCAACGGATTCGCCGTCTCGGCGCTGGCCGGGCGCCGCGAGCTGATGGAACGGGGCGGGCTGCGCCACTCCGGCGACCGGGTGTTCCTGCTGTCCACCACGCACGGCGCGGAGACGCACTCCCTGGCCGCCGCGATGGCCGTGCAGACCACCTACACCGAGGAGGGCGTCACCGCACGGCTGCACGCCCTCGGCGAGCGGCTGGCCGCCGGGGTCCGCGAGGCCGCGGCCGGCATGGGCGTCGCCGACCACCTCCTCGTCCGGGGCCGGGCCAGCAACCTGGTCTTCGCCACCCTCGACGAGCGGCGGCAGCCCTCGCAGGAGTACCGCACCCTGTTTCTGCGCCAACTCCTCACGGGCGGAGTACTCGCGCCCTCGTTCGTGGTGAGCGCCGCGCTCACCGACGCCGACATCGACCACACCGTCGAGGTGGTGGCCCAGGCGTGCGCGGTGTACCGCAAGGCCCTGGACCTGGGTGACCCGACGCCGTGGCTGGGCGGGCGGCCGGTGCGGCCGGTGTTCCGGAGCCGGGCGTGACGGTCCGTCAGCGACGCTCTCGCCGACCGGAGTCCTCCATCCGGTCGGCCGTCCGGTCGACCAGCCACGCGGTCGCCGGTATCACCGCCAGCGCGGTGCAGCAGCCGCCGATGGTGTCGGTCGGATAGTGAGCGCCCAGGGCGACCTGCGCCCACCCCATGGCGGCACCGGCGGCCAGTCCCGCACCGAACACGAGTGCGGCGCCGGCCGCCCTGCCGAGGCCGAACCGTCCGGCCGCGAGCAGCGCCGCCACGAGGGCGAACGCGGTGAGGAAGGCGGTGTGCCCGCTCGGGTAGGCCAGGTTGTCGTCGCCGTGGATGGTGCGCCCCACCAGCGGCTTGAGCAGCCGCGTCGTCCCCACCGTCAGTCCGGCACCGGCCACGACGAGCACCGCCGCGCGAGGAGTGCGAAGCAGCAGGCAAGCCGTCACGGCGGCCCCGACCAGTACCGCCGCTCCCACGGGCTCCCCCAGGAAGTCCGTGGCGAGAGCGACCCGCCGCCAGGCCGGCCCCGCACCGTCCACGGCCGCCCACACCCGCGCGTCCACGCCGCCGGGCCGGCTGTCACCGGTGTACAGCGCCCCGAGCACGACGACCACGAGCGCGGCGAGGACCGCGATCGGGGCGAGCCACGCGCGCAGGGGCGGGGGCAGCACCACGGGCCGCCCCACCCGGCCGGTCCTGTGCCCACCGCGGCCGAGCCGGGTCATCTCTTCCCACATCGCTCCATCATCGCCGCCGCACCCGGCGGACACCCCGTCCGGAGCGCGACGCCGCCGTCCCCCTTCTCCCACCACGCCACACGTCTCGGCAAGCCTGCCTCGCCAGGTCCCCGCGGAGATCGCCGAGGAGATCGCCGAGGACCGGCTCCTCCTCGATGCGTACCGCGTGTTCGGTGAGGGCGGCGGCCAGGGCCGGATTCCACGGCGCCGGGACGGTGGCGCCGGTCAGAGCCTGTGCCTCGCGCAACCCGGTCACGGCCGCCCGGGAGTCGACGGCTGCGGTACACGGTCCCCCGCAGCGTGCGGACCGTCAGACGGGCTGCGCGGAGGGAAGCGGGGCCGCGTCACGGGACGCGGCCGGCAGGTGCGGGTACTCGGCGGTCCGGTTCTGGAAGGAGAGGATCTTGGGGTTGACCACCACTCCGTCGCGGATCTCGACGGCGTTCCTGATCGTGGCGTCGCTGTCCCAGGACGCGGGGCCGCTCATGACCTTGCGCAGATAGGGCAGCAGCGCCTCGCTGATCTCCCAGGTGGCCGAGTTCCACAGATGTGACGGGCTGTGGTCCACCCCGTAGTAGTGGCAGCCGGGGCCCACCGTGAGCATCGGGTCCTCGAACGTGGTCGGCCGGGCCCAGGCGAAGCCCATGCCCTCGTCGCAGGAGACGTCGACGAAAAGGGTCCCGGGCCGGAACAGGGCGAGTTCCCCGGCGGTGACGAACATCAGAGGCGCGTCGGTGTCCTGCCGCACGCAGTTGACGATGATGTCGAACCCGGCCAGGTGTTCCGCCAGCGGTACGGGCCCCAGTCCGGTGATCACCTCCAGACGGGACGGATCGTCCGCCCGCTCCGCGAAGTGGCCCATCACGACGGACGGCATCGGAGAGGCCACCGCGGCGGCGGCCCGCTGGGTGAGCACCGTGACATCGGAGACCCCCATGGCACCCAGTCCGGTGACCGCCCCGCGTGCCGTGGCACCGAAGCTGATGACCACCGCACGCATCCGGCGGCCGTAGCTGCCGGTCACTCCCCCGAGCTGCAGGGCGTGCAGCACGGAGGAGTAGCCGGCGAGTTCGTTGTTCTTGTGGAAGACGTGGACGCTGAAGGCGCCCGTGGAGGTCCAGTGGTTCATGGCCTCCCAGGCGATGAGGGTGAGCCGCCGGTCGATACCGAGCTGGGTCATCCGCTCGTCCTGCACGCAGTGCGGCCAGCCCCACAGCACCTGGCCCTCGCGCAGTTCGGCTACGTCCTCGTGCACCGGCTTGGGCAGCAGCAGCACATCGCACTCGGCGAGGAGCTGCCCGCGGGAGCGCACTCCGCCCACCAGCGGACGCAGCGTGTCGTCCCCCACACCGAACCGCTCGCCGTAGCCCTCCTCGAGGAAGACCTTGGCGCGTACGTCGGGTGCGATCCGGTCGAGGTGATCGGGATGCAACGGCAGTCGGAACTCGTTCTCCTTGCGGGAGGAGGCGAGAACTCCGAGACTCAGCAGACTCATGTGCATCCTTCTGTTTCGTTGTCGTCGTACGCGGTACGGCGTGATGCGGCTGCCGGGAGCGCCCGGCCGGGAACGGTCTCGCCCCCGTGTCTGCGAACGCGCTCCCGACGGGAGTGGCGCGTCGCCCTGACCACCGACCGACCCGTATGCCGTGGGCACGTCTTTCCGTGGGAGGCACGCACCTGGCCCCCGGCACGGCGGAGGACCACCACGGCTTCGGCGCCGGGCGCCTCCCGGCAGTCGGTGCGCACGCCGGACGGTCCGGTCCTGTCCGGCGCGGCGGCCGGTTCGGGGCAGCCGCCGGGATGCCCGGAGAGCTTCGGAGAAGCCGGTACCGCCTGGCGCGGAAGAGGTGGCGGAGGTCGGCGGGACGGTGCGGGCCGGACGGCGTCGCCCGGCTCATTTCCGGCCGGTTCCTCGTACGTCGGCCCTTGCCGTTCTTCGGGTGCGACGCCGCGATGGATGACGGCATACGAGGTGCACCCGGTGACCCCACCGTACTCCCTTCCGGCACCAGGCCCCGACGGGCTGATCGGGCTCGCCCGGTCCACTGCTCCGCAGGGTCCGGGTGAACCTGCTCCTGTCGGCCGCGGGACGGGCCGCACCCGCCCCGCTCGGGCGGTCCCGGGCGTACGCCGAGGCCTTGCGTATCCTCCGGTGCCGCATGTGACGCCGGCGGGCCAGGATCCGGCGAAAGGTCGGGTCCGTGACCACCGTCCTTCCGGGCCCCCGCGCGTCTCCGGCGGAAAACAGGTCCTGCATCACGACGGGCAGGCGGTGTCGTCCCTCAGGCGCCGCCCGCTCTCCGAGCAGCGGTGTCCCATGGTGCGGAAGGCCGGCCGAGTGGCCTGGACGTGGGTCAAGCCCGTCACCCCGTGACCACTTTTCGGACAAACGGGGGCCGTCCGAGTGATCAGAGACAACCCGCAGGGCGTCCGGTCGCATCTCATGGTCCGAACACCGCGTCTCCGCACGTCAGTTGGGGGTGCGCTGTTCGTCCACGTCCATAAGACGCATGCGAAAGCCGGAAGCACGAGGACTGATGACCAGACTCAAACAGGTCCGCCCCAGCCGCCTGACCCGCCCCTCGATCGCCGTCGCCGCGGCCATCGCCGTGGCGGCGGGCGTCGTCGCCGCCGCCCCCGACGCGAAGTCCGAGGAGCCGGCGCCGGAGCTCAGCCTGATCGCCGCCTCCACCTCCGTCACGCTCGACTCGTGGAAGGAGGATCCCGGTGTCTACCTCGACCTGGGGACGTACCTCACCTCCGAGAACGGTGCCTTCGAGCTCAAGGTGACCCGCAAGTCCTACAAGGACCCGGTGGTCGCCCGGCAGATCCTCCGCAACGGGAAGAAGACCCGGACCAGGACACTCCCCGCCGGGACCGTGGACGACTTCGCCGGACTGCCGGACTTCACGCAGATCACCCTCACCGACGCGGCCGGTTCGACGGTGGTGGAGAAGAGCGAGGCGTTCTGCCCCAACAACGCCTCGGGCCGGGTCCGGCCGGACGCCCCGGCCAACTCGAAGTATCCGGAGAGCTGTCCGACGAACCCCTTCACCCTCGGCTCGGTATGGGGCGTCGAGAACGGCTGGGCGGCCAACACCTACGCGGGCTTCTACACCGAGCCGGTCGAGCTGGACGCCGGCACCTACACCGCCGAGATCAACGTGGCCGAGAAGTACCGCGACCTCTTCGGCATCGCCGACAAGCCGCAGACCGTCAAGGTGATCGTCCGCGAGCGCAGCTGGGACGACGAGGAGAGCGCCGGCGCCCGCGGTTCGGCGAAGACCACCGCCTCCGGGCACAGCGCCCACGCGGAGCACAGCGCCCACGCGCAGCACGGAGCGGCCGCGGACACCCCGGCCCCCGGCGCCGCGACGAGCGGTGCCGGCCCCTCGTACAACGCCGGCCACGGGCCCTACCCGTCGGCTCCGCCCGCCCTGCCGTGGGCGCTGAAGAAGAAGTCCCTGGAGCGGCGGGCCTTCACCGCCGCCGGCATCGGTGACGGCACCGGGCAGACCGACGGTTCGCGGCAGGCGCCGGGCGCCCTGCCCAACGCCAGGCGGCCCGCCGGCAAGGCGTCCGTGCCCGACGTGCCCAAGCCCGACCTGCGCTCGCTGCCCGCCTTCGGCATCACCGTCAGCGACGGCTACGAGGAGGTGCCCGGCAAGGACTACCTCGCCTTCAGCGCCAACGTGTGGAACGCGGGCCCGGCCAGGCTCGTCGTGGACGGCTTCCGCTCCCCGGGCAAGGAGGTGATGGACGCCTACCAGTACTTCTACGACACGGACGGCAAGCAGGTCGGATACACCCCGACGGGCGGCATGGAGTGGGACCCGCGTCCCGGCCACGAGCACTGGCACTTCCTGGACTTCGCGAGCTACCGGCTGCTGACGGCCGACCAGAAGGAGACGGTGCGCAGCGGCAAGGAGGCGTTCTGCCTGGCCAACACCGACGCCGTCGACTACACGGTGAAGAACGCCGACTGGCATCCGGGCAACACGGACCTGTCCACCGCGTGCGGCTCCGAGAACTCCATCTCCGTGCGCGAGGTGCTCGACGTCGGTTCCGGTGACACCTACACCCAGGACCTGCCCGGTCAGTCCTTCGACATCACGGACCTGCCGAACGGCACGTACTACATCCAGGTCCTGGCCAACCCGGAGAACCGGCTCGAGGAGACCGACCACTCCAACAACAGCGCGCTGCGGGAGGTCGTCCTGGGCGGCAAGAAGGGCGCCCGTACGGTGACGGTCCCGCCGCACCACCTGGTGGACGCCAACTGACCCGTCCGTGACGGCCGCGGCGGCTCAGGCCGGCGCCCCGTCGAGGAGCCCCGGCCGTCACTCGGGCCGGGGCTCCTGCCGGAGGTTCGGCCGGCGCCCGCCGCCCGTCACATCGAGGCACCGGCCCGAACCGGTACCGCGCAGGGCGCCGGTGTCGGCCGCCTGAGCCGGAGAGCGACGTCAACCCTTCTCGCGTCGTTCGCGCACGCCACCGGGCCATCCGCTCCTCCGCTGCGCGGAACGGCGCGGGTCGGACCTGGAACGGCCGCCCCGACAGCCGACGGGCCCGGGACCGTCGGTGCCCGTGGAGGCCCTCCCGGGTGGCGCACTCACCGACAGCGCGTACGGTGCGGGGGCGATCAGGTGCCGGTCAGGATCTGCGGGGCCAGATTCTTGATCATGGTGTTGGTCCAGCGCATCTGCCGCAGGGTCTGGGGATGGCACGCGGAGGCCAGGCCGAGCAGCCCTTCGTCCTCGGTGGCCTGCGCGGCCTGGGCGAGCATCTCCCAGTGCAGGGAGTTCTCCGCGGCGGCGAGGTGCAGCTCTCGCAGGTCGCGCAGGAGCAGCAGCCCTGGTTCGGGCCGGTGGGCCACCGCTTCGGACGCCTTCGCCGTGAGCGTGGACAACAGATGCGGGACAGGGGTGCGGGAGGGCGAGCCGAGGTCCAGGCCGTAGCGGTCGGCGGTGCCGGCCAGGCGCTGGACATGGGCGCGGGACCAGCCCGCGAGGTCCAGGGCGACGTAGTGGACCTCGTGCTCGGTGCGGTGGCGCCCTGCCACCGAGGTCAGGCGCCCGGCCAGGTGCTTCTCACCGTGGTGCAGAACCCGCAGGGTGAGGGTGATGCCGTTCACCGGCTCTCCTTTCGGGGCCTGTCCCACGCGGGGTCGGCCGACTGGGTGACGAGCGCGGACCGGCCTCCGGTCGTGGCGGGTACGGCCGCGGCTCCGGAGGCCGGCGCGGTGGCGGACGCGGGGGCGGACGCGGTGGTCGTCGGGGCGGGGGCGGTGGTGCCGTGGCCGCGTTCCACCAGGCGCAGGGCGGCCGCGGCGGTCTTGAACAGCGGTTGCTTGGAGGCCGGATCCCAGTCGGTGACGGTCGTCTCGTTGGCGGCCCGCCCGGGGGTGTCCCCCTCGGGCGCGTGCCCGGCTTCGGTGTCCCAGTAGCCGTAGTGGAAGGGGACGAAGAGCAGTCCCGGACGGATGTCGGTGATGCGCAGCCGTCCGCGCAGGGCGCCGCGGGGGGTGCTCACCTCCACCACATCGCCTTCGGCCAGTCCGTGTGCGGATGCGTCGGCGGCCGCCGCCTCCACCCAGACGTCGGGGGCCGCCGCGTTCAGCTGGGGTGACCGGCCGGTCTTGGTGCGGGTGTGGAAGTGGTACAGGGTCCGGCCGGTGGTCAGCTGGAACGGGTACCGCCGGTCGGGCAGTTCGTGCGGGGGCAGGTAGTCGGCCGCCTTGAGCACCGCCTTGCCGTCGGGGTTGAGGGAGCGGTACTCCACGACCTCCTGGGCCGCTCCGGTCACCAGGTCCTTGCCGTAGGACTCGCACACGTCGGGGTGCGCCCAGGAGATGCCGTCGGTGTACAGGCGTTCGGTTCCGTCCGGGGTCTGCTCGTTGCACGGCCACTGGATGCCGCTGCCGGCACGCAGTTTCGCGTAGGTGAGGCCGGTGTAGTCGCAGGGGCGGCCCGCGCTGCACCGCTTCCACGCCTCGAAGGCCGACTCGGCATCGTGCCAGGTGATCAGCGGCCCGCCGTCCTTGTCCCGGAAGTCCATCCGGGCGGCGTAGTCGAGGAAGATGTCCAGGTCCGGCCTGGCCTCACCGGGCGGCTCGACGGCCTTGTCGGACAGGTGCACCGTGCGGTCGGCGTTGGTGAAGGTGCCGGTCTTCTCGCCCCAGGTGGCCGCCGGAAGCACCACGTCGGCCAGTTGGGCGGTCTCCGTCAGGAACAGGTCCTGTGCGACCACGAAGAGACGGTCCTGCCCCAGGACGGAGCGGATGCGGGCCAGTTCGGGCAGGGACACCGCCGGGTTGGTGCCGCTGATCCAGAGCATGCGGATCGAGCCCTGCTCGGCGTAGCGGAACATCTGCATCGCGTGGGTGGGGGGCGCGTAGTGCGGGATGGTCTTCGGGTCGACGTTCCAGACGCGGGCCAGGTCGGCGACGTGGCTGTCGTTCTGCCAGTTGCGGAAGCCGGGCAGGTCGCCGTTGGCGCCGCACTCGCGGGTGTTCTGCGCGGTGGGCTGGCCGTTCATCTGCAGGACGCCGGCTCCGGGGCGGCCGAGCATCCCGCGGACCAGGTGCAGGTTGTTGATCTGGACGGCGGCCGCGGTGGCCTGGTGGGACTGGTAGACGCCCTGCAGTGCCGTGGACAGCAGTCTGTCCGCCGTCCCGAGGAGTTCGGCGGCTTCACCGATCCGCGCGGCGGGGACGTCGCAGATCCCGGCGGCCCATGCCGGGGTGCACTTCTCCACCCGGGCGGCCAGTTCCTCGAAGCCGACCGTGTGCGCCGCGACGAAGTCGTGGTCCACACGGCCGGTGCGGATGATCTCGTGCAGGAGGGCGTTGAGGAGGGCGACGTTCGTACCGAGGCGCGGGGCGAGGTGCACGGCCGCCCTGCGGGCCGCCCGGGTGGGCCGCGGGTCGACGCACAGCAGCCGGGGCGGGTCGCCGCCGGCCAGCCGGTCCAGGACGCGCATCCACTGCACCGGCTGGGTCTCGGCGATGTTGTGCCCGAACAGCGCGATGACGTCGGCGTGGTCGATGTCGTCGTAGCAGCCCGGCTGTCCGTCGCAGCCGAAGGTCTCCTTCAGCGCCTCGGCGGCGGTGGAGGTGCACAGCCGGGTGTTGCCGTCCAGATGGTTGGTGCCGATCCCGCCCCGGGCCGCCACCGCGAGCGTGTAGTACTCCTCCAGGAAGAGCTGCCCACTGGTGTAGAAGCCGATCGATCCCGGGCCGCGCTCGTCCAGCAGCTCCCTCGATCGGGCGACGATCCTGCCCATCGCGGTGTCCCAGTCGCACTCCACCAGACGGCCCTCGCGCCGGACGAGCGGCCTGGTCAGGCGGTCGGGTGAGGCGTTGGCCTGCCAGCCGAAGAGGTCCTTCGGACCGAGACGGCCGTGGTTGACGCGGTCCTCGGCCCGGCCGCGGACTCCGGCCAGGCGCCCGTCCACGACGGCGACGTCCATGGCGTCCCCGTCGGAGTGGAGGATCGACGCGGTCTGCACCCACCGCTGCACCTGGTCCGGGGCGAGGCCCTCCTCCAGGTAGGTGTCGACGCGCGCGGGCCACGGATCGTGCCGCCCGTACGGCGTACGCGCCCCCCAGGGCTGCGCGATCCGGTCCACCGATGGTTCCACGCCTGCCTCCCAGCACCTGCCGCTGCGTTCCCGGGTTCCCGCGTGTGCCGCGCGACCCGGTACCCCTTGCCCGTGGTGTCCGGCACCGTGCCCCGAGCCGAAGGGGCACACGCGACAGCGAGCCCGCCCCGGCGGACGGCCGCGCGTACGCGGTCCGCCGGAGGTCGGCTCGCTCGCCGACGGCCGGCCCGGGTTCAGCTCTCGTCGCGCATGTCGTCCGGGCTGAGCCCGGCCTCGTCCATCGCCTCCCGCATGGTGCGTCCGGTCGCACCGTCGCGCTGTCCGGCGTCGTCCTTCTCGTCCGGCGTCCCGATGACGTCGTCGGTGGACGTCGTCTTCGGCCTGCTCTCCTCGGGAACCGTCACGGCTCCTCCTCGTTCTTCGTCCTGCGGGGTCCTGCGAACGCCTGCGCGGCGGGCTCAGTCCGGGTGGTCCGGCTGCTGATCGGGCGGCGTGCCGCCACCCTCACCACCGCCCTTGTCGCCGCGGTCCGTGCCGTGCGCCCTGCCCCCGCTCCCGGTCTTCTCCGATGCCTTGAGCTCTCGGCTGTCCTGCGGGGTGCCCGCGCCCTTGCCGCTGCGCCGCACCTCCGGCTGCTGTGGATTCGGCATCGCGCTCCGTCCTTCTGCTCGTCGGATGTCGGCGGCCTACTTGATCGACGCCGCACAGCGAGGCGGGTAACCAGGTGGGTCCGTGGCAAACACCGCAGCAGCCGGACCGCGGACCGGGGCGGGCCGCGACGGCGTCGCCGGCCGCCGGATCACCGGCAGCCGCCACTCCCGCCATCCCGCCCGCGTTCCGCACCCTTCCGGCGCAGCCGTGATGGCGGAGGGGCCGGAGTCGGGCGAGGGTGGGGCAGTGCTCGACGTTTCCGTCGGTGTCCCCCCGGTTCGCTTTGTGAAGGAGCACCATCATGTCCGAACGCAACACCCTCATCCGCAGCCTGCACGACGTGGGTCTGGCTGCCTGGTTCGGCGGCTCGCTGATGGGCGCGGTCGGCCTCAATGGCGCGGCTCAGGACGCAGGCGGACATGGGGCGACCGTCGACCGGATCTCTGCGGCGGGATGGGCGAAGTGGGTACCGGTCAACGCCGCCGCCATCGGCGCGCATCTGTTCGGTGGCGGCGGACTGCTCGCTGTGAACGCCCACCGCGTCGCCACCCAGCAGGGAGTGGCCGCCTCCACCACGGCCAAGACCGTCGTCACCGCCGCGGCTCTGGCCGCCACTGCCTACGCCCGCGTCCTGGGCAAGAAGGTCGAGCTGGCCTCGTCGGCCGATCCCGGCGACGCCGAGAACGCTCAGAAGCATCCCGTCGACCTCGACAAGGCGCGGCGGCAGCTGACCTTCGCACAGTGGGCGGTGCCGGCGCTGACCGGATGTCTGGTGGTGCTCAACGCTCTGCACGGCGAGCAGCAGCGTCCCGTGGAGCAGGTTCCCGGCATGTGGGAGCGGGCCCGTTCCGCGACCCCCTTCATGTCGTAGGGCTCTGCTCCCGAGGGGCGGGGTGCGTCGCCCGCGCGCACGGTGCTGTGCGGTCCTCGACGGCTCCGGGTTCCCTCCGAGGGCGGCGCCCCGGGCCCTGCCCGCGGGGGGACGCAGCAGTCACGCCGGGCCCGGGGCTCGTCATCGGGAGCGCCGGATACCCCACCCCCCTCACGGGTGTCCTGCGTCAGGCCGGCATCGAAGCGCTCGCCATCGGCGCGCGCTGAGACATGAGACGGCGCGCAGGGTGGGCTGTCCGGAATCCACCTTCTCCGCGAGAGGTCCCCCTGCCGTCCCCCGCGTCGGCGACCACACCGCCGACACCCCGCGTGCGGGGCGCGGAGGGCCCCCTCCCGGCTGACCCGGCCCCGGCAGCCCGGCCGTGCAGGCTTCGGCTCAGCCGCCGGAACGGCTACTCGGGAGTCTTGCCGGTTCCGGGGCCTGCGTCGGCTTCTCCGCTGCCGGGTTCCGCCAGCCGCCGGTGGGCCGCCGCCTTGACCCCGTCGGGCAGCACCTTCCCCGCCAGCCCCTGCGCCTTCGTCTTCAGCGACCCGGCCACGGTCTTCGTCTCGCCCTTCACGATCGCCTCGAACGCCTGCTCGGCCACCTTCGCGGGATCGTCCTTCTTCGTGGTGCCGATCCTGGTGTCGTCCGCCATGCCCGCCCGGCGGAAGAATTCCGTGTCCGTGGGGCCCGGCATGAACGACGTGACCGTCACCCCGGTGTCCTTCACCTCTTCCGCCAACGCCTGGGCGAAGGACTGCACGAACGCCTTGGAGGCGTTGTACACCGGCTGGAAGGCACCGGGCATCATCGACGCGACGGACGAGGTGAACGCGATCCGGCCCGCACCGCGCATCACCATGGCCCGCAACAGCGGCTTGGCCAGCCGCACGGTCGCGGTGACGTCGAGGTCGATGACCTCCTGATCATCGGCGAGGTCGGTGTCCACGAACGCGCCCCCCTGACCCACTCCCGCGTTGAGGACGGCGATGTCGACCGTCAGCCCCTCGAGCGCGTCCAGCAGCCGGTAACGCCCCTCGGCGACGCGGAGATCGGCACGCACCGCGCGGACCTCCGCGCCCGTCTCCCGAAGGGTCCGCGCGGCCGACTCCAGCCGTTCGTCCTCGGCGTTCAGGACGAGGTCGTAGCCGTGCAGGCCGAACTGCCGGGCCAGCTCGTATCCGATCCCACTGGACGCGCCGGTGATCAGGGCAAGGGGGCGAGTGTCAGTCATACCGTGCGGGTAACCGACGTGGACGGCACCAAGCACCCCGGTGAGCAGGAGGGAGTCCATCGGCTCCCACCACGACCGGGCACGCTGCCGCCACCCGGCCCCCAGCGGCCCCGGCGAATGGCGAGCCGAGCTCGGGGCACACGCATGCGCGTGCGCCCCTGAGAAGTGGCGGCGAAAGGGGTCATCCGATGCTCATGGCACACCCGGCCGCGTCCGCACCCGCCGCGCGGCATCGGCTCCGCACGCACCGCCGCGCCCCACCGCCCGAACGATGCCCGTCCGGCGGGCGACTCGCCGCTCACCGCCCGACCTACGACGAAGGGAGCCTCGTGGCGGCTCCGACACCCTGGGCAGGGCACTCCCGGAACCGGTCGAAGGACCGGCCCGGCGCCGACCCGTCACTCACGGTCCCTCCCGCCGCACCGCTGACCAGCCGGGATTCCGCCCGGGTGCCGGCCACTGTCCCGGCGGACGGTGACCGGCGCACCCGTTCGCGAGTGCCACGCCCCGCGGTGCCGTCCTCCTGGTCGGAGACCGCGACGAAACGGTCCGCGGCAGGCCGGTGTGCGCTCGGTCCGCGCCCTGGCGCGGGGCAGCGACCGTGAGCGCCGACGCGCTGGGACGGGCGCTGAGCAGACTGCTGGAGGACAGCCACACAGCGGCGTTCGAACAAGTCCCCGGTCTGCTCGAGTCAGCCGCTCGGAGCGCGGGTGTCGGCGGAGCGCGGCTGTTCGTGGCGGACATGCAGGAGGACGTGCTGCGGGAGGTCACCGGAATCGGGCCGGACGCCGGCCGCGGTGGCGGACAGGAGGTGCGGATCGAGGGCACGCTGCCCGGCCGCACCTACCAGATGCTCCAGGTCACCACCGCACCCGCGGACGGCGCATGCTGGGCACCTGTGCTCGACGGCACCGAACGCCTGGGCGTGCTGCGCGTCGACCCTGTTCCCGGCACGATCACCCCTCCCGACATCGGTGTCGTGCGGGCGCTGGCCTCGATGGCCGGGTTGCTGCTGATCTCCAAGCGGAGCCACAGCGACACCCACGCCCGCCTCACCCGCACCCGGCCCATGAGCGTGGCGGCGGAGATGCAGTGGACGCTGATGCCGCCCCGTACCTTCGCCAACGACCGCCTCACGGTGAGCGCGGTGATGGAGCCCGCCTACCAGGTGGGCGGCGATGCCTTCGACTACGCCGTCGCGGGCGAGGTCGCACACCTCGCGGTCTTCGACGCCATGGGCCACGACACGGCCGCCGGCCTGACCGCCTCGCTGGCCATGGCCACCTGCCGCAGCCACCGCCGCTCGGGCAGCTCTCTCGCCGCCACCAGCCATGCCATCGAGGAGACCCTGGTGCGGCAGTTCGACCACAGCCGCTACGCCACCGGCATCCTCGCCGACCTCGACCTGGCCACCGGACGGCTCAGCTGGGTCAACCGCGGGCATCTGCTGCCGGTGGTCATCCGCGCCAGACGCTGGGTGAGCACTCTGCGCTGTTCACCGGCCGGTCCCATGGGTGCCGGGTTCGGCCTGCCCACCCACGTGTGCGTGGACCAACTGGAGCCCGGGGACCGGCTGCTGCTGTTCACCGACGGCATCACCGAAGCCCGTGACGCGAACGGTGAGCTGTTCGGCGTGGAGCGTTTCACCGACTTCCTCATCCGCCATCACGCCGACGGCCTGCCCGTCGCTGAAACCCTGCGCCGCCTCGTCCGCGCCGTCCTCGACCACCACGACGGCCGGCTGGACGACGACGCCACCGTCCTGTCCTGTGAATGGCACGGGAGGCCGCGGACGGAACACTGACGCTCCACGGCGTACCACCGACGCGGCAGCCGGCCCGGCCGCGAACCTGGCCGGGAACGGTGTGGCCGCTGTCGTGCAGGACGCTCCGGGGTGCGAGCCGTGCGACACACCCGGTGCGAGCCGTGCGACAACCCGCTCACGGTCCCGGGCCGACGGCCGGGCGTACCGCGCGAGGGCGGTGTTTTGCCCGTACCCGCGCGGTTACCCCTGAGGAGTCGTACTCCGCGCGCTTCCCCACGGGGTCCGCACGCGCCGGGGTCAGTGGTTCGTCGACGGGATCGGAACGGAGCTCGCATGGCCAGCACCAAGGTGTCCGACTACATCCTCCAGCGGCTGCGCGAGTGGGATGTCGACCACGTCTTCGCGTATGCGGGTGACGGCATCAACGGTCTGCTGGCGGCGTGGGGGCGGGCGGACAACAAGCCGAAGTTCGTCCAGGCCCGGCACGAGGAGATGTCCGCGTTCCAGGCCGTCGGCTACGCGAAGTTCTCCGGCAAGGTCGGGGTGTGCGCGGCCACCTCCGGCCCCGGCGCCATCCACCTGCTGAACGGACTCTACGACGCCAAACTGGACCACGTCCCCGTCGTGGCGCTGATCGGGCAGACCGACCGCAGCGCCATGGGCGGCTCCTACCAGCAGGAAGTGGACCTCGCGAGTCTCTACAAGGACGTCGCCTCGGACTTCTGCGAGACGGCCATGGTCCCCGAACAGCTGCCGAACCTGATCGACCGTGCCTTCCGCACCGCGTACGCCAAGCGCACCGTGACCGCG
>NZ_JABTTS010000027.1 GCF_018638295.1 Streptomyces sp. CHD11
GTTTCGGTGGTCATAGCGTAGGGGAAACGCCCGGTTACATTCCGAACCCGGAAGCTAAGCCTTACAGCGCCGATGGTACTGCAGGGGGGACCCTGTGGGAGAGTAGGACGCCGCCGAACTCCTATTAGAGCTCTGGCTCTTGGGCATACAGCCCGAGAGCCGGAGCTTTTTTGCGTTGGGGTAAGGTCGGGGGGCACCGTCGACAACATTCCACAGGAGGATCCCGGGTGGAGGTCCAGGAGACGCGGGTGCAGACAGACCGCGTCCTCACCATCCCGAACATGCTCAGCATGGCGCGGCTCGTAGGCGTACCCGTGTTCCTGTGGCTGATCCTCAGGCCGGAGTTCGGCGGCCCGAAGAGCGACGGGTGGGCGCTGCTGGTGCTCGCCTTCAGCGGAGTCAGCGACTACCTGGACGGCAAGCTCGCGCGGCGGTGGAACCAGGTCAGCAGCCTGGGCCGGCTGCTCGATCCGGCCGCCGACCGTCTCTACATCCTCTCGACCCTCGTCGGCCTCACCTGGCGCGAGATCCTGCCGCTCTGGCTGACCGCCGTACTGCTGGCCCGTGAGCTGGTGCTGCTGGTGATGGTGGGCATCCTCAGGCGGCACGGCTATCCACCCCCGCAGGTGAACTTCCTGGGGAAGGCCGCCACCTTCAACCTGATGTACGCGTTCCCACTGCTCCTGCTCAGTGACGGAACTGGCTGGATCTCGTCACTCGCTGCTATTTTCGGCTGGGCGTTCGCGGGATGGGGTACAACCCTGTATTGGTGGGCAGGAGTGCTTTACGTGGTCCAAGTCCGCCGTCTGGTTCGTGCGGACGCTGTGGCCGATAGAGCCCGCTGATTCGTACGCGCATCGTGGCGCGACGGCCCGCACCGAAAGTGCCGGCCGACCTGGCGGGTGAAATCGGCAGACCGTCGTCTCTTCGAGGAGGACGCTTCCGACATGAAGGCCGTCGTGATGGCCGGAGGCGAAGGCACCCGCCTTCGCCCCATGACCTCAAGCATGCCCAAGCCGCTCCTGCCGGTGGCCAACCGGCCGATCATGGAGCACGTTCTGCGGCTGCTCAAAAGGCATGGGCTCAACGAAACTGTTGTGACTGTCCAGTTCCTTGCGTCGCTCGTCAAGAACTATTTCGGTGACGGCGAGGAGCTCGGAATGGAGCTCACCTATGCCAACGAGGAGAAGCCCCTCGGTACCGCCGGAAGCGTCAAGAACGCGGAGGAGGCGCTGAAGGACGACGCCTTTCTCGTCATCTCCGGCGACGCCCTCACCGACTTCGATCTCACCGAGCTGATCAATTTCCACAAGGAAAAGGGCGCTCTGGTCACGGTCTGTCTGACCCGCGTGCCCAATCCGCTGGAATTCGGCATCACCATCGTGGACGAGGAAGGCAAGGTCGAGCGCTTCCTCGAGAAGCCGACCTGGGGGCAGGTCTTCTCCGACACGGTGAACACCGGTATCTACGTCATGGAGCCGGAGGTCTTCGACTACGTCGAGGCCGACGTGCCCGTCGACTGGTCCGGTGATGTCTTCCCGCAGCTGATGAAGGAAGGCAAGCCCGTCTACGGCTACATCGCCGAGGGATACTGGGAAGACGTCGGCACGCACGAGAGCTACGTGAAGGCGCAGGCCGACGTCCTGGAGGGCAAGGTCGACGTCGACATCGACGGCTTCGAGATCTCCCCCGGGGTCTGGGTCGCCGAGGGCGCCGAGGTGCACCCCGACGCCGACCTGCGCGGCCCCCTCTACATCGGCGACTACGCCAAGGTCGAGTCCGGTGCGGAGATCCGCGAGCACACCGTCGTCGGGTCCAACGTCGTGGTGAAGTCCGGCGCCTTCCTGCACAAGGCCGTCGTGCACGACAACGTGTACGTCGGACCGCACAGCAACCTGCGGGGCTGTGTCGTCGGCAAGAACACCGACATCATGCGGGCCGCGCGGATCGAGGACGGCGCCGTCATCGGAGACGAATGCCTGATCGGTGAGGAATCGATCGTCCAGGGCAATGTGCGGGTCTACCCGTTCAAGACCATCGAGGCCGGTGCCTTCGTCAACACCTCGGTCATCTGGGAGTCCAGGGGCCAGGCCCATCTCTTCGGGGCCCGCGGAGTGTCCGGGATCCTGAACGTCGAGATCACTCCGGAACTCGCGGTACGGCTGGCCGGCGCCTACGCGACGACGCTCAAGAAGGGCTCGACCGTCACCACGGCCCGCGACCACTCCCGGGGTGCCCGCGCTCTGAAGCGCGCGGTCATCTCCGCGCTGCAGGCCAGCGCCATCGACGTACGGGACCTGGAGAACGTACCGCTGCCCGTGGCGCGGCAGCAGACCGCGCGGGGAAGCGCGGGCGGCATCATGATCCGGACCACGCCCGGGGTGCCGGACTCCGTCGACATCATGTTCTTCGACGGGCAGGGCGCCGACCTCTCGCAGGGCAGCCAGCGCAAGCTCGACCGCGTCTTCGCACGGCAGGAGTACCGGCGTGCCTTCCCCGGAGAGATCGGGGATCTGCACTTCCCGGCGAGCGTCTTCGACTCCTACACGGGGTCGCTGCTGCGCAACGTCGACATCACCGGGATCGCGGAATCCGGCCTCAAGGTGGTCGTGGACGCGTCCAACGGCAGTGCCGGACTGGTGCTGCCGAGCCTGCTCGGCAAGCTGGGTGTCGACTCGCTGACCATCAACCCCGGTCTGGACGAATCCAGGCCGACCGAGACGGCGGACATGCGGCGCTCGGGGCTGGTCCGGCTCGGGGAGATCGTGGCGTCCTCCCGGGCCGCCTTCGGCGTACGGTTCGACCCTGTCGGTGAGCGGCTGTCCCTGGTCGACGAGAAGGGCCGGATCGTCGAGGACGACCGGGCGCTGCTCGTGATGCTCGACCTCATCGCCTCCGAGCGGCGCAGCGGCCGGGTCGCGCTGCCGGTGACCACGACGAGGATCGCCGAACAGGTCGCGGCCTACCACGGAACGCAGGTCGAGTGGACGACCACCTCGCCCGACGACCTCACGCGCGTCGGCCGTGAAGAGGGGACGATCTTCGGCGGCGACG
Source organism: Streptomyces sp. CHD11 (assembly GCF_018638295.1). Lineage (GTDB taxonomy): Bacteria > Actinomycetota > Actinomycetes > Streptomycetales > Streptomycetaceae > Streptomyces. The sequence goes on from NZ_JABTTS010000027.1 coordinate 3,055, forward strand.
GCAAGGGCGGCTTCATCGTCCCGGAGTTCAGCAGCGTCTACGACGGCACAGCGGCCTTCGTACGGCTCATCGGGCTGGTGGCCCGCACCCAGCTCACGCTCAGCCAGATCGACGCGCGGATCCCGCGGGCGCATGTGCTGAAACGGGATCTGGCGACCCCGTGGGCGGTCAAGGGTCTGGTGATGCGGCGGGTCGTCGAGGCGGCCGGAGACCGCTCCGTGGACACCACGGACGGCGTGCGCGTGGTGGAGACCGACGGCCGCTGGGTGATGGTGCTGCCCGACCCGGCGGAGGCGGTCACCCATCTGTGGGCCGAAGGTCCCGACGACGCCTCGGCGCAGGCCCTCCTCGACGAGTGGTCGGCGGTCGTGGACAGCGCGGGCAGGTAGGAGGGCAGCCGCCCGGTGACGGACCGGGCGGGAGCCCCGCCGACGTGCCGGACGGAGTCCCGACGGACCCGTCCGGCACGTCGGCGGGGCCGTTTCGGAGGTACCGGCCGCGGCGTGCGACGATGTGCGGCATGCCGCAGCAACCCCCCGTTGGGAGCACATCCGCGCGGCCCGCGCGCCCGGACGCCTCCATGTCGCTGATCTCCGACGTCATGGACCACAGCCTCGACGACGGATACGCCGAAGCCGCCGCCCGGAAGCAGTCCGCGGGGGGCGGCGGCATGCCGAAGACCCTCAGGGCGAAACTCGGACTCGCCGGCGGACTCGTCCTGGCCGCGCTGATCGTGACCGTCGGTGCCGCGCAGGCCCGCGTCGAGGCTCCCGTGGTCGCCAAGGAGCGCGAGGAGCTGATCGACCGGATCGATCAGGAGACCGCGGCGGCGGACAGGCTCGAGGACGCCGTCGACGAGCTGCGCGCGGACGTGAGCGCACGGCAGCGTGAAGCGCTGCGGGACAGCGGCGAGGGCGACCGGTCCACGCTGGTGGGGATCCTGTCCGGTGCCACCGCGGTCCACGGTCCCGGCGTGCGCCTGGTGGTGGACGACGCCGAGGACGCCGGCGGGGGCGGCGGCTCGGACGCCCGGGCCGCCTCCGGGTTCTCCGACACCGGGCGGGTGCGGGACCGCGACATGCAGCGCGTGGTCAACGGTCTGTGGGAGTCCGGCGCCGAGGCCGTCTCGATCAACGGACAGCGCCTGACCGCCCTGTCGGCGATCAGGGCCGCGGGAGACGCGATACTGGTCGACAACAGGCCGCTGGTGCCCCCGTACACGGTGCTGGCGGTGGGGGACGGCGGAGCGATGAGCGACCGGTTCCAGAACAGCGCGGACGGGTTGTACCTGCATGCCCTGCAGGAGAACTACGGCATCCGGACGGCCATCTCCACGGAGGACGACGTCCGGCTGCCCGCCGCACCGAGCGTGATCGTACGTACCGCACAACCGATAACCGAGAAGGGCACATCGTGATCGCCGTACTGGGCCTCGTCGTGGGAGTCGTGGCCGGACTGTTGGTCCGGCCCGAGGTTCCGGCGGTCGTCGAGCCTTATCTGCCGATCGCCGTCGTCGCGGCGCTCGACGCCGTGTTCGGAGGTCTCCGGGCCATGCTCGACGGGATCTTCGACGACAAGGTCTTCGTGGTGTCGTTCCTGTCGAACGTCGTCGTCGCCGCGCTGATCGTGTTCCTCGGCGACAAGCTCGGTGTGGGGGCCCAGCTGTCCACCGGGGTCGTGGTCGTCCTCGGCATCCGTATCTTCTCCAACGCTGCGGCGATCCGCCGTCACGTGTTCCGGGCGTGAGGCCGATGAACGAGCAGCAGCACGAGCACGGTCAGGAGCACGAGGCGTCTACGCGCCCGACGGTGTCCCGGCCCAGGACCGCTCCCGCGGACCCGCCCCCGGCCGGTCTGCGCAGGGAACTGCCCGCCGAGGTGCCCGCCGGCGCTCCGGCGGCCGCGGAGGAGGACGCTCCACGGGAGCCCGCCGGGGCCGCGCTGAGCGGGCGGCAACGGCTGGTGAAGGGGCTGTGGCCACCGCGGCTGACCCGGGCGCAGCTCATCGTCGCCCTGTTGCTGTTCGGTCTGGGCTTCGGTCTGGCCGTCCAGGTCGCCTCCCACAGCGACGGCGACAGCGCGCTGCGCGGGGCCCGGCAGGAAGATCTTGTACGCATCCTCGATGAACTCGATGACCGCACAGAACGTCTTGAAGACGAGAGGCGTGGTCTGGAGGAGCAGCGCGACGAGCTGGAGAACAGCTCCGACCAGGCCGAGGAGGCGCGGAAGCAGACGATCGAGAAGGAACGGCAACTCGGCGTCCTGGCGGGCACCGTGGCCGCACAGGGCCCCGGCATCACGATGACCATCGAGGACACGAAGGGGACGGTCGAGGCGAACATGCTGCTGGACGCCATCCAGGAGTTGCGTGCGGCCGGCGCCGAGGCGATTCAGGTCAACGGTGTGCGCGTGGTCGCGGGCACCTATCTGACGGATTCCGGCAACGGCGTCGACGTGGACGGGAACAAGATCACCGCGCCGTACCGTTTCAAGGTCATCGGCAAGTCGCAGGACCTCGAGCCGGCGCTCAACATCCCCGGAGGCGTGGTGCAGACTCTCGAGAAGGAACGGGCCACCGTTACCGTGGAGCGGTCCACCAAGATCGTTGTGGATGCCTTGCGGGCGGCGGAGCGGCCTGACTACGCTCGGTCGTCCTCCCGGTGAACCGGGGGTGCATGGGGGCCGTCCGGCGAGGGCATGAGGTTGCGGGGGGTCGGCGCACCGAATGGGTGGTGCGTGGTGGAAACTGTCTGGCGGAGGCGGACGTTGTGAAGATGTCCGGGTCGGCCAATGTGTTCAGTCAGGGTTCGTCCTGCCCCACGGGCGGGTCTGTTTCGGTCAAGGGGAATCGCCCGTGAAGTTGTTTGGGAAGTTGTTCGGCAAGAGCGCGCGGCGAGGCGACGGCGACAATGCGACCGCCCGCCATCGCGCGCAGCCTGATGCGGAAGGTCGGCGTCCGCTGTTCCGGGACCAGGTGGGCCAGGGCGCGTCGTCCGTTGACCCCGCGCAGCCGGGCGGCATAGTTTTCGGGCAACCGTCGACCTCGGGTACGGGTGGTGGGTACCCCGACCCGTACGCGTCCCAGGCCCCAGGTGGGCAGCCGCGGCAGGAGGATCCGTCCATGTCGGCCCTGGTGTGCACGAGGTGCGGTAACCGCAACGCGGAAAACAGCCGCTTCTGCTCCAACTGCGGTGCGCCGCTGAAGCCCGGAGTGGCTCCCGAGCGCCCCTCCGAGACGACGTCCACGATCTCGATCTCCGGTCTCGAGGCCTACGACGCCGAGGCCACCGGCCAGACGGCGATGCCGACGCTCTCTCCCGAGGCGCAGGCGGCCGTCGACGCGCTGCCGGTGGGGTCCGCGCTTCTGGTCGTGCGCCGCGGGCCGAACTCGGGCAGCCGTTTCCTGCTGGACGGCGACCTGACCACGGCCGGGCGTCACCCGCAGAGTGACATCTTCCTGGACGACGTCACGGTGTCCCGCCGGCACGTGGAGTTCCGCCGGGGCCCGGACGGATCGTTCACGGTGGCCGACGTCGGCAGCCTGAACGGCACCTACGTCAACCGGGAGCGGATCGACCAGGTCGCCGTGGCCAACGGTGACGAGGTGCAGATCGGCAAGTACCGGCTGGTCTTCTACGCGAGCCAGCGGGGCTACTGACGACCCCGGTCGCGGCCGGAGGCCCCCAGGGAAGGTCCATGCTCCAGACACCGAGCGGCGGTGCCGGCAACGGCGCCGCCGCCGAAGGCACCGGACTCATGAGCATCGGCGCGGTGCTGGGCGTGCTGCGTGAGGAGTTCCCCGAGGTCACCATCTCCAAGATCCGCTTCCTGGAGTCGGAGGGGCTGATCGAACCGCGGCGGACCTCCTCCGGGTACCGCAAGTTCAGCGACGGGGACGTCGAGCGCCTCGGCCGTGTGCTGAGGATGCAGCGGGACCACTACCTGCCGCTCAAGGTGATCCGGGAGCACCTCGCGGCCATGGAGCGCGGTGAGGCCGTCCCGCTGCCGGCGCTGGGCCGTCAGGGTGAGGGTGAGGCCGCTCCCGGGGCCACCGCCGAGGGGTCCGCGCCGGCCCGTATCGGGCGCTGCGAGCTGCTCGCCGCCGCCCGTGTCGGTGAGGCCGAGCTCGCCGAGTGGGAGTCGTACGGCCTGCTCGCCCCGGTGGCGGACGGGCTGTACGACGCCGAGGCGGTGACCCTCGCCGGGCTCATCACCGAGCTGGGGCGGTTCGGGATCGAGCCGCGCCATCTCCGGGCGATGAAGGCCGCCGCCGACCGCGAGGCCTCTCTGGTGGACCAGGTCGTCGCCCCGCTGCGGCGCCACCGGAACCCGCAGACCAGGGCGCACGCGGAGGCCCGCACCAAGGAGCTGGCCTCTCTCACGGTGAAGCTGCACGCGGCACTGGTGCAGTCGGCGCTCGGGGTACGGCTGCCCTGAGCGGGGGGTCGACGGGGCCGGATCGGCCACCTGATCCCTGCCCGACTACCCAAACGTCCCGGGCACGGCCTAGGGTTGCTGTGTGAACGAGCTCGATGTCGTAGGTGTCCGGGTCGAGATGCCCTCCAACCAACCGATCGTGCTGTTGCGTGAAGTGGGCGGCGACCGCTACCTCCCCATCTGGATCGGACCGGGGGAGGCGACGGCCATCGCCTTCGCCCAGCAGGGCATGGCGCCGGCACGGCCGCTGACCCACGACCTGTTCAAGGACGTGCTGGAAGCCGTCGGACAGGAGCTCACGGAAGTGCGCATCACGGATCTCCGCGAGGGCGTCTTCTACGCGGAGCTGGTCTTCGCCAGCGGGGTCGAGGTGAGCGCCCGTCCCTCCGACGCCATAGCGCTGGCCCTGCGCACGGGCACGCCGATCTACGGTAGCGACACGGTGCTCGACGACGCGGGGATCGCCATCCCGGACGAGCAGGAGGACGAGGTGGAGAAGTTCCGCGAGTTCCTCGACCAGATCTCGCCGGAGGACTTCGGAACCAGTAACCAGTGAGGGGGCGAGTGCCGCCGTGCGGGCGGCCCGTCGGGGCCGTCGAAGCGGCCATTCGGCCACCCTTTCCCCGGCATGAGGCACGGTAAACCACTCTTAGGGTGATTATCACTCGGCGTGCCGAGTGTGGCGATCGTTGACGCACCCTTGGTGACTGCCTACCTTCGAGGAGGCAGGTCAAGGACGGAGGTCGGCGTGAGAAGCAGCGGCGACGGTACGGCTGGGGGTGCCCCCGGACACGGTTTCGGGGCGGGCGGGCCGTATCCTCCCCAGAGCTCCCGGCTCCGCCCGGGCGGGGGATACCCCCTGCACGGCGGGGCGATCGATCACGCCTCGCAGCGGCCGGCGGCCGTACCGGGCGGCGGAGGGGCGGCCATGGCGTCCGAGGAGGTCGGATACCGGGGGCCGACGGCCTGCGCCGCGGCCGGCATCACCTACCGGCAGCTCGACTACTGGGCTCGCACGGGACTGGTCGAGCCGAGTGTGCGACCGGCCCACGGATCGGGGACGCAGCGGCTGTACAGCTTCCGCGACGTCGTCGTCCTGAAGATCGTCAAGCGGTTCCTGGACACCGGTGTGTCCCTGCAGAACATCCGTACCGCTGTACAGCATCTGCGTGAGCGCGGATTCTGTGACCTGGAGCGCATCACGCTGATGAGCGACGGCGCCACCGTCTACGAGTGCACCTCGCCCGACGAGGTGCACGCCCTGCTCCAAGGCGGCCAGGGTGTCTTCGGTATCGCGGTGGGCGTGGTGTGGCGGGACGTCGACAGCGCGCTGTCCCAGTTGCACGGGGAGCGCGTCGACACGGGGGAGACCCTGGTCGGTCACAATCCGATGGACGAGCTGGCGCGGCGGCGGAACCGGGCTGTCTGAGGCCCCGTCCGCGACCCGCCCGGCCCTCCGGTGAGGGCATTGTCAGTGGTGTGGGGCAGCATCGGAGTGTGAGATCCGCGCCCACCATCCTGCATCTCGACATGGATGCCTTCTTCGCCTCGGTGGAGCAGGCGTCCAAGCCGAGCCTGCGGGGGAAGGCCGTGGTGGTGGGCGGTCTCGGCCCGCGTGGCGTGGTCGCCACCGCCTCGTACGAGGCCCGGGTGTTCGGCGTCCATTCGGCGATGCCCATGGCGCAGGCCCGGCGGCTCGCGCCGAACGCCGCGTATCTGGTGCCGAGGTTCGCCCTCTACCGGTCGGTCAGCGGTCAGGTGATGGGACTGCTGCGGTCCCTTTCCCCCCTGGTGGAACCGCTCAGTCTGGACGAGGCCTTCGTGGACCTGGAGGCCGGCGGCAACGCCTGGGACGACCGGTCCGCCCGCCTGGCCGGGGCGAAGCTCCGCGCGGACATACGGGCGACCACGACGCTCACCGGATCGGTGGGGCTGGCCGCCTCCAAGATGCTGGCGAAGATCGCGTCGGAGCAGGCGAAGCCGGACGGACTGGTCCTGATCGAGCCGGGCACCGAGCGGGCGCTGCTCGGACCGCTCCCCGTCCGGACCCTGCCCGGCGTGGGGCCCGCGACCGGTGATCATCTGCGCCGGGCCGGGATCCACACGGTCGAGGAGCTCGCCGGGGCGGGGGAGGACGAGCTGGTACGGCTGCTGGGCAAGGCCCATGGGCACGCGCTCTTCGCGATGGCGCTGGCGCGGGACGAGCGGCCCGTGGTCTCCGAGCGGGAGACCAAGTCGGTCTCGGTGGAGGACACGTACGACGTGGACATCCACGACCGGGTGCGGGTCGCCACGGAGGTGCGGCGGCTCGCCGAGCGGTGTGTGCGCAGACTGCGCGAGGCGGGGCTGTCCGGACGGACCATCGTGCTCAAGGTGCGCCGGTACGACTTCTCCACCCTCACCCGGTCCGAGACCCTGCGCGGACCCACGGACGATCCAGGGGTGGTGCGGGAGGCCGCCGCGAGGCTGCTGGACTCGGTCGACACCACCGGCGGTGTGCGGCTGCTCGGGGTGGGGGTCAGCGGACTGGCCGACTACACGCAGGAGGACCTGTTCGCGCAGGCGGCGGGCGTCGAGGAGGAGCCGGTCCCCGCGGAGGAGCCCGGGGCCCCGTCCGCGGCCGGAAGCCGGACGCCCCCCGAGCGGCACTGGCCCGCGGGACACGACGTACGGCACACCGCGCACGGCCACGGCTGGGTGCAGGGCAGCGGTCTGGGCCGGGTCACCGTGCGCTTCGAGACCCCCGGCTCCGCGCCGGGCCGGGTGCGGACCTTCCGCACCGACGACCCCGCCCTGGAGCCGGCCGATCCGCTGCCGCTGGTGTCACGAGGACCGGGGGAGGGCGAGGCGGCGGAGGCCGGCGGGGGTCCGGTGGCGGAGAGCCGGTGAGCGGGGTGGATCAGACCTGCTTGTCCCTGCCCGCGAGCTTGCCGAAGTCACGGTCATCGAGGGCCGGAGGTGCGGCGATGTCCAGGCCGTAGTGGTGGTAGAGCTGGAGTTCCTGCTCGGGGGAGAGATGGCGGCCCACGCCGAAGTCGGGTGCGTCCCTGATCAGGGTCCGTTCGAACGGCACGTGCAGGGCGCCGTCGATCAGTTCGCTGGGCTCCAGGGGGACGAAGGCGTCCCTGCTGAACAGGCCGGTGCGTATCGCCGCCCACTCCGGTACGCCGGTGGCGTCGTCGAGGTAGATCTCGTCGATCGTGCCGATCCGGGTTCCGTTGCGGTCGAACGCCTTGCGGCCGATCAGGTGGCGCGGATCGATGTCGGTCTGCACGGGCCCTCCACTGGTCGCACACTCATCCGTAAGCACTACAAAACGGCACAATCGGCGGTGCGGCCACTCGAAAACCCGGTGGTGTGCTCGCTGGTACGCTGGCAAACGGCTGCTGACCCCGTGCGGGAGAGTCCTCCAGGCACCATCGGAGGCGCCGAAGGAGCAAATCCTCCCCGGAATCTCTCAGGCACACGTACCGCACGGACGAGGTCACTCTGGAAAGCAGGGCGGGTGTCGACGGCTTCCGCTCTCACCGACGGTGAAAACCGGACCGCCCCGGGCGTTCCGGTGAAGCTCTCAGGTTGAGATGACAGAGGGGGAGGCCGTCCGGGCACCTGTGCCGTGGTGCCCCTCGAAGGTCGTCGGACCAGGAGGCCTCCTCAATGACCGCCCCTCGCACTCCGCTCTCCGAACTCGAACGGGGAATCCCCTTCGAACAGCGTCACATCGGCCCCGACCACGAGGCCCGGGCCAAGATGCTCGCCCAGGTCGGTTACGGCTCGCTCGACGAGCTGACGGCCGCCGCCGTACCGGACGTCATCAAGAACGCCGAAGCGCTGGATCTGCCGGATGCGCGGAGCGAGGCCGAGGTGCTGGCCGAGCTGCGTGCGCTGGCCGACCGCAACGAGGTGCTCGGCTCCATGATCGGGCTCGGCTACTACGGCACCTTCACCCCGCCCGTCATCCTGCGCAACGTGATGGAGAACCCCGCCTGGTACACGGCGTACACGCCGTACCAGCCGGAGATCTCCCAGGGCCGGCTCGAGGCGCTGCTGAACTTCCAGACCGTGGTCGCCGAGCTCACCGGCCTGCCGACCTCCGGTGCCTCCCTGCTCGACGAGGGCACCGCCGCCGCCGAGGCGATGGCGCTGTCGCGGCGCATGGGCAAGAACAAGAAGGGTCTCTTCCTGGTCGACGCGGACGCCCTGCCGCAGACGATCGCGGTGATCGAGACACGCGCCGAGCCCACCGGCGTCGAGGTCGTCGTCGCCGACCTGAGCGACGGCATCCCCGCCGCACTCGCCGAGCGCGAGATCAACGGAGTGCTGATCCAGTACCCGGGCGCCTCCGGTGCCGTACGCGACATCAAGCCCGTCGTCGACCAGGCGCACGCGCTCGGCGCGCTCGTCACCGTCGCCGCCGACCTGCTCGCCCTCACTCTGCTGAAGTCGCCCGGTGAGCTGGGCGCGGACATCGCGGTCGGCACCACCCAGCGCTTCGGCGTGCCGATGGGCTTCGGCGGACCGCACGCCGGTTACATGGCCGTGCAGGAGAAGATGGCGCGCAGCCTGCCCGGACGGCTCGTCGGTGTCTCGGTCGACGCGGACGGACACAAGGCCTACCGCCTCGCCCTGCAGACACGTGAGCAGCACATCCGCCGCGAGAAGGCCACCAGCAACATCTGCACCGCGCAGGTGCTGCTCGCCGTCATGGCCGGCATGTACGCCGTCTACCACGGTCCCGAGGGTCTGAGGACCATCGCCCGGCGCACCCACCGGTACGCCGGCGTCCTCGCCGAGGGACTGCGGGCGGGCGGGGTCGAGATCGTGCACGGTTCCTACTTCGACACGCTGACCGTGCGCGTCGCCGGGCGCGCCGCCGAGGTCGTCGCCGCCGCCCGTGACAACGGCGTCAACCTGCGTCTGGCCGACGCCGACCACGTCTCGATCGCCTGCGACGAGACCACCACGCGGGCACAGCTGACCGCCGTCTGGACCGCCTTCGGCGTCGAGGGGGACATCGAGGCGCTGGACGCGGCTGCGCCGGACACACTGCCGGACGCCCTGCTGCGCGACGACGAGTACCTGACGCACCCCGTCTTCAGGCAGCACCGCTCCGAGACCGCGATGCTGCGCTACCTGCGCCGGCTCGCCGACCGCGACTACGCGCTGGACCGCGGGATGATCCCGCTGGGCTCCTGCACGATGAAGCTCAACGCGACCGCCGAGATGGAACCGGTCACCTGGCCCGAGTTCGGTCAGCTGCACCCCTTCGTGCCCGCCGGGCAGGCACAGGGCTATCTCACGCTCATCCGCGAGCTGGAGGAGCGTCTCGCCGAGGTCACCGGCTACGACAAGGTGTCCCTCCAGCCCAACGCCGGTTCCCAGGGCGAGCTGGCCGGGCTGCTCGCCGTACGCGGCTACCACCGGGCCAATGGCGATGAACAGCGCACCATCTGCCTCATCCCGTCCTCCGCGCACGGCACCAACGCGGCGAGCGCCGTCATGGCCGGCATGAAGGTCGTCGTCGTCAGGACGTCCGACGACGGCGAGGTCGACGTCGACGACCTGCGGGCCAGGATCGCGCAGTACCGCGAGCAGCTGGCGGTGCTGATGATCACGTACCCGTCGACGCACGGGGTGTTCGAGGAGCACGTGGCCGACATCTGTGCCGAGGTGCACGAGGCCGGCGGCCAGGTCTACGTCGACGGCGCCAACCTCAACGCCCTGGTGGGGCTGGCCAAGCCCGGTCACTTCGGCGGCGACGTCTCGCACCTGAACCTGCACAAGACCTTCTGCATCCCGCACGGCGGCGGCGGTCCCGGCGTCGGCCCGGTCGGCGTGCGGGCACACCTCGCGCCCTACCTGCCGAACCACCCGCTCCAGCCCGAGGCCGGGCCGGAGACGGGCGTGGGGCCCGTCTCGGCGGCGCCGTGGGGCTCGGCGGGCATCCTGCCCATCTCCTGGGCGTACGTCCGGCTCATGGGCGGCGAGGGCCTCAAGAGGGCCACGCAGGTGGCCGTGCTCAGCGCCAACTACATCGCCAAGCGCCTCGAACCCCACTACCCGGTGCTCTACACCGGTCCCGGCGGGCTGGTCGCGCACGAGTGCATCATCGATCTGCGCCCGCTGACCAAGGCGACCGGCGTCAGCGTGGACGATGTGGCCAAGCGGCTGATCGACTACGGCTTCCACGCGCCGACGATGTCCTTCCCGGTGGCCGGCACGCTGATGATCGAGCCCACCGAGTCCGAGGACCTGGCCGAACTCGACCGGTTCTGCGAGACGATGATCGCGATCCGCGCGGAGATCGAGAGGGTCGGCTCCGGTGAGTGGCCCGCGGACGACAACCCGCTGCGCAACGCCCCGCACACCGCCGCCGCCCTCGGCGGGGAGTGGGACCACGCGTACACCCGCGAGGAGGCCGTCTTCCCGGCCGGAGTGAGCGCCGCCGACAAGTACTGGCCGCCGGTGCGCCGCATCGACCAGGCCTACGGCGACCGGAACCTGGTCTGTTCCTGCCCGCCGCTGGACGCGTACGAGGACTGACACCACGGCGAAGGGCCCGTTCCGGCGTGCGGAGCGGGCCCTTCGCCATGCCCCGCCGCTACGCCGGGTACGCGTGCGTCTGTGTCGCCTTGACCGCGGCCCAGACCGGCGCGCCCGGATGGAGGTCGAGTTCGGCGGCCGCGACCGTGGTGAGGTCGGCGGTCAGGGAGAGCTCACCGGTGAGCTCCGCGCGGATCTGGTCCCCGTGGGTCTCCAGTCCGGCGACCGCGCAGCGCCACAGGTTGCGGGCGCTGGAGCCGGTGGGCCGGTCCCGGTACAGGGTCACCGCACCGGGCGGGAACGCCACGAAGGCGGGCCCGGAGAGGCGGTCGGTGGTGCTGACGGCGGGCCCCGCGTCGAGCCGGACGGTGTGGCCCTCGGCCTGCCCGCGGTAGAGGTTGAGGCCGACCAGCTGGGCGATGTACCCGGTGCGCGGGTGCCGGGCGATGTCGGACGGTGTGCCCTTCTGCACGGTCCGGCCGTGCTCCACGACCACCAGACGGTCGGCGAGCACCATGGCGTCCAGCGGATCGTGGGTGACCAGGACGGCGACGGCCTCGAAGTCGGCCAGATGGCGGCGGAGCCGGGCGCGCACCTCGAGCCGGGTGCGGGCGTCCAGGGCGGCGAGCGGTTCGTCCAGCAGCAGCAGCCGCGGGTGGGTGGCCAGGGCGCGGGCGAGCGCCACGCGCTGGGCCTGGCCACCGGACAGGTGCCGGGGCCTGGCACCGGCGTGCTCGGCCAGGCCCATCCGCTCCAGCCACTCGGCGGCCCGGGCGCGGGCCTCCGCCTTGCCGGCGCCCCGGCAGCGCGGTCCGAAGGCCACGTTGTCGAGGGCGGTCAGGTGCGGGAAGAGCAGGTAGTCCTGGAAGACGACGCCCACCGGACGCGACTGGGGCGGCGTACGGTGCAGCTCCGCGCCGTCCAGCCGCAGATGGCCGCGGGTGAGGGGCGCGAGGCCGGCGAGGGTGCGCAGGGCGGTGGTCTTGCCCGCGCCGTTCGGGCCCAGCAGGGCGACGACCTCACCGGGCCCGGCGGTCAGCGCGATGTCCAGGCGGAACGAGCCGCGGTCCACCACGAGGTGCGCGTCCAGCCCTTCGGCGGCGGGTCGGGCCGGGGCGGATGCGGCGGGTGTGGTGCCGGCGGGGCCGGCCGTCCCCTCGGGCTTCTTCCTGCCAGGCTTCTTCGGCATGATCGTCAGACGGTCCTCATCCAGCGGTCCCGCAGCCCGGCCAGTACGGCGATGGACACCGCCAGCAGCATCAGGCTGAGGGTGATCGCGGCGGCCGGGTCGTTCTGCAGGGCGAGGTAGACGGCGAGCGGCATGGTCTGCGTGCGGCCGGGAAAATTGCCGGCGAAGGTGATGGTCGCGCCGAACTCCCCGAGGGCCCGCGCCCAGGCCAGTACGGCACCGGCCGCGACGCCCGGAGCGATCAGCGGCAGGGTCACGCGCCGGAACGCCGTGAAACGGGAGGCGCCCAGGGTCGCGGCCGCCTCCTCGTAGCGCGGGTCGGCGGCCCGCAGGGTGCCCTCGACGCTGATCACGAGGAACGGCATCGCCACGAACGTCTCGGCGAGGACGACGCCCGCGGTGGTGAACGGCAGGGTGATGCCGAACCACGCGTCCAGCCACTGCCCGACGACTCCGTTGCGGCCCAGCGCCAGCAGCAGCGCGACACCGCCGACCACGGGAGGCAGGACCAGTGGCAGCGTCACCAGCGCCCGGACCAGACTCCGGCCCGGGAAATCGGTACGGGCCAGCAGCCAGGCCAGCGGAACGCCGAGGACCAGGCTGAGCGCGGTCGCCATGGTGGCGCACAGCAGCGACAGACGCAGCGCCTCCCACACCCCGGGGCCGGACAGCTGTGCGGGCAGGCTGCGCCAGGGGGCACGCAGCAGCAGGGCGAGGAGGGGAATCAGGAGGAAGGCCAGGCCCAGCAGGGCGGGCAGCAGAAGGGCGAGCGGGACACCTCGGCCGGGCGGGCGGGGGTGTGCCTTCCGGGGAGATCTCCGGCCGGTGGTCACGGCTGCAGGAATCCCGCGCCGCCCAGCACCGTCCGGCCCTCGGAAGACCGGACCAGGTCCACGAACGCCCTCGCCGCCGACGGGTTCGGGGCGTTCTTCAGCGGAGCGATCGGGTAGTCGTTGACGGCCTCGGCGGACTCGGGGAATTCCACGCCCTCCACCTTGTCACCGGCCGCGCGCACATCCGTGCGGTACACGACGGCCGCGTCGGCCTCCTCGAGTTCGACCTTCGTCAGGGCGCTCTTGACGTCCTGCTCGTAGGAAGCGGGTGTCAGTTCGACGCCGCCGGCCGCCAGCGCGGTCCGTGCGGCGTCGCCGCAGGGAACCGTCCTGTCGCACAGCACGACCTTCAGGCCGGACGCGGTCAGGTCCTTCAGAGAGCCGATCCCCAGTGGGTTGCCCGGTGCGGTGGCGATCTGCAGCCGGTTGCGGACGAAGGTGCCCGGCCGGCCCGCCGTGCGGCCCGCGTCCGTGACGGTCCGCATCGTGGCCGTCCCGGCCGCCGCGAAGACGTCGGCGGGGGCGCCGTTGTTGATCCCGGCCGCCAGGGCGTCGCTTCCGCCGAAACTGAAGGCGACCTCGGTCCCCGGGTGTTTCCTCTCGAACCGGTCACCCAGCTCCGTGAAGGTCTCCTTCAGGGAGGCGGCGGCGAAGACGGTGACCGGGCCGGTGACGCCTTCCGCCTCCGCTCCCGGGGAGGGCTGCGCGCAGCCGCTCAGCGCCAGTACGGCAACGGCTCCGACGGCGGTCCGGCGGGGCGCGCGGGTCCGTCGTACGGAACGGATCATGTCGGAGGCTCCCTCGGCGGGTCGGGGACGCGCACGCAGAGCTCGTCCACTCCGTCGATGATACCGACGCATCTGCCAGGGGAAAATACGTTCCACCCTCGCGTGAGCGAGGTGCAGGGTGAGAAGGGTGCGCAGATGCGCTGCCCTGTTCCTGTATAGATCAAAAGCGGTCGATATGGACGTTTGTCGACTTCACTCGCGCGACGGCCTCCACGCCGACCTCCAGCCCCAGTTCCTCGACGGCCTCGCGGGTGAGCAGGGAGACGAGGCGGTGCGGGCCCGCCTGGATCTCGACCTGGGCCGCGACGTCGCCGAGCTTGATCGCCGTGACGATGCCGGGAAAGGCGTTGCGGGCGGAGGTGTACGGGGTGTCCTCCCCGGTGGTGCCCGCCCTGGCGAGCTCGACGGAGAACGCGGCGAGATCCCGGCCGTCGATGAGCCGCCGTCCGCCGTCGTCGCGGTGGGTGGCGACACGTCCCGCGTCCGCCCAGCGGCGGGCGGTGTCCGGGCTCACTCCGAGCAGCCTGGCTGCCTGGCCGATCGTGTAGGACTGCATGCCGGTCACGATAGGACGCGGGCCGGGGCCGCCGCGGGCAGGGACCTCCGCGGTCCGCTCCCGGACCCGTGGCCTCCGGCGAACGGACGCCCGTGGGGATACGCGGGCGGGACGGGCTCCGGCCGGGAGGAGGAGCCGGTCACGCTTCTCCGAAGGGCCGGCCACGCTGCGTGACGCACACCGGACACGCGTCGGGGCCGGTGCGCGGGAGGTCCTGCGTTCCGGCCCCTGTACTGCCCCGGCGGCCCATACCGCCCGGTCGTGTTCAGGCGGTGGTCAGGCTGGCGCCCGGCGGGCGCTGCGGGGCGATGACCCTGCCGTCGGGCAGGAGCTCGCCGGTGTCCTCGAAGAGGACGACACCGTTGCACAGCAGGCTCCAGCCCTGCTCCGGGTGGTGCGCCACGAGCCGGGCGGATTCCCGGTCGGCGGAGTCGGCTGAGCGGCACGGTGGCTGGTGCTGGCACATGGGTGGGATCTCTCGCTCTGTGGTGACCGTTGAGTCGGCTGTCGATGCGGTTCCGTGGCGTGAAGCCTCGTTCATGACCGTCCCCCGTCGTGATACGTCGGTCGAAACCAGTGTTGCCCCACGGACGAGGATCCGCAGGGATTTCGCGGCACCGTTCCTCACTGGGTGAGGACGCGTCACCCGCGCGGACGGTTCATCCCAACTGCACTGTCACTTCGGGTGGTTCACCGTGGCCTGATGGAGCTAGTCCGCCGTGCGTGCCTCGCCGCCCGGTCACGGGCGGCGAGGCACGCACGGCGGGGGACGGCGGGGTCTCAGGCGGGCGAGCCGAGCAGGCGGGTCGGAGCGACCCGATGGGTCAGGACGGGGAGCAGGTCGGTGACCCGGTGCGCGCGGTGGGCGGCGATGCCGGGCGGTGCCGGCGCGAGCGGGACGAGCAGGTCGGTGGCGGCCGGGTGGCCGGCGGCACCGTCCGCGGCCGTGTCGCCGTGCAGCCAGAGCGCCAGCATGTAGAGGCCGGGCACGGACAGCAGCCGGGGCTGGTACGGCTGTGCCATGGCCTCGGCCTGACGCAGTGCCAGCTCGGTGGAGGCGATGTACGGGCCCTCGAAGAAGCGGGAGAACGTCCAGCCGTCGGCGGTGAGCACGGAGTCCGCGGCGGCCACCGCACGGTCACCGGTGCGGATCAGGAAGCGCCAGCCGGCCAGCCGGGTCGCGGTCTCGCCGTCGGCGGTGACCCGGTCCAGAACGTGCACGGGGAGGGGGAGTTCGGGTGAGGTGGGTCCCTGGGTGCCGAGCAGCGAGGGAGTTCGCGCCTCCCGGACCGCGGTCGGTGACGAGAGCGCGGTCAGGACGGAACGCAGGGCGGGCGCGGGAGCCGGGGGTACATGCAGCGGCATGGTGGGTCGCCTCTCATTGGAAGGCACGGTGGCGCGAGGGCGGGGCGTGGCGGGGCGGACGGCGCTGTCAGCTCGCGAAGGTCAGAGAGGCCGGGGGCCGGGGTCTGGGCGCGAGAGGCGGGGCGAGGACTGCCGCACGCCACCTCTCGGCTGGATCGCTCGACCGTGGGCGCCAACCTTCTGCCTTGTGGGCGCAGTTTATACGACGCGTGTTCGGACTATGTTTCGTCTAGCCGCTTTCGGTCCGGCGGACAAGGGTCCTTCTGGCCGGTGAAATGCGAATATGATCCCGGTTTCCGAGTGAGCTCACGTCGGTGACCTCGGAACATGTCCGTGGTGCGGTCGGCGCATTCTCGTCGGCGCTTTTCACGAGTTCGCATCCGGTGCCCGTCACGCCTCCTGCGCCATGCCCCGTGAATGTGCCACCGGTCACTATCGACCAGAGTAGCGGGCGAAGGGTTCGTCCGGGGCGTTATCGATCGCATCCGCGGGGCATCCTCCCTTGTGGACCGGGACCCCGGCGGCCGATCTTCGGTCCGCCCATCCGAGGAGGGACGCTTCGATGGGGGAGAAGGTCGTGGCAGGCCAGTTCGACCTGTCCGATCGCCAGCGCTACCGCGAGAAGCTCCGCAGCTGCCTGACGGGGCTGGAGCGACTGCTGGCGGAGAAGCGGTTCGACCGCCCCAGGAACCTCATGGGGCTGGAGATCGAATTGAATCTCACGGGTGCCGACGGCATGCCGAAAATGTTGAATGCGCAAGTCCTCGAAAGGATCGCCAGCCGGGACTTCCAGACAGAACTCGCCATGTTCAATCTGGAAGTGAACATCGCTCCCCATCGACTGGGCGGGCGGGTATTCGACCGGCTCGACGAGGAACTGCGCACCTCTCTCGCCTATGCCGACCGGAAAGCCGGCGAGGTGGACGCGGGGATCGTGATGATCGGCATCCTGCCGACGCTGGACCGGGACGACCTGGTCTCCTCGAACCTTTCCGACGTCGACCGTTACGCATTGCTCAACGACCAGATCGTGGCAGCACGCGGTGAGGACTTCACCCTCGACATCGACGGCGTGGAACGCCTCAGCTGCACCTCGAAGTCGATCGCGCCCGAGGCCGCCTGCACCTCGGTGCAACTGCACCTCCAGGTCACCCCGGAGCGGTTCGCCGGGGTGTGGAACGCGGCACAGGCCGTCGCCGCCGCGCAGATCGCCGTCGGCGCCAACTCGCCGTTCCTGTTCGGCCGCGAACTGTGGCGCGAGTCCCGGCCCCCGCTGTTCCAGCAGTCCACCGACACCCGCCCGCCCGAGCTCCAGGCGCAGGGAGTGCGGCCGCGCACCTGGTTCGGGGAGCGCTGGGTCACCTCGGCGTTCGACCTCTTCGAGGAGAACCTGCGCTACTACCCGGCCCTGCTGCCCATCTGTGACGAGGAGGACCCGCTCGAGGTGCTGGACCGCGGCGGTGTCCCCTCGCTCGCCGAACTCGTTCTGCACAACGGCACGGTCTACCGCTGGAACCGCCCCGTCTACGGCATCGCCGACGGCGTCCCGCACCTGCGGGTGGAGAACCGCGTGCTGCCCGCCGGGCCCACCATCACCGATGTGATCGCCAACGCGGCCTTCTACTACGGAGTCGTCCGGGCCCTCGCCGAGGACAGCCGTCCGGTGTGGAGCCGGCTGCCGTTCGAGGCCGCCGCCGCCAACTTCGACGCCGCCTGCCGGTACGGCATCGACGCCCGCCTGACCTGGCCGCGCCGGGGCCGTCTGGGAGGTCTGGGCGAGGTGGACGCGGTCACTCTCGTACGGGACGAACTGCTGCCGCTCGCCGAGGCCGGGCTCGACGCGATCGGCCGGGTGCTCCGGCTCGACGACACCGCAACGGGCTAACTCCACCAGCTTGCCGCGCCGCGCCCCCGGGCCCAGCGCCGGANCTCGACGCGTGGGGCGTCGAGCCCGCCGACCGGGATCTGTACCTCGGTGTGATCGAGGAGCGGTGCCGGCGCCGGGTGAACGGCGCGAGCTGGCAGTCCGCGACCTTCCACCGGGCCCTCGACCTGGGCATGGGCCGCGATGCGGCCCTGGCCGCCACCACCCGCCGCTACCGGGAGCTGATGCAGCACGGGGCCCCCGTGCACACCTGGCCGGTGGGCCTGCCGGAGCCGGTGCCCACGGGCTGACCCACGCGGCGGCCCCCCGGCCGGGCCCACAGCCCCTGCCCTCATACTGATCGGACCGATCGGCGATGGGGAGGCAGGAGTGCAGGCGGAGGCGGGTCAGGGGGCCGATTCCCTTCCTGAGCGGAGGCTGTCGCAAAGGACGCTCCGGGACGAGACACTGCTGGTGCTGGCGCTCTCCCTCGGGGCGAGCGCGGTGTCGGCGCTGATCAGCTTCGTCGGCTCGGTCACCCGGCCGGGCGGACTGAAGGACCAGGCGGCCACCCTCAACGCCTCGGCCGCGCCGGGACGCCCCTGGCTGGATCTGGCCTGGCAGCTCTTCGGGATCACCACGGCGCTCGTCCCCGTGGCCCTGGTCGCGCACTTCCTGCTGCGTGAAGGCGTCGGACTGCGCGTCCTCGGCTTCGACCGCACCCGTCCGTGGTTCGATCTCGGCCGCGGGGCGGCCGTCGCGGCGGTCATCGGCAGCAGCGGTATCGCGTTCTACCTGGCCGTCCGCGGGCTCGGCTTCAACCTCACCGTGGTGCCTGAGGCGCTGCCCGAGGTGTGGTGGAAGTACCCCGTGCTGATCCTCTCGGCGCTGCAGAACTCGATCGTCGAAGAGGTCATCGTCCTCGCCTATCTGCTGCGCCGGATGAACCAGCTGGGATGGTCCCCGGGCGCCGCGATGGCGGGCAGTTCGCTGTTGCGCGGTTCGTACCACCTGTACCAGGGCATCGGCGGCTTCATCGGGAACATGGTCATGGGCGTGGTGTTCGTGTACCTCTACCGGCGCTGGGGACGCGTCGGGCCGCTGGTGGTCGCGCACACGCTGCTCGACATCGGGGCGTTCGTGGGATACGCGCTGCTGGCCGGGAAAGTGGACTGGCTGCCGACGGCGTGAGACGGCAGGGGAGGGGGCGTACGGTGCGGCCGTACGCCTCCTCTGGCGTGGTGGGGGACCGGGCCGGGGCTCAGACCAGCAGGTCGCCCTCGATGACGGTCACCGCCCGTCCGCTCAGCAGCGTGCGGGCGCCGCGCACCTCGGTGCGGACGCGGCCGGAACGCGGTGAGGCCTGCAGGCCGGTCAGGACGGGGCGGCCGAGACGCTGGGACCAGTAAGGGGCCAGCGCGGTGTGCGCGCTGCCGGTGACCGGGTCCTCGTCGATGCCGACGTTCGGGAAGAAGCAGCGGGAGACGAAGTCGTAGCCGAGGGCGGGGTTCTCGGCGCGGGCGGTCGCGATGACGCCGCGCTCGGAGAAGGCGGTGAGGGCCGGGAGATCGGGCCGCAGGGCGTGCACGGTCCGTTCGTCGTCGACCTCGACCAGCAGGTCCCCGACGCTCGGACCGGTGTCGAACGCCGTCAGCGCCCGGGCGCCGAGCGCTTCCGCGACGCCCTCGGGGACGTCGACCGCGGTGAGCGGTGCGGTGGGGAAGTCGAGTGTGACGGCGCCGTCGTCGCCGGGAGTGGCGGTGAGGACACCGCTGCGGGTGGCGAACCGCACCGGGCCCTTGTGCGCGCCGGAGGTGTGCAGAACATGCGCGGTGGCCAGGGTGGCGTGGCCGCACATCGAGACCTCGGTGACCGGGGTGAACCAGCGCAGCGCCCAGTCGGCCTCCCCGCCCTCGGGCAGCGGGTGGGCGAAGGCGGTCTCGGCGTGGTTGACCTCCATGGCGATGTTCTGCAGCCGGTCATCGTCCGGGAAGGCGTAGGCGTCCAGGAGCAGCACCCCGGCGGGGTTCCCGGCGAAGGGCCGGTCGGTGAAGGCGTCGACGATTCGTATCCGCATGCCGAAACCGTACGGGCTGCGGGAAGCCGCGGGCCAAGCCCGCCGTCCGGTCACCGCCCCGGTCGGGCCGATCACCGCGTGCCGGCCCGGTCTCCGGGAAGGTCCGGTCTCCGGGAAGGTCCGGACGCCGACGGGGACCGACGCACCGGGCCGGACCGGCCGGGGACGTACGCGGACCGGCGCGCGGCCCCCGGCGCGGAACGCCCTGATCTCCTTCGCAAGGAGGAGATCGCGGCCCCCGGCGTCCGCTTCCCGTGGGACGCCAAGATGCTTCCCGACGGGGATGTCCCGCGGCCGCGGGACTGATGAGGTAGGGGATGTGCGACCCCGTATCCCCCGGCAGCAGGCCCGTGAGCCGCAGAAGCAGCAGGGCATCCACCGTTCGGACGGTGATGCCGGGCTCAGCGCCGAGCTGGCGGGAGCGGTCGCCGGTGCCCGCCGTCGGGTGGTCCGGGACGGCGATCGCCAGATCGACACCGCCCATCTGCTGCACTCGCTGCTGGAATCCGACTGCGAGGTGAGGGCCGTCCTCGGCGAGGGGCCGCGGATCGCGCGTTTGCTCGGCTACCTCGTCCAGCGGAGCATCGGTTACGGACTGCGCTGGCAGGGCTCGGTCGAGGACTCCGGGGGTCTTCCCGTGGTGACGGCGGCCGCCGGTTTCTCGCCGCTGGCCGCGGGCTGTATGGAGTACGCCCATGAGCGCGCCGCCCGGAACGGCTCGGGTCCCGCCCGCGGTACGGACCTGCTCGCGGCGATCGTCGCGGACCCGCAGGCACGCGCCGTCGAGGTGCTCCGGCGCGCCGGGATCGATCCGGGCGAGCTGCTCACCCGGCTGGAGTCGCCGTCCAGTCGGTGAGACAGGTGCCATAGGGGGTGACGCTCCTGTCCACGCCTGTCATCATGTGCCGGTGCCTACCTCTGTCAGTACCCGGAGCCACCAGGGAAGGGGCGTCGGGCTCAGTCTCGCGCTGCTGTCCGCCGTGGCCTTCGGGGGATCCGGTGTGGCGGCCAAGCCGCTGATCGAGGCGGGCCTCGACCCGCTCCACGTCGTCTGGCTCCGGGTGGCGGGCGCCGCGCTCGTCATGCTGCCGCTGGCCGTGCGTCACCGGGGGCTGGTCCGCCGCCGGCCGGGGCTGCTCGCCGGGTTCGGTCTGTTCGCCGTGGCCGGCGTCCAGGCCTGCTACTTCGCCGCGATCTCCCGCATCCCCGTCGGGGTGGCCCTGCTGGTCGAGTATCTGGCGCCCGCGCTCGTGCTCGGCTGGGTGCGGTTCGTGCAGCGGCGGCCGGTGACCCGCGCCGCCGCGGTCGGCGTGGTCCTGGCGGTGGGCGGGCTCGCCTGCGTGGTGGAGGTGTGGTCGGGCCTCGGCTTCGACGTCCTCGGACTGCTGCTGGCGCTCGGCGCCGCCTGCTGCCAGGTCGGCTACTTCGTCCTGTCCGACCAGGGCAGCGACGGTGCGGAAGCACCCGACCCGCTCGGCGTGATCGCCTACGGGCTGCTGATCGGCACCGCCGTCCTGACCGTCGTCTCCCGTCCCTGGTCGATGGAGTGGTCCGTGCTCACCGGCAGCGCGGAGATGGACGGCACCCCGGTCGCCGCCCTCGTCCTGCTGGGCTGGATCGTCCTGGTCGCCACCGTCGCCGCGTACATCACCGGGGTCGTGTCGGTGCGCCGGCTCTCGCCGCAGGTCGCCGGTGTCGTGGCCTGTCTGGAGGCGGTCATCGCCACCGTCCTCGCCTGGGTCCTGCTCGGCGAGTATCTGTCGGCGCCGCAGATCGTGGGAGGCGCGGTCGTGCTCACGGGCGCCTTCATCGCCCAGTCGTCGGCTCCGGCGAGGAATTCCGGGAAACCGGTGGCCGCGGGGGGATCCGAACGGGAGTTGTCCACACCGGGAACCACCGCATAAGGTGCTGATCATGCATGCGCGCGCTCTCGTTCTTCCGCCTCCGGCCGCCTGAGGCGGGCCCTCCGGTACACCCGCCCGGCCGGTCGCCGGGCGGAACGGTGCTGCCCGCAGACGAAGTCCGCGGATCCCGCCGCCCCGGCCACGGCCAGGGCTGACCGGGATCCCTTCCCGAACTTCCGCACCCACGCCGATGTGCGGGGTGCGCGCATCTGCGGAGAGAACACGTGTCGAACGCCTTCTCAGGCCTGCCCGTCGGGCGGGGCCTCCTCTATCTGATCGTCGCCGGTGCCGCCTGGGGCACCGCGGGCGCGGCCGCGTCGCTGGTCTACCGGACCAGCGACATGGGGCCCGTCTCGCTGTCCTTCTGGCGCTGTGCGCTGGGGCTCGTGCTGCTGCTCGCCGCCCGGTCGCTGTCGCGGCGCGCGCGGAGCACCACCCATGAGCCCCTGGGCCGGCGGGTGCTGCGGGCCGCGGCCACCGGTGTCGGGCTCGCGGTCTTCCAGACCGCCTATTTCGCGGCCGTCTCCGCCACCGGACTCGCCGTGGCCACCGTCGTCACCCTCGGCGCCGGGCCCGTACTCATCGCTCTGGGTGCCCGGCTGACCATGGGCGAGCGGCTGGGGCGCGGCGGACTGGCCGCCGTCGTGGGCGCGCTCGCCGGACTGGTGGTGCTCGTCCTCGGCGGTGGAGAGACCACCGTGGAACCCTGGGGCGTCCTGCTCGCCCTGCTGTCCGCGGCCGGCTACTCGACGATGACCCTGCTCACCCGCTGGTGGGGCCGCGACGGGGTGGTGGACTCCTCCGGTACGACCGTGAGGGCGTTCGCGGTCACCAGCCTGGTGCTGCTGCCTTTTGCCGCGGCCGAGGGACTGGTGCCGCACACCGACGCGCCCGGTGCGCTGCTCTTCCTCCTGCTGTACGTCGCCTCCGTGCCGACGGCGCTCGCGTACGGGCTCTACTTCGCCGGCGCCGCCGTGGTGCGGTCGGCCACCGTGTCCGTGATCATGCTGCTGGAGCCGGTGAGCGCCGCGGTGCTCGCGGTGACCCTGCTCGGTGAGCGGCTGACGGTGGGCACGATGGCCGGCACCCTGCTGATGCTGGGCTCGGTCGCGGGGCTCGCGGTGGGCGAGGCCCGGGGCGCACGGGCCCGCAAGGGGGAGCCTGCCGCCGTGACCGCGTGACCGCGTGACCGCGTGACCGCGTGACGGCCGGGGGCCCTCCCCGGTGGGAGTGCCCCCGGCCGGGCGGTGCGCCGGGGCCATGCGCTGGACGAGCCGCGGGTTCCGCCGGTTCCGCGGGTCACGGGGCGCCGGTGTCCCGGGTCAGACAGGGTCCCGGCGCAGGACAGCGCGCGGGCCTCCGTGTCAGGTGCGCCGGCCCGTCCGCCGGCCCGTCCGCCGGTGTCGAGGCATCCCGGGAGGCCGTGTTCCGGCGGGTGGCATCCAGCCCGTCCGGCGTTCGAGGAGCCGGGTCCGGGGCGGAGCTCCGCTTGCGGGACGGGAAAGGGTGGCGAGGGCGGAAGGAACCTCCGGTCACGACCAGCGGCCCCCTCGCTGGGCCCGGGGGCGTACACGCAGTGCGACGGCTGAACGTACGGAGGTACCCGCCAGGGCCGTCCGGCCGGAGCGTGAGTGGCGGCGCCGCGTCCCGGGAAGCAGGGGCGGATCAGGAGTGCAGGGCCGCGAGGTAGCCGGGCAGGGCGGTGCCGGGGGCGAGACCCGGGTCGGCGAGCGGTGTGCCGTAGCCCTTGCGCAGGGGGACGACACCGGCCCAGTGCGGCAGGCCGAGGTCTTCGGGCTCGTCGTTCGCGCCGCCCGTGCGGAGCTTGGCGGAGACCTCGGCCAGTTCGAGCCGGAGCACCGCGGTGGCGGCCAGCTCCTTCCTGTCGGCCGGCCGGGAGTCGGCGGCGCGGCCCGGCACGACATGGTCGACCAGGGCGTCGAGGGCCTGCCGCTTCTCCTCGGGGTCGGTCACGTCGTGGGCGAGACCGTGCACCACCACCGAGCGGTAGTTGACCGAGTGGTGGAACGCCGAGCGGGCCAGCACCAGCGCGTCGACGTGGGTGACGGTCAGACAGACCGGCAGGCCGGCGTCGGCCCGGCCGGCCGCCCGCAGCGGGCGCGAGCCGGTCGAGCCGTGGACGTAGAGGACCTCGCCGATCCGGCCGTAGAGCGTCGGCAGCACCACCGGCGCTCCGTCCCGGACAAAACCGAGATGGCAGACGTAGCCCTCGTCGAGTATCGCGTGCACCAGCTCCTTGTCGTACGCGGCTCGGCCGGGGGAGCGGGTGGGAACGGTGCGCTCGGTGGGCGGATAGGTGGTGATGGCGGGCCGCTGCCGCGGTGGCGTGCTCCCCTGCATGGCGCTCTCCATTGTACTAGTGCATAATTGGCTTTGTGCTAGGAGAGTATCGGATCAGTGGGCGGCGTGCAGCGGAGATCTCCGCGGACATCGAGCGCGGGGTGGGCGAGGGGGAGCTGAGACCGGGTGAACTGCTTCCGTCGATAAGGGAGTTGGCGGAACGGCTCGAGGTCAATCCGAACACCGTCGCGGCCGCGTACCGGACACTGCGGGAGCGTGGGGTCATCGAGACCGCCGGGCGACGGGGCAGCCGGGTGCGGTCCAAGCCGGCGACCACGGCGCGCGACGCCATGCGGGTGGAGGTCCCGCCGGGCGTGCGGGACGTCTCCGAGGGCAACCCGGACCCCGCGCTGCTGCCGGCGCTCGCCGGCGCGTTCGCGGCGGCGGCCGGGCAGGGCGACCGGGAGCCGGTGCTGTACGGACACGCGCCGGTGGACCCCGGGCTGGCACGTCTGGCCCGGGCGGGGATGGACGCCGACGGTGTTCCCGACGGCCCCGTCGCCGTCGCGTCGGGCGCCCTGGACGCGGTCGAGCGGGTACTGGCGGCGCATCTCAGTCCCGGGGACGCGGTCGCCGTGGAGGACCCCGGCTGGGGAAGTCTGCTGGACCTGGTCCCGGCGCTGGGGCTGCGGACCGTCCCGGTCGGCGTCGACGACGAGGGTCCGCTCCCCGACGCCGTACGGGCGGCCCTGGCGCACGGCGCGCGCGCCCTGATCGTCACCGACCGCGCGCAGAACCCGACCGGCGCGGCCCTGAGCGGCGCACGTGCGCGCGCTCTGCGGTCGGTGCTCGCCGATCACCCGGACACGCTGCTGATCGAGGACGACCACGGGCATCACATCGTCGACCACCCCCTCCACCCCCTCGCCGGGCCCACCCGGAGCTGGGCCTTCGTACGCTCGGCGGCCAAGGCGTACGGCCCCGATCTGCGGCTCGCCGTGCTCACCGGGGACACGGTCACCCTCGACCGGGTGCGGGGCAGGCAGCGGCTCGGGCCGGGCTGGGTCAGTCTGATCGTCCAGCGTGCGGTGGCGCGGCTGTGGAGCGAGGCCGCGGTGGATCCGGCGGCCGTGGCGGCAGGATACGGGCGGCGCCGGGACGGGCTGACCGGGGCGCTGGCCCGGCGCGGGATCGTCGCGCACGGGCGCACCGGCATGAACGTCTGGGTGCCGGTCCCGGACGAGACCGCGGCCGTCGCCCGGCTGCTGCACGCGGGCTGGGCGGTGGCCCCCGGAGCCCGCTTCCGGACGAACGCGCCGCCGGGCATCCGCGTCACCGTCTCGGGACTCCGGGAGGGGGACATCGAGCCCCTGGCCGAGTCGATCGCCCTGGCACTCGGCCCCGCCGGAGGGCCGGAGCGGACCTACGCCTGAGGCGCGGAACACCGGCACCGGCAGGACCGCCGCCGTCAGCCATGACCAGCGGCGCGCTCGGAGTGCGGCGGGCGGCGCGGATCGTCACGCGGCCGTCCGGTGCCGGCGGCAGTGGACGCGCGCGACGCAAGGCGCGGGCGGACGAGCGGCGGGCGCGTGCGGCCGGGAGGGGCGGTCCCGGGCTCGGGCGGATTCAGCATGTCTGGTGCGGGCGCTCCGGCCGTCGGCTCCAGAGGGGCGGCTGCGCCCGGTGGGGCGCTCCCGGCGCGGCGGCCGGGGGCGGGGCGCCGTCGTGGCGTGGTCACGGCCGGCGCTTCGGCTTCATCTGCGTCAGGGCCGCGCCCGCCAGCACGATCGCCGCGCCCACCGGTGTGGACCAGTTCAGCGTCTCGCCGAGCAGCACGATGCCGGCCGCGGCGGCGATCACCGGGACGAAGTAGGTGACCATCTGGCCGGTCGTGGGTCCGACCTCGGCGACGAGACCGTACTGGAGGAGTACGGCCAGCCCCGTGCCCAGCGTGCCCAGGGTCGCGACCGCCAGCAGCGGCCCGACGGCGAAGGTGTTCGGAAGGCTGGTGAACAACGGGGTCACGACGGCCAGCTGGACGGTCGCCAGCAGCAGTTGGCCACCGGTGAGGGAAAGGTGCGAGTGGCTGCTGCCGGCCAGGGTGCGACGGACGTAGATCCAGCCGACGGGATAGCTCAGCGAGGCGAGCAGCGCCAGAGCGGTGCCCCGGGCGTCCAGTCCCTGGAAACCCTGCCAGGCGCCCAGAACGGTCAGCACTCCAAGGAAACCCAGGCCCAGCCCCGCCACCCGCACCCGGGTCGGCCGGTCCTCGGACAGCGCCACCAGCGACAGCGCCATCCCCCACAGCGGCGAGGTCGCGTTGCAGATGCCGGCCAGCGTGGACGGGATGGTCAGTTCCGCGAAGGCGAACAGCGAGAACGGCAGGGCGTTCAGCAGGAAACCGGCGATCGCGAGATGGCCCCAGGTCCGCACACCGCGTGGCAGCCGCTCCCGCCGTACCGCCATGGCGACCGCGAGGACGGCGGTCCCGAAGGCCAGCCGGCCGAGGGTGACCTGGAACGGGGCATAGCCCTGGGTGCCGACCTTGATGAGGAGGAAGCTGAAGCCCCAGATCAGGGACAGCGCCGCGAAACGCAGCCGCCAGTCCAGACGGGGGCGGGTGCGGTCCGGGGCGTGGCCGGCCGGGCCCGGCGTGGTGGTGGTCGCGGTGACGCTGCTCATGGACGCAACGATGCTGCACGGTGATCTCGTAGCACAATCGAGATTTCGCACGCGGTATCTCGTAGCATCGCTTACATGTTGAACCTGGAGCGCCTGCGCACCCTGGACGCCCTCGCCCGGCACGGGTCGGTCAGCGGCGCGGCCGAAGGGCTGCACATCACGACCTCGGCCGTCTCCCAGCAGATGTCCAAACTGGAGCGCGAGGTCGGTCAGCAACTGCTCGCCAGGAACGGGCGGGGTGTCCGGCTCACCGACGCGGGCCGGCTGCTCGCCGAGCATGCCGCGCGGATCCTGTCCCAGGTCGAACTCGCCCAGTCCGATCTGGAGGCGCAGCGCGGTCAGGTCGCGGGGGAGCTGCGGGTCTCGGCGTTCCCGACCGCGGCGCGGGGGCTGTTCCCGGTCGCGCTCGCGGATCTGCGGGAAGGGCATCCCGCGCTGCGCGTGCGCTCCCGCGAACTGGAACCCGAGGCGGGCGTCAGGGGAGTGGTGCGCGGGGATCTCGATCTCGCCGTCGTGCTCGACTGGTACAACAAGCCGATGTCGCTGCCCAACGGGTTGGTCAAGGCGCTGCTGCTCGACGATCCGGCCGATGTGGCGCTGCCGGCCGGTCACCGGCTGGCCGGCCGGGAGGAGGTGGATCTCGCCGAGTTCGCCGAGGACGAGTGGATCACCTGGGGCGAGGGCGAGTTCTGCCACGAGTGGCTGATGTTCACCCTGCGCTCCAAGGGCATCGAGCCGATCGTCGGCCACCGCGCCGCCGAGAGCCACACCCAGCTCAGCCTGGTCGCCGCGGGGCTCGGCGTCTGCATCGCCCCGGTACTCGGCCGCAATCCGCTGCCCGACGGGGTGGTGACCGTCCCGCTCCGGCAGCGCCTGCGACGGCATGTCCACGTGGTCTGGCGCGCGGACGCGGACCGCCGCCCGTCCATCCGGGCGGCGGTGCGGGCACTGCGGGCGGCGGGTGAGCGCGTAGGGGCGACCGGCGGGAGCGGCGAGCCCTCTACGACCCGGGCGGCTGCGGCAGTTTCCTGAAGTCCCAGGACACGATCTTCTCGGGTGTCAGGCGCAGCCAGGCGTGCCGGCCGTCGTGGGGCATCTCGTCCAGGCCGAAGTTTTTGCGGGCGAACAGCGTCTCGGGGACGTCGAGTTCCGCGTGCAGCTCACCCGTGCGCGGGATCTCGCCCACGAACTCCACCCGCCCGGACAGCTCGGCGCCGCGCAGTTCGTCGTACTCCTCGCCGGTGTCGATCACGATCGCCACCCGGGGATCCCGCCGCAGATCCGCCCACCGCTTGCTGCGGACCACGGAGTAGAGCCACAGCGAGGTGCCGTCCCAGGCGAACCAGAGCGTGCTGACGTGCGGCGCTCCGTCGGCGGACACCGTGGCGACCCGGCAGGTGCGCTGGCCGGTGAGGAAGTCGTCCAGCTCGCCGGGCATCATCATGATCTTCCGGCCCCGGCGCTGCGTGGCGGTCATACGGTCCCTTCTCTCATGTCGCGGCAGGTTCAGGCGAGGGTGATCGAGTCCCCGCTGACGGTGATCTCCACCGCGGGCAGTGGTGCTTTCGCGGGGCCGCCCTTCACACTGCCGTCGGCGATCGAGAAGTTGCTGTTGTGACAGGGGCAGTTGATGACTCCGTCCGCGACGCTCTTCACCGCGCAGCCCTGGTGGGTGCAGGTCGCCGAGAAGGCCTTGAACTCGCCTGCCGAGGGCTGGGTGACGACGACTTTTCGGTCGGCGAAGACCTTGCCCCCTCCCTCCGGGATGTCGGCGGTCGAGGCGAGTGTCGCGCCGGCGGTGTCGTCGGACGCGCCGCCGGCGGAACCGGAGTCCGCGGAGGAGCTGGACCCGTCGTCGGAATCCCCGCACGCGGTCAGCGCGACGGCGAGGCCCGCCGCTCCGGCCGCCGCCACGACGGTTCGACGGGCGGGTCCGGATGCGGATTGAAACGATGCGCTCATGCCGGTGTGTCCCTTCCGGGGGCAGACAGTTGATCTAGGGAGAGGTACGGTCAGCGGGCCCACGCTGTTCAGGCGGTACCGGAAGCTTGACGTGCCCGCGGTCGGACGGACGTAAATCACGACTGTCGTTTCCCTGTCGGGCGCGGTCCTTCCCTCCCGGGCCGCGTCCGACGTGCGGTGACACGCCAGTAACCTGGGGCGATGCTCAAGGAAGTCACCGCGACCCGTTTCATCGCGCCGCTGCGCGAGGGCGGTTCGCTGCCGGGACTGATCGAGGCCGACGATCTCGGGATGTACGTCCTGAAGTTCGCCGGTGCCGGGCAGGGCCGTAAGACGCTGGTCGCCGAGGTGGTCTGCGGCGAACTCGCCCGCCGACTGGGGCTGAGGGTCCCGCGGCTGGCCACCGTCGAGCTCGATCCGGTGCTCGGGCTCGGGGAGCCCGAGCAGGAGGTGCAACAGCTGCTGAGATCCAGCGGCGGCACCAATCTCGGCATGGACTTCCTCTCCGGCGCCCTAGGCTTCGACCCGCTCGCCTCCGAGGTCGGCTCCGGGGAAGCAGGGCGGATCGTCTGGTTCGACGCACTGGTGAACAACGTCGACCGCTCCTGGCGCAACCCCAACATGCTCCGCCGGCGCGGCGAACTCTGGCTCATCGACCACGGCGCGACGATGATCTGGCACCACAACTGGCCCGGCGCCGCCGTCTCCGCCGCCCGCCCCTACGACGCCTCCGACCACGCGTTGAACACCTTCGCGCCGGACGTCGCGGCCGCGGCGGAGGAGTTGGCGCCGCGGATCACCGGGGAACTGCTGGCCGAGGTCACCGCGGAGATCCCCGACGTCTGGCTGGCCGGCGAGCCGGGCTTCGACACGCCCGACGAGCTCCGGCAGGCCTACGCCAGGCCGCTGCTCGCCCGCGCGGGCACCGTCCACCAGCGCATCCGCGGCCTTCAGGGGGAGCAGTGAGCGACCGGCACGTCTTCGAGTACGCGCTGATGAGGGTCGTACCGCGCATCGAACGGGGCGAGTGCGTCAACGCCGGGGTGCTCGTGTACTGCCGCCGGAAGTCCTTCGTCGCCGCCCGCACCCACCTCGACGAGGCGCGGCTGCTGGCCCTCGACCCCACGGCCGACCTGCCCGGTGTACGGGCGGCGCTGCGCGCGGTCGAGGGTGTCTGCGCGGGCGGGGACGCCGCGGGGCAGGCGGCGGGGGACGATGCCGGGCGGCGCTTCCGCTGGCTGATCGCGCCCCGGTCCACCATCGTCCAGCCCGGCCCCGTGCACACAGGGCTCACGGCCGATCCGGCGGCTGAGACGGACCGGCTGCTCGACCTGCTCGTGCGCTGACCGGGGCCGCGGACGCCGTCCGATGGCCGCTGTCCGATGGCCGCTGTCCGCTGTCCGATGGCCGGTCGGACGCGGACGGCGGAGTGGCGCGGTGTCACCGCCGTGCTCCCCGGGGCGGACGCGGCGCCCCGGCGCGACCGGCCGGTGCGGCTTCCGGGCGGGGTCAGGGGCGCCGGCGTCTCATGAGGTAGCCGGTCGCGAGCAGGGCGCCCGTCACGAAGGCCGCGCCGACGCCGATGTCCCGGCCGCTGGGTCCGGACCCGGAGGACCCGCCCAGTCCGCCCGCCACGCCGCGCGTCGGCGCCACGGGGGCGGAAGCCGTCGGCGCGGCGGTTGTCGTGGTGGGTGCCGCGGTGTCGAGGGCCGTCGTGGTCGGGGCCGCCGGCGCCGGCGTGGCCGTAGCCGTCCGGGTGGGCGAAGCGGTGGTCAGGGACGGTGACGGTGACCCGGTCGCAGCGGTGGCGGAGGGGAAGGCGGACGGCGCGGGCCGGAAGGTGGACGAGGTGAGGCCCCGCCGGGCAAGTGCCTCGCAGGCCACGCCGTCGTCCGGACCCGGGTCCTCGTCGAGCCGGTGCGGATCGCTCCGGTCCAGGTCGAAGAAGGTCTGCGCGTCCTCCTGGTAGGTGAAGTCGCTGCAGTCCAGGTCCTGGGCGTGAGCGGTGTCGGCCAACGGCACGATCGCACAGAGCGCGATCAGCGTGCCTATGGCACCGGTGCGACGACGCATGGAGCGCCTCCTTTCCGGCCACGGGTGGCTCGCGCTTCGACGCTATGGGTGCTCCGGCGCGGGGGCGCGCGGCGCTGAGCCGATCGGGTGCCGCCCGGGGGCGCGGACGCCGCGCGCGGACCGGTCGCCGGGGCGTTCGCGCAGGGAATGGATCACACACGCGCGGGGTGCCGTTGACACCGGGTGCCAGGGCTTCTAGCGTCACGTCTGCTGAAGGTACTAAGCGGTCGCTCATTGAACTGAGTCCGGCCGCAGGAGCCGCACCCCTAGGGCGAGGAGAAGCAGCAATGTCCACCACTGAGCAGCGGGTCGCGGTGGTCACCGGCGCCGCGCGCGGCATCGGCGCCGCCACCGCCGTACGACTGGCCGCCGAAGGCCGCGCGGTCGCCGTGATCGACCTCGACGAGGCCGCCTGCAAGGACACCGTCGAGAAGATCACCGCCGCCGGCGGCAAGGCCCTCGCGGTCGGCTGCGACGTCTCCGACGAGGCGCAGGTCGAGGCGGCTGTCGCGCGGATCACCGAGGAACTCGGTGCACCCACCATCCTGGTCAACAACGCGGGCGTGCTGCGCGACAACCTGCTGTTCAAGATGAGCGTCTCCGACTGGGACACCGTCATGAACGTGCATCTGCGCGGCGCCTTCCTGATGTCGAAGGCATGCCAGAAGCACATGGTCGACGCCGGTTTCGGCCGGATCGTGAACCTGTCCTCCTCGTCCGCGCTCGGCAACCGGGGCCAGGCCAACTACTCCGCCGCCAAGGCCGGTCTGCAGGGCTTCACCAAGACCCTCGCCAAGGAACTCGGCAAGTTCGGCGTCACCGCCAACTCCGTCGCTCCCGGCTTCATCGCCACCGAGATGACCAAGGCCACCGCGGACCGCGTCGGCATGGGGTTCGAGGACTTCAAGGCCGCCGCCGCCACCCAGATCCCGGTCGCCCGCGTCGGCGAGCCCGAGGACATCGCCAACGCCATCGCCTTCTTCACCGGCGAGGCCGCCGGCTTCGTCTCCGGCCAGGTGCTGTACGTCGCCGGCGGACCGCTCGACTAGGAAGACCGGGAACATGACTGCTGTGGAACTTTCGGGCAAGGTCGCCCTGATCACCGGTGCCAGCCGCGGCATCGGCTACGGCGTCGCCGAGGCGCTCGTCGCGCGCGGCGACCGGGTGTGCCTCACCGGCAGAGGTGAGGACGCCCTCAAGGAGGCCGTCGAGAAACTCGGTCCGGACCGGGCCGTGTACGTCGCAGGCAAGGCACACGACGAGGCCCACCAGGCCGTGGCCGTCGAGCGTGTCATGGAGGCGTTCGGCCGCGTCGACTACCTGGTCAACAACGCCGGCACCAACCCGGTGTTCGGGGCGATCGCCGATCTCGACCTGAACGTGGCGCGCAAGGTGTTCGAGACCAACGTGATCTCGGCGCTGGGCTTCGCGCAGAAGACCTGGCACGCCTGGCAGAAGGACAACGGCGGCGCGATCGTCAACATCGCCTCCGTCGCCGGTCTCGCGCCCTCGCCGTTCATCGCCGCCTACGGCGTCAGCAAGGCCGCGCTGATCAACCTGACCCAGCAACTGGCGCACGAGTTCGCGCCCGCGGTGCGGGTCAACGCCATCGCCCCGGCGGTGGTGAAGACCAAGTTCGCGCAGGCCCTGTACGAGGGCCGGGAAGCGGAGGCCGCCGCCGGATACCCGCTGGGCCGGCTCGGCGTGCCGTCCGACATCGGCGGCGCCGCCGCCTTCCTCACCTCCGAGCAGTCGGACTGGGTCACCGGCCAGACCCTGGTCGTCGACGGCGGCATCTTCCTGAACGCCGGCGTGGCCTGACCCCCCCCAGCGGCCCCCGCGCGTGCCTCGCGCACACGCGCGGGGGCCGTTCCGGACGGCCCCGGAAAGGGCCCTCCGTTGACGAAAACGGCGCCGGTGTCGGTGTATCGGGACCACAACGGCGAGTGACAACGTAGTCATCGGAGAGTTGATCTCAAGGGTCCTCCGGAGGAGGGTCAGCGGGCGTTTCCCTGCGGTATGGTCTGCCGACCCTTGGCATGGCAGATCGAGGAGCGTGCGCGTGTTCAACCGGAACCGATGCCTGCGGCGGGTGGCGGCCATCGCGTCCATATCGTCTCTGGTGACCGGATGCGGACTGCTGTCCCCCGGCGACCCGGACGACGAGGGACCTATCGTCGTGGGAACCACCAGCTCGCCCAGCACGCTGGATCCTGCCGCCTCCTGGGACAGCTCCTGGGAGCTGTTCCGCAACATCTACCAGACCCTGCTGAGTTACCCGGTCGGAGCGACCAGCCCTCAGCCGGACGCCGCGGAGAGCTGCGAGTTCTCCGACAGCTCCAACAAGGTGTTCCGCTGCGAACTGCGCGAGGGCCTTACGTTCTCCGACGGCGGCACGCTCGACGCCAAGGCGGTCAAGCACTCGATCGACCGGATCCGGCAGATCAACGTCAACGGCGGCCCCGCCGGTCTGCTGGGCAGCCTCGAGAGGGTGCAGGCGCCCAGCGAGCGCGAGGTCGTCTTCCACCTCAACAAGCCGGACGCCACCTTCCCGTTCGTGCTCGCCACCCCCGCGATGTCGATCGTCGACCCGGACTCCTACCCGGCGGACGCGCTGCGCGAGGACGCCGGCGTCGTCGGTTCGGGGCCGTACGCCCTCGGCTCGTACGAGGAGGGCAAGAGGGCCGAACTCGTCCGCAACGAGCGGTACAAGGGCTTCGCCGAACGGAAGAACAGCGCGGTGACCGTCCGCTACTTCCAGGATTCGGCCGCCATGGTCAAAGCGCTGCGCGACGACGAACTCGACCTGACGTACCGCGGTCTGGCCGCGGACGACGTCATCGACTTCCAGGGCAAGGCCTCCAAGGAGGAGGAGATCCAGCTCATCGAAGGCACCGGGACCGACATCAACTACCTGGTGTTCAACCCGAAGGACCCGTGGTCCGGCAAGAAGGCGGTGCGCCAGGCCATCGCTCAGATCGTCGACCGCGCGGCGATCGCGCACAAGATCTACCGGGACACCGTCGACCCGCTGTACTCGATGGTCCCCAAGGGCCTGACCGGGCACACCACCGGTTTCTTCGACGACTACGGCGAGCCCAGCGTCGACAAGGCCCGGGAGATCCTCACCGACGCGGGCATCGACGAGCCGGTCCCGCTCACCCTCTGGTACACCACGGACCGCTACGGCTCCGAGACCGGGCTGGAGTTCAAGGAGCTCGAGCGGCAGCTGGAGGCGTCGGAACTCTTCGACATCACCCTCAAGAGCCGCCCCTGGAAGACGTATGTCGAGGGCTACCAGAAGGGTGAGTACCCGGTGTTCGGACGCGGCTGGTCGCCGGACTTCCCGGACGCGGACAACTTCATCGCCCCGTTCGTCGGCAAGCAGAACGCGCTCGGCACGCCCTACGAGGCGGAGAAGATCACGACCGAGCTGCTGCCCAGCTCCCGCCGGGAGAGCGACCGCGGCAACGTGGTGAAGCAGTTCGAGGAGGCCCAGGACATCCTCGTCGAGGACGCGCGGCTGCTGCCCCTGTGGCAGGGCCGGCAGTACGTGGCGGCCAGCCGGGACATCTCGGGCGCGGAGCGCTCGATGGACCCGTCCACGATCATGATGATGTGGCAGCTGTCCCGCAAGACCAGCTGGTAGCGCCGGACGCACGGCCGCCGGGCCGGTTGTCAGTGGTCGCCTGTAGGTTCTGTGGCCTGGAAGTGACCGCACATGTGAGGACGTTGACGTGACCGACACCGCCATGCTGCCCGAGTCCTGGCGCGGGGTTCTGGGCGACGAACTGCAGCAGCCCTACTTCAAGGAGCTGACCGGGTTCGTCGAGGAGGAGCGGGCGAGGGGTCCCGTCTATCCGCCCCGCGAGGAGGTCTTCGCGGCGCTGGACGCCACACCGTACGACAAGGTCAAGGTCCTGATCCTCGGCCAGGACCCCTACCACGGCGAGGGCCAGGGCCACGGCCTGTGCTTCTCGGTCCGGCCGGGCGTCAGGATCCCGCCGTCCCTGCGGAACATCTACAAGGAGATGCACACCGATCTCGGCACGCCCGTTCCGGACAACGGCTATCTGATGCCCTGGGCGGAGCAGGGCGTGCTGCTGCTCAACGCGGTGCTCACGGTGCGCGCCGGCGAGGCCAACTCGCACAAGGGCCGGGGCTGGGAGCGGTTCACCGACGCGGTCATCCGCGCGGTCGCCGGCCGCCCCGACCCTGCGGTCTTCGTGCTGTGGGGGAACTACGCGCAGAAGAAGCTGCCGCTGATCGACGAGAGCCGGCACGTGGTGGTCAAGGGGGCGCACCCCTCGCCGCTGTCGGCGAAGAAGTTCTTCGGATCCCGTCCGTTCACCCGGATCGACGAGGCGGTGGCCGCGCAGGGCCATGAGCCGATCGACTGGTCCCTGCCGTCCCTGGGCTGAGGCCGTTCGGCGCGCCGGGTGCGGGTCCGCGCCGGATCCGCACCGGGCCGCCCGGGTGCCACGGAGCGGCCTGTCCGGTATCGCCCCCGCCGGCGGTTAGCGTCGGTGGTGACAGCCGGCGACCGGTGCGGAGGACGTGGTGGCGGAGCGACAGGGGCAGGCGGCGCCGGACGCCGTGCTGACGCGGATCGGTCAGGTCGTGATGCTGCACCACGCGGGGGACCGCGAGGAGGCCCGGCACCGCTTCCTCGGGCTGTGGGCGGAGATCGGTGAGCACGGCGACCCGCTGCACCGCTGCACCCTCGCGCACTACCTCGCCGACACCCAGGACGACCCCGGGGACGAACTGGCCTGGGATCTGCGGGCCCTGACCGCGGCGGAGGAGGCCGCGGACGACCGCGCCGGCGCGCACGAGAACTCCCCCGCGGTGCGTGCCTTCTACCCCTCACTGCAACTGAACCTCGCCGCCGACTACGCCCGCCTCGGCCGCTCCGACGCCGCCCGCAGCCATCTCCACCGGGCCCGGGACGCCGCCCGCACCCTCGCCGACGACCGCTACGGTCAGGGCGTGCGTTCCGCCATCCGGCGGCTGGAGCTCCGACTGGACGAGGAGGACCCGCCCGGCGGCCGGGTGCCGCCGGGACTGCGGCGCTAGGTGTATTGATCACGAGCGTTGTCAACGCTGGCGGGGCTTGAACATGGCGAAGACCTCCGGTGTGGTGGAGCTGTCTAGGACTGCACCGCACGGAGGTCTTCGTGTCCCACCGTAATGCCCGGCTGACCGTTCACGGCAGGCGGCTGCTCATCGAGCGTGTCCGCACCGGCCGCCCTGTCGCGCACGTCACCTCCGTGCCGCGCGTGCCGGTCGGAGACGATTCGTGGCCCGTGCCCGTGCCCGTGCCCGTGCCCTGGCGCGCCGCGCGGCGTCCGTGCCGGTCCGCGGGGCCGGGTCCGTGGCCGCCGGGGTCCGCCCGGCTGCCGTGCGCCGGTGCCGGAGCGGCCTGGTCAGCGGCCGTAGGTGTCCTGGCAGATCGCGGCCTCCGGGCTGTCCGCACGCCAGCCGCCGTACTCCCTGCCCAGCGCGCAGAGGTCCGCGCCGCCGCCGGCGCCGGGGCGCACCGACGCCGTGATGTCGGGGAGTTCCACCGGCGGGCGTCGCGGGGGGACCGCCCGGTCCGGTTCGGGGCGGGCGGAGCGCGGCTGCCCGTTCCTGCCGTCGGCGGGGTCCGGGTCCGGCGCGGCGCCGCGGCCGGCGCGGTGCGAGGGCGACGCGGTGGCCGCAGGGGGCCGGGGGGTGCCGACCATCTCCAGCGCCTCGCTCGCCGGTGCCTGCACGATCTGCGTCTCGTTCGTCCCCACCGGACGTGGAGCGGTCCCCGCCGGGGCCGTCGCCGGGCCGGGCGCGAGGGGACGCTGGACCGTCATACAGCCCGAGAGGGCGGAGACCGCCACGGTCACCAGAAGCGTTGCTGTGGTCGTCGTTCGATGCACCCGCGCCACTCTGCTGGCTCCGGCCGCCCGGGAGGGGACGGACAGGCGCAGCATGCCCCGCACGAGTGATCTCCCGCCCCGTACGGGGGCCCCGGCAACGCGGTGGCTGACGTCACTCGCCGGTGGCGCCGTCGATCCGCTCGCGGATCAGATCGGCGTGGCCGTTGTGACGGGCGTACTCCTCGATCATGTGGGTGTAGATCCACCGCAGGCTGTACGGGTCGGCGCTGTGACTGTCGCGGCCCCGTGACGGATCGTCCAGGGCGAAGCCGGCCGCGTTCTCACGGGCGACGCCGATCTCGGTCTGCCAGGTGGCGTACGCCTCCTGCCACGTGTCCGCCCCGGACAGATGGAACTCGCCGTCCCGGTCGGCCTCGCTGTAGTAGAGGGGGCCCGCGTCCTCGTCCGCGAGCACCCTGCGGAACCAGCCGCGTTCGACCTCCGACATGTGCCGCACCAGGCCCATCAGGGACAGCTTCGAGGGCGGCACCGAGGAGGTGCGCAACTGCTCGTCGGTCAGTCCCCCGCACTTCCGGGCGAGGGTGGCGCGGTGGTAGTCGAGCCAGCCCTCGAGCATGGTGCGCTCGTCGGCGTCGACGGCGGGTTCACTGCGCTGGGATGTCATGCGCACATCCTCGCTCAGCATCGATGCTCCGCACGGGACTTTGCCGTATCGAGCGGCCGGCGGGCGGTTCGCGCAGGCCGGCACGCGCCTCCGCACCCGCGCCCCGGCACGGGCAGCACGACCGGCGCCGAGGGAGAACGTCACGTCTCCGCCCGGCGCTCCAGGCGTGCGAGCGGGGTCCAAGGCCTGAACGGCGCCCGCCCGTGGCCACGCATGCGAACCGAGCCGGGAGCGGGTGAACCCGTATGCTCGCAGCGGACCACGGCAGGCTATGGCTAGAGGAGAACACCCCGTGAAGGTCGGCTGCATCGGACTCGGTGACATCGCGCAGAAGGCCTATCTTCCGGTGCTCGCCGTCCAGCCCGGCGTGGAACTGCACCTGCAGACCCGCACCCCCGCGACCCTCGACCGGGTCGCCGACGGTCTCCACCTCCCCGCCGGCCGGCGCCACGCGGACCTCGGATCACTGCTCGCCCAGAAGCTCGACGCGGCCTTCGTGCACGCGCCGACCGAGGTCCATCCGGAGATCGTCACCAGGCTCCTCGAGGCGGGCGTACCGACCTACGTCGACAAGCCGCTCGCCTACGGACTCGCCGACTCGGAGCGGCTGGTCACCCTCGCCGAGGAGCGGGGCACCAGCCTGGCCGTCGGCTTCAACCGCCGCTTCGCCCCCGGCTACGCGCAGTGCGCCGACCATCCGCGCGACCTCATCCTGATGCAGAAGAACCGCGTCGGGCTGCCGGAGGAACCGCGCACGATGATCCTCGACGACTTCATCCACGTCGTCGACACCCTGCGCTTCCTGGCGCCGGGCCCGGTCGACGACGTGACCGTGCGCGCCCGTACCGAAGGCGGGCTGCTGCACCACGTGGTGCTCCAGCTGGCCGGTGACGGTTTCACAGCGCTCGGTGTGATGAACCGCCTCAGCGGTTCGGCCGAGGAGATCCTGGAGGTCTCCGGGCAGGACACCAAACGCCAGGTGGTCAACCTCGCCGAGGTGATCGACCACAAGGGGCAGCCGACCGTACGGCGGCGCGGGGACTGGGTCCCGGTGGCACGCCAGCGCGGCATCGAGCAGGTGGCGCTCGCCTTCCTGGACGCCGTGCGCGCGGGCAAGGTGCTCAGTGCCCGGGACGCCCTGGCGACCCATGAGCTGTGCGAACGGGTGGTACGAGCGATTTACGAGCGCGCCGCCTGAATCGCACCACCTCGGTGACGCCCCACGTGCCGAGGACCAGCAGCGCCCCGTACAGCGGCCAGTCGCCGAAGCGGACGTAGAGCGTGGTGCCGCGCGCCAGCGGCACCTCGTACACCTGCGCGGCAACGGTGTCGGTGCCGAGCCGCGGGCCGACCCGCCCGCCGTCCGGCCCGTACACGGCGGAGACGCCCGTCAGGGTCGCGTGCATCATCGGGCGGCCGGTCTCGGCGGCGCGCAGCGCGGCGAGCGAGGCGTGCTGCGCGGGCGCCCAGCTCCGCTGGAACGTCGACGTGGAGGACTGGGCCAGCAGCACATCGGCGCCGTCCTCGGCGAGAT
This sequence comes from Streptomyces sp. CHD11, assembly GCF_018638295.1. Taxonomy (GTDB): domain Bacteria; phylum Actinomycetota; class Actinomycetes; order Streptomycetales; family Streptomycetaceae; genus Streptomyces. The sequence continues at coordinate 41,699 of NZ_JABTTS010000027.1, forward strand.
GCCTGCTCATGTCGGGGAACGCCGACTCGAAGCACACCATGGGACCGATCCGCAGCCCGCCTCCCGCGTCCATCACCACCTGCTCGGTGCCCTGCCGCCGGTCCTCGCCGGCCGCCCTGCCGACGGAGGTCGCCCAGCCGAGCAGGGAGCGCGCCGGAACGTACTCGCCGAACGGAACCAGCCGCATTTTGTCGTACCGGTCCCCGGTCGGGCCGTCCGGGCCGGTCAGCACCGAGCTCTTGTAGATGCCGGGCCTGTCCGAACGCCGGGCGTCCACGTTGACGAGGATCCGCGCGCCCGTGTCGCGGGACAGCGCGGCCAGCCGCCGCGCCAGGTCGGGGCGGTCACCGAGGTCGAAGCCGACACTGCTCTCGCCCCAGACGACCAGGGCGACATCCCGGCCGGCCAGTTCGCGGGTGAGCCGCTCCTCACGGTCGAAGCGCCGGTCGGCGCTGTCGCGGCCGGTGACGACGCCCGGCTGCACCAGCGCGACGCGGACCCGGTCGCCGGTGTCCGGGCGCGGCGACCACACCCAGACGGCGGAGGTGGCGGCGGCGATGGCGACCAGCCCGGCCACGGCCGGCACCCGGGCCTGCCGGACGGCGACGAGCAGGGCGACGACGACGTTCACCGCAACGACCAGCAAGCTCGCCAGCCACACCCCGCCCACCGAGGCCAGCCGCAGCGCGGCCTCCACCTCCCACTGGCTCGCACCGAGCACGCCCCAGGGACCGCCGAGCCCTTCCCAGGAGCGGACCAGCTCGGCCGCCAGCCACCCCGACGGCACCACGACGAGCGCGGCCGCGACCCGCCCCCGCGACGGCACCCCGCCCAGCAGCCGCCGCACCAGCCATCCCCACGGAGCCCACAGCGCGCCCAGCAGGGCGGCGATGACGAAGGTGAACACGTGCAGGTTCGGCAGCAGCCAGTGGTGCATGGCCAGCATGAGACCGAACCCGCCCCACCAGCCGTCGAAGGCCGCCCGCCTCCCCGACGGCGCGGCACGGGCCAGCAGCATCCACGGGACCAGGGCGACGTAGGCGAACCACCACAGGGACGGGGCGGGAAACGCCAGAACGGGCAGGGCGCCCACGACAGCGGCGGCGGCCGAGCGGCGCCAGGGGGAGGCGAGCCAGTCGCCGAACGTCCTCATGGCGCCTCCCTACCCCGTGCCCGTTCCAGTGTGCGTCCCGGACGTGATCCGGAACAGCCCGGGCCGGTTCAGTTGACCACAGGGGCGGCCCGCGGGCCGTCAACCCGGCGCCACATCTCCCGGACGACGACCTCGTTCAGCCGCCAGCCGTCGTCCCTACGCACCATCGAGAACGCGCACCGTCCGCCGCTCAGCAGGTCCGGCGCGGCGGACGCCCCCTCCGGCCCGGTGCCGCCCATCGGGCTCATATAGTCGGCGCGCACCCGGGCCGTGTCACCGCGGTCCTGCTCCAGGAGCCCGAACCGGATCCGCCGGTTGACGATCAGATGCTGCCGCACGGGGAACTCCGCGAAGCTCTTCGCGAGCCACCCGGCCACCGCTCCGGCGCTCCCCTCGACACCGCCGGCCGAGCGGTAGTCCGCCCGCCCGTCCGGCGTGAACAGTCCCCGGTACGCCTCCCAGTCACCGTCGTCCACGGCCACCGCGTACTCGGTGACGAGTCCGTCCAGGGCCAGCCGGTCCCTCACGGTCGCGAGCTCCACACGCTGGGTCATCGGCTCAGTGTTGACCATGCGGCGGGCTCAGCCAAGGGGCGTGCGGCGATATTCACTGGCTCACGGCACCCTCCGCGGCCGAAGCTGTACACCGTGAGCGATCAGCCGGCCGGGCGCCGCCGACACGTCGAGGTGCGCGCCCGCCATACCGAGTCCACCCTCACCGTCTACCAGGCCTACAACCCGGACATAGGCCGTGCCGCCACCCGCCACGGCCGCTTCCCGTCCTCCTGGAGCCGGGAGCGCATGACATGGATCAAGCCCTCCTTCCTCTGGATGATGTACCGCTGTGGCTGGGGCACGAAGAAGGACCAGGAGACGGTGCTGGCCGTGGAGATCAGCCGGGAGGGGTTCGTCTGGGCGCTGCGCAACGCCTGCCTGTCGCACCACGTCCCCGAACTGCACGGTGACGCGGCGGCCTGGAAGCAGCGGTTGCGGCAGGCGCCGGCGCGGGTGCAGTGGGACCCGGAGCGGGATCTGTGGCTCCGTCCGCTGCCGTACCGCTCGCTGCAGCTGGGGCTCGCGGGAGAGGCGGCCGCGCGGTACGCCGACGAGTGGATCACCGGCATCGAGGACATGACGCCGCTCGCCGCCGAGATCCGTGCGCTGGTGCGCGCGGGGGAGCCGGAGCGCGCGGCGGGGATGCTGCCGCAGGAGCGTCCTCTGCCGCTTGACGGGGAAGTGCTCGCCCATCTGCGAGCCTGAGGGTCTTCGTCCGCGTACTCGCCAGGAGGTATTCATGAAGCGTCTGGTCACGGTGGTCACCGGTGGGAGCCGGGGGATCGGGGCCGCGACCTGTCTGCGGCTCGCGGGGGAGGGGCACGACGTGGTGGTGAACTACGTCCGCGACGCCGCCGCCGCCGAGTCGGTGGCGGAGGGGGTGCGGTCGGCCGGGGCGCGGGCCGTGACCGTGCGCGCGGACACGGCCGTCGAGGCGGACGCCGAGCGGCTCTTCGAGGTGGCGGAGCGGGAGCTGGGGCCGGTGACGGGGCTGGTGAACAATGCTGCCGTGACCGGACCGCTAGGGCGGTTCACCGAGGCCGACACCGGCACCCTGCGGCGGGTCGTCGACGTCAACCTGATGGGGACGCTGCTCTGTTCGCGGCGGGCCGCCCAGCTGATGGTTCCCCGGGGCGAGGGCGTCATCGTGAACATCTCGTCGGGCGCCGCCACGCTGGGCAGTCCGAACGAGTACGTGCACTACGCGGCGACCAAGGCCGCCATCGACACCCTCACCCTCGGCCTGGCCAAGGAACTCGGCCCGGACGGCGTCCGGGTCAACGCGGTCGCCCCGGGCGTCGTCGACACGGAGATGCACGCCGCCATGGGTGCCCCGGACCGTGCCCGGCAGGCCGCCGGGTCGATCCCGCTGCGGCGCGCCGGGCAGGCCGAGGAGATCGCCGCTGCCGTGGCGTGGCTGATGTCGCCGGACGCCTCGTACACCACGGGGACGGTCTTGCGGGTGGCGGGCGGACGCTGAGGGCATCTCGCGGGTGCGGGTGCGGGTGCGGGGAAGCAGGCCGGGAGCGCGGACGCGTGACGGCGTCGAGGCGTACCGCGGGCGGAGCGGCGGGCGGACGCCGAGGTGTGCCGTTACCGCGGGGGACGGTCAGGCCGCTTCGGCGACCCGGCCGCGGATCGCCGCCGCCCACTCGACGACCAGCGACTCGTACTCCGCGCGTTCCTGGGCGGACAGGGAGCCGCCCGCGCGCAGCCACAGGGCGCGGATCTGCTCGTTGACCTCGGCGGCGGACCGCACGGAACCAGGGGTCGTTAAATCGGGGGACATGCCGACAAGCCTAGGGCCACGGACTGACAGTGCGCTACCGGACGGCTACCCGAGCCGTATGTGTTCGGTCACGTGCCCGGGTCACCTTCCCGCCGCACGGTCTCAGCCCGCCGACTCCGCCGCGTGCGGGCTGAGGGCGCCCACGGAGACCAGGATGACGATCACGATCCCGAGCACGATGCGGTACCAGACGAACGGCATGAAGCTCTTGGTCGAGATGAACTTCATGAACGAACTTATGACGACTTTGACCGAGCGGACTTGACCTGCTGTTTTCCACCACTTTTCAAGATCGAATGCGAAAGCAGTGGGAGATGGCACCTTCCAGTGCTCTCCATCGCTGGCCACGAAGCGCAGCCACCTGGTTTGCAGCGAATCGGCAATCTCCTGCTCCATGGTCAGGGCAACTGCGAGTAGAGACCTTCCATTCAACCGTCAAGGAAGGCTGAGATCTGGCATCGGACCGCATCCGGAGGTCGAGTCTGGCGCACGCACTCTGCGGCCTCCCCTAGACTTCCGAATACGTTCCGAATACTATGGATCCATGACCATAGCAGCAGACCTCCCCGTGGCGACTCGGCGCTCCTCGGACCTGAGTAAGCACTCCGCCGAGGTCTTCGCCGAGGCCGAGGACCACCCCGTGACGGTGACCCGGCGCGACGGCGAGGCTCTGGTCCTGATGTCGCAGCGCGAGGCCGAGGGTCGTGCCCGCTTGCTGAACTTTGCCGCGCAGCTCATCACCGTCACCCTCGACGACCGCGGCTCGCTCGCCGAGCGGATGTCCAAGGCCTTCCCTTGGATGCTCGCGCTGTCGCCGGCCGACCGGGAGTCCTGCGCGCAGGACCTCGTCGATGCGGCGCGCGCGTCGTTTGCCACCGACCAGCCGCACCTCGCGATCGCAGAGCTGACCTCCTGGAAGGAGACGGCCACGGCCGTCGCGGCCGGGCTCAGCAGCGGCAGCGCCGGTCTGGAGTGGTTCGACGACGATGAGACCGTGGAGCGTCCGTAGCCGTGGCGGCCGCCAGGAAGGGCGAGCTGGTTCCTCGCCCTCCGAAGAAGATCGAGTACGAGATCCGTTTCGCCACAGCCGACGCGCAGAAGGGATGGCGCGACCTCGTTGCGACGATCCGCAACCCCATGACGGAGACCTGGGACTTCCTCACGCGGACGCCACTGTCCACGACGCCGACGAACTATCGGCTAAAGGGTGAACTCGGCGTCATCGAGCGTGGCGGCGCGACCCATGAGCGGTGGCAGCACAAACCGACTGCGAAGGGCACCGCGCGCATCTGGTTCTACGTCCACGAGCGCACGGTCTTCCTGGAGCAGGTGCACACGAGCCACCCGAACGAGACGAAGTAGGCGCGCTTCGCAGCGTCGCACATCGTCGGTGAGCGCGCATCCGATGGGGATGATCGCTGTGTGGCTGCCGCGACCGGGGACTTTGAGCGCGAAGTGCCATCCGAGGAGGAGCAGGCACGGCAGGCGCTCGAGAACCTGGCTCAAACACAAGCGGAGGCGGCTTCCGAGGCAGACTCCTTCTTCTCCACGGCCCCGTTTCACGCAACGGTCATCATCGAGGAGCCAGAAGCCCATCTCCACCCTCAGCTGCAGCACTCGTTAGCCTCGATCTTGCGTGACGGGCCGTGGATCGAGGTGGGGCAGGTTGAGGGCCCGAGTGTCGTCTCGGGTGGACGCCGGGTTCCACTGCTCCGGCCGGAGGGGTCTCTCGTAGGGACGGGGGCGGGCTGGTCAGCCGGGGTTCGGCAGGAGCGCGAGCCGTGCGAGTGCGGCGGTGATCTCGCCGGTCCAGGGCCAATGCCGGGCCGGGCGGAGGATTCGCCGACGGCCGGTGGTCACGAGCTGTCGGGCCGCGGTGAACAGGCGGAGCCGTAGTCGGCGGGGCTCCCAGAGCCTGGCCTTACCGGTCAGGGCGAGCATCGGCATCCAGGCCAGCAGGTCGAGCGCGATCTGCACGATCTCCAGCCAGATCCGGTTCTGGGCCGTGCGGTGCAGGGGCAGGTTGCGCAGGCCGGTGGCCCGGGCGGCGCGGATGCCGGTCCTCGGCCCTCGCCCGCAGCCGGTGACGGAGCTCGAGCTCGGCGATCGGCCGGCCCAAGGTGTTGGTGGCGAAGCAGGTCAGCCGCATGCCGTCCGCGTCCGTGAGCCGTAACTGGGCCCCGGGGTGCGGCCGTTCCTTCCTGACGATCAGCCGTATGCCCTTGGGCCAGCCGTCCAGAACGTCGCCGGTGAGTTCAGCGACCCAGGCGCCGTCGCGGATCTCGCCGTCCGCTTCGACGGCCGCCGTCCATGCCGATGCCGGAACCTTCAGCACATGCTGGTGGATCGCCTCGGTGATCACCATGCCGACCGAGTAGGACAGCCACCGTCCCCGCTGAGCGAGCCAGGCGACGAAGTCGTGGGTGCCGCCCGCGGAGTCGGTGCGGATCAGGGTCCGGTGCCCGCGCCGGTACTTCTTCGGTGGCTGGGCCAAAACCAGTTGAGCGGCGGTGATGTGGTCGGTGGCCGTGTTCGCTCCCGCGTTGCCTGGCCTGAGCAGGGCCGCGACCGGTTCACCCGTGCCGCCCGGTCCGTGGTCGACGAACCCCATCAGCGGGTGGTGGCCGTGGGTTCGCTTCCACGTCGGTGCGGCGTCCTCCTTGTCCGAGTGTGCGATCACCAGCACCCCGTCGAGGTCGACGGTCACCGTCCCGCCTGCATCAGGCGCGTTTCGGTCGGCCAACTGCCAGACGTGTTGGCGGACTTCAGCCCGCGCGGCACGGATGGCCCGCAGGGCCTTCTCGCCGGAAGCGGCGAGGGTGTCGATGAGGCGGGAGACCGTCGGGTCGGAGGCCACCGGCCCGAACACGGCCGGCTCGGCCCGCAGCATGGCGACATCCGCGAGGCAGTCGCCGCCCAGCGCGACCGCCAGGGCCACGTCCAGCAGGATCTTGCCCGGGTCGTGCACCGCCCGAGGCTTCCGCCACGGTGTCAGCGCCGCTGATATCGCGGAATCCAGGCCGGTCTTGCGGACGGCCTCGACCAGTAGCACGCCCCCGGCCTGCGAGACCACCGTCCGGCCGCCGCCCTCGATGCGGACACGCGGGTACGACCCGATACGCTTCTTCACCTGGAGAGTGCTTCTTTCCCTGCAGCCGACAGGACCCTAGACAAGTCCCATCGTTGCAGCTCAGGAGCACTCTCCGCTTATTTGATCAAACCTCGGACACCCCACCTCGTATAAGCGCGAGGTTAGAGGTCGCGCAGATTGGCGCAGGGCGTCCCCGTCGGCGAAGCAGGCGCAGATCTTGGTGATCCTGGAGTTGCGACGCTCTGTAATCAGCCGGCTCTGGGACCAATTCGCCGCGCTGTTTCCTGAGCGGCCGGCTTACGACCCGACCGACCCGCTGGGCTGCCATCGCCCACGCATCAGCGACCGGATCGTTACCAGACGACCGGGCCGGTCTTGTCGAAGAAGCCGCCGGTCGGGCCGTCGGCGCCGATCGAGGCCATGCGGATGATGATCTCCGCGCCCTCCTCGACGGTTTGGGTGCCCTGGTGGCCGTTGAGGTCGGTGGCGGTGTAGCCGGGGTCGACGGCGTTGAACCGGATGGCGGGGAAAGCCTTGGCGTACTGCGAGGTGACCATGACCAGCGCGGTCTTGGAGGAGTTGTAGTCCAGCAACGTCACCTGGAACTCCACCCGGCTGGGGTCGGCGGTCGCCGCCAGCGAGCCCAGACCGCTGCTGACGTTGACGACAACCGGGGCATCGCTTGCTTCCAACAGCGGCAGGAAGGCGTGCGTGACACGCACGAGGCCGAAGACGTTCGTGTCGTACGTGGTCATCATGTCGGACCCGGTGACCTCGCCGACCCGACCGAGCTTGCGCGCGCCCGCGATCCCGGCGTTGTTGACCAGGACGTCGAGGCGGCCGGCGTCCGCGCGGACGAATTCGGCGGCGGCTTTGACGGAGCCCTCGTCGGTGACGTCGAGCTGAACGAAGCGGGCGCCGAGCCGCGCGGCGGCCTCTCGGCCGCGGTGGGCATGGCGTGCCCCGACGTAGACGGTGTGCCCGGCCTCGATCAGGCGACGAGCCGTCTCGAAACCGAGTCCCTTGTTCGCTCCAGTGATCAATGTGGTGGTCATGTGCTCACTCCGGTGATCGGTGGGTCGGTGATGTCTCCACCGTCGTCGCACCGCAGACGAACAGGCAGTGCCCGCCTCAGCCAGTGGACCAGCAGTACCAGGCTGTCCGGGCGCGGCGGCCGGATACTGGGACGGTGAACGAATCCAGGGAACTGGGCAGAGCCCTGCATGGCTGGCGGGACCGGATCGCCCCCGCCACGGTCGGACTGCCCGCGGGCGGGGTACGTCGGGCCGCCGGACTGCGCCGCGAGGAACTGGCGCAGCTCGCCGACCTGTCGGTGGACTACATCACCCGCCTGGAACAGGGCCGGGCCACCTCCCCGTCGGCGCAGGTCCTGTCCGCGCTGGCCCGCGCCCTGCGGCTGTCGGCAGCCGAGCGCGAATACCTGTATCTCCTCGCGGGCCAGCCGGCGCCGGGCCCCGGGCAGCTGTCGGCGCACATCCCACCGGGGGTCCGAAGGCTGCTCGACCAGCTGGACGGCTCACCGCTGAGCGTGCACGACGCCGCCTGGAACCTGATTCTGTGGAGCCCGTTGTGGGCTGCCCTGTTCGGAGACCTGTCCGCGCTGCGCGGACGCGAGCGCAACATCGTCTGGCGGCACTTCGCCGGTCTGCCCAGCCGGGTCAGCCACACCCCCGAGCAGGAGGCCCGGTTCGAGGCGGCCGTGGTCGCCGATCTCAGGGCGACGACCGCCCGCTACCCCGCCGATGCCGCCCTGCGCTCCCTGATCAAGGACCTGCGGGGTGTCAGCACCGACTTCGCACGCCTGTGGGACACGGGCATCGTGGGCGTCCATGAGTCGGACACCAAGACCGTCCATCACCCCGATGTCGGCACATTCACTTTCGACTGTGACGTGCTCGTAGCTCCCGGCAGCGATCTGCGCATCGTCGCCTATACCGCCGCTCCTGGCAGCGACGCCGCCGACCGGCTCCGGCTCCTCAACGTCATCGGCACCCAGGCCATGACCGAAGACAGCACCCCGGGATAGCAGTCGGCGGGCGCACTCGACCCCCATGGCCCGCAGCCCGGCGCACCGACCACCGACGACGGCTCGTTGTCAACGCCGTCGAGAGGTCCCCAGATAGGGGTGCTTTCATGGGCGGCGGTTCGGGCGTTCGTCCCAGCGGTGGGTGGTCCATGCCCGTCGGATCAGGCTACGGACGGTGATGATGGTGTCGGCGAGGTCGAAGAAGGCGTCGATGACAGTCGCCCGGCGCTCGTAGCAGCGGGCGAGGCGGTAGAAGGCGTTCTGCCAGGCGTGGGTCCTTTCGACGTGCTACCTCTGGCTTGCCTGGATCGGTGCCTTCTCACCCTTGTGCGCGATGCGGCCGTGCAGGCCGCGCTCGTCGAGCAGGGCGCGGGCCTTGTCAGAGTCGTAGCCGGCGTCCAGGTGCACGGTGACGTTGTAGGGCAGCGGTCCCAGGTCGTCCAGGCGGTCCAGAGTCGGGGCGAGCAGCGGGGAGTCGTGACGGTTCGCTCCAGCCAGCACGCGGCCCAGTGGGATGCCATAACCATCCGTCATGCCAGAACGCTTCAAACCCTGTTTGCCGCGATCGACCGGCGATCGCCCTGCGGCCTCACCACCGCCGGGGGCTTTGGTAATGGAGCCGTCAACGGCGATCTGGTCCAGCATGAGGCCGGCGATGCGGTCGTAGGACTCCAGCGCGATCTGCTTGAGTTTGGCGAAGACATCCAGGGCGATCCACTCGTCGCGCCGGTTGCGGATCGTGGTGGCCGAGCAGGTCGTGTCGGCGATCGCCTGGTAGGAGCAGCCGAAGCGCAGGAGCTGCAGCAGCTTGTCGAAGACGATCCGGTCGCTGATGCGTGGGCGGTGGCAGCCCAGCGGATGGGTCGGCACGTAGGCCGGCCGCGCAGGCAGCAGGGCGGCGAATTGGCCCCAGAGTGGTTCGGTCAGCCATGATGGCAGTACAGGCACAGGTCTCCCCGGTGATCACAGAGCGTCGCAACTCCATGATCGCCAAGACCAGTGCCTGTCCTGCTGCTGGGGTCCCACCACCGCGCCTATCTGCGCGACCTCTTAGAGACAACGTTCCGCCCCTGCCTGCAGTCCGCGATAACTGACCTCAAGTACGGCGACCAACCGGCCCTGGTGTGGCAGCGACTGACACGCAGTCTCACGGAGCACATTCCGGTAACCGCTGCGACACAGCTAGCGCGCAAACCGCTCCGCGCGCTCAATCGTCTACAACTTCGGCTCGCAAACGACCGGCTGATACCTGGCCTTACCGCGCACCAGTCCAAGGGACGCGAGCGGAACACGGTAGCCGTCAGGTTGAACTCGGCAGACGCGGCGGCCCTGGCGCATGGCCTCGACCCTGCACGGTCAGACCATCGCGCCCTGGACGTGGCACTCACGCGCGCCCGCCTCAACACCGTTGCCCTAGTGCGAAAGCCTCTCCACCTCTGACGGCATCGTCAGCAACGGGCTTAAAACGGAACGCCGCTGAGCAGCACATCCCCTCCCCGGGGACCCGAGCCGGCGTCCCCAAGGCGCGACTCCCCATGCCCGCCCACGACCATGGCCCCGCCGGGCGGTGCCGTTCGCGCCCACCCTGCGTCAACTGCACAACGAACCGGCCCGAAAAACTCGAAAGGCAACGTCCCGCCCACCCGGCCAGATCCCCTGACCAGCAGGTTCACCCCTTTAACCCATCTCTTGGAGATCTTGGTATCCGAATGACGGGAGGCCTCGCCATCAACGGCGCGGCTCACGCGCAGCCCTCTCCCGCCATCGAAATCGCGATCACCGCGCTCCGGCCCGAGCAACGAAACCCATGGCCCGCACGCCCCCGCTCGCCGCTCATGCATCACCCGCTTAACCGACACTCGGGGCCCACATCTGCCTACTACGCCCATTTCAGGACAATTACTTAAAGCAATCCATTGGCCAAATAGTCTCGCGAACTATCCGCCAGCAGACCGTTTTGTCGGAGTTTTCGTCGCCTCGCCTCACACACGCCCCACCACGCCCACGCAGCGGTAATCCGAACCATCCCTTGGCGGCATCGGCGCAGGGCCCGGCCGAAAACCTCGGCGCCGAGGCAGGGACGGAAGCCATGGGCGAGCTGGACGAGCGACTGCTGCCGCCAGTGGTTTCCGCTTCCCAGCCTGGAGGCCTTGGTCCAACCCACTCAGCCCGCCGAGCCCGTTGCGCAGCACAGCCCAGCCGACATCACGTCAGCGGCTTCTGATACGGCACCGACCGCCGAGGTGGCCATACGCCCGGCAGTTGCTCCGGCGGCAGGCGGTACGGCGTTCCCGGTCAGGACCGATGCACCCAGACCTCACCAGGAACAGGACGTGCAATCGCATGAGAGGCACAGCGAGGGCACGCCGTACGCCCACGGTCCCGGCCGTCCCAAGAACATCTCCGAGGCCGCCATCGTCCTCAACCAGTGCATCATCCCGCGCGAGGGTCTCGACTCGTCGGTCCCCGCCGCGCTGAAGCTGAAGAAGCGGATCAAACGCTTAGACGCTGTTGTCTTTCCGAGTGTGATCAGCGAGTTTCCGCAGGTCGTGGATAGGTGCGGTAGGTCCGTGAAAGTAGTGGCCTGTCTCGTTGTCGCTCCGTGGGAGGCCGCGAATGCCCTCGATCATCGGACTGCTGGAACAACAGGAGCACGCTGCTCGACGCCGGGTCGACGGGCTTCGTGAGGAAGCCGACCGTATCCAGGCCGAGTTGGCCGTGGCCGAGGAGGAATGGCAGGAGTGGGTGATCGCCCGGCGGCGGGTCGACACGGTTCTGGCTCCCGACGGGGCCGCCGAAGCCGGCGTTCAGGACGCTGCCGGTCCGCAGGAGGCAGACGGACAGCGGGCGTCCCGTGATGCGGCCCGGCCGAAATCGCAGGTGCCGGTGTGGCGTGCGGGGATGGCCTCGTCGGTGCTGTCGGTCGACTACCAGCGGATCCTTCACGCAGCCGCGGACCGGGCCCGTCTGGGGCAGGAGCCGCTGACTTGCCAGGAAATGGCCGCGGTGTTCGGCATGGACGTGGTGCCGGCACGGGTGGAGGCATTGCGGTCGAAGGCGAAACGCCTGGTCGCCCGGGGCTGGCTGGCCGAGCCCACGCCCGGACGGTTCACCCTCGCTCCCGGTGTGGCCGGGCCAGGCGACGGGCCATAAGGACGGTCATCGACCAGTAGATCATCGCCTCGGCACTGGTGATACGGCGCTCGAAGTCGCGGGCCAGGCGGCGGCTGCGCATCAGGTGCGCGAAAAGACGCTCGACGATCCACCGCTTGGGCAGCACCACGAACCCCTTCACGTTGTCGCTGCGTTTGACGATCGCCACCACCAGGGCGAACGTGGCCAGGCAGTGCTCGACGAGACTGCCGGTGTAGCCGCCGTCGGCCCAGACGAGGGCCAGGCGGTGGTGGGCAAAGGCCACCTGTTCCAGTAGGACATGGGCGGCGGCCCGGTCGCCGACATCCGCGCCGGTGACCATGACGCCGAGCAGCAGGCCGAGGGTGTCGACCACGACGTGCCGTTTGCGGCCGTTGACCAGCTTGCCGCCGTCGAAGCCACGACTGTCGGCGCCAACCACGGCGTCCGCCTTGACCGACTGCGAATCGATCACCCCGGCCGTCGGCCGGAAATCCCGCCCCGCCTTCTCGCGGACCTGCCCGCGCAGCCGGTCGTGCAACTCCCGCACCAGGCCGTGGTCGCGCCAGCGGCGGAAGAACGCGTAGACCCGGTCCCACGGCGGGAAGTCGGCCGGCATCGCCCGCCACTTGATCCCGTTGTCCACGAGATAGGCGATGGCGTCCAGCATCGCGCGGTGGCAGTACGCCTCCAGCTGCCCGCCCCGGCCGCGCATCCAGCCCGGCTCCGGCAGCAGCGGCCGCACCACCGCCCACTCCGCGTCCGTCATGTCACTCGGGTAACGGCGCTCGTGCAGCGGATGGTCGGCAGCGTTTCCGAACCGGTGAGCCAGACAGTCACACTCCCGGGTGCCCGCGGTGGACTGCACGGGCATCGGCACGCAAGACTGCGACACCAGGGCCTCCTGATGCTCGGTGATTCGACACCAACGAGCTGTTCAGGAGGCCCTCCTCTCATGCGCCGAGCACCCCACTACCACCCAATCGGGACGACCGTTCGATCACCAAGTCCCCAGAGCGGTACGACAACGGCTTCTTAGCCCTGGACAATGAACTCGACCACCTGCCCATCGGCGACATCGTTTCCGTCGCGCTGGATGAGTGGCTCACCACCCGCGGCTTCTGAACCCGAGCGCAGTGCACGAGGGGCGGCCGACCAGCGCCGCGGTGCGGCCGCCCCTGCCGACTATTGCAACACCCTTCAGAGGGAGTGCGTCCCGCCTCCCAGGTGGGAGACAAGTGGGAGATGATCATGGTGTGGTGCTGCAGTCAGGTGCTAGGAAATGCTAGATAGCGCTATCTGCGCGGCCCTGGTTCAGCCGCCGGATTCGGCCGCATGAGGACTCAGCACACCCGCGCTGACCAGCACAATGATGACGATGCCGAGTGCGATGCGGTACCAGACGAACGGCATGAAGCTCTTGGTCGAGATGAACTTCATGAACCAGGCGATCACCGCGTATCCGACCGCGAAGGCGACGACCGTCGCGAAGAGCGTCGGGCCCCACGAGACGTGCCCGTCCTCCGTCACGTCCTTCAGTTCGTACAGGCCGGAGGCCAGCACCGCGGGGATGGCGAGGAGGAAGGAGTAGCGGGCCGCGTCCTCGCGCCGGTAGCCCATGAACAGGCCGCCGCTGATGGTGGCGCCGGAGCGGGAGACACCCGGGATGAGCGCCATCGCCTGGCAGAAGCCGTAGATCAGACCGTCCCTGACCGTCAGGTCCCCGAGGTCCTTGCGCTGTTTGGCCGCGCGGTGCCGGCCGCCGCTCTCGTCCCGCGCCGCGAGCCGGTCGGCCACGCCGAGCACGACACCCATGCCGATGAGCATCGCCGCGGTGAGCCGCAGATCCCGGAACGGGCCCTCGATCTGGTCCTTGAGGGTCAGGCCGAGCACACCGATCGGGATCGAGCCGACGATGACCAGCCAGCCCATGCGCGCGTCCTGGTCCCGCCGCATCTCCTTGTCCGTCAGGGAGCGGGTCCAGGCGGACAGGATCCGGCCGATGTCCTTGCGGAAATAGATCAGCACCGCGGTCTCGGTGCCGATCTGGGTGATCGCGGTGAAGGCCGCGCCCGGATCCTCCCAGCCGGAGAAGGCGGCGGTCAGCCGCAGATGGGCGCTGGAGGAGACGGGCAGGAACTCGGTCAGCCCCTGGACGAGTCCGAGGATGAGGGATTCAAACCAAGACATGAGGCAGCGGAGTCCAAGTGCCGATCGTGAACGGGCGAAGGGCGCACGCCGTGTGCGGTGATCGATGATCAGGTGCGCCGAGGGGGGAAGCGTAACGCCCCGAGATGAACCCTTGGCGGAAGCGGGATGACGGCCCGGCGCCCTGAGGGTGACGTGATCAGGCCGCCGTGGGGAGCCGTTCCGCCGACCCGGCGACGCCCGAACGGGTCTGACGTACCGCCGGGACGTTCACCGGCCGCGCAGCTGGTGCCGCTTGCGCCACGCCACCACCGCGCCCACCAGGCCCGGCACGGTGATGCAGGCCAGCGCGATCAGGAAGGCCGGCGACGTCGGCGTGGAGGCGCGGGCGCCGGCCACGACGTAGGCGGCGGTGTTCGGTACCGAGCCGAGCGCCGTCGCCAGCAGGAACGGCAACAGACCCATACGGGAGACCGCGGCGCAGTAGTTCGACGCCGCGAACGGGATGCCGGGGAACAGCCGGGCCGCCAGCATCGAGCGGAAGCCGTGCCGGCTCAGCTGGTTGTCCGCGGCCTTCAGCCAGCGTCCGCGCAGCAGCGGACGCAGCGCCTCCTGGCCGAGCGCCCGTCCCAGACAGAAGGCCAGCCCGGCGCCCAGCACCGTGCCGCCCAGCGCCGCGACCAGGCCCAGCTGGGAGCCGAACAGCGCCCCCGCGGCGAGGTTCAGCAGCGGACGCGGCACGAACGACACCGTGCACACCCCGTAGGCCACCGCGTACGCCGCCACCGCCACCGCCCCGCCGAGCCGGTCCGGCCAGCCGTCGGTCAGCAGCCGCTGCGGCTCGAGGACCAGCATCGTCGCCGACGCGGAGGCCAGCAGCACGACCAGCAGGGAGAGCCGTGACCACGGGGACAGCAGCGCTCTGGCGCACCGGGCGGCGAACCGTGTGGTGGGCACGAGAGCGGGCGCGGGCGGGGGTACGGCGACCGGCAGGCCGGTGGCGGCGGTCCGGGGAGAGACCGCGGCGGTGCCCCCAGAGCGGGTGGTGGCATCGAGCATCCGGCGACAGTAACCGACAAATATGTGTGATCGCCGTAGTGTTCGTCTCATGCGCGTCACAGGGGACGGAACGGCGGCGTCCGCACCGCGTCCACCGGTCAGCCCGCTCGCCGACACGGTGCTGGAACGGCTCACGGCCGCCTACGGGCCCGCGGCCGACCCGGAGCGCGCCCCGGCGATGCGGGCCTACATGAAGGACGTCGCCCCGTTCCTCGGCATCACCGCCCCGGCCCGGCGGGCCCTGTCCCGTACGGTCACGGCGGGACTGCCCCGGCCCGGCGAAGCCGACTGCGCCGCCGTCGCCCTGCGCTGCTGGGAGCTGCCCGAACGCGAGTACCACTACTTCGCGGTCGACTATCTGCGCCGGCACGTACGGCACTGCTCCTCCGGCTTTCTGCCCGTCACCAGGCATCTGGTCACCACGGTCCCGTGGTGGGACACCGTCGACCTGCTCGCCGCGCATGTCGTCGGGGCGCTGGTCGCCGCCGACCCCCGGCTCACCGCCGACATGGACGAGTGGATCGCCGACGACGACATGTGGCTCGTCCGCACCGCCCTGCTCCACCAGCTGCGCTACAGGGAACACACCGACAGCGCACGCCTCTTCGCCTTCTGCCTGCGCCGGTCCGGCCATCCGGACTTCTTCGTCCGCAAGGCCATCGGCTGGTGCCTGCGCGAGTACGCCAGGACCGACCCGGACGCCGTGCGGTCCTTCCTCGCACGCGAGCAGGGACGGTTCGCGCCGCTGTCGGTACGCGAGGCGCTGAAGAACATCGGGGCGTAGCGGCCCGGCACCGAAAACCAGTCGACGCGTGGCGGGTTGTCGGCAAGGATCGAGCCATGTTCCGGTACGCCTTCCACCTCGCAGCATCCGCCGTCGCGGATGCCCCGAAGGCTGCCGTCCCCGCTCTCCTCGCCGCAGTCGACGGCGCCCGAAGCTGACCCTCCCCGGATAGTCCGGCGGACCCCCCAGGGGGAGGGTCGGCCAGGTTCCCGGGGTCCCCGTCCCGGCCGCGCGCCGATCCGCCGCGCCCGGGGGCGTCACGCGTCACCACGCGTCACCACCGAGAGGCTTCGAGGTACCGCCATGTCCAAGACGGCGTACATCCGCACCAAACCGCATCTGAACATCGGCACGATGGGTCATGTCGACCACGGCAAGACCACCCTGACCGCCGCCATCACCAAGGTCCTCGCCGAGCGCGGTACGGGCAGTTTCGTGCCGTTCGACCGCATCGACCGGGCCCCGGAGGAGGCCGCCCGCGGCATCACCATCAACATCGCGCACGTCGAGTACGAGACCGACACCCGGCACTACGCGCACGTCGACATGCCCGGCCACGCCGACTACATCAAGAACATGGTCACCGGGGCCGCGCAGCTCGACGGGGCGATCCTCGTCGTCTCCGCGCTGGACGGGATCATGCCGCAGACGGCCGAGCACGTACTGCTCGCCCGCCAGGTGGGCGTCGACCACATCGTGGTCGCGCTCAACAAGGCGGACGCCGTGGACGACGGCGAGGACGCGGTGCTGGCCGACCTGGTCGAGCTGGAGGTCCGCGACCTGCTCTCCGCGCACGGGTACGGCGGTGAGACCGCGCCCGTCGTACGGGTCTCCGGGCTGAAGGCACTGGAGGGCGACCCGCGCTGGACGGCGTCGGTCGAGGCGCTGCTCGACGCGGTGGACACCTATGTGCCCATGCCCGAGCGGTACCTGGACGCGCCGTTCCTGCTGCCGGTGGAGAACGTGCTCACCATCACCGGCCGGGGCACCGTCGTGACCGGCGCGGTGGAGCGGGGCACGGTCCGGGTCGGCGACCGGGTCGAGGTGCTCGGCGCCGAGACGGAGACCGTGGTGACCGGTCTGGAGACCTTCGGCAAGCCCATGGAGGAGGCGCAGGCCGGGGACAGCGTGGCGCTGCTGCTGCGCGGGGTGCCGCGCGACGCGGTGCGGCGCGGGCACGTGGTGGCCGCGCCGGGCAGTGTGGCGCCCGGCCGGCGTTTCACCGCGCGGGTGTATGTGCTGCCGGCTCGCGAGGGCGGCCGTACGACACCGGTGTCGACCGGCTACCGCCCGCAGTTCTACATCCGTACGGCGGACGTCGTGGGCGACGTCGACCTCGGTGGGACGGCGGTGGCGCGGCCCGGGGACACGGTGACGATGACGGTCGAGCTGGGACGTGACGTGCCGCTGGAGGCCGGGCTCGGCTTCGCCGTCCGGGAGGGCGGACGCACCGTCGGGGCCGGCACGGTGACGTCGGTCGGCTGACCGGAGGACGGCTGCCCGCCCCCCGGACGGGGGGGGGGGGATGCCGGCGGGGTTTTGGCCTGTGCCGCGCNGCCCGGCGGCCCGCCCCCGTGCGGGGGGGGGGCGGTCCCGCGTCCGGGCCGCGGGGACAATGGAGCGGTGAGCGAGCCCATCTCCGTGACCCGAACCGTCGGTCACGGCACCGCGAAGCTGATGCCCGACGTGGACCGCGAGCGGGCCTGGCTGCTGACCGTCGACGGGGCGCCGCAGTCGTACGTCGACCTGGACGAGCCGACGCACCTGGAGTTCGAGTACGCCCGGCGGCTCGGGCACGTCCTGGACGTCGTCGCCGAGCGGGGCGCACCCCTGGACGCGGTGCACCTCGGCGGCGGCGCGTTCACTCTGCCCCGCTATCTGGCCGCCACCCGGCCCGGCTCCGTGCAGCACGTCGTGGAGGTCGACCGGGGACTGCTGGACCTGGTCGCCGGGGAACTGCCCCTCCCCGCCGGCGCCGGGATCACGCTGCACGCGGCCGACGCCCGGGCCTGGCTGGAGGCAGCCCCCGACGACAGCGCGGACGTCCTGGTCGCCGACGTCTTCGGCGGCTCACGGGTACCGGCGCACCTGACCTCCGTCGCCTATGTCCGTGAGGCCGCGCGCGTTCTGCGGCCCGGAGGTGTGTACCTCGCCAACCTCGCGGACGCGGCCCCGTTCGCCTTCCTGCGCTCCCAGCTCGCCACTCTGGGGACGCGGTTCGGGGAGCTGGCGCTGATCGCCGAGCCCGGGGTCCTGCGCGGCCGGCGTTTCGGCAACGCGGTCCTGGCCGGGGCCGACCACCCCCTGGACATCGCCGGCCTGTCCCGCGCGAGTGCCGCCGACGCCTTCCCGGCCCGGGTGGAACACGGTGCCGCGCTGCGGGACTTCATGGCCGGCGCGCGGCCGGTGCGGGACGAGGACGCGGTACCGTCGCCCGCGCCTCCCGCGGGAGCCTTCGGGATCGGCTGACCGTGTGACACGCCGCGGTCCCGCGAACCGGCTCCGCGGAGCCTTCCCGGGGATCGGGGATCGAGATGCCCCTCACCGACGCGCAGCCGGCCGCACCCCACGCCCTGTCCCGGTCTCGTCCGGGTCGCGGCGGCCCGGACGGACGCCCGGCGACCGCCGGCCGCGCCGGGCGGCGGGGGCGGCCGACGCGGCGACCGCGACCGCGCCCGGCGCCCGCGCGGACATGGTTCAGTCCCGGGACGCCGGCCCGAGATCCCGTACGGAGTGCTCCGCGTCCCTCGGTACGGGAAGCGCGGCCGTGACGCCGTGCGTCCGGCGGCGCAGATCGCGGACGTCCGGGACGCACAGGACCGCCGCGGTGGCGACGACCACCAGCACGGCGCAGCCCCACAGCGCGTCCGGGCGGCCGAACGCCGTCTCGGCCGGGCCCGCGAGCGCCATCGCCGCCGGTACCAGCGCGACCGAGCCGAACCAGTCGTACGCCGAGACCCGTGACAGTTTCTCCTCGGGGATCTCCTGGTGCAGCGCGGTCATCCAGGAGACACCGAACACCTCAACGGACACACCGGTCACGAACATCACCGCGCACAGCACTCCGACCGGGGCCGGCACGGCGAGCGCGGCGGACGGCAGCGCCAGCGGGAAGACGCACAGGGTGCCGACCAGCAGCAGACGGCGCGGCTGCCAGCGGGTCATCAGCAGCGCGCCCACCACCGTGCCCCCGCCGAAGCAGGCCAGCGCCACGCCCCACGGCGCGGCCCCGCCCAGGTGGTCCCGGGCGACGAGCGGGCCGTAGACCGCGTCGGCCGCGCCGACGACCGCGTTGGCGAGGGAGAACTGGACCACGATGGCCCACAGCCACGGCCGGCCGGTGACCTCCCGCCAGCCCTCCTTCAGGTCGCCGAGGATGCCGCCGCCCGCAGCGCGCGGCGGTATGTGCTTCACATCGAGGAACGCCCGCAGCGCCGCTGCCACCGCGAAGGCCGCCGCGTCCGCGGCCAGTACCCAGCCGGGCCCCATCACGGCCACCATCGCGCCACCGAGAGCGGCACCGCCGAGGGTCGCCCCGTGCATCGCCATGCGGAACACCGCGAACGCCCGGCCGGCCTGCTCGCCGGTCACCGAGGACAGCAGCATGCCTTCGGCCGCCGGGTTGAAGAACGCCTGACCGGTGCCGCCGAGCGCGCTGAGCAGCATCATCTGCCACAGCTGTGCCTCGCCCGCCAGGACCAGCGCCGCGAACGCGGCCTGCGAGCCACAGTTCAGGACGTTGGCCGCGACCATCACCCGGTGCCGCGGCAGCCGGTCCGCGACGGCACCGCCGATCAGCAGGAACAGCACCAGCGGCAGGGTGCGCGCGGCGGCCACCAGACCCACGTCGCCGCCGTCGCCGCCCGCACCCAGTACGGCGAACGCGGCGGCGATCAGTGCGCCGTGGCTGCCCAGGTTGGTCACCACGGCGGCGGCGGTCAGCAGGGAGTAGTTGCGGCCGGCCCAGACGGGACGGCGGCGGACGGAGGTGGTCGGCACCCCGTGACTATCGCCGGGCGGGGGCCGACTTGCCAAATGCTCTGCCGGCCCCCTGGCCTGCTACGTCCCCGTCGGGGGTTCCTCCGTGAGGCGCACCGTGCTGAGGATCTTCTGCACGGTCGACTCCGGGATCTCGTCGCTGACGCCCTTGGCCCCGTACAGGTTCCAGGTGACGAAGTCACCGGCGCCGTTCTTGAACCCGAAGGTGATCGCCTTGCCGTCGCTCTCGCACTTTCCCTTCTGGGGCGTGTTCACCGAGTACGCCGAGGTGACGTGGCCCGCGATGCCCGACGTGGTGGTGTAGGGCTTCGGCTTCACCTGCTTGATGCTCTTCTTGTCGGGCTGGGTGTACCCGCCGTAGATCCACCACGGCACCCGGGTCTCGGCCGCCTGCTGTGTGGTCTTGGCGCCGTTCTCACCGCGGGTTCCGGCGGTGGCGAGGGAGGTGTCCTCCTCGCGGCCGTCCTTGTTGTCGTCGGTGGTGCACCACTTCGACTTCAGATAGGCCGGTGCGGTCACGGTGGTGCGGCCCCATTCACCGTCCTCCTCCTCCCACTCGAAGCCGACACTGGTGCCGGGAGTCTCGATCTCCCAGTCGGCGGGGACGTCGAACTTGGTGCCGAAGCGCGTGTTGACGACGACCTGCCACCCCGCGATCGTCGCCTTCTCCTCGTCGCCGCCGCGCGGGTTGCCGCCCGAGGCGGAGGCGCTCGGCTCCGTGGACGTCTCCTGGGTGGCGGACGCGGTCGCGGACGGTTTGGCGTCCTTCTTGCTGTCGGCCTCCTCGTCCTTGTCACCGCCGAGCACCAGGAACCCGGTGACTCCCGCGGCGACGACCACGGCCGTCGCGGCGATGATCGCCACCAGTTTCGTCCGGTTCCCGCCGCCCTTCGGCGGCTGAGGCATGCCGACCGTGGACGGATCGCCCCACTGCTGCTGATACGGACCCGGCTGCTGATAGCCGGGCTGCTGATACGGATTCGGCTGCTGGTACCCCGGCTGCTGGTACGGATTGTCCGACTGCGGGTTCTGCTCGCCCCCGGGCGGCTGCTGTCCTGGCCACATGGACAGCAACAGTAGCCGCGCCCCGGACACGAACAGGTCACCGCCCTTTGACAGGGACGTAGCAAAGGGAACGCCGTGCCTCCGGCAAGCCGGGGCTACCCGTGGGTAACATCCGGCCGTGAGCGCAGAGCGGATGCCCATCGGCGAGATGCTCGCGCCACGGCGCCGATGACCCGCGCCCTCTGCCTCCGGTTCCTGGAGACCGCACCCGAGCGTGCCGTGCCGGCCCTGCCCGACCAGGTCGAATGCCACCACCACGGGAGGCGGGCCACATGCCGCCCCCCGTTCCCCGTGTCGATCGTCATCCGCCGCGAGGACGGCGCGGTGACCGGTGGGACGACCGTCGTCCGGACCCTGCGCCCCCACGGCCGACCCCGGCCCGGTACGGGCCGCGGCGGGCGTTCCTCACACGCCCGCGCCGTACGGGCCGTAGAGGTCCAGCAGCCGTATCCGGGAGGCGTGCAGCCGGTGGGCCACCACGTCGCCGACCCAGCGGGCCACGGCGCGGCCCAGTACGGGATCCTCCTCGCACAGCGCCAGCACGGCCGGGGCGTCGAACTCGTAGACCCGTACCGGAGTCGCCGCCTCGGCGCCCAGCTGCCACACATGCGGGGAGAACAGCCAGGACCAGCCGACGAGTTCGTTGTGCCCGAGACGCTCGATCACGGCGGCACGGCGGCCGGGCACATGCATGTCGAGTTCGACCGTGCCGGTGCGGATCACCCAGAACCGGTCCGCGCGGCCGCCCTCCTCGAACAGCCGGGTCCCCTGCGGGAAGGACACCTCACGGGCGGTCCGCACCAGGCGGTCCCGGTGGTCGAGGGGCAGGGCGCGCGGCATGCTGGGGGACGGGGGTGCGAACATGGCGGGCCTCCCGGACGGGGCGTCTGCGACTGCCGTTGTCCTCCCAGCGTCACCCCGTCCGCCGTCCCGGGCCATGGGCCGGTCGGCCCATACTCCGGGACGTCGGACCCCGGCGCTCCGTGCCCGGCGCCTCCGCCTCCGCCTCCCCGCCGTCGTCCGGGCCCGTCCGGCGGCGGGCCGGGACCTGTGGCCCTACCGCCGGAACAGCGTCCCGGCCAGAATCGTGGTGATCGTCCCGACGCAGGGGAGGAACCCACCATGACCCGCGCCATCACCGTCGGACTCGACGGCTCACCGGAGAGCCGTGCCGCCGCCGAGTGGGCTGCCCGCGAAGCGGTACGGCGCGAACTGCCGCTGCGGCTGCTCCACGTCCGGCGGCCCGGCCCCGCGCCGGAAGCCCTCCCGGCCGACAGGTGGGTGAGCATGCCGCGCGAGACCGCCGAGGGGCTGCGGCTGCGCCATCCCGGACTCGAGGTCACGCACGAGCAGATCGACGGTATGCCGTACGAGGTGCTGACCAGGGCCGCGGAGGACGCCGAGCTGCTGGCACTCGGCTCCCGGGGGCTCGGCGCCCTCGGCGGGTTCCTGGTGGGCTCGGTCGGACTCGTCGTCGTGGCCCGCGCAGAGCGGCCCGTCGTCCTGGTCCGCGCCGGCGAACAGGCCGCCGACGAGCACGAGCCGGATCCCACCGGCATTCCGTCCGCCGCCACACGCTACCGGCCCGTGCTGCTCGGTCTGGACGCCGACCGGCCCCGTGAGCCGGTGATCGGGTTCGCCTTCGAGGAGGCGCAGCGGCGCGACACCGCTCTGCGCGTGGTGCACGGCTGGGCCCTGCCGCCGTACTACGTCTACGGCCTCGCGGCCGCGCCGGACGTGTACCACGACATCGCCCGGGAGCAGGCGGAGAACCTGACCCGGGTACTCGCGCCCTGGCGCGAGAAGTTCCCCGGGGTGGAGGTCGTCGAGGAGTCCTTCGGCGGCAGCCCGTCCGTCCGCCTGGTGGAGGCTTCCGCGGAAGCCTCGCTGGTGGTCGTCGGCCGCCGGACCCGCCGCAACCCGCTCGGCGCCCACATCGGGGCCATCACCCACGCGGTGATGCATCACGGAGCCGCCCCCGTCGCCGTCGTCGCCCACGGCTGAGCGACGCCCGTCCCGGCGTGTCCACGCCGCGCAGGGCGCGCCGGGATCTCCGCCACCCGTCCGTCCCGGCGCACCCGCGCCCCACCGTCCGCCCGGCGGACCGATTGAGCCACATGGTGCCGTTCCGCCGGGCGGGATGTGTCGAAGCGCGGGAAACTGGTCACCCGCTCCCCGATGCCCGGGGCGTGCCCTGCCGCCCTCCCCGCCGACGCCGCCGGCCGTCACGACCGGCCTTTCACGGAGTCATCCATGCCTGAGCACCAGGACATCCGGACCGTACTGAGCGACGAGGAACTGCGCACCCTGGACGCCCACTGGCGGGCCGCCAACTACCTCTCGGCGGGCCAGATCTACCTGCTGGCGAACCCGTTGCTCACCGAGCCGCTGCGGCCCGAGCACATCAAGCCGCGGCTGCTCGGGCACTGGGGCACCTCACCCGGACTGAACCTGGTGTACACCCACCTCAACCGGGTGATCGCGGCGCGCGGGCTGGACGCGCTGTGCATCTGGGGGCCGGGCCACGGCGGCCCGTCCGTGCTGGCCAACTCCTGGCTGGAGGGGAGCTACGGCGAGACCTACCCGGACGTCGGCCGGGACGCGGCGGGCATGGCACGGCTGTTCCGGCAGTTCTCCTTCCCCGGCGGTGTGCCCAGCCACGTCGCCCCCGAGGTCCCCGGCTCCATCCACGAGGGCGGCGAACTCGGCTACTCCCTCGCCCACGCCTACGGCGCCGCCCTCGACAACCCCGGCCTGCTGGTCGCCTGTGTGATCGGTGACGGCGAGGCGGAGACCGGGCCGCTGGCCGCGTCGTGGCACTCCAACAAGTTCCTCGACCCGGTGCACGACGGCGCCGTCCTGCCGATCCTGCACCTCAACGGGTACAAGATCGCCAACCCGACCGTCCTGGCCCGGCTGCCCGAGCCCGAACTGGACGCGCTGCTGCGCGGCTACGGCCACGAGCCCCTCCACGTGAGCGGGAGCGACCCCGCCGACGTGCACCGTGCGATGGCGCAGGCCCTGGACACCGCGCTGGACCGCATCGCGGCGGCACAGCGCGCCGCCCGCGAGGACGGCGTGAGCGAACGCCCCCGCTGGCCCCTCATCGTGCTGCGCACCCCCAAGGGCTGGACCGGCCCGGCCGAGGTGGACGGGACACCCGTCGAGGGCACCTGGCGCGCCCATCAGGTGCCGCTGCCCGGCGTCCGCGAGAACCCCGAGCACCTGCGGCAACTGGAGGCCTGGCTGAAGTCGTACCGGCCCGAGGAACTGTTCGACGGCGAGGGCCGGCCCGTCGCGGACGTGCTCGCGCCGCTCCCCGAGGGCACCCGGCGCCTCGGCTCCACCCCGTACGCCAACGGCGGACTGCTGGTGCGCGAACTGCCCATGCCGTCCCTGGACGACTTCGCCGTCCCCGTCGACAAGCCCGGCACCACCCTCCACGAGCCCACCCGGGTCCTGGGCGACCTCCTGCAACGGGTCATGCGGGACACCGCCGGCCGGCGGGACTTCCGGCTCGTGGGCCCCGACGAGACCGCGTCCAACCGGCTGCAGGCCGTCTACGACGCCAGCGGCAAGGCCTGGCAGGCCGGCATCCTCGACGTCGACGAGCATCTCGACCGGCACGGCCGGGTGATGGAGATCCTCTCCGAGCACCTCTGCCAGGGCTGGCTCGAGGGCTACCTCCTCACCGGCCGGCACGGACTGTTCTCCTGTTACGAGGCGTTCGTGCACATCGTCGACTCGATGGTCAACCAGCACATCAAATGGCTGAAGACCTCGCGCGAGCTGCCCTGGCGCGCGCCCATCGCCTCACTCAACTACCTGCTCACCTCGCACGTGTGGCGCCAGGACCACAACGGCTTCTCCCACCAGGACCCCGGCTTCGTCGACCACGTGCTCAACAAGAGCCCCCAGGTCGTACGGGTCTACCTGCCGCCGGACGCCAACACCCTGCTGTCCGTCGCGGACCACGCCCTGCGCAGCCGCGACTACGTCAACGTGATCGTGGCCGGCAAACAGCCCTGCTACGACTGGCTGTCGATCGACGAGGCGCGCGTCCACTGCGCACGGGGCGCCGGCATCTGGGAGTGGGCGGGCACCGAGAACGGCGGCGAACCCGATGTCGTACTGGCCTGCGCCGGTGACGTGCCCACCCAGGAGGTGCTGGCCGCCGCGCAGTTGCTGCGCCGCCATCTGCCGGAGCTCGCGGTCCGGGTGGTGAACGTCGTCGACATCGCCAGGCTGCTGCCCCGCGAGGAGCATCCGCACGGTATGACGGAGTTCGAGTACGACGGCCTGTTCACCGCGGACAAGCCGGTGATCTTCGCCTATCACGGCTATCCCTGGCTGATCCACCGCCTCGCCTACCGCCGCAACGGCCACCCGCACCTGCATGTGCGCGGTTACAAGGAGTCCGGCACCACGACCACACCGTTCGACATGGTGGTCCGCAACGATCTCGACCGCTACCGGCTGGTGATGGACGTCATCGACCGCGTCCCCGGGCTCGCCGTGCGCGCCGCCGCCGTACGGCAGCGGATGGCCGACGCGCGCAGCCGGCACCACGCGTGGATCCGTGAGTACGGCACCGACCTGCCCGAGGTGGCCGAGTGGAGCTGGAACGCCTGAGCGCCGGGCGAAGCCGTGGCCGCGGGGAGCAGCGGAGCTCCGCCCGGGGGCCCGGAGGCGCGGGGGCACGGGGACGTGCGCGGCCGCGGCCGGCCGCGTGGGCGCGGCCGGCGCCCGCCGGACCGTCCGCGACTCCCGTCACGCTCCGTACTCCTCCCGGTGCGCCGTCGCCAGTTCCGCGTACATCGCCCCGTTGAGGGTCAGCCCCTCCCGCTCCTCCGCGCTCAGTTCCCGCCGCACCTTGGCCGGGACCCCCGCCACCAGCGACCCCGGCGGCACCACCATGCCCTGCGGCACCAGCGCCTGCGCGGCCACCAGGGACCCCGCCCCGATCACCGCACCGTTCAGCACGGTCGCCCCCATCCCCACCAGACAGTCGTCCCCGACGGCCGCCCCGTGCACCACGGCGTTGTGCCCGATGGACACCCGCTCGCCCACGGTCACCGGGAAACCCGGATCGGCGTGCAGCGTGCAGTTGTCCTGCACATTGCTGTCAGTGCCCACGGAGATCCGTTCCACGTCACCCCGCAGCACCGCGCCGTACCAGACACTCGCCCCCGCCTCCAGCGTCACGTCCCCGATCACACTCGCCGTCGGCGCCACGAAGACCCCGTCCGCCACCTTCGGTTCCCTACCGCCGACGCCTGTGATCAGTGCCCTGTGCGTCATCGTCGCCTCCTCGTCCGGTACGGGACGGAACCGTACGCCACGCCGTGGGGCGAAGATCACAGCCCGTCGACGGCATCACGGCGTGATGCGCTCAGTACGGTGAACGCGTGCCGAAGCGCAAGAACACGTTCTCGTCCTGGCCGCGCCGCCTCGCCCAGCGCGCGGTCCACGCGGGCTGGGCCTGGGCTCAGCGCACGGGCTCGGTCACCGCCGAGCACCCCGGCCGCTTCCGCTTCGCCGCCATGGGAACGGGCACCAGGCTCGCCTTCCCGCTCGGCACGGTGTTCGGCGAACCCTGGATCCGGATCGGCGCGCACTGCATCGTCGGCGAGCAGGTCACGCTCACCGCCGGCCTGATGCCCGGTCTCGACCTCGGTCCCGAGCCGATCCTGCGCATCGGCGACGGGGTCGTCCTGGGCCGCGGCAGCCATGTCATCGCCGACACGACCGTCACCATCGGCAGCGACTGCTACTTCGGACCGTACGTCTACGTCACCTCCACCAACCATTCCTACGACGATCCCTACGAGCCCATCGGCAAGCAGTGGCCCCGGATGGAACCGGTGGAGATCGGCCCCGGATGCTGGATCGGCACCGGCGCGGTCATCCTGCCGGGCGCGCGGGTCGGACGGAACGTGGTGGTGGCCGCGGGCGCGGTGGTCAGGGGCACGGTGCCCGATCACGCCGTGGTCGCGGGGGCTCCGGCCCGGGTCGTACGCCGCTGGACCCCCGCCGACGGCTGGCAGCCGCCCCTGCGCACCCCGGCACCCGTGCCGATTCCGGAGGATGTCACCCCGGAGCAGCTGCGGGCCCTGTCGCTGCTGGACGAGAAGAGCGTGGCCCGGCTCGCGGAACTGGACGCGGCCGGCCCGGCGCGGCTCGCCGAACTGGAACCCGGGAGCTGAGCAATCCGCACGCCGCCGCCGGCCGCAGCCCCGGCCGCGTGCGGCCGCCGCACCGGCGAGACCGGCCACGGCAGCCCCGATGCCCGCACGGAAGGCCGGTGGCCAGGGGGAAGAGTGCTGGGACGGTGGGCCCCGCAGTACAGTGCGGTGCACGATCGGGTGCGCCACACCGTGGTCGAGCAGGCTGAACCCCGGTATTCACCACAGCGGACCGAAGGGATGGGACGTGTCGGACCTCGACCTGCTGACCCAGTCGCTGGCGCGTAACGTCAGACGCTGGCGCGCCGAGCGCGGATTCACCCTCGACACGCTCGCGGCGCGGGCGGGAGTCAGCCGCGGCATGCTCATCCAGATCGAACAGGCCCGCACCAATCCGAGCATCGGGACCGTCGTCAAGATCGGCGACGCGCTCGGCGTCAGTGTCCCCACCCTGCTCGACTACGAACAGGGCCCCAGGGTCCGCATCGTCCCCGCGGACCAGGCCGTGCGGCTGTGGCACACCGAGGACGGCAGCTTCAGCCGGCTGCTCGCCGGCACGGAGGCCCCGGGACCGCTGGAGATGTGGGACTGGCGGCTGATGCCGGGCGAGAGCAGCGACTCCGACCCGCACCCCGCCGGCACGGTCGAACTCCTCCATGTCACGGCGGGCGAGCTGACGCTCACCGTCGACGGGGCCGAGCACCGTGTCCCGGCCGGTGCCAGCGCCTCCTTCGAGGCCAACACGCCCCACACGTACGGCAATCGGGGCAAGGCGCCGATGGAGATGATCATGGCTGTCTCGGTTCCGCCCGTCCGCTGAGACGGCCTCGAGCGGCCGTGGGACGGCTGTTACGGTGCGACCATGCGCGCACCCATCGGCGACTTCGACCACGCCACCCCCGCCACCGACTGCCTGGACGAGCTCACCGCCCCGGTCGCCGCGGCGGTCCGCGCCTGGAGCGGCGGGGTACCCGCCGAGCGGATCCTCTACGTCGACACCGACCCGCGCTGGGCCGACACCGCCGTCTTCGTCGAGCACTACGGCCGGGACCTGCTGGAAAGCTCGGCGAACTGTGTGGTGGTGGCGGGCCGGCGCGGCGCCGGGACCACCCTCGCCGCGTGTGTCGTGCTGTCCACCACCCGGCTCGACGTCAACGGCGCGGTACGCCGTCACCTGGGCGCCCGCAAGGCGTCCTTCGCCCCGATGGACACGGCCACGGGGGAGACCGGCATGGAGTACGGCGGCATCACCCCCGTCGGACTCCCGGCCGACTGGCCGCTGCTGGTCGACGCGGCCGTCGTGGATCTGCCGTACGTGCTGGTCGGCAGCGGGCGGCGGCGCGGCAAGCTGCTGGTGCCGGGCAAGGCGTTCGCGGACCTTCCGGGAGCGGTCGTACGGGAAGGGCTCGGCGCGGCGCCCGGGGCCTGAGGGTCAGCCCACCGTGTGGTGGACCAGCGGCAGCTGCGGGTCCGCCGCTCCCGGTACCGGTTCCGGGCCGGCGTGGACCAGGGACGCCGTCAGCCCGTGGTGACGCCCGGCGGGAGATCCGGGCCGCGATCCGACCGCGGATTCGCCTCAGTAGCGCGCGGCCGTGCCCAGGTACTGCTCCGCGAAGGAAGCGGCGGCACTGGGGGAGGTGAACAGGCGGCGCAGCCGGGCGAGGGTGGTGCCCGCGCGGAACGGATCGCCCGCCGCGCCGCCGTGGTACAGCTCGGAGAGCCACTGGGAGAACTCCTGGTAGTCCCACACGCGCCGCAGACACTCGGCCGAGTACCCGGCGAGCGCCGTGCCGTCACCTTCGGTGAGGCGGGCGACCAGGGAGTCGCCGAGCAGGAACGCGTCGTGCAGGGCGAGGTTGAGGCCCTTGGCGGCGATCGGCGCCACCAGGTGTGCCGCGTCCCCGGCCAGGAACAGCCGTCCGAACGCCATCGGTTCGGTCACGTAGTCGTGCATGTCCAGCACACGCTTCTCGATCAGCCGCCCCTCGGCCGGCGGGGCCGCCCCCGCCGCGCCGAGCCGGCGCCGCAGCGCCGCCCAGACACGCTCGTTCGGCCAGTTCTCCGGGTCGTCGCCGGGCGGACACTGGAGGTAGTAGCGGGTCACCTCGGGGCTGCGGGGCATCTGACCGGCGAAGCCGTCCGGATGGCAGCCGAACAGCACACAGTCGGCGGACGGCGGCGCCTCGGCGAGCAGGGCCAGCCAGCCGATGCCGTAGTCGTGCCGCGCGACGCGGGCCCGTCCGGGCACCAGGGACGCCCTGGTCACCCCGCGGGCCCCGTCGCACCCGGCGATGAACTCACAGGCCACGACCTCCCGCCGCCCGCTCGCGGGGCACACGTACGACACCGACGGACGGTCGCCGTCCGGATCGTGCAGCCGGACGTCCCGTACGCCGAACCGTATGTGTCCTCCCCGCACGTCCGCGTACTCGCGCACCAGGTCCGTCACCAGCAACGGCTGCGGATAGACCCAGTGGTGGCTGCCGCTCAGCTCCCGGTACGCGAACCGGTGGCGCTCCCCGCCGAAACGGAACTCGCACGCCGTGTGCAGTTCGGCCCGCTCCAGCAGGTTCGCCGCGAGCCCCCGCCGCTGCAGACCGCGTACCGCCCACTCCTCGATCACCCCGGCCCGGGGCCGCCGTTCGATGAACTCCCGGGTCTCCGTCTCCAGGACCAGACAGTCCAGACCGGCCGCCCGGAGGATCGCCGCGACGGTGAGCCCGGCGGGACCGGCGCCCACGATCACGACCGGTAAGCGCCGCGGGGCGGGGGATTCGGCTTCCTGAGGGCTCGGGTCCATCGCGCCATTATGGCGGCGCGGCGCCCCCGGAACAGGCCTTATCCGAGCCGGGGTATCTCGATCGCCGGGCAGCGGTCCATCACCATCTCCAGGCCCGCCGCGCGGGTCCGCTCACAGGCCGCCTCGTCGATGACGCCGAGCTGGAACCACACCGCCCCGGCGCCCTTGGCCACGGCCTCGTCCGCGACCGCTCCGGCCAGGTCGCTGTTGACGAACACGTCCACCACGTCCACCGGGAAGGGGATGTCCGCGAGCGAGGCGTAGCCCTGCTCGCCATGCACGGTCTCCGCCTTCGGATGCACCGGCACCACGCGCTTGCCGAACCGCTGGAGCACCTGGGCGACGCCGTACGCCGCGCGCTGCCGGTTCGGCGACAGGCCCACCACGGCCCAGGTGTCACCGAGTCCGGTGAGGATCTTGCGTACCGTCGCCTCGTCGCCGTGCACCGTCGGCCTCCCGGGAGTCGTGACTCGTGACGCGTGTCCCCGCGTCTTGAGCCGTGAAAAACGCTGTCACGCCCACAACGACGCGGCACCCGCGGTGATTCCCGTCGCCGTCCGTCTCCGCGGGGGCGGTGGAATGTACCGGCCGCGGGACCGCCCGGCGCCGGGTTTCCGGTACGGCACCCCGAAAACCGCCCCAGATACCTGCGTACGCCCACTCACGCGCCTACGCTCACCTCGTGCTGCGCATCACCGACGCCCGAACCGGCCAGCCCGTCGACGCCGCCCCCGCCCGGCGGGGCCTGACCCGTGTCGAGGCACACACCGGAGGGCTCGACCCGACGAACCTGCGTGTCCTGCTCGTCGCCGATCTGCTCGTCCGCGCCCTGGAGCTGGGCGGCACGCCGGTGTGGGCACTGCTCAGGGGCCAGCGGCAGCAGGCGGAGCTCCGCGCGGCCGGCGCGGCCCTCGGCGTCCGTCCCTTCGAGGACGGCCGGGACTCCGGCCCCGGTCTCGGCGAGGCGCAGGTGCTGCATGTGGTGGCCGAGGGCGGTGAGATCCCCGACGGGGTGCGCGTCCGCGTGGCGCCCGTGCGCCAGGAAGCGGAAGCACCCGACCCGCCGGGCGGCACCGACCCCGCCGTCCTGCGCCTCACTCTGCTCGGGCGTCCCAGGAACGAGACCGTGGCCGTCGGTCCGACCGCCCTGGACGAGGCCGCTGACACTCTCGGCCGCTGGCGCCGAGCGGTGGCGGCCTGGGCACACCGGCCCTCGCGGCCCGTCCCCGACCGGGTGCGCGCGGACCTGCGCACCGCGTGGGAGGACGATCTGGACACGGCCCGGGTGCTGAGCGTCCTCCACGCGGTGGAGAAGGACCCGGACCTGGCGGACGGCGCCCGCTTCGAGACCTACGCCTACGCCGACCGTCTGCTCGGCTTGCACCTCACCCGCGATCTGGGATCCCCGGCATGACCGAACGCGCCGGCGCGGGACCGCCGCGCCGGCTGGTCGTCCTGCGTCACGCCAAGTCGGCCCGCCCGCAGGGCGTCACCGACCACGAACGCCCCCTCGCCGCACGCGGCCGCGGGGACGCGGCCGCCGCCGGACGCGCGCTCGCCGCATCGGACCGCCTGCCCGGACTCGCGCTGTGCTCCACCGCCGTGCGCGCCCGCCGGACCTGGGAACGGGCCGCAGCGCAGTGGGGCACACCGCCGCCGGTCCACCACGATCCGCGGCTGTACCACGGGGACGTCCCCGCACTGCTGGCCGTGATCCACGAGGTACCGGCCGAGGTCGGGACGCTGCTGCTCGTCGGCCACAACCCGGGACTGGAGAACCTCGTCCTGACCCTGGCCGGCGACGGCCTGGACGACACGCTGGAGCGTGTCCGCGGGAAGTTCCCCACCTCAGCGATCGCCGTACTGTCCTGGCGCGGCCCCGCCTGGCGGGACCTCGCCCCCCGTACCGCCCTGCTGACCTCGCTCACCGTTCCCCGGGGCGGGAAGCGACAGCCCCGTCGGCCCCGCCCGCGCGTCGGCGCATAGGCTGGCCGGATGCAGGACGAGTACCGCACCGTCGCCCGCGCGGGGGTGCACGAGACCGAGGTCAACCGCTCCCGGTTCCTGTGCGCCCTCGCCCCGGCGGCCACCGAGCGGGAAGCACAGGACTTCATCGCCGCCGTCCGCAGGGACCACGCGGACGCCACCCACAACTGCTTCGCCTACGTCATCGGCGCGGACGCCTCCACCCAGCGGGCCGGCGACGACGGGGAGCCCGGCGGTACCGCCGGCGTCCCCATGCTCCAGATGCTGCTCCGCCGGGACATGCGGTACGTGGTCGCCGTCGTCACCCGTTACTACGGTGGCGTCAAGCTCGGCGCGGGCGGTCTCATCCGCGCGTACGGCGGAGCCGTCGGAGAGGCTCTCGACACCCTCGGCACGATCACCCGGCGCCGCTTCCGGCTGGCCACGGTGACCGTCGACCACCAGCGGGCGGGCAAGGTCCAGAACGACCTGCGTGCCACCGGACGCGAGGTGCGCGACGTGCACTACGGCGAGGAGGTCACGATCGGGATCGGTCTCCCGGACGCCGACGTGCCCGCCTTCCGCGCCTGGCTCGCCGACGCGACCGCGGGGACGGCCGGGTTCGAGCTGGGAGGGGAGGCCTACGGTGACGCGTGACCGCACCGCGACAGGATGCCCATATGTTCCTTTCGTCGTGCAATCTGCGTGTTCGGTGCGGGTCATGACGGGGTGATACGGGAGTAACCGCCCGTGCTGTCGGACCCGGCGGATACGCTGCGGGAATCATGAGACTGCTGCACACGTCCGACTGGCACCTCGGCCGGTCCTTCCACCGGGTCGGCATGCTCGGTGCCCAGGCCGAGTTCATCCGCCACCTCGTCACCACCGTGCGTGAGCGCGACGTGGACGCGGTGGTCGTGTCGGGGGACGTGTACGACCGCGCGGTGCCGCCGCTCGCCGCGGTCGAACTGTTCGACGACGCCCTGCACCGTCTCGCCGGTCTCGGTGTGCCGACGGTGATGATCTCCGGGAACCACGACTCGGCCCGCCGTCTCGGCGTCGGTGCCGGACTCATGGGCCGGGCCGGCATCCATCTGCGGACCGAACCGTCCGCGTGCGGCACTCCGGTGCTGCTGTCCGACGCCCACGGGGACATCGCCTTCTACGGACTTCCCTACCTCGAACCCGCCCTGGTACGCGATGAGTTCGCGGTGGAGCGGGCCGGGCACGAGGCCGTGCTCGCCGCCGCCATGGACCGCGTCCGCGCCGACCTGGCCGGCCGTGCCCCCGGCACCCGCTCCGTCGTCCTCGCCCACGCCTTCGTCACCGGCGGCGAACCCAGCGACAGCGAGCGGGACATCACCGTCGGCGGAGTGGCCTCCGTACCCGCCGGAGTGTTCGACGGAGTGGACTACGTGGCGCTCGGCCACCTGCACGGCTGCCAGACCCTGACCGACCGCGTGCGCTACTCCGGTTCCCCGCTGCCGTACTCCTTCTCCGAGACCGCCCACCGCAAAACCATGTGGCTGGTCGACCTGGCCGCCGACGGAACCGTCACCGCCGAGCGCGTCGACTGCCCCGTGCCCCGCGCGCTGGCCCGGATCCGCGGCACCCTGGAGGACCTGCTCGCCGACCCCGCGCTGGCCCGGCACCAGGAGGCGTGGATCGAGGCCACGCTCACCGACCCGGTCCGCCCCGCCGACCCGATGGCCCGGCTCACCGAGCGCTTCCCGCACACCCTCAGCCTCGTCTTCGACCCGGCCCGCGCCGCCGGCGACCCCGGCATCTCCTACGCCCGCCGCCTCGCCGGCCGCGACGACCAGCAGATCGCCGAGGACTTCGTCACCCACGTCCGCGGCGGCGCCGGACCCGACGCGCACGAACGGACCGTCCTGCGGGACGCCTTCGACGCGGTCCGCGCGGACGAGACGGTACGGGAGGTGGCGCGATGAGGCTGCACCGGCTGGACATCACGGCCTTCGGGCCCTTCGGGGGCACGCAGAGCGTCGACTTCGGCGAGCTGTCCGCCGCGGGCCTCTTCCTGCTGCACGGTCCCACCGGCGCCGGCAAGACCTCCGTCCTGGACGCCGTCTGCTACGCGCTGTACGGCTCCGTCCCCGGGGGCCGGCAGAGCGGCCAGGGCATGGCGCTGCGCAGCGATCACGCCGCCCCGGGCACGCGTACGGAGGTCACCCTCGAGCTCACCGTGGCCGGCCGGCGGCTGGAGATCACCCGGCAGCCGCCCTGGGAGCGTGCCAAGAAGGGCCGCCGCGCGGGCACCACGGTGGACAAGGCCCAGACCTGGCTGCGCGAACGCGACGCCGCCGCGGCCACCTGGAAGGATCTCAGCCGCTCGCACCAGGAGATCGGTGAGGAGATCACCCAGCTCCTCGGCATGAGCCGGGAGCAGTTCTGCCAGGTCGTGCTGCTGCCCCAGGGGGACTTCGCGCGCTTCCTGCGCGCCGACGCCGAAGCCCGCGGCAAGCTGCTGGGCCGGCTCTTCGACACCCGCCGCTTCGCCGACGTGGAGAAGCGCCTCGCCGAGCGCCGGCGGGCGGCCGAGTCCAGGGTGCGCGACGGCGACGCCGAGCTGCTGGCCGACGCCCACCGGATGCAGCAGGCCGCGGACGGCACCATGGAGCTGCCCGAACTGGCGCCCGGTGAACCGGGGCTGGCCGATGCCGTACTGGGTGCGGCGGCCGTCGCCCGCAGCACCGCCCGGGAGCAGCTCACCGCCGCCCGCTGCCGCCTGGACGCCGCCGAGTCCGCCCTGGACGCCGCCGACCGCTCCCTGGATGTCATACGCGAACGGGACCGGCTGCAACGCCGGTTCGCCAAGGCGCGGGAGCGGGCGGTACGGCTCGAGGAGCGGGCCGGCGCCCACCGGGAGACCCAGGCCCGTATGGAGCGCGCCCGCAAGGCGGAGACCGTCGCCCCCGCCCTGGAGCTACGGGACTCCGCCGAGACCGAGCACCGGCGCGCGGCCGCCGGGGAGACGGACGCGCGTGCGGCCCTCCCGGCCTCCCTGGCGGACGCGGGAGCGGCCGGCCTCGCGGCCGCCGCCCGGCGGGCCGCCGAGGAACTGGGCGGACTGGAGTCGGCCCGCCGCGCGGAGCGGCGGCTGACGGAACTCCACGACGAGCGCGCCGGTCTGGAGCGCCAGGAACGCGCCGACGAGGAGACGCTCCAGGAAGCGGAGACCTGGCTGGCCGGCTGGGTGCAGACCCGCGCCGCCCTCCAGGCGGGCATCGCGTCCGCGCAGGAGGCGGCGACCAGGGCCGGTGAACTCGCCGCGCGGCGCGATCCCGCGCTCCGGCGGCTGAACGCCGCGCGGGCGCGCGATCGGCTCGCCGGGGAGACGGAGGCGGCCGCCGGCGAGGTCCGTACCGCCCACGAGCAGGCGCTCACCGCCCGCCGGCGCTGGCTCGACCTGAAGGAACAGCGGCTGAACGGCATCGCCGCGGAACTGGCCGCCGGACTCGCCGGCGGCGAACCCTGCGCGGTCTGCGGCGCCACCGAACACCCGGCCCCCGCCCGCAAGGTCGACGGACACGTCGACCGCGAGACGGAGGAGCGAGCCCTGGCCGACTCCCAGCGGGCCGACCAGCGGCACGCCGACGCCGAGCGGAGGCTCGGCCCCGTACGGGAGGCGCTGGCCGCAGCGAGTGCCGAAGCCGGGGACACCCCCACCGGGGAACTCGCCCGCGCGGTGGAGGATCTGGAGCGGCAGTACACCCGGGAGCGGGACGCCGCCGCCGGGCTGCACGCCGTGCAGGAGCGGCTGCGCGGGGCGGAGCACGAGCACGGACTGCGGATCACCGCCCAGCACGAGGCGGCCGTCCGGGCCGGCTCCCGCGTGGGCCACCGCGAGCGCATGGAGCAGGAACGCGCGGCCCTGGAGGCGGAGCTGGTCCAGGCGCGGGGCGAGGCCGGCAGCGTCGCCGCGCGCGCCGCACAGCTGGAGGAGAGCGCGGCGCGGCTCGCGGCCGCCGCCGACGCGGCCAGGGCCGCCGGGGAAACGGCCCAGCGCCTCAAGAAGGCCGACGCACGGCTCGCCGACGCCGCCTTCCGCGCGGGCTTCGACACCCCGCAGGCCGCGGCCGACGCCCTCCTGGACGACGCGGAGCACCGTGAACTCCAGCGCAGCCTGGACGCCTGGCAGCACGAGGAGGCCGCCGTACGCGCGGTCCTCGCCGAACCGGAGACGGCGGCCGCCGCGCAGCAGCCGCCCGCCGACCTCGCCACCGCTCAGCGAACCGCCGACGACGCGGGCCGCAGGGTACGCGAGGCGGCCTCCGCACGTGACGCCGCCGTCCGGCGCTGCACCGAACTCGACCGGCTCTCCGAGCGGGCCACCGCCTCGGTGCGCCGGCTGGGGCCGCTGCGCGAGGAGTACGACCGCGTGGCCCGCATGGCCGGTCTCGCCGCCGGCACCTCGGCGGACAACGAACGCCGGATGCGCCTGGAGTCGTACGTCCTCGCCGCCCGGCTCGAACAGGTGGCCGCCGCCGCGACCGTACGGCTGCACCGCATGTCGTCCGGCCGCTACACCCTCGTCCACTCCGACGACCGCACCGGCCGCGGCCGCAGTGGCCTCGGACTGCACGTCGTCGACGCCTGGACCGGACGGGAGCGCGACACCGCGACCCTCTCGGGCGGCGAGACCTTCTTCGCGTCCCTCGCCCTCGCGCTCGGTCTCGCGGACGTCGTCACCGACGAGGCGGGCGGGGTCCGGCTGGACACCCTCTTCATCGACGAGGGCTTCGGCAGTCTCGACGACCAGACCCTCGACGAGGTCCTGGACGTCCTGGACTCCCTGCGCGAACGCGACCGCAGCGTCGGCATCGTCAGCCACGTCGCCGATCTGCGGCGGCGGATACACGCCCAGCTGGAGGTCGTGAAGGACCGCTCCGGTTCGCGGCTGCGGCAGCGCGGGAACGGGTAGGCGGCTCACCGGCTCACCGGCTCACCGGCTCACCGGCTCACCCGGTCACCCGTGGGCACCGACGGCCGGGGATGCGGGATGCCGGGCCCCTCCGTCCGGGAAGGGAGCCGACCCGCCGGACGCGGCGATGACACGCAGAACCGGGGCGTGGGGCGGGCCGGGCGGCGGAGTACCGGCCCGGGCGGGGATATTCGCGTGCGCCGGCCCCCTGGGTGACCCATGATGGGCGATCATGCCCAGGTTTCCGCACCCCGCCCCCGAATCGCTCCGCCGTGACCCCCTGCCCCTGCGCGGCCGGACCGCGCTGGTCACCGGGGCCAGCAGACGCGGCGGCATCGGCCACGCCGTCGCGCGGCGGCTCGCCGCCTACGGGGCCAGTGTCTACCTGCACCACCATGTGCCGCACGACGCCGCCATGCCCTGGGGCGCCGACCGCCCCGAGGACGTGACCGCCTCCGTGCGCGAGGCCCTCGGCGACCCCGGCGCGCGGGTGCTCTCCGGACCCGGTGACCTGTCCGCACCCGAAGCACCCGCCGCACTGCACGCCCGCGCGGCGGAGGCGCTCGGCGGCCGTCTCGACATCCTCGTCGCCAACCACGCCCTCAGCGGCTCCGACGGGGACCTCGACACGATCGACGCCGCCATGCTCGACGCGCACTGGGCCGTCGACGCCCGCTCGGTGCTGCTGCTCGTCCAGGCCCACGCCCGGCACCGCGCCGCCCTGCCGGCCCGCACCCCGGGCGGGCGGGTGATGATGATGACCTCCGGGCAGGACATCGCCGGCGGGATGCCGGGCGAGATCGCCTACGCCCTCCAGAAGGGCGCCCTGGCCTCCGTCACGCGCTCCCTGGCGACCGGTCTGGCCGAGCACGCGGTCACCGTGAACACCGTCAACCCCGGCCCGGTGGACACCGATTACCTGACCGGCGAGGAGTACGACGCCGTCGCCGCGCTCTTCCCCGCGGGACGCTGGGGCATGCCCGACGACCCGGCCCGCCTCATCGCGTGGCTGGCCACGGACGAGGCGGACTGGATCACCGGTCAGGTCATCGACTCCGAGGGCGGATTCCGGCGCTGACCCGGCTCACAGCGCCGACAGTTCGTCCACCAGGTCGTCCAGGCCCAGCGAGCCCTGGGACAGCGCGGCCATGTGCCAGGCCTTGAGGTCGAAGGCGTCGCCGTGCCGCTCGCGGGCGTTGGCCCGGCCCAGCAGCCACGCCCGCTCGCCGAGCTTGTAGCCGATGGCCTGGCCCGGGATCGTCAGATAGCGGGTCAGCTCGCTCTCCACGAAGTCCGCCGGCCGGCTGCTGTGCGACCCGAAGAACTCCTCGGCCAGTTCCGGCGTCCAGCGCTCACCCGGGTGGAACGGCGAGTCCGCCGGGATCTCCAGCTCCAGGTGCATACCGATGTCGACGATGACCCGGGTCGCCCGCATCATCTGCGCGTCCAGGTAGCCCAGTCGCTCCTCCGCGTCGGTGAGGAAGCCGAGTTCGTCCATCAGCCGCTCCGCGTACAGCGCCCAGCCCTCGGCGTTGGCGCTGACCATGCCCACCGAGGCCTGGTAGCGCGAGAGGTTCCCGGCGACGTGCACCCACTGCGCGAGCTGGAGGTGATGGCCGGGGACACCCTCGTGGTACCAGGTCGAGACCAGGTCGTAGACCGGGAAGCGGGTCAGTCCCATGGTGGGCAGCCAGGTGCATCCGGGCCGCGAGAAGTCCTCCGACGGGGGTGTGTAGTACGGCGCCGCCGCACTGCCGGGCGGGGCGATCCGGGACTCCACCTTCCGTACCCGGTCGGCGAGGTCGAAGTGGGTGCCGTCCAGGGCCTCGACGGCCCGGTCCATCACGCCCTGGAGCCACGCGCGGACCTCGTCGACGCCCTCGATGTGGCGTCCGTGCTCGTCCAGGTGTTCCAGGGCCACCCACGGCGTCCGCGCGCCGGGAAGGATCTTCTCCGCCTCCTTCCTCATCTCGCCGAGCAGGCGGTGGTACTCGGACCAGCCGTACGCGTACGCCTCGTCCAGGTCAAGGTCGGTGCCGTTGTAGTACCGGGACCAGCGGGCGTAGCGCTCCCGGCCCACCGTGTTCGGCGCGTCCTCCACGGCAGGCGCGTACACATCGCGCATCCAGTCCCGCAGCCCGACGACGGCCGCGGTCGCCGCGCCGGCGCCCTCGTCCAGCTCCGCGCGCAGCGTGTCCGGTCCCCCGGCGGCGAAGTCCTCGAACCAGCCGCGGCCCTGGCCCGTGTCCGCCCACTCGGAGAGCTGCCCGACGAACGTCCGCGTCGGGCGCGGAGCCGCGTACAGCTTGCGCTCCAGGCCGAGTGCCAGGGACTCCCGGTAGCCGGCCAGGGCCGCCGGGACCGCGCGCAGCCGCCCGGCGATCGCCGACCATTCCTCCTCCGTCCCCGCCGGCGTCACGGTGAACACCTCGCGCACCGAGTGGGCGACGGTGCCCAGGTTGCCCACCGCGCGCAGACCTTCGCCGGCCTCGTGCACGGCCAGTTCCGCGGTGAGCCGCTCGCGCAGCAGACGGGCACAGCGGCGTTCGGCGTCGCTGTCCGCGCCGGGCTGCCGCTCGGCCTCGCCGAGCCGTCCCAGCGTGGCCCGGATCAGCTCGGCGGCCGCTTCCTGCCCGGCCGGCGAGAGGTCGGGCAGCAGGGAGGAACTCTCCTTCACTCCGAGATACGTGCCGGTGATCGGGTCGAGGGCGATGAGCTGG
This sequence comes from Streptomyces sp. CHD11, assembly GCF_018638295.1. Lineage (GTDB taxonomy): Bacteria > Actinomycetota > Actinomycetes > Streptomycetales > Streptomycetaceae > Streptomyces. The sequence continues at coordinate 81,135 of NZ_JABTTS010000027.1, forward strand.
TCGACGTAGGCGTCGGCGACCTGACGGGGGAGGGAGCTGTTGGTCTGTGACATGCGGACCATCCTGGTACGCGGCCCGCCGCGCGTCACCCGGATTGTGCGGAGGGAGAGGGCGGCAGCATCGGGCCGCAGTCCCACTGCTGGAAGATCAGCCGGGTCTCCACCCGCGCCACCTCGCGCTGTGAGGTGAACTCGTCGAGTACCAGCCGCTGCAGATCCGCCATGTCCGCGACCGCCACATGCACCAGGTAGTCGTCCGGGCCGGTCAGATGGAACACGGTCAGCGACTCCGGCAGGACCCGGATCCGCTCCACGAAGGGGCCCACCAGCTCTCGCCGGTGCGGTCTGACCTGTACCGACAGCAGTGCCTGCAGACCCCGCCCCAGCCTGGCGGGGTCCAGTTTCAGCCGGTGCCCGAGGATCACACCGGAGCGGCGCAGCCGGGTCACCCGGTCCAGACAGGTCGACGGTGCGACCCCGACCTGCGCGGCGAGATCCCGGTACGTCGCCCGGGCGTCGTTCTGCAACAGCCGCAGCAGATGAAGGTCCACCGGATCCAGTACGACAGATTCGGCCATCGGCCGAACGTAGCACGGCAACCGCCACCACAGACCCGTTCGGTGTTCACCCTGCTTCCATGGACATGGGCATGGACACGCGACGCACCACCAGAGCACTCGCCACCGAGGCCGTGCACGCCGGCCGGGACGATCTCGCCGGACTCGGACTGCACGCCCCGCCGATCGACCTGTCCACCACCTATCCCTCGTACGACAGCCGCGCCGAGGCCGCCCGTATCGACGCCTTCGCCACCACCGGCGCCGAACCGGACGGGCCGCCCGTCTACGGGCGGCTCGGCAACCCGACCGTCGCCCGTTTCGAGACCGCGCTGGCCCGGCTGGAGGGCACCGAGTCGGCGGTCGCCTTCGCCAGTGGCATGGCCGCGCTCAGCGCCGTCCTGATGGTCCGCGGCTCGATGGGGCTGCGCCATGTCGTCGCCGTTCGGCCGCTGTACGGGTGCAGCGACCATCTGCTGACCGCCGGGCTGCTCGGCTCCGAGGTGACCTGGACCGACCCGGCCGGGGTCGCCGACGCGCTGCGTCCGGACACCGGTCTGGTGCTGGTGGAGTCCCCGGCCAACCCCACGCTCGCCGAGGTCGATCTGCCGGCCGTCGCCCACGCGTGCGGCTCCGTGCCGCTGCTGGTCGACAACACCTTCGCCACCCCGGTCCTGCAGCGCCCGGCCGAGCAGGGGGCGCGACTGGTGCTGCACAGCGCGACGAAGTACCTCGGCGGTCACGGGGACGTGCTGGCGGGTGTGGTGGCCTGCGACGAGGAGTTCGCGGGGCGGTTGCGCCAGGTGCGGTTCGCCACCGGCGGCGTGCTGCATCCGCTGGCCGGCTATCTGCTGCTGCGGGGCCTGTCGACGCTGCCGGTCCGGGTGCGGGCCGCGTCCGCGTCCGCGGCGGAGCTTGCCGCCCGGCTCGCCGACGACCCGCGCGTGAGCCGGGTGCACTACCCGGCCATCGGCGGGGCGATGGTCGCCTTCGAGGTGAACGGCGACCCGCACGAGGTGATCGCCGGCGTACGGCTGATCACCCCCGCGGTGAGCCTCGGCAGCGTGGACTCCCTCATCCAGCACCCGGCGTCCATCAGCCACCGCATCGTCGACGCCGACGACCGCAGGGACGCCGGGGTCAGCGACCGGCTGCTGCGCCTCTCGGTCGGTCTGGAGGACATCGAGGACCTGTGGGCCGATCTGGACGCGGCCCTGGGGGAGCGGACCGGGACGACGCCCGACCGCACCCGGGCGCTGGCCCGGGGCTGAGACACCGGACGCGGGGAACGGCCCGGCGAGCGCCGGGCCGTGTCCCGTTCCCGCGCGCTGGGTGCGCCTGCCACCGGGTCCGGGCCGTCGCCCGCGGGGCCCGGACGGGCCCTACGGCCGGCCGATCCGCTCACCGGACCCCCGTACCCGGCCGGCCGGTACGGCGTCCAGGCGGGCGGTGATCACAAGGGTGCCCTCCTCGATCTGGTAGTCGAGCGGCAGGCCCAGGCCGCGCATCGCGGCCACCATGCCGGTGTTGGCCGCCTGCGTCACGGCGTACACCTGGGCGCAGCCCGCCTCGGCCGCCATGGACACCAGCCGTGTGAGGAGTTCCCCGCCGATGCCCCGGCGCTGCCAGGCGTCCTCCACGATCAGCGCGACCTCGGTCTCGTCACCGTCCCACAGCAGATGACCGAGGGCGACGATCCGTCCCGAGGCGGTCTGTGCGGTGAGCGTCCGCCCGAAGCGCGGGCTGAGCAGGTGGTTCAGGTAACGGTCGGCGTCACCGACCGGCCCGTGGTACCGCCTGCGCAGGGTCTCGGGGGAGCACCGCTCGTGCATCGCCCGCGCGGCTGCCAGATCACCGGTGTCCGCCCGGCGCACGGAGAGGTCACCGCCCTCCGGCAGTGTGAGCAGATCACGGCCGCGCGGCATCCGCGGGCCGAGCCGGGCGTCCAGCTCCACCAGCGCGCGGGCGCGGGCGAACTCGGTGGGCGTGAAGGGCAGATACGGCCGCTCCACGGTGAGCACACCGCCCTCGGGGTCACGCAGCCGGATGACGGTGTCGTCCAGGCTCCCCTCCGCCGGTACGGCCCCGGCCGCGGTTTCGCCGGAGGCCGGGGCGGCGGGCCGTGAGCGGATCGTGCACCGCCCCAGCAGCTGGCGCAGTGCCAGGGGCAGTTCGGCGGCGTCCGAGGCGGTGCGGGCGGCCAGTGACAGCACCCGGGTCGGGGCGTCCACCAGATCGTGGGCGTCGGCCCGTTCGGTCCAGATGTCCCTGCCCCCGGCGAGCGTCACCGCGGTGGTCAGGTCCGTGCCCGCCGGCGCGCGCAGCAGGAACTCGTCCACGATGTCCTCGCCCAGCGGGTGCGTCTGCAGGCTCAGGATGTCGACCTGACGCTCGGCCAGGGCCGTGCACAGTGCGGCCAGGGCACCCGGCTCGTCCTTCACCGTGGTCCGCATCCGCCACAGCACGCTCTCCCCGCGCGCGGCGGAGGACGGTGGGGCGTCGCCGGTATCGTGCGCCGGAGGCGCGTGGCCGTGGCGGCGTGCCCACCACGCGTGGAACGCGGCGGTGCACCGCGCGGCGGGTCCGGCCGGGTTCCGGCCGGACTGCGCGGGGCCGCCGTGCCGGGTGTACTTCACTTCAGACATGTCACGACTCATACAGGCACTGTGAAGGAATCGTGTTTCGTGATCACGAACATGCTGTGACTGAAGGGTAAAGGCCGTACTTCTGTCCGATGTGCTGCACAACTGACCGACGAGGTACGGCTGCAGTGTCTTCGTGAACAGCCCGGTGGAGACGTGGGAGAGCTCGGCGCCTTCACCCCCACCCGCCCGGCGGACTCCCGGAACGGCTCGAAGTCACCGGACGCGGTCCGTCGGTCCGGTAGTCCCGCGCCGGGTGGGTGCGCCTGGCGCCGTCAGCCACACGGTGCCGGTGATCCGGCGGCGTTTCACACACCGCGGCGGCTCCGCGACCGCCGCTCCCTGCCCCCGGTCGCGTCCGGTGCGACGGACCGATCGGCACGCCGGCGGCGATCACCTTCCACGCCGCCCGCGATCGCGCCCCCGGGCCGCACGTTCAGCGGCTGCCGTCGAGGAGGACGCGGGCCACCAGCGCCGGGTCGTCGTTCATGGGAACGTGGCCGCAGCCCGGCAGCCGGACCAGTCGCGCGCGGGGGATGATCCGCTTCGCGCGGACACCCTGCCGGGGAATGAGCAACCGGTCCCGGGTGCCCCAGGCGACGGTCACGGGAATGCCGGGCACGTCGTCGGTGAACCGTACGGTGGCGCCCGCGCGAAGGGTCTCGGTGAACCCGGTGGCCCCGGCGAGCGCGAGTGTCTCGGCGACCACGGCCTCCGGTGAACGGCGCCCGGGGCGGGCGTAGATGGTGCTGGTCAGTGCCGCCCGGCCGGCCGCGGAACGGGCGAGACGCTCGACCAGGGGAAGCGGCATGAGCTCCGCGGCCCGGCGCATGCCGAGCAGCACGGTGAACGCGTACCGCCGCTCCGCCGGGGTCCAGAAGCCCGCCGGGGACAGGGCGGTGACGGACCGTACGAGCCGCTCGCGGCCGAGGCCGAGGGCCAGCAGACCGCCGAGCGAGTTGCCGGCCACATGCGGCCGGTCCAGGTCCAGCGCCTCGCAGAGGGCGCCGAGGGCGGCGTTCATGGTGGGCAGGTCGTGGGTGAGACCGTCGGGCAGCGAGGGGGAGGCGCCGAATCCGGGCAGGTCCACCGTGATCACCTCGCGTTCGGTCGCGAGGATGTCCACCACCGGGTCCCAGGCCTGGCGGTGATGACCGATGCCGTGCAGCAGGAGCAGTGGTTCACCGCGGCCCACGCGCGCGTGGGAGAGGGCCACGGGCACCGGTCCGAGGGGAGAGGTGACCTTGAAGGAGACGGTCGCGGACATGAGAGTTCTCCTCGTCTGGGACTCGCGGCGAGTGACGCCGCCTGACGCCGTAGACAGCTTGTCAGCAATTGCTACCGACGGGTAGCCCCGCTCCCGCTCCCGGGTGATGCCCGGCACCACCCGGGACGCGGCCGGGTCCAGGCGGTCCGCGTCATCCGCAACCCCGGCAAGCTGCGCCCGCTCCCCGCCGTGGTGCAGCAGCCCCCTGCGCGCCGGGTCCCTCGTCCCGCCGGGCCTGCGCCGCCGCGCCCATTGGTATTGACCAAGGGTGAGGGCCGCCTTATGGTCGCTGAGAAGTGAAACAACCTTTAATAAACAAGGGCGCTAAAACGCCGCCGGACACGGCGATCGTGGAGGACAGGGTGGGGACCACGCAGCTGGAAACGGTGCCGGAACCGAAGTACTGGCATCTCAGGACCGTGCTCAGCGAAGCGCTGGACTCGGAGTTCACCGTGGGCGAGATCCTGCCCAACGAGCGCGATCTCGCGGCCCGCTTCGGTGTCGCCCGCGCCACGCTCCGCCAGGCCCTGGAGCAGCTCGAACTGGAGGGCAGGCTGCAGCGCCGCCGCGGCGTGGGCACCACGGTCGCCCCGCCCCGTATGGGTGTCTCCGTCGGCACGGCCCAGCACGCCTGGCCGGGAGGACCGCTGGACGCCTGGCAGACCCTCGACTGCGCCCTCGGGACACCGCCGGCCACCGTCGCCGAGACGCTGGTGACCGGACGCGACGAGCCCGTGCACACCGTGCGGCGCTCCCGTGTCTCGCACGGCCAGCCCGTCGCCGCCGAACTGCTGTACGTCCCGGCCGAGTCGGTGCCCGATCTGTCCGGCATCGACGCGCCGTCCGGCGCGGCGCGCGCCCGGGCGGTGCTGAGGGAACTGCAGCACCTCGAGCTGGAGCGGCAGGAGAACACCGTGGAGCTGGGCTCCGCCCGCGCGGACGACGCCAGGGAACTCGACCGGCTGCCCGGCGCACCGGTCCTCGTCGTCACCACGCGCTTCATCGCCCGGGGCCGCACCGCCGCGCTCTCGGTGGCCACCTACCGCGCGGACACCTGCCGGCTGACGTTCGGCGACTCCGGCGGCGTGCAGATCCACCACGGCCCGGAACGACAGGCTTCCTGACCTCACGGTCCGCCAGGCTCCGACGGCGCCGGGCGCTCACGGTGGCCGTGCCCCCCGGCGGGCGGGCACGGCCACCGGACCGGCCTACCGGCGGGCCGTCACCGTGCCCTCCACGGCGAACAGCTGCTCCTCCACATGGTCGAGGGCGAGCCGTACCGCGCCCGTGGCGACCGCCGCCTCGCCCAGCAGGGAGAGGGACACCCGGGGCGGGCGCAGGCAGTAGCGGGCCAGTTCGCCGCGCAACGGCTCCAGCACACCGTCCAGACCGGCCGCCCAGCCGCCGATCACGACCAGTTCGGGGTCGAGGGCCAGCACCAGCGCCGCCACGTCGTGGACCAGCCGGTGGATGAAGCGGTCCATGGCCGCGCGCGCCCGTTCGTCACCCTCGCGGGCCTGGGCGAAGACCTGGGCGACGGCCTGCTCGTCGAGCGGGTGCAGCGGCTCGTCCGTGGTGGACAGCAGCGTCTCAGGCGTCGCCTCCCGGCCCAGCAGGTGCAGCGCGCCGATCTCCCCGGCCGCCCCGCCGTACCCCCGGTGCAGCCGTCCGCCGATCAGTGATCCGGCGCCCGGACTCAGCCCGGCCAGCACGAACACCACGTCGTCGGTGTCCTTGGCGGCGCCCTTCCAGTGCTCGGCGACGACGGCCGCGTTGGCGTCGTTCTCCACCAGCACCGGGCACTTGAAGGACCGGCTCAGCCGGTCGCCGAGGCCCAGCCCCGTCCAGCCGGGCAGCGCCGTGCCCAGCCGTACCGTGCCGTCGGCCTCGACGATCCCGGGGGTGCCGACCCCCACCGCCCGCAGGGACCCGCGCGGGACACCGGCCCGGCGCAGCAGCTCCTCGACGGCCGCGAGCAGCCGCTCCAGCCGTTCGTCCGCGTCGACCGTCTCGTCGACCTCCCGTGCCTGCGCGCCGATCACCCGGCCGTCCAGATCGGCCAGCAGCGCGGCGACCCGGTGCACGCCGATCTCCAGGCCGAGCAGATGCCCGGCCTCCGCCCGGAACCGGAACCGCCGCGCGGGCCGCCCCTGCCGCCGCGCGATGCCCTCCTCGGCCACCGTCTCCACGACGAGCCCCGCCTCGATGAGCCCTTCCACCACGCCCTCGACCGTCGGCCGGGACAGTCCGGTGACCCGGGTGACCTCGGTCAGCGTCGCGCAGTCCGTGGCCCGCAGCGCGTGCAGCACCACAGCGGAGTTGATCCTCCGCAGCAGCGAGGGGTCCCCGCCGGTCAGCCGACCCACCGTCCGTCCTCCGAGCTCGTGCGTGTGTGGGGCGGATCGTACTCGGCGCGGCGGACCCCGGCGACCTCCGGGCGGGGGTGCCCGGACCCGCCCCGTGGACACCGCTCACCCCGGCACCACGAAGCCCGACTCGTAGGCCGCGATCACCGCCTGGGTCCGGTCCCGCGCCGCGAGTTTCGCCAGCACGGAGCTCACATGGGACTTCACCGTCTCCGTCCCCACCACGAGCCGGACGGCGATCTCCGCGTTGGTCAGGCCCCGCGCCATCAGCCGCAGCACCTCGCCCTCGCGCTCGGTCAGCCGCGCCCGCTCCAGCACCGACCGCGCCGCGCTGTTGCCGCGGTCGCCGAACTCGGCGGCGAGCCGGCGCACCGAGGCGGGGAACAGCAGCGACTCGCCCTCGGCGACCAGCCGCACCGCGTGCACGATCTCCGCGGGCCGCGCCCGTTTCAGCAGAAACCCGTCGGCGCCCGCGCGCAGCGCCCCGTAGACGTACTCGTCGTTCTCGAATGTCGTCACGACGAGGATTTTCGGCGGCGTGCCGACCGACCGCAGCAACGCGCGCGTGGCCTCGATGCCGTCCATCAGCGGCATGCGCACGTCCATGGCGACCACGTCCGGCCGCAGCCGCCGAACCAGCGGGATCACCGCCACCCCGTCGGCCGCCTCCCCGACGACCCCGATGTCCGGCTGCGCCTCGAGGACGGCCCGCAGCCCCGCGCGTACGAGAGGTTCGTCGTCGACGAGCAGTACGGTCACCGGCATCCGGCCAGCCTAGGTCAGCCCAGCGGCAGCTCGACCCGCACCCGCCAGTCGTCCCCGTCGGGCCCCGTCCACGCCCGGCCGCCCAGCAGCGCGGCGCGCTCGCGTATGCCGCGCAGTCCGTTCCCGCGCCCGGGGCCCGGCACGTCCTGCGTCAGCCGGTTGCGGATCTCCAGGACCAGGGTGCTGCCGGCGACGCGGATCCTCACCCGTACCGGGACCGCTCCCGCGTGCCGCAGCGCGTTCGTCAGCGACTCCTGCAGGATGCGGTAACCCTCGCGGGACACCGGCCGGGGAGCCGTCTCCAGCGGGCCCGTCACCTCGGCGTCGACCGTCGCCCCGGACGCGCGGGCGGACTCCAGCAGACGGCCGGCGTCCACGAGCGTCGGCCGGCCGCCGACGGGCTTCTCGGGTTCGCGCAGGATGCCCAGGACCCGCTCCAGGTCCTCCAGCGCCGCCCGTCCGGTCTCCTCGACGGCGTCCAGCGCCCGGTCGGTGAACTCCGGATCGCCGGCCGCCCGCGCGGCACCGGCCTGCACGACGGCGACGGTCAGGGCATGACCGATGGAGTCGTGCAGCTCGCGTGCGATGCGGGTGCGCTCCAGGAGCTGTTCGGTCCTGGCCTCCAGCGCGGCCAGACGCTCCGCGGGGGAGGGGCCGAGCAGCCCGCGCGCGACCGCGGTGACGAGCGCGCCGAGACCCACCAGGGCCGCGCCCAGCACGATCAGCGGGAACGGGACGAGCAGCGCGTAGGCCCAGTGGTGCCGCGCGTCCTCGAGCACCGGCACGCCACCGGGCACCGTTCCGGTGGCCACCTGGACCAGGGAGTAGCCCAGCAGCGGCAGCCACACCGTGACGAAGACCGTCACCGTCGCCAGCACCGTACGCACCGCCAGCCACAGCACGGTACGCATCCGGTCCCGCCATGTCGCCGAGAACTCCTCCGAGAACCCCGGCTCGCGCTCGCTCGGCGTGAGCAGCAGCGCGGCCTGCACCCCCTCACCCCTGCGCACCGCGGGGACCAGTCCCAGCGCCGGCAGCACGAGCACGGGCACCCAGGGCGTCCCGGGATCGATGAACATCCACACGCTGAAGGGCAGTCCGGGGATCCAGAGATGCAGCAGACGCGTGTACGTCGTCCCTCGCAGCAGCGGACGCAGGATGCGGACCATGGCGGCATCCTGTCAGGGCCCGCCGACCGCTGACCTCCCCCGCCCGGGGGAGGCGGTCTCCCCGCCCGGGGGACGCGGCGCCCTCGTCCGGCGGCCACGCTGATGCACATGACCAGCATCGACGTGCAGGACCTCACCAAGGAGTACGGCACCCGGCGAGCCGTCGACCACCTCACCTTCCGCGTCCGGCCCGGCCGCGTCACCGGCTTCCTCGGCCCCAACGGCGCCGGGAAGTCGACCACCATGCGCCTGGTGCTCGGCCTCGACCACCCGACGTCGGGCTCGGCGACCGTCGGCGGGCGCGCCTACGCCGCGATCCGGGAACCCCTGCGCCATGTCGGCGCGCTGCTGGACGCGCAGGCCGCGCACGGTGCCCGCACCGGCCGGAACCACCTGCGCGTCCTCGCGGCGAGCCACCGGATCCCGGACCACCGGGTCGACGAGGTGCTGGAGGAGACCGGCCTGGGACCGGCCGCCCGCCACCGGGTGCGGACGTACTCCCTGGGCATGCGCCAGCGCCTTGGCATCGCCGCCGCACTGCTCGGCGACCCGGAGGTGATCATGCTCGACGAGCCCTCCAACGGCCTCGACCCGGAAGGCATCGTCTGGATCCGCGCGATGCTGCGCCGGCTGGCGGACGAGGGGCGCACCGTCCTGGTCTCCAGCCATCTGATGAACGAGACCGCCTCGTTCGCCGACCACCTCGTCGTCCTCGGGCGGGGCCGGCTGTTGGCCGACACACCCGTGCGGGAGTTCATCGGCGCGCGGGTACGCCCCGCCGTCCGGATCCGTACGTCCGATCCCGCCGCCCTCCTGAGCGCCCTCACGCGACACGGCCACGAGGCCGCGGAGCATCCGGACGGGCACTGGACCGTGCCGGACGCGCGGGTGGACGACATCGGGCGCCTCGTCTCCGCCGCGGGCGTGCCGATCCTCGAACTCCTCGCGGAGGAGGGCACGCTGGAACAGGCCTATCTGGATCTGACCGCTGCCGAGACCGAGTTCACCGCACGGCACCAGGAGGCCTGACCATGCCGTTCGCACCCGTGCTCCGCGCCGAATGGCTGAAGATCCGCACCGTCCGCTCGCTCCCCGGCACGCTGCTCGTCCTGTTCGCGGTGACCACGGCGTTCTCCGCGGTCGCCGGAGTGGACAACTCCGCCGAACCGGACGCCGATCCCCTGTTCACGGTCCTGTCCGGTGCCGTACTGGGACAGATCGCCGCCATCTCCTTCGGCGCCACGGCGGTATCGGCGGAGTACCAGGACGGAGCGCTGCGGCTCTCGCTGGGCGCGGTCCCGCGGCGTGGGCACTGGTTCGCCGCGAAGGTCACGGCGATCGCCGTGACCACCCTGCTCGTCGGGCTGCTGAGCGCCGTGGCGGCCCTTTTCGCGGGGCGGGCGGGGCTCGGTGACGCGGCGGACGACCTCACCACCGCGGAGCAGATCCGCGGGGTGGCCGGCTGCGGCGTCTACCTGACCCTCATGGCTCTTCTCGCGGCCGGTCTCGCCGCCCTGCTGCGCAGCGGAGTGGCCACGCTGTCGGTGCTGATCCCGTTCGTCCTGGTGGTGTCCTTCGTGATCGGCGGCGCGGCGGGCACCGCCACCGACCTCCTGCCCGACCGGGCCGGACAGGTCGTTCTGCGGCAGACCCCCGACGGAACACTCGGCCCCTGGTCGGGACTTGCCGTGACCGCGCTGTGGGCGGCCGCCGCCCTGCTGGCAGGAGCGTGGAGCCTGCGCCGCAGGGACGCCTGACCCGCGGTGGGCTGACACACCGCCAAGTGTCAGTGGCGGCGGGTTTACTGGACCCATGGACATCGCCCGGCACATCGCCCTCATCGACGAGCTGTGCTTCCGCCCCTTCCCGGCGGAACACGGCCCGTCGGACGTCGGCTCCGGGGCTCCCGGTCACCATGTGGCGATCCTGGAGAGCGGCCCCGGGCCGGGCGACGGCGACCCGGCCGACCGGGCGGCCACCGTGGACCAGTTCGAGAAGGAGCGCGACGCCGTCTACGAGGTGCTCGCCTCCCGCTGGGGCGACGTCATCCCCTTCAACCTGCAGACGGTCCTGCTGCGCACCGGGGAGGAGAAGATACCCGAGCCCTGGGCCGGGCTCTGCGCCCGCGCGGCGGTGGCGTGGGTCTGGGAGGTCCCGGGCACCGGCCGCTGGGCCGTGGTTGCGGTGGCCGACCGGGACCCGGCCGACCAGGTCCGGCTGCTGGCGGTGGTCACGGAGACCGCGCCGCCCTGAGCGAGGGCCGTCACTCCCGCGCCGCGGCCTCCCGCAGCCGGCCGAACTCCTCCGCCAGCGCGGCCGGCGTCCAGTGCGCGTTCAGCCCGCTCGGATTCGGCAGTACCCACACACGTGTCCCGCCGATGGTCCGCGCCTGCGGTCCCACCTGGGCCTTCCGGTCGTCGAACGCCGCGCGGTACGCGGTGACCCCCAGCACGGCCAGCCACCGCGGCCGGAGCCGGGCCACCTTCGCGGCGAGCAGCCGCCCGCCCTCCCGGTACTCCTCGGCGCTCAGCTCGTCGGCGCGCGCGGTCGCCCGCGCCACCACATTGGTGATGCCCAGCCCGTACGACAGCAGCTCCCGCTGCTCCGACGGGTGCAGCGGTACGGCGGTGAAGCCGGAGCGGTGCAGGGCCGGCCAGAAGCGGTTGCCGGGGCGGGCGAAGTGGTGGCCGGTCGCGGCCGTCATGAGACCGGGGTTGATGCCGCAGAACAGCACGCGCAGACCGTCCGCGACCACGTCGGGTACCAGACGGTCGCGGGCGGCCTGGAGCTCCTCCCGGGTGAAGCGCGTCAGAGGATCGCCCCGGGGGCGTATCCGGCGGCCTCCGGGTGCCGCTTCACGATCTCGTCGATCCGGCCGACGACGGCGGTGACCTGCCCGCTCGCGGCGCCCGTGAAGGACAGCCTGTCCGCCATCAGCGCCTGAAGCTCGTCCCGGCCGAGCGGCAGCCGCTCGTCGGCGGCGAGCTTGTCGAGGAGGTCGTTGCGCTCGGCACCCTGTTCCCGCATGGCGAGGGCCGTGGCCACGGCGTTCTCCTTGATCGCCGCATGCGCCAGCTCCCGGCCGACGCCCGCGCGCACCGCGCCCATCAGCACCTTGGTGGTGGCGAGGAACGGCAGGTAGCGGTCCAGCTCGCGGGCGACGACCGCGGGGAAGGCGCCGAACTCGTCGAGCACCGTCAGGAACGTCTCCAGCAGGCCGTCGAGGGCGAAGAACGCGTCCGGCAGCGCCACCCGGCGCACCACCGAGCAGGACACGTCGCCCTCGTTCCACTGGTCGCCCGCCAGCTCGCCCGTCATCGAGGCGTAGCCGCGCAGGATCACCATCAGGCCGTTGACGCGCTCGCAGGAGCGGGTGTTCATCTTGTGCGGCATCGCGGAGGAACCGACCTGGCCCGGCTTGAAGCCCTCGGTGACCAGCTCGTGTCCGGCCATCAGCCGGATGGTCTTCGCCAGCGACGACGGCGCGGCGGCCAGCTGCACCAGCGCGGTGACGACCTCGTAGTCCAGCGAGCGCGGGTAGACCTGGCCGACGCTGGTGAAAGCCCGCGAGAAGCCCAGATGAGCGGCGATCCGCCGCTCGAGCTCGGCGAGCCGCTCCGCGTCCCCGCCGAGCAGGTCCAGCATGTCCTGAGCCGTGCCGACCGGACCCTTGATGCCGCGCAGCGGGTAGCGGCCCAGCAGCTCCTCCACCCGGCCGTACGCGACCAGCAGCTCGTCGGCGGCGGTCGCGAACCGCTTGCCGAGCGTGGTCGCCTGTGCGGCCACGTTGTGCGAACGGCCGGCCATGACCAGTTCGCCGTACTCGCCGGCCAGCCTGCCCAGACGCGCCAGCACCGCCACCGCGCGGTCGCGGACCAGCTCCAGGGAGAGCCGGATCTGCAGCTGCTCGACGTTCTCGGTGAGGTCGCGGGAGGTCATCCCCTTGTGCACGTGCTCGTGCCCGGCGAGGTCGTTGAACTCCTCGATCCGTGCCTTCACGTCGTGGCGGGTGACCTTCTCGCGCTCGGCGATCGAGGCCAGGTCGACCTGGTCGAGGACGCGCTCGTAGTCGGCGAGCGCCGTGTCGGGCACCTCGATCCCGAGGTCCTTCTGGGCCCGCAGCACGGCGAGCCAGAGCCGGCGCTCCAGCTTCACCTTCTGCTCGGGCGACCAGAGCGTGGCGAGCTCGGCGGAGGCGTAGCGTCCGGCGAGGACGTTCGGGATACGGGGCTTGGCGGGCGCAGGAGTCACGTGGACGGATTCTACTGGCGATTCGTGCAGGCCGGAGCCACCGGGTGGTTCGGCGGAAGCTACAAGAGCCCGGCCCGGCTACCGGGTCTCGTACGGCAGCAGTTCGGGCCGCTTGGGCGGCAGGCCGTCGCCCGAGGAGCGCCCGGTGAGGCGGCGGCCGATCCACGGCAGCAGATGCTGACGGGCGAAGCGGGCGTCCGCGGCCCGGCGCGCCACCCAGCGCGGCGGGAGGGCCGCCTCCGGGGGGAGGTGCCACTCGGGGTCCTCCGGCGTGTGGCCGAGCGTCTGCCACACCGCCTCCGCGACCCTGCGGTGCCCCTCCGAGGTCAGGTGCAGCCGGTCCACGTCCCACAGCCGGGGATCGCCGAGCGCGGGTGCCCCGTAGAGGTCGACGACCAGTGCGCCGTGGCGCTCGGCCAGCTCGTCGATACAGGCGAACAGCGCCTCCATGCGGGGCCGGAACCGCTCCAGGACCGGTCCCTGGCGGCCGGGGCTGTGCATCAGCACCAGTTGCCCGCAGTGCGGGGCCAGCCGCTCCACCGCCTCGGTCAGCAGATCCCGCACCTGCGCCATGTCGCACTTGGGCCGCAGGGTGTCGTTGAGTCCGCCGACCAGCGTGACGACGTCGGCCCGCATCGCCGCGGCGACCCCGACCTGCTCGTCGACGATCTGCCGGATCAGCTTGCCGCGCACCGCGAGGTTGGCGTACTGGAATCCGGGGGCGGCGGCCGCCATCCGGGCGGCGAGGAGATCGGCCCAGCCGCGGTAGGTGCCGTCGGGGAGCCGGTCGGACATGCCCTCGGTGAAGGAGTCGCCCAGGGCGACGAGGCTGCTGTGAGTGGGATTCGTCTGCATGGCGACAGAGATGGTATCCCGTGGCACATACCCGGCGGTCGGTCGGGCGGCCGGTTCTCAGGCCCGCTGCCCGAACAGCTCCTGCAGGACGTCCTCCATCGTCACCAGCCCCGCCAGCCGCCCGTCGGCCCCGAGGACGGCCGCCAGATGTGTGCGGCTGCCGCGCATGGCGGTGAGGACGTCGTCCATCGGGGTGTTCTCCCGGACCCGCGCGATGGACCGCATGTCCGCCGGCCGGAACGGCGCATCGCGCGGGGAGGCGTCCAGGGCGTCCTTCACATGCAGATAGCCGGCGATCCGCCGCTGCTCGTCCACCACCGGGAATCGGGAGAAACCGGACTCCGCCGACAACTGCTCCAGACCCTCCGGTGTGACACCCTCGCGCGCGTAGACCACGTGCTCCAGCGGCATCGCCACGTCCCGCACCGGCCGCCGGCCCAGCTCCAGCGCGTCGTTCAGCCGCTCCCGCGCGCGGTCGTCGATGAGCCCGGCCTCGCCGGAGTCCTTCACGATCTGGGCCAGTTCGGCGTCCGAGAAGGTCGCGACGACCTCGTTGCGCGCCTCGACCCGCAACAGCTTCAGCAGCGTGTTGGCGAAGGCGTTGATCGTGAAGATCACCGGGCGCAGCGCACGGGTCAGCGCCACCAGGGGCGGCCCCAGGGCCAGCGCGCTGCGCACCGGCTCGGCGAGCGCGACGTTCTTCGGCACCATCTCTCCGAGCAGCATGTGCAGATAGGTCGCGAGCGCCAGCGCGATCACGAAGGACACGGCGTGCCCCGCGCCGGCGGGGACACCCACCGCGTGGAAGACCGGTTCCAGCAGATGCGCGATCGCCGGCTCGGCGACGATGCCGAGGACCAGCGTGCTCAGCGTGATGCCGAGCTGCGCGGTCGCCATCAGCGCGGACACGTGCTCAAGACCCCAGAGCACGCTCCTGGCACGGCGTTCGCCCCGGTCGGCGTACGGCTCGATCTGACTGCGGCGGACCGAGATCAGAGCGAACTCGGCGCCGACGAAGAAGGCGTTGACGACCAGCATCGCCAGACCGGTCAACAGCTGTACGACGGTCATCGCCGCGCTCCCTTGTCGTCCGTGGCCGAGTTCGTGCGTCGTTCCGCGGCGGTCCGTTCGCCGGGCGGCGCGTGCATGAGGACGCGTGCCGCGCGGCGGCCCGAGGCGTCCACCACGTCCAGCCGCCAGCCCGCGACCTCCACGGTGTCGCCGACGTCCGGGATCCGGCCCAGTTCGGCGGCGATCAGCCCGGCGAGGGTCTCGTAGGGCCCTTCCGGCGCGCCCAGGCCGACCCGGGCGAGCTGGTCCACGCGCGCGGCACCGTCGGCCGAGAACAGCGTCCGCCCGTCCTCGTCGGTGCCGGCCCGGTCCAGGTCGGGGGTCTCGTGCGGGTCGTGTTCGTCGCGGACCTCGCCGACGACCTCCTCGACGATGTCCTCCAGCGTGGCCACCCCCGCCGTGCCGCCGTACTCGTCTATCACCACGGCCATGGTGCGCCGCCCGGAGAGCCGGTCGAGAAGGCGGTCGACGGTGAGCGATCCGGGGACCAGGAGCGGCTCGCGCATCAGCTCCGACACAGGGGTCCGGGCCCGTCGCTCCGCCGGCAGCGCCAGTACGTCCTTGACGTGCGCGGTGCCGACGACGGCGTCGAGCGTCTCGCGGTAGACCGGGAACCGGGACAGCCCGGTCGCCCGGGTCACGGTCGCCACGTCCTCGCAGGTCGCCTGCACCTCCAGGGCGATCACCTGGACACGCGGGGTCATCACGTTCTCCGCGGTGAGGTCCGCCAGGTTCAGTGTGCGCACGAACAGCTCGGCGGTGTCCGGCTCCAGGGCGCCCTCCCTGGCGGAGTGCCGCGCCAGCGCCGCCAGCTCCTGGGGCCCGCGGGCGAACGCCAGCTCCTCGGCCGGTTCCATGCCGATGCGGCGCACGATGCGGTTGGCCGTGTTGTTCAGATGGGTGATGAACGGGCGGAACGCGGCGCTGAACCAGCGCTGCACGTTGCCCGCCCGCTTGGCCACGGCCAGCGGTGAGGAGATCGCCCAGTTCTTCGGCACCAGCTCGCCGACCACCATCAGGAAGACGGTCGACAGCGCCGTGCCGATCACCAGCGCCAGGGAGCGCGCCACCGAACCGGAGACGCCGATGTTCTCCAGCGGGCCCGCGATCAGAGCCGCGATCGACGGCTCGGCCAGCATGCCGACCACCAGGTTGGTGACCGTGATGCCGAGCTGCGCCCCGGAGAGCTGGAAGGTCAGACTCCGTACGGCCTTGAGCGCGCCCGCCGCGCCCCGCTCGCCGCGTTCCACGGCGCGTTCCAGCTCCCCCCGCTCGACCGTGGTGAGGGAGAACTCGGCCGCGACGAACACGCCGCAGGCGAGTGAGAGCAGGATCGCCGCCAGCAGGAGGAGCGATTCGGTCATCGGGTCACCTCTGTCCCATGGTCGGACAGGACGGGAACGGATGCGCGGTGTCGCGGACCGGGAGGCTCGTCCATCGGCGGACGCACACAACCTTTCATGAAGGACCGAGTGGCCATCCGAGCGCAAAAGAGCGGCAAAGGATGGCCGGCGGGCCGCGGATCAGCCGTCGAAGGGCTTCACCCAGCGCCGCCACTGTTCCTCCGGCGCATACCCCGCGGCGCGCCACGCATGATGCGCGCTCTCGTTGCGCCCCAGCACCATCGCGTCAGCACGGCGCCCGCCGAGCCGCAGGAACCTCTCCTCCGCGGCGGCCAGCAGCGCGGAGGCGATCCCCTGACGCCGGCGGTCCGGGTGCACGGCCAGCCGGTACAGATGGCACCGCCGGCCGTCGAAGCCCGCGATCACCGTGCCGGCGAGCGCACCGTCGCCCTCGGCGAGGATCAGCGCCCCGGGATCACGGGCGACCAGGCGCTCCACCCCGGCCCGGTCGTCACTGATGCTCGTACCCTCGGCGGCCACCTTCCAGAAGGCCGGCACATCGTCCAGGTCCGCGGGCCCGGCGACCCGTATCCGCAGCTCGGTCATGCGCCGATTCTCGACACCCGACACCGCGGCCGGCCCGGAATTCCACCATCCGGACCGGCCGGCCGCGACGCGGCTCACTCGTGGGCGATGGCCTCCAGCACGTTCATCCGCGACGCCCGCAGCGCAGGCAGCAGAGCCGCCGCGATGCCCACCACGGCCGCCCCGATCACCACGGTGACGACGGTGCCCCACGGGATCGCGAGCGCGGTCATGCCCTGCAGGGCCAGCACCTGCTGGATGCACAGACCCCACACCAGTCCCAGCGCGAGCCCCAGGACCGCGCCGAACACCGCGATCATCACCGACTCCAGCCGGATCATCCGCCGCAGCTGCCGTCTCGACAGGCCGATCGCCCGCAGCAGACCGATCTCGCGGGTGCGCTCCACCACCGAAAGCGCCAGGGTGTTCACCACGCCCAGCACCGCGATGACGATCGCCAGCCCCAGCAGGGCGTAGACGAGATACAGCAGGACGGCGATCTGTTCGTGCACCAGCTCCTTGTAGTCGGCCTGGTCACGGGCCTGCACCTGCGGATACGGGTCGAGCGCCGCGTCCAGCCGCTCGCGCAGGTCGTCCACGTTCGTCCCGTCGGCCGCGTTGACGTACAGCGCGGAGTCCTGCCCGTCCGGCACGTGTTCCTCGACCGTCGCGATGCCGAAGACCACCGCGCCCTCCATCCCGAAGCCCTCGCTGCCGTCGGCATCGGTCAGGGCGGCCACCGTCAGCTCGGTGCTGCTGCCCCCGGGGAACTCGACCGGGACCGCGGTGCCCACGCGGACGTCATGCTTCTCCGCGAAGCCGGCGTCCATGGAGACGGCGCCGTCCGCCAGCGCCGCCGCGGTGTCGCCGCTCGTGTAGGTCACGCGTGCGACGTCGTCGACCCGGTCGTCGTACCCGGCCGCGGTGGTCTCGATCCGCTCCCCGTCCGGCAGCCGCACCGCCACCGGTGTGAACCGCTGCCGGACGACCAGCCCCACGCCCTCCGTGTCCCGCACCCGTTCGGTGACTTCCCCGGGGAACGGCAGGAAGTTGGCGTTCTGGATCACGAAGTCGGCGCCCAGCGTCCTGTCGATCTGCTCGTCGAAGGACCGGGACATCGAGGCGCTGGCCACGGACATCCCGCTGACCAGGGCGAGTCCCACCATCAGCGCGGCCGCCGTGGCGCCGGTGCGGCGCGGGTTGCGCAGGGCGTTGCGCTGGCTCATCCGGCCGACCGGACCGAACAGCGCGGGGAAGACCCCGCCCAGCACCCGGATCACCGGCCGCACCAGCAGCGGCCCGGCGATGACGGTCGCGATCAGGGTGAGGACCACTCCGAGCCCCAGCAGCGCGGCCGCGGAGGAGGTGTCGGAGGCCAGTGCGCAGCCCGTCAGCGCGGCCGCGCCCAGCACACCCACCACGGACCCCGCCACCGCACGGGTGCGCAGCGGCCTCCCCGCCCCACCGCCGTCCGCGTCGGCCAGCGCGGCCATCGGCGACACCCCCGCCGCACGGCGTGCCGGAAGATACGCCGCCACGAAGGTGACGCCCACCCCCACGGCGTACGACGTGACGGGCGTGGCCCAGCCGACGGCCATCTCCGCGGTCTTCAGATTCATGCCGAAGGCGCTCATGAGCCGGATCAGACCGAAGGCGAGGCCGATGCCGGCAGCCAGGCCCAGCGTCGAGCCGACCAGGCCGAGCAGCACCGCCTCGGTGAGCACCGACCGGCGCACCTGCCGCCGGTCCGCGCCGAGCGCGCGCAGGAGACCCAGTTCGCGGGTCCGCTGGGCGATCAGCATCGAGAAGGTGTTGACGATCAGGAAGATCCCGACGAGCACCGCGATCCCGGCGAAGCCGAGCATCACGTACTTGATCACGTCGATGAACCCGCCGAGCTCCTCGGCCGCCGTCTCGGCCGTCTCGGCGGCCGTCCGCACCTCGTAGGCGCCGGCGCCGAGCTCCGCGGTGACCCGCTGCTCGAGCTCTTCGTCCGACACGCCGGGTGCGGCGGTCAGCGAGACGCTGGTCGCCCGGTCCGCGTCGCCCAGCAGCCGGGCGGCGGCGACCTCGGGGTCGAGGAAGACCAGGGCGGCGCCCGGATTGGTGGTGGTGAACGTGGCGATGCCGACGATCTCGACCCGGAAGGTGCCGGGCTGTGCCTGTACGGACAGGGTGTCGCCGATCTCCACGTCCTTGGCCTCGGCGGTGTCCGCGTCCAGTGCCGCCTCGCCGTCTCCGCGCGGGGCCCGGCCGGAGGTCAGCTCCACCACACTGCGGTCGCTGACGTACCAGTCCACAGCGATGGTCGGTGCGCCCGTGGTCGGTCCGACCGACTCGTTGTCGCTGTCGACGATCGTGAGGTTCTGGACCTCGACATCGGAGCGGGCCGACTCGACACCGTCGAGCCGGGAGAGCTGCCCGGCGAGGTCGGCCGGGAGGGTCCGCACCGCTCCGGTGGGCACCGACGACTCCAGGTCGTCCGGGGGCGTCACGGTCACATCGGCGGACGAGGAGGCGAACAGCCGGTCGAAGGTACGGGAGACCGTGTCGGAGAAGATCAGGCTGCCCGCGACGAACGCCACGGAGAGCACGACGGCCAGGGCGGACAGCATCAGCCGCCCCTTGTGCGCGAGGAAGCTCCTCAGCGTCGCCTTCAGCACGGCGTCAGTCCTTCTCGGGTGCGCGGGTCACGTCGAAACGCTTCATCTGTTCCAGCACCGACTCCGCCGTGGGCCGGGGCATCTCGTCGACGATCCTGCCGTCCGCGAGGAAGAGCACCAGGTCGGAGTGGCCGGCGGCGCCCGGGTCATGGGTGACCATGACGACGGTCTGGCCCAGTCCGTCCACGGCTTCGCGCAGGAAGCCCAGGACCTCGAGGCCCGCCCGGGAGTCGAGATTGCCGGTCGGTTCGTCAGCGAAGATCAGCTCGGGCCGCGAGGCCAGCGCCCGCGCGCAGGCCACCCGCTGCTGCTGGCCGCCCGACAGCTGCGCGGGCCGGTGCCGCAGGCGGTCCCGCAGGCCCAGCGTGTCGATGACCCGGTCCAGCCACTCCTCGTCGGGCTTCTGGCCCGCGATGTCCATGGGCAGCGTGATGTTCTCGCGCGCGTCCAGGGTCGGGATGAGGTTGAACGACTGGAACATGAACCCGACCCGGTCGCGCCGCAACCGGGTCAGTTCGCGGTCCTTCAGTCCCGTGACCTCGGTCTCTCCCAGCCACACCTGTCCGGCGGACACGGTGTCCAGACCCGCCAGGCAGTGCATCAGCGTGGACTTGCCGGAGCCGGACGGCCCCATGACCGCGGTGAACCGTCCGCGCGAGATGTCCACGTCCACCGCGTCCAGGGCGATCACGGCCGTCTCGCCGGAGCCGTACGCCTTGGTCAGGCCGCGGGCGCGGGCCGCTACCCCGTCACCCGGCGCGACGCCGGGGGCGTGCTCCGCAGCAGATGTGGACAAGGCCGCCTCCTCGTGCAGGGACATCCGGTCGTGTGTCGCGCCGAGGGTAGTGTGATGCCGCCCACAGGCGATATCCCCCGTGAGTGCGGGACCGTCTCCCTCCCAGGTCGGGTCCCCCGAGTCCGGTGTAAGGGGCACCATTCCGTCACGGAACGCAGGCGCGACCGGGAGCACCTCCCGCGCGGCGTGAGCGGAGACCGGAGCGCTGGACGAGCGCCGACCGCCGCGTCGGGGCGTTGTCCGGGTGGGCGATGCCGACGTGGACGCGGGTGCAGGGGCGCGCCGTCGAGGGCCGCGAACGGAGCCGTGAAGGGCCGATGCCGATGCCGCGCGGCGCGGCGCCCGGGGCGGCGTGGACGCGCGGTCTCCGCGAAGGTCGTGTCCTGTCGAGTCGTCGCCGGCCTCGGCGGGGAAGCGACCGCGCTGCGGCCGGACAGCGCCGCTGGAACGAGTGGTCAGCCGCCGCCGGCGGGGTCGTCGCCCGCCGGCCGCCACGCGGTACCGAGCACGCAGTACGACTGGGGCAGGGCCGGCCCGTTCTCGGGCATCATCAACCGCCGGTACGGACCGAGGACGAACCCCGCCTCCCGCAGCGCGCCGACCGCGTCCCGCGCCACGTGGCAGCCCCCTGCCAACGGCGGCCACACCGTGCGGTCCAGGGTCCGCTGGGTGAAGTGCATGACCCGGCCGCCGCCCCGGCCGTGCTCGAAGAACCGCACCTCGCCGCCGGGTCGCAGCACCCGCCGTACCTCCGCCAGTGCCCGCGCAACGTCCCGCACACTGCACAGCACCAGGCAGAGCACCGCCGCGTCGAAGGCCCCGCTCTTCACCGGCAGCGCCTCCGCCGTACCCGGCGCCACATCCACCGGTACGTCGGCGCGCAGGGCGGCCTCCAGGGCCAGCGCGCGCAGCGCCCGCTCCGGCTCGATGGCGACGATCTCCGAGACGGCGCCGGGGTAGTGCGCGAAGTTCAGACCGTTGCCCGCGCCGACCTCGACCACCCGGCCGGACAGCCCGGTGAGCAGTCTGCCGCGCACTGCCGCCATGCCCAGGCGGGTCTCCGCGGCCACGCTGGCCCGGGCGTAGTAGCGGGCGAACACGGGGTGGTGCACGGGATCCCGTGCCGTACCCGCCAAGCGGGCGGACCGCGACTGCATGAGGACCTCCCCGGGGACGGGCCTACGCGGATTCTCCCCCCGGACCCCTCCGGCGAACCCGGTGATCACCGGACATCCGCCACGATCCCGGAGAGACCCCGTACCGGGGCGGGCGGCGGGGTGTGGGGCTCGCGTCGGGTGAGTCCTCCGGGCGGGTGCGGCCGGTGTGGCGCAGGCGGCCGGATGCCGGGGCGGGGGTGCCGGCTCTCGCGGTGGGGAGGGCGGCCCCGCCGCGCCCGCGTCAGGGGGCCTCGCGTACTTGGAAGGCCTCGGCGTCCCAGGTCCCCTCCAGACGCGGCGCCAGCCACCGGGGCGCCGATGTACGGAATGCGGTGGGCCCGAGGGCGCCCGCCCCGGCCGGTACGGCGCCCAGCAGCGGAGCCCTCGTCACGTCCGGCAGGTCCAGCAGGTTGCAGCGCGCCGCCAGATCCGGCTCGCCGGGCCAGCTGCCGATCACCACACCCGCCAGGTCCAGCCCCCGCCCGCGCAGCTCCCGGGCCGTCAGCTCCGCGGCGTTCAGGGTGCCGAGCGCCGCCGGCGCCACCACCAGCACCGGCGCGGACAGCAGTGCCGCCGCGTCCGCCAGGGTGCCGCCCGCCGCGTCGAACCGTACGAGCAGCCCGCCCGCGCCCTCCACCAGGACCAGATCGTGCTCCGTGGCCAGCTTGGCGGCCCGCTCGGCGACCTCGTGCGGACGCACGGGGGCCCGGCCGGCCCGGCGGGCCGCCGTGGCCGGGGCCAGCGGATCGGGATAGCGGGCGAGCTCGTCCGCCGTCACGGCGCCGGCCAGCCGGACGACCTCCTCGGCGTCCCCGGGCTCGCCCGGCCGCACGCCGGTCTGCGCCGCCTTGAGCACGGCGACCGACCGGCCGGCCGCCAGCGCCGCCGCGGCGAGCGCGGCCGTCACCACGGTCTTGCCGACCTCGGTGCCGGTGCCCGTGATCACCATCACCGGCATGTCATCCCTCCTTCGCCGCCGCGCACACCGCGCGGGCGATGCGCGCCACGTCCTCGTCGCCCGTGACGTACGGCGGCATGGTGTAGATCAGATCGCGGAACGGGCGCAGCCACACACCCTCACGCACCGCGGCCCGGGTGGCCGCCGCCATGTCGACGGGGTGATCGAGCTGGACGACCCCGATGGCGCCGAGCACCCGCACGTCCCGCACACCGGGCAGCGCGGCCGCGGGCGCCAGCCCGTTGCGCAGGCCCGTCCCGATCCGCCTGACCTCGGCGAGCCAGTCCTGCCCGAGCAGCAGCCCGATGGACGCGCAGGCCACGGCCGCCGCCAGCGGATTGGCCATGAACGTCGGACCGTGTGCCAGCACCGGCACCTCACCGCGCGAGATGCCCTCGGCCACCCGGCCGGTGCACAGTGTCGCCGCCATGGTCAGATAACCGCCGGTCAGTGCCTTGCCGACGCACATCACATCCGGTGTCACCGCCGCGTGCTCCGCCGCGAACAGCGCTCCCGTGCGGCCGAACCCGGTCGCGATCTCGTCGAACACCAGCAGCACGTCGTGCGCGTCGCACACCTCGCGCAGCACCCGGAGGTACGCGGGGGAGTGGAACCGCATCCCGCCCGCGCCCTGGACCACCGGCTCGACGATCACCGCGGCCAGTTCACCTGCGTGCCGTTCGACCGTCTCGCGCAGACGGGCGGCGTACGCTTCCTCGTACTCCACGGGCGGGGCGTCGGCGAACACCTGACGGGGCAGCACCCCGCTCCACAGCTCGTGCATCCCGCCCTCGGGATCGCACACCGACATCGGCTGCCAGGTGTCGCCGTGGTAGCCGCCGCGCCAGGTCAGCAGCCGCCGCTTCTCCGGCCGGCCCAGCGAACGCCAGTACTGCAGGCACATCTTCACCGCGACCTCGACCGACACCGACCCGGAGTCGGCGAGGAACACATGCTCCAGGCCCTCCGGGGCCATACCGACCAGGAGTTCCGCCAGCCGCACGGCGGGCTCGTGTGTGAGCCCGCCGAACATCACATGGCTCATCCGCTCCAGTTGCCCGCGCGCTGCCTCGTTGAGCACCGGGTGGTTGTAGCCGTGGATCGCCGACCACCAGGACGCCATCGCGTCGACCAGTTCCCCCGACCCGTCGGCGAGCCTCAGCCGCACCCCGCTCGCCGACTCCACGACCAGTGGTTCCTGACGGCCCGGCATGGGGCCGTAGGGGTGCCAGACGTGCCGCCGGTCGAGTTCCAGCAGTTCGGCGACGGACCGCTCAGGCATTGGGCGCGAGATCCGTTCCGGCCCCCCGGCGGCGGACCGCGACCAGGTCGGTGCGGGGCTCCTCGGGCGCGCCGCCGCGGGAGTCCGCGGTCGCGGTACCGCACGTTCCCGCGCCCTCGTGCGATCCGCAGCCGCCGCCCGCGCGGTGTTCCGGCAGAGTCACCTCTCCGGTGCCCTCGACCTCGAACCCGGCGTCCGCGATCATCTCCAGGTCCGCCCGGCCGGCCTGTCCCTCGCTGGTGAGGTAGTCGCCGAGGAAGATCGAGTTGGCCAGGTGCAGCGCGAGGGGCTGCATCGTGCGCAGGTGCACCTCGCGGCCGCCGGCGATCCGCACCTCGGCGTCGGGGCACACGAACCGCACCATCGCCAGAATGCGCAGGCAGCGCTGGGGGGTCAGGTGCCACTCCTTGGCGAGCGGTGTGCCCTCCATCGGGATCAGGAAGTTGACCGGCACCGAGTCCGGGTCCAGTTCGCGCAGCGAGAAGACCACGTCGACCAGGTCCTCGTCGCGCTCGCCCATACCCGCGATCAGGCCCGAGCAGGCCGACAGACCCGCCGCGTGGGCCTTGCGCACCGTGTCCACCCGGTCTGCGTACGTGTGGGTGGTCGTGATGTCCCCGTACGTCGCCTCGGAGGTGTTGAGGTTGTGGTTGTAGGCGTCCGCGCCGGCCTCACGCAGCCGCTCCGCCTGGCCGTCGGAGAGCAGCCCCAGACAGGCGCACACCTCGACGCCCTCGTTCTGGTCCTTGATGGCCTTGATGGTGTCGGAGACCCGGTCCACGTCACGGTCGGTGGGGCCCCGGCCGCTGGCCACCAGGCACACCCTCTTGGCGCCGCCGGAGAGCCCGGCGGCGGCGGCCCGGGACGCCTGGTCCGGCTTGAGCCAGGTGTACTTGAGGATGTCCGCCCTGGAGCCGAGCCGCTGGGAACAGTAGGAGCAGTCCTCCGGGCAGAGACCGGACTTGAGGTTGACGAGATAGTTCAGTTTCACCCGCCGGCCGAACCAGTGCCGCCGCACCCTTCCGGCGGCGGCCACCACATCGAGCAGGTCGTCGTCGGACGTCGCGAGGACGGCCAGTGCTTCCGCGCGGGTCGGCGTCTCGCGCCGAAGCCCCTTGTCCACCAGCGTGTTCAGCAGGTCCATGAGAGCCGATCCTGTCCTACCCGACCCGCTCGGGCCAAGGAGAGTTCGTACAACAGAGGCGCTCGGGCGTGTGGCTATTGCCACACAGCGGCCCGACGGGCCCCCGGCTACTGTCTGTCCACTGCCTACAAAATCCCCGGAGGACCCATGGCGTTCGGCTGGATCGACGAGCAGGCGGAACTGCGCCGCCGGGCCGGACTCGTACGCACCCTGCGTCCCCGGGCCGCCGACACGCCGCTGCTCGATCTGGCGAGCAACGACTACCTCGGGCTGGCCCGGCACCCCGAGGTCACCGAGGGCGCCGCGCGGGCCGCGCGGACCTGGGGCGGCGGCTCGACCGGTTCCCGGCTGGTCACCGGCACCACGGAGCTCCACGCCGAGCTGGAACGCGAGCTGGCCGGGTTCTGCGGCTTCGAGGCGGCCCTGGTCTTCTCCTCCGGCTACGCCGCCAACATGGCCGCCGTCACCGCGCTGGCCCCGCACGGCTCCGCCATCGTCTCCGACGCGGGCAACCACGCCTCCCTGATCGACGGCTGCCGGCTGGCCCGCGGCACCACGCGGGTCGCGGCGCACCGTGACCCCGATGCCGTACGCAAGGCGCTGGACGGGCACGACGGACCCGCCGTGGCGGTGTCCGACACCGTCTTCTCGGTGGACGGCGACGCCGCCCCGCTCGCGGAACTGGCCGGGGTGTGCCGGGAGTACGGCGCGGGTCTGGTCCTCGACGACGCGCACGGTCTCGGCGTGCTCGGTGAGGGCGGCCGCGGCGCTCCGCACGCGGCGGGGATCGCGGGCGCCGACGACGTCGTCGTCACGGTGACGCTGTCCAAGTCGCTCGGCAGCCAGGGCGGAGCGGTGCTCGGCCCGGCGCGGGTGATCGAGCATCTGGTCAACGCGGCGCGGACGTTCATCTTCGACACGGGACTCGCCCCCGCGGCGGCGGGCGCGGCCCTGGCGGCGCTCCGGCTGCTGCGCCGCGAACCCGGGCGCGCGGCGCGGGCGGGAACGGTGGCACGCGAGCTGCACACGCGTCTGACGGCAGCGGGTCTGGAAGCGGTGTGTCCGGACGCCGCGGTCGTCTCCGTGCGTGCCCCCACCCCGGAGCAGGCCGTGCGATGGGCGGCCGACTGCCGGGCGGCCGGCCTGTCCGTGGGCTGCTTCCGGCCTCCTTCCGTGCCCGACGGCATCTCACGGCTCAGACTGACCGCCCGCGCGGACCTGTCCGGGGCAGAGATCGAACGCGCTGTACGAGTGATCGGCGAGACGCGACCATGAGTCGGCGGGACACGGCCGTGCGTCGCTCGATGACGGGGTGACGAGTTGACGGATCGACGGATCGACGGGTGAAAGGGGCCGGTCGGTCGATGCGGGGCCCCGTCAGCGGACCGCGGTCACGAACTCCGTCCAGCGCCCGGGGGAGAAGA
This sequence comes from Streptomyces sp. CHD11, assembly GCF_018638295.1. Classification (GTDB taxonomy): domain Bacteria; phylum Actinomycetota; class Actinomycetes; order Streptomycetales; family Streptomycetaceae; genus Streptomyces. The sequence continues at coordinate 107,429 of NZ_JABTTS010000027.1, forward strand.
GCAGCGCGGGTCCGTCAGGGTCCTTGGAGTCGCGCACGGCGAGCAGTCCGGCCAGCGGGCCGGCGGCCGGCCTGGCCGTCTCGACGCAGTTGTTCGCACCCGTGCTGTAGCTGCTGCGCAGCCATGGCACGCCGTGGAGTGCGCGGCTGGAAGGGATGGTCCGAGGCGGTGCGGGCATCGTGCCTCCTTACGCGCCGGCTGCTGCGCCGGCGATGAAATCCAGCGAGTCCTCGGGTGAAAGGGCGTGAAGGGAAAGGGTGTCGAAGGCCTCCATGTAGGCCCGGAGGTCTTCCTTCCCCTCCAGATAGAGGCTACTCGTCAAGTGGTCGAGAACAACCACGTCGAGATCAGAAGTGCGCGAAAACGAAAAGATTACAAAAGGACCGGTCACTCCGATGTGTGCTCCGGCACTGAACGGCAGTACCCGCAGCCGCACTTGGGGCAACCGGGCCGCTTCGACCAGCCGGTCGAGCTGACGCGCCATCACCCCGGGCCCGCCGACCTCCCGGCGCAGCACCGCCTCGTCCAGGACCGCGCTCAGCTCCAGAGGCGGATCCGTCCGCAGCACGTCCTGCCGGGCCAGGCGCACCTCCACCAGCGTGTCCAGACGCTCCTCCGACGCGCCCTCCGTCGCCGCCGCGGTCACCGCCCGCGCGTACTCCGGGGTCTGCAGCAGCCCCGGGATCACCGTGGTCTCCAGGGTGCGCATCGCGCTCGCCTGCGACTCCAGGCTGATGAAGTCCCGGTAGGTCGGCGGCAACACCCCGCGGTAGGCGTGCCACCAGTGATGCCGGCCGCCGTCGTCACCGGTGCCCGACAGCACCAGCAGCAACTCCCGCAGCTGCGGATCGGCCACACCGTAGACGTCGAGCAGTAACCGTACGTCGGCCGGTTTCACCCCGCTCGTGCCCGTCTCGATCCGGCTCACCTTCGACTGGTGCCAGCCCGCCAGCCGGGCCGCCTCACCGCTGGTGAGTCCCGCCGAGGTGCGCAGCGCGCGCAATTCGGCGCCCAGTTTGCGGCGGCGCACCGCGGGCCCGTGCTGCATGGGCTTCTCCTTACTCCCTCCGGGCCGCCCGGATACGGTCTCCCGTCGCAGAGTTCACCGCTTTGAGCGACAGATATATGCATATCTTGGTGGATCGCAGCCCCGCGCCGTGCGGGGATGGCAGTCTGGCGACGAACCACCAGTGCGGGACCGTACTCGAACCAACCGCTCCGTGTCGGACCGCGGCCCGTGGGAAAGGGACGACATCGCCATGGCAGACCATCTGGAAGCATCCGTCACTCTGCCGAGCGAGCCCGCCTCGGTCTCCGCCGCGCGCGCCCATGTGGTGGGGACACTGGGGGAATGGGGCATGCCGGCGGACGCGGAGCTGGCCGACACCGTCAGGCTGATCGTCTCGGAACTCGCCACCAACGCGGTGCAGCACACGTGCGGGCAGTCACCCACCTTCACGGTGGACGTCGTCCTGGTCCGCGACGAACGGGTGCACATCGGCGTGACGGACAGTCATCCCCGTTTTCCCAAACGGCTGCCCGCCGCCGTCCAGCAGGACAACGGGCGGGGGCTGGTCATCATCCGCTGGCTGGCCGCCGAATGCGGGGGCAGACTCAGGATCCGCCCCACGCGTGAGGGCGGGAAGACCGTCTCGGTCGAACTTCCCTGGACGGGCGCCGTCCCGGCCGCCGAAGCGGTCACGGCGGGACAGCAGGAGCCTTAGGGTCTCTCGTTCGCATCAGGCCGGGCTCGCGGCGTCCGGCCTGATCCGAACGCAAGACCCCAGCCGGGCCTCCCGCCGGGCGGGGTCACTTCACGCGGCCGTAGGAGACGCTCCGGGTCCAGATCTTCTGCAGACGTACGACGTCCCCGGTCTTCGGGGCGTGCCAGATCTTGCCCTTCCCCGCGTAGATGCCGACGTGGTAGACGTAGCCACCCGAATGGAAGAACACCAGGTCTCCGGCCTTGCGGCTGCCGGAGGAGATGTGGCGCGTCTTGTTGTACTGCTGCGCGGCGGTGCGCGGCAGTTTTTTGCCGGCCTTCTTGAACGAGTACAGCGTCAGACCCGAGCAGTCGAACCGGTTCGGTCCGGTGGCGCCCCACTGGTACGGCGAGCCCTTCTTGGACGCGGCGATACGCAGTGCCTTGGTGGCGTGGCCGGCGGCGTCCGCCTCCGAGGCGGCTCCGGGGACCACGAGGGAGGCGCCCACGGCGGCCAGGGTGAGGGCCGAGGCCGTACCGGCGCGGGCCATGAGAGACGGGACACGATTGAGCGCAGTCATGCGCAACCCTTCGTCAGCCGCCTGTGAAGGATGACCTGTCGGATTCGGGCTGGCGAAGTGGCCCGGCCGCACGAGTGCGGCTTCACCCCAAGGGCTGCTCGGAACCGGGGTTCCGGCGACCCGTCGTGCTTGGGTCCTCCACTCCTGCCGATCCACTCCTGTCGACCGGTCATCCGCGCGGCGGCAGGACTCGGCGTCCGCCCGGATCGCCCCGCCGCGGCGGCGGGGTCTTGTCGTCAGTCAGCGATCTTGGCTCATCACGCGATCGAAAACACAACGGAACGGGGGGTTTGTGTTGTTACTCACCACTCATCCGTTCGGATGAACGCTGGGCCGTTCGATCCGTTGTCCAGGGCCGGGGTGAGCCCCGGACCAGCGGCGGAATGTTCCGTTCCGTCCTCGGGTGACGGGTCCCGCGCAACTTGAACGGTCTCAGAACAGGAGGTTCGTCTACGCCGGATGGTGGTACGCCGTTCGGTCCGTTTCGACGCCTGCCGCCGGCCTCCGCCGACGGGTCCGCGTGCTTTGGACCCGTCGGTGTCAACTGCCGGAAGCGGGCGGGAGTGTGACCCTGGCCGTGCGCCGTTCGCCGGCCAGGACCCGCAGGGCCCTGGACAGCGCTTCCGCGTGCAGATGGCCCGCTGCCCGTCCTCCTTCAGTCGCTGCGCGGCGGGGCCGGGGTGACGGACTGGCCGACTGGGTAAGGAAGCGGCTCGCCGTGCGGACCGCGTGAACACGGCCGGCGTGCGGGCCGCCGCCCGGGTCCGCGCCCGCGCCGACGGCCGGGGCGGGACCTGTCCGCCGGTGCGGGGGAGCGAGGGGCCAACTGGCCCTGGGACGGACCCGGGGGAGCCCGGCCGAGGCGCACGTCCTGCTGGTCGGCGCCATGAGCGCCCCTCTCGGCGGGGACCGGCTCACGCTGCGGGCGGACGTGGAACCGGGTGCCCGTCTCCGGTGCGGTCGGCCACCGCCGGCCTGGCACTTCCGGGCGGGCACCCGGCCGAGGCAGGCTACGACGTACGTCTGACCCGTCGGGGCGGGAGGCGAACTGCGCCGGCTGCCCCGACAGTTGTTCTCCGTCGGGGGGAGCGGGCTGCGTCCTCCACGGACGTCCGCCCGGCCCGGCTCGTGCTCCGTGAGGAACAGGTGCTGGGGCGGGCCGGAGAGCAGCCGGGAGACTCACCTCCCGGCTGACCGCGCGGATCGCGGGCGCACCGTCCTTGACCAGGAACTGGCCTGCGGCCCCGGGGCGCCCGGCGGACGGGACGGTCCCGCCGTACTCGGCGGGCACCGGGCCGTCGGTCAGCTCGTCGTCGCCCGACCGGAGTTCGAGAAGAAGCCGGTCGCCGCGGGGGAGCCGGGGGAGGGCGCCGCCGTCCTGCCGCTCCCCGGCCCCCACGGTGCTCCTGACCGCCGTGGCGCCGGACGCCCTGCCGGTGCGGTGCCTTCTCGACGAGGCGCTGTCCTCCCTCGCTCCGGCCTTCGGGTGAGGGGGCGGCCGGAGCGCTCCGGCCGCNCATCCGGCGCCTGACGCCGGACACCGGGCGCCGGCCGCCCCCTCACCCGAGAGCCCGCGGGTTCAGCCCCGCGGCAGACGCGGGAACCGGCGCCCGGCCTCCGCCTTGCGCTCGGCCTCCTCCGCCTTGGCGACAGCCGCGTATGTGTCCACGTACTCCTGCCCGGAGAGGGAGAGGATGGCGTACATGATCTCGTCCGTGATGGCGCGCAGGATCGCCTTCTCGCCCTCCATCCCGGCGTAGCGCGAGAAGTCCAGCGGTTCGCCGAAGCGGATCACCACGGGGTGGATGCGCGGGATCACCGTGCCCGGCGGCTGCGCCTCGAAGGTGCCGATCATCGCGCAGGGGATCACCGGGACGCCGGCCCGAAGGGCCATCACCGCGACTCCGACCTTGCCCTTGTACAGGCGGCCGTCGTGCGAGCGCGTGCCCTCCGGGTAGATGCCGAGCAGTTCCTCCTTGCCCAGCACCCCCAGTCCCTCCCGGATGGCGGCCTGTCCGGCGTCCTTGCCGGAGCGGTCGACCGGGATCTGGCCCGCGCTGCGGAAGAAGAACGCCGTCAGCCGGCCCTTGAGGCCGGGGCCGGTGAAGTACTCGGCCTTGGCGAGGAAGGTGATGCGCCGCTTGAGGACGGCCGGCATCAGGAAGTGGTCCGAGAACGACAGATGGTTCCCCGCGACGATGGCGGCCCCGGAGGACGGAACATGATCCAGGCCCTCTATTCGCGGCCGGAAGACCAGTCTCAGCAGCGGGCCCAGCAGCACATATTTGAGCAGGTAGTAGAACAAAAGCACGCTCCTCGACTCTGACGAACGGGCAGTGCCACCGCGTTCCAGCAGGTCATCCGGCACGTCACGAGGTGCCAGTCTAGGACCGGGCGGCGCGGCCCGGCACCAGGCCGGCCCGACCGGAAGCCACCGGCCGCCCCCGCACGGCTGAACGCCCGTCAGCACGCCCGGGACGGCGGGTAGGCTCGCCGTATGCGGATCTCCGTCTCCTCCGACATGGACGAACCCGTGGCCCGCGCCCTCCTCGCCGAACTGCGCGAGCGCGGCCACGACGTACGCGTGCACGGCGCCCTCAACCCCGGGGACGACCCGCAGTGGGCGGTCTGCTCCGAGGCGGCGGCCCGTGAGGTCGCCGACGGGGCGGCCGACCAGGCGGTGGTGTGCTGCTGGACCGGTACCGGCGCCTCGATCGCCGCCAACAAGGTGTCCGGCGTACGGGCCGCGCTCTGCACGGACGCCTACACGGCGGACGGCGCCCGCCGCTGGAACGACGCCAACGTGCTCGCCCTCAGCCTGCGGCTGACCTCCCCGCCGCTGCTGAGGGAGATCCTCGACGCCTGGTTCGCGGCCTCGCCCAGCGACGACCCCGAGGACCGGCGGAACGTGGAACGGACCGCACGGCTCGACCGCGCGCGCACCGGCACCTGACGGACGCGGCACCCCGGCCGCCGCCCCCGGATCACTCCGGGGGCGGGGTCAGGGACTGCTCCGCCCAGATGATCTTCCCCTCGGGAACGAACCTGGTGCCCCACCGCTGCGCAAGCTGGGAGACCAGCAGCAGTCCGCGCCCACCCTCGTCCATCGCGCGCGGATGGCGCAGATGGGGTGCGGTGGCGCCGCCGTCGCGCACCTCGCACACCAGCGCGCGCTCGTGGATCAGCCGCAGCCGGACGGGGCCCGAGGCGTGCCGGATGGCGTTGGTGACCAGTTCGCTGACGATCAGCTCCGTGGTGAGCACCAGCTCCTCCAGCCCCCAGCGGGTCAGCTGCCGGGTGGCGGTCCGCCGGGCCTCGGCCACCACGGCCGGATCAGCGGGCAGGTCATGGACCGCGACCTGTTCCGGGGCGAGACGCTTGGTACGCGCCATCAGGAGAGCGACATCGTCGTCGGGGCGGGCCGGCACCAGCGCGTCGATGACGGCCCGGCAGCTCGGGCCGAGCGCCGTCGGGGCCCCGGCGAGCGCCTGCCGCAGCCGTTCGCGGCCCGTGCCGCCGGACCGGGGGCCCTCACCGGCCAGCAGACCGTCCGTGTGCAGGGCGAGGGTGCTGCCCTCGGCCAGGTTCAGCTCCACCGCCTCGAACGGCTGGCCGCCCACACCCAGCGCCGGGCCCTGCGGCAGATCCACGAAGGTGACCGTGCCGTCCGGTGCCACCACCGCCGGCGCGGGGTGCCCGGCGGCGGCCATCGTGCACTGGCCGCCCACCGGGTCGTAGACCACGTAGAGACAGCCGGAACCGAGGGACCGTCCGGGAGCGTCGGCCCCGGGCTCCCCCTCGCCGCCGTCCCGCGCCGAACGGGAGGCGAGGTCGTCCAGGTGGGCGAGCACCTCCTCGGGCGGCAGATCGATCGCGGCCAGCGTCCGTACGGCCGTGCGCAGCCGCCCCATGGCCGCGGCGGCGTCGATGCCGTGTCCCGGCACCTCGCCGACGACCAGGGCGACGCGGGCGCCCGAGAGCAGGATCAAGTCGTACCAGTCGCCGCCCAGACCGGTCAGCTCGTCGGCCGGGCGGTAGCACGCCGAGACCTCCACGGCGTCCTGCTCCGGCAGCCTGCGGGGAAGCAGACTGCGCTGGAGGACCAGCGCGGCGTCCCGCTCCCGGGTGTAGCGCCGGGCGTTGTCCACACTGACGGCGGCACGGGACACGAGGTCCTCGGCCAGTGCGAGGTCGCCGGTGTCGAAGGGGTCCTCGCGACGGCGGCGGAAGAACGTGGTGACGCCCAGCGTGACGCCCCGCGCCCGGATCGGGACGATCATCACGCTCTGCAGTCCCAGCTCCAGGAAGGTGGACTCCCGGTCGCCCGGCGCACCCGTGGCCCACTCCAGGGCCAGCGGGTCGAGCTGCTCCTGACGCCAGGACCGGCCCGTGGTCAGACAGCGTGCGGGCGGTGAATCCGCCAGGTAGCTCACGACCGCACCGGTCTCCATGACCGTCCGCGGCAGGTCCTCGTACCGTGAGCGGTGCCCCGCTCGGCGCAGGGGCACCCGCTCCGCATCACCGAGCGGGCCCGACGGCAGCTCGGCGCCCCTCAGCACCGTCTCCAGCAGGTCCACGGTCACGAAGTCCGCGAGCCCCGGCACGGCGACGTCGGCCAGCTCCTGCGCCGTGTTCATGATGTCCAGTGTGCGGCCGATGTACTGACCGGCCCGGTCGAGCAGGGCGAGCCGCTGACGGGCACGGTGACGCTCCGTGATGTCCACGACCGTGTAGTACACGCCCATCGGGCTGCCCCGGTCGTCGTCGAGGCGGGTGAACGACAGCATGTGCGCGGTCTCCCGCAGAGGTGCCGACCGCACACGGCCGACGTGCTCGTAACCGATCACCTGTTCGCCGGTCTCGAGCGTGTGGCGCATCTGCGCCTCCACGGGGTCGGCGTCCAGACCAGGCTGGACGTCGCCGATCCGCAGTCCCAGCCGCCGCTCGGCCGGGCCGCCGCCGAACTGCTCCAGCGCCGCGTTGGACCACACGTAGCGCAGGTCCGTGTCGACGATCGCGATGCCGATCGGGGTCCGGGCGACCATCTGCTCCAGCAGGGAGCGGCTCATGTCCCAGCCGGCGGAGCCGGCCAGCTCGGAGAGCAGGACCAGCAGGGACGTGCCGCCCTCGGGCTCCACGGCCCGGGTGAGCCGCACCATCACCGGGATCCGGCGCCCGTCCCGGTGCAGGGCGGTCATCAGCCCCGCCCAGTCCCCGTCGGACCGGCACCGCTCGACCGTGTCCGGCACCCGCTCGGCGTCGTCGGGGGTCAGCAGTTCCCCGAACTTCCGGCCCACCACCTCGGCCGGGCGGTACCCCAGCAGCCGTTCGGCGTGAGCGGTCCAGCCCGACACCATGCCGTGCGGATCGAGCAACAGGGGAGCCGCGTCGGCCACGTCGAACCCCTGCCGGGTGCCGTCCTGCTCCTTGCGTCCGCCCACGGCCGACCTCTCTGTCGCTGACAGTGGTCTACCACCTCTTGTCCCCATCTTCACCCTTGGAGCCGGGCGGTGGCTCCCGGAGGAGCCGGGGCGGTGCCGTCCCCCACCGGGGCGGCGGAGGACGGCGGGGCGGTTCAGGCGTCGCCGAGTACCTTCTCCAGGGTGCCGAGGGCGCCCCGGAGCTCCCCCGCCGTGATGGTCAGCGGCGGGGCCAGCCGGATGGTGGAGCCATGGGTGTCCTTGACCAGGACGCCCTCCCGCATCAGGCGCTCGCTGACCTCGCGGCCGGTACCGAGCGCCGGGTCGACGTCCACGCCCGCCCACAGACCACGGCTGCGGAAGCCGACGATCCCCCTGCCGGTCAGCGCCCGCAGACCCTCGCGCAGCACCTCGCCCAGTTCCGCGGCCCGGCGCTGGAACTCACCCGTCTCCAGCAGTTCCACCACGGCCGTGCCGACCGCCGCGGCCAGCGGATTGCCGCCGAACGTCGACCCGTGCTCACCGGGGTGCAGTACCTGGAGCACCTCACGCCGGGCCACCACCGCCGAGACCGGGACGATGCCGCCGCCCAGCGCCTTGCCGAGCAGGACCATGTCGGGGACGACCGCCTCGTGCTCCACGGCGAGCGTCCGCCCGGTGCGGCCGAGGCCCGACTGGATCTCGTCCGCGATGAACAGGCATCCCTCGCGACGGGTCAGCTCCCGCACCCCGGCGAGATAGCCGTCGTCCGGAATGATCACCCCGGCCTCGCCCTGGACGGGCTCGATCAGCACCCCCGCGGTCGTCTCGTCGACCGCTTCCTCCAGCGCCGCCAGATCGTTGTACGGGACCACCCGGAAGCCCGGGGTGAACGGCCCGAACCCGGAGCGCGCGGTCTCGTCCGTCGAGAAGCTCACGATCGTCGTCGTACGGCCGTGGAAGTTGTCCGCCGCCACCACGATCGTCGCCCGGCCGTCCGGGACGCCCTTCACGTCGTAGGCCCATTTGCGCGCCACCTTCACGGCGCTCTCCACGGCCTCCGCGCCGGTGTTCATCGGCAGCACCATGTCCAGCCCGGTCAGCGCCGCCAGCCGCTGCGCGAACTCCGCGAGCCGGTCGTTGTGGAAGGCCCGCGACGTCAGCGTGAGCCGGTCCAGCTGGCGGTGCGCGGCCTCGACCAGCGCGGGGTGGCGGTGGCCGAAGTTCAGCGCCGAGTAGCCGGCCAGCATGTCGAGATACCGCCGGCCCTCCACGTCCTCCACCCAGGTGCCTTCCGCACGGGAGACGACCACGGGCAGTGGATGGTAGTTGTGCGCGAGGACCGGTTCCTCCGCGCCGATCAGCTCGGCGGACGTACGCGCGGGGACGACAGAGGTCATGAGCGGATCTCCTGAGTGCAGCACTTGATGCCCCCGCCCGCCTTGTGGAACTCGGACAGGTCGACGGGGACGGGAACGTAACCGCGGTCGGCGAGCAGCCCGGCGAGGTGCGCGGCTCCCGGCGAGACGAACACATGGCGTCCGTCGGAGACGGAGTTCAGACCGAACGCCATCGCGTCCTCGCGCGTGGCGAGCACCGCGTCCGGATACAGCCGGGCGAGTACCTCGCGGCTGCCCGGCGAGAACGCCTCAGGGAAGTACGCGATGTTCCGCTCGTCCAGCACGAACAGCGCCGTGTCCAGGTGGTAGAAGTACGGATCCACCAGCGTCAGACCGATCACCGGCACGCCGAAGAACTCCTGCGCCTCGCGATGCGCCTCCCGGGTGGTGCGGAACCCGGTACCGGCGAGGATCCAGGGCCCCGCGGGCACCAGGTCGCCCTCGCCCTCGCACACCGACTCCGGGTGCTGGACGTCGAAGCCCTGGGCCTTGAACCAGGCCTCGTACGGCACCGACTCCGGGCGCCGCTGGGGGGCGAGGTAGCGGGAGCCGAGGACACGGCCCTCCACGACGACCGCCGCGTTCGCGGCGAACACCATGTCGGGCAGTCCGGGCTCGGGCTTCACGGTCTCCACGGTATGACCGTGGTCGCGGTAGGTGTCGACCAGCGTCCGCCATTGACGCCGGGCGAGGGAGACGTCGACGGGACGGTCGGGACGCATCCAGGGGTTGATCGCGTACCGGACGGCGAAATGTCTGGGTTCGCAGACGAGGTAGCGCCGCCGGCTCGCCACACGGGATCCGGGCACAGAGGGGTTCCTCCGCTTCCACGCGGTGCCGACTGGGGGTGCTTCCACGGTAGGAACCCACGGGGACGGACGACAAGGAACAAGAGCTGCGCGCCCACGCAGGATCACTGCGTGTTCACATCGCCCGGCGCACGTCTGCTGCGCCGTCCGGCGCGGGCTGGCTCACTCCCGCCTCGGGACTGTCCGGAAGCAGATGGGACAGCACCATCACACTGATCGTCTTGCGGATGAACGGCTCCTGGCGGATCCGTTCCAGCACCTCCTCGAAGTGCTCCACGTCCCGGGCCCGTACGTGCAGCAGCGCGTCCGCGCCTCCGGTCACCGTCATCGCCGCGGCGATCTCCGGATGGTTGCGCACCACCTCCGCCAGCCGCCGGGGCGGTGCCGCCCCCTCGCAGTACACCTCGACATAGGCCTCCGTGCGCCAGCCCAGCGCCGCCGGCCGGACCGTCGCCGTGAACCCGGTGATCACCCCGGTCTCGCGCAGCCGGTCCACCCGGCGCTTGACCGCCGTCGACGACAGCCCGACGGCCGCGCCGATCTCCGCGAAGGACGTCCTGGCGTTCGCCATCAGAGCCGTGACGATCTTCCGGTCGAGCTCGTCGAACGGCGTGGGCCTGCTGCTCATGCGGGCACTGTATCCAGCGGCGGCCGGCCGCCCCGCGCACCGCGTCCGGCCGTCGACGCCCTTGTCCGGCACGTGTGCACACGGGCGAAACACCCCTACACTCCACCTTCATGCTGCGCGCCCTCGCCGTCGACGACGAACGCCCCTCGCTGGAGGAGCTGCTGTACCTGCTGAACGCGGACCCGCGCATCGGCAGTGCCGAGGGCGCGGGCGACGCCACCGAGGCGCTGCGCCGCATCAACCGCGCCCTGGAATCGGGCCCCGACGGGCCCGAGGCCATCGACGTCGTCTTCCTCGACATCCAGATGCCCGGACTCGACGGCCTCGACCTGGCCCGGCTGCTCGGTGGCTTCGCCCGGCCGCCGCTCATCGTGTTCGTCACCGCCCACGAGGACTTCGCCGTCCAGGCCTTCGATCTCAAGGCCGTCGACTACATACTCAAACCCGTCCGCAAGGAACGGCTGGCGGAAGCCGTCCGCCGCGCCGCCGCGCAGCGCGACACCACCCGGCGGGACGCGGCACCGCGCGACACCACCCATCGCGACACCACCCCGCGCATCCCCGTGCACGAGCCCGACCCGGACCACATAGCCGTCGAGCTCGGCGGCGTCACCCGCTTCGTCGCCGTCGACGACATCACCCATGTCGAGGCCCAGGGCGACTACGCCCGGCTGCACACCGACCGCGGCAGCCATCTCGTCCGGATTCCGCTGTCCACCCTGGAGGAACGCTGGCGCTCCCGGGGCTTCGTGCGCATCCACCGCCGCCATCTGGCCGCCCTGCGGCACATCGGCGAACTCCGGCTCGACGCCGGTACCGTGAGCGTCCGGATCGGCTCCGAGGAACTCCAGGTCAGCAGACGGCACGCGCGCGAACTGCGGGACCTGCTGATGCGCCGGACCACGAGCTAGGGGAAGCACACGCATGGCCCAGGACCCGACCGAACGCCGGGTGGTCGTCACCGGCCCGCCCCGGCGCGCCCGCCGGACCTCCGGCTACTACCGGCCGCGCACCGAGATCGACGAGCAGACCACCCTCGGACACACCTACGTCCGCTCCCTGATGCGTATCCAGCTGCGCGCCGGCCTCACCGTCTTCGCCGTCCTCGCCCTGCTCATCGGCCCGCTCCCGCTGGTCTTCGCGGTCGCCCCCGACGCCCGCCGCCTGGAGTGGGCGATACTCGGCTTCGGGCTGTACCCCCCGCTGGTCCTGCTCGCCCGCTGGTACGTACGCCGCGCCGAACGCAACGAACGCGACTTCGTGCGCCTCGTCGAGGACCGCTAGGGACCCGGGGACCACCAGCGCCGTGAACTACACCTACGCCGTCACCGCCGTCGCGCTCGTCGTCCTCTCGACGGTCCTCGTCGGCGCCTTCGGCCTGCGCATATCCCGCACCACGTCCGACTTCTACGTCGCCTCCCGCACCGTCGGCCCCCGCCTCAACGCCGCCGCCATCAGCGGTGAGTACCTCTCCGCCGCCTCCTTCCTCGGCATCGCGGGCCTGGTCCTGGTCCAGGGGCCCGACATGCTCTGGTACCCGGTCGGCTACACCGCCGGCTATCTGGTGCTGCTGCTGTTCGTCGCCGCCCCGCTGCGCCGCTCCGGCGCCTACACGCTGCCCGACTTCGCCGAGGCCCGGCTCGCCTCGCAGACGGTGCGGCGGCTCGCCGGAGCCTTCGTCGTCGGGGTCGGCTGGCTGTACCTGCTGCCCCAGCTCCAGGGCGCCGGGCTCACCCTGACCGTCCTCACCGGCGCGCCCGACTGGCTCGGCGGGGTCATCGTCGCCGTCGTGGTGACCGTCATCGTCGCCGCCGGCGGCATGCGCAGCATCACCTTCGTCCAGGCCTTCCAGTACTGGCTGAAACTCACCGCCCTGCTCGTCCCCGCCCTCTTCCTCATCCTCGCCTGGCAGAGCGACGGCGCGCCCAGCCACGCCTTCGACGAGCCCGCCGCCTTCCGCGAACAGCGGACGGTCCGCATCGAGGACACCCTCGACCTGAGGCTCGCCCGGCCCCTCACCGTGACCGTGGAGGGCACCGTGGACGGCCGGGACCACGACGGCACCGAGGTCGGCCTGTCCGCCGGCACCCACCGCATCGACGGCGGCACACGGCTCACCTTCGCCCGGGGCGCCGAGGTCCCCGCCGCCGGCCGCGGCGCCGACGACGCCCTCTCGCCCTCCCGCGCCGAATCCCGCGAGAAACGCCCCCTGTACGCCACGTACGGGCTGATTCTCGCCACCTTCTTCGGCACCATGGGCCTGCCCCACGTGGTCGTCCGCTTCTACACCAGTCCGCACGGAGTGGCCGCCCGCCGCACCACCGTCGCCGTCCTCGGCCTGATCGGCGCCTTCTACCTGCTGCCGCCGGTCTACGGCGCCCTGGGCCGGCTGTACGCCCCCGAGCTGACCCTCACCGGGAGCGCGGACGCCGCCGTGCTGCTGCTGCCCGGCCGGATGATCGGGGGAGTGGGCGGCGACCTCCTGGGCGCGCTGGTCGCCGGGGGCGCCTTCGCCGCGTTCCTCTCGACGGCCTCCGGGCTCACCATGGCCGTCGCCGGGGTCCTCACGCAGGACGTGCTGCCCTCCCGCGGTGTCCGGCACTTCCGGCTCGGCACCGTGTTCGCGATGGCCGTACCGCTCGGGGCGAGCGTCCTGGTCGGCGGTCTTCCGGTGGCCGACGCGGTGGGTCTCGCCTTCGCGGTCTCGGCCTCCTCGTTCTGTCCGCTGCTCGTCCTCGGCATCTGGTGGCGCCGGCTGACCCCGCCGGGCGCCGCCGCCGGGATGCTGGTGGGCGGCGGTTCCGCCTTCCTCGCCGTCGCCGCGACCATGACCGGCTACCCGGGCGAGGGTCCCTGGCACGCCCTGCTCGCCTGGCCCGCGCTGTGGTCGGTGCCGCTGGGCTTCCTCACCATGGTCCTGGTGTCCCTGGCCACCCCCGGCCGCGTACCTCCAGGCACGGCGGCGGTGCTGGCCCGCTTCCACCTCCCGGAGGAACTGCGCTCGGAGGAACGGCGCACGGAGGTGTCGGCGTGAGTGGTTTCCTCGCCGGTCTGCTCGTCGCCGTCCTGCCCCTGCTGGCCGCCGGATTCTGGCTGGGCCGGCGCACCGCCCGGCCCACCAGCCTCGTCGGGCTCGGCACCCCCGTCGAGCACGCCACCTTCGAGACCCTGCACACCGCCTCACTGGCCACACCCCCGCTCCGGGCGGGACTGACCGAGGAGACCGCCGGACGATCCGCCCGCAAGCTGCGCTCACTGCTGGGCACGGACGCGCTGTGCCTCACCGACCGCGATCAGGTGCTCGCCTGGGACGGCGCCGGCGCCCACCACCGCACCGAGATCATGGAACGCCTCACCGGCCCCCTCGACACCGGCCGGGGCGAGGCATTCCCGCTCACCTGTGACACCCCCGACTGCTCGGTGCGCTGGGCGGTCGTCGCCCCGCTCACCGTCGACGACCGGGTGCTCGGCGCCCTCGTCGCCTGCGCGCCCCGCGAGTCCGCCGTCCTGGTCCGGGCCGCCGGGGAGGTCGCCCGCTGGGTCTCCGTCCAGCTGGAACTCGCCGACCTCGACCAGTCCCGCACCCGTCTCATCGAGGCCGAGATCAGGGCGCTGCGGGCGCAGATCTCCCCGCACTTCATCTTCAACTCGCTGGCCGTGATCGCCTCGTTCGTGCGCACCGATCCGGAGCGTGCCCGGGAGCTGCTGCTCGAGTTCGCCGACTTCACCCGCTACTCGTTCCGCCGGCACGGCGACTTCACCACCCTGGCCGACGAGCTCCACGCCATCGACCACTACCTGGCACTGGTCCGGGCCCGCTTCGGCGACCGCCTCTCCGTCACCCTGCAGATCGCCCCCGAGGTGCTGCCGGTCGCGCTGCCCTTCCTCTGTCTCCAGCCGCTCGTGGAGAACGCCGTCAAGCACGGGCTGGAGGGCAAGGCCGACCGGTGCCACATCCAGATCACCGCACAGGACGCCGGCGCCGAGGCTCTCGTCGTCATCGAGGACGACGGCGCCGGCATGGACCCCGTCCTGCTCCGCCGGATCCTCGCCCGCGAGGTCAGCCCCACCGGCGGAATCGGACTGTCCAACGTCGACGACCGGCTCCGCCAGGTGTACGGCGACGACCACGGGCTCGTCATCGAGACGGCCGTGGGGGCGGGCATGAAGATCACCGTCCGGCTGCCGAAGTACCAGCCGGGTGTGCACCTGGCGGGTCGGCTGTCCCCGAAATGAGGCCGGCCGCCCCGGGCACGGCTCAGGCGCTGCGGGTGGCCACCATTCCCAAGGTGATCAGGCCCAGGACGACCCAGCCGAACCACAGCCAGCCGTTGCTGCCGAGCGCCACCGTGTACGCGGTCACGGCGACCAGCGCGCCTACGGTGAGTGCTCCCATGGTCTTCGTCGACGTGGAACCGTTCGTGGTACTGGGCATCGCAACACCCTCCTCATGGTTCGGCTGTCTCCATGGTGCCCCCGTTCCGCGCTTTTAGGGCGTACGCGGTCACAGGCGACCCCGTCGTCACGCGGAGCATCGCCATCGCCACGGTCCGTGTCCGCCGGGGGTTCCGTGACGCCCCGCCCCGGCCGGCGGGGCAACCGCCCCGGGAGCGGTCGCGGGGGACGGGGCGACCTCTAGCGCCCGGGGGTGTTCAGAGAGGCGAGATAGGCGTTGTACGCCTGGAGCTCCCTGTCCCCGTCCCGCTCGGCGGCACGGTCCTGTCGCTTCGCCTGCCGCTGGTCCGAGGCGTACCACTGGAACAGCAGTGCGATCAGGACCAGTACGGAGGGAACCTCGCTGAACGCCCAGGCGATGCCGCCGGCCGCGTTCTGGTCGGACAGCGCGTCGATGCCGAGCGAGCCGGGCGGGTTGTCGAAGGTCGTGATCATCGGTGTCGACGCCATCATCAGCGCGATGCCGAAGAAGGCGTGGAACGGCATGCCCGCGAACAATTCCAGCATGCGCATCAGGTGGCCGGGGCGGTGCGGACCCGGGTCCACGCCCATGATCGGCCAGAAGAAGACCAGGCCCACGGCGAGGAAGTGCACCATCATCGCGATGTGGCCCACCTGGGAGCCCATCAGGAAGTCGAACAGAGGTGTGAAATACAGGCCGTACAGGCTGGCGATGAACAGCGGGATGGTGAACACGGGATGGGTGACGATCCGCATGTAATGGCTGTGCAGCAGCATCAGCAGCAGTTCACGCGGCCCCTTGCGGCCCCGCCCGGCCGGCGGCAGCGCGCGCAGGGCCAGGGTGATCGGGGCGCCGAGCAGGATCAGAATCGGGGACACCATGCTGATCATCATGTGCTGGACCATGTGCACGCTGAACATGACCATGCCGTAGTCGTTCAGCGCCGTGCACATCATCAGCCCGATGCTCAGCACGCCGGTGCCGAACGCGACGGTCCGCCCCACCGGCCACTTGTCACCGCGCCGCACCAGCCGCACCACTCCGTAGCCGTACAGCGCCAGTCCCAGCAGACACGCGACGAGGAAGAACGGGTCGGCCGACCAGGCGAGCCCCCGTCCCAGCGTGAACGGCGGCAGATCCATCGTCATGCCGTGCCCGCTGTGATCCATCCGCCGGCTCCCTTTTCGTGCAGGTTGTACCCGATCCGTCCGCGCTCAGAGTACGACCGACCCCGGCCACACCGGTGACCGGGGTCGGTCGTACGCCCCGCGGTCCGCAGCGAACCCAGCCGAGCCCTTATCGGCGCCGCGCACTCACAGCACGCACTGCGCCTCCGCGTACCGCGAGTCCGGCACCGTCTTCAGCGTCTCCACCGCCTCCGCGAGAGGCACCGTCACGATGTCCGTGCCCCGCAGCGCGGTCAGCCGGCCGAACTCCCCCCGGTGCACCGCCTCCACCGCGTGCCATCCGAACCGGGTCGCCAGCACCCGGTCGTACGCGGTGGGCGTCCCGCCACGCTGTACATGCCCGAGGATCACCGGCCGCGCCTCCTTGCCGAGCCGTTCCTCCAGCTCGAGGGAGAGCTGCCGGGCGATCCCGGCGAACCGCTCATGCCCGTAGACGTCCTTGCCGCCCTCGTCGAAGTCCATCGTGCCGGGCCTCGGCTTGGCGCCCTCCGCCGCGACCACGATCGCGAACCGCTTGCCGGCCGAGAACCGCTCGCCGACCTTCGCGGTCAGCTCGTCGATGTCGAAGGGCCGCTCCGGTACGACGACGGCGTGCGCGCCCGCCGCCATGCCCGAGTGCAGTGCGATCCAGCCCGTGTGCCGGCCCATGACCTCCACGATCAGCACCCGCTGATGGGACTCGGCGGTGGTCTTCAGCCGGTCGAGGGCCTCGGTCGCCACCCCGACGGCCGTGTCGAAGCCGAACGTGACGTCGGTGCCGGCGATGTCGTTGTCGATGGTCTTCGGCACACCGACTATCGGCAGGCCGTTGTCGGACAGCAGCCGGGCCGCCTTCAGGGTGCCCTCACCGCCGATCGGGATGATCGCGTCGAGGCCCAGCTCCCGGACGTGTCCCCGGGCCCGCTCCACACCGTCCCGCAGGTGCTCGGGGCGTACCCGCGAGGAGCCGAGGACGGTGCCGCCGCGGGTGAGGATGCCGCTCACCGCGTCGAGGTCGAGCTTGAGGTAGTCGGCCTCCAGCAGGCCCTTCCACCCGTCGCGGAAGCCGATGACCTCGTCGCCGTGGTCGACGACGGCACGGTGCACGACGGACCGGATGACGGCGTTCAGACCGGGGCAGTCGCCGCCGGACGTGAGGACACCAATGCGCATAGCCCGAAACAACCTTCTCGATGTGGGCCGGACCGGACCGCGCTGTCCGGCTCGATCCCCGCCACCCTAGCGGCTCCGAGGGGCCCGGCCGCATCCGGCGTCCGCCTGCTGGACGACCCCGCTCACCTGTGCGGAGCAGGCGTCAGACGGGCCGCCCGGACCCGTCCGACGCCCGGTGGCCACGGGCGCGCGGACGCCTCACGCGGGCTGCTGGGCCGCCGCGATCCGCTCGCCCCGCAGGGCCTCGTACCAGCGGTCGTCCGTCGGCGGCAGCGCGTTGACGTCCAGCGCCAGCTTCAGCAGCAGGTCGGCGATCTGCGGGTTGCGGGCGAGTACGGGGCCGTGCATGTACGTGCCGAAGACGGTGCCGTTGAACGCGCCCTCGGTGCCGTCCCCGGTGCCGTTGCCGTTGCCGAAGCGCACCTGGGCGAGCGGGCGCGCCGAGGGACCCAGATGGGTGACGCCCTGGTGGTTCTCGAACCCGGTCAGCGGGGGCAGTCCCAGCTGCGGGTTGATGTCCCCCAGCACGTCGCCCACGCACCGGTCGCCCTCGCCGCGCACCGAGACCACGTCGAGCAGACCGAGACCGGGCTCGCGCTGGCCGAGGTCGTTGATGAACTCGTGGCCGAGGATCTGGTAGCCGGCGCACACCGAGAAGACGATCGCGCCGTTCTCCACCGCGCGGTGGAGTCCGCCGTCCCGGCGCAGCCGCTCGGCGGCCAGCCGCTGCGGACGGTCCTCGCCGCCGCCGATCAGATAGATGTCGCCGGAGGTCGGGATGGGCTGGTCGCTGCGCACGTCGAGTCGCGCCACGTCCAGGCCGCGCTGGCGCGCCCGGCGCTCGACGACGAGGGCGTTGCCCTGGTCGCCGTAGGTGCTGAGCAGGTCCGGATAGATCCAGACGACCCGCAGCTGGTTGTCACTCACTTCAAGTCCCCTGAGGTGTCGTGGTCAGTTGCCGACGCGGCGGCGCAGGTCCTGGAACGCGGTGTAGTTGGCGATGACCTCGATCCGGCCCGGCGGGCAGAGCTGCACCGCCTGGTCGAGGTTCTCGCAGACCTGGAACTGCTGGTTCGCGACCTCCAGCCGCACCGCGAGGTCCAGCTTCCGGTCGCCGACGACGCAGATCGGGTGGCCGGTCAGCCGCGTGTAGTCGACGTCCCACAGCCAGGAGGTGTCGGTGCCGTCGGCGCCGCGCGCGTTCACCGAGAGGATCACCGGAGTCGGCGGCGGGTCGATCAGCGAGAACGTCTCCAGCCAGCCCGCGGGGTTCTTGGCGAGCAGCAGGCGCAGATCACGGCCCTCGAACTGGACCACGTCATAGCGGCCGGCCACCGCCTGCACCTGGTACATGCGCTCCAGGGCGACCTGCGGCGGCACCCCGAAGACGGCGGCGACGGCCGCGGAGGACGCGGCGTTGGCCTTGTTGGCGCGGCCCGGCAACTGGAGGTGGATCGGCCAGGCGGAGCCGTGCGGGTCGAGGACGTGGTCGCCGGAGAGCGCCCAGCTCGGGGTCGGCCGGCGGAATCCGCACTCGCCGCAGAACCAGTCGTCGCCCGGGCGCTGCATCACACCGCCGCAGGACGGGCAGGACCAGGCGTCGTCCTTCCACATCTGGCCGGCGGCGACCCAGATCACGTTGGGGGAGGAGGACGCGGCCCACACCACCAGCGGGTCGTCGGCGTTGGCGACGATGACGGCCTTGGAGCCGGCCAGTCCCTCGCGCCAGTTCTCCGCGAGCATCCGGGTCTCGGCGGCGCGGTCGAGCTGGTCGCGGGAGAGGTTGAGCAGGGCGATGCACTTCGGGTCGGTGTCCCGGGCCACACCGGCCAGGTACTTCTCGTCGACCTCGATCACGCCGAACTTCGACTCCGAGCCGCCCGCGAGCGCCGAGGTGATGCCGGCCGGCATGTTGGCGCCGAGCGCGTTGGACACGACCGGTCCCGCGGCGCGCAGTGCCTCGGCGATGAGCCTGGTCGTCGTGGTCTTGCCGTTGGTCGCCGAGACCAGGACACAGTCCAGGTTCTGCGCGAGCCGGGCGAGGAGATCGGGGTCCAGTTTGAGTGCCACCCGGCCGCCGATCACCGAGCCGCTGCCTCGTCCGGCGGCGCGGGAGGCCGCCGCGACCGCCTTGCCCGCGGTCACGGCCAGCTTGGCCCGCGGCGAGAGCGGGTCCGAGTTGCCTGCCATCAGTTCTCGATCCTCCTTGCGTACGCGCCGCGTCTGTGCCTGACGGCCACGTGGTGAGACCTCAGCCTATCGAGGTCCGTTCGCACTCCAGAACCGCGGCACCGTTGTGAGACGGGCATTGCTGGGAGGACCGTACCCTTGCCGCCATGCGACACGGCTCCATCCCCGGCGTCCAGGGACGCGTTCGGCCCCTCACCCTGCTCGGCGACCCGGTGCTGCACGCGCCCTGCCGGGAGGCGGCCGGCTTCGGTCCGGAACTCGCCCGCCTGGTGGAGGACTTGTTCGCGACGATGTACGCGGCCCAGGGGGTGGGCCTGGCGGCCAACCAGGTCGGCGAGCCGCTGAGGGTGTTCGTCTACGACTGCCCGGACGACGAGGACGTCCGGCACCGGGGGCATCTGGTGAACCCGCGGCTGGTCGAGACGGACGGAGTGGTGGTGCGCGGCCCGGAGGGCTGTCTGTCACTGCCCGGTCTGGAGGCGGGGACAGAGCGGTACGACCACGCCGTCGTCGAGGGTTTCACGGTGACCGGAGAACCGGTCACCGTCCACGGCACAGGCTTCTTCGCCCGCTGCCTGCAACACGAGTACGACCACCTCGAGGGCCGGATCTACGCCGACCGTCTGGCCGGATGGCGCCACCGCAGACTCATGCGCCGGGCCGGCCGGGCCTCCTGGAACCGGCAGGGCTGAGACCCCGGCGCCGGGCGTCGGAGGGGCGTCCGTGCGCCCGGTGGACGGGGGCCCCGCGACGGTGCGTCCTCGATGCCGCCCGGGGCCGCGGTGGCGTGCGGGGCGGTGGGTCAGAAGCCCGGGCCGCCGGCCTTGTCGCCGGCCGCCGCCAGCCGCCCCCACAGCAGGTCCGCCAGGCTGCCCACCAACTCCGCCCGGGAGCAGGGACGTTCGCCGAGCCACCAGTCACCGGCCGCGTGCATCATGCCGACGATGCCGTGTCCCCACACCCGGGCCAGCTGCTGGCTGCCCGGCCCCATGTCCAGCCGCTCCCCGATCACCTGGGCCAGTTCCTCGCCCATCCGCCGCAGCAGTGGCGCCGAGTGCTTGCCGACGTCGAAGCCCTGGTCGCCCGGCGTCCCCTCCGCCGGATGCATCAGGAACCGGTACACCTGGGGCCGCGCCTCGATCGCCGACAGATAGGTGTCCAGCGTGGCCTCGACCCGCTCGCGCCGCTCCGCGGGGGCGTCCAGGGCGGCCCGCAGCGAATCCAGCAGCGCGTCGGTGTGCCGGGTGGCCAGAGCCGCGTACAGTCCTCCCTTGTCGCCGAAGTGCCGGTAGAGGATGGGCTTGGTGATGCCGGCCTCGGCGGCGATGGCGTTCATCGAGGCCCCCGGGCCGTCGCGCAGCACCACCCGGTCGGCGGCCTCCAACAGCTCGCGCCGTCGTCGGTCGGCGGACCGCTGCTGATCGGTCCGCTGTGTGGTGTCCATGAGCTCTCCCCACCCGTGCTGGTTCGGTGACGCCTGCGCAAACTAACACTGAAGGTCCTGTGGTCATCGAACGGGATACCGGCCGGTCCTGGGGAGTTGACTTTCCCTACCGACCGGTAACAGACTCGGTGTTACCGTAAGTAACACGCGCATGCGCTGCAGCTGGAGGGGTCATGGCCGAGTTCACCATGGAGCTCAACGACGAACAGAAGGAGGTCCGCGACTGGCTGCACGGCTTCGCCGCCGACGTGATCCGCCCCGCGGCCGCCGAATGGGACGAGCGTGAGGAGACTCCCTGGCCGGTCATCCAGGAGGCCGCCAAGGTCGGCATCTACTCCCTGGACTTCTACGCCCAGCAGTACTTCGACGTGACCGGCCTCGGCATCCCCATGGCGATGGAGGAGCTGTTCTGGGGCGACGCGGGCATCGCCCTGTCGATCGTCGGCACCGGTCTCGCCGCGGTCGGCGTCCTCGCCAACGGCACCGAGGAACAGATCGGCACCTGGATCCCCCAGATGTACGGCGATGCCAATGACGTCAAGGTCGCCGCGTTCTGCTCCTCCGAGCCCGACGCGGGCTCCGACGTGGCCTCGATGCGCACCCGCGCGGTGTACGACGAGGCCAAGGACGAGTGGGTGATCAACGGAACCAAGACCTGGGCCACCAACGGCGGCATCGCCAACGTCCACGTCGTGGTCGCGGTCGTCGACGCGGACCTCGGCTCCAAGGGCCACGCCTCCTTCATCATCCCGCCGGGCACCCCGGGCTGCTCCCAGGGCCAGAAGTTCAAGAAGCACGGCATCCGGGCCTCGCACACCGCCGAGGTCATCCTGGACAACGTGCGTGTTCCCGGCTCCTGTCTGCTCGGCGGCAAGGAGAAGCTGGACGAGCGCCTCGCCCGTGCCCGGGAGAAGGCCAGGAAGGGTGGTGAGCGCGTCAAGAACGCCGCCATGGCCACCTTCGAGGCGTCCCGCCCCGCGGTCGGAGCCATGGCGGTCGGTACCGCCCGCGCGGCCTACGAGGTCGCCCTCGAGTACGCCACCACGCGTGAGCAGTTCGGCCGCCCGATCATCGACAACCAGGGTGTCGCCTTCCAGCTCGCCGACATGCGCACACAGATCGACGCCGCCCGCCTCCTGGTGTGGCGCGCCTCCTGGATGGCGGTCAACGGCAAGCAGTTCACGGCGGCCGAGGGCTCGATGTCCAAGCTGTTCGCCAGCGAGACGGCCAAGAAGGTCACCGGCCAGGCGATCCAGATCCTCGGCGGCAACGGCTACACGCGTGAGTACCCGGTCGAGCGGATGCACCGCGACGCCGCGATCTACACGATCTTCGAGGGCACCAGCGAGATCCAGCGCCTGGTGATCGCCCGCACCCTGTCGGGCATGCCCATCCGCTGAAGGCCGGCCACCCGGACGCCCGGCGGTGCGGAAGCACCGCCGGGTGACCCGTGCACGCCGGGTTGCCCGTGCCGCCTCCCCGGGCAACGCTTCTGTGTGACCGACGCGACGGAGGACGCGATGAGACCCACGGCCCGGGAACTGCTGGAGACGGCCACCAGGGAACTGGCCCCGGACCCGCGGTCCAACCCGGTGGTCCCGCTGATCGCCCGCGGCGAGGCCGACCGGGCCGTCCTGACCGCACTCGCCCTGGAACAGCGCTGGGTGATCCCGGCGGACCGCCGCGCCTTCCTGCACCTGGCGGAGCGGGCCGCCCCGCTCTCGGCCGCGTACTTCGCCGCCCTGGCCGAGGGCGAGGCCCTGGCGGCGGAACACCTGGAGACGTTCACGGCCGCATGCGGTGTGGGCGAAGCGCGGGCCGCCGCGTACGAGCCCCGGACGGGCTGTCAGGCCTACCCCGCGTACGTCGCCTGGCTGGCCCTCAACGCTGAGCCCGCCGACGCCGTCCTCGCCCTGACCGTCAACTTCTCGGCCTGGGGCGGCTACTGCGCCACGATCGCCGAGGCCCTGCGCACCCGCTACGGCTTCGCCGACGACGCCTGTGCCTTCTTCGACTTCTTCGCCGAGCCGGCCCCGGCTCTGGACGAGGCCGCCACGGAAGCAGTGCGGACCGCCCTGGACGAGGGACGCCTCGACGAGAACCGCGCACACGCGTATGCCCAGGTGCTTCAGACGTACGAGGCGATGTTCTGGGCAACGCTCGGGGAACACGGTCAGGGGCGCGGGGAACCGCGCGACCAACCACAACGGGCCCGCACCCGGCCCTAAGGGGCGCCCCCGCTGCTGTGGGCGATGCACGCCACGTCGATCCGATCGGCAAGCTTCGCAAGCTCGATGGTCAGCGCCGCGACCGTGTCCTCGTCGAGCCCGTCCTCCCCCGCCTCGACCAGCCGCACCCACCGCCCGCCCACCGTACGCAGCAGTTTGCTGACATCGGCGGCGGCCACCTGCAAGGTCCCGCGGTCGTCGACGATCAGAGGCAGAGTCACTTCGCGGTTCACAGTCGGGATCGTAGCCGCGCGGACATCACGCACCCTGCCAAACCGTGGTGATGTTGCAGAACTCGCGGATTCCGTGCCCGGACAGCTCACGTCCGTACCCGGACCGCTTCACTCCGCCGAACGGGAACGCCGGGTGGGACGCCGTCATGCCGTTCACGTACACACTGCCCGCCTCGAGGTCCCGGACGAAGCGGTCGACCTCGGCCTCGTCGCGGGTCCAGACATTGGAGCTGAGCCCGAAGTCGGTGTCGTTCGCGATCAGGACCGCCTCGTCCAGGTCCGCCGCCCGGTACAGCGTGGCGACCGGTCCGAAGGCCTCCTCCCGGTGGATGCGCATCTCCCGGCCGATACCGGCCAGGACCGTCGGCGGGTAGAACCAGCCGGGACCTTCGGGGCGCTCGCCGCCGCACAGTACGGTGGCACCGCCCCGTACGGCGTCGTCGACCAGTTCCTCCAGATCGTCGCGGCCCCGTTCGCTGGAGAGCGGCCCGACATCCGTGTCCTCGTCCATCGGGTCGCCGACCTTCAGCGCCTTCATGCCAGCGGTGAAGCGTTCGGCGAAGGCGTCGTAGACGTCGGTGTGCACGATGAACCGCTTGGCGGCGATGCAGGACTGCCCGGTGTTCTGCGTCCGCGCGGTGACCGCGACCTCCGCGGCCCGGTCCAGGTCGGCGGAGGGCATCACCACGTAGGGGTCGCTGCCCCCCAGTTCCAGCACCGTCTTCTTGATCATTTCCGCGGCGGTGGAGGCGACCGCGCGGCCCGCGGGCTCGCTCCCGGTGAGCGTGGCCGCCTTGACCCGTTCGTCCCGCAGGAGGTCGTCGACCGCGGCCGAGCCGATGAGCAGGGTCTGGAAGCAGCCCTCGGTGAAGCCCGCGCGGTGGAAGAGGTCCTCCAGATACAGGGCCGTCTGCGGCACGTTCGAGGCATGCTTCAGCAGTCCCACGTTGCCCGCCATCAGCGCGGGCGCGGCGAACCGCACCACCTGCCACAGCGGGAAGTTCCACGGCATCACGGCGAGCACCGGGCCCAGCGGCCGGTAGCGCACCAGGACCCGGGAGGCGCCGGAGTCCTTCACGTCGTCCGCGGCCGGCTCCTCGTCGGCGAGGAGCTCCGCCGCGTGGTCGGCGTACCAGTGCATCGCCTTGGCGCACTTCGCGGCCTCCGCGCGGGCCTGCCGGACCGGCTTGCCCATCTCCGTGGTGATCATCCGGCCGACGGTCCCCTGGTCCTCGTCGAGGATCTCGGCGGCCCGGTGCAGCAGGCGGGCACGCTCGTCGAACGTCGTCGTCCGGTACGTGCGGAACGTCGCCTCCGCGAGCCGGAGCCGGCGTTCCAGCTCCTCCTCGTCCATGGGGTGGTACGTCTTGACGGTCTCGCCGTTCGCCGGATTCACCGTGGCGATGTGCATCGCTGACCTCCCTGGGGACGCGCTGTGCCTTCCGACCTTCCCGCGCGGCGGTGGGCGGCGCAACGCGGGAGGTTCCTCAGGACGAGTGCTCCGCCAGGCGGTCGAGAAACGCGGCCTGCGCGGAGACGATCACTTTCCGGGCCCGGTCCAGGGTGAACCAGGCGACCCGGTCCAGTTCCGGGAACTCCCGCATCCGCCCCGACCTCGGCGGCCACTCCATCTCGAAGGTGCCGGGGACCACCGCCGCCGGATCGAGGTCGGCCTCGACCGCCCAGGCCGTCACGGTCTTCCCGCCGGCCTGCCGCACCTCCCCGAGCGGTACGGTCTCCCCGTCCGGCGGCGGGAGCCCCAGCTCCTCCCGGAACTCGCGGCGCGCCGCCTCCCGGGCCGGCTCCCCGGGGTCGTACTCGCCCTTCGGCACGGTCCACGCCCCGGTGTCCCGCTTCCGGAAGAACGGGCCGCCCATATGACCGAGCAGTACCTCGAGACCCTGAGGGGTGTGCCGGAACAACAACAGGCCGGCGCTCCGGGAGCCCTTCACGGCCGTACCCCGGGGTGCGCGGCGAACAGGGCCTCCACGGTGTCCGCCTCCTCGGGGCGCTTGTCCTCGCGGTAGCGGATCACACGGGCGAAGCGGAGGGTGATACCGGCCGGGTACCGGGTGGAGCGCTGGAGGCCGTCGTAGGCGATCTCCACGACGAGCTCGGGGCGCACCGTCACGACGTAGCCGCTCTCGCCGACCGCCAGCTCCCGCAGCCGCTCGGTCTGCCACTCCAGCACCGCGTCGGTCATGCCCTTGAACGTCTTGCCGAGCATGGCGAAGCCGCCGTCGGCGGTACGCGCGCCCAGGTGCAGATTGGAGAGCTTGCCGGTGCGGCGGCCGTGGCCCCACTCGGCGGCCAGCACCACCAGGTCGAGCGTGTGCACGGGCTTGACCTTCAGCCAGGACGCGCCCCGCCGGCCCGCGCTGTAGGGGGCGTCCAGCCCTTTGGCCACGACGCCCTCGTGGCCGCGCTCGAGCGTCTCGGCCAGGAACCGTTCCGCCGCGTCCAGGTCCCCGGGGCCGGACACCACGGTGCGCCGCACCCGCATCGGTTCCGGGACCAGCCGGGCCAGTTCCGCGTGCCGCTCGGAGAACGGCAGGTCCAGCAGGTCACGGCCGTCGACGGAGAGCGCGTCGAAGAAGACGGGGGAGACGGGCACCTCCCGGGCCGCAGTGGCGACGTCCACCCGGGAGCCGACCCGTCCGGCGGTCTCCTGGAACGAGCGGGGGCGCCCGTCGCCGCCGAAGGAGATGACCTCCCCGTCCAGGATGAACCGCTCGCCCCGCAACTCCCGGGCCGCCGCCGTCACTTCCGGCAGCCGGCCGGTGATGTCGTCGAGGGTGCGGGTGTGCACGCGCACGGTGTCGCCGTCGCGGTGGACCTGGACCCGGATGCCGTCGAGCTTCTCCTCGACCGCGCAGGGCCCCAGCTTCGCGACCGCCTCGGCGACCGAGGAGGCGCTGTGCGCCAGCATCGGCAGCACCGGGCGCCCGACGGTGAGACGGAACCGCTCCAGCGCCCCGGGGCCGTCCGCGAGCAGCGCCTCGGCCACCGACTGCAGCGAACCGGCCAGCATCACCGCCCGCCGCACATCGGCCGACGCGGCCCCCGTCGCCCGTGCCAGTCCCTCCACCGCGACCGCGTCCAGGGCCCCCTGGCGGACCTCGCCGGTGAGCAGCCCGGACAGGAACCGCTGCTCGTCCTCGGTGGCCGCGCCGAGCAGCTCACCCACCAGCCGGGCCCGCTCGCCCTGCGAGCCCGGACCGGACACCTCGCCCAGCGTGGTGAGCAGGGCGTCGACCTCGCGCACGGTCAGGGACGGCTCGGCGGCCGGCGCGACCGGACGGCTCAGTACCTTCCAGCCGACGCCGATGCGCCCCTGTGGCAGCCGGCCCGCCAGATAGGGGATGACGACCGGCACGTCGTCCGCCGCCGCCTCCCGGAACAGCTCGGCGAGCAGGGCGATCTTCCGGGACCGCGCCGAGGTGGCGGCGACCTCCTGGGACACACGGGCCAGCCGGGACAGCAGCATGCAGCCATGGTGCTACGGAGGAGGGCGCTCCACACCCCGGCCGTTCGGTCCCTATCCGTCCACCGCGGCGTCCAGGCGGCTCATCAGCAGGTCGCCGACGATCGCGGACGCGGCGCGGTAGCCGCCGCTCGCCGCGTGCACGACCTGCTCGGCGAAGCCGATCGCGTTGCCCGCGGCCCAGACCCCGGGCACCGTGGTCAGGCCGGTCGGGTCGACGACCGGGTACGCGCCGAACGGGGTCTCGTTCATCTCGGCGCCAAGACGCTCCAGCAGACCCGTCTGCGGCAGCGGACGGGGCGCGGTGAAGAGCACGGAGCGTGCGTGCGTGGTGCCGTCGGCCAGCCGGACCCCGGCGAGCCGGTCGTCCTCCACCAACAGCCCGGCGACCTCACCGGGCACCACGCCGACCCCGGCGGCGGCCAGCCGCCGCAGGTCCTGGTCGGTCAGCTCGGCCTCGGCGACCCGGTGCAGGAAGAGAGTGACGTCCTTCGACCACTGGGACACCATCAGCGCCTGGTGCACACTCATCGCGCTCGCCGCGAGCACTCCGAAGGGCTCGTCGCGCACCTCCCAGCCGTGGCAGAACGGGCAGTGCAGTACGTCCTTCCCGAAGCGCTCGGCGACCCCGGGGACGTCCGGCAGTTCGTCCTTCAGCCCGGTGGCGACGATCAGCCGCCGGGCGCGCACGGCCCCTCCCGCCCCGAGTGCGACGGTGAAGTCCCCGTCCCTGGTCACGTCCGAGACCCGGTCCCGGACCAGTTCGACGCCGTAGCGGTCGATCTCCTCCCGGCCCAGCGCCAGGAACTCGGCCGGTGACATTCCGTCCCGGGTCAGATACCCCTGCATGTGCGGCGACGGCGCGTTGCGCGGCTCGCCCGCGTCGACGACCAGCGCCCGCTGCCGGGCCCGGCCCAGTACCAGGGCGGCGGAGAGCCCTGCCGCTCCACCGCCGACGACGACCACGTCGTAGATCTCGCTGCGGTCCGTTGTGTTCATCGTGACCACCTCCACGGCCACAGTCGCCGAACCGGTGCGGTATTGACAAACAACTTTGCCGATCCTGCAATAGGAGGGTGACGACGGACGAAGTTCTCGCGGATGTGGGCCCCCGGCTGCGGCGGATCAGGAAGGACCGGGAGGTGACTCTCGCGGCGCTGTCGGAGGCGACCGGCATATCCGTGAGCACCCTCTCGCGGCTGGAGTCCGGGCTGCGCAGACCCAGTCTGGAGCTGCTGCTGCCGATCGCGCAGGCCCATCAGGTCCCGCTGGACGAACTGGTGGGCGCGCCGCCGGTCGGCGATCCGCGCATCCGCGCGTCCGAGCCGATCGTGCGGTACGGCCGTACCCACTGGCCGCTCACCCGCCAGCCCGGCGGGCTCCAGGCCTACAAGGTGCTCGAACCGAAGCGGCGGCTGGAACCGGAACCGCGCACGCACGAGGGTTACGAGTGGCTGTATGTGATGTCCGGGAGGTTGCGGCTGGTGCTCGGTGAGCACGATGTGGTGCTGGCGGCGGGGGAGGCGGCGGAGTTCGACACACGGGTGCCGCACTGGTTCGGGTCGACCGGGGAGGGGCCCGTGGAGTTCCTCAGTCTGTTCGGTCCGCAGGGGGAGCGGATGCACGTACGGGCGCGGCCCAGGCAGGGCTGACCGCAGGGCTGACCGCAGGGCTCGCCGGGCGTGACGGACGAGACGGTTCCCTGATGGGCAAGCGACCGCTTAGTATGCGGTGGACCCGGTCAGGCGAACACGACGTTCACAGCCCCGTGGAGGCCCCGCATGCAGGCATGGCAAGTACACGAGCTCGGCGAGCCGGGCGAGGTGATGCGCCTGGCGGACGCCGAGCGGCCCGCGCCCGGCGCGGGGCAGGTCCTGCTGAAGGTGCGCGCCGCCAACATCAACTTCCCGGACGCGCTGATGTGCCGGGGCCACTACCAGGTCAGGCCCCCGCTGCCGTTCACCCCCGGCGTCGAGATCTGCGGCGAGACCGAGGACGGTCGCCGGGTGATCGCCAACCCCGCGCTGCCGCACGGCGGTTTCGCCGAGTACGCGGTCGCGGACGCCGCAACGCTGCTGCCCGCTCCGGAGGCGCTGGACGACGCCGAGGCGGCGGCCCTGCACATCGGCTACCAGACCGGCTGGTTCGGTCTGCACCGCCGGGCGGCCCTGCGGGCCGGCGAGACGCTGCTCGTCCACGCCGCCGCCGGCGGCGTCGGCAGCGCGGCCGTGCAACTCGGCAAGGCGGCGGGTGCCACCGTCATCGGTGTGGTCGGCGGGGCCGGAAAGACGGCCGTCGCCCGCGAACTGGGCTGCGACGTCGTGATCGACCGGCGTGAGCAGGATGTCGTGGCCGCCGTGAAGGAGGCCACCGGCGGGCGGGGCGCCGACGTGATCTACGACCCCGTCGGCGGACAGGCCTACGCCCAGTCCGCCAAGACCGTCGCCTTCGAGGGCCGGATCGTCGTGGTCGGCTTCGCGAGCGGAACGATCCCGAGTCCCGCCCTGAACCACGCCCTCGTCAAGAACTACGCGATCCTCGGCCTGCACTGGGGCCTGTACAACACCAGGAAGCCCGAGCTGGTCCGGCAGTGCCACGAACAGCTCACCGACCTCGCCGCACGGGGCGCTGTCAAGCCGCTGGTCAGTGAGCGCGTCCCGCTCACCGCGGCCGCCGACGCCGTACAGCGGGTCGCCGACGGTGTCACCACCGGACGCGTCGCCGTGCTGCCCTCGCTGGAGAACGGAGCCGACGCATGACCGACGCCGCCGAGCTGCGCCGCCGTACCCGGGAGCTGCTTGCCGCGCACCCGCCCGCCAGCCTCCCCGCACCGCCCTCGCCCGCAAGCCCCGGCGACACCGGCCGCCGTGACTTCCTGCGCGCCCGCTTCGACGCGGGACTCGCCTGGGTGCACTTCCCCGAAGGCCTCGGCGGCCTCGGCGCCCCGCGTTCCCTCCAGGCCGTCGTGGACGCCGAACTGGAGGCCGCCGGAGCCCCGGACAACGATCCGCGCCGTATCGGTATCGGACTGGGCATGGCGGCGCCGACGATCCTCCAGTACGGCACCGAGGAGCAGAAGCGGCGCTTCCTGCGGCCCCTGTGGACCGGGGAGGAGGTCTGGTGCCAGCTGTTCAGCGAGCCGGGTGCCGGATCCGATCTGGCGGCGCTCGGCACCCGCGCCGTGCGTGAGGACGGCGGGGACTGGAGGGTCGACGGGCAGAAGGTGTGGACGTCCAGCGCGCATCTCGCCCGCTGGGCCATCCTCATCGCCCGCACCGACCCCGACGCGCCCAAACACCGGGGCATCACCTACTTCGTCTGCGACATGACCGACCCCGGTGTCGAGGTGCGGCCGCTGCGTCAGATCACCGGTGAGGCCGAGTTCAACGAGGTGTTCCTCACCGGCGTCCGGATCCCCGACGCCCACCGGCTCGGCGAGGTCGGCGACGGCTGGCGGGTCGCGCAGACCACGCTCAACAACGAGCGCGTCGCCATCGGCGGCATGCGGCTGCCCCGCGAGGGCGGAATGATCGGCCCGGTCTCGAGGACCTGGCGCGAACGCCCGGAACTGCGCACCCACGACCTGCACCAGCGGCTGCTGAAGCTGTGGGTCGACGCCGAGGTCGCCCGGCTCACCGGCGAACGTCTGCGCCAGCAGCTCACCGCCGGACAGCCGGGCCCCGAGGGCGCCGGCATGAAGCTGGGCTTCGCCCGCCTCAACCAGGAGATCAGCGGCCTGGAGGTGGAACTGAGGGGCGAGGAGGGCCTGTTGTACGACGACTGGACCATGCGCCGCCCCGAACTGGTCGACTTCACCGGACGTGACGCCGGCTACCGGTACCTCCGCTCCAAGGGCAACAGCATCGAGGGCGGGACCAGCGAGGTCCTGCTGAACATCGTCGCCGAGCGCGTCCTGGGCCTGCCGGCCGAGCCGCGCACCGACAAGGACGTCGCCTGGAAGGATCTGGCCCGATGAGTGACCTTCTGTACTCGGAGGAGGAAGAGGCGCTGCGCGCGGCCCTCCGGGATCTGCTCACCGACCACTGCGACGCGGCGGGCGTGATCGCCCGTACCGAGTCGGACGCCCCGCACGACCTCGCGCTGTGGAAGGCGCTCGCCGGCGGGATGGGTCTCGCGGGCCTGCTGATCCCGGAGGAGCTGGACGGACAGGGGGCCACGCACCGGGAGGCGGCGGTCGTCCTCGAGGAACTGGGGCGGACGGTCGCGCCCGTCCCGTATCTGACCAGTGCCGTCGTCGCCACCGAGGCCGCGCTGGAGTGCGGGGCCGACGACCTGCTGTCCCGGCTCGCGTCCGCCACGGTGATCGGCGCGCTCGCCGTCGCCCTGAACGTCCCGGCCGGCGGCGCCCACCAGGTCGCACGGTTCCAGGACGGCGGCCTGCACGGCGAACTGAGCGGTATCGCGGACGCGGCCGTCGCCGACGTACTGCTGGTGCCCGCCGACGACGGCGGTCTGTACGCGGTCGACGCCGCCGCCGTCACCGTCGTCCCCCGGACGTCCCTGGACCTGACCCGGCCGGTGGCGACGGTCGTCCTCGACGGCGCCCCGGGCCGCCGGCTCGGCGAGGCGGGGCCCGCCGTACGCCGCGCGCTGCGGGCCGGAGCCGCACTGCTCGCCTCGGAACAGCTCGGACTCGCGGAGTGGTCGCTGACCGAGACCGTCCGCTATCTGAAGGACCGCAAGCAGTTCAACCGGCCCGTCGGCGGTTTCCAGGCACTCAAGCACCGGCTCGCCCAGATGTGGCTGGACGTGGCCGGCCTGCGCGCGGCCGCCCGCAACGCCGCCGACGCGCTCGCGACCGGTGAGGACGCCGACGTGGCGGTCACCGTCGCCCAGGCCTACGCCGCACCCGTCGCGGTCCGTGCCGCCGAGGAGGCCCTGCAACTGCACGGCGGCATCGGTATGACCTGGGAGCACCCGGTCCACCTCCATCTCAAGCGGGCCAAGGCCGACTCGATCGCCTACGGGACGGCGGGTGCCCACCGCGAAGCGCTCGCCGAACTGGTCGGCCTGCGGGCCCCCTGACCGGCCGGCGCAGGAGCCCGCCCCGCAGGGGCGGGCTCCTCCCGCGCACGCCGCGCCGATGAGATGAACACGCGACGGCGGATCGGCCAACTCACCGCGAGGCCTTGCTCCTTGGGCTGTCCGGGACCCCATACTCACGGGGACCCCGTACGGCACTTCCAGGGAGGCAGAGCATGGCCCTCACCACCCGCCGCAGAGCCCTCACCACCCTCGGCGCCGCCCTCACCGGTACCGTCGCCCTCCCGGCGGCCCAGGCGCTGGCCGGCGAACAGGAGCACCGTCCGCGCCCGTTGTGGCGCGCCCACGCCCACAACGACTACGAACACCCCCGCCCCCTTCTCGACGCCCTCGGCCACCGCTTCGGCAGCGTCGAGGCGGACGTCTTCCTCGTCGGCGGCCAACTCCTCGTCGCGCACGACCCCGAGGACCTCGACCCGTCCCGCACCCTGGAATCGCTCTACCTCGACCCTCTCGCCGCCCGCGTCCGCGCGCACCGCGGCTCCGTGTACCGCGGGCACCGAAGGCCGCTCCAGTTGCTGATCGACATCAAGACCGAGGGCTCGTCCACCTATCTCGAACTCGACCACCGTCTGCGCCGGTACCGGCACCTGTTCACCACCTGGGCGCACGGCAGGGTGTTCCCCGGTCCCGTCACGGCCGTCGTCTCCGGCGACCGCGCCGCCCGCGCGCCCATGGAGGCCCAGCGGGTACGCCGCGCCTTCTACGACGGCCGGCTCACCGACCTCGCCACCCCCGCCCCGGCCTCCTTCGTCCCGCTGATCAGCGACAACTGGACACTCAACTTCACCTGGCAGGGTGTTGGCGCCTTCCCCTCCGACGAGCGCCGGAAACTGCGCGGCATCGTGCGCACCGCACACACGCGCGGACAGCGGGTGCGCTTCTGGGCCACGCCCGATGTGCCGGGCCCCGCCCGTGACGCGCTGTGGGGCGAACTGGTCGCGGCGGACGTCGACCACCTCAACACCGACGACCTCGCGGGGCTGGAATCCTTCCTCGACGTCCACCGCGGGACGTGACACCACACGTTCGGCGGACAGGTCAGCAGCCCGGACGAACCCTCCGTTACGCCACACTTGCGGCCGAACGCCGCGAAACGGATGTGGCGGAGGAGGTTGACGATGGCCGTATCCATCTCAGTGGTGCTGCTGCTCTCGGTCCTGGCGGTGATCTTCCTGCGCAACAGCGGACTCAAGGTCTCCCACGCGCTGGTCTGTCTGCTGCTCGGGTTCTATCTGGCCGGTACCAGTATCGCGCCCACGATCCACAGCGGCCTCACCGCGACCGCCGACATCGTCGGCGGGCTGCGGCCGTGAGTCCGCGCCGCCGGCCCCGGCTCAGCGGCCGGCCGCCGCGTCGCGGGGAAGCACGGTGACGCGGCGGAAGTTGCACCCGTACTCCGCCCGCGGCGCGGACGGGGGCCGGTTCTGATGCGCCTTCAGGGCCACGCTCACCAGACTCAGCAGCAGGTCCACGTCTGTGGCGCAGTCCAGATGCACCGTCACCCAGCAGGATCCGGGGACGACCCTGATCGCGCTCGATCCGCCCAGGTCGTGGTGGAAGCGCTGGATCGCGCGGTGGGTGAGGTGAAGATCCACACTCCGCGGGGAGTGGAAGTGGACGATCTCTTCCCCGGCGGTACGGAGCGCCTGCCCCGTGCCGCATCCGGCCGGAGCGGCCGAGAGATCGGGCCAGGTGAGCAGTCGCTCCATGGCTCGCTGTGCCGGTGTCATGCCCCCATCGTTGCCTGCTCAACCTCTGTACACCAGCAGTTGGACGGTTCGTGACCGAGTGGTGAGGTGGCCGAGCGGCCGAAGCCCGGCCGGAGGCGGCCCCTGACGTGGGCTCAGATCATGCCGGCCAACCGTCTCGTCACTCCGCAGGCGGCGAGACCGCCCTTCTGATCGGCGGTGTCCTGGGCGGTCACGCCGGCCTGGCGGCCGTTCCGGTGGAGCGGATGGCCGGCTCCTCCTTCTTCCCGCGCTCCGGCGCTGCCGGGGACGTGGTGCAGAAGGTCGCCGGCTACCGGAACCGCCGGTGACCGCCGGTGACCGCCGGGGACAGTCGGAGACATCTCCTCCCGGGTGGCGCGGAGGGACACGCTGCGCGACCTCGTGCGCGAGGCCGACCGCGGCACCCGGGTGTGCTTCGTACCCACCACGCCGCCCTCGAGGAGCGTCTGGCACCGGTCCGACGAGGCGTTCCGGGGTGCCCGGCGGGGGCGGCCGCTGCGGCCGGGTACCGCGGCGTCCCCCGGCCCGGGGTCGCGCGCTGACGTGACACCCGGCCCGTGTCCGGGTCCCGTCGGCGTCCCTGGTGTCGGGTGCGCGGGGTGTTCCCGGGTCGGCCTGCCCGCCCGGGGCGCGTCGCCCGGGGCGCGCCCCGGGCCCGGGTGTCAGGCTTGCTCCGCCACGGCCGCCGGATCGTCCAGTATTCCCCGGACGACCGAGTGCGCCGCCCCCAGCAGCGGGCCCTCGGGACCCAGTGTGGACACGGAGACGGGGCAGGCCGGTCCCGCGGTCCTGCGGGCCAGTTCGGACCGCAGGGAGGGCAGCAGCCAGGGCGCCAGCCCGGACAGGGCCCCGCCCAGCACCACGCTCTCCGGGTCCAGCAGATTCACCGCCCCGGTCAGGGCGATCCCGAGTGCCGTTCCCGCGTCGTGCAGGGCACGTCGTACACCGGCGTCGTCCTGCCCGGCGCGGCCCGCGAGGAGACCGACCCGGTCCTCGCCCGCGTCCAGCCCGGCGGCGCGCAGCACCGCCTCCTCGCCGGCGTACTGCTCGAGGCAGCCCCGTCCGCCGCAGGCGCACGCCGGCCCGTCGGGCCACACTGGTACGTGACCCAGTTCGCCCGCGAAGCCGCGGTTGCCGTGCAGCAGTCGCCCGTCCACCACGACCGCCGCACCGATACCGATCTTGGCCGACACATGGAGGAAGTCGCGCGGGGTGTCCTCGCCGAGCCACAGCTCCGCCAGCGCGCCGAAGTTGGCCTCGTTGGCCACGGTGAGCGGGAGCCGCGCAGGGAGCAGATCACCGAGATCCGTGTGGAGCCAGCCGAGGTTCGGGGCGCGCACCACGGTCCGTGCGTCGCGGGCCACCAGGCCCGGTACGGCGACGGCCAGCCCCGCCGGCCACAGTCCCTGGCTCTCCGCCTCGGCGACGACCTGGTGGAGCAGTTCGGTGAGCTCTCCGAGGACCGGCTCGGGGGAGCGGTCCCGGTTCGGCACGTGCCGAACCGCCCGCGCCCGGACCTCTCCGCGCAGGTCGACGGCACAGACCGCGAGATGGTCGACGCCGACCTCGGCGCCGATGCCCGCCGGGCCGTGCCCGCTGACCGCGAGGGCCGAACCGGGCCGGCCCACGCGTCCGGGCCGCTCGGGTCCCAGTTCCTCCAGCAGACCCGATCGGATGAGTTCGTCGACCAGTGTGGACACCGCCGCGCGGGTCAGGCCGATGCGTGAGGCGACGGCGGCCCGGGACAGCGGCCCCTGGGCGCTCACGGTGTGCATCACCCGCGCGAGGTTGCGGCGGCGCATGCCCTGCTGGGTGTCGGGCAGCGCGCGTTCCGTGCCGGCCGGCCGGGTTCTGTGCGGCGGTGCGCTCATTCCTCCGTCGTTCCTCGGTCTCTGCGGTCGTCGGTGTGTGCCGGTCGCCGCCGGCTGGTCCCGTGCCTGCGGCCGGTGCCGGCCGGCCCGCGCCCCTGGGCTGCTGCCCGTGGACCGGTGCCGGCCGGTCGTTCCGGTGGCGGACCCGCGCCCGGCTGTCCGGTCCGTGTGTCCGTGTCCGCCCGTTGGCGCCGGGCCGTCGGGCGGGGCGGCCCGGACCACCGACGCCGTGCCGGTGGACGCCGGCAGGCGTGCCGGGGCCCGTGGGTCGCCGTCAGCCGGCGTCCGTGGCGCGCTCCAGCAGCGGGGCCGCGTCGGAGAGTACCCCGGCCAGCCTCGACAGGGTCTCCTCGTCCCGCTCCACCGCGTCCAGCACCGGGCCCGCCGCCGTGTTCCAGCGCCGGGCGACCGCGGCCGGGTCCTCACCGGTGAGCAGCCCGGCCGCCTGCGCCGCCGCGCCGAGCGCGACCAGTTCCCTGGCCTCGGGCACCTGCACGGGCCGTCCCGACAGCCGTCGTACGGTCTGCTGCCAGGCCGTGCCCCGGGCTCCGCCGCCGATCAGCAGCAGGGGCGCCGACGGGTCGGCGTCCTCGTCGAGGACGAGGTCCAGCGCGGCCAGCAGGGAGTACACGGCGCCGTCGTAGGCCGCCTGGAGCAGCTGGCCCCCGGTGGTGTCGTGCCGCAGCCCGTGCAGCAGGCCGGAGGAGTGCGGGAGGTTCGGGGTGCGCTCGCCGTCCAGGAAGGGCAGCAGCGTCACGCCGTGACCCGCCTCGACGGCCTCGCGGTCCAGTCCCAGCAGGGCCGCGACCCGGTCCACGGCGAGCGTGCAGTTGAGGGTGCAGGCCAGCGGCAGCCAGTCGCCGCGCGCGTCGGCGAAGCCCGCCACGGTGCCGGTCGGGTCGGCCTGCCGGTGCCGGGACACGGCGTACACGGTGCCCGACGTGCCGAGGCTCATCACCGGCGTGCCCGGACGCACTCCGAGCCCCAGCGCGGCGGCGGCGTTGTCGCCGGTGCCGCATGCCACCAGGGTGCCCTTGGAGAACGGCAGGTCGTGACCGTCGCGCACGGTGCCGGCGACCTCGCCGGGCCGCACCACGCGCGGCAGCAGCGCCGGGTCGAGGCCCACCCGCGCGAGGATCTCCTCGTCGTACGCCTCGGTCCCGGACGCCCACCATCCGGTGCCGGAGGCATCGCCGCGGTCGGTCGTGCCCTCACCGGTGAGCCGCTCGGTGAGGTAGTCGTGCGGGAGCCGGACCGCCCTGGTGGCGCGTACCGCGTCCGGCTCGTGCTCCGCCAGCCACGCCCACTTGGTGACCGTGAAGGAGGCGGCCGGCACGCTTCCCGTGCGTTCGGCCCAGAACTTCGCGCCGCCCAGCTCCTCGACCAGCCGGGCCGCCTGCGGCGCGGAACGCACGTCGTTCCACAACAGCGCGGGCCGGACCGGATCCCCCTGCCCGTCCAGGGTCACCAGGCCGTGCTGCTGTCCGCCGATCGACACCGCGGCGGCCTCGTGCGCGGCCTCGCCGCACTGGCGCAGTGCCTCGGACAGGGCGTCCCACCACTGGCGCGGATCACTTTCCCGGCCCGCGCCCGAGGTCACCGTGTGCGGGGCCTGGCCGCTCGCGACGACCCTGCCGGTCGCCACGTCGACGACCAGGGCCTTGGTGGACTGGGTGGATGTGTCCACGCCGACGACGAGCGGACCTTCGGCTGCTGACATCGGTCTCTCCCTCTTCCGCCACCGGCGGGGTGTGTCTCTTCCCAGATCTGTTCCTGCATACTAATTTGTAAACCGCCATGACGAAATAGTCTCAGTGAGCAAGGAGCCGCGGCATGAACTACCAGCCCACCCCCGAGGACAAGTTCACCTTCGGCCTGTGGACCGTCGGCTGGCAGGGACGGGACCCCTTCGGTGACGCCACGCGCAGCGCCCTCGACCCGGCCGAGTCGGTCCGGCGTCTGGCCGAGCTGGGCGCCCACGGCGTCACCTTCCACGACGACGACCTCATCCCCTTCGGCTCGAGCGGCAGCGAGCGCGAGGAGCACATCAAGCGGTTCCGTCAGGCGCTGGACGACACCGGCATGAAGGTGCCGATGGCCACCACCAACCTGTTCACCCACCCGGTGTTCAAGGACGGCGGCTTCACCGCCAACGACCGCGACGTGCGCCGCTACGCGCTGCGCAAGACCATCCGCAACATCGACCTCGCGGTCGAGCTCGGCGCGGAGACCTACGTCGCCTGGGGCGGCCGTGAGGGCGCGGAGTCCGGTGCCGCCAAGGACGTCCGCGTCGCCCTCGACCGCATGAAGGAGGCCTTCGACCTGCTCGGGGAGTACGTCACCGCCCAGGGCTACGACATCCGCTTCGCCATCGAGCCCAAGCCGAACGAGCCGCGCGGCGACATCCTGCTGCCCACCATCGGTCACGCCCTGGCGTTCATCGAGCGCCTCGAGCGGCCGGAGCTGTACGGGGTGAACCCCGAGGTGGGCCACGAGCAGATGGCCGGCCTCAACTTCCCGCACGGCATCGCGCAGGCGCTGTGGGCGGGCAAGCTGTTCCACATCGACCTCAACGGCCAGTCCGGCATCAAGTACGACCAGGACCTCCGCTTCGGCGCGGGCGATCTGCGTGCCGCGTTCTGGCTGGTCGACCTGCTGGAGACGGCCGGTTACGAGGGCCCGCGGCACTTCGACTTCAAGCCGCCGCGGACCGAGGACTTCGACGGCGTGTGGGCCTCGGCGGCCGGCTGCATGCGCAACTACCTGATCCTCAAGGAGCGCGCGGCGGCGTTCCGCGCGGACCCGGAGGTGCAGGAGGCGCTGCGCGCGGCCCGCCTGGACGAACTGGCGCAGCCCACGGCCGGCGAGGGCCTCCAGGCCCTGCTCGGCGACCGGTCCGCCTTCGAGGACTTCGACCCGGACGCGGCCGCCGCCCGGGGCATGGGCTTCGAGCGTCTCGACCAGCTGGCGATGGACCACCTGCTGGGTGCCCGGGGCTGAACCCCAGCCCTCCGCCACGCGCGGGCACGGACGGCTCCGCTCCCGCACAGGCGCGCGGGACCGTGATCCCGCGCGCACGGCCGCCGGCCCACGGAGCGTCGCCGCCGACTCGCCGCGGTAACCGGGTTCCCGCGCGCACGTCCGGCCTTCCCGCGCCGCAGCCGTGACGACCTCGCACGCGCCCGTCCGCGCGCTCCCGCGCGGCACGCCGCGCCCTCTCCGAGCGGAGTGCGCCGTCGTCACGGCGCCCGAGCCCGCCCCGCGTGAACGCCCGCGCGGCGCCCTCGCGCGGGCACGGTGTCCGCGGCCACCGTGGTGCGTATGGCCACGCCACCGGTACCGCCTCAGCAGCCGCCCGGCCCGCCGGGCGGTACACCGCCCCCGGACGGCGGCTTCGGCCCGCCCTCGTACGGGGGCGGAGGCGACCCCCCGCCCCCGCCGCCCGGCGATCACGGTGGCGGCCCCGGACGCGGACCCGGTGGACGCAGGCTGCTGCTGGTCCTGCCGGCCGTGATCGCGGCCGTGGCGGCCGTCTCCCTCATCGTGCTCATGGCCTCGGACGACGACGTCTCCCCGGACAGGGAACCCGGCGGGACGAGCACAGGCCCGGGCGGGCCGCCCTCCGTCCTCCCCAGCGGGCTGCCCTCGGACTTCCCGACCGAGCTGCCCTCCGGTCTCCCGACGGGACTGCCCTCCGGTCTCCCGACGGGACTGCCCTCGGACTTCCCGACCGAACTGCCGAGCGGGGTGCCCAGCGACCTTCCGAGCGGCCTCGAGTCGCTGCTGCCGTCCCTGGGGGAGGTCGGACTGCCCTGACCGGGGCGCGGCAGGAGTACTACTCGGCGCGGGTGTGCTCCGCCGAGGCGAGGGCGGCGGCCGGGTCCGGGCCGGGGCCGCCCGCCGGGATCCAGCGGCCGCGCTCCTTCCGGTAGGGCCACCACCGTCCGTCGCGGCCCAGCCGCAGCTGCACGGGCGCGCCGACGACCGTCCAGCGGTTGGCCCGGGCCCGGAGAGCCGGCCGTTCGTCCCCGTCCCAGGCGGACTCCAGGGCGGCACGCGCGCGTGCGAGGCCGTCCCCGCGCACCGTCCACTCCTCGTCGAGCACGGCCAGCGCCGCCGTACCACCGTGCCGCCAGGCCCGTACCGCCACGGCCAGACCCTCCCGGCCGCGCCCCGACCCTTCGGCGAGCCGGTCCGCCACCGCGCGGGAGGGCTCGCCGGCGGCCAGCCGGACAGCGTCCTGGGCCACCGTCGTCCCCGGCTCCCCGGCGTCCGCCTCCCGGTCTTCCCGCAGCAGCTCCGCCAGCAGCCGGTGGGCCCGCACGGCGGTCCGGGCGGCCAGGAACTCCAGCGCGGCCGGATCGATGCCTTCCGGCGGTGCGTCCTCCGTGCCGGGCGACGGCGGGACCCCGGGCTCCGTGGGGAGCACGGGTGCGCCGGGAAGCGATGGCAGAATGTCACCGGCCGCGTACGCCTCGGCCGCGTCCACGCCTTCCGCACCCCGCGCGGGCCGTCCGGCGGCCGCGTCGCCCGGTGCGCGGAGGGCGTCCAGCAGGGCGCTCTCACCCCGTCCCCGCAACAGCAGCAGGACGAACGGGTCCTGGTCCAGCAGCCGGGCCAGCTGGTAGCAGAGCGCCGCGGTGTGACCGCAGTGGTCCCAGGCCCCGCAGTCGCACTCCGGTTCGAGATCGCCGAGGCCCGGCAGCAGTTCGACGCCGGCCGACTCCGCGTCCTCGACCAGATGCGGGGGCATCTCCCGGTCGAGCAGCGCCGCCACATGCCCGGCCCGCTCGACGGCCAGGGCCAGGAACCGGTCCCACTGCCGCCCGGACAGCTCCCGCAACAGGACGTCCGCGCGGTGCGCCGTACGGTCCCGGTCGCGTACGACCGCGGTGATACGGCCGGGCCGCACGGACACCGCGCCGACCGCTCCCGCGCGGGCGAGCCGGCGGCCCGCCTTCAGCTGCCCGGAGTCCAGGGCCGTGCCCTCCAGCGCGTCCACCCAGGCCCGCCCCCACCAGCTCTGCGCGAAACCGCGGCCCCGGGCGGGCGGCAGGGCCGCGAAGGTGCGCTCCCCGTCGGTCTCGTCACCGTCGTACGCGTTCATCGCGGTC
Organism: Streptomyces sp. CHD11; assembly: GCF_018638295.1. Lineage (GTDB taxonomy): Bacteria > Actinomycetota > Actinomycetes > Streptomycetales > Streptomycetaceae > Streptomyces. Next base: position 148,065 of record NZ_JABTTS010000027.1, read on the forward strand.
CCCCTCGCAGTTCGACCAGATCCGCCAGTTCGGTGTCCGTGAGTTCGGTGAGCGCCGCCTCGCCGGAGCCGAGCACGGCGTCGGCCAGCTCCCGCTTGCGCACCAGCAGCTCGGCGATGCGGTCCTCGATGGTCCCCTCGGTGATGATCCGGTGCACCTGCACCGGCCGGGTCTGACCGATGCGGTACGCCCGGTCCGTCGCCTGCGCCTCGACGGCGGGGTTCCACCAGCGGTCGTAGTGCACGACATGCTCCGCGCGGGTGAGGTTCAGCCCGGTGCCCGCCGCCTTCAACGACAGCAGGAACACCGGCACCCCGCCGTCCTGGAAGCGGCGCACCATCGCCTCGCGCGCGGCGACCGGCGTGCCGCCGTGCAGGAACTGCGTCGGTACGCCCCGGGCGGCCAGATGTCGTTCCAGCAGCCGGGCCATCCGCACGTACTGCGTGAACACCAGCACCCCGGCCTGTTCGGTGAGAACCGTGTCGAGGAGCTCGTCCAGCAGCTCCAGCTTCCCGGACCGTCCGGCGACCACCGGCCGCTCCTCCTTGAGGAACTGCGCCGGGTGGTTGCAGATCTGCTTCAGACCGGTGAGCAGTTTCACGATCATGCCGCGCCGCGTCATGCTGTCGGCGCCGGAGATCCCGGCCAGCGCCTCGCGCGCCACGGCCTCGTACAGCGCCGTCTGCTCCTGGGTGAGCGACACGGCGTGATCGGTCTCCGTCTTCGGCGGCAGCTCGGGCGCGATCCCCGGATCCGACTTGCGGCGGCGCAGCAGGAACGGGCGGACCAGCCGGGCCAGCCGGTCCGCGGCGGCGGGATCCCGCCCGCTCTCGACGGCGTCCGCGTACCGCGTGCGGAAGGTGCCGAGCCGGCCCAGCAGTCCGGGCGTCGTCCAGTCGAGGATCGCCCACAGTTCCGACAGGTTGTTCTCCACCGGTGTACCGGTGAGCGCCACGCGCGCGCGTGCCCCGATGGAACGCAGTTGCCGGGCCGTCGACGAGTACGGGTTCTTCACGTGCTGGGCCTCGTCGGCGACGACCATGCCCCAGCGGACCCCGGCCAGCCGGGCGGCGTCCATCCGCATGGTGCCGTACGTGGTGAGCACGACCTCGCCGTCGCCGAGACCGTCCAGCGCACGCCGGGCACCATGGAAGCGGCGCACCGCGGTGCCGGGCGCGAAGCGCTCGATCTCCCGCTGCCAGTTGCCCATCAGCGAGGTCGGGCAGACCACCAGGGTGGGCCCCTCGGACGCGGGATCGCCCCGGCGGTGCAGATGCAGCGCGATCAGGGTGACGGTCTTGCCCAGGCCCATGTCGTCGGCGAGACAGCAGCCCAGGCCCAGGGACGTCGTCCGGACCAGCCAGGTCAGGGCGCGCCGCTGGTAGTCCCGCAGGGTGGCGGCTAGGGCGGCCGGCTGGGCCACCGGGTCCTGCGCCTCGGGGTCCGCGAGCCGGTCCCGCAGAGCCGCCGGCCACCCGGTGGGCCGTACCTCGATCCGGCTTCCGCCGGCTTCCACGGAGCCCGTGAGTGCCGCGCCGAGCGCGTCGAGCGGGGCGATCCGCCGGTTCCGGTGCGCCCGGGCCCGGGCCAGTTCCCGGGGGTCGATCAGGACCCACTGGTCGTGCAGCCGGACGAGGGGGCGGTTCTGCTCGGCCAGCCGGTCCAGTTCCTCGCGGGTCAGGCTCCGGTCGCCCAGCGCGAACGACCAGTCGAAGGCGAGCAGCGCGTCGGCGGACAGGAACGAAGGCACCTGCGCGATGCCGGTCCCGGCGGACCCCGGGCCGTCGTCGGCGGGGCCGACCTCCGCGCGGAGGGTGAACTCGCGGACGAGCCCCTTGGGCCAGTGCACGTCGACACCCGAGCCGGCGAGTGCCCGGCCGCCGTCGCCGAGGAGATCCGTGACCTCCTCCTCCGCCAGGCCGACGGCGTCCGGCACGGTCGACGACAACAGGGGGGCGAGGGGCGGCCAGGCCCGTGCCGCGCGGCGCAGCGCCAGCAGGGCGGTCATCCGCGCCGAGGGGCCGAAGGGCCCGTCCGCGTTCCCGGACCACACGTCGGCGGCGTCCGCGACGAGGGCGGGATCGTTCACACCGTGCAGCTGCAGGACGGCCCGGAACGAGACGTCCGCGGTGTCGGACGCGCTGCCGAACGCTTCGCCGGAGACGTCGTCCGGCCCGTCCGCCAGTCCGCTCACCTCGATCCGCAGCGAGAGCCGAACGCCCGCGTCGTGTCCCGCGGCGATGTCGGAGGCCCAGGACCGGAGTCCGGGCAGCCGCTGCGGTTCCGGCACCGCGAAAGCCGCTGTGCCGGTCACGAGGTGCGCGGCGGGGGAGCGGGGGAGGGTGTCGGCGACGGCGTCGAGGAAGGCGCGCAGCAATTGCCCGGGTTCGGGCAGACGCGCCGCGCCGGTGCTGTCGGCGCCGGTCAGGGGCACGGCATGCGCCTCGGGCGGCATCGCGGCGGCGAGCCGGCGGATCGCCTCGATGTCCGGCGCGTCCAGCGGGCCGACGCGCCAGGCGTCGTGGTCGGCGCGGGACAGTCCGGGCAGCAGCAGACCGCGCGCCACCAGGTGCAGGGCGTGGAGGGCGGCGACGCCCCAGAAGCGGGCGGCCCGGTGCCCTCCGGCGGCGGCCCGCGCACGCGCGAGGACCGGAACCGCGGTGTCCAGCGGCAGCAGGGCGGCCGGCACCCGCACGGTCTCGATTCCGTCGTCGCCGGGCATGACGACCGTCAGGCGCCCGGCCGACGCCGGTTCCACGGACGGCGGAACGGAACCGTCCGGACGCCAGAAGGCGACCCGGCCCGTGCGGGCCGGGTCACCGGGAACGAACACGGCAGAGCAGTGGATCAGTTCGGCGAACGCGGAGGCGGATGCCGGGGGAGTCGTCTGCGCAGCGATGACGGGATTCCTCAAACTTGACTAGTGGTGCCGGAGCGGTCGACGGTACAACATGAGCGACGTCGGCCGGGTATGCGTGTGCTGTGAGCCGAGTCACCATGGAGACACGCCGTGGATCTTTCGCGAGTCCGGGAGGCCCGGGGAGCCCGGGGAGTCCGTCGAGTGTGTCGTCAGGAGGCTCCGACGGGTCCCGGGGAGACCCTGAGGGGCGTAACTCGGGGATGTCTCAGGGTCGCGGTCCGGAACCGCCGGAAGGGCGGGCCCGTTGTCACGACAGAGAGCGGCAGTGGCCGCGAAGGAGGCGACACTCATGTCGAAGAACGCCAAGATTGCCGCAGGGGGTGCGGCGGCCGGACTCATCCTGCTCATCTGGCTGCCCTGGTGGACCGTGCTTCTGATCATCCTGGGAGTCCCGGCTGCCGTCTACCTCACCCTCGACCCCGCCCAGCGGCGCAGGCTGCGCCGCGTCTCGCGCAAGGAGCTGGGCCGCTGAGGCGCTACCGGGTCACCGTCTCACCGGAGTCCAGCGCGCAGGAGTCGACCACATCGCCGTCCGCGGGCCTTTCGATCGTCCGGTCCGCGGGCGGCGTGACCCCGCGCTCCACCCAGGCGGTCAGAGCGTCGAAGGCCGAGCGGTAACAGGGCAGGATCGGCCGCAGCCGGTCCGGATGGGTGTCGTACAGACCGTCGACATGCGTGCCGTCCCGCACCGTGTAATAGCGGTGCAGCCGCCCTCGCCCGCTCGCCTCGATCATGTCGTCGTACACATCGGAGTCGACGGCCTTGGGCAGCAGCGTGTCCAGATCACCGTGCAGGGTGATCAGGGGCCGGCCGATCCGCCCGGTGAGCGCCACCCGGTTCACGGCGCGGTGCACGGACGCCGGGCGCGCGCTGTAGTCGTAGTCGGCGTCGGAGGGGCAGGGCGTGAGGAAGCCCTCCGGTGCCGACCCCGAGGAGGATCCGGGACAGCCGGGGTCGTAGGCCGGGTCGAACTCGGCGCGGTAGATCTTCTGCGTGACGCCCCAGTACGCCTGGGCGTGGTACGGCCACAGGAACTCGGACCCGCGTGCGAAGCCCGCCGCGTACATGTCGTCGTCGGTCGCCCTGCCGAGCGTCCATGCCACCGCCACCGGCAGGGAGGCCAGCGGCTGACGCCCTTCACCGGCCCACAGCGTGCCCTCCCAGTCCACCCCGCCGTCGTACAGCTCCGGGTGTTTCTCCAGCTGCCAGCGCGTGAGGTAGCCGCCGTTGGACACACCCGTCATGTACGTGCGGCGCGGGGCGTGCCCATAGCGCTGTGCCACGGCGTGTCGCGCCGCCCGGGTCAGCTGGGTGGTCCGCGCGTTCCACTCGGCGACCGCGTCGCCCGGCCGCCGGCCGTCCCGGTGGAAGTCGGCACCGCTGTTCCCCTTGTCGGTCGCCGCGTAGGCGTAGCCGCGCGCCAGTACGTGGTCGGAGATCGCCTCGTCGGTCGCGTACTGCTTGCGGTTGCCCGGTGCGCCGGTGACCACCAGCCCTCCGTTCCAGCGGTCGGGCAGCCGGATCACGAACTGCGCGTCGTGCGCCCAGCCGTGGGTGTCGTTGAAGCGGGAGGAGTCCGGGAAGTACCCGTCGATCTGCACTCCGGGCACGCCGGAGGGCGACCGGGTGGCGGCGGCGGTCAGTCCTGCCTGGTCGGCCAGGTCGGTGTACGGGGTGCCGGCCAGACCCGCGGTGGTCAGATCGGCAAGACAGACGCCGCGCTGACGGGCCGCGCCGGGCACGCGTACCTGCTCCTGGCGGGCACAGTGACCGTCCCCGGCCGCGCGGGCCGCACCGGCCTGGGCCGGAGCGGTCATGGCGACCGCGGTGAGGACGGCGGCGAGCAGCGGAACACCATGAGAGGGACGCATGACGGCCTCCGGAGAGACGGGCGGCGGAAGGGAGAGGGGGAGGGAGAGGGGACGGTCACGGAACCGCCCCGTGAGGGCGTCCGGCCTGGCCGTCTCCCATCGGCCGGTGTCCTGCGGAACGGCGCCCACGCGGGGGTCGCAGCACACGCTAACGTCCGGCACCCGTGCCTCCGTCGAAGGCCGCGCCTGCTCAGAGCGGTCGTACGGCCATCTGGTCGAGCGCTTCGAGGAGACCCGGCAGCTCCGCTCCACGACCCACCGGGAGGACCTCGCCGGGTTCGTCGTCGAGCAGGACGAAGGCGATGTCGTCCGTCCTGGCCACCAGCGACCAGCCGGGCCCGTCGGCGCGCAGCGTGCGCGCACCGCCCGGAGCGAAGGACGAGCGGACCCGGCCGAGCGGCGGCGGTGAGTCGACATAGGCGCGCGCTTCGGCCAGCACCCGCCGGATCCCGCTGTGACCGGCCGGCGGCCCGTCCCCACCGTCGCTCGTCCCGCTCCGTTCGTCCTCGGTGTCGTCCGCCCCGCCGTCCCCCGCGGTGTCCTCGCGGCCGCCGGCCGCCTCCGCCGGACCGCCCGGTGACGGGAACGCCGAGTCGTCGACCTGTTCTCGCCAGGTCGCCCACTGGAGCGCGATCTCGTCCGCTCCCAGACGGCGCTGCGCCGGACCCCAGACAGCGGCGTCCGGCGGCGTCAGCGGGGCCCCGTCCGCGATGTCCGGGCCGGGATCGTGCGGCGCGGGCACGCCCGGCGCCGCGACGGCGACCGCCAGGGGCCAGCCCGGCAGTGCGGTGACGACCGTGCGCTCCTGCGGCGACAGGTCGTGCTCCATGCCGCAGTCCCAGGAGGCGATCGCGACGGCGACCAGCGAGACGTCGTCGACGACGACGGTCCACCGGGCGCCCTCGCCGTCCTGGCCGAGCACCAGCCCGTACCCGTCCGCGACAGGCGGAAGGCCGAGGGCCGCACACGCCTCCGGATAGTCGTCGCCCAGCACGCTCGGGAACTTCGCCGGCGTGAGCAGCGCCGCCGTCAGCACATAGAGCGCGTCGTCCGCGGCGGCGACGGCTTCCTCGTCCGTCCCGGCCATCCCAGCCTCCCCATCGGTAGGTCCGTCGGCGCGCACCATATGCCGATCCCGAGCCCCTTGTCACGGCCCTGCAGCCATACCCGGAGCTGCGGGTTTCCGGCCGGACGGGGCGAAGCGGCCAGGCGCCCGCGGGCAGGTCGGGCGCCCCTGGGTCCCGGTGGCGGCCGTGTGAGAGCTTCCAGGGCCCGCTCCCTCCACCTCGCTGATCGTGCGGACCCCGCTACTCAACGTATAGTTGCCGCTTCGGCGGCAGGAGGGGGCGGCCCGGTGCGACGCTATGAACGGCTGGAACGGATCCGGCGAATGGACCCCGGCCGGGAGGCCACGGAGATCTACCGGCTCAGCTCGGCCTACGAGTTCCCGTGGGACTACACCCGGGCTCTCGAGCTGGCCCTCTACCGCACCTACGCCGTTCCCCGGATCGGGCGCCTGCTGGCCATGACCGGGGAGCTCACCGACCGCTCCCAGAAGCGCTATGACGACACCTCACTCCTCCTGGACGCCGTCGTGGAGCACGGATTCGGCAGCGAGCAGGGCAGGACGGCGATCCGCCGCATCAACCGGATGCACCAGGCCTACGACATCCCCGACGACGACATGCGGTACGTCCTGTGCACCTTCGTGGTGATGCCCCGCCGGTGGATCGACGCCTACGGATGGCGCAGGCTGTCGCGGCACGAGGTGGTCGCCGGCGCCGTTCACTACCGGACCCTGGGCCGGCACATGGGCATCAAGGACATCCCCGGGTCCTACGAGGAGTTCGAGAGCTGCCTGGACGCCTACGAGGAGACGCACTTCGGCTGGGACGAGGAAGCGCGGCGGGTCTCGGACGCCACCCTCGATCTCATGGCTTCCTGGTACCCGCGCCCGCTCGCCCCCGTACTGCGCACGGCCACGCTCGCCCTGCTCGACGCACCCCTGCTGAGTGCCTTCCGCTATACGCCGCCGAGCGCGGCCACGCGTACGTGGGTGCGCCGTGCGGTAAGGCTGCGGGGCCGCGCGGTCCGGCTGCTGCCGCCCCGCCGGGCCCCGCACTTCGCCCGGCAGAACCGGGAGATCAGGAGCTATCCGGACGGCTACCGGACGGCGGACCTCGGCACCACTCCGGTGCCCGGACTGCGTGGCTGTCCGGTACGGCGCCCGGACTGACCACCGGGCGCCCAGCGGGGCTCAGCCCGCGCACACGGCCAGCGCCAGGAACCGGGTGTCCTCGTCGGTGTACGACGTCATGCGCCAGCCCGAACGCGTCAGCAGGGAACGGAGATTCGGCTCCGCGCGGAGATCGTCCGGTGTGATCGTGCGCCCCTGACGGGCGGCGAGCGCCGCCCTGCCGACCGGATGGAACAGCGCGAGCACGCCGCCGGGCCGCACCACGCGGGCGATCTCCCGCAGGTTCCCGGCCGGGTCGGGCAGATGCGCGATCAGTCCCGCCGCGAACACGGCGTCCAGAGAGGCGGAGCGCAGCGGCAGCACGGCGACGTCGGCCAGCAGCAAAGCCCCGTCGCGGTCCCGTCCGGCCCGCGCCGCCGCCCGCAGCATGGCCGGGGTCAGATCGGCGCCGAGAACCACGCCCGAGGGCCCCACCGCCGCCCGCAGCGCAGGCAGGGCCCGCCCGGTACCGCAGCCCGCGTCGAGCACCCGGCCGCCCTCGCGCAGACCGAGCGCGGCGACCGCGGTCGCGTACGCAGGCCCGTCGTCGGGGAAGCGGCGGTCCCAGTCCGCGGCCCGCGCGGTGAAGAACGCCTGGACGTGTGTGTGGTCGTCGCTCATGCTCCGCATGATCCCCCACCAGGGCGGGCGACACCGCCGCGCGCACCCCGGCTGCGTCGGATCCCGGCCGCTGCCGGGGAATACTCCCTGCCCGCGCTCCACGCCCCGGGCGTGAAGCGCCGCCGGCGCCCGGATCCTCGCCGCGAGGCCGTGTGCGACACCGTCCGCGGAGCCTTCACCGCCCCGGCGAACGGCCGTCGGCACGGACGGTGGACAGCTCGGCGGTGCGGGTCCCGTACGAGACGAACTCCCGCCACTCTTCCTCGGTCATCTTGTGTCCCGTGGCTTCCATCCTCCTTGCCCGGCGCCCGGTCGTGGTGAAGGCTGGCGCGGGGACCCTCCCGCGCGGAGGGGACGACATACGGGGCAGACCAAGGGCAAGATCAGGGGGACTCACGACATGGGGCAGAAACAGGGACTCGACTGGCTGCTGGACGACCTGACCCAACGGGTCGAACACGTTCGGCACGCGCTGGTCCTGTCCAACGACGGGCTGGTCACGGGTGCGAGCACGGGGCTGCGCCGCGAGGACGCGGAGCACCTCGCCGCCGTGTCGTCCGGTCTGCACAGCCTCGCCAAGGGTTCGGGACTGCACTTCGGCGCGGGCGGGGTGCGCCAGACGATGATCGAGTTCGACGACGCGGTGCTCTTCGTCACCGCCGCCGGCACCGGCAGCTGTCTGTGCGTGCTCAGCGGCGCCGAGGTGGACATCGGTCACATCGCCTACGAGATGACGCTCCTGGTCAACCGCGTCGGCGAGCACCTGGACCTGGATGCCCGCAAGCCGGAACCCGGAACCGACTTCTGACCTGGCGGTCTGCTCTCCCCTGCGGAGTTGTCCACAGGTCTGTCACATAGCGTGACCGGACGGCTACGGTTCTTCCCGGCGGGCGCACCCGGCGCCGGCCGAGCACACTTCACGGGGGAGCTGAGCATGCCCGGACACCACACCCTGACGCACCTGACGCACGAGGTCACCGGCACCGCCCTCGCCGAGCGGGCCGCGGGGAAGCCTGACTCCCGGATCACCACGGGCCGAGTGGCCCGGGAACTGGGCCTCCGGCGCTCCGAATTCGACCTGGCCGTGGATCTCGGCCGGATCCGTACGGCCTTCGGGGACGGCGGGGACGGCGGAGACGGCAGGGACGCGGGCGGCGGCGGAGAGGGCCGGCGTGTCGCCCGGGCCGAGATCGAGCGGCTGCGGGCAGGGCCGGATTCCCCCGGGACCCTGAGCCGGAGTGTGCGGACCGTGGGGGCCGCGGAGGGCGCCGCGCTCCTGGAGGTGCCCAGCACCCGGTTCATCCGCCTGGCGCGGCTGGGACTGCTGGTTCCGGTGAGGCTCCGCCTCCGCCTCCGCGCCGTCGTCTGGCTCCACCTGGCGCTGGAGTACGGCTGTTCGGGACCGACGACAAGAACGCGCCGCTGCTGACGGGGCGCCTGCCCGAGGGGCTCAGGAGCCGGCTCGACACCGGCCTCGACCTGCGCCCGCGTAACTGGCGCACCCGTCACCTGGTATGTCTGCTCCGTCGGGCCGACGGCCCCTGGGCGCGGGCCGGTGCGGTGGCGTCGGTGCTCGACCCGTTCCATGTTTCGACGACCGTCCCGGACCCCTGCGACCGGTCCCGTCCGGACCGGTTCCATGAGACGCCGTTCCCTCACGGAGATCCGGGCTCACCGGCCGCCCCTCTCGCGCGGGACCTCATGACGGCCCGCGACCCGGACGAGATCGCCTGGCTGCGGTCCGAACCGACCCGGCTGACGCGTCAGGCACGGGACACCGGCCGGGACCCCGCCCCGCCTTCCGCAGCCCCGGCACGGGTCACCGGCGGACAGCCCCGGCCGTCGGGCCGGCCCACGGGTCCCCCTGTGCCTGCTCGTCCGCCGGCGCCGCGGAAACCGGTGACCTACAGCGCCCGGAACAGCCCTTCCTGCACGACGGACACCAGCATCCGGCCCTCGATGTCGTAGATCCGGCCACGGGCCAGACCCCGTCCGCCGGTGGCGACCGGCGACTCCTGGTCGTACAGGAACCACTCGTCCGCCCGGAACGGGCGGTGGAACCACATGGCGTGGTCCAGCGACGCCATGTCGAAGCCACGCGGCCCCCACAGCGGCTCCACCGGGATCCGCACGGCGTCCAGCAGCGTCATGTCGCTGGCGTAGGTCAGGGCGCAGGTGTGCACCAGCGGATCGTCGCCGAGCGGACCGACCGCGCGCATCCACACCGCGCTGCGCGGCTCCGCGCCCTCGACCTCGGCCGGGTCCCAGCGCAGCCGGTCGACATAGCGGATGTCGAAGGGCTGCCGACGCGCCATCCGCTCCAGCTGCTCCGGAAGAACGCCCAGATGCTCGCGGATCTCGTCCGACACCGTCGGCAGCGACTCCGGGTCCGGGACCTTGCGGGCCGGCGGCAACTGGTGTTCGAAACTTCCCTGTTCAGGCTTGTGGAAGGAGGCGGTCAGATTGAAGATCGTGCGGCCCTGCTGCACCGCGGTGACCCGTCGGGTGGTGAACGACCGGCCGTCCCGCACCCGTTCGACCTGGTACACGATCGGCACCCCGGGCCGGCCGGGACGCAGGAAGTACGCGTGCAGGGAATGCACCGGGCGGTCGCCCTCGGTGGTGCGGCCGGCGGCGACCAGCGCCTGCCCGGCCACCTGCCCGCCGAAGACCCGCTGCAACGACTCCTGCGGGCTGCGGCCACGGAAGATGTCGACCTCGATCTGCTCCAGGTCGAGCAGGGCGACGAGGCTCTCGGCCGGATTGGTCATGGGCGGGTCTCTCCTGGGTTCACAGCTGGCCGACATCGGTGACACGGACGACGGCGCGGCCTTCCGTGTCGGAGGCGGTGAGATCGACTTCGGCACTGATGCCCCAGTCGTGGTCCCCGTTCGGGTCGTCGAAGATCTGCCGGACCCGCCACAGCCGGTTCTCCGGCTGCTCCTCGATCAGCAGCAGTTTCGGGCCGCGGGCGTCGGGGCCGGTGCCCAGGTCCTCGTACTCGTCCCAGTACTTGTCCATCGCCTCGCCCCAGGCGTCGGCGTCCCAGCCGCCGTCCCCGTCCAGTTCCCCCAGCTCCCGCACCTGGTCGAGGGCGGCGAGCTCGACCCTGCGGAACAAGGCGTTGCGGACCAGCACGCGGAAGGCACGTGCGTTGGCGGTGACGGGCTTGACCTGGTCGGCCCTCTCCTGGGCCTCCTCGGCGGTCATCTCCTGCGGATTGGCCAGCTGCTCCCACTCGTCCAGCAGGCTGGAGTCGACCTGACGCACCATCTCGCCCAGCCAGGCGATCAGATCCTCCAGGTCCTCCGACTTCAGGTCGTCGGGCACGGTGTGCTCCAGCGCCTTGTAGGCGCCGGCGAGATAGCGCAGCACGATGCCCTCGGTACGGGCCAGTTCGTAATGGGACACCAGCTCCGTGAAGGACATCGCACGCTCGTACATGTCCCGGATCACGGACTTGGGCGACAGCGGATGGTCACCGACCCACGGGTGGCTCTTGCGGTAGGTGTCGTAGGCGTGGAAGAGCAGCTCCTCCAGGGGCTTCGGGTAGGTGACGTCCTGGAGGCGCTCCATGCGCTCCTCGTACTCCACCCCGTCGGCCTTCATGGCGGCCACGGCCTCCCCGCGCGCCTTGTTCTGCTGGGCGGCGAGGATCTGGCGCGGATCGTCCAGGGTGGATTCGACCACGGAGACCATGTCCAGGGCGTACGACGGCGACTCCGGATCCAGCAGCTCGAACGCGGCGAGCGCGAACGTGGACAGCGGCTGGTTCAGCGCGAAGTCGTGCTGCAGGTCCACGGTCAGCCGCACGATGCGTCCCTCCGCGTCCGGCCGGTCGAGCTTCTCGACGACGCCGCCGTCCAGCAGCGAGCGGTAGATGGCGATCGCCCGCCGGATGTGCCGGAGCTGCTGCCTGCGGGGCTCGTGGTTGTTTTCCAGCAGCCGGCGCATCGCCTCGAAGGCGTTTCCGGGCCGGGCGATCACCGACAGCAGCATGGTGTGCGTGACCCGGAAGCGGGAGTTCAGCGGCTCCGGCTCGGATCCGATGAGCTTGTCGAAGGTCTGCTCGCTCCAGGCGATGAACCCCTCGGGTGCCTTCTTGCGCACGACCTTGCGGCGCTTCTTCGGATCGTCGCCGGCCTTGGCCAGGGCCTTCTCGTTCTCGACCACATGCTCGGGAGCCTGGGCCACCACAAAGCCCTCGGTGTCGAAGCCGGCGCGTCCGGCGCGGCCCGCGATCTGGTGGAACTCCCGGGCCCGCAGGGTGCGTACGCGAGTGCCGTCGTATTTGGTCAGGGCCGTGAACAGCACGGTGCGGATGGGGACGTTGACGCCCACACCGAGCGTGTCGGTGCCGCAGATGACCTTCAGCAGACCCGCCTGCGCGAGTTTCTCCACCAGCCGCCGGTACTTGGGCAGCATGCCGGCGTGGTGCACACCGATACCGTGCCGGACGTAACGCGACAGATTGCGGCCGAACTTGGTGGTGAAACGGAAGCTGCCGATGAGTTCGGCGATCCGCTCCTTCTCCTCGCGCGTGCACATGTTGATGCTCATCAGCGCCTGAGCACGCTCCACCGCCTGCGCCTGGGTGAAGTGCACGATGTAGACCGGCGCCTGCCGGGCGGCGAGCAGATCGGTGAGCGTCTCGGTGAGCGGTGTGTACCGGTACTCGTAGGACAGCGGAACGGGCCGGGTCGCCGAACGGACCACGGTGGCGGGGCGGCCGGTGCGGCGGGCGAGGTCCTGCTCGAAGAAGGAGACATCGCCGAGAGTCGCCGACATCAGCACGAACTGTGCCTGCGGCAGCTCCAGCAGGGGGATCTGCCAGGCCCAGCCGCGGTCCGGTTCCGCGTAGAAGTGGAACTCGTCCATCACCACCTGGCCCACGTCCGCGTGCCTGCCGTCGCGCAGCGCGATCGACGCCAGCACCTCGGCGGTACAGCAGATGACCGGGGCGTCCGCGTTGACGGACGCGTCGCCGGTGAGCATGCCGACGTTCTCCGTGCCGAAGATCTTGCACAGTTCGAAGAACTTCTCCGACACCAGCGCCTTGATGGGTGCGGTGTAGAAGGTGACCTGGTCGCGGGCCAGGGCGGCGAAATGGGCGCCGGCCGCGATCAGGCTCTTGCCGGAACCGGTGGGTGTCGACACGATCACGTTCGCACCGGAGACCACCTCGATCAGCGCCTCCTCCTGGTGGGGATAGAGGGTGAGGCCGCGTTCCTGGGTCCACGACTCGAAGGCCTCGTACAGGGCGTCGGGGTCGGCGGTCGGCGGGAGCTGATCGATGAGGGTCACGCACCCATCTTGCCTGCCCGCACGCCCGATGCGGGAATCGGCTTCGGAGCCGAAGATCGCGAACGCTACGCTGTGTCGCCGGCGGGGCGTCCATACGACCGGTCAACGGGACAGTGGCGAACGAGGAATGGGGCGGGCAGCGGCGATGATGGGACCAGCACACTCACTATCGGGCGCCGCGGCCTGGCTCGGCGTCGGCGCGGCGGCTGCCGCGGCCGGACAGCCGATGCCCTGGCCGGTGCTTCTGACCGGTGCCCTGATCTGCGCGGGTGCCGCGCTCGCGCCGGACCTGGACCACAAGGCGGCCACCATCTCGCGCGCCTTCGGCCCCCTGTCCCGCTGGCTGTGCGAGATCGTCGACAAACTGTCGTACGCCGTCTACAAGGCCACCAGAAAACCGGGCGACCCACGCCGCTCCGGCGGGCACCGCACTCTCACGCACACCTGGCTCTGGGCCGTACTGATCGGCGGTGGCACCGCGGCCCTGGCGGTCACCGGCGGGCGCTGGGCGGTGCTGGCCATCCTCTTCGTGCACATGGTGCTGGCCATCGAGGGCCTGCTGTGGCGGGCGACCCGCGGATCCAGCAGCGATGTGCTGGTGTGGCTGCTGGCGGCGACCAGCGCCTGGATCATCGCCGGCATTCTGGACCAGCCGGGCAACGGCTCGGACTGGCTGTTCACCGCACCCGGCCAGGAGTACCTGTGGCTGGGGCTGCCGGTCGTGCTGGGCGCGCTGGTGCACGACATCGGGGACGCCCTGACCGTCTCCGGCTGCCCGGTCCTGTGGCCCATACCGGTGGGCCGCAGGCGCTGGTACCCGATAGGCCCGCCCAAGGTGATGCGCTTTCGCGCGGGCAGCTGGGTGGAGCTGAAGGTGCTGATGCCCGTCTTCATGCTGCTGGGCGGAGTGGGCTGCGCGGCGGCGCTGAACGTGATCTGAGGGGCGCCGCTCACCGGCCCTCAGCCGGTGTTCTCCCCGCCGTACCGGCGCTCGAAGCGGGCCACCCGGCCCTCCGTGTCGACCGTGCGGGCCTTGCCCGTGTAGAACGGGTGGCTCTCCGAGGAGATCTCCACGTCCACCACCGGATAGGTCTCGCCGTCGTCCCACTCGATGGTCTGGGCACTGGTCGCGGTGGACCGTGTGAGGAAGGCATAGCCGGCGGCACGGTCGCGGAAGACGACCGGACGGTAGTCGGGATGCTTGTCCTGCTGCATGAATGCTCCTCGGGCGACTCGGCCCGCGCTGCGGCGGGGGAGGGGCGGGGTCAGCCGGGCAGACTGTCCTCGTCGACGACGTGCATGGCGGCCTCCTCGGCGGAAGCGGCGGCGCCGTCGATGCCGACGTCCGTGGCCACCAGGGCCTCCTCGTCGTCCTCGTGCGCCCCTTCGTCGGGGGCCACGAGCCGGCCGGAGCGCACGGCTCCGACCTCGTTGTCCAGGAGTTCCCCGTCCGTGCCCGGCGAATCGCCGAGCCCGTCGCCGTCCCAGGCGCCGGGATCCGGCTGCTCCTCGGCGAGCCGCTGGTCGAGTGTCTCGCCCGCATGCCGCTCGGCCGCCGTCACGCCGTAGTGCTCCACGGCCAGGGGCCGCTCCGGGGGCGACCAGCCCCGGTCGAGGGGATCGGCGACGCCGTCGTTCTCCAGGGTGTCCTCGGCGTCGAGCAGTCCGGCGTCGTCCTGGATCTCGGACCCGTCGGGCTGGTAGACATCGTCTCCCCAACCGTCGGCGCTGTTCACGGCTACCTCCAGGGGATGGGGCCCGTTCCCGCCGCGGCCCGCGCCGGGCGGTACGGACCGGGCACCGGCGTCACCCGTTCCCGTTCCGTCCGGATCCGGGCGCTCCCCGAGCCGGTGCCTGACTCCACCCTTCCACCGGAGTTCCCCACCGCGCAACGGGACGCCTCCCGGGCCGGGCTCCCCGGCCGCTCCCGGGGGCCGGGGAGCCTCGTCCCCGCCCGGTCGGCACCCCCAGGCGAAGTGCGCCGCCCCGGAGGAGGCGGCCGTCGGCCCGGCCGTCGTGCGAACGACCGGAGCGGGCGCTCAGCCGGCGGCCGGCGGGCCATCATCCGTGCCAGGACCGCCACAGCGCCGCGTACGCGCCGTCCGCCGCGACGAGTTCGTCGTGGCTGCCCAGCTCACTGATGCGGCCGTTCTCCACGACGGCGATGACGTCCGCGTCGTGGGCGGTGTGCAGCCGGTGGGCGATGGCGACCACCGTCCGGCCGTCCAGGACCCGGGCCAGGGAACGTTCCAGGTGACGTGCCGCGCGGGGGTCGAGCAGCGAGGTCGCCTCGTCCAGGACCAGGGTGTGCGGGTCCGCCAGCACCAGCCGGGCCAGCGCGATCTGCTGGGCCTGGGCCGGGGTGAGCGCGAAACCGCCCGAGCCGACCTCGGTGTCGAGGCCGTCCTCGAGCGCGCGTGCCCAGCCGTCCGCGTCGACCGCCCCGACCGCCGCCCACAACTCGGCGTCCCCGGCGTCCGCCCGGGCGAGCCGCAGATTGTCGCGCAGGGAGCCCACGAACACGTGGTGCTCCTGGTTGACCAGGGCCACATGCTCCCGGACCCGTTCGGCGGTCATCCGCGACAGCTCGGCGTCTCCCAGGGTGACCCGTCCCTGCCGGGGTGCGTAGATCCCGGCGAGCAGGCGGCCCAGAGTGGACTTGCCCGCGCCCGAGGGACCGACCAGCGCCAGCCTGGTCCCGGGCGGGACCTCCAGGGACACCTCGCGCAGGACATCCACGCCCTCCTGGTAGCCGAAGTGCACCCGGTCCGCGTGCACCCGGTGCCCGTCGGGGGCCAGAGCGGTGTCCCCGGCGTCGGGCTCGATGTCCCGGACCCCGACCAGCCGGGCCAGCGACACCTGCGCCACCTGCAACTCGTCGTACCAGCGCAGGATGAGCCCCACCGGGTCCACGAGCATCTGCGCGATCAGCGCGCCCGTGGTCAGCTGACCGACACCGATCCAGCCCTGCAGGACGAAGACCCCGCCGATCATCAGGACCGAGGCCAGCACGGTCACATGGGTGACGCTGACGACGGGGAAGAGCACCGACCGCAGCCAGAGCGTGTAGCGCTCCCAGGCCGTCCACTCCCCGACCCGCTGGTCCGTCAGCGCCACGCGGCGCGTGCCGAGGCGGTGCGCCTCCACGGTCCGCCCCGCGTCCACGGTCTCCGCCAGCGCGGCGGCCACGGCCGCGTACCCCGCGGCCTCCGAGCGGTAGGCGGCCGGCGCTCGCCGGAAGTACCAGCGGCAGCCGGCCACCAGCAGCGGCACGGCCACCAGCACCGCCGGTGCCAGCTCGGGCGCGGTGACGACGAGTCCGCCCAGCAGCAGCACCACCCACACCGCGCCGATGGCCAGCTGCGGCACCGCCTCGCGCATCGCGTTGCCGAGCCGGTCGATGTCGGTCGTGATCCGCGACAGCAGATCACCCGTGCCGGCCCGCTCCAGCACGCCCGGCGGCAGCCCGACCGACCGCACCAGGAAATCCTCGCGCAGATCGGCCAGCATCCGTTCACCGAGCATCGCCCCGCGCAGCCGGACCTGCCGGACGAAAGCCGCCTGGACGGCCAGCGCGAGCACGAAGATCCCCGCGGTGAGCCCCGGACGCAGCTCCCGCCCGGGATCGGCCATCCCCTCCACCAGTCCGCCGAGCAGGTAAGGCCCCACCATCGAGGCGATCACGGCGACCGTGTTCACCGTGACCAGCAGCAGGAAGGCCCGGCGGTGCCGGCGCAGCAGTTCCGTGACGTAGGCGCGCACGGTGGCGGGCGTGCCCACGGGAAGGGTGGTGGCAGCCGTGGGTGCCGCCGGGTCGTAGGCCGGTGGCGCGACGCCGATCATGCCGTCTCCTCGATCTCTTCCCGTTCTTCCCGTCTCAGCAGGACCCCGTCCGCGTGCAGGACCCGGTCCCCGGCCGGTGCCGCCCCGTCGTCCTCGGTCTCGCGGGTCACCACGGCCCGGTACCGGGGATCGGTGCGCAGCAGCTCGCGGTGGCCGCCGACCGCCGCGACGGTGTCGCCGTGCAGGAACACCACCCGCTCGGCGCGGTCCAGCAGCAGGGGGGACGAGGTCAACACCACCGTGGTGCGGCCCGCCCGCAGTCCGCGCACGCCCTCGGCGATCCTGGCCTCGGTGTGCGAGTCGACGGCCGACGTCGGCTCGTCCAGGACGAGTACCTGCGGGTCCGTGACGAGTGACCTGGCCAGCGCGAGCCGTTGGCGCTGTCCGCCGGACAGGGACCGCCCGCGTTCGGTGATCCGGGCGTCCATCGGGTCCCCGGAGCCCTTCGCGCCCTGTGCCAGCGCCGTCAGCACGTCCCCGCACTGTGCGGCGTGCAGCGCGTCCCGGGGGTCCACCGCCCCGGACGCGGGCACGTCGAGCAGCTCGAGCAGCGTGCCGGACAGCAGCACCGGATCCTTGTCCTGCACCAGGACGGCCTCGCGGGCGGAGTCCAGCGGCAGCTCGTCGAGGGGGACTCCGCCGAGCAGCACCGACGTTCCCTGCTCCGAGGCGTGCCCGCCGAGCCGTTCGGCCAGCCGTCCCGCCGCGTCGGGATCACCGCAGACCACCGCGGTGAGGCTGCCCGCGGGGGCGAGCAGTCCGGTCGCCGGGTCGTACAGGTCGCCGGACGGGGCCCCGGCGGCACGGGATCCCGCGGTGTCCGTGGGCCGTTCCAGCGCCAGCACGCGTGCGGCCCGCCTGGCCGAGGGGCGCGAGAAGGAGTACGCCATCGCGATCTCCTCGAAGTGCCGGATCGGATAGGTGAGCAGCATGACCGAGCTGTAGACGGTGACCAGCTCACCGACGGTGATCCGGCCCTCGCGGGCCAGCTGGACCCCGTACCAGACGACGGTGATCAGCAGCAGACCGGGCAGCAGCACCTGGATCGCGGCGATCAGCGACCACATGCGCGCACTGCGTACGGCAGCGTGGCGTACCTCCTGGGAGGCGCGGCGGTAGCGGTCGAGGAAGAGTTCCTCGCCGCCGATGCCGCGGAGCACACGCAGCCCGGCCACGGTGTCGGAGGCCAGCTCGGTGGCCCGGCCCGCCTTCTCGCGCTGGACGTCCGCCCGCCGGGTGGCGCGGGGCAGCAGCGGCAGCACCGCGATCGCCAGCAGGGGCAGTCCGACGCTGACGACGACTCCGAGCGCCGGCTGGTAGATCAGCAGGCCGGTGCAGACCAGCACGATCGTGACCGCCGCCGCGGTGAACCGCGACAGGGCCTCCACGAACCAGCCGATCTTCTCGACATCACCGGTGGAGACGGCCACGACCTCCCCCGCGGCGACCCGGCGGGTCAGCGCGGAGCCCAGTGTCGCGGCCTTGCGGCCGAGCAGTTGCTGCACTCGGGCGGCGGCGGTGATCCAGTTGGTGACGGCGGCCCGGTGCAGGAAGGTCTCGCCGACCGCGTTGCCGGCGCAGGCCAGCGCCATCAGTCCGCCCGCCAGGGCGAGCCGGCCGCCGGAGCCGTCGACCGCGGCCTGGACGGCGACACCGACGCAGAACGGCAGCGAGGCGACGGAGACGAAGTGCAACAGGCCCCAGGCCAGTGCCGTGAGCTGCCCGGAGAGCTGGTTGCGGAAGAGCCACCACAGGAAGCGGGGACCCGAGCGCGCATCGGGCACCCCCGGGTCGGGATACGGAAGGTCTCGGATCTGCATGACGTCCCAGTGGCTCGGATCAGGATGCGGCGGAAAGGGAGACGGGGGGAGCGGAGGGCGGAAGGGGGCAGTGGAGGCGGTGGGGAGAGGCGCGGCGGGGAGGAGCGGTGCCGGCGAGGGGGTTCGCGGCACGCCTGCGCACCGTCCGCGGACGGCGAGCAGCAAACCGTGACAGGTTGACGCCGTCGGGGACGGAAGGGCAAACGGTTTTCCACGCCACCGGGCGGAACCGGCGGTCCGCCCGGCCGCACCCTCCCCCGTCACCCCACGGGTTTCAGACGGACGGACCCCGGCACTGCGGGGCGGTCTTCCCGTCGACCAGGGTGTCCAGCAGCTCGCCCAGTGCCTCGCGCTGCTCCTCACCCAGCGGGGCCAGGATCTCCTCCGCCGCGGTCCGGCGCGCCGCCCGCAGTTCGCGCAGCGCCGCGCGTCCGTCGTCGGTGAGCTCGATCCGGATCACCCGTCGGTTGGCCGGATCCGGCACCCTGCGGACCTTGCCGCCGGTCTCCAGCCCGTCGACCAGCGTGGTGACGGCCCGGGGGACCACCTCGAGCCGCTCGGCGAGATCGGTCATGCGCGGCGGCGAGCCGTAGTGCGCGAGCGTGCGCAGCAGCCGGGACTGGGCAGGGGTGATACCGAGTTCGCGCCGTTCCAGATGGCGCTTCTGGATGCGATGGACCCGGCGGGTGAGCCGAAGCAGCTGCTCGGCCAGCTGGCCGTCGGGATCGGGAACGGTCATGCGGGAACATTATCAGGATGACGTTCATTGTGAGTATGGGTAACAATGAGCAGGGTTCCGGCATCCGTACACCCCGGGGCACCCTCTCCGGGCGCCCGTCCCGAAGGAGACCATGCATCCCGATCACGAAGCCGGCCGGACCCCGCCCGCCGGCGCCACGGAACAACCCCGGCAGGTGCGGCGCATCCTGAGGCTCTTCCGCCCCTACCGGGGGCGCCTCGCGATCGTCGGCCTGCTGGTCGGCGCCGCATCGCTGGTCTCGGTCGCCACACCGTTCCTGCTGAAGGCGATTCTCGACGTCGCGATCCCGCAAGGCCGCACCGGGCTGCTCAGTCTGCTCGCGCTCGGCATGATCCTCAGCGCGGTCCTCACCAGCATCTTCGGCGTCCTGCAGACGCTGATCTCCACGACCGTCGGCCAGCGTGTCATGCACGACCTGCGTACCGCCGTCTACGGGCGGCTCCAGAGCATGTCGCTCGCCTTCTTCACCCGCACCCGCACCGGCGAGGTCCAGAGCCGCATCGCCGACGACATCGGCGGCATGCAGGCCACCGTGACCTCGACGGCGACCTCCCTGGTCTCCAATCTCACCAGCGTCGTGGCCACCGTCGTCGCGATGCTGGTGCTCGACTGGCGGCTGACCGTCGTGTCGCTGGTGCTGCTGCCCGTCTTCGTCTGGATCAGCCGCCGCGTCGGCAACGAACGCAGGAAGATCACCACCGAGCGCCAGAAACAGATGGCGGCGATGGCCGCCACGGTCACCGAGTCGCTCTCGGTCAGCGGCATCCTGCTCGGCCGCACCATGGGCCGCTCCGACTCACTGGCCGGTGCCTTCTCGGACGAGTCCGAGCGCCTGGTCGACCTCGAGGTGCGGTCGAACATGGCCGGCCGCTGGCGGATGGCCGTCATCACCATCGTCATGGCCGCGATGCCGGCCGTCATCTACTGGGCGGCCGGGATCGCCCTGCAGACCGGCGGTCCCGAGGTCTCGATCGGCACGATCGTCGCCTTCGTCTCGCTCCAGCAGGGTCTCTTCCGCCCGGCCGTGAGCCTGCTGTCCACCGGTGTCCAGATCCAGAGCTCGCTCGCGCTCTTCCAGCGCATCTTCGAGTACCTGGACCTCCCCGTCGACATCACCGAGCGCGAGGACCCGGTGCGCCTGGACCGGATCAAGGGCGAGGTCCGCTTCGAGAACGTCTCCTTCGGCTACGGCGACAAGAGCGGGCCCGTGCTCGACGGCATCGACATCACCGTGCCGCCGGGAGGCGGTCTCGCCGTCGTCGGCGCGACCGGCGCGGGCAAGTCGACGCTCGGTCATCTGGTGCCCCGGCTGTACGACGTCACGGGCGGCCGGGTCACCCTCGACGGGGTCGATGTGCGGGACCTCGACTTCGGCACGCTGGCCCGCGGGGTCGGGGTCGTCTCCCAGGAGACCTACCTCTTCCACGCCTCGATCGCGGACAACCTGCGGTTCGCCAAGCCGGACGCCACCGACGAGGAACTGCGGGCGGCGGCCGCCGCCGCCCAGATCCACGACCACATCGCCGCACTGCCCGACGGGTACGACACCGTGGTCGGCGAGCGCGGCCACCGGTTCTCCGGGGGCGAGAAGCAGCGCCTGGCGATCGCCCGCACCATCCTGCGCGACCCGCCCGTCCTGGTGCTCGACGAGGCCACCAGCGCCCTGGACACCCGGACCGAGGCCGCCGTCCAGCAGGCCCTGGACGCACTGTCGGCCAACCGCACCACGCTCACCATCGCCCACCGCCTGTCCACCGTTCGCGGCGCCGACCAGATCGTGGTCCTCGACTCCGGCCGCGCGGTCGAACGCGGCACGCACGAGGAACTGGTGGAGCGGAACGGGCGGTACGCGGCGCTTGTGCGCCGGGACGCCCGACTGGAGCCGACAAGATGAAGATATGCCGGGTTTACGGCGCTATGCGGGTTACCGTGCCCGCATGCAGACGAACACTCCGTCACGGAGCACGATCCGACTGACGCGCCGGGGCCGTCTCGCTCTCGCCGCGCTGGGGGCCGTCGTGGCCGGCACCGCCGTGGCGGTGCCGCTGCTGATGGTGAACGGCGACGACGAGTCCCGCCCCAGGACCCTGATCGTCCCGGAGGGCTGGCGGGCCAGTCAGGTGTACGCCGCCATCGACAAGACCCTCGACCTGCCGGCGGGCTCCACGAAGAAGTCCCTCGCCAAGGCGGACCTGAAGCTTCCGGACGAGGCCGAGGGCAATCCGGAGGGCTATCTGTTCCCGGCCACCTATCCGCTTCCGGAGAAGGCCACCCCGCAGAAACTGCTGGCCCGGATGGTCGAGACGGCCGACAAGAAGTTCAACGGAGCCCCGATCGCGGCCGGTGCGCAGCGCAACGCGATGAACGTCTATCAGGCGGTCACCGTCGCCAGCATCGTCCAGGCCGAGGCCCCCACCAGGGGCGACATGGGCAAGGTGGCCCGCGTGATCTTCAACCGGCTGGAGCGCGGGATGCCGCTCCAGATGGACTCGACCGTCGACTACGCGCTGGGCCGCTCGACGCCGAGCACGGCGGCGGACACCGAGATCGACAGCCCCTACAACTCCTACCAGCGCATGGGACTGCCGCCGACCCCGATCGACAACCCCGGCGAGGACGCGGTGCGGGCCGCCGTCAGCCCCACCCCGGGCGACTGGCTCTACTTCGTCACGGTCAAGCCGGGCGACACCCGCTTCACCGCGGACTTCGCCGAACACGAGCGCGACGTGGCCGAGTCCAACGCCCAGCGGAAGAGGGCGGACGAAGCGGCGAAGAAGTGATCCACCCGGACGGGCGGTCCCGTCCCGTCCCGGCCCGGCCCCGAGGGTCATGCCGCGGCCGGCACGTCGCGACGGTCACATCGCGACCGGCCGGTCCCCACGGTCACGCCGCCGCCGGCTCCTGGCCGGCCAGTAGCCGCCGGATGTCCCGCACCGCCGCGCGTCCCGCCCGGTTGGCCCCGATGGTGCTCGCCGAGGGGCCGTAACCGACCAGGTGGACGCGCGGATCGGCGGCCGCCCGTGTGCCCTCGAGCCGGACGCCGCCGCCGGGCTCCCGCAGCCGCAGCGGCGTGAGGTGGCCGACGGCGGGCCGGAACCCCGTGGCCCACAGGATGACGTCGGCCGCCACTCGCCGTCCGTCCCCCCACTCCACGCCGTCCGGAGTGATCCGGTCGAACATCGGCTGCCGGTCGAGCACGCCGGCGGCCAGTCCCTCGCGGATCGCGTCGTTGAGCGGCAGCCCCGTGACCGAGACGACACTGCGCGGCGGCAGCCCCTGCCGTACCCGCTCCTCGACGAGTGCCACGGCCGCCCGCCCGGCCTCCTCGTCGAAGGGGCCCTCACGGAACACCGGGGGCCGCCGGGTGACCCACGTCGTGGCCGCGGCGTACGGAGCGATCTCCAGCAGATGCTGGGTGCCCGAGGCACCGCCCCCCACCACGACCACCCGCTGCCCCGCGAACGCCTCCGGCCCCGGATACCGCACGGTGTGCAACTGGCGCCCGCGGAACGTCTCCTGACCCGGAGAGCGCGGCCAGAACGGCCGGTCCCAGGTGCCGGTGGCGCTGATCAGCGCCCGGGTGGCCCAGACGCCGCCGGAGGTCTCCACCAGCAGACGCCCGCCGGGTCCCTCCCGTACCGCCCGTACGTCCACCGGCCGAAGTACCCGCAGGTCGAACGTCCGCTCATAGCGGTCGAAGTACTCACTGATCACCTCGGACGAGGCCCGCGCCGGATCGGCACCCACGAGTTCCATGCCGGGCAGCGCGTGCATCCCGTGCACCTTGCCGTAGGTCAGCGAGGGCCACCGGAACTGCCAGGCGCCGCCGGGACCGGGGGAGTGGTCCAGCACCACGAAGTCGCGGTCCGCCTCGAGGCCGGTCCGCCGCAGGTGATAGGCGCTCGCCAGCCCGGCCTGCCCCGCGCCCACGACGACCACCTCGACCTCGCGCATGTTGTTCACGCTTCTACTAACAGAGCCCAGGCCGTGGATCTTCCCACCGCCCCTGCCGCGCGAAGCCCGCCGGGTCGGCCAGGATGGAGGGCATGTCCGATGCCTTCACCACCCGAGTCCTGAACATCACCACCGGCTCCGACGAGCGGGTCGTGGACCTCACCGGCGACTGCGAGTCCTTCCTGCGGGAGGCGGCGGCCGGCCGCGACGGCCTGCTGAACATCTTCGTGCCGCACGCCACGGCCGGGATCGCCGTCATCGAGACCGGCGCCGGCAGCGACGACGACCTGCTGTCCGCCCTGCACACCCTGCTGCCCGCCGACGACCGCTGGCAGCACCGGCACGGCGCCCCCGGCCACGGCCGCGACCACGTCCTGCCCGCCTTCGTGCCGCCCCACGCGACGCTCCCGGTGGTCGACGGACGCCTGGAGCTGGGCACCTGGCAGTCGGTGTGCCTGGTCGACACGAACAGGGACAACCCCGACCGTCGCGTGAGGCTCAGCTTCCTCGGCTGACGCATGCCGGGGCGGCCCCGCCCCACCCGGCGCGGTGCCGGCCGCCGGGCGCTCGGCGGCCGGCGGCGTCCGGCGCGGCCCGCCCACTGAACGGGCCGGACGGCACGCGGGCCGCACACGTCCCCGCACCGGTGGGCGTCACCGGGCCGGACTCGCACGAGGGCGTGCACTCAACGGCCGCGGAATCCGGGAGCGGGCGCACGGTCCTCCTCGGCTGAAGACCTAGGCGGACGCGCGGTCTCCTCAGTCGCGGACCACGGTGACCGGACAGTCGGCATGATGGAGCAGCGCCTGACTGACCGAACCGAGCAGCATTCCGGCGAAACCGCCGTGTCCCCGGGCTCCGGTCACCACCAACTGCGCCTCCCGCGACGCGTCCAGCAGGGTGTGACGCACCCGGGCCCGCTCCAGGCGCAGCTCCACCGGGACCCCGGGATGCGCCGACCGCCACGGTGCCACCGCCTCCTCCAGCAGCCGCCGGTGCCGCTCCTGGAGCTGGTCGAGATCCACCACCACGCTCAGCGGATCGGCCGGGGCCTCGTACGGCGTCGGCTCGCCCCAGGTGTTCCACACGTGCAGCGCGACCAGCGGAGCCCCGCGCAGCGCTGCCTCGGCGAAACCGAAGGACGCCGCCGCGTCACCGGACGGGGAGCCGTCCACGGCGAGCAGGACGAACCCCCGCGGGTCCTCCCGGCCGCGGACCACCATCAACGGACCGTGGCCGTGCGCCGCCAGCTGGACCGCGGTCGACCCCAGCAGCAGTCCTCTGAACCCGCCGTGTCCCCGCTCGCCGACCACCGTCAGCACCGCGTGCCGCGCCTCGCTCCGCAGCACCGTCAGTGTGTCGCCGGACGCCACGGTCCGGCCGATCTCCAGACCCGGCGAGCGGTCGTGGGCGCGCTGCTCCGCCTCCGCCAGCACTCCGTGGACCATCGGGTCCAGGTCGGCCGGCCGGCTGAAGGCGTGCACGATCCGCAGCCGCGCGCCGCGCAGCCGGGCCTCCCGGGCCGCGACATCCACCGCGGCGAGGCTGGACGGCGAACCGTCCACTCCGACGATCACCGTGTTGTCCACGTCACACTCCCGTCACCGGCAGCGGGTGTGCGAGTACCCACGACGGACGCCGCGTACGCGTCACCCTGCGTGCTCGGTAGTTCCGCAACGCTCTGAGCTGCGGACACGCGGTTTCCCCGTAACTTTTCCCGCCGCAGCGCGCCTTGTCCATCCGTGACAACACCCATGTTCCGGCCGTTTGGCGGGATGGCACCATTACCCCCGTGGGGGTGGACCACCAGGGCCGTGGAACGGCCGGTCCGACACCCCGCACCGGATGACATCAGAAGAATCGGGAAGGGGACGGGCTGTGCCTGCTCCACGGATGAGCGCGACGCCGCTGCCCGGCATCGGCGTGAAATACGACCTCACCACGCGTGAGCACGAGCACCTGTCCGTGATCGCGCACCGCGACGGTGCCCGCACGGTCAACGTCTACCGGTCCGACGACCCGGACGCCTGCGCCAGGTCGCTGCGCCTGACGGTCGCCGAGTCGGCGGCGCTCATCGACGCGCTGATGCCTGCCCACCACAGCCCCAACCTGCTGCACACCACCGACCTGGGGCTGGTCGCCGAGCGCATCGAACTGTCCTCCGTCTCACACTGGAACGGCCGGCTGCTGGGTGAGACCCGGATGCGCACCGACACGGGAGTGTCCATCGTGGCCGTGCTGCGGCGCGCCGACGCCATCCCGTCGCCCGCGCCGGACTTCCGGCTGGCCGGAGGGGACACGCTGATCCTCATCGGCACCCGCGAGGGCATCGACACCGCCGCTTCGATTCTGGGTCGGGAGTGAGCGCGTGCATTCTTCCGCGATCTTCCTGATCGAGTTCGGCGCGATCATCCTCGGGCTCGGTCTGCTGGGCCGCCTCGCCGGACGCCTGCAGTTCTCCCCGATTCCCCTCTATCTCCTGGCCGGCCTCGCGTTCGGTGAGGGCGGGCTGCTGCCGCTCGGCGCGAGTGAGGAGTTCGTGGCGATCGGCGCCGAGATCGGCGTGATCCTGCTGTTGCTCATGCTCGGCCTCGAGTACACGGCCAGCGACCTGGTCTCCAATCTCAAGACCCAGTACCCGGCCGGCCTCGTGGACATGACGCTGAACGCGCTGCCGGGCGCCGCCATGGCCCTGCTGCTCGGCTGGGGCCCGGTCGCCGCGGTGGTACTCGCCGGCGTCACCTGGATCTCCTCCTCCGGTGTCATCGCCAAGGTGCTCGGCGACCTCGGCCGGCTCGGCAATCGCGAGACCCCGGTGATCCTCAGCATCCTGGTGCTCGAGGACCTGGCGATGGCGGTCTACCTGCCGATCATCACCGCTCTGCTGGCCGGCGTCACCATCGCCGCGGGCAGCGTCACCCTGGGCATCGCGCTGGGCGTCGCCGGGCTGGTGCTGTTCGTCGCCGTCCGCTACGGGCGGGTCATCTCACGGTTCGTCTCCAGCGACGACCCGGAGAAGCTGCTGCTGGTCGTGCTGGGTCTCACCCTGCTGGTCGCGGGTCTGGCGCAGCAGCTGCAGGTCTCGGCGGCCGTGGGCGCGTTCCTGGTGGGTATCGCCCTGTCCGGTGAGGTCGCCGAGGGGGCGCACAACCTGCTGGCGCCGCTGCGGGACCTGTTCGCCGCGGTGTTCTTCGTCTTCTTCGGCCTGCACACCGACCCGCAGTCCATCCCGCCGGTGATCCTCCCCGCCCTCGGGCTGGCCGTCGTCACCGTGCTGACGAAGATCGCCACCGGTTACTGGGCCGCCCGCCGGGCAGGGATCTCGGTGAAGGGCCGCTGGCGTGCGGGCGGCACCCTGGTGGCCCGTGGCGAGTTCTCCATCGTCATCGCCGGACTCGCGGTCACCGCCGGTATCGAGCCCGACCTCGGCCCGCTGGCCACCGCGTACGTCCTGGTCCTGGTCGTCCTCGGACCGCTCACGGCCCGCTACACCGAGCCCATCGCCCTGCGTCTGACCGCACTGCGAGCGGCGTCGGCCGACACCGTGCCCGTCCCGAGCGCGGCGCCGGCCGCGGAGACGCTGGAACCGGTGGAGGACAGCGGAGTCGAACGCTGAACCGCCCGGAGGAGGGCGCCGTCCGGCGGAACGGACGGCGCCCTCCTCCGCGTCGACGCGCGCCGGACACGGCTCGTCCGCGGAGCGAGAGGCCGCCGTCCGGTCCCTAGCTCTCCAGCCGGACCGGCATCAGCAGGGAGAACGTGTGCTCGTCGTCCGGGCGGCGGACGGCGAGGGGCGCGGTGGGGGCGCCGAACTCGAGGAGCAGCCGGTCGCGGGCACCCGCGGCCAGCGCCTCCAGCAGGAACGCCCGGTTGACGGCGACGAGATCCTGGCCGGTGGCCCCGTCCCCGGTGACGGCGACCGAGCCGTCGTCCGACACCCGCAGCACGCTGAGGTCGCCCGCTCCTGCGTCCTGCTCACGTACAGGACCACCGCGCACCGCCTTCCGGAACGCCGGTACGTCCACGGGGACGCGCCGCCCGGCCGGGAGGCGGACCAGGCGCCGGTAGTCCGGGAAGTCGTGGCCGAGGCACTGGCCGGCCGTCTGCCGGTCCCCGGCCTCGAGGGTCACGCGGTCGCCGTCCAGGGCGAGCCGCGCGCCGTGATCGCCGTCCAGCAGCGCCCGCATCGCGTCGGCGAGCGGCAGCGGAACGGTTCCCCGTACGCGGGGGCCGTCGTGCCCGTCGGCGGGCACGTGTGCCACGGCCATCCGGTACCGGTCGGTGGCCACCACGCGCAGTCGGCCGTCGTCGAGGTCGAGATGGATCCCGCCGAGCATCGGC
The DNA here is from genome assembly GCF_018638295.1 of Streptomyces sp. CHD11. Classification (GTDB taxonomy): domain Bacteria; phylum Actinomycetota; class Actinomycetes; order Streptomycetales; family Streptomycetaceae; genus Streptomyces. The sequence continues at coordinate 175,735 of NZ_JABTTS010000027.1, forward strand.
AGCTCCGGGTCGGTGCCGGCCGCGAACCGGACCGCGTCCAGGGCGGCTGCCAGCCGGGGACCGGGAAGGGTCAGCCGGACGGTGGTGTCGGTACGGGGTGAGGTCATGAGGTTCTCCCTCTGGTCCAGTAGGGCTAGGAGTGCGGAGAACTCGTCACGGGCGTCGGTCAGCCCCTGCTGCAGCCGGCGCAGATGCGCCTGAAGGAGCTGCCGCACGAGATCGGTGTCGGCGCCCGCCCAGCCGGCCAGCACCAGCCGGATGTCCGCCAGCGGCATACCGGCCCGCCGCAGCCGGGCCAGCAGCCGGGCCTCGTCCAGCTGTCCGGGCGCGTACCAGCGGTAGCCGCTGACCGGGTCCACCCGGTCGGGAACCAGGACACCGGCACGGTCGTAGAACCGCAGGGCACTCACACCCAGCCCGCTGTCCCGGGCCATCTCACCAATGCTGCGCATCTCGTTCTCCACATCCACGACCCTGATCCCTCGACAAGGTCGAGGGTCAACCCCCGCCCGGGACGGGACGACGGCCGGTGACCGCGCCCGGTTCCGGCCGCGGGTCCTGACCCGGGACACGGCCGGTCCGACCGTGCGCGACGCGGCCGCCCGGAACGAGCCGAGGAGCACCCCCCACAGGGCGGAGGACCCGGACACGCCGCCCGCCGGGAGCAGCCCGCCCACGATGATCAGCAAGAAGTCCTCCGGATCATGCATGATCACGAGCCGGCCCGCAGCGCCGTGCGGGTGACGGCTTCATCCGACCGGGCGGACCCGGAGCCGACGGCGTACCACCGGCGCACAGCGGCGCGTTGGCCGGGCATGGACAGCACTGGGACGGCGCGGCGCCTTCTCGGGCACGACGCCGCGCGCCGGCCGTACGCCGAACTCACCAGCGGGTACGGGGGCCACACGCCGATCTGCACGGCGCTGGTCGCGGAGTGGCGGGCCAGGGGGTACACGGTGCCGGAGCACCGTGACGGCCTGTGGGCCACTTTCGCCGCCCCGACCGTGAGCGAGCGCGCGACGGTCCCGCCGGTGCCCTTCCTCGTGCCGCTCCCCCTCCTGGGGCCGCCCGCCGGGGCCGGCCGGCTCACCAGCCGTCCGGCCCCGCCGGGTCCGCGCTGACCGGCGCCAGCACGGCGAGCGTGCCGGTGGCCTTGCGCAGGGCCGTCTCGAGCGGACCGGGGGAGTGCAGGGCGCCGCTGCCGTCCGGGGGGACGAGCCACTCCAGCCGGCCCGCCGGCCGGTAGGGCGGCGGTACGGCGACCCAGGCCCCCCGGCCGACGTGCCGCACCCCGAATCCGACCCACTCGGTGACCGGATCGGGCGGCAGGAAGAACCCCACTCTGCGGGCCGTGATGTCCACCAGGGTGGGCCCGGGTGCCTTCAGGGGATCGCGCCACAGGATGTCCAGGGCGAGGAGCCCGAGCCGGTCGGGCACGCTGAGCACGTCCCAGTACCGGCCGGCTGCGAGCAGCGCCGTCCCCTTGCCGTGATCCCACTCGCGCTTGCACTCCTGCGGGTCGGTGGCCGATGCGGCCAGCCACTCGACGGCTTGCTTCCACATGACGCTGTGCATGTCCCCACCCCGGGCGCGGTCGGTGCGCCGCTGCGGGCGCGTGCGGTACGGGTCATGCTCGTAGATATTTCTATCCACCGGAAGGGTGGCGCGGGCTGGCGTTTTCGGCCACGGCGACCGCACCGCTTCCGGGACCGCACCGCTTCCGGGACCGCACCGCCCCGGAACCAGAACGCCCCCTGGAGCCGGATCGGGAACCGGTCGGGGGGGCGTTCGACGCGCTGGGCGGGACGGATCAGTCGTCGCGCTCCGCGCGCTCCGCGTCCCGCTTCTTGATCCGTTCCGTCTCCTTGCGGACCTCGGCCTGGGTGGCACGCTCCCGCTCCAGCCACTCGGGGCGCTCCTGCTTGAGCGCCTCGATCGCCTCGGTGGTCAGGGGCTCGGTGACTCCGCCGCGCGCCAGACCGGCGATGGAGACGCCGAGCTTCGCCGCGACGACCGGACGGGGATGCGGGCCGTCGCGCCGCAGGTCCCGCAGCCACTGCGGCGGGTCCGCCTGGAGCGCGTTCAGCTCGGCGCGTGAGACGACACCCTCCCGGAACGCGTCGGGGGTGGCATCGAGGTACACACCCAGCTTCTTCGCCGCGGTCGCGGGCTTCATCGTCTGGGTGCTCTGGTGTTGCGTCATGGGGACCAGGGTATCGAGCGTGTGCGCGACCGCCGACCACGGCCGGTAACCTGGCCGCGTGACAGGCTCGGCAGTGCCCCCCTCGTTCCGGCTCGCGTACGTACCCGGCGTGATGCCCGGCAAATGGGTACGCATCTGGAACGAGCGGTTTCCCGCCGTCCCGCTGGCCCTCGCCCAGGCCTCCGCGGCGGCGGTGCAGGATCTGCTGCTGAGCGGCGAGGCGGACGCGGGCCTCGTCCGGCTGCCCGTCGACCGTACGGTCCTCAGCGCGATTCCCCTCTACACCGAACAGACGGTCGTCGTGGTGCCCAGGGACCACCTCGTCACGGCCGTCGACGCGGTCACCCCGGAGGACCTGGCCGACGAGATCCTGCTGCACCCCCTGGACGACGTCCTCGAGTGGGAGAGCCTGCCGGGGCGGCCCGCCCGGGAGCGGCCCGCCACCACCGCGGACGCGGTCGAACTCGTCGCGGCCGGGATCGGCGTGCTGGTGATGCCGCTGTCGCTCGCCCGGCTGCACCACCGCAGGGACCTCACCCACCGGCCGCTGGAACCCGCTCCCGGGTCGGGCGTGGCGCTGGCCTGGCCGGAGGCGGCGACGACCGACCGGGTGGAGGACTTCATCGGGATCGTCCGGGGCCGGACCGTCAACAGCACCCGCGGCCGCACCCAGCAGCAGCCGACGCCGGAGAGGAAGCGCGAGCGGACCGACGCCGGCCCCCGGCGCACCCGGCAGGGCGGCGGATCCGGCGGACGGGGCCGCCGGTCGGGCATGGGCGGTACGGCGAAGAACCCGCGGCGGGGCAGGCCCCGCCGCGGGTCGTGACCGTCCCCTCCGCCGCGTTACTTGACCGTCGAGGACGGTGACGGCGCCGGAGAGACCGTGTTGAGGTCCTTCAGCTCCTCGGGGATCTCCAGCGCGACGACCGGCGCACCCGCCTGCGGTGCCGGCGGCGTCACCGCTTCCCGCGGCATCTTCGGCGGGCTGGTCTGCTGGAAGTTGACCTGCTCGTGATTGACCAGCCCTGTCGCCTCCAGCACCGTGATGTGGTCGAGCACGGTGTCGTTGGCCTGGTCCGCCAGCTGCCGGACGAGGGTGTTCCTGGTGTTGGCACGGATCTTGGCGATGGCCGGGAAGATCTGCCCGTGCGTCACCCGCATGATGTTCACCGCCGAGGAGTCGAACTCCTTGCCGTTGGTGGACTTGATGGTCTCCACGAACCCCTGCTGCTGCGGTGACGCCTGGTTCGGCAGCGTGATGCCGAGCTCCAGCGAGATCCTGCGGCACGAGTCGTCGAGCCGGCCGTGCCCCACGACCAGGTGCTCGCCCGCCTCCTTCATCTCCGGCGTCGTCCCCCGCTCCATCGCCAGCAGGCCCAGCGGGTGCTCCCACAGCCCGGCGGCGCGCACCTTCACCACGAAGTCGCGGTCCGCCTCGGTCAGCGGGCCGTAGTTCGTGTTGGCCACCACCCGGTCCTGCTTGGTCGATGTGTTCTGTACGCCCAGCATGGTGGGATAGGCGAGCGCGGTGAGGGTGAGGATCATGGCTCCGCCCACGAACGCGGTACCTGCCGTGCTGCGCGAGATGCGCATCGTGCCTCCTGGGATATGAACGGCCCAACAGCAGGGAGTACGGACGCCGGGCGCGAGACAATCACCGTTCGGGAAAGAATTTTCGGACGGTCCAGGCGGGTGGCGCCCGTACTCGTCACTCGCTCACCGTCGGCGCGGCCCTGCGAACCGGCCTGCCCCCGGCCGTCCACCGCGGATCGCGCACGTGTCACCAGCGTTCTCCCGCCGTGTGAGGGCGCACCGGCCCAGGCGTCCTCGTCGAGCGGCGCGGCGCGGCCGTCCCGGGCGGGGCCGCCGACGCCGGCGGCGCGACGTGTCGAAGATCACACCGCTTCCGGGTGTCGCGGAAGGGTGTCGCGGAAGGGCGTGCGCCGACGAGGCCGGGAGCGGTGTGATCTTCGCACCGCGCCCCGAGGGGCGCGGGCGCGCGGTGCTCCGGTCAGGGGCGCCGGACGGAGTCCGCCAGCCAGGTGTAAGCCGCCCGGGACGTGAACTCCGACTGCCCGCCCCGCAGCAGCAGGCCGGCGGTGGCGAACTCAGGCGCGTCGGCCTGCTCCGCCACATACGGGATCGCGATGCAGCGCATCCCGGCCGTGTGCGCGGCGGCGGCGCCCGGGGCGGCGTCCTCGACCACCACGCAGTCGGCCGGGTCCGCGCCGAGCCTGCGGGCCGCCTCCAGGAACACATCCGGAGCGGGCTTGCCGCGGGCGACCTCGTCGGCCGGGACGACGGTGCGCAGATACCTGTCCAGGCCCGTGCCCGCCAGGATCGCCCCGATCGCCTCGGGTGAGGAACCCGAGGCCACGGCCATCGGGACGCCCTCGGCCGCCAGCAGCCCGACGAACTCGCGCATCTGCGGGTACACCCGGGTCGACGCGCCGGCCAGCTCCAGGTAGTGGCCGTTCTTGACCCCGAGCAGTTCCTCCACCGGCGCGGACAGGCCGTAGCGCTCCCGCCAGTCGGCGATCGTCTCGCGCGTGCTGATTCCCACGTACCGCTGGTGCTCCGCCCAGGAGAAGTCCGGGACCTCGTACGCGGCGAGGGTCCGCCGGCCGGCCTCGTAGTAGTTCGGCTCGCTGTCCACGAGTGTTCCGTCGAGATCGAAGAGGACCGAGAGGGTGCCGAGCGTGCTCATGGGGCCAGCATGTCAGTGCTCACGTCCGAGCCGTCCGGCCGATCGACTCCACCAGCGGCAGCAGCCGGTGCGGGACGCGCTCACGCAGGGCCACCTCGCTGCGGGTGCGGACCACTCCGGGCAGACTGATCAGCTTCTGGACCACGTCCTCCAGGTGGGCGTTGTCGCGCGCCACCACCCGGGTCAGGAGATCGCCGCCGCCCGTGATGGAGAAGGCCTCGACGATCTCGGGTACGGCGGCCAGCGCGTCGCCCACCTCGTCCAGCCGTCCCTGGGTGACCTCGATGTGCACGAACGCCAGCACGGGGTGGCCCAGCGCGGCAGGGGAGAGGGCGGGACCGGTGCCGGTGATCACGCCCTCGCGCTCCATGCGGTCGAGCCGAGCCTGCAGGGTGCCGCGGGCGACCCCGAGAATCCGCGCGTACTCCCGCACGCTGGTGCGCGGCTGCTCCAGCAGCAACCGCAGGATGCGGGTGTCCAGCTCGTCCACGGCCATGAGGTCTCCGGTCCCGGTGTCGGCCATTGGCACGGCGATGGCCGTAGAAGTGCCGCGAATACTGTACCAATGGCGCACTCCGGATCGAGCCGGTTGAGCCGCTGGTGGAAGAGATGCTGATATGGGGATGTCGATGGCGCTGCGGACCTCCGCGGCGCCTTTCTCATGCCGTGGCGTGCACTTCCCGTCCCACGGCGTACACCACACGGGAGATCAGGGGGCAAGCGGTGCTGAAGAGGGTGTTCACGGCCCCGGACCCGGGCCGGACACGGCTGCGCTTCGCGGCGCGCGCCGTGCTCGGTATCGGGCTGGCCGTCGTCGTCTGCGGCCTGGCCGGACACTCGCTCACCGGGGTCGTCACCGGCGGGCTCGCCGCGCTCCTCGCGCTGTTCACCGTCACCGACGCCACGGTCCGCGCACAGGCCGTCACCACCGCGCTGCTGCCCGTCGTCGGCCTGCCGGTACTGGCCGCGGCGGCTGTTCTGCAGGACCAGCCGGTGGCCCGCGACCTCACCTTCCTCGCCGTCGTCGGTCTGGGCGTGTACAGCCGGCGCTGGGGACCTCGCGGGCACAGCCTCGGGGTCTTCGCGTTCATGACCTACTTCGTGGCGCAGTTCCTGCGCACGCGGCCGGAGCAGCTGCCCGAGCTGTACGCCTCCGTCGTGCTGTCCGTGCTCGCCGCCGCCGTCACGCGCTTCGGACTGTGGTGCTACGAACGCCGTCTCCCTCCGCCCGTGACACCGGCGCCGCCGGCCGGTACCGGACTGGCCCGGGTGACCACCCGTCAGGCCGTCCAGGCGACCGCCGGCGCGGGCTTCGCCCTGGTCGTGGGCCAGCTGGTGTCGGGAGAGCGCTGGTACTGGGCGGTCGGTGCCACCTGGTGGGTCTTCGTCAACACCACCTCGCGCGGCGAGACCCTGGTACGCGGTTTCCGACGGGTGCTGGGCACGGTCATCGGCATCGGGCTCGCGCTGTTCGTGGCCGTCCCCGCGCACGGTCAGGTGCCGGTCACGGTCCTGGTCGTCGCCGTCTCCGTCTTCGGCATCTTCTACACCGCCGCCGTGTCCTACACCTGGATGATGCTCTGGGTGACCCTGCTCGCCGCCATGCTCTACGGCCTGCTGGGGGTGCTGTCCCCCGGCCTGCTGGCGCTTCGGGCCGTGGAGACCGGCGTCGGCGCGCTCGGCGCGGTGCTGGCGGTGGCGCTCGTGCTGCCCGTCACCACGCACCGCGTCACCGACGGCTGGATCCAGCGGGCCCTTCGCTGCGTCCACGCCTGCACCGCGGAGGCGGCCGCGCGACTGGCCGGAGCGGTGGACGCCGACCCGGCGCCCATGGTGGCCGAACTGGAGCAGTTGCTCGCCCGGGTACGCCTCGCGGTGGCCCCGCTGGTGCACCCCCTGAACCCCATGCGCGCGCGCAAGCGGCGCGCCCGCCAGGTGCTCGCCCTGCTCGACGACTGCGCCCGGGAGATCCGCGGTCTCGTCGCCGTCGCCGCCGACCCGGAGGCCTCGCACGACGCCCGGCTCGCCGCCGCCTGCTGGCGGGTGGAAGCCGCGGTCGAGGCGCTCACCGGCGGCCGCGACATCGCCGTACGGACGACTGCGGTGGCATCCGAACCGGCCCTGGCCCACCTCCACGGTCTGGAACGGGCCCTCGCCGAGCTCGCCGCCCCGCTGCGTACCCCCTCCCGTTCCCCGCTGGTCGGGGCCTGACCCCGCGAGCCGCCGGCCACGGCGCGTCCTGCGCACCTGGCCCCGGGTGACCGGCTGTTACCGTCACCCGGTCGGCATCGGACGAGATCAGACGAGAGGGGACAGTCGTGACGCACGCCGGACGGCGGGCTTTCATCGGGTCGTTCACGGCGGCGGGAGGACCGGGTATCGTCACCGCCGCCGTCACGCCCGGCAGCGGCGCACTGACGCCCCTGGGCGCCGTGAACACTGTCGCCGACCCGTCCTGGCTGACCCTGTCACCCGACGGCCGCATGCTGTACGCGGTCAGTGAGACGGCCGAGGGCGCCGTCGCCGCGTTCCGCGTGACCGCGGACGGTCCGGAACCCGCCGGACGTGAGGTGCCGGTGGACGGCAGCGGGCCGACCCACCTCAGCCTCTTCGCCGGGCATCTCCTCACCGCGAACTACGGTTCCGGCAGCGTCAGCGCCGTCCCGGTCCGCGCGGACGGCTCTCTCGCGCGGACCGTCTCCGGAGTCCTCCGGCACAGCGGCTCCGGCCCCCACCCGCAGCGCCAGCAGGGCCCGCACGCCCACCAGGTGCAGCCGGACCCGAGCGGCCGCTGGGCGGTCGGCGTCGACCTCGGCACGGACTCGGTGCGGGTGTGCGCGCTGGCCGGCGGTGTCCTGGTGCCGCACCGGGAGATCGCGCTGCGCCCCGGCTCCGGCCCCCGGCACATCGCCTTCCACCCGGGCGGCTCGTACGCCTATGTCCTCAACGAGCTCAGCCCCACCCTCGTGGTCTGCCGCTGGGACGCCGCCGGCGGTGTGCTGAAGCCGCTCGCGGAGGTCCCGGTGCTGCCCGGCCCCCCGGCCGGCGACGCCTTCCCGTCCGGTGTGGCTGTCTCGGCCGACGGCCGCTTCGTCTGGACCGCGACCCGCGGCGAGGACGTCCTGACCGTGTTCCTGGCCGAGGGCCAGGGCGCGGGACTGACCCCGCTCACCACCGTGCCGTGCGGCGGCCACTGGCCCCGGGCGATCACCGCCTCGGACGCCGTCCTGTACGTCGCCAACGAGCGCTCCGGGGACGTGACCTGGTTCTCGCTCGACCCGGAGACGGGAGTGCCGCGGCGCGGCGGGTCGATCCCGGTGCCCGCCGCCTCCTGCGTGGTGCTCGCCGCCCGCTGACCGGGCGCCCGGCCCGTACACGCCGAAGGGCCCGCCCCGGAAATCCGGAGCGGGCCCGCTCGGCGTCCTGCCTCGGCCGGCCGTGTCAGTGGGCCGGGGTGTTCTGCGCCTGCGGCGGGGCGATGCCGAGGGCGGTCGTGTACTTGGCCAGCGCCAGCTTCCCGATCGCCGGGTACGGGCCGAGCGCCTCGGCGGCGGAGCAGCCGGCCTCCCGAGCCGCCTCCTCGATGAGGCTCGCGTCGATCTCCGGGCCGATCAGATACGGCGCGAGCGCCAGCTGCTGCGCACCGGCGCCGCGCAGCTGCTCGGCCACGGAGGCGATGGAACCCTCCTGGTCCAGGGCCGCCGCGATCACCGGCACGGCGAGGCGCGCGGCGAGCAGCATGCCGGTGATCCCGGCCGCCTGCACGGCCTCGTCACCGCCCACCGAGGCCAGGATGATGCCGTCCGCGGCGGTCGCCACGGTGAACAGCCGGGCACGGTCGGCGCGGGCCAGACCGGCCTCCGACAGCCGCACGTGCAGCGCCTCGGCGAGCAGCGGGTGCGGGCCCAGCACATCGGTCAGCTCGGCGGCGACGCGGCTGTCCATCACGGCCTGGCGGATCGCGCGCACCAGCGCGCTGTCCGGACCGGCGAGCAGCGGCACGACGACGGCGACGGGGCCGTCGGGCTCCTTCACGTCCACGCCGGCGGCACGGGCCTGCTCGAAGCGGGCGGTGCGCTCCTCGGCCGCGTGCGCGAGCAGGGACGTCAGCGAGGGGTGCTCCTCGTCGCCGTCGAGGTAGCCGATCCGGGCGTCCAGACCGGGCAGCTCGGAACGGGCGATGCTCACGACCTCTTCGGCGAGCGAGCGGGTGGCACTACTGGGCGCACCCGGCACGGCGAGGACGAGCGCGGGCGCGTCCTCGGGAGCCACCAGCGGCTCGGGACGGCGGTGCCGCCCGGGCTGACGGGGGCGCGGCATTCGTACTGGCAGGCCGGACGCGGGCCCAGTGGGGGTGCTCATGTAGCGGCATGTTAGTGGTTTCCTGGGCTCCCCTGTTCGGGGAGGGTGCAGGTGAGCGGTATCCGTCCGGTTTTGTCGGATGAGTTACGTACGGGCGTCCGCCGCGGGTGTGCCCTGCCCACCTGCCGGGACCGTCACGCACAGCAGCGTCGCGTCGCCCGGAAGGGTGAACGAACCGCTGGTCAGGTCCTCCGCCATCCGCACCGCCCCGTGCAGGGGGTCCCCCTCGGCCCGCACCCGCCGCGCCCCCGGCAGCCGCCTCGCCAGCTCCTCGTCCACGGGGCCGAGCAGGGGCGCTCCCATCCGGAAGAGGCCACCGGTGAGAGCGATCGACGGCGTGCCCTCCGCCGGGCACACCGCGGCCGCGGTGTCGGCCATGTGCCGGGCCGCCGCCCGCAGGATCTCCACGGCGACCCGGTCCCCGCCGGCCGCGCACTCGCCCACCCGCGGCGCGAACGACGCGAGCACGGCCGGCCGGTCGGCCCGCGGATACAGCCGGCCCGGCAGCCCGGTGACGGGTCCGAACACGTCCTCGGCGGCCGTCAGCAGCCGCTTCGAGCCGCCCTCCCGGCCGTCGTGCGCGCGCAGTGCCGCTTCCAGGCCGGCCCGCCCGATCCAGGCGCCGCCCCCGCAGTCCCCGAGCAGATGGCCCCAGCCGTCCGCCCGGCGCCAGCCCGTCAGATCGGTGCCGGTCGCGATGAGTCCCGTGCCGGCGGCGACCACCGCGCCGGGGCGCGGCCCGAGGGCGCCGACGTACGCGGTGACCGCGTCCGCTGCCAACGCCACCCGCCGTACCCCCAGTTCACGGCCCAGCGCGTCCGGCAGCTCCGCCCGCAGCGCGTCCCCCAGACTGGCCATCCCGGCCGCGCCCACGACGGCCTCCGCCGGCTGCCCGGTCCCGGCCTCCGCGCACAGCGCCCGTGCCATGGGCACCAGTTGCTCCATGAAGTGCTCCGGGTCGATGCCCCGCGCCCCGGTCCGCACCGGTTCTCCCGAGGAGGACCGGGCCAGCGGACCCCGCCCGCCGGCCCCGACGACGACCCGGAGTCCGGAACCTCCGGAGTCCACGGCGAGATAAGCGGGCCCCGTCACGGCGCTTCACCTCACCCTCTGCCGGCCGGCCGCACGGTGTCGTGGGCCGACCGCTCACGACGAGGACGAACACTAGCGTCCCGGCGCCGCTGCCCGCGGACGCCTCGGGTAGGAGTCCGGGCCCCGTTGTCGCTAGAGTCCGTGCGTGGCACCAAGACCTTTGCATGAACTGGTGGAAGCGGGCTGGGCGAAGGCCCTGGAACCGGTGGCCGACCGAGTCGCGGCGATGGGCGACTTCCTGCGGGCGGAAATAGCCGCAGGGCGTACGTACCTGCCCGCGGGTCCTCATGTCCTACGGGCGTTCCAGCAGCCGTTCGACGACGTCCGTGTCCTCATCGTGGGCCAGGACCCCTACCCGACGCCCGGTATGGCGATCGGGCTGAGCTTCGCGGTGGCGCCCGAGGTGAGGTCCCTGCCGGGGAGCCTGGAGAACATCTTCCGGGAGATGAACTCCGACCTGGGGCTGCCCAGACCGTCGAACGGCGACCTGACCCCCTGGACCGAGCAGGGTGTGCTGCTGCTGAACAGGGCGCTGACGACGGCTCCGCGCAAGCCCGCCGCCCATCGCGGCAAGGGCTGGGAGGAGGTCACCGAGCAGGCGATCCGCGCGCTGGCGGAGCGAGGCAAACCCCTGGTCTCCATTCTGTGGGGACGGGACGCCCGCAACTGCCGTCCGTTGCTCGGCGATCTCCCCGCCGTCGAGTCGGCCCACCCGTCACCGATGTCGGCCGACCGGGGCTTCTTCGGTTCACGCCCCTTCAGCCGGACCAACGACCTGCTGACCCGCCAGGGCGCACAACCCGTGGAATGGCGCCTGCCGTAACGGGCCCGCCAGCCCGCGCGGACGGCGAGGCGGCCGGGGCATGCGGGGGCGGTCGGCCGTTTCGGCACCGGGGCGTGGCCGTCCACCGCGGGCGGTTCGACGGGCGGGCCGCCGGTGGCGGCACCGGGCGGGCACGCGGTTCGGGCGTCCGGTGCGCCCGAACGCCCGAGGCGGGGCTCCCGGGCGGGATCAGCCGACGACCGCCGCCCGTACGCACAGCACGTCCGGCAGGTGCGACGCCAGTTGCCGCCAGCTGTCGCCGTCGTCGGCCGACGCGTACACCTCGCCGTTGCGGTTGCCGAAGTAGACGCCGGCCGGGTCCGCTCCGTCGTGGCACATCGCGTCGCGCAGCACCGTGCCGTAGTGGTCCTCCTGCGGCAGTCCGGCCGTGAGCGGCTCCCAGCTCGCGCCCGCGTCCGCCGTCCGGTAGACCCGGCAGCGACGGCCGGCCGGGACCCGGTCGGAGTCGGCGGTGATCGGGAACAGGTAGGCCGTGTCCGCCCGGTGGGGGTGCGCGACCACCGCGAAGCCGAACGTCGACGGCAGTCCCTCGCCGATGTCCGTCCAGTGTCCGCCCGCGTCGTCGCTGCGGTACACCCCCCAGTGGTTCTGCAGGTACAGCCGGTCAGGGTTCACCGCGTCCCGGGCGACCTTGTGCACGCACTGCCCGAACTCCGGGTCCGGGTCCGGGAGGAAGACCGCGGAGACCCCGGAGTTGGACGGCGCCCAGCCGGCGCCGCCGTCCAGGGTGCGGAAGACCCCGGCGGTGGAGACGGCCACCGTCACGGCCAGCGGATCGCGCTCGTCGGTCAGTACCGTGTGCAGCCCCTCACCGCCGCCGCCCGGCACCCACTTGTCGCGGGTGGGGTGTTCCCACAGCGGTCGGACCAGTTCGAAGGTCTCCCCACGGTCCTCCGATCGGTACAGCGCGGCCGGTTCCGTACCCGCGTACACCACATCGGGTTCGGCGGCGGCCGGGTGCAACTGCCAGACCCGCTCCAGCGACGCGCCCGTGTCCCTGGGGAACCTGACGGCCGGCTGGGCCGGTTCGGTCCAGGTGCGGCCCAGGTCGTCGGAGTGGAACACCGACGGGCCCCAGTGCGCGCTGTCCCCGCCGGCCAGCAGCCGGGGGTTCGGCCCCCGGGTGTCGATGGCGACCGAGTACACGGCCTGCGCGTTGAAGTGGGGACTCTCGTCGAACTTCCAGGCGCCACCTCGTCGGCGCCCGATGAACAGGCCCTTGCGGGTGCCCACGGCGAGCAGTACCTCGGTCATGCCGATCACCTCCGCGACGTCGTCCTCGACGTCCTTGTCTCGGTCACCGGCCAGTCTGTACCCCACCACTGACAGTCACCCGTGGATCAGGCCGCGCCGCAGGCTGTGCCGTGTGCCGAAGCGGCCGGCGGCGGGCCGCCCGCGCCGGGCGCGGCCGCCCCGGTGACGGGTTCAGCCGCGCTCCGGCAGCACCTGCCCCGCGATCCCGCCGACCCCGGCCGCCGCGGGCAGCGTGCCGGAGGAGTGCCCCCGGTCGCCGCCCAGCCGCGTCGCGCGGAAGGCGTCGGTGACGGCGGGCGGGGCGGGCGGGACGAGGAGCCAGCGCGGCCGCGCGGGGAGCGGCCGGCCGTACGGGACGCCGCGCGGGGTGCCTCGTAGGGCAGTTCCCGTCGGGGCTGTCGGTGGAACAGGCCAGGCGGCGTGCGCGTACAGCGTGTGCTGTCGGGCCAGGGCCGCCCGGGACAGAACAGCCAAGTCGTTCCCGGTGCACCTCCGGCAGGGAAGCCGGGCCGCCATCACGGTGCGCGGCGGACGGCGTCAGACGGAGCGGTGGTACTGGTCCGGCACATGCACCGCGGCGCCCAGCTCACGGGCCGCATGCCGGGCCCAGGAGGGATCGCGGAGCAGCTCGCGGCCGAGGAGCACCGCGTCCGCCTCCCCGCCTGCGAGGATCTTCTCCGCCTGCCCGGCCTCGGTGATCAGGCCCACGGCGGCCACCGGCATCGGCGTCTCCGCGCGCACCCGCGCGGCGAAGGGGACCTGGTAGCCCGGCTCGGAGGGGATACGCACACCGGTGGCGTTGCCGCCGGTGGAGACGTCGAGCAGGTCGACGCCGTGGTCATGCAGCGGGGAGGCGAAGCGGACGGTGTCGTCCGCGGTCCAGCCCGATTCCTCCAGCCATTCCGTGGCCGAGATGCGGAAGAACAGCGGCTTGTCGTCCGGCCAGACCTCACGCACGGCGTCGACGACCTCGAGCGCGAAGCGCGTCCGGTTCTCGTACGAGCCGCCGTAGGCGTCCGTGCGGTGGTTGGAGTGCGGGGAGAGGAACTCGTTGATCAGATAGCCGTGGGCGCCGTGGATCTCGGCGATCTCGAAACCGGCGGCGAGGGCCCGGCGGGCGGCGTCGCGGAACTGGCCGACGATCTCCCGGATCTGTTCGGCGGTCAGTTCGTCGGGGACGGGGTGCCCCTCGGCGAAGGCGAGCGGGCTCGGTGCGGCCGGCTGCCAGCCGTGGGCCTCGGGACCGATCGGCGCGCCGCCCTTCCAGGGGCGCTCGGTCGAGGCCTTGCGGCCGGCGTGTGCGAGCTGGATGGCGGGAACGGTGCCCTGTGAGCTGAGGAAACGGGTGATCCGGCGGAAGGCCTCGACCTGGGTGTCGTTCCAGATGCCGAGGTCGTACGGCGAGATGCGGCCCTCCGGGGACACGGCGGTGGCCTCGGTGACGATCAGCCCCGTGCCGCCGGCGGCGCGAGCCGCGTAGTGCGCGAAGTGCCAGTCGTCCGGGGCGCCGGCCCCGGGCCCGTCGGGCGCGGCCGAGTACTGGCACATCGGCGCCATCCACACCCGGTTGGGGATCGTCACGTCGCGCAGGGTGTACGGCTGGAACAGCGTGCTCACGGTGGGCTCCATTCGGCGAGGACTGGACGTGTAGTACGATAAACATCGTAGTACGGCGCATGTCAAACTACGAAGCCCCTCGTACAATGGAGATTCCTCCCGGAACGAATGTGGAGCCGCCGCCGTGACGACCGCCGCACCCGTCCCCGGCAGCCGTGATCTGCCGCACCCCCCGCGGAACGAGATCCGGCTGGAGGGTGTGCTGCACGCGCTCTCCGACCCCGTCCGGCTGCGGATCGTCCGCGAGCTCGCCGCCGAGGAGGCCGCGCTCTCCTGCTCGCACTTCGATCTGCCGGTCACCAAGTCCACTTCCACCCATCACTTCCGGGTGCTGCGCGAGAACGGTGTGATCCGGCAGGTCTACGAGGGCACCGCGAAGATGAACGCTCTGCGCCGCGACGACCTGGACGGCCTCTTCCCGGGCCTGCTCGACGCCCTGCTCACCGCGGCCATCCGCCAGGCCGGCCGCCACGACGCACCCTGACGGTCCCCGGCCGGAGGGTGCTCACCCGCACCGGGCCGAGAGGCCGCCTCCGCCCCGGTGCGGGTGAGCCGCTCCCTCCTGCGGCCGGGCGCCGGGGTACTGCTGCCCGGCCGGGACACGGGCGCTCCGGCCGGCTCCCGCCCGGCGCCCCTCGAGGCGCGGCGCGCCGGATTCTCTCACCCCCGGGCCCGCCGGAGATCGTTGAGGTCCCCCCGGACGGCACGGTCCGCGCTCCGCTGACAGGGTGCCGTCCGCCGGGCGGGGCGCGTGTTCCCGCAGAGGGAAACTGATCACACCGTTACGTTGCGTGTGTGCTCGAGGCATCTTTCCTTCATCTTTCCGATCGCTCTCCGGCGGAGGGTGCGGTGTCCGTGTGGCCCGCATGGGAGGTGCGGGAGGGGGAACGGGCGACCCGGTGGCTCCACGTGCGACTGGACTTCGGTGACGGGGCCAGGATCGACGCCCTCGCGACGGTGTGCGAGGGGTGGGTCTGTGTGGAGGACGTACAGGCCCGGCCGGCGCTCGCCCTGGAGGACCTGGCCGTGCTCGCCGACTGGATCGAGGGCCCGCTGGCGCGGGCCTGCGGCGACGAGCCGGATCCCGGCGGCGAGGACGCCGGTACGGGCACGCACCGTGACGGCTCCGCCCGGCCGCGGGGGCCCCAGGAGGCGCGCCTCGTGGCACGTGCCTACCGCGAGGCGCAGGAGCGGGGGGCCGATCCGGTCCTCGCCGTGATGGACGAGACCGGGTACAGCAGGCGCGGCTCGCTCCGGCTCATCGGCCGTACGCGCGACGCCGGCCTGCTGTCCCCGCGGCACGCCCGCCGCTGAGCGCCGCCGCGGTCCGGTGCCCGGTGTCCTCCCCGCGCCGCCCGTCGCCCGCCGCCCGCCGGCCGGAGCGCCCGCCGGACGCGCCCGCCGGGCGGTGCGCCGTCACAGCAGGTCGCGCATCCGGTTGATCTCGCTCGTCTGCTGGGCCACCACGTCGTCCGCCGTCTCCTCGATCCAGATGTTGTTGCCCTGCCCCTTCACCTCGGTGGACATGGTGACCGCCCCCTGGTGATGAGTCGTCATCAGAGTGAGGAAGAGCTGGTCGAAGGCCTTGCCGTCGGCCGCGCGCAGTTGCTTCAGCTGGGCCGGTGTGGCCATCCCCGGCATCGTCGCGTGGTCGTGCCCGTGCCCGCCGTCCCGCTCCGGTTTGTCGTGGCTCTTCAGCCAGCCCTTCATCGCCTGGATCTCCGGCCCCTGGGCGGCGGCGATGCGTTCGGCCAGTTTGACGATCTTCGGCGACTCGGCGCGGTCCGGCACGAGCGCGGTCATCTCCAGGGCCTGCGCGTGATGCCCGATCATCATCCGCGCGTAGTCCACGTCGGCCGAGTTGGGGGAGTCGTCCTCCGCGCGCTGCCGCGACGCCTCCTCGGCCGACAGGGTCCGGTTCTCCTCGCCCGGCGCGCCGGGCGCGATGACCGAAGGGCCGCTTCGCGCGGAGGACTTGGTGTCCTCCGTGCCGGAGTCGCAGCCCACCAGTCCGAGTACGGCCAGGGCGGTCAGCCCGGCGGCGGCGACGGCCAGGGGTGGCACACGGCGGTAGTGCACAAGGACCTCCTGTGGCAGGGGGTTACGGGACACCTCGTGAGTGTCGACGACCGTCCTAGCACGCTTCCGCGCGACATTGATCGAAAAACTTGGTTGCGGCGGCGTTGCCCTCTGTTGGTATGTGCATGTCGAAGACGATACTGCCGGAGCCAAACCGTTCCGACGCGAACGGAACCAGGGAGGAAAACAGTGATCCTGTTGAGAGGTTCCCGAACCCGGCGCAGACGGCTGGGAGTCGCCACGGCGGCGGGCGGCCTGCTGGCCGCCCTGCTCACCGCCTCGCCGGCCGCGGCGATCCCCGACCCCGGGGACGCGCCCAGCGCTCAGAAGGAGGTCTCGCGCAGCGACCAGGCCGAGGCCCGCAAGGCGATCGAGAGTGGCGAGATACCCGGTCAGGACGAGATCGTCCACTCTCGCAACATCCGGCACGTGGCCAACATCCCCAAGGACGTGTTGGCCGGCACCAACTCGGACCTGGCGTTCCAGGGCCGGTACGCCTTCGCCGGCAACTACGACGGCTTCCGCATCTTCGACATCAGCAATCCCAGGGCCCCCAGGACGGTGGCCCAGGTTCTGTGCCCCGGCTCGCAGAACGACATCTCCGTCTCCGGTGACCTGCTGTTCCTGTCCACCGACTCCTCGCGCAGCGACAGCAGTTGCAACAGCACCACCCAGCCGGCGACCGAGAAGTCCTCGTGGGAGGGCATGAAGGTCTTCGACATCAGCGACAAGCGGAACCCGCGCTACGTCGCCGCCGTCGAGACCGCCTGCGGCTCCCACACCCACACGCTGGTGCCCGAGCGCAAAAACGTCTACGTCTACGTCTCCTCGTACTCGCCGAACGCGGCGTACCCCGACTGCCTGCCGCCGCACGACGGCATCTCCGTGATCAAGGTGCCGCGCAAGGCACCGCACAAGGCGGCGGTCGTGGGCTTCCCGGTGCTGTTCCCGGGTGAGGGTCCGGACGGCGGCGGCAACCCGGGTGCGCCCACCAACCCGGGTGTCTCCAAGACCACCGGCTGCCACGACATCACCGTCCTGCCCTCCAGGGACCTGGCCGCCGGTGCCTGCATGGGCGACGGGATCCTGTTCTCCATCAAGAACCCGGAGCGTCCGCGGGTGATCGACCGGGTGCAGGACAACGTCAACTTCGCGTTCTGGCACTCGGCGACCTTCAACCAGACGGCCCGCAAGGTCGTCTTCACCGACGAGCTGGGCGGCGGTGGCGCGGCCACCTGCAACGCGGAGATCGGCCCCGACCGCGGCGCGGACGGCATCTACGACATCGTCGGCAAGGGTGAGCGGAGCAAGCTGGTCTTCCGCAGCTACTTCAAGATCCCGCGCCACCAGGCGGACACCGAGAACTGTGTGGCCCACAACGGCTCGATCATCCCGGTCCGGGGCCGGGACCTGATGGTCCAGGCCTGGTACCAGGGCGGCGTCTCCGTCTGGGACTTCACCAACTCCTCGAAACCCCGCGAGATCGCATACTTCGAGCGTGGTCCGCTGACCACCGACCGGATCGTGACCGGCGGTTCCTGGTCGGCGTACTACTACAACGGCTACATCTACTCGAACGACATCGCCAAGGGCTTCGACGTCCTGAAGATCGACGACCGGCGCACCGACCCCGCCCGCTGGGTCCACATGCGCGAGCTCAACGTGCAGACGCAGCCGGACTACTTCGACTGACCGTCCGGCTCCGTCGCGAAGAACCGGGCCATGTCCGTCCGGTCCTTCTCACACGTCCCGCCGGGCGCTCCGGTGTCCGGCGGGACACCCATCTCCCAGTCCAGCCGGTAGCGTTTGAACAATTCCGCGCGCAGTACGGGCACGGGCAGCGGCGCGCCGGGCATCACCGCCGCGTACACGGCGCCCATCAGCAGGGCGCGCAGCATGGGGTAGTCGGACTCGACGTCGTCGGAGCCGTGCCGGGCGACGGTGTCGCTCAGCAGTTCGGCCAGGCGCCACTGCTCGGGGCAGGGCAGGAAACCCTCGGCCTGCAGCAGTCCGGCCATGTGCTGGCGCATCAGTACCGGCCGCTCCCGCGCCAGGCCGAGGATCGCGTCGATGGCCCGCGCCATCCGCTCCCGTCCCTCCTCCGCGCGCGGTTCGCGCTCCAGGGCCTCCTCCAGGGTGCGGTGCATCAGCCGGTGCACCGCGGACTGTACGAGCTGGCGTTTTCCCGGGAAGTAGTACGACACCAGGCCCCGCGCGGAACCGGCCCGGTCGGCGATGTCGCCGAGTGTCGTCGCCTCGTACCCGCGCTCGTCGACCAGCTCCACCGCCGCGTGCAGGAGCCGCTCCTTCGAACGCCTCCGCAACTCTTCATTGACCAGGGCGCTGCGCGGGGACATGCTGGACTCCTGCGTTGACTGGCTGCCAGCCAACTATACTCAACGCGTCGGGACGGGCCCTGGGCACGTCCCGGGTTGCCGGCCTCCTTGGGCGACGCGGGGGATCGTCCAAGGAGGCCGGCGCACGGGGTGAACTCGTAGACCCGCCACGGGGCGGAGGCGATGGGCGTCAGCCGTTGGGTGCCTGCGGCCAGGGTGTTCGCGCCGCCCGGTGTCCGCAGGGTGTCTTCCCCGCTGCCGGACTCACTCGCGCGGGCGGTGCACACTGCCCCGCCGCATACCCGGGCGCGGTGTGGAAGGCCGCGGCTGTGCGGCGGTGCCCGGATGACGGTGTCGATGGACGGCCACCGCAGCCCTCACCACGAGCGCGCCGAGAATCCAGCCGCCCAGGACGTCCGTCGGCCAGTGGACGCCCAGCCAGACACGGGTGAGGCCGACGCCGGTCACCGAGACGACCGCCGTGATCAGCGCCGTGCGCCACAGGACGCGGCGCACGCCGTGACGGTGCAGAAGCCACAGCAGCAGGCCGCAGACGACCGTCGCGGTCATGGCGTGACCCGACGGGAAGGCCGCGTAGTGGGCGGAGTCGACCGGGTCGGGCCAGACCGGGCGGGGACGGTCGAGCGCGGCCTTCAGCCCCTGCTGGACAGCCGTCGCGACGGCCACCGTCACCACCAGCCACAGCGCGGTCCACCGGTCCGCGTACCGCCACACCAGCAGTCCCGCCGCGACGCCGCACAGCACCCGCATCGTCCACGGGTCCCAGACCCAGTCCGTCAGGATGCGGGCCGTCCGGGTCAGCGTGGGCTCCGCCACCGCCCAGCGGTGGGTGGCGCGGGAGATGTCGCCGTCCAGGGCGAGCAATGCCCCCCACTCGGTGGCGACCAGCGCGAGCAGCAGCGCCGAGCACAGCGCCAGCATGCCGGTGGACAGGGCGGCGGGACGCTGCCGCGGGGGCCTGTGCGGGGACTCGGTGCGGGGGGTGTGCATGGGGTGATCCTTGCCGACCGGCGATGCGCGGGGCCAGTCCTCTCACCCGCCGCCGGACCTCTGCGGTCCGCGGACTATCCCAGTGCCCGCAATCCGGGTACGAACGCCACCAGGACCGGGATCACCGGCACCAGCGACGCCACGGCGGTCAGCCGCAGCCGCCGCCCCGCGGTGAGCCGGTCCGCGGGGGTCAGGAGCCGGTGCACCCGCGCCGGAACCTCGGCCCGTGAGTCCGCACAGGGGCCGAACACCCCGCGGCCTTCGTTGAGTCCGACCAGCGCCAGGGCCGTGGTCAGCCGGCCGAAGCGCCGGGAGGCCGTGTCGTCCGCGGCGAGTTCCACCAGCCGGTGCATCTCGTCGCGGAACGCCGCGAACACCGGCACCTGCGGGAACCCGCCCGCCAGGGCCGAGGAACAGTTGAGCAGCCAGTCGTGCCGGGCCCGCGCGTGTCCCCGCTCGTGAGCGAGGACGGCATCCAGCTGCCGTCCCTTCAGCCTTCGCAACGCGGCCGTGGTGACGACCAGTCGGGGCGGACTGCCGGGCAGCCACCAGGCGTCGGGCCGCTCGCTCTCGAGGACCACCAGCCGGTCGGTGCCCGGCTCCTCCCCGGGCAGCAGCGGGGCCCGCAGGCGCAGTTGGCCCCGGCGGGCCCGGCGCCGGGCGCGGGCCCGTACGATCTCCCGGACCAGCATCGCCGCGCTCCACAGCCCGCCGCATGCCAGCGCCACCGCGGTGGTCGCCGCCCAGAGCCCTGCCGTGCCGAGGGAGTACGCCTCCACGACCGCACGGGGCGCGGTGGCGAACACCCGCCCGCCCACCGCGTGCCAGGCGGCCGCCGCGCTGAACGTCATCGACAGGGCGCAGCACAGCAGCACGGCCGCGACCACGCACTGCCACGCCCACAGCGCCACCACCGGTTCGCGGTCGGGCCAGTCCGCCCGGGCCAGCAGCCGGGGACCCACGACAGCGGTCAGAAGGCCGAGCACCAGCAGGACCGCGGGGAGGATCATGCCTTCAGCCTAGGAGTGCGGGCCACTCAGGGACACACACCTCGGGCCCGAAGTGACGCAGGCAACGGTAGCGGGCACCGCGGGCGACCGGTGAGCGGCCACGCGTACCGGCCGGTGCGGCGCTCACATCGTGAGCAGCATCGCGACCATGGCGATCGCCATGGACAGCCGGCAGGCCCGGGCCAGCTCCGGCCGGTCGCCCCAGCCGAGGACCGGGCCGGCCCCCGGCACGGCGGCGGTCGCGGGCACCAGGCGAACCCCCGTCACCAGCACGTACGCCACGAAGTAGAGCAGCAGGGCGCCGGTCAGCGCAGGGATGCCCGAGCCGCCGTGCCGATGCGCGCTTCCCGGGGAGACGGCCATGGCCGCGGCCATGTACACCATCGCCCCCGCCCCTATCAGATGGTGCAGGTGACGCGTGCCCGCGCGGGCCGCCCACAGCGCGTGCAGCCCCGCCGCGCCGAAGACCGCCGCCTGGGCCGGCCAGGCCCAGGCGGGCGGGGCGAACGCCGTCGCGGGTACGGCCATCACGGCCATGCCGAACCCCATCAGCGCCTCGCCGCCCGCGGCACGGCGCTGCTCCTCCACGCGGCTGCGCATGCGCAGCAGACAGTAGGCGCCGGTCGCCGCGCAAAGCGCGACCAGCAGCCAGCCGGACGATGCCGGTCCGTGCACGCGAATCCCCCCTCGACCCCGTACGGCGGTCGGTCAGGGGATGCCCGCCCGCGGCGGCGGGCACGCGGGCGCACAGGGGTGCGTGGGGAGTGTTCGGGGGAGCGAGGCAGGTCAGGGCCCGTGCTTCACCAGCGAAGCAGCCGTCGGCTCTGTCCTCCACGGGCAGCGCCCTCTCCGCCCGGCGTCTCCCACGCGCCGTTCCGGCCACCGCTCCCCGGCCGGCTCGGCCGGCCGGGGAGCGGGTCGTGCTCGCCGGGCAGGCGGGACACCGTACGCTCGCGGCGACGGTACGACGCAGGGGGCCGCTCCCCGGCGCGAGCACGGACACGGAGGACGTACGGCCATGACGGCGACCGAAGGACCATCGGCGACCGGCGACGAGGGGCCCCGGGGCACCGGCGGGGCGCCGTCCGGGCGGCGGGGTGACACCGTCGCCGCCGTCGTCCGGCAGTGGCGGGCCGTCCATCCCGACCTGGACACCGGCCCCATGGAGGTCATCGGCCGCATCAACCGCTGCGCCGCCCTCCTGCAGCAGGCGGAGGACGCCCCGATGCGCCGGGCAGGACTGTCCCGGGCGGAGTTCGACCTGCTCGGCGCGCTGCGCCGCACCGGACACGAGCTGACGCCGAGCGAGCTGGCCCGGGAGACCTTCTCCTCGGGCGCGGCCGTCACCAAACGCCTCAAGCACCTCAGCGAGCGGGGGCTGGTGGAGCGCCGCGGTGACACCCGCGACCGCCGGGTGGCCCACGTCCGCCTCACCGACGCCGGACGCGACACGGTCGACGGCATCCTGCCCGCGCAGCTCGCCTACGAGAACGCCGTACTGTCCGGCCTGGACAGCCCGGAACTCGGCGAGCTCGCCGCCCTGCTCGGGGAACTGCTGGGTCAGCTGGAAGGGCGCCTGGGCGCACTGCGTGCCTGACGGCGCGGCGGGTGGACGGCGCTCACTTCTCGTCCGCCGCGCGGTACACGCCGAACATCGCTCCCTGCGGGTCCCGGAGCACCGCGATACGCGGACCGTCCGGGTGCGAGACGGGTTCCATCAGCACCGTGCCTCCCACCGTGGTGGCCGTCGCCGCCGCCGCGTCCACGTCGTCGACGGCGAAGTAGGGCAACCAGTGCGCCGGCACCTCGTGCGGGAACTTGTCGTCCATCGCCACCATGCCCCCGAAGGCCGCTCCGTCGACGGCCCACTGGGGGGAGCGGAGGGACGGGTCCACGGTCCAGCCGAACACGGTGGTGTAGAAGGACACCGCCTCCCGCGGCGCGCGAGTCAGCAGTTCCACCCAGCCCAGCGACCCGGGCACGTTGAACACTCCGGCACCCGCGAAGGTGCCCGCCTGCCACAGCTGGAAGACGGCGCCGGTGGGATCGGCGGCCACCGCGAACCGGCCCACGTCGAACACGTCCATGGAGCCGAGCAGCGGCTGCCCGCCCGCCGTGCGCACGGCGCGCAGAGCGGCGTCGGAGTCGGTCACCGCGAACGACACGTTCCAGGCGACCGGCTGGGACTCCTGGTACAGCGGCGTCAGGGCGGCCACCGGCGCGTCCCCGAGGTGCGCGACCGTGTAGCCGCCCGCCTCCTGCCGCTGGTCCGTTTCGGGACGCCAGCCGAACAGCCGGGTGTAGAACCGTTTCGCGGACTCCAGGTCGGTGGTTCCCAGTTCGGTCCAGCAGGGTCCGCCGGTCACCGGCGCGGACAGTCTCATGGCGCTCCTTCCGTCCCTCCAGCACGCTAAGCCCAGCCCCCGGGCCCGGCCATCCGGGGCGACGGCGGCCGGCGCTCGGCGGCGGGGAGCGCGGCCCGGACCGGCCGGCCGGGCTCAGATCCCCGGCCGGTACCGAAGCGGGTGGCCGGCCGGGACCTCGACGAGGACGACCGGGGTTCCGTCCGGGTCCGCGATCCACATCTCGATCAGTCCCCACGGCTCCCGCACCGGCGGGCGGACGATGTCCACGCCCTTGGCCGCCAGCTCCCCGTGCGCCGCCGCGACGTCCTCGACCTGGAGCCACAGCCGCACGTCCGGGGACGCGGCCGGGGAGGAGCCGGAGCGGCCCGAGAGTTCCAGGAACCCGCCGCCGAGGAAGTAGACGGTGCCGCGCTCCGGGCCGGTACCGAACTCGCGGTGGACGGCGAGACCGAGCTGTTCGCCGTAGAAGGCACGGGACCGGTCGGGATCGGTGGGGCGGAGCAGGACACGGCCGCTCAGTACATGCACCATGTGGCCGAGCGTAGTGCCCGGGTTAATCTCGTCCCCGTCCGAACCACGCCCGAAGCGGCGCACACGAACCAGGGGACCGGCCATGGAATCCACCACCGACTCCGCACTGACCTACCGCGACGCCACCGACGCCGATGTGGACGCGCTCGTCGTGCTGATCGAGTCGGCGTACCGGGGGGATTCCAGCCGGGCCGGGTGGACCACCGAGGCGGACATCCTCCAGGGACAGCGGACCGACCCGGAGGGGGTGCTCGAGGTCATCAAGTCGCCGGACAGCACGCTGCTGACGGTGGAGCGCGAGGGCCGGATCGTCGCCTGCTGCCAGCTCGAACACCGTGGCCCGCACGCCTACTTCGGCATGTTCGCGGTCAGCCCGGTGCTCCAGGGGGCGGGACTCGGCAGGGCGATCATCGCCGAGGCGGAGCGCCGGGTCCACGAGACCTGGGGCGTGCAGGAGATGCACATGACCGTGATCTCCGTACGGCAGGACCTGATCGCCTGGTACGAGCGGCGAGGCTACCGCCGTACGGGAAGGATGACGCCCTTCCCGTACGGCGACGAGCGCTTCGGGATCCCGCAGCGCGACGATCTGCAGTTCGAGCTGCTGGTCAAGGAGCTGGCCCCACGGCAGCGCGGCGCGGGGCAGGTCACGCGGTGAAGCGGCCGGTGCGTTTGATCTCCGGGTAGTCGGTGGTCGCCCCGTCGAGTCCGAATGCGCGGACGAGTCTGAGGTGATCCTGGGTGTTGACCACCCAGCCGAGGACGGTGAGGTCCGCCTTCCGTGCCCCCTCCACGATCTCCAGCGTGAGCCGGCGGATGTTGAGGCAGACGGTCGAGGCTCCTGCCGCGACCGCCCGGTCCACGACGTCGGTGCCGTAGCGGCCGGCGACCAGGGCCGTGCGCACCCCGGGGACCAGCCGGGCGATCTCGGTGAGCGCCTCGTCGTGGAACGAGGCGACCTCGACCCGGCCGGCCAGACCCCGCTCGTTCATCACCGCGGCCAGCGCCCTGGCCGCGGTGATGTCCTTGATCTCGGCCTGGAGCGGGGTTCGGACGGTGTCCAGAACCTCTTCGAAGAGCGGGACGCGCTCACCGCGTCCGGCGTCCAGGGCGCGCAGTTCGGCGAGTGTCTTGTCGGCGATGGCGCCGGTGCCGTCCGTCGTGCGGTCCACTTCCCTGTCGTGCATGACGACGAGCGCGCCGTCCTTGCTCAGATGCAGATCGAGCTCGATGACGTCGAGACCCGCCTCCTGCGCGGCGACGAAGGACCGGAGGGTGTTCTCGGGTTCGACACCCATGACTCCGCGGTGACCGATGGTGAGGAAGTTCAAGAGACGACTCGCTTCCGTCGACGGCGGCGGGGGGCCGCGTCCCTACGGCCCTCCTGGACCGTATCGCCTCTGCCCGCCGCGTCCAGAGGCTGAACATCGACTCGCACAGAGCGTCGCTCGGTGGGGTACCGCACAGGAAAAAATGCGGCGAAGCCGGGGGTGGGGCAGGATATTTTCCGGAGGTGCCCCTTGCTGAGAGAATCCCTCTGTGTATACGGTCTCTAGACGCTAGTTTCTCCCGTGGAGGATGGGGCATGACGGAAATTCTTGTGCAGGTGGGTGCCGAGGGGCAGGTTTCTTCGGTGACCAGGGTGGTCGAGCACCCGGCGTGGCCTGTGCTCAAGGATGCCGTGGAGCGGATCAGGCCCTGGCAGTCCAAGGACGGGTCGATCGATCTCGACGCCGACGGGGCCCCGGCCCGCGCGGACGCCGAGCAGGCCGTGCGGACCGTGATCGGCGCCGTGGAGGAGCTCTCCCCGCTGCTGCCGCACGACCGGGCCTACCATGAGGCGCTGGCCAAGGACCTGGGCCGCTGGGCCGAGGGCGGCTTCGAGGTGCCCGACTTCCTCGACTCGCTGCTGGCCTTCCAGCCCGCCGCGGGCCGCGCGGACGGCCTCCAGCACCTGGTCGTCTTTCCGATGTACACGCAGAACGGCAACCCCGACCGCAATCTCGAAGCGGTCGTGCTGCGCATGGTCTGGCCCGACTGGCTGGCCGAACTCGAGCGCACGCGCTACGACAACCCGCTGTTCTGCGGCATCACCTTCGAGGACTTCACCTCGGGCTACGACACCAACTCCGCGGTGCTCTTCCCCGAGACCATCGCCGTGCGCCAGGCGCCCGAGCGCTTCACCTGGGGCGGCATCTTCTGCGACCGCGAGGCCGCCCGCTTCCGCCGCGTCACCGAGGCCGCCGTCGACATCCTGGGACTCGAACTGCCCGAGGACGTCGCCGCCATGGTGCACGACCAGAAGCGGTGCGAGGAGGCCTTCGTGCTCTGGGACATGGTCCACGACCGCACCCACAGCCACGGCGACCTGCCGTTCGACCCGTTCATGATCAAGCAGCGCCAGCCGTTCTGGATGTACGGCCTGGAGGAGCTGCGCTGCGACCTCACCGCCTTCAAGGAGGCCGTGAAGCTCGCCGGCGAGGGCGTCCCGCAGGCCCGTGACGTACAGGTCGCGGTGCTCTTCGACCGGATGTTCCGCTTCCCCGTCACCGGTGAGCGCAAGCGGAACTACGACGGCCTCGGCGGCCAGCTGCTCTTCGCCTACCTGCACAAACACGATGTCGTCCGCTGGACCGACAACAAGCTGTCCATCGACTGGGAGCGCGCCCCGCGGGTCACCAACCAGCTGTGCGCCGAGATCGAGACGCTGTACCGCGACGGCATCGACCGCCCCAAGATCGTCCACTGGTTCGCCGGGTACGAGCTGGTCTCCACCTACCTCTCCCCGCACCCGGGCTCCAAGTGGGCCAAGGGTCCCGACGCCCTCGACCTGACGCTGCCGCCGCGGAAACTCGTGGATGACGTGCTTCCGGACGAGTTTCCGCTGAGCATGTTCTATGAGGCACTGTCCAAGAAGCTGAAGAACGTGATCGCCTCGACCAGGGGTATCACCGCGGACAGCGCCGAGCGGGTCGCCGCGTGAGCGATCTCGTTCACAACACTGCTCAGGAGGCGAGAATCATGGGGAACGGGGCGCTCGACGGTGCGGTGATCGCGGTGGCCGGCGCGGGAGGACCCGCGGGACGTGCGGCACTGCTCAGGCTGGCCGAGGCGGGGGCGACGGTCGTCGGCTCCGACAACGACCCGGAGCGGCTGGCGGAAGCGGTCGACGCGGCGCGCTACGCGCACGGCGGCGCCACCGTCACCGGTGACACGGTCGACCTGCTGGATCCGGACTCCACCCGCGAGTGGGCCGCCCGCACCGAGAAGGAGTTCGGCCGGGTCGACGGCCTGGTCCACCTCGTCGGCGGCTGGCGCGGCAGCGAGACCTTCACCAAGACCAGCCTGGACGACTGGGACTTCCTGGAGCTGCTGCTGGTGCGTACCGTGCAGCACACCAGCCTCGCCTTCCACGAGGCGCTCCAGCGCAGCGACCGCGGCCGCTACGTCCTGATCAGCGCCGCCGGCGCCACCAGGCCGACCGCGGGCAACGCCGCGTACGCGGCCGGCAAGGCCGCCGCCGAGGCGTGGACCCTCGCCATGGCCGACTACTTCCGCAAGGCGGGGGGTGAGCGGGGGCCGACGTCGGCTGCTGCGATCCTGGTGGTGAAGGCGCTGGTGCACGACGCGATGCGCGCCGACCGCCCCAACGCGAAGTTCGCGGGCTTCACGGACGTCAAGGACCTGGCCGAGGCCATCGTCGGAGTCTGGGACAAGCCCGCCGCGGAAGTGAACGGAAACCGTCTGTGGCTGACCGAGAAGCCGTGAATCCGCCGAGGACCGACGCGCGTCGTCATCACGACCCGGACGTCCGCGGTTTCGCCAGCGACAACTACGCCGGAGTCCATCCGGAGGTGCTCGCAGCCCTGGCCGTGGCCAACGGCGGGCATCAGGTCGCGTACGGCGAGGACGCGTACACGGAGAACCTCCAGCAGGTGATCCGCAGCCATTTCGGCCCCACGGCCGAGGCGTTCCCGGTGTTCAACGGCACCGGCGCCAACGTCGTCGCGCTCCAGGCGGTCGTCGACCGCTGGGGTGCGGTGATCTGTGCCGAGAGCGCCCACATCAACGTGGACGAGGGCGGCGCGCCGGAGCGGGTCGGAGGCCTCAAACTGCTCACCGTGCCCACCCCGGACGGCAAGCTCACCCCCGAGCTGATCGACCGGCAGGCGTACGGCTGGGACGACGAGCACCGTGCGATGCCGCAGGTCGTGTCCATAGCCCAGGCCACCGAGCTGGGTACCGTCTACACCCCGGACGAGATCCGCGCCATCTGCGAGCACGCCCACGCGCACGGCATGAAGGTGCACGTCGACGGCTCCCGGCTGGCCAACGCCGCCGCCACGCTGGACGTGCCGATGCGCACCTTCACCGCCGCGGCGGGCGTCGACCTGCTCTCTCTGGGCGGCACGAAGAACGGCGCGCTGTTCGGCGAGGCGGTCGTCGTCCTGAACCCGGACGGCATCCGGCACATGAAGCACCTGCGGAAGCTGTCCATGCAGCTCGCGTCCAAGATGCGCTTCGTGTCGGTGCAGCTGGAGGCTCTGCTGGCCCGGGACCTGTGGCTGCGCAACGCCCGGCACGCGGGCGAGATGGCCCAGCGCCTGGCCGAGGGCGTACGTGCCGTCCACGGCGTGGAGATCCTCTACCCCGTGCAGGCCAACGCCGTCTTCGCGCGGCTGCCTCACGAGGTCAGCAAGCGCCTGCAGAAGCGGTTCCGGTTCTATTTCTGGGACGAGGCGGCGGGCGACGTCCGCTGGATGTGCGCCTTCGACACCACAGAGGACGACGTGGACACCTTCGTGGCGGCGCTCAAGGAGGAGATGGCGCGCTAGGGGAGTGTCCGGTCCCGGGAGATGCTTGACACTTCGATCCCAGCTGATGGTTGACGGTGGCCGTGATCGGCTTTTCTGTGCACGTCGTGGCGGCGTGTGGCAGGAGGCCGGGATTGGCTCTGGTGGAGTTGTCGGTTGTCGAGCAGAGATACCGGGCTGTGCTTGC
>NZ_JABTTS010000028.1 GCF_018638295.1 Streptomyces sp. CHD11
GAGCTTGACCACCTCGGCTCAGCACCCCCGCGTCACCGCAGACGCACCCGAGGCTGGGGACCGGCCATCGGTCACAGGCCGGAGTAGTCGACTCCTCTCCTTGCAACTACCACTGCATGACAGCGACTTCACGTCGCACTGAAAGCGCGAGGCTAATGTTTAGCTCTGCCCTTACCCCAGACCGAACCACTTCGAGCAAGGATGCGTCGTCGGCATGACGCTGCGGGACCAGGAGGAGATCGTCGACGCCGAACTCGTCGAGGACGGGGAGTTGGTGCGCGCCGCGCCGACTGCCCGTCCGCTCGTCGACGCGCACACGGTGCTGATGCCGGGCGAGGAGATCCCGACCAGCGACGACCCCCGCATGACGTACACGGAGCGGGACCTGTACGTCAGCGAGGAGACCGCCCAGGCCCTCAAGGAGGCGGAGCGGGAGGGGTCGCCGCAGCGGCGTACAGCGATGCGGTTGTTCGAGGCGTGGTGTGCGGAGCAGGGGCGCGTGGCGAAGCCCTGCACGACGGCGACGTACACGGAGTACGGCCGGCACCTGATGGCGAAGGGCCTCAAGGTCACGACGATCCGGCACTACATGTCCCTGATCCGGACGTCCATGCCGCCCGGGAAGAAGCCGGACAACAGCCTGTTCATGCTGCTCCTGGGGCAGTACCGGAAGAAGAACAAGCGGGCGCTGCGCAGGAAGGAAGCGTTCCCGATCACGCTGCCGTACCTGGTCCCGATGATGGAGAAGGCGGAGGCGGATGACCGGCCGATCGGCTGGCGCGACTCGGCAATGTTCGCCTTCGGGTACCGGTTCCTCGGGCGCAGCATCGAAGACGTCGACCTGGACCTCGAGGACCTGACGATCATCGACGACCGCGTGTTCGTCTGGCTCGCCGAGGACAAGACCCACCAGGGCGAGGAGCAAACGATCACCCTGCACGACCGGGAAGACCTGCGCCTCATCTTCCGCCTGCGCCGGTACGTCAACTGGCTGGCCGAGCAGGGCATCACCACCGGGCCGGTGTGGCGGGAGATCCTGCGCAGCGGAAAGGTCGCGTCGCCAGAGACCCGGGCCACGAAAGGGGGCGGGGCCACCAAGCGCGGCCTCTACCTGCGCCCGCAGACCGTGAACGACCGGGTGAAGCACTGGTTCGCCACGGCCGGGCTCAAGAGCGACGGGCGCCCCGTCTCCTCGCACGGCCTTCGCGCCGGCGGCGCCACCGACCTCGGCACGAGCGGCGCGACGGACGAGGAGCTGGAAGCGGCCGGCCGCTGGAAGAAGGGCTCACGCATGCCTCGGGAGCGGTACGTCCGGCCGACCAAGAACGCGGCCCGAGACCTCTTCAAGAAGGTGCCGGTGCACGACCCGAACGCCCAGGCACAGGAGTGACCTGAGCATGTGACGGGGGCCCGCACAGCCGTGTACGGGCCCCTTCGGACGTGCTCAGGCGGGGAGGGGAACACGGCGCGCATAGCGGCCGCGGTGAGGACGCAGAGGATGCCCGCAAGACGTCGCTCAGCTCCCCCAGGGCGTTAAAGGGCGGGCTGCCGTTCGGGGCAACGTCGAGCACGGACTGGACGGCGGAGCGGGCCCGGCCGGTGGCGTCGATCTGCTACTCGACGTCGGCCATCACTTCGGCGGGGAGAGCTGGAAGGTGCAGGACAGGGCGGCGGCGTTGTCGAGGGCGATGAGCGGGTCGACGGTGAGGGGGACGATCAGGAACCTGCTGGACCCTCTGCTGATGCGGCCGAGCATGACTGTTTGACACCAAAATTTCCGGCGCCCCTGCCTCGTGAGCTTCCCTATCTGGCCAGCTGACCAGCGAGGCAAGGCACCTGACACCCCATCAGAACGAGCGTCAAATGAGCGTCACGAGCGTCATTTCAGCGTCAAGATATCGCCCGTAACGCCCACACCGCACATAATGCGCACGGGTAAAGTCGCAGGTCAGGACCCCTTCGCGACCGGTTCAAGGGTCGCGACACACTCCACGTGGTGCGTCATCGGGAACAGGTCGAACACCCGTAGCGTCCGCACCCGGTAGCCGCCGTCGCGGAAGTACGCCAGGTCGCGCGCCAGGGCCGCCGGGTCGCAGGCGACGTAGGCGATGCGGCGGGCGCCCAGGGACGACAGCTGTCCCACCGTCTTGCGGCCGGCGCCCGCGCGGGGCGGGTCGAGGACGATGAGGTCGACCTCGTCGATGCCCGTGCGGGGCAGGACCGACTCGACCTTGCCCTGCTCGATGCGGACGCGGGGGAAGTCCTCGAGGTTGTGGCGGGCGTCCTCGGCCGCGCGCTTGCCGGACTCGATGCCGAGGACCGCGCCCGCCTCGCCGACCCGGTCGGCCAGGGCGCCCGCGAAGAGGCCGACTCCGCAGTAGAGGTCGAGGGCCATGTCGCCCTTGCGGGGCAGCAGACCCTGCATGACCGCGGTGACGAGGGTGTCCGCGGCCTGCGGGTGTACCTGCCAGAAGCCGCCGCCGGCGACGCGGTGCGTGCGGCCGTCCGCGCGTTCACGGACGAAGGGGCGGCCGTGGACGCGGTGGAGCTGGCCGGAGCGTTCGTCGACGCGCATGACCGAGACGGGGCGGTCGAGTTCGACCAGGGGGAGGCGGGCGCCGGGCTTGGGGGTGAGGACGACCTGGCGGTCCTGGGAACCGGTCGCGGCGATCGCCTCGACGGAGTCCATGCCCGTCCAGTCCCGCTTCTCGATGCCCAGCTCGCTGACCCCGTCCGCGGCGATCATGCAGTGGTCGATCGGCTCGACCTCGTGCGAGCGGTGCCGGCGCAGTCCCGCACGGCCGTCGGCGGTGACGGCGTACTGCACGCGGGTGCGCCACGCCGGGACCTGGCCGGCCGGGACCTTGTCGCCCTCGGCCGGCATCACGGTGCCGTCCCAGCCGGCCTCCTCGGGCGTCAGCCCGGCGAGGTGCCGCAGCTGCTCGGTGACGACCTCGCCCTTGAGGCGCCGCTGGGCGCCGGGCTTGGCGTGCTGCCAGTCGCAGCCGCCGCAGCGGCCGGGACCGGCGAACGGGCAGGGGGCGTCGATGCGGTCCTTGGAGGCGTCCAGCACCCGCACCGCGTCCGCGCGCAGGAAGCGGGCCCCCTCCTCGCCCTCGGTGACCTGGGCGACGACCCGTTCGCCGGGCAGGGCGTGCCGGACGAAGAGGACCTGTCCCTCGGAGGTACGGGCGATGCAGTGGCCGCCGTGGGCGACGGGGCCGATCTCGACCTCGTACTCCTCCCCCACCAGTGATTTCCTCGGTTCTGCCTGCATGGCGGGGTGACTCCACAACATCGGGAACGGTCGGGCCGCGAGGCCCGGGACAACAACAACCAACCAGTCTACGTGTGCGGGGAGGAGTCCTTCCCCCGCTCCTTCGGGCCGCGGCGCACCGAGCCGGGGGCGGCCCAGTCCGCCCGCCTGCGGGCCCGCTTCCTGGCCACCTCGGAGGATTCCAGCTGGTACGGCACCGAGGTCACCATCACACCCGGGGTGAACAGCAGCCGGCCCTTCAGGCGCAGCGCGCTCTGGTTGTGCAGCAGGTGTTCGTACCAGTGGCCGACCACGTACTCGGGGATGATCACGGACACGACGGCGCGCGGTGCCTGGTTGCGCAGGCTCTTGACGTACTCGATGACGGGCCGCGTGACCTCCCGGTACGGCGAGTCGAGCACCTTGAGCGGTACGTCGATGCCACGCCGTTCCCATTCCTGGCGCAGTGCCCTGGTCTCGTCCGGGTCCACGTTGACGCTGAGCGCCTCCAATGTGTCGGAACGCATCAGCCGGGCGTAGGCGAGCGCCCGCAGGGCGGGGCGGTGGATCTTGGAGATCAGGACGACGGAGTGGACCCGGGACGGCCGCGCGCTGTCGTCGGTCGGGGTGTCCGGCGCCGCGATCTCCTCGGCGACCCGGTCGTAGTGCTTGCGGATCGCCGTCATCGTCACGTAGAAGACGCACATCCCGAGCAGCGCGACCCAGGCGCCGTGGGTGAACTTGGTGACGAGTACGACGACCAGGACCAGGCCGGTGAAGAAGGCACCGAAGGTGTTGATGGCCCGGGAGCGGATCATGCGGCGGCGTTCGGTCCGGTCCCGCTCGGTGGCCAGCAGCCGGTTCCAGTGCCGGACCATGCCGGTCTGGCTGAGGGTGAAGGACACGAACACGCCGACGATGTAGAGCTGGATCAGCCGCGTGGAGTCGGCTCCGTAGATCCCCACCAGCAGTCCGGCGGCGCCCGCGAGCAGCACGATGCCGTTGGAGAAGGCGAGGCGGTCGCCGCGGGTGTGCAGCTGGCGGGGGAGGTAGCGGTCCTGGGCAAGGATCGAACCGAGCAGCGGGAAGCCGTTGTAGGCGGTGTTCGCGGCGAGGAACAGCACCAGCGCGGTGGCGGCGGCGAGGATCACGAACAGAACGCTGCCGTGGCCGAAGACGGCCTCGGCGACCTGGGAGATCACCGGGTCCTGGACGTAGTCCGGTCCGAGCGGTACGCCGTCGTGGGTCAGGTCCTCGGCGGGGTTCTCGGCCATGCGGACGCCGGTGGCGGAGGCCAGCGCGATGATGCCGCAGAACATGGTGACGGCGAGCAGGCCCATCATGGCGAGCGTGGTCGCCGCGTTGCGCGCCTTGGGCCGGCGGAAGGCGGGGACGCCGTTGGAGATCGCCTCGACTCCGGTGAGCGCCGCGCAGCCGGAGGAGAAGGCGCGCAGGAGCAGGAAGAGCAGAGCGAAGCCGGCGAGGCTCGAATGCTCGGCCTCGATCTCGAACTCCGCGGTCGGTGCCCGCATGTCGTCGCCGAGCACGACCGAGCGGAAGCTCCCCCACGCGATCATGAGAAAAACGCCGGTGACGAAGACGTAGGTGGGGATCGCGAAGAGTGTGCCCGATTCCCTGACCCCGCGCAGATTCATCAGCGTGAGCAGCACGATCACGCCGATAGCGCAGGCCACCTTGTGCTCGACGACGAACGGGACGGCCGAGCCCAGGTTCTCTATGCCGGCGGAGATCGACACGGCGACGGTCAGGACGTAGTCGACGAGCAGGGCGCTGGCGACGGTCAGACCGGCTCTGGGGCCGAGGTTGGTGGTGGCCACCTCGTAGTCGCCGCCGCCGCTCGGGTACTCACGGACGTTCTGCCGGTAGCTGGCGACGACGGTGAGCATCAGCAGGACGACCGCCACGGCGATCCAGGGGCTGAAGTGGTACGCCGACAGGCCCGCGATGGACAGGACCAGCAGTACCTCGCCGGGGGCGTACGCCACGGACGACAGCGGGTCGGAGGCGAAGACGGGGAGTGCGACGCGCTTCGGCAGGAGCGTTTCCCCGAGCCGGTCGCTGCGCAGTGCGCGCCCGATGAGGATCCGTTTGGGCACGTCGGTCAGTTTGGACACAACAGTGGATCGTAGGCCGTGGGGCAGAGGGTGGCGCACTCGCCACCCGACATCCGTACGGGGTCCGTACGGCCTCGGCTCTCCGGGTGAATTCACCAGGGCGCGAAGCCCGGATTCCGCAGGTCGCGGATGTTCCATGCCTATATGACTAACCCGGCCGCAGTCGCCACTCCCCGTGGAGGTCCCATGCACACGACCGCAGAACTGATCGGCGCCGCGGCCGCGCTCGTCGCCCTCGGCGTCCTCACCGTGGCGAGCGTACGCAGCATCACGCGACGCTGACCGCGTCACCGGGCGTACGACGGTCCGCGCAGGCGGCCGCGCCCGCCACCCGCCGAGCCCGGACGGGACGGGTGGGGCGGGGAAGGGCGGGCGTCAGGGGCGACGAGCCGGGGCCCGCTCCCCGCGGGAGATGCCGGGCCGGCGCATCACATTCGGCTTCCTCCCCCGCCCGGTCCCCGGGTGTCCCCGGGCGCCGGCGATACGTTGGACTCGGCACACGGACACGGGCCGCCGGGCCCCGGAGGGCGTCAGGACCGCGGTCCCCCGGCATGATGTTGTCCGGCGGCCCGCTTTCAGGCCGCGAAGTCCTGCCTGGCGAGCCGAAAGAGAGACATGAGCACCAAGGTCATGAAGGTCGAAGGGCCTGCAGGAAGCGCGGGGTGACGCGATGCACATTGTCATCATGGGCTGCGGAAGGGTGGGTTCCGCCTTGGCCCAGACCCTGGAGGAACAGGGACACACGGTCGCCGTGATCGACCGGGACCCCACCGCCTTCCGCCGGCTCGGCTCCTCGTTCGGCGGCCGCCGGGTGACCGGCATCGGCTTCGACCAGGACACCCTGCGTGAGGCCGGTATCGAGGACGCGGGCGCCTTCGCCGCCGTCTCCAGCGGCGACAACTCCAACATCATCGCCGCGCGGGTGGCCCGGGAGATGTTCGATATCGAGAACGTCGCCGCCCGCATCTACGACCCCCGCCGCGCGGAGGTGTACCAGCGCCTGGGCATCCCGACCGTGGCGACCGTGCGCTGGACGGCCGACCAGATGCTGCGCCGGCTGCTCCCCTCGGGTGCCGAGCCGCTGTGGCGCGACCCCACCGGCGGCGTCCAGCTCGCCGAGGTGCACACCTCCACGGCCTGGGTGGGGCACCGGATCAGCAGACTGCAGGACCATACGGGCGTGCGGGTGGCCTTCCTGACCCGGCTCGGCGAGGCGATCCTGCCCAGCTCGCAGACGGTGTTGCAAGAGGGGGATCTGGTGCACGTGATGATGCGCACCGATGAGATCGACCGGGTCGAGGCGGCGTTCGCCAAGGGTCCCGAAGAGGAGGGCGGTCACTGATGAGGGTCGCCATTGCCGGGGCCGGTGCCGTCGGCCGCTCGATCGCGGGCGAGCTGCTGGAGAACGGCCACGAGATCCTGCTGATCGACAAGGCGCCGACCGCCATCTCGGTGGAGCGCGTGCCGCAGGCGGAGTGGCTGCTGGCCGACGCCTGCGAGATCACGTCCCTGGACGAGGCGGCGCTCCAGCGCTGCAACGTCGTCATCGCCGCGACCGGCGACGACAAGGTCAACCTGGTCGTCTCCCTGCTCGCCAAGACCGAGTACGGCGTTCCGCGGGTCGTCGCCCGGGTGAACAACCCGAAGAACGAGTGGCTGTTCAACGAGTCCTGGGGCGTGGACGTCGCCGTCTCCACCCCGCGGCTGATGTCCGCCCTGGTGGAGGAGGCGGTCAGCGTCGGCGACCTGGTCCGGCTGCTGCGCTTCAGCCACGGTGACGCCAACCTGGTGGAGCTGACCCTGCCGGAGGAGTCGGCACTGGCCGGCACCCAGGTCGGGGACGTCGAGTGGCCGCAGGACACCTCGCTGGTGACCATCATCCGCGGCACGCGCGTGCTGACGCCGACGCGGGAGGACTCCCTGGAGGCGGGCGACGAGCTGCTCTTCGTGGCCGCCCAGGCCCGCGAGGAAGAGCTGGAGGACCTGCTCTCGGTCCGCAAGCAGATGTAGGAGCTCGCACCGGTTCGCCGCTCGCCCCACCGGGTCGTGGACCCGGTGGGGCGAGGCGACGGTGGGGCGAGGCGACACGGAAGCGGGGGCGCCCGGACGGTTCCGGGCGCCCCCGCTGTCCGTACGGGCTAGGGCTCGCGGCGGTGGCGGCCGGCCGTGGCCGCCCCTTCGCCGTCCTGCGTCTGCGCGGCGGCGGCCTTCCGCTCTTCCTCCGCGCGCTCCTCCGCCTCCATCTCCGCGAAGACGTCGATCGGCGGCGGCGCCTTCGCCAGGAACACCCAGGTGAGATAGACGGCCAGCAGGAACGGCGGGATCTTCAGCGCGACCAGTACCCAGCCCAGCTGGGTCGTGTCCGCCCACCAGTACAGGGGGAAGAGGATCGCGCTCTTGGCGAGCAGGATCAGTCCCCAGGCCCAGCTGGCCTTGGTGTAGGCCTTCTTGCGTCCGGGGTTACGGGTCCGCCAGGACAGGTTCTCCTTGAACACCGGGCCCAGCATCAGGCCGATCAGCGGGACGCCCGCCATCGCCGTCACGATGTACGCCAG
The DNA here is from genome assembly GCF_018638295.1 of Streptomyces sp. CHD11. GTDB lineage: Bacteria > Actinomycetota > Actinomycetes > Streptomycetales > Streptomycetaceae > Streptomyces. Next base: position 7,947 of record NZ_JABTTS010000028.1, read on the forward strand.
GGCCAGGCCCAGCGTGTAGAGCATGCCCGGAAGGTAGAAGTCCTTGGCGTTGCCGGTCATCATCGCGAAGACCACACCGAAGGCCACGCCGAAGACCCCGCTGAAGGCGTGCTTGACGGTGTCCTTGCGCACCAGCCGGACCACGACCATCACCAGCGCCACGGCGAGCGCCGCGATCGCCGACATGTGCAGGTCCTTGTTGACCGTGTAGATGCTGACGAAGAGGAGCCCGGGCAGCACCGTCTCGACCATGCCCCGCACCCCGCCGAACGCCTCGAACAGGGCAGCCTCCGTCACCGCCCGGGCGTCGTCCGCGGATGTGTCTTCGGTTGTCGGCTTGTCGAGCGACGTCACCGGCTACTCCCGTCCGAGGGGTCTCAGTTCGTATTTGGGATTGAACAGCACCCGGCGGCCCCGGCTCATGGAGATCCTGCCCGATGCGATCAGCTTGCGCCCCGGCTCGATCCCGAGGATGGAGCGCCGGCCGAGCCACACCACGTCCAGCGGGGCGGAGCCGTCGAACAGCTCGGCCTCCAGGGCCGGAACTCCCGCACGCGGTCGCTGCGTGACCGTGCGCAAGGTACCAGTAACGGTGACGATCTGCCGGTCGCGGCAGTCGCCTATCCGCGTACAGCCGGCGGTCTCGGCGTCCTCGCGCAGCTCCTCGGACTCCAGGTCCTCCTGAGACGAGGAGAGCCGGTCGAGCATGCGCCGGAACCGGCCTGCCGGCTTCTCGGAACGAGGAACAGCACTCATATCTGAAGCGTACCGGGGTGCACTGACGGTTACGTACCCCCTGCGCCCCCGGCCCGAACCGGCCACCGCCCGGGCTCTCGGGGCGGGGCGCAGCGGGGCGCCCCTGACCTTCACTTCTCGAAGCGGTACCCCATGCCCGGCTCGGTGATGAGGTGGCGCGGGTGTGACGGATCCGCCTCCAGTTTCCGCCGCAGCTGCGCCATGTACACGCGGAGGTAGTTGGTCTCCGTCCCGTACGACGGCCCCCACACCTCCCGCAGCAGCTGCTTCTGCGCCACCAGGCGGCCGCCCGCCCGCACCAGCACCTCCAGCAGATGCCATTCGGTGGGGGTCAGCCGTACGTCCCTGCCGTCGCGGTTGACCTTCTTGGCGGCCAGGTCGACGGTGAACCCGGTGGTCTCCACCACGGCGTCTCCCCCGTCGCCGGCGGGCTCCGCGCGGCGTACGGCGGCCCGCAGCCGGGCCAGCAGTTCGTCCATCCCGAAGGGCTTGGTGACGTAGTCGTCGGCGCCCGCGTCCAGCGCCTGCACCTTCTCGTCGGAGGCGTGCCGCGCGGAGAGCACCAGGACCGGGACGCGGGTCCAGCCGCGCAGCCGCCTGATCACCTCGACGCCGTCCATGTCGGGCAGGCCCAGGTCGAGGACGACGACATCGGGGTGGTGCGCGGCGGCGGCCCGGAGGGCGGCGGCGCCGTCATGCGCGGAATCCACCTCGTAGGAGCGGGCCTTGAGGTTGATCACCAGGGCGCGCACGATGGCCGGGTCGTCGTCGACCACCAGCACACGGGTCATGAGGACTGCCTTTCCGGTTCTGCGGGGTTCGCGCGGGTCGCGGTGGCGCCGGGGGCGGCGGCGGGTGGAGCGGACGGTGCTTGAGGAACGGCTGCCGGTGCGGGTCCGTGGTGTGTTCCCGCGGCGCGCAGGGTGAGCGCCATGGTGAGACCGCCGCCGGGGGTGTCCTCGGCGGTCAGTGTGCCGCCGATGGCCTCGGCGAAGCCCCGGGCGACCGCCAGGCCGAGGCCGACACCGGCTCCGCGCGGGGCGTCACCGTGCCGCTGGAAGGGTTCGAAGATCCGCTCCTTGGCCTCGTCGGGGACGCCGGGCCCGCGGTCGACGACCCGTACCTCGACCCGGCCGGCGAGAGCGCTGGCGGCCACCAGCACGGGCCTGCCGGGAGGACCGTGGGTGACGGCGTTCTCGATCACGTTGGCCATCGCCCGCTCCAGCAGGCCCGGGTCCACCGCGACCATGGGAAGGGCCTCGGGGATGTCCAGGGCGACACTGCCCTCGGGCACCCCGCCGAGCGCCATCGGCACCACCTCGTCCAGGTCGATCTCGCGGATCAGAGGGGTGACCGTGCCGGTGTGCAGCCGGGACATGTCGAGCAGGTTGCCCACCAGGTGGTCCAGGCGGTCGGCACCGTCCTCGATGCCCTCCAGCAGTTCGGCCCGGTCCTCGGGCGACCAGTCGACGTCCGCGGAGCGCAGCGAGGAGACGGCCGCCTTGATCCCGGCCAGCGGCGTGCGCAGATCATGGCTGACGGCGGCCAGGAGGGCGGTGCGGATGCGGTTGCCCTCGGCGAGGGCGAGGGCCCGGTCGGCCTGTTCGCGCAGCCGGCGGCGGTCCAGGACGACGGCGGCCTGTGCGGCGAAGGCGCCGAGCACCCTGCGGTCCTCGGCGGGTGGCACCCGGCCGGTCAGCGCCAGCGCCATGTGGTCCCCGACCGGCACCTCCACGTCCGCGTCCTCGGGCCGATCGACCGGCCGGCCCCGGCCCGCCCGGCCCGCGCAGGTCCACGGCTCGACGTCGCCCGCGCGTTCGAGCAGGGCGGCCGAGTCCATGCCGAAGGTCTCCCGGACCCGTTCCAGCAGGTCCTCCAGTCCGGTCTCACCGCGCAGTACGTTGCCGGCGAGGAAGGAGAGGATCTCCGACTCGGCGCGCAGCCGGGCCGCCTGATGGGTGCGCCGGGCCGCGAGATCGACCACGGACGCCACCGACGCGCCGACCGCGATGAAGATCACGATGGCGATGATGTTCTTCGGGTTGGCGATGTTCCAGGTGTGGAGCGGCGGGGTGTAGAAGTAGTTGAGCAGGAGGGAGCCGGCCGCCGCCGAGGCCAGCGCGGGCCACAGTCCGCCGAGCAGGGCGGCCGCCACCGTCAGCGTCAGGAACAGCAGCATGTCGTTGGCGAGTCCGAGGTCCCCGGCGCTGAGCAGCACCGCCAGCGCCGCCGGGCCGCCCAGCCCGACCGCCCAGCCCCAGGCCAGCCGGGAACGGCCGAGCCGCGCGCCCCGCGCGCCGGGCAGTCCGCGGCCCTTGGCCACCTCCTCGTGGGTGACGATGTGCACGTCCAGGTCGGGTCCGGAGTCCCGGGCGACGGTCGCGCCGACGCCGGGGCCGAAGACGTACTGCCAGGTCCTGCGGCGCGAGGAGCCGAGGACCAGCTGGGTGGCGTTGGCACCGCGCGCGAAGGCCAGCAGGGCGGCGGGTATGTCATCGCCGACGACGTGGTGGAAGGTACCGCCGAGATCCTCGGCGAGGGTGCGCTGCTCGGCCAGTTCCTTGGGCGAGGCGGCGGTGAGCGCGTCGCTGCGGGAGATGTAGACGGCGAGCAGTTCGCCGCCCGCTCCCTTCTCGGCCAGCCGCGCGGCCCGCCGGATCAGGGTGCGGCCCTCGGGTCCGCCGGTCAGGCCGACGACGATCCGCTCGCGCGAGCCCCAGATCGCCGAGACCTCGTGCTCGCTGCGGTAGCGCTGCAGGTGGGCGTCGACCCGGTCGGCCACCCACAGCAGCGCCAGTTCCCTGAGCGCGGTGAGGTTGCCGGGGCGGAAGTAGTTCGAGAGTGCGGCGTCGACCTCGTCCGGCCGGTGGATGTTGCCGTGCGCCATACGGCGGCGCAGCGCCTCGGGGGTCATGTCGACCAGCTCGACCTGGTCGGCCCGCCGCACCACCTCGTCCGGCACGGTCTCCGGTTCCCGCACCCCGGTGATCGACTCCACGACGTCGCCCAGCGACTCCAGGTGCTGGATGTTGACGGTCGAGAGCACGTCGATGCCCGCAGCCAGCAGCTCCTCCACGTCCTGCCAGCGTTTGGCGTTGCGGCAGCCGGGCGCGTTGGTGTGGGCGAGTTCGTCGACCAGGGCCACCTGGGGGCGGCGGGCGAGGACGGCGTCGAGGTCCATCTCCGGCACCCGGGTCCCGCGGTGCTCCGCTTCCCCGTACGGGATCTGCTCCAGCCCTTCCAGCAGCGCCTCGGTACGGGGCCTGCCGTGCGGTTGTGCGAAGGCGACCACGCAGTCGGTGCCGCGCTCCGCGCGCCGGTGCGCCTCGGCGAGCATGGCGTACGTCTTGCCGACGCCCGGTGCCGCACCGAGGTGTATCCGAAGTCTGCCGCGTGCCATGACCCCATTGTCCTGGGCCGTGCCACGGAGCCGACGGCGGGCACCGGCGGAGGCACCGCTGGACGGCCGCGACGCCGTGCACGAGGACCCGGGCGCGGGAAAGGGCCGTAGCCCGGAAGGGATACGACCCTGTGCCGCGTCTGTCACCGAAGACTCCGGCGGATGCCGACGAGCTGTCGCCGGGGCCGAGCGGGGCTCGGCCCGCCCGGAACCCCGGCGGACGCCTGCGATCCAGCACCGGGGAGTCGGGGGCCGGCGACCTGCCGCCGCGCAGGAACGGACCCCGGCGACCCGCCACGGAGAAACGAACCCCGGCGACCCGCCACGGACGACTCCAGCGGACCCCCGCCTCTTCACCGGAGCCCCGGGCGCACCCGGCGATCCACCGGCGGAGGCTCCGGGCGCCCCGTCGCCGGAGACCCGAACGGACCCCCGTACCCCGCGTCGCCGAAGGCTCTAGCGGACCTCGGTGATCTCCGGGCCGCGCTGGAGCTGGCCCATGCCGCCGGCGAAGCGGGAGCCGCCCTCCTCCTGCTGCACGTTCTCGGGGACCATCTGCGCGTCGTTCGGCAGCTGGAGGACGATCGGGTCGCGCGGTGCCATCGGGCCGTCCCCGCGGACGACGACCGTGTCCCGGAAGATCTGCTCGAGCAGTCCGGCGGCCTGCGGCTGCACCGCGCCCTGACCCGAGATCACCCCGCGCAGGAACCAGCGGGTGCCGTCCACTCCCACGAACCGTACGACCTGGTAGCCGCCGGTGCCGTCCGGCAGCTGCACCGGTACCTGGGCACGCAGCTCCCAGCCGAGCGGGCCCTCGACCTCGTCGATGATGCCGCCCTGCTGGGTGATCCCGGAAGCGATCTCCTCGCGCACCTCGCTCCAGATGCCCTCACGCTTGGGTGCGGCGAATGCCTGCAGCTGGATGGCGCTGTCGCGCAGCACGACGGTGGCCGCGACGATCGCGTCACCGGCGACCTCCACCCGCAGCTCCATGCCGTCGACGCCCGGCACGAACATGCCGCCCAGGTCGACCCGGCCCTCTCCGGGCTCGCGGACCTCGGTGCTGTCCCAGGGCCCGTCGGGGCGCGGCGCCGGCTCGAGCCTCAGCCGTCCGGCCTCCGCGCCGCCCGCCTCCGCGCCGACACCGTCGACGACCTGCTCGGCCTCGCCGGCCGCACCGTCGGCGGCATCCTTATTCTTGCGACGTCCGAACACGTCACTGTCCTTCCCGGTCGGATACGACCGAAGCGTATCGATTCCCACCCGCTGTACCGCCCACGGCGGCCTGAACGCTTGTGCCGCTCTTACCCTCTTCTTCCACCGCGGCATGGCCGCCGGTGGACCCGAAGCCCCCCTCGGCCCGGGCCGAGGGGGGAAGCTCCGCGACGGACACGAAGCGGACCCTCTCGACCTGCTGGACGACCAGTTGGGCAATCCGGTCGAAACGCTCGAACCGCACGGTCTCGCGCGGGTCGAGATTCACCACGATCACCTTGATCTCCCCACGGTACCCGGCATCAACCGTCCCCGGGGCATTCACCAGGGCGACGCCGCAGCGGGCGGCAAGACCGGATCGCGGGTGCACGAAGGCCGCGTACCCCTCGGGCAGCGCGACAGACACCCCGGTCGGCAGTACGGCCCGCTCACCGGGAGCCAGTTCGCGGGCCTCGGTGGTCCGCAGGTCGGCCCCCGCGTCGCCCGGGTGCTCGTACGACGGCAGCGCTACGTCGGGGTCCACACGCCTGATCAGCACCTCGAGGGCGGGCTGTCCGAAGGCGCTCACGGATTCACCTCGAAGGCACGCGCGCGGCGGACCTGGTCGGGGTCGCTCATGGCGGCCTGGATCTCCTCCGCGCGGCCGTGGTCGATGAAGTGATCGACCTTGACCTCGATGAACAGGGCGTCGGCGCGGACCGCGACGGGCCCGTCGGGGCCGCCGATGCGGCCGGTGGCGGTGCAGTAGATCTTCCGTCCCGCCACCGCGGTCGCCCGGGCGTCCAGATGCAGCACGGTGCCGACCGGCACGGGCTGGACGAAGTCCGTCTCCAGCCTGCCGGTCACCGCGATGGTGCGCAGCAGCCAGGTGAGGGAGCCGAGCGCCTCGTCCAGGGCGGTGGCGAGCACCCCGCCGTGCGCGAGTCCCGGTGCGCCCTGGTGGGCGGCCTGCACGGTGAACCGGGCGGTGATCGACACGCCTTCACCGGCGCGGGCCTGGAGGTGCAGGCCGTGCGGCTGCTCGTCGCCGCAGCCGAAGCACTGGCCGTAGTGGGCGCCGAGGAGTTCGCCGGGTGCGGGGGCGTCGGGGTGACGCACCGGGGTCACGGCGTCTGCGGGGGGCTGAAGAGCTGCGGAAGTACCACTCACAGGCGCAGACCTTACCCGCGCGTGAGCGCACTCCCGCCACCGTGCCAAGCTTGGGTCCATGCAGCTCTCCGCCGCCCCGTACGAAGAACGCCTCACCGCCCCCCGCTCCTGGTGGCTGCTCTCCTTCCTGGCGGGGGTCTCCATGGCGCTGATCCTGCTGCCGTTCGGCACGCTGCCGATGCTCGGCGGTCTGGCCGGCGGGACCGCCGCCGCGGCGGTCGTCGCCAGTTCGTACGGCTCGGTGCGCATCCGGGTCGTGGGCGGTCATCTGATCGCGGGCGAGGCGAGGATCCCGGTGTCGGCGCTGGGAGAGGCGGAGATCCTGGACGCGGAGGAGGCACGGGCCTGGCGCACCCACAAGGCCGACCCGCGCTGCTTCATGCTGCTGCGGGCGTACATCCCCGGCGCACTGCGGGTGGACATCACCGACCCCGAGGACCCGACTCCCTACGCCTTCCTGTCGACGCGCGAGCCGGAGCGTCTGGCGCAGGCGCTCCGGGCGGCCCGGGAGGCGGCGGGCACCGCGTAGCGCCTGTCCGGCGGAGCATGGCGGGGGCAGGGTCGCTCCGGCGCCGGCCGGCGGCGTCTGCGGAGTCGTACCACCGTCGCGCGGTTCCCCGCGCCCCTGGGAGAGCTGCTCCGGCTCTGGTCGCCGGCGTGCCCGAGCCGCACGGAGCGCCGGGCTGGAATCAGCCCGTCCGGCGTCTGACGGCGAGGCCCGTTCAGGCAGAAGGGGACTGGGGGCGCGGCCCCCAGGGCGATGGGGTGCCCGCGCTCGAGCGAAGCCGGGAGTGGGGGGAGGGAAGGGCGACGGGGGCGACCTCGCAGGGCCGGCCAGGGCCGTGGGGGTGCCGTCCGTGCCCGGGAGGCGGCCTTCAGGGGGTCGGGGGGCCGCCGAGTTCCTTGAGAACGTCCTCGGGGTGGTCCAGGGCGGGCAGTGCCGGCAGGGCGTCCCAGGACACCTGGATTCTGCGCAGGTCGGCCCGGATGCGCTCGGCGAGCTTTCTGGTGTCCCGGCGGTTCATCACGGCGCCCACGGCGGCCCCGACCAGGAACGGCATCAGGTTCGGCAGATTTCGGACCGTGCGCTTCATGATCCGCTGGCGCAGTTCGCGCTTCATACGGCTGTTCAGGGCCGCGCTCACGGTCGAGGGCCTGGTGGCCTGCACGCCGCGCTCCTCCGACCAGGAGTTGAGGTACACGGTGCTGCGCTGGGCGAGGGTGCCGGGCGGCCGTACGCCGTAGACCTCGTGGAGTTCGGCGATCAGCTTGAGTTCGATCGCGGCGACGCCGGTGATCTCGGCGGCCAGTTCCGTCGGCATCGCGGGTGGGACGGGCATCATCGCCGCGGCGCCGACTCCGGCCCCGACCGTGGCGGTTGCCTTCGCGGCACCGGCCACGAGCTTGTCCGCGAGCTCCTCGGGTCCGAGTCCGGGGAACTGGCGGCGCAGCGTCGCGAGGTCCCGTACGGGCACCCGCGGGGCGATCTCGATGATCCGGTCCGCCAGGTGCGCCAGACCGGCACGGGCGCGGGCGCCGCCGTTGCGGACGCCTTCCCGGGCCTTCTGACGGAACGCGGCGGCCCTTCTGTGCGCCGCGGGCGCGGTGACCTCCAGGGATGCCGGGAGGTCACCCCGGCCGGATGCTGCTTCGAGCGAGGCCTCACCGTCACCGGCCGGGCCCCGCTCTGGGTCACGCGTGTCGTGCTGCGGGCCCCGGCGGGGCCCTTTGTCCGCTCCCTTTGCGAAGAAGCGGCGCTTCCTCGGAGGGGTCGAGCCAGTCACGGCCGACCCCGCCTCAGTCGCAGTCGCGGCAGATCGGCTGGCCGTTCTTCTCGCGGGCCAGCTGACTGCGGTGGTGCACCAGGAAGCAGCTCATGCAGGTGAACTCGTCCTGCTGCTTCGGCAGAACCCGGACGGCGAGTTCCTCGTTCGAGAGGTCCGCGCCGGGCAGTTCGAGGCCTTCGGCGGCCTCGAACTCGTCGACGTCGACGGCCGAGGCGGACTTGTCGTTCCGCCGGGCCTTCAGTTCCTCGAGACTGTCCGAGTCGACGTCGTCGTCGGTCTTCCGTGGAGTGTCATAGTCGGTTGCCATGGTCGCTCTCCCCCTCTGGGTGTATGCGGTGTCTCCAGCGCACGTAACGCGTGAGAGGCCGGACTTGTGCCCGACCTGAGGCGGAGATTTTGCCTCACATCAAGGTCTGTTACTCAATCGACACCCAACCGGATCCCTCATGAGTGATCGGCTTGGATGGCGATGGGGACCGTACACGGTCCCAACGCCGCACTTCAAAGGCGCCTCACCGTGTACTTCCCGTGATCGGGGCCCTTGAAAACCGGGACTTTCCCGACCTTCCGACGTGGTACATGATCACGGAGAGTGGATGAACGGGAAGTCACCCCTGTGATCGATCACACACGCGAATCCCCGGGGCGCCCCCCGGAAATTCCGCGCAAAGCGAACACCCCGTTGTGTCGGGGGCATGATGTCAGATCGGCATGGTGACGCGCATCACGAGTCCGCCCCCCTCTCTCGGCTGCGCGTAGATGTGCCCGCCGTGCGCCCGGGCGACCGACCGCACGATGGAGAGTCCGAGCCCGACGCCCTTGTCGCTGCCGGTGCGCTCGGTGCGCAGCCGACGGAACGGCTCGAAGAGGTTGTCGATCTCGTACGCCGGCACGACGGGGCCCGTGTTGGACACCACCAGGACCGCCTGACCGTGCTGGACGTCGGTGGTGACCTCGACCCAGCCGTCCTCGGCCACGTTGTAGCGCACGGCGTTCTGGACCAGGTTCAGGGCGATCCGCTCCAGCAGCACACCGTTGCCCTGGATGACGGCGGGCCGGCGCTCACCCCGGATCACCACCTGCCTGGCCTCCGCCTCGGCGTGCACCTGGTCGATGGCCTGACCGGCGACCTCGGCGAGGTCGACGGGCCCCCGCTCGACGATCTGGTTGTCGCTGCGGGCGAGCAGCAGCAGGCCCTCGACGAGCTGTTCGCTGCGCTCGTTGGTGGCCAGCAGCGTCTTGCCCAGCTGCTGGAGCTCCACCGGCGCGTCCGGATCGGAGAGATGCACCTCGAGCAGCGTGCGGTTGATCGCCAGCGGGGTGCGCAGCTCGTGCGAGGCGTTGCCCACGAAGCGCTGCTGGGCCGTGAACGCCCGCTGGAGCCGCTCCAGCATGTCGTCGAAGGTGTCGGCCAGCTCCTTCAGCTCGTCGTCCGGACCGTCCAGCTCGATCCGGCGGGACAGGTCCGAACCCGCCACCGCGCGGGCGGTGCGGGTGATCCGGCCCAGTGGCGACAGCACGCGGCCGGCCATGGCGTAGCCGAAGGCGAAGGCGATGATCGCGAGACCGAGCAGGGCAAGCAGCGAGCGGCTGAGCAGATCGTCCAGGGCGTGCTGACGCTGCTCGTTGACGCATTCGTTGAGCGCCCGGTTGAGGTCGTCCGCGGGCAGCGGGGAGCTGCGCAGGTTGCAGAGGTCGCTGGACACCTCGCCCGAGAGGATCCGGAAGGGCAGGTCGCTGCCGACGTTGAGCGCGTTGGCGGCGAGCAGGTAGATGATCGACAGCAGCATGATCCCGGCGATCAGGAACATGCCGCCGTAGAGCAGGGTCAGCCGTATCCGGATGGTCGGGCGCAGCCAGGGGAAGGGCGGTACCGGCCTGCGGGGGTCCCAGGTGGGCTTCGGTGGGGCCTGCGGGGACGCCGGTGTGGGGGTGGCGGCCATGGGGATCAGATCCGGTAACCCGAACCCGGCACGGTCACGATGACCGGCGGCTCGCCCAGTTTGCGGCGCAGGGTCATCACGGTCACCCGCACCACGTTGGTGAACGGGTCGGTGTTCTCGTCCCACGCCTTCTCCAGCAGCTGCTCGGCGGAGACCACCGCCCCCTCGCTGCGCATGAGCACCTCCAGCACGGCGAACTCCTTCGGCGCCAGCTGGACCTCCTTGCCGTCGCGGAACACCTCGCGGCGGTTGGGGTCGAGCTTGATCCCGGCGCGCTCCAGCACGGGCGGCAGCGGCACGCTCGTGCGCCGCCCGAGGGCGCGCACGCGCGCGATGAGCTCGCTGAACGCGAAGGGCTTGGGCAGATAGTCGTCGGCGCCGATCTCCAGTCCCTCGACCCGGTCGCTGACGTCGCCGGACGCCGTGAGCATCAGCACCCGCGTGGGCATGCCGAGCTCGACGATCCTGCGGCAGACGTCGTCGCCGTGCACCAGGGGGAGGTCGCGGTCGAGGACGACCACGTCGTAGTCGTTGACGCCGATGCGCTCCAGGGCGGCCGCACCGTCGTACACGACGTCGACGGCCATGGCCTCCCGGCGCAGTCCGGTGGCCACCGCATCGGCGAGCAGTTGCTCGTCCTCGACGACGAGTACGCGCACGTCGCTTGTCCTTCCTCATGTCCCGGGCCGCGCAGCGCCGGACGGCGCACGCGGGCGGGATGCTTGGTGGGTGTTGCCTCCATCCTGCCCTTTTCGGCCGTAAGTCGGCTGTAAGGCGGGGGGACGGCCGGTGGCGATCGGCCGCGGGCCGGGGAACGCCGGGGAACGCCGGGGCGGACGAAGCGGGAATACGAGATTTTCTCGCGCGTTGAGGTTTCCGCGAAAGGGAGCCTGGGGAGGACGGGTTTACATCCCACGATCACGCTCTGCATGTACCGCACCACCATGCGGTGCGACGCAGTCCGCTTCCGCAGAGCGGCCGTGGATGTCCGGCACCGTCGCCGCCCCGCCGGGTGGCGCTGGGCATCCGCTCCGGACGTGATCGTCCCTTTCGATCGGCACACCCCCGTGCCACCGACCCACCCACCCAGGACGAGGGGGCGCAGCGCATGGACGCATTCACCGCAGGACTTCTGCAGCGCATAAGGGCGACCGAGTCCGATCTGACGCGGGCACGTGACGAGGGCGACGACTTCCTCGTCGAAGTGGAGCAGGGCGAACTCGACGACCTGCGCCGCCTCGCCGCCGAGCACGGCGTGGAGGTCGGCGCGTACAGCGTCTGACCGGCTCGCGGACGAACGGGCCCCGGCGAATCCAGCGCCGGGGCCCGTTCGCGTTCACCTCCCGTACGGCAGGACGCCGGGCCTGCGTACTGCGCCCTGCGCCCTGCGCCCTGCGCCCTGCGGATGAACGGTGATCCGGTCAGTCGTGCCAGGCGCCCAGGTCCTCCAGGAGCCGCTGGAGGGGCTCGAAGACCCCGGGGCCGGCCGCGACGGTCAGTTCCCGGGAAGGGCCGTCCCCGACGCGTCCACCGGTCAGCGCACCCGCCTCCCGGGCGATGAGAGCTCCGGCTGCGAGGTCCCAGGGGTGCAGTCCGCGCTCGTAGTAGCCGTCGAGACGGCCCGCGGCGACATCGCACAGGTCGATCGCGGCCGAACCGCCGCGCCGGATGTCCCGCAGCAGCGGGATCATCCGCTGTGCCACGTCGGCCTGGTGGGCCCGGACCTCGGTGACGTAGTTGAAGCCGGTCGAGACCAGGGCCTGGTCGAGGGGCGGCGCGGGGCGGCAGCGCAGCTCCCGCTCGCCCTCCCACGCACCGGTCGCCCACGCCCCGCCGCCGCGCACCGCGTGGTACGCCTCGCCGCGCATGGGGGCCACCACGGCTCCGGCGACGGTCTCGCCGTCCTGCTCGGCGGCGATGGAGACGGCCCAGGTGGGCAGGCCGTACAGGTAGTTCACGGTGCCGTCGAGGGGGTCGATCACCCAGCGGACACCGCTGCTGCCCTCGGACGAGGCGCCCTCCTCGCCCAGGAAGCCGTCGTCCGGGCGGCGCCCGGCGATCAGGGTGGTGATCAGCTTCTCCGCCGCGATGTCCATCTCGGTGACGACGTCGATCGGGCTGGACTTGGTCGCGGCGACCGCGAGGTCGGCCGGACGGCCGTCCCGCAGCAGGGCGCCCGCGCGCCGGGCCGCCTCCCGGGCCAGCTCCAGCAGTTCCGTGTGCAGGGGGTCGGTCACGGGGCTCCTCATGCGTAGGGACTGTCGGCGCCCGCAGCGGCGGGACGCGGGGCGCGGGCCGGGCAGCAGCCCACCGGGCAGAGGTCGTGGCTCGCGCCGAGCGCGCCCAGGGCGCAGGGCGTGACGTCCTGTCCGCGTTCGCGCCCCGCCCGCTCCACGATCAGCTCGCGGACGGCGGCGGCGAACCGCGGGTCGGCGCCGACCGTCGCCGACCGGCGCACCGGCAGCCCCAGCTCCTCCGCCTTGGCCGTGGCCTCCGTGTCGAGGTCGTAGAGGACCTCCATGTGGTCGGAGACGAAGCCGATGGGTGCCATCACCACGGCCGGGGCCCCGGCGGCGTGCCGCTCCTCGAGGTGGTCGCAGATGTCGGGTTCCAGCCAGGGGATGTGCGGCGCGCCCGAGCGGGACTGGTAGACGAGCTGCCAGGGGTGGTCGACGCCGGTGCGCTCCCGGACCGCGTCGGCGATCAGCCGGGCCACGTCCAGGTGCTGGGCGACGTACGCCCCGCCGTCCCCGTGCTCCTCCACGGGCCCGGAGGTGTCCGCGGCGGTGTTCGGGATGGAGTGGGTGCAGAAGGCGATGTGCGCGCCGTCCCGGACGTCCTCGGGGAGGTCGGCCAGCGAGCGGATCACTCCGTCGATCATGGGTTCGACGAAGCCGGGGTGGTTGAAGTAGTGCCGCAGCTTGTCGGTCCTCGGCGGCTCCAGGCCCTCCGCCTCCAGGGCCGCGAGGGCGTCGGCGAGGTTCTCGCGGTACTGTCGGCAGCCGGAGTACGAGGCGTAGGCGCTGGTGGCGAGGACGAGGATGCGGCGGCGGCCGTCCCGGACCATCTCGCGCAGGGTGTCGGTGAGGTAGGGCGCCCAGTTGCGGTTGCCCCAGTAGACCGGCAGGTCCAGGCCGTGCCCGGCGAAGTCCTTGCGCAGCGCGTCCAGCAGGGCGCGGTTCTGGTCGTTGATGGGGCTGACCCCGCCGAAGAGGAAGTAGTGCTGCCCGACTTCCTTGAGGCGTTCCTTGGGGATACCGCGCCCGCGGGTCACGTTCTCCAGGAACGGGACCACGTCGTCCGGGCCTTCGGGGCCGCCGAAGGAGAGCAGCAGCAGGGCGTCGTAGGGGCTGGCATCGAGCACGTCAGGCATGTCCCGATCCTCCCACCCGGCACCGACGGCGGGGACACGGCGGGGGTGCCACCCGCCCTGCGGCGGCCCTCCCTGATCCGTTCGGGTGACCTCGGCCCGAGTCCGTACCGGCTGCGCTCGCGCCTTGCCGAGACCTCCGGAGCCCTCGTGCCGAGCCCTTGTCGCGCCGTGTTCGCCGCACCCGGCAGCAGGGCCTTCTGCGCCGCGGGGTTCCTCGGCCGGACGCCGCTGTCCATGAGGGGCACCGGCGGGGTGACGGTGATCTCCGGGCTGACCGGCCGGTACGGGCCGGCCGGCGCCCTGCCGGCCACGATCGCCCTCGCCGCGGCGGTGGCGGGCCCGCAGGTGTCGCGCCTGGCGGGTGCCGTGTTCGGGCTGCTGCGCTTCGCGGGAGCGCCCGGCGCCGTTGGCTGCTGGGCGTCCGCGCCATGGCCGTGAGTATGATCCCACTCCTACTGGTCGGGAACTTGCCGTTTCTGGCCGTGGCGCTGTTCGTTGCGGGACTGGCCGTCGATCCGACGGTGATCACGACGATGTCCCTCATCGAAGAGCACGTACCACGCGCGCAGCTCACCGGGGGCATGCCCTGGGTGAGCACCGGGCTCACCGCCGGGGTCGCGGCCGGCTCCTCCGTGGCCGGCTGGGTGATCGACGCGGCCGGGGCGCGCGCCGGGTACGGGGTTCCGGCGGTGGCCGGGGCCGTCGCGGTCGCGGTCGGTTCCTCGGGTACCGCCGGCTCAAGCGGCCGGCTCCGGGTCGGGGAGGCTCCGTTGGGCAGCACAGCGAGCGCGAGGAACGGCACATGGCGTAACTGGGGAGGCACCGTCGCCGCTCGCCCCGCGCGCGAGGTCACGCCCGCCTCGGTCGACGAGCTGACCGCCGCCGTGCGCCGGGCCGCCGAGGACGGTCTGCCGGTGAAGGCGGTGGGCAGCGGGCACTCCTTCACCTCCATAGCCGCGACGGACGGGGTACTGATCCGCCCTCACCTGCTGTCGGGCATCCGCGACATCGACCGCACGGCCGGCACGGTCACGGTCGGGGCCGGCACTCCGCTCAAGAGGCTGAACGTGGCCCTCGCGCGCGAAGGGCTGTCGCTGACCAACATGGGCGACATCATGGAGCAGACGGTCTCCGGGGCCGTCAGCACCGGCACCCACGGCACGGGTCGCGACTCCGCCTCCCTCTCCGCGCAGATCCGGGGGCTGGAGCTGGTCACGGCGGACGGCTCGGTGCTCAGCTGCTCCGCGCAGGAGAACCCGGACGTCTTCGCGGCCGCGCGGACCGGTCTCGGTGCCCTCGGTATCCTCACCGCGGTCACCTTCGCGGTGGAGCCGGTCTTCCTGCTCACGGCCCGCGAGGAACCGATGTCCTTCGACCGGGTCTGTTCCGAGTTCGACCAACTACACGCCGAGAACGAGCACTTCGAGTTCTACTGGTTTCCCCACACCGGTAACACCAACACCAAGCGGAACAACCGCAGCGCGGGCCCCGAGCGACCGGTACCGCAGCTCAAAGGCTGGTTCGAGGACGAGTTCCTCTCCAACGGCGTCTTCCAGGCGGCCAACTGGGTCGGCCGCGCGGCACCCGGGACCGTCCCGGCCATCGCCCGGATCTCGAGCAGGGCGCTGTCCGCGCGGACCTACACCGACATCCCCTACAAGGTGTTCACCTCGCCGCGCCGGGTCCGTTTCGTGGAGATGGAGTACGCCGTCGCGCGCGAGGCCCTGGTGGAGACAGTGCGGGAGCTGAAGGCGATGATCGACCGCTCGCCGCTGCGGGTCAGCTTCCCGGTCGAGGTGCGCACCGCGCCGGCCGACGACATCACCCTGTCCACGGCATCGGGCCGCGACACCGCGTACATCGCCGTCCATATGTTCAAGGGCACCCCCTATCAGGGGTATTTCACCGCCGCCGAGCGCATCTTCACCGCCCATGGGGGACGCCCGCACTGGGGGAAGATCCACACCCGGGACGCCGGGTACTTCTCCGGGGTGTATCCGCGTTTCGGGGAGTTCACGGCACTCCGGGACCGCCTCGATCCGGAACGTCGCTTCCGGAACGACTACTTGCGGAGGGTTCTGGGGACGTAGAGGATGCGTGGGGCGGCGCGCCGATCCACGCACGTGGTCCGAATGGAGTACTGTTGCGAGCCCTGGGTCCGGTCTCCCGTCAGGGTGCCCGGATCTTGAGGACCGCCGGGAGGGGGCTAGTTGCACACGCTGACGCAGTTGGTCACTTAGCGTTGCGAATAGGTAACCGTGTCATAACGGCGATCCAGGGCCGGCGCCCGACACGCCGGGCAACTCGGCAAGGTTGTGGCAGGCTGCACCCGGGCAGGCCACACTCGACTAGCGGAAGCAGCGACGCACGTGACGTCGGCAGGCACCACCCGGGAGGTCCCCATGCCCGAACTGCGTGTCGTGGCCGTCTCGAATGACGGCACACGGCTGGTGCTGAAGGCTGCGGACAGCACGGAGTACACGCTTCCGATCGATGAGCGGCTCCGCGCCGCGGTGCGCGGTGACCGTCCGCGTCTCGGCCAGATCGAGATCGAGGTGGAGAGCCATCTCCGCCCCCGTGACATCCAGGCACGTATAAGGGCCGGCGCGACCGCGGAAGAGGTCGCGCAGACGGCCGGCATCCCCGTGGACCGCGTACGCCGCTTCGAGGGCCCCGTCCTCGCGGAGCGCGCGTTCATGGCAGAGCGTGCCCGCAAGACCCCCGTCCGCCGCCCCGGCGAGAACTCCGGCCCCCCGCTCGGCGAGACCGTGCAGGAGCGGCTGCTGCTGCGCGGTGCGGAGAAGGACACCGTCCAGTGGGACTCCTGGCGCCGCGACGACGGCACCTGGGAAGTGCTGCTGGTCTACGTGGTCGCGGGTGAGCCGCACTCGGCGAGCTGGACGTACGACCCGCCCCGGCGGCTCGTCCAGGCCGTCGACGACGAGGCGCGCTCGCTGATCGGCGAGTCCGACGACCTCGCCGCGCCCGAGCCCAGCTTCCCGTTCGTCCCGCGTATCGCGCGGCTGCCGCGCGACCGTCCGCTGGACCGCCCCGGAGACCGCGAGCGGCCGAATCTGCCCGCACCGGTGTCCGAGCCCGCCGAGGAACCCGCCACGGCCACCGCCTCGGGCGAGCGGGACTCCCTGACCAGTCTTCTGGAGGCGGTGCCGAGCTTCCGGGGCGACCTGGTGGTCCCCGAGCGCACACCGGAACCCGAGACGGAGGAGCCGGGTGCCGAGCCCGAGGCGGAGGAGCCCCCGGCGCCCGCGGCGTCCGCGGGTTCGGCCTACGCGGACGTCCTCATGCCGCGTGCCGTCACCAGCCACCGGGACCGTCTGATCGGCTCCACCGATCGCCAGGCCGAGGCGGACGGCGTCCGCCCGGGCCGCCGCGCGGCTGTGCCGAGCTGGGACGAGATCGTGTTCGGGACGCGGCGCAAGAAGCAGGAGTAAGCCTTTCGTGCCGTCCGCGCCCGCGGCCGGTTGACGCGCAGCCGGTGCCCGAGGGGACCCGCCATGTGGCGGGCCCCCTCGGCACTCCCGTCTACTGCGGGTCCGGGCCCACCGCGACCGGCCGCTGCGGATCCGACGACCACTCCGACCAGGAACCGACGTACAGCGCCGCCGGAATGCCCGCGACGGCCAGCGCCAGCACCTCGTGGGCGCCGGAGACGCCCGAGCCGCAGTACACGCCGACCGGCGAACTCGCCGACACGCCCAGGCTCCTGAAGCGGGCGCCGAGCTCCTCCCCCGGCCGGAACCGGCCGTCGGCTCCGACGTTCTCCGTGGTGGGCGCCGAGACCGCGCCCGGGATGTGCCCGCCAACCCGGTCGATCGGCTCGACCTCACCCCGGTACCGCTCCCCCGCGCGGGCGTCCAGCAGCACTCCCGAACGCGCCAGCCGCGCCGCGCCGTCGGCGTCGAGCAGTCCATCCCTCCCGGGCTCCGGCACGAAGTCCCCTTCGGCCGGCTGCGGCACCGCGGTCTCCAACGGCCCCTCCCAGACCGGCAGCCCGCCGTCGAGGACCCGCACATCCGGGTGACCCGTCCAGCGCAGCAGCCACCACGCGCGGGCGGCGCCCCAGCCCATGCCCCCGTCGTACACGACGACCGGCGTCGAGGACGACACCCCCGCCCGCCGCATCGCGGCGCCGAACACGGCGAGGTCCGGCAGCGGATGACGGCCGTGTCCGGCCGGCGCGGATGCCAGTTCCTCGTCCAGGTCGACGAAGACGGCACCGGGGAGATGCCCGGCCAGGTACGCGGCCCGTCCGTCGAACTGCGGTTGCCCGGCCGCCCGGGCCGTGCTGAGCTGCCAGCGGACGTCGAGCAGCACCGGCGGATTCCCGCCCGTCAGTTCGCCGGCGAGTTCGGATGCGGAAATGATGGCGTTCATGGTCACCATCTTCGCGCACGGGGTGGCCGAGCCGTCCTCGTCCGGCTACTGTGCTCGGCCGGGCAGGTCCGATCACGAGGCGTACAGTACCGGGCACATACGGTGTCGGCGCCGGTGCGGGAACGATCCGCCGAGCGGACGGGTTACGCCTCCACAGGGGCGAGTTGACCACGGCCGACGCCATGAGCGGCCGGGAGAAGAGTGACGATGACCGAAGCACGGGGGAACGCCCGCCCGAACGGTGAGGCGCCCGCTCGGTACGCACCCGGCACACCCTGCTGGGTGAGCCTGATGGTGCATGGACTGGAAGCGACCGAGCGGTTCTACGGGGCGCTGTTCGGCTGGGAGTTTTGCCCGGGACCTGGACCTGAGCAACTGGGCCCGTACGTGCGTGCCTTACTGGACGGACAGCCGGTGGCCGGCATCGGTGTGCTGCCCCCCGACCGGCATCTGCCGGTCGCCTGGACCCCCTACTTCGCGTCGGACGACGCGGATACGACGGCCGCCGCGGTGCGTATCTGCGGCGGCACGATCGGAGTGGGCCCGCTGGACGCCGCCGACGCCGGACGCCTGGCGATCGGCTCCGACCCGTGCGGCGCCGTCTTCGGTATCTGGCAGCCGGCCGCGCACACCGGCCAGGCACTCGTCGGCGCACCCGGCACCCCTGCCTGGAACGAGCTGACGACATACGAGACCACCCATGTGGCCAAGTTCTACGAGACGGTGTTCGGCCACGAGGAGGAGCGCACGGCCTCCGCCGACCGCGACCACGTCACCCTGCGCCTGGCCGGCCGTCCCGTCGCCGCCGTCCACGGCCTGGGCGACGCCCTGCCCCGGGACCGGGGGCCGCACTGGACGACGTACTTCACGGTGGCCGACACCGATGACGCGGTGGACCAGGTCCTCCACCTCGGCGGTCGGGTGCTCACCCGGCCCCACGACTCCGACCACGGCCGCGTCGCCGAGGTGGCGGACCCGGAGGGGGCGCGGTTCGCGGTGGTACAGGGCCGACGCTGACCCGTGGCTCAGTCGTCGGTGATGGGGAGCTTTACGGCACAGGGGTCCGGATCGCCGGTGAGCGGGTCCAGACCGGCGACGAGTCGAACAAGCGAAGACTCTCTCAGGAGAACGACAACCGGGGGCAGCTTTCGCACAGAAGACATGTCGTCACCGACCGTCACCAAGTAACCTTGCTCAGGCCATACCGGCTTCCCCGAACGGTTCTGGCACGCGCAGTAGCTCGGCAGCACATCATTCCCCTCCCCCGTTGGCCAGCTCGACAGATCCGGCCATACCGGTCCCCCGGAGCGGCGGGCGGCGGGCGGCGATCCACTCGAGCTCCTGGGCGCGCTCGGGATTCACCGGACAGGGGGACAGGGGAGGGGACAGGGTGAGGGAGAGAACAGCGTCAGAGGGCGGAAACCCTCCGGCGGCAGGTGTGCCACTCGACGACGACAGGCTTCGTCTGCGGTACATCCCTTGGGGAGAAGCGCTCGGTGGGACGGCCTTGGACGGTCTCAGCGAAGCGCAGCACTTCTTCTACGACAGCCCGGAGTGCTCCGAACGGATCCCGGTGCCCGCGCCACGACAGCAACCCGTGCCGCAAGCACACGGCGGCGACCCCCTGAGCGTTCTGCCCAGCGGCATCTACGTCTTCGAGTCACGAACCGACCGCATACTCGTCGGATTCGCGTTGAGCAAGAGTGCGGCCGCCGACGCTCCCCAACGAAAGCGCCTTCGTGACATCGACGACGGTCACCTGCTGCACCGGGCCCTCCTCCAGTACAGGGACTGGTGCGCCGCTGTCCCCGAAGAGGTCGCACCCGCGTTCGCCCGGGGCGAACTCGTCCGTCTCGCGGGCGGGCGCGAGACCTTCACCGTGGTCAAGGTGACACCGACGCGGGACGGAGGCGTCCAGTACAGGCTGCAGGACGCGACCGGTGGACGCTCACGCATGGCCTTCGAAGAAGACCTTGAGGCGCTTCCGCCGAGTACGGACGACCCGGAGGACTGGATCCTCCGTCCGCCCGCCCCCGCCGACCGGACCGCGCTCGCGCTCACCCTCGCCAAGCTGAGCACACCCCTCACCGATGTCGTGTACTCGTATCAGTCGAGCCGCACGGTGTTCCGGCCCTACCAGTTCCGGCCCGTGCTGAAGCTGATGAGTTCGGACCGCCAGCGCTTGCTGATCGCGGACGAAGTCGGCCTCGGTAAGACCATCGAAGCCGGGCTGATCTGGAACGAACTGGAGCAGCGCACACACCTGCGGCGGACTCCGGGACGGCGCGGCGGCACGCATTTTCGAGGGCTCGTCGTGTGTCCCGCCGCACTCGTCACCAAGTGGCAGAACGAGATGCGCGACCGTTTCGACCGGGACCTGCGTGTCCTCGACAAAGAGGGCATGGCGCAGCTGGTGGAGCTGTTCCGCAGCGGGGACACCAGCGAGCCGTTCGCCGGAGTGGTGTCCCTGGAACGGCTGCGGCGGGCCGGGCAGCTCGATGAACTCGTTGACCTTCAGCCCCGTTTCGACCTCGTGATCGTGGACGAGGCGCACTACCTGCGCAACGCGAGCAGCCGGAGCCACGCCGCGGCAGCTCTGCTCGCCGACTGGGCCGACGCGTTGATCTTCCTCTCCGCCACCCCCCTCAACCTCGGCAACCAGGATCTCTACAACCTCGTTCACCTCCTCGACGAGGCGTCCTTCCCGGAGCCCAAGGTCTTCGAGAACCAGCTCGAGCCCAACCGCCACCTGAACGCGGTGGCCGTCGGTATCGCCGAGGGTCGCGCGGACAGCGCAGATGGTGCTCGGGCTCTGCACTCCCGGCTCATGCAGGTCCAGACGTCCACGTATGGAAAGATCACCGCCCGGCGACCGGAGTTCCGCCGTCTCCGGGAACTCCTAAGCTCCGGTGAACCGCTGTCCTCCCGTCAGCGCGCCGAAGCACGGCGGTGCATCGCCGAACTCAACGCCCTGGCGGGTGTCGTCAACCGGACGCGCAAGGCCGACACCCCGGACCGCAAGGCCCTGCGTGAGGCCGAGGACGTCGCGGTCCACTGGACCCCGCAGGAACGGGCGTTCTACGACGGTCTGCACGCCTGGTGCCTCGAACGCGCCGCTCGCAGTGGCATGGCCGCAGGCTTCGCCGCGCAGATGTGGCTGCGGCAGGCTGCCAGCTGTATCCCGGCCATGCAGCAGCGGCTGCGGGAGCGGTTCTTCCCGCGGCCGGCCGAGGAGGAGGCCGCCGAGGAAATTCTCTATGACTCGGAGGTCGTCGACGACTCCGAGGATGCCCCGAACATCGGCCGTACGAGATCGGCCGCCTCTCCCGAGAGTCTCGCCCGCGAGGTTGCGGAGCAGGCTCGCGAAATGGCTGAGCAGGCCGACGAACTCTCGACGTTGCGCCCTCTGTTGCGGGAACTTCCCGTGGACACCAAATTCGAGCGTTTCAAGGACATGCTGCGTGACGCCCGTACGAAGGGCCTGCGGCAGGCAATGGTCTTCTCCTTCTTCACCCGCACCCTGGAGTACCTCGAGGAGAGGCTGACGCCCGAGTTCAAGGTACGGGTCATGCACGGCAAGACCCCGCCGGCCGAGCGTGAGCGCATCATGAAGGACTTCCGTGCCGGGGCGTTCGATCTGCTGCTGGTGAGTGAGGTGGGCAGCGAGGGCCTGGACTTCGAGTTCTGCAACGTCCTGGTCAACTACGACCTGCCCTGGAACCCGATGCGGGTCGAGCAGCGTATCGGACGGCTCGACCGGTTCGGGCAACAGCACGAAAAGATCTTCATCTTCAACATGCAGGTCCCCGGCACCATCGAGACCGACATCTTCCAGCGCCTCTACACACGCATCGGTGTCTTCCAGGACTCCATCGGAGAACTCGAACCGATCCTGCGCGGGCGCCTGAAGGAGTTGCATCGCATCGTCCTGGACCCTCACCTCTCCACGGAGCAGCGGCGCCGCCAGGTAGACCGGATCGCGGTCGCGCGGGTGGACCGTGAGAAGGACCTGGAGAGCCTGAATGAGGCCCAGGCCCTTCTCACCGGCTTGGACGGCCTGCTCATCGAGGGATTCGACGAATCCAGCCCGGGCAAGGGACGCTACCTGGGCCCCCAGGAGATCCGTGGACTTGTCGAGTCCTTCCTCACCGACAGCGGATACGGACTGCTGCGCGACGTCCCCCGCCAGGACCACCTGGTGGACGTGTCAGGCAGCGGCGACCTGCTCAAGGTGATGTACGAGGCGATGGACACGGGCGCCTTCCCCCACCCTCGCGACGACCTGCTGGCCAGACTCAAGAGCGACTCGCCAACGCGCTTCAGTCTGACCACAAGCGCCTCGTCGGCAAGTGGGGCTCCGCTGCTCAGCGTCCGTCACCCGCTGGTGCGCACCGCCCAGTGGTGGTACGAGCAGCACCCCGAGCCGCTCCTGCGTTACGGGCGGGTCCGGCTGCCCGGCCTGCCGCCCGGCTCCCACTATCTGGTGGAGGTCCGGCTGGCGCGTACGGACGGCACTCGTTCGCGCCGCGAGCTGTGGACCACCGCGGTCGACATCCGGACGATGCGGGAGGTACCCGAGGTCGGGACCGCGCTGCTCACTTCTCTCGCCCGCGGTGAACTCACCAATGCCGGGAGGGAGCTACCCGCCGATGTCGACACGTTGCTCACCGAGGTCCTGGAAGAGGTGCAGGCGCTTGCGGCCGTGCAGGAACGCATGACCAAGCGGCTCTACGAAGCCGAGAACACGCGGCTGGCCGAGGGCCGTCGCGCCACGGTGAGCGACACCTTCCATGTGAAGATCTCGCGGTCCCGTCGTCTCGCCCAGGAGGTGAGCCACCCATCCATCCGGCGCCTCTACGAGAGCCGGGCGACTCACCTGGAGACCCGGCGGGACGTTCTCCTGGCGCAGATGGAGCGGGAGGCCCGCTTCAGTCTCTCCACCGAGACGGTTGCCCTCGTCCTGGTCGAGGGCGACTGACCGGCCGGTGGACGGTGATCGACCGGATGTCCGGCGGTGACCCAGGACAGCTCCGGGCCACCGTCGGGCACCTCACTGCCACGGATGGGAATACATGTCGGTGAAGGACGCCCGCTGGTGCACCAAGGCGTCCTTCCGCACCGGCGTCAGACGGATGGCCTCCTGCCCTCCCTTCCGGAGCACGGGCCACCGCTCCACCCTGAAAATCATGGGCCGGGCGGTCGAATCGTGGACGACCATTTCCCCGTTGAGCCGCAGGGCGAGCGAGAAGGCTGTCCTCGGGTGGAGTTCGACGAGCAGATACGGCAGTGCGGTTCCGTCCACCGAGAAGTCCATCGGCTCCCCGTCCACGGCCTTCGCCCGGAGCCGGCCTTTGGTGACCCGATGGACCTCCGGTGTCCCCCGCCAGCGGTGGGCCAGTTCCTCCCCGCGCACCACCCGGTGCGGCTCGTAGAGGGGCTGGAAGGCCGGATAGAGCAGCTCGCTGCGCAGGCCTCCGCCCAGGTCGTCCCACTCCAGCACCAGGTCGAATCCGGGCCTGGGGAGGTTGAGCCGGTGGTAGTTGTGCACCACCATGCCGGTCACGACCGACTGTTCCGGTGATTCCAGGGACCTGTCGAACTCCACCTGCGCCTGGGAGAAGTTCTCCTCGAAAAGCCTGCGTACCAACGGCACCTGGGACATGCCACCGGCGAGCAGCACATGCTGCACATCGGTCGCCAGTTCCCGCAATGGCATACGCCTGAGACGCTCGATGTCGGGCGTGGTACGCCGACGCAGCCGTGCCTCGCACAGGGCGGCCCTGACATACTCCAGGGCTTCCAGCATCTGTGGCTGGAATGCCTCCTCCAGCCGCCCGCGCGTGTAGGTGAGCAGGGGCAGGTTGGTGTATCCACCGCCTACCGGGACCGCTTGTTCGTCGTACCGTGTCTCGGAGAGCAGCACCTTGAGCCGTCGGGCTGCCGCCAGGATCAGCGCCCTGACGGTGGCGGGGTCGGGCAGTCGGTCCACCACAATGCCCTGCGTCTTCAGATCCTGTTCCAGATCCCGGGCGATCCGGAGGTCCAGATCATCACCGGCCCTGGCCACACCGCGCGCCGAGAGCACGGTGAGCTCGGGAGCGCCGTCCTGGAGCGACTCGGTGACCTCGACCACGGCGATGTCGAGAGTACCCCCGCCGAAGTCGAAGACCAGCGTGGTTCCGTCGGGCCGCTCCTCGCCGAGTTCCCAGTAGAGCCCCTCCGACCAGGCGAGTCCGGCGGCCACGGGCTCGTCGACGACGTCCCCGATGGCCACGGGGATACCCGCGGCCCTGGCCAGGGTGGCGAGCCGCCTGCGCCGTGGTCCGTCCCAGATCGCGGGACAGGCGAGGCGGAAGTGGGCGTCCTCGGTGTCCGCTCCGGCGGCCCTGGCACGCAGCAGTACGTGCTTCAGCAACTGCTCGATCATGTTGTCGGCAGAGTGCCGGACCGAGCCGGCCCCCTCCCGGCCCGGCAACTCGTCCGGCGTCAGATCGAGAGTGATGCACTGCTTCACCGACCGCAGCGCCGACGCCCCGGCCGCCGCCTCGGCGCCTTCGCCGAACAGAAGGTCACCGGAAGGGGATACGGCGATCACGCTCGGCATCCAGGATGTACCGTGACCGACCGGCACGATCTCCGGAGAGCCGCCGGGAAGCCGCTGGCTCACCAGGGTGGTCGCGGTACCGAAGTCGATACCGATCAAGGGCTTGTCGTACTGCACCGATGTCCTCCCTGGACACTGGCTGGCGGGATCCTCGGTCCCGGCAGCGGATTTCAACTGCCTTGCCCTACTGCTCGACCCCGCGGACAAGAGCCTGTTCCAGCACGACGGGCTCGGGCTCGCGCGGGCCCTGCCATACAAAGCCGGGCCGTTCCACCACCACGCGTGCCGCCGGTCCACCCGGGGCTCGGTGCATCACCGGGTCGTAGTCCGTCTCTTCTCCGAGTGCTCCCACGTCCAGCACCCCCGCTGCTGCCGCGCGTGCCAGGATTCTGCGGTACAGAGCGTGGGCCGGCCCTGTCTCGTCGTCTTCGTGGATCGCCTGGTCCGCTACTTCGGTGAGCCCTGCGGCGAGCACGCGCAGCGTGTCGATCCTGGCCTGGCGCAACTGCGCCTGTGAGGCCCCGCGCGCGGTCTGCCGGGCCTGTCGAAGCTCGTCGTCCCGCCGCCGGAGCTGACGTGTCATCGCCTCCACGCGCTGCTCTGCCTCTTCCAGGCCTCGCTGCACGGACTCCGCCGTGGCCTCGGCGGCGCGGGCACGTGCCTCGGCCTCGGCGCGGTGCTTCTCCTCGTCCGTGATGCGGAGCCGCAACCGATTCACCGTCGCTGCCGCCTCGGCCAGCGCGTCCGAGGCGTCCCGGTGCCGCCGCTCGTGCTCGGCACGAGCCGTCTCGGCACTGCTTCGTTCCTCCTCCAGCAGGCGCTTGAGAGCCTCGATCTCGGCTTGTGAATCCCGCTCGGGCTCCTGCGCCGCTTCGGATGTCCCGTCTGAGGTGTCCTCCGTCTCCTCCTGGAGGGGTTCGTCACTCACGGTCGTGGCTTCCGCGGACCCGACGGTGCCGACGTCGCCTTCACCCTCGATGTCCGTGGACTCGGTCTCCTCCACAGAGACCGTGAGCGCTTCGGGTACGGCCTCGGCTTCCCGGCCTTCCTCGGTCCTCTCGTCGCCGTCGCCCGTACCGTCCGCCTCCGCCGCGTCGGCGGCTTCGGCCGAAGCGACGTCCTGGACTGCTCTGGCTGCTTCCCGGATCTCAGCCGGAATGCCCGGGTGGTCGGCTACGTGCTGGGCCCACTCCCGCACGGGTCGGTTCCGTTGCTCCGACATGCGGGGATCCGCAAGCAGCGTGCAGGCCCGGAAGGCCATCTCCTCCGCAGAGTCCAGCCATGGAAGGTCGTCCTCCCTGGGCCGCTTCTTCAGTGCCGTCTTCAGGAGTCCTCCGGCCCTGGTCGAGAGAGACGTCAACCGTTCCTCTCGGTCTTGCGAATCCTCGGATTCGGAGCTGACGGACAACGCCTGCTTGAAGCGCTCCATTACCGTGCGCAGGGCGTTCCATGCGTGCTCACCGCTGAGAGCCTTGGCCGCCTTGTCCGCAGCAGGACTCGACACGGGCATCGCGACGAGAGGGACGAGCAGCGTCAGGAGTTCGAGGGAGGAGGGGATCTCCGCCGCTTTGATCGCGGGTGGGCTGGGCTCGGTGCCGGGGAGCACGATGCGGCTCCGGGCGCGTGACATCTCGATGATGTGCTCGGCGGCGATCAGGCGGATCTCTTCAGGGACGCGCTCTGGGTGGGACTTCGTCCACTGGCGCGGCCACTCGGTCACCGGTACGCCACGCGCGTGCGCCGCGAGGAGTTCGTACGGTGACAACGCGTCGAGCCCGGCGGATACGGCGGCGGACAACGACTGCTTGGTGTCCTTCGTCTTGCGGGTGCCGCTCACCAACGCTGCGAGCGCCTCGGACGCCGACAGGTGCCTGCCTGAGCTCGCTGCCTTGCTTCCGGCCCCATCCCATCGCAAGCCGTTCTGTCCGTCTCGCTTGACATTCGGTACAGCCAGGAGCAGCCGACGTGTATGGCCCCACTGATCGGCGATACCCCCTGTATCGATGCCCAGCCCTTCGACTTGCTTCCGCAGTGCGGTCATGGTGGTCCGCTCACCTGTTTCACGGACCAGTTCTGCCAGGATCTTCACGGGGTCGGCCTCGAACTCGCTTTGCAGTGCGGCGAGGTCGGTAGCGGCCTTGTGCCGGACGGTCCCTGGGACGAGCGTCCTCACTGACTCCGGTACAGGTAGGGGCAAGTACTCCCTTTCACCCCCCATCCATTCCACGACGACTTCCCTCTCATCCAGCGAACGAACGGTACCTACCCGGCGTACGGCATTGCCGTCGCATTGCTCAACCAAAGATCCGATTTCCACAGCGCGAAACCCTATCGGCCGGTGCGGCGGTTCCCCGGTCCGGAGCCCGATACCGCTGGTCCTCTACGTGCCCGCCTGCTGTGGGGACGCCACCACCACTTTGGCTGCGCCGAGTTCCGCGACAAGCGTCCCGACGGCCGCCCGCCAGGTGTGCACCTGGGCGTGACGCGGCCCCATCTCGTCGTGGTGGTACTTGCAGGCCTCGCTGAGCCGGTTCCAGAGGGCGTTGACGCGATGAGCCAGAGCCGGGCCGGCGTAGTGGCGCAGACAGAGCAGCTTCGCGCGCATGCTGATGGTGCCGAGCCCGGCTTCCTCAGCCGCGAGGGTCGCGTCGACGGCTGCTTCCAGGGCGATCCGGAGGGCGTAGGCCGCACCGCGGACACGGCCTGCCGGAGTCAGGGGACCGCCGCCGTCAAAATTCTCGGCGAGGATGGCGTCGGCGGTCGCGAGGAGGGCGGTGACGGCACCGGTGCGGGTGGCGGGCATCAGGCGTTCACCTCCGGGGTGCGGATGCGGGCGGCGAGGACCTCGACCCGCCGGACGAAGGCGACCGGGTCGTGCGGGAGGAACCCGCCGGGGTGGGCGCCCTGCTGACACTGGTGGATCAGAGTCGTGCTCTCGTTGCCGTAGAGGGCGCGGAGCCTGCTCCGGACCTCCTCGTCGGGGTGGACGAGGCCGTCGTCGAAGAGGGCGAAGGACGCGAGCGGGAGGAGCCGTTCGGTCGTGTCGATGGCGGACTGGATGTGTTCGGCGGGGAGGCCGGTGCGGTTGCGGCGGAGCCAGGCCACCTCGACGATCGCCGTGGCCAGGGCCTCGCGGCACAGGGACGGCAGGACGTGGCGCAGGGCCGTCTCGGAGCAGTTCTCCGTGCGGGCGAGGGCCATGGCGTTGTCGACGGCCTCCTTGACCGGGTCGGTTCCGCAGGTGACGTGCACCTTGGACCTCTCGTCGCGCTCCACCTTGAGCACGGTCACCGGCAGGCCCTGGCTGCGGAAGGCGTGCGGAAGCCGGGTGTCGTGGGTGAAGACGACGACCTGCCGGTCACGGCCGAGTTCGTCGAGCACCTGGGCCAGGCCGTCGACCTTCGCCGGGTCCATGGACTGCACGGGGTCGTCGATGACGACGAAGCCGAAGGGGCTGTCAGCGGTGGTGGTGCGGGGCAGGAACAGGGAGAGGGCGAGCGAGTGAAGTTCGCCCTGGCTCATGACGCCCAGGGCAGAGGCCGCCTCGGTGTCGTCGACGGTAACGTCCATGACCAGCTTACGGACGTTGGCCCGCTCGCTGCCGTGCAGGCCGACGTGGGTCAGGTCGACGCTGCTCTGCTGGCGGAGCTTCTCCCAGATCCGCAGCGTGTGGCCGGCGAAGGCGGCGACACGCAGGTCGCGGACCTCGGTGGTGAGCTTCCTGACCCAGGTGAGGGCGGCGTTGACCGCCGTCCGGCGGGGCTTGACGGCCTCCCCCTCCCGGGAGAGGTTCGTCCACTCCGCGAGCAGACTGACGACGGCGTGCCAGCGCTCGTCCATGGCCGCCAGTTCCTCGCGCGCCGCACCGGCCACGATCGCGCACGCGTCCGTCAGCGTCACCGCCGTCTTGAGGGCGCGCTCGGCGAGTTCGGCGGGGTCGGTGATCCGCCGGCAGTCACCCCAGGCCCTCCACGGCTCGGCGAGCGCGGCCGGAGTCTCCCGCGGCGGGAGGACCAGGTCGTGCAGGGCGCGCGTCGCGGTCCGCAGACGGGCCTCTGCCTCGCGCACGGCTTCGGCTTCGCGCAGGAGGGCGGCGATTTGCGCCTCGGCACGCCCGGCCCACTCCCGGCCCAGGACCTGTTCCGTGCCGCAGACCGGGCAGGCCGTGTCGTCGGCGTGGCGGTCACTGTGGCTGAGCGCCGCCTGGAGCAGTTCGGCCCTGCTGTGGGCGTCGGCGGCCGCGGTGCCCTTCAGGGCGTCGGCGTCGGCGACGGCGATCCGCAGCGCATCGACGGCGGCGCCGACCCGGTCCAGGTCGGGGCTCTCGGTCTCGGCGGCGGCCTCCAGGCGGGCCTCCCGCAGTCGGCCCTCGTCGGCCGTGGGCGCACCGACGATCAGCGCGTCGAGCACGGCGTGGTCGGGCCCGCCCTTCTCCTCCATCGCCACAAGGGCCTTGAGCGCCCGGTCGTCGTGTCCGACCTCCTCCAGCGCCGCGTGCAGAAGCGGCTTCCTGTCCTTCGCGGCGTTGACGACGGCGTCGAGTTCCTTCTTCGCGGCCGTCAGCCGTCGCGCGGCGGCGTTGAGGTCGTCGAGGCCGAGGATCGCGGCAATGTTGTCGGTGTCGGTGGGATTGATGGGTTTCGTCTTCACGCCCCTCACGGTCCCGTCGGTCGCGTAGCGTGACCAGTGGTGACGCAGCGACAGGGGGCGGCTGTACCCGTGTTGTACGCGCGTGTCGGAGCTGTGCGGCGTGACGGCGTCCCTTGCGGGGGCGTTGAGCGAGAGAAGGCGGTGGTGGACATGGCGGAGTACGCGGGTGCGGAGGCCGGGGCCGAGACGGTCCCCGGGGAGCGTGAGAACGGCGAGGGCAACGGCGGCGGCGCGGGAGCGGCGGTCGTGAGTCTCGGGGACGGGTGGGAGAACGACGGCAGGGCCGGGCGGCGGCCGGAGGACGAGGCCGGGCGGGGTGTCGTGGTCGCGTTCGGGCAGACCATGAAGACGCTGCGGGTGCGGGAGGGGCTGGAGCGCGAGGAGTTCGGCCGGCGGCTCGGGTACTCGGCGTCCACCATCGCGTCGTTCGAGCAGGGGCGGAGGATTCCGACGCCGAGGACGATCGAGCGGGCGGATGAGGTGCTGGGGACGGGTGGGCTGCTGTGCTTGTGGAAGGAGCAGGTGGAGCGGGCTCAGTATCCGGGGTTCTTCCAGGGGATGGCGGTGTTGGAGAAGGAGTGCCTTGAGCTGCTGATGTATGACACCCATGTCGTCAACGGGCTGCTTCAGACCGAGGAGTACATGAGGGCGCTGCTCGCGATGCGGCGTCCGCCCCTGGACTCGGAAACGGTCGAGCAGCGGGTGACTGCTCGGCTGGCCCGGCAGGACATCTTCGACCGCAAGTCGGCCCCGCTGCTGAGCTTCGTAGTGAACGAGGCGGTTCTGCGTCATCGGTACGGCGGCACAGACGTGCTGCGGGGACAGCTGGAGCTCATTCTCCTCACCGGTCAGAAGCAGAACGTCGAGATCCAGGTCATGCCGACCGAGTGCGAGGAGAACGCAGGCGTGAATGGGCCGTTCACGGTTGTCACCAGGAAGGATGGCAAGAAGTTCGTCTACGCAGAGACGCACACGACCAGCTCTCTTGAGACCGACCCGGAACAGACGGCTCTCGCAGCTGCGCGCTATGGGATTATCCGATCACAGGCTCTCAGTCCGCGAGAGTCGACGAAGTTCATCGAAGGGTTGCTGGGAGCGCTATGAACAACGCTGAGTCCTCGACCATCGCCTCGGACCTCGCCTGGTTCAAGAGCAGCTACAGCGGAACCGAGGGCGGTCAGTGTGTAGAGGTCGCGGCCGGTTCGGCTGCTGTGCACGTCCGTGACTCGAAGGCTGACGCCGGTCCCGTACTCACTGTCTCCCGTGAGGCATGGGCAAGCTTCATCGAGTTGCCCTCGTCGGAACGGCGCGTCTGAGGCTGGGCCGCAGCTGACGCATCCGGGCTCACAAGGACCCGGATGCGTCAGCTGAGGGCTCTCTACCTGGATGCGGCGTCGTCCCCGTCGGACTGTTCGACGTAGTCCGTGACGGAGGGTTCGTCCTCTCGCGCGACCTCGACGCCCTCGACCCGCAGGGTGGGTTTCGTCATGTCCAGCCCGGCGAGGTGGTTCTTCAACTTCTTCGTCATGGGGCGGAAGGTCGCGAACGTGAGACCGCCGGAAACTACGGCGCCGACGACAGGGACCGCCTTGGAGACGGTCCTTGCGAAGGTCTGCTTCGTCATCTCCTTACCGAGGTGACCCGCGATCTTCTTCACGAGGGGGTAGATGAAGCCCTTCGTGAGTGCCTTCTGGGGTAGTTTCTTGGCGACCTGCTTCGACATCGCCTCCGCGACCTTCCCGACAGCGGTGTTCGCCGAATGGGTGCCGAACATCACGCCGACGAAGAGTGTGAGCACTCCCTCGGTCGCGTCATCCATGTCCTCGCCGTCTCCGGAGAACAGGTCAGGCCAGCTGTAGAGGTAGGCGAGCTTCTGGGCGATGCGCAGCATGTGGCCCATGTACTGCGCCAAGTCGGCCGGGATCGTGACGGGAAGAAAAACCAGGCCGGGCAGTCCGGCAGCCGCGGAAGCGGCGCTGACCTTGGCGGTCTCGTACTTGATGGAGTCGTTGGCAGCCTTTTCCAAGATGTCGAGGGGGATGCCCGCCGCTGCCGGAGTCTCTTCGATCGCTTCTTTGATCTGCTCTTCGGAGCAATGGCGAGACAGCGCCTTCCGAAGGTACGCCTCTGAACTGCTACTGGGCGCGTACCAAGGACGCCTCCGGGGAGTTCGGGGCGATCATCGCCAACGACAACCTCCAGGGCCAGGGCCGGGTGACGGTCAACAAGGGCGAGTACTTCGAGACCAACGGCTGCCAGGAGTGGACCAGGACCGGCTGACCGGCCGCCGCGATACGCCGCCGCGCTCGTGGGGGGGCGCGGCGGCCATGGGGCGGGCGGTCCGTCGAGAACGGACCGCCCGCCCCTCCCTTTCCCTACCGCCATCCGCCCCCGCTCGAAAGGAAGTCCCGCAATGTCCGTCCCGGAGCAGCCCCCGCACACCCCTCCCCCGCACATGCCTCCCGAGATTCCCGGGGTGGCGACCGAGGAGCCGGGGTCCGCGGCCGTCTCCGCTTCCCGCTGGTCGCGGCTGTCGCGCGGCGCGGTCCTCGCGATCGGTGCTGGTCTCGGCGCCGCCGTGGTGGGGACGTGCTGGGCGGGGATGTCGCTGGTCGGTGGTAGCAAGACCGACGCAGCCGCAGCCGGTGCGTCCGCTTCCCCCTCCGTGAGCGCCGAGCAGGCAGAGGACGTGGAGGGGCCGTTCAGTACCGACGGGACGCTCACCGTCGCGGGGATCGGCGCGGGTCTGGACCCCGAGGAGCTGTGCTCCAGGACGGGCGGCTACTCCGACATCGACTTCGGCACCCAGGTCAATGTCACCGATGTCGGCGGCACCCTCGTCGCCGTGGGGAGCCTGGGACTCGGCCATAAGACGGAACGGGGCTGTGAGTTCCCGTTCACGGTCGACGACGTCACGCCGGGCTCGAAGTTCTACACGGTCGAAGTCTCCCACCGGGGCGGACTCACCCAGACCGAGGAGGAACTGCGCGCGGGTGGCCTCACGTTCACCCTCGGCGACTGAACGGCCAAACGATGCAGGGCAACTGCTCAGTATCTTCCCTGCGCATGCCCACTTCTTTCGGAACTTCTCACTGAACGATTCAACTCACCCACGTGTCGGCCGGTAGGGAACCGTGGTCCCCACGATCACAGTTGAAAAGGAGAACCTCAATGAGCACGGACGCCGGTCCACCCGTCGACGGTGCGCCTCCAATGAGCACGTATGAGCGGCAGGTGTGGGACACGCTCAACGAACACTGGCAGCGCCGCAAGAACCGCCGCGCTCTGCCGAACCGGGCGAGCGTCGTGCTCGGTCGCACCAATCAGCTCGCGGGAAACACCGTAAGACGGGTCAGGGACGCCGTGCCGGAGGCGGTCGCGGAACCAGTCCGTCGCGCGGGCGAAGCGGTCGCCGACACAGCCGTGCGGCCGGTGCTTGCAAGCGCTACGGCGTTGCTCGAGCTGGGCAACGACTTGGCCCTGGAGCTCAACAACCCGAAGAGCGTTGAGGAGCTCGCCCGTAAGAAGGGCTTCGACATCGACAGTTTCACCGCACTGCGGCAGCAGGACCTCAAGGTCTGCGACCGGCTGCTGACCCGCAACACCCTCACGTGGCGGGCCATCGGCGCGGTCGAAGGCGGCGCCATGGGCATGCTGGCTACGGTCCCCGTCGCAGGCACTCTCACTGCGATGACAGCGGACATCCTCGTCGTCCAGGTCCTGAGCACCTCTATTGCAGCACGCATCACGTACTCCTACGGCTACGACGCCAAGGACCCCAAGGAGCAGGACTTCATCCAATGCCTGGTACAGCGGTCCTTCATGGAACAGGCGGCCAAAGCCAAGCCGTTGCGTGACACCGCACGGGCAGCGGACGCGGTCAAGGGACGCGTGAACTGGTCGCAGAAGCTCCGCAACGACCACCGCCTCCTGGCCACCCTGGAGAAGGTGATGCAGCGACTGGGCCCGGCCGGCTCCAGGGCGCCCGTCGAGAACGTCGCCAAGGCCGTGCCGTTCGTGGGTGTCCTCATCGGTGCCAGTGTGAACGGTGCGGTCCTCGGCAGGGTGGCCACCGACGCCCAGCGGTACTGCCAGACCCGCTTCCTGTGCGACAAGTACGGGCTGCCGCTGCCGGCCGCACTGGCGGCTGGCTTCGTTGATCTCTAGGAACAGCGTTTGTCGACCGGTTCTGGAGGCGGTTGGTGATCACCCAGCTCGCGGATGTCGATGACAAATGACGGCGCTGTCGTGTCTGGGGATACGGGACGGCCAGCCGCCCTGACG
Organism: Streptomyces sp. CHD11; assembly: GCF_018638295.1. Lineage (GTDB taxonomy): Bacteria > Actinomycetota > Actinomycetes > Streptomycetales > Streptomycetaceae > Streptomyces. The sequence continues at coordinate 41,503 of NZ_JABTTS010000028.1, forward strand.
GGCGGCTGGCCGTCGAAGGTGGGAGTAGTGGCAGAGGTCGACCGGAAGAAGACCGGGGACGGTTCAGGCCACGTATGAATTGGTTTACGGCGCCATGTCACGCAGATCTGGGCGGTTCCTGGGCAGTCCGAAGCCCGCCATCTCCTTTTCCTCGTAGGACAGGAAGCCCAGACTCCGGTAGAACGCGTGGTTGCGCTTGCCCTCCGGTGACGCCTCGTGGTCCGTGGACAGGAGGAAGAAGCGGCAGTGCGAGTAGCGCGGCATGAGGTCCTCGATCAAGGCCCGGCCGATGCCCTGCCTGTGATACTCGGGGTTGACCACGACGTCCTGGACGTAACAGATGTGCTCGTCGTCAGAGATGGTCCGAGCCAGTCCGAGGAGCGTTCCTGAACCGTCTCGTGCCGTGATGACGAGGTGCGAGTTCAGCAGGCCGCGGCAGAGCTTGTCGACGTCTTTGGTGTAGCCCTCCCAGCCGACCGAGTCGTAGAGGCCGAGCATCTCCTCAGGATCGAAAGCATCCTCTTTCGCTATGAACACACCAAAACCCCTATGCAGCGGTACCGCTTCTGATGACGAACTCGACACCGCATCTGACTTCACGCTCGTCCGGCACGTCAAGATCGACAACCACCGAACTCAGCCGGCCTTGACTGGTTCCTCGGCGCGTGCGCGGGTGCTGGCGAGACGGTAGGAGTCGGTGCCGGTCTCGATGATGGTGCCATTGAAGGTAAGGCGATCCACGATGGCCGCGCAGAGACGGGGGTCGGTGAAGGTCTTGGTCCAGCCGCCGAAGGACTCGTTCGAGGCGATGGCGACGCTGTTCTTCTCCTCGCGTTCCGTCAGAACCTGGAAGAGGAGCTCGGCGCCGCGACGGTCCAGTTCCATGTAGCCGAGCTCATCAATACAGAGGAGATCGACGCGGCCGTAGCGGGCGATGGTCTTGTTCAGCTGCTTCTCATCGGCAGCCTCGACCAGCTCGTTCACCAACTTCGTGGCGAGCGTATAGCGAACTCGGTAGCCCTTCATGGCGGCCTCGGTGCCCAGGGCGATGAGCATGTGGGACTTGCCGGTGCCGGAGTCCCCGATCAGGCAGAGAGGCTGACTCTTCTTGATCCACTCTCAGCTGGCGAGGGTGTGGATGGTGGCTGCGTCGATGTTGGGATTCGCGTCGAAGTCGAAGGCCCGCAGGGACTTCTCCCGCGGGAAGCCGGCCGCCTTGATCCGCCTTTCCGAACGGCGACGGGACCGGTCGTCGCACTCGGTCATCAGCAGTTCGGCGAGGAAGCCCCGGTAGGTCATCTGGTCCTTCATCGCCCGGTCGGCGATGTCGGAGAACTCGTTGCGGATCGACGGCAGTCGCAGGAGCCGGCAGGCGCTGTCGATGGCGGCGTCGGCGGCCTGCTCGGTCAAGCCTCGCTGGCGGGGCAGGGTCACTGGGCTTCTCCCTCACGTTGGTCGCCGCCGCTGGTGCGACGGCGTCGGAGCAATTGGTCATAGGGGGCCACCGAGGGCAGCGGCCTGGTGTCCGCAGGAAGGTGCGCGAGCCGCCACTCGTGCAGGGACGTCACCGTCGCCGACGGCTTCCCGGGAACCAGCCGGTCCGCTGCGGGGGCGGGCTCGGTCTCCGCCTGGGCGGCCTTGCGGGCTTCCAGAGCGACCGCGTCCGCGGTCATCGCCCCTGCCCGCAGTGCCGCAGCCAGGCCAGCGACGACATGCTCATGGGGCAGATGACGCCCCAGCAGGAGTACCTCGATCAGGGCCCGGGTGCCGTCCCGCTCGCCATGGATCTTGCGGGCCTGGTCCCACCAGGCGTCGTGGACCGGGGTGAACCTGCCTGCCGAGCGGGCCTGTTCGAGGGCTGTGGAGCCGGGGAAGGCGCCGGGCTTGCGGACCAGGACTTCCAGGTAGTGGTCCAGGTTCAGACGGACGGCACCTTTCGCGATCAGCCGTTCGTGCCGGGCGACTTCCACGTTCTGGTCGTAAACCACAAGGTGAGAGGCGTGGAGCACGACGCGCACGCGTTTTCCGATCAGCCGGATTGGGACTGAGTAGCGGTTGGTGCGGACCGGGATCTGTCCGTAGCGGTCGACCCGCGGGGTGAACAGCCTGCCCGTCTCGAACGGTTCCTCGGGCAGCGGCATCAGCAGCGGTTGTTCGAGTGCGAAATACTCGGCGACCGTCTTGGGCCTGGAGCCGATGCGGCGGGCGTCGTCCTGCTGGTCCCACTGCTCGACCATCTCGTTCAGCTCGGCGAGCGAGGCGACCTCGGGGACAGGGACGAAGTGGTTGCGGCGGAAGTAGCCGATCATCCCTTCGACTCCGCCCTTCTCGTGGGCGCCTTCGATGCCGGGCCGGCAGTAGAAGCTTTCGATGCCGAAGTGCGAGCGGAAGGCGATCCACCGGTCGGCCTCAACTCTTCCTCGGCTCTGCCCCAGCACCCTGGCGACGGCGGCCTTCAGGTTGTCGTAGCGGACCTTCGTCCTCGGCACCCCGCCCAGCGTCCGCAATGCATGAACGTGGCCTTCGAAGAAGGCTTCCTGGCCGCAGGAGGCGAACACGCGGTGTACGGCCTTGCCCGAGTACGACAGCCGGAAGGAGAAGAGGTAGCAGGTCACCAGCTCGCCGCCCAGGCGCACGGTCACGTCACCGAAGTCGACCTCCGCTTCGTGACCGGGCAGGTGTGTCTGCGGGACGAATGCTTCCAGCGGCGCTTTGCCGGACTCGACCAGGATCTCGGGCTTCCGGCCTGCGACGTAGTAGCGCACGACCCCGTAGGAGACGTCCGCCCCGTGCTCCTCGACCAGCCGGTGAAAGATCCGGGTAACCGTGTGCCGCTGCTTGCGCGGCGCGTCCAGGTCCGTCCGCAGGATCTCGTCGATCACCGGCTTGTACGGGTCCAGCGTGGTGGCCCGGGGAGGCAGCTTCTTACGGGGCTCAGGCCAGGAGGAGTCCAGCGCCTTCCGTACCGTCCGCCACGTCACGCTGTGCTTGCGCTCAAGCTCCCGCATCGACATGCCGCCGCGATGGTCACGCCGGATCGCCGCGTACAGCTCGACCTTCGACATTTGCGGCATGACCAGGACCTTTCACCAGGAACATCCCGATGCTGCCCTGGCAAGAACCCCAGTGCCTCCCGAACTCATCAACATCACCCGACCGTGGTTCTGGGCGCCTCCCAAACCCGTCGACAAGTGACGTCGCTACTGCTCGATAAAGCCACATCAACATCTTGACGCCGACGATCAGCCCGTAACTTCACGGCCTTGGCCTTTGGCCCTGTGAGGACCGTCCGAACCGGTCAGGCCTTGGTGACCGGGCCGTCCGCCGAAGCGGTGGGCCGCGTCATCTGTGCGTCCAGGCGGTAGCGGGACTGCACGGCGAGGGCCGCTGCCATCAGGAGGGCGGGCAGGAGGGTGAAGCCCAGGAGGATGGCGGTGTGGGCGGCGCCGGTCTGGGTGATGTCCTCGCCGGCCCGCGCGGCGGCGTATCCGCCGAGGGCGAGGGCGGCCGAGTATAGGTAGGGACCGGCCGCGGCCCCCGTCGACTCCGTGGCGGTCCACACCCCCGTGTAGGCGCCGGTCCGTTCGATCTCGCTGCCGCCCGCCGCGCGGACGGTGTCGGGGACCATCGAGAACGGGAAGAGCTGGAGGCCCGCGAAGCACACGCCGAGGACCAGGGTGCACAGCACGGGGACCGCGATCCCGGCCGAGTCGCCCGCGGCCAGGCCGAGGGATCCGGCGGCGAAGAAGGCCTGGCACAGCAGCAGGCAACGCTGTTTTCCCCAGCTCCGGGAGAGGCGGAACCACAGGGGGGTGGTGAGCAGGGCGGGTGCGACGAACGCCGCCATGAGGACGGTGGTGAAGCCGGGGCGGCCCAGTTCGTGCCGCGCGTAGTAGGGCAGGCCGGCGAGGACGAGGTGGGTGGTGGTGGAGACGAGGAGGTAGCCGAGGACCAGGACGCGGAAGGACGGGTTGGCGCGCAGCACGTCCCGCGCCTGGGTCAGGGCCGGGCCGTGTGCCTTGCGCTCCGCCTCCCGGCCCTCCACGTCCGGCCGGGGTGCGGTGGGCAGGAGGTCGCGGACGCCGCCGACGCCGACGGTCTGGAAGGCCACCATGAACACGCCGAGGACGAGGGCCATGACCGCGTACCGGGTGACCGAGTCGCCCTCTCCCGCCAGCAGCGGGGCCAGTGCGCCGCCGACCAGGATGCCGACGGTGAGGACCACCATGCGGAAGGAGAGCACACGGGTCCGGCCGTGGTAGCCGACCGTCATGTCGGTGGGCGTGGAGAGGTACGGCACCTGGTAGGCGGCGAAGAGGGCGTTGGCGACGACGAACCAGCCGGCGACCCAGACGGCGGCGGCCCACGGCCGGTCGGCGACGGGGCCCGGCACCGCGAAGAGCGCGACGAACGCCGGGGCGAGGGCGCAGCCGGCCGCCAGGAGCCGCAGCCTGCTGCCCCGCCGGGCGCGCTCCCGGTCGGAGAGGGAGCCGACGAAGGGGTGCAGGACGATGTCCACGGCCTTCGGCAGCAGCAGCGCCAGTCCGGCCAGCCAGGGGGCCACACCGAGGGTGTCGGTGAGGAAGTACAGGAGCAGCAGGCCGGGGACGGTCACGTAGACGCCCATACCGGCCGAGCCGAGGGCGTAGCGCAGGAGCGCGGGACGGGGCACGTCCGCTCCGTCGCCGGTGTCCGCGGTGTCCCCGGTGGCGGCGGGGGCCGGGTGTCCGGGGGGAGGGGCTTCTGATCCTGTGGCGGCGTTCATCAATCCCTCAGGTGCTTGATTGCGAGGTCTGCGGATCCTAGCCAGACTGTGCCGGATGAGGAAGAGCAGTGAGACACCCGATGAGCGGCCCGCCCGGCGCGGGCCGGGCCGGCCCCGGCGCGCGGAACGGGAAGGGCCCTCCACGCGTGAGCTGATCCTGCGGGAGGCGACGGCGTTGTTCGCCGCGCGGGGGCCGGAAGGGACCTCGCTGCGCGACATCGCGGCCCGGGTGGGCATCGACGTGTCGAGCCTGCACCATCACTTTCCGGCGAAGGACGCGCTGTACGACGCCTGCTTCGAGCGGGTGCACGAGGCGGAGCGGGCGGCGCTCGCCCGGCTGGTGGAGGACCTGGGCCGGGCCGCGACGGCGGGCGGTCCGCCGCTGGCGGCGGCGCTGCGGGCCCTCGCGGACGGCTTCGTGGAGTTCCTGGAGGAGCACCCGCACACGACGTTCCTGTGGCTGCGCCGATGGCTCGATCCGACGCGGGGCACGAGCCTCGACCGGGCCTACGCGCTGCCGCTGTACGGCGAGGTCGAGCGGGTCCTGCTGGAGGCCGCCCACGCGGGGACGGTTCGGGAGACGACCCCGCACGTCACGGTGCGCAGCCTCGTGTGGGCGGCGCACGGCCATGTCACCGCGCTGGCGGCCGCCTCCCCCGCCGAGCGGGAGCGCGAGCGGTACGAGTTCCGCCTCTGGGTGCGCAGATTTCTGGACGCGCTCTACGGCGCGCCGCCGGCCGGCGGCGATTCGGGGTCTGGTGCCGGCGACGGAAGTGACGTAATAATCCATCGCACGTTGGATTAGCTTGTCCGGTTCGAGGAAGGCGCGGGGCGATGGGCACAGGGCGGGGCACGGCGGCGCCGGGGCGGGTGGCCGTCGTCGGGGGCGGGATCGCGGGCATCGCGGCGGTCAAGGCGCTGCTCGGGGCGGGCGTCGAGGTGATCGGGCTGGAGCGCGCCGGGGAGCTGGGCGGGCTGTGGCGGCTCTCCGACGACACCGCCGCGTACCAGGGACTGCGCCTCAACACCTCGAAGCCGCGCACCGAGTTCAGCGACCACCCGATGCCCTCGGAGTGGCCCGACTACCCCTCGCGCGCCCAGCTCCTGTCGTACGTCCGGGGATACGCGGAGCGCTTCGGCGTCCCGCCGCACTACCGCCTGAGCACGGAACTCATGACCGCGCGGCGCACCGAGGAGGGCTGGCTGCTCGAACTGGACGGCCCCGACGGCTCGTACGCGGAGTCCGTCGCGCACCTGGTGCTGGCGAACGGGCACAACCACACGCCGCGACTGCCCGAACCGCCGTACCCCGGCACGTTCGAGGGCACCTCCTCGCACGCGCACACCTACCGCGAGCCGGCCGGGTTCACCGGCCGGAGGGTGCTCGTCGTGGGCACCGGCAACTCCGCGATGGACATCGCGACGGAGCTGGCCGGGCAGGCGGACGAGGTGCTGATATCCGCCCGCCGCGGTGTGTGGGTGCTGCCCAAGCGGCTGCTGGGCCGCCCCACCGACCAGTGGAACGGCGCGCTCGCGGCCGTACTGCCGTGGCGGCTGCGCCAGCGGGTGTCCCAGGCGATGCTGCGGCTCGCCGACCGGGAGAAGGAAGGGCCCACACTGCCCCCGTCGCCCGAAGGGGTGCTCCAGGACCACCCCACGCTGAGCGACACGGTTCCGGCGCTGGTGGCGGCCGGGAAGATCGGCGTACGGGCGGGCATCGAGGGCTTCGAGGGGCGCCGGGTGCGTTTCTCCGACGGGCGGGAGGACGAGGTGGACCACATCCTGTGGTGCACCGGATACCGGGCGACCGTTCCCTTCCTCGACCCGAAACTGGTTCCGGACCCGGCGCGGCTGCCGCTGTACCGGCATGTGTTCCCGCTCGACGAGCCCGCGCTCTCCTTCGTGGGGCTCATGCAGTCGACCGGTTCGGCGCTGCCGGTCGTGGAGGCGCAGGGCAGGCTGCTGGCCGCGTACCTGTCCGGGCGGCTGCGCAGGCCGCCCCGGGACCGGATGCTGACCGAGGTCGTCGCGGAACTGCACGCCGCGCGGGCGCGGTGGGGGTCGAGGCGTCCGCACATGCGGATCGACGTGGACCGCTACCTCCGCCAGGTGGCGCGGGACCTCGCCGGCGGACGGCGCCCCGTACGCTCCCTCGCGGGGCGGCGGGTCATCGTGACGGGCGCCGCGGGGACCTTCGGCCGGGCACTCGGCGCCCGCTTCACCGAACTCGGCGCCCGGGTCGTCGGTCTTGACCTGGTGGCGGACGAGACGGCGCCGGTGCCCGTCGTGGGCTGCGACCTGACCGACCCCGAGTCGGTGGCCAAGGGGGTCGAGGAGGCGGTGCGGCTGCTCGGCGGAGGCGTGGACGTGCTGGTCAACAACGCCGGCCGGGGCGGTCCCGCGCCCGCGGAGCTGCGGCCGTCCGAGGAGGTGCACACCCAGATGCGGCTCAATCTGCTCGGCGCCTGGGAGGTGACGGCCGCCGTGCTGCCCCATCTCGAACGGGCGCGTGGCCGTGTGGTGTTCATCGCCTCGCGGATGGCGCTGCTGCCGTTGCCGCTGGCCGCCGCCTACGGAGTCTCCAAGCGGGCGCTCGCCGCGTACGCGGACACGCTGCGGCTGGAGGTCGGCACCCATGTCGGGGTGACGACCGTGTACCCGAGCATGGTGCGCAGCCCGATCCACGACAGCACGCGCGAGGCCGGTCTCTCGCTGGACGGGGTGTCCCGGCCCGAGCCGCTCGACGGGGTGGTGTCCGCGGTGGTCTCCGCGGTCACGGCACGGCACGCGCCGCGCGACGTGGCGACGACCCGCCGGGGCAGGACCGAGATGGCACTGGCCCGGCACGCCCCGGCCCTGGCCGACCGGATCGTGCGGCGGACGGTCGCGTCCCGGCTCGCGGCGGGCGCGTTCGCGAAGGCCCCGCTCGCCGAAGGGCTGCGGCGCAGGCACGGCGACACGGCCTGAGCGGACTGAGCGGGCTGAACGGGCTGAACGGTGCCGACGCGGCCGCCGTGTCGACCGGACGCACCGCCGCGCCTCGGGGCCCCGGAGCCGGACCGGCGTCGCTGCCTCCCCGCCCCGGCGGGACGGAGAGCGGTGCGGGCGCGATCGCCTGTGGCATCGGCGGCTCCTGACGTCGGGCGCCGGCTCACGGTCTCTCTCCTCGGTACCGGCGACGGAGGGCACCCCGGTACCTGAGACACACGTCCACCGCTGTCCCGGGACGAGGACGCCGACGACCGTGCAGGCCGCCCGGCCGGGCCGGGGCCCCGGCTCGCCGGACCGTGTACGGGGCCGTCGATGACCGGTCGGCGGGTCCCGCTCCGGGCGGCCGGGCGGGAGGGGACCGACTCGGAATAGCCGCGGCCCGCCCCCGTGTTGCCGCGAGCATGACGACGAACGCGCCGCGGCCCGAGATTCTGCGCTACACCGCCTTCTCCGGCTCCCCCGACGGCGGGAACCCCGCCGGCGTCGTACTGGACGCCACCGGTCTGGACGACGCCGCCATGCTGGCCATCGCCGCGGAACTCGGGTACTCGGAGTCCGCGTTCCTGACCGCACCCCCGGAGGGACTCGACGGCCCGGAGGGGCGGGCGTACGGCATCCGGTACTTCAGCCCCCGGGCCGAGGTGCCGTTCTGCGGGCACGCCACCGTCGCGACGGCCGTCGCACTCGCGGAGCGCCTCGGCGCCGGGGAACTGGTCTTCGCGACGCGCGCCGGCACGGTACCGGTGGAGGTGACCGAGGAGAACGGGTCGGTCCGGGCCACCCTCACCAGTGTCGAGCCGCGCATCGAGGAGATCGACGCCGCGGACCTCACGGAGGCGCTGGCCGCGCTCGGCTGGCCGGCCGACGATCTCGACCCGGCCTTCCCGCCCCGGATCGCGTTCGCCGGCGCCCGCCATCTCGTGCTCGCGGCGGCGACCCGCGCCCGTCTCGCGGACCTCGCCTACGACTTCACCCGCCTCGAAGCGCTCATGCACCGACTGGACCTGACCACGGTCCAACTGGTGTGGCGGGAGTCGGCCGCCGTCTTCCACGTCCGTGACCCGTTCCCCGTGGGCGGTGTCGTCGAGGACCCGGCGACCGGCGCCGCGGCCGCCGCGTTCGGTGCCTACGCCCGTGAGCTCGGTCTGGTCCCCGAGGACGCCGTCCTCACCCTGCACCAGGGCGAGGACCTGGGCCGCCCCGGCGAGCTCACGGTGACGCTGCGCGCCGGTGACCGACGGGTCCGGGTCGGCGGCGCGGGAGCACGTATCGGCTGACACACCGGTCGTGACGGCCGTGCGGGCACGGGTGTCGTCCACAGCAGGAGCGCGGCCCCCATCCGGGCTACGGCCGGCCGGTTCGGGAGGCGTCGCGGGGAAGCCGGACGGTGAAGACCGTCTCGGTGCCCGGGACGCTGGTCACGGACACCTCTCCGCCGTGAGCCCGTACCAGCTGTCTGACGATGGACAGTCCCAGACCGCTGCCTCCGGTCTTCCTGCTGCGGGACAGATCGCCCCGCCAGAAGCGGTCGAACACGCGGGGCAGATCCTCCGCACGGATTCCGGTGCCGGTGTCGGTCACCCTGAGTTCGACGCCCTCCGCCGCGTGGTGGGCGACGAGAGCGACACGGCCGCCGGGAGGGGTGTGGCGCAGGGCATTGGACAGGAGGTTGCCGATCACCTGGCGCAGCCGTACCGGATCGGCGTGGATCGGCAGATCGCCGACGGCGTGCACGAGCAGCTCCACGTTCTTGGCCTCCGCCCCCGTCCGGTGCGCGGCCGCGGCCTGCCCCATCAGGTTCTGGAGGCGTACGTCCCGCGGGCTGAGGCGCAGCGTCCCGGCGTCGGCGGCGGCGAGCACCTGCAGGTCGTCGATGATGTGCTGGAGCAGGTGGGCCTCCTCCTGGAGCGAGGCGAGGAGGGCTGAGTCGGGTTCGGCGATGCCGTCCTGCGCCGCGTCCAGCCAGCCGCGGATGTTGGTGAGCGGGGTCCGCAGCTCGTGTGCGATGTCGCTGACCATGGCTCTGCGCTGCTCCTCGGTGCGTTCGCGGCGCTCCGAGAGGTCGTTGAGGGCGGCGGCCAGGTAGCCGGTCTCGTCCTTGGTGGTGACCGGAATGCGGATGTGCTGTCCGGCGGGGGCACGGGCCGCGTCGGCCAGCGCCCGCAGCGGACGCACCAGCCGGACGGCGACGACCGCGGTCAGCGCGGCGGTCACGGCGAGCACCGATGTGGTGGTGCCCACGATCCGGAGGGTTCCGGACGGGGACAGGTCGACCACGCGGACGGCCGCTCTGGGCGAGTCGGTCACGAACAGCAGGGCCGCCGGGGCGACGTGGCCGATGAGCTGCTCGCGCCGCCCCTCCTCGACACACTCGTCCACGATCATCTGCTCCTCCTCGGATCCCTCGTACTCCGGCCGGAGATGTACGTCGATCCGCACGGAACCGGACGAGGGCACGTCATGGCGCTCCGCGCAGAGGCGGACGAGCCGTTCGAGTTCGGCGAGGGCCCGGGCTTCCGTCCTGGTGGGTGCCGACATGTCCTTGGAGAAACACGCCGGGGCGGGATCGTCCCGCGTCCGGGAGAGCCGGACCTCGGGCCGGCCGCTGAATCCCTCGATGATGTATGCTGGCCGTCCCCTCACCCTGCTCAGGCACGAGGCCTCGGCGCGCGCGAGCCGGCGCAGTTCCTCCCGCTCCCCGGCAGGCAGGCGGTAGGGGCCGACGGCACGCGGGTCGATGCGGGAGAGCTGTTGCTTGGGATCGATGCCCTGCCCCGGACGGGCCGTGACGTGCAGCGGGTCTATGACCGCCGAGGCGTTGACGGGTAGTTCCCCGGCTCGCTCCCGGCCGGACGCGGCGATCGGCCGGCGCGCCCGCGTGGTCAGGACGATGCCGCGGCCGGTCCGGCCGGCCAGGTCCCGCACCTCGCGCTCCACCCCCGCCCAGCTCCGGTGCGACGCCGCGAAACCCGTGAGCGTGTCCTGGATGGCGGCGTCGTCCGCGAGCACCTGACCGCGCTCCTGCTCGATGGCCAGGCTCGTGCCGCGCACCGTGAGCCACGCGGTGGCCCCGATGGACAGCAGGGAGATCACGACGGAAGTGAGCAGCAGGCGCAGCAACAAGCTGTTGCGCAGGGGGACTTCACCTGCCACGGCGACCGCTCGTCAGCTTGTATCCGATCCCGTGGACGGTCAGCAGGAGAGCGGGGTCGCGCGGAGAGACCTCGATCTTCTTCCGCAGATTCATGATGTGCACGTCGACCGCGCGTTCCGTGGTGACCCGGTCGTAGTCCGTGGTGAGCTCCAGCAGTTGAGCTCTGGTGAACACCCGGCCGGGCGCGGCCGCCATGGCACTGAGGATGCGGAACTCCCCCGGGGTGCAGCGGACCGGGCGGCCGTGGGAGGAGACCTCGTGACCGGCCGGGTCCACGGTGAGCGGCCCGACCTCCAGGGCCGTTCGTGCCTGATGCCCCCCGTCGTCCGAACGCCGGGTGCGCCGTAGCAGGGTGCGGACCCTGGCCACCAGTTCACGCGGCCGGTAGGGCTTGGTCATGTAGTCGTCGGCGCCCAGGTCCAGCCCGAGCAGCACGTCGTCCTCGGTGGAGCGGGCGGTGAGCATCAGGACGGGCAGGTCCCCCTCCGCCCGTATCCGGCGGCACACCTCCAGTCCGTCCAGGCCCGGAAGCATCCAGTCGAGCACGATCAGGTCCGGTGGCCGTCGGACGGCCTCGTCCATGACCGTCCGGCCGTCATGCACCACGGTGACGTCGTGGCCTTCGTGGACGAGGTAGAGCCGGATCAGTTCGGCCTGCTTCTCGTCGTCCTCGGCCACCAGAACGTTTGCGCACATGGCCCGATGCTAGTCCGGAAGAACGCGCCGGGGAGCCGGTCGCCCCTTTCTCTTTCCTGACAACTTCCTGACAATCCCGTGCTATTGCCGAGGGCGTCGAGGCCGGGTCTCGCCCTGCCGAAGCCTACTCACATTTCCCTGACAATCCTCTGCCACAGTCACCGCATGGATAATTCTCCGGACTGTTCTCGTTCCGTTTCCCGCATACGGCGCTCATGTCGCGGTGCCCTGGTCCTCGCCGTCACCGGGATGGCATTCACTCTGGCCTCCGGCTGTTCCGGCGACGGCGACGGCGGCCGGGACTCCGAGGTGGCGTCCGTGGCCTCCGGGAAGCATGACGGGAGGGAAGAGGCGGCGGCCGGGGAGTCCGGGGCGAAGACCGGCGAACCCGAGGCCGGGCGTCCCCAGCTCCGACTGGACACCACGACCGAGGAGGAGGTCCGGATGTACCAGGGCTACCTCCGGTGCCTCAGGGACCAGGGGGTGGACATCCCGCGCTCGGGAGGCAAAGGCGGTGACGGGGTCGATCCGAACGCCCTGTGGTTTCCCGGCGTGGACGTGTCCGAGGAACACCCCGAAGCAGAAAAGAAGTGCCTCTCCAAGAAACCGATGGAGCCCCCGGAGCTCGACCGGAAGAAGAACCCGGACTACATGAAGGACTACCGCGAGTGGATCGAATGCAATAACCGCAGGGGCCTCAAGGTCGACCCGCTTCCCGACGGCAGCGGATGGAATTTCAAGGAAGACGGGGACATACCGGAGAACGCGAGCCAGATCGATGGCGAGTGTCAGATCGAGGCCTTCAGTGAGCAGTGAACGCGACCCCGCTGACACCGTGGCCCTGCGCGCGATCGCCCCGGAACCCGCGCCGGACCGGGACCCGGCCTCCCGCGAACCCTCGGCGCGGCGCGGAAGCAGGTTCACGCGTCCCGGCGTCGTCACCGCGACCGCTGTGCTCCTGACGGTCGGGATCGGCGCCGGACTGCTGTGGGCCCGCGACGACGGCGCCGGCCCGGCGACCGGCAGTGGCCCCGAGATCAGGACGGTCGCCGTGACCAGGACCGATCTGGCGGGCACCCGAGAGATCCAGGGCACGCTCGGGTACACGGCCCCGCGCACCGTCCGGGGCCCCGCGGAGGGACGGACCACCTGGTTCGCCGCACAGGAGAAGACGGTCGAGCGCGGGCAACCGCTGTACCGGGTCGACGAGCGTCCCGCCGTGGTCTTCTACGGCAGCACGCCCCTGTACCGCAGACTCGACACCGTCGGCCTCACCGGCCGGGACGTCCAGGTCGTCGCCGACAACCTCAAGGCGCTCGGCTACGACATCGGCAGCCAGCCGTCCCCCGGCGCGCGGATCCAGCCGTCGGCCCCTCCGGCCGGCGAACCGTCCGCTGCGGACCGACAGGAGGGGGAGCGGAGGGAGGCGCCGGCCGCGGAGGGCTCCTCCGGTACCCCGGGGTCCCCGGGCTCGGAGGAGAGCGGCGCCCTGTCCTCAGACGCCACGGACGCCACGGGCTCCTCGTCCTCCGGGGCGTCGGCCGAGGGTCCGGACGCGGCTCCCCCGCCGGTGACGGTCGGGGAGGGCGACGGCGTGCTCACCTCGTCGCTGATCTCCGCCATCAGGCGCTGGCAGCCGACCGTGGGCATGGAGCCGACCGGCGTCCTCGAGGTCTCCGACGTGGTGGTGACGCAGGCCGCCGTGCGGGTCGGGGAGGTCCTCGTCCAGCCCGGGGACGAGGCGGCGGCGGATCTGATGACGGTCACCTCCACCACCAAGTCCGTGACCGTGCCGGTGGAAGCACTCGACATCGGGTCCATCAAGAGGAAACAGCGGGTCACCGTGGTGCTCCCCGACCGGTCCACGGCCACGGGCCGGGTCACCGCGATCAGCAGCGTCGTCCAGAGCGACCAGGACAGCGAGAGCCGGCCGGGACGCACCAGGATCAACGTCTCCGTCTCGCTCGACGATCCGCAGGCCGTGAAGGGCTTCGACTCCGCTCCGGTGCAGGTGCAGTTCGAGGCGGAGTCCAGGAAGGACGTCCTCGCGGTGCCCGTCGGCGCCCTGCTCGCCCTGCGCGAGGGCGGTTACGCCCTCCGCCTCGCCGAGGGGCGGCTCGTCCCCGTCGAGACGGGCATGTTCTCCGAAGGACTGGTCGAGATCAGCGGCGGCGGAGTCACCGAGGGCATGAAAGTGGAGACCACGGCATGACCCCCGTCATCACCGTGCGCGAGGCGACCATGACCTATTCCGGCGGTGTGCGGGCGCTCGACCGGGTGTCGCTGTCCGTCGGGCCCGGCGAACTGCTGGCCATCGTCGGCCCTTCCGGCTCCGGCAAGTCCACGCTCCTCAACATCATGGGCACACTGGACCGGCCCACCGGCGGCGACGTGATCGTCGAAGGGCAGAACGTGGCGGAGCTCCCCGACCGTGAGCTCTCCGCCCTGCGCGGCCGGCGTCTCGGCTTCGTCTTCCAGCAGTTCCACCTGACGGACGGACTCACCGCGGCGGAGAACGTGGCCACCGGCCTGCTGTACGCCGGAGTCCCCCGGCGGCAACGGCGCCGGCTGGCCGAGGAGGCCCTGGCGCGGGTCGGACTGGCGCACCGCACCCGCCACCTGCCCCGGCAGCTCTCCGGAGGGGAGCGCCAGCGTGTGGCGATCGCCCGCGCGCTGGTCAACGAACCGGCCCTGGTTCTCGCCGACGAACCGACCGGAGCGCTCGACACCGCCAACGGCGCCGCGGCGCTGGCCCTGCTGAGAGCGCTCAACGAGGAAGGCACCACGATCGCGGTCATCACCCACGACCGCGACATCGCCGCCCGGTTGCCCCGGCGGGTCCAGCTGCGGGACGGCCGCCTCGTCGAAGACACCGCACTGACCGAGGGTTCGCCATGAACGCCCCTGACTCCCCCTCCCGCCGGAAGCCGCGAAGAACTCGAGACGCCCGACGGAGCCGAACGGCTCGGAGGGCTTCCCGCCCCGCCCTCGGCCGCACGGCCAAGCCGGTGCGTCTGGCTCCGTCGGACCTTCTCGGGCTCGGACTGCTCGGTCTGCGGACCCGTAAGCTCCGGGCCGCTCTGTCGGCGCTCGGGATCTCGATCGGCATCGCCACGATGGTCGTGGTGACGGGCATCCCCGCCTCCAGCCACCGGGCGCTCATGGACGAGATGTCCGCGCTCGGCTCCAACATGCTGCGGGCGCAGTCCGTGTCCGTGCAGAGCAGGCCCGTCCCCCTGCCGGAGGAGTCGGTCGGCATGGTGCGCCGTATCGGCCCGGTCACGGCGGCGAGCGCGGTGGCCAACACCCATGCGCAGGTACAGCGTTCCGACCTGACCGCCGGGGACGACTTCTCCGGCACGGGCGTCACCGTTCTCGCGGCCCGGCGTGATCTGCTGGACGTGGTGGGCGGGTCGGTGTCGTCAGGACGGTTCTTCAGCCGTGCCGACGAACAGTTCCCCACCGCCGTACTGGGCTTCCGGGCCGCCACCCGACTGGGCATCGGCAAGATCCACGCCGGCGACCCGCCCCCGCAGATCCGGATCGACAGCTCGTGGTTCACCGTGATCGGCGTTCTCCGCACCGTTCCCCTGGCCGACGACCTCGACCACGCCGTACTGACCGGATGGCCTGCCGCCCGGAAGACACTGCGGTTCGACGGCAATCCCACGGTGATCTACGTCAAGGCGCGGGAGGCGTCCCTCGAGGGCGTCCGGGACGTGCTTCCCGTTACCGTGTTCCCCGAGCAGCCCGGCCAGGTCCAGGTCAGCCGTCCGTCGGAGGCCCTGGCCGCCAAGCGCGCCACCGAGAACTCGTTCTCGTCGCTCTTCCTGGGCCTCGCCGGAGTCGCCCTGCTGGTCGGCGGGATAGGGGTCGCCAACACCATGGTCATCTCGGTGCTGGAGCGTCGCAGGGAGATCGGGCTCCGCCGGGCCCTGGGCGCGACCCGGGGCCAGATACGCGTCCAGTTCCTCACCGAGTCGGTGGCGCTGGCGGTGCTGGGCGGTGCCGCCGGAACCGCGCTGGGCGTCCTCGCCACCGCCGGCTACGCGACCTACCAGGGCTGGCCCCCGGTGATCTCCGCGCTCTCGGTCGTCGGCGGCTGCCTCGGTGCGGCGGTGGTCGGCGCGGCAGCCGGTGTCTACCCTTCCGTCCGGGCCTCCCGGCTGTCACCCACAAAGGCCCTGGCGTCGACGTAGGCCGGGGCGTGGGCCCGGACCGGACCGGGCGGCTTTCCGGGGGGGCGTCCGTCCGTCAATGGGTGACGGGCAACACGTCCGGGGACAGTGCCGCCGCGCGGGACGTCGCCGCCGTCATGCGGCGGCGGTGGTGGCGGCGGCACAGGACCTCGTAGCCGATCTCGTCCGTGGAGCCGGTGACGTCGCCGACGACCACCTGTGCGCCCTCGACGACCATCACCCCGCCGACGGTGCGGGCGTTGTGCGTGGCGCGGGCGCCGCACCAGCACAGGGCCTCGACCTGGAGCACCTCGACCCGGTCGGCGAGTTCGACCAGGCGCTGGGAGCCGGGGAAGAGCCTGGAGCGGAAGTCGGTGGTGATGCCGAAGGCGTAGACGTCGAGTTCCAGGTCGTCGACCACGCGCGCGAGTTGGTCGATCTGCTCCGGGGCCAGGAACTGTGCCTCGTCCGCGATCACGTAGTCCGCGCGCCGGCCCTGTGAGAGATGGTCGACGAGGTGCGCGTACAGGTCCGCGCCGTCGCCCACCTCCACCGCGTCCGTGACCAGGCCGAGGCGGGAGGAGAGCTTGCCCTCACCGGCCCGGTCGTTGCGGGTGAAGATCATGCCGATGAGGCCGCGCGCCGAGCGGTTGTGCTCGATCTGCAGGGCCAGGGTCGACTTCCCGCAGTCCATGGTTCCGCAGAAGAACACCAGCTCGGGCATGGGGGGTCGGGCACCTTTCGGCAGGGAACGCGGGCGGAGTCTCAGGAGCGTACTTCGAGCAGGGGGACCAGTTGCTCGGCAGGGGTCATCGAACCGTGGTTGCCGACCATGGCCGACTCCCTCGGCTCCCGCTCGGAGGCGATCAGCAGGACGTCGTCCCGCGCGGCGGCGACCACGTCGCCGATGCGGTGGTACACCCGCTCGTCGACGGCCGGCCCGAACCAGCCGGCCGCGATCGCCTCGTCGCGCGAGGCGACCCAGAACTGCTCGCCGAGAACCTCGCGCCAGCAGGTCAGTACGTCGTTCGCCGCGCCGCTGACCGCGTACACGTGCCGGGCGCGGCCCTCGCCGCCGAGGAGGGCGACGCCCGCCTTCAGCTCCCAGTCCTCGTCGAAGTCGATGCGGTGGTCCTCGTCGAAGGGGACGTCGATCATGCCGTGGTCGGCGGTGACGTAGAGCGCGCTGCGCGGGGGCAGTTGTTCGGCCAGGCGCTGGACCAGCCGGTCGATGTACATCAGCTGGCCGCGCCAGGTGTCGGAGTCGACACCGAAGCGGTGACCGGCTCCGTCGACCTCGGCGTAGTAGGTGTAGACGAGGGCGCGGTCGGCGCCGGCCAGCTGTGCGGCGGCCGTGTCCATGCGGTCCTCGCCGGAGAGCCGTCCGTGGAAGGCTCCGCCGCTGAGCGCGATCTTGGTCAGCGGGGTGTTCGCGAAGGTCGGTGAGGACACCTGGGCGGCGTGCACGCCCGCGCGGTGGGCCAGCTCGAAGACCGTGGGGTACGGCTGCCAGGCGCCGGGCGGGGACCAGGGCTGCCAGCGCAGCTGGTTCATCAGCTCGCCGGTGTCCGGGTTGCGCACGGTGTAGCCCGGCAGGCCGTGGGCGCCGGGCGGCAGGCCGGTACCGACGGAGGCGAGGGAGGTCGCGGTGGTCGCCGGGTAGCCCGCGGTGATCGGGCGGCCGGTGCCGCCGCGGGAGCTGCCGAGGAGCGAGGTCAGGAAGGGGGCCTCGTCCGGGTGGGCGCGCAGTTGCTCCCAGCCGAGGCCGTCGATCAGGAACACGCAGTTCCGGTCGGCGGGGGTCAGTTCCCCCATGCCGGCGGTCATACCGGGGACGCCTAGGCCCGCGGCGAGCGTGGGCAGCAGGTCGGCGAGCGAACCCGTCCCGTATTCGGGCACGGGGGCGGAGTGGACGGGGATCGGTTCCGGGTACTCCGGGTGGGAGTCCCGGACGGTGGAGTGCGCCATCAGCGCGTGGTGTCCGCGGTGGCCTCGGAGAGGGCCTGCGCGAAGACGAGTGCCTGGCGCACCGTCTCCGGCCCGTCCCCGGCCTCGCTGACCCGCAGGTTCAGGTCGTCGGCCGTCGAGCTGCCCGTGTAGCCGTGGTCGGCCTCGCAGTTGGGGTCGCCGCAGGCGGCCGGCTCCAGGTCGATGCGGGAGACTGCGCCCCAGCCGATGGTGAGCACGATCTCGCGCGGCAGCGTGCCCGGCTTGTACGACTCCGGGTTGGCGACCACCCTGCTGACCACGATGGAGGAGATCCGGTCGAGCTTGACCGACTCCGTGGACGTGGTGGCGTACGGCGTCGGGGAGGTGGTGTCCGCGGCCTGCTCGTCGGTGTGGCTGACGATGAAGCGGTTGCCGGTGAGGACGAGCACGGTCACATGCCGCCGCACCTCGTTCTGGTCGAACGTCGTCTCCTGGTGGACCAGGTACGACCGGACGGGCTCACCGCCCACGGCGGCCTCCACCGCCTCGGCCACGAGGGCCGGGTAGTAGCCGCTGCGCTCGATCGCCGCCCGCAGCCCCTGGGTCGTCGTACTGGTCTTGGCCATGATGCCCATCCTAAGGGGGCCGCCGACCGCGAGGCACCGCTCGCCCCGCTCCGCCGCCGGCCTCAGTACGCCGGGAGGGTGCGGGGCCCGAGGTCGTCGCGGGCCGGCGGCGGGGCCAGCCGTACGGAGGCGCCGAGCACGCTCACACCGTGCGGGGCGACCACGACCGGTTCCAGGGTGACCGCGACGACCTCCGGATGGTCGTGGACCAGCCGCGAGACCCTCAGCATCAGTTCCTCGAGGGCCGGGGTGTCGACGGGCGCGGAACCGCGCCAGCCGAAGAGGAGCGGGGCGGTCCGGATCGATCGCACCAGTGAGGTGGCGTCCCGGTCGGTGACCGGGATCAGCCGGTGCGCCATGTCCCCGAGCAGTTGCGAGGGGGCCCCGGCGAGCCCGAAGGACAGCACCGCGCCGGCGGCGGGGTCGATGACCGCGCGGACGATGGTGTCCACGCCGCGCGGCGCCATCCGCTGCACCACGGGCCGCAGCTCCGCCGGCGCCCCGAACAGCTCCGTCAACTCGCCGTAGGCCCGGCGCAGTTGTTCCTCGTTCGCCAGGTCCAGACGGACTCCGCCCAGGTCGGCCCGGTGCCTGAGGTGCGGGGCGGTCGCCTTGAGGACCACCGGGTAGCCGAGGGTGCGCGCGGCGCCGGCGGCGGCGTCGGGGGTGGGGGCGGGCAGGGCCCGGTGCACCTCGATGCCGTACGTGCCGAGCAGGTCGCAGGTCTCGCCGCTGCCGAGAGTGAGGTCCTCGCCGCGCGGGAGCAGCCCCTCGATGAGCGCGGCGGCCGCCCTCTCGTCGATACTCTCGTACTCCGGCACCTTGCCGGGCTCGGCGGCGTCCCGCCGCCACTGCGCGTACGCGACGGCCTGCGCGAGGGCCCGGACGGCACGCTCGGAGGCGGGGTAGGCGGGGATGAGGTGGGCGCCTTCGGGGGGTACGACCGGATCCGCCGGGGCGGGGGCGGTGGCCGCCGGGGTGGTGGTCCCGGCCCGCGGTGCCGCCACCGCGTCCGGCCGCGGGGTCCCGCCCTCGCCGGGCCGCGGCGCGGCGCCCGCCCGCGTGTGTGCTCCCGCGTCCCCCGCGGTGTCCGCGACGGTGCCCACCGGGTCCCCCGCGGTGTCCGGTCCCGGCCGCGGTCGGGTGCCGGGCTGCTCGGGGGCCGGCGGGGGTGCCGTGCTGGTGGCGGCCGACAGGGCCTCGGCCAGACCGCCGAGTTCGACGTGGACCACGAGGACCGGCTTGGACGGGGTCGCGGCGGCGGCCGAGCGCAGGGCCTCGGCCAGGGCCGCGTCCCCGACCGAACCCTCCCCCACCGCCGGGATCGCGGTCACGACCACCGCGTCGCAGGTGTCGTCGGCCAGCGCGTGCGAGAGCGCCGCGTGGAACTGCGCCGCCGACGCCGCCGTGGTGAGGTCCAGCGGGGGCTGCGGGCGCAGGCCCTCGGCGAGGCAGGCCTCGTAGGTGAGCAGCCCCAGGGACTCGGAGTTGCCCAGGATCGCCACCCGGGGTCCGGACGGCAGGGGCTGGCGGGCGAGCAGCAGGCCGGTGTCGACCAGTTCGGTGATGGTGTCCACCCGGATCACGCCGGCCTGCCTGAGCAGCGCGGACACCGTCTCGTGGGGCAGCCGGGTGGCCCGTACGGCGTGTCCCCTGGGACCGGCGCTGTGGCGTGCGCCCTGGACCACGACCAGCGGCTTCGCCGCCGCGGTCCGCCGTGCGAGGCGGGTGAACTTGCGGGGGTTGCCGATGGACTCCAGGTACATCAGGGCGACGTCGGTGTCGGGATCCTCGTACCAGTACTGCAGGACGTCGTTGCCGGACACGTCGGCCCGGTTGCCCGACGAGACGAAGCTGGAGACGCCGGTGACCCCGGTGACGCCGCCGCCGCGCCGGTGCAGGCGCGAGAGGAGGGCGACCCCGATCGCGCCCGACTGCGCGAACAGTCCGATCCGGCCCGCGCGGGGCGGCTCGGGGGCGAGCGACGCGTTCAGCCGTACCTGCGGAGAGGTGTTGACGATGCCGAACGCGTTCGGACCGATGATCCGCATGCCGTACGAACGGGCCTGCCGTACCAGGGCGCGCTGGCGCTCGCGGCCCTCGGGCCCGGACTCGGCGTAGCCGGCGGAGACGACCACGAGCCCCTGCACACCGTGCTCACCGCACTCCGTGACCACCTCGGGGACGTGCTCGGCGGGCACCGCGACGACGGCGAGGTCGACGGGCCCGTCGATGGCGCGGACGGACCGGTACGCGGCCACCCCGTCCAGTTCCCTCCGGTCCTCCTCGAACGACTTGTTGACGGCGTGCAGCCGCCCGGTGAACCCGGCGTCCCTGATGTTGTCGAGGATGCTGCGGCCCACACCGCCGGGCGCGCGTCCGGCGCCGACGACGGCGACCGAGCCGGGGGCCAGCAGCCGCTGCACCGAGCGGGCCTCCGCGCGCTGTTCGCGCGCGTACTGCACGGCCAGCGAGCGGTCGGTGGGCTCGAGGTCGAACTCCAGGCGTACGACGCCGTCCTCGAAGCTGCGCTTCTGGGTGTAGCCGGCGTCCCTGAACACCTTGATCATCTTGTTGTTGGCGGGCAGCACCTCGGCGGCGAACCGGCGGATGCCGCGCTCCCGGGCCACGGCTCCGATGTGCTCGAGCAGGGCGGAGGCGACGCCCCTGCCCTGGTGTGCGTCCTGTACGAGGAAGGCGACCTCGGCCTCGTCGGGGACGGGGGGCGCCGGCTCGTCCCGCGCCCCGTCGGAGGCGGCGGGAGCCGGGCGGGAGGTCGCGGGCGTCCCGTCGGCGCCGATCCGGTCGTAGCGTACGGTGGCGATGAACTCGCCGCCGATCGTGGCCGCGAGTCCCACCCGGTCCACGAAGTCGTGGTGCGTGAAGCGGTGGACGTCCTTGGCGGACAGGCGCGGGTAGGGCGCGAAGAAGCGGTAGTACTTCGACTCGTCCGACACCTGCTCGTAGAAGCTGACCAGGCGCTCGGCGTCATCGACGGTGATGGGGCGGATGCGCGCGGTGCCGCCGTCGCGCAGCACCACGTCGGCTTCCCAGTGGGCGGGATACTCGTGCCGGTCCGACGAGATCTGCATGGGCCCCAGCGTACGGCTCGCGTACGGCAACGGCGCGAGGCAGTGTGTGGTGGACGACAGCCGGACCGAGGCCGCGGTCCGGCTGTCGGGCGGAGCGGCACGGATGCCGCTCCGGGGATGCTTCACGATGTGGGAAACTGGTCTAGATAACCCTGAACAGCGAAGGGCAGCAACACATGGCTGAGCGCCGCGTCAACGTCGGCTGGGCCGAGGGTCTCCACGCCCGCCCCGCCTCCATCTTCGTCCGAGCCGCCACGGCCACAGGCGTCCCGGTGACGATCGCCAAGGCCGGGGGTGACCCCGTCAACGCGGCCTCCATGCTCGCGGTTCTGGGCCTGGGCGCCCAGGGTGGCGAGGAGATCGTCCTGGCTTCCGGGGCCGAAGGGGCGGACGCCGCCCTGGACCGTCTGGCGAAGCTGGTCTCCGAGGGGCTCGAGGAGCTTCCCGAGACCGTCTGAATTGTTTATGTGTGCGGAGACTGTCTTCTCACAGACGCCGTCGACCGCACACGGAAAGGCCCGCCCGGACTACCGGGCGGGCCTTCCGCATTTCCCGCTCTCCCCTTTTTCAGGCAGCAGAAACAAACCCCCGGAAATAACGTCCTCTTTGTATACGGCAGCCGTGTTAAGGACGCAGGCTCGGCATGTTTACGGGATGTTGCGCGTTCCTCACACGGTCCGCGCGGCCTGCCCGGCCGGCGCCCGCACCGGAACCGGGGCCGAACCTCAGGCGGTGCCCGGTGCTCGCGCGTTCGGCGTGCAGCGCCGTGACGGCCCGCGCGCGGTCGCCGTCACCGCGCGCCACCGCGTCCACGATCGCGCCGTGCTCCGCCCAGTACTCGACCGGGTCGGCGGGCCCCTCGGTGACGTACATCCAGGTGATCTTGTGCCGCAGCTGGGCCAGCGCCGACGTCAGTGCCGGGCTGCCCGAGGCCTGGGCGAGCGTCTCGTGGAACCAGCCGCTCAGGGAGCGCAGGTCGTCGCTGTTGCCCTGCCGGGCGCGTTCCTGGCCGAGCCGGACCAGACCGCGCAGCACCTTGAGATGGGCCTCCGTGCGGCGCTGGGCCGCGCGGGAGGCGCCGAGCGGTTCGAGGAGCACTCGCATCTCCAGCAGGTCGGCGGCCTCCTGCTCGGTGGGCTCCGCGACACACGCGCCCGCGTGCCGCCGGGTGACCACGAAGCCCTCCGCCTCCAGCGTGCGCAGCGCCTCCCGGACGGGGACGCGGGAGACTCCGTACCGGCGGGCGAGAAGTTCCTCGGTGAGCCGGCTGCCGCGCTCGTGAACACCCGCGACGATGTCGTCCCGGATCGCCGTGCACACCGACTGCGCGGGAATACGCATTGATCGACCTCCGGCTTAATCCCCGTGAAACGTCGTCACGTGACGTCTGTTCCGTGACTCTATTGCAATCAGCGGGAATTTCCGACGGCGAGCCGAAATCCATGCGTATTTTTTGGACGGGCCGCGGCCTGAACGCCGAAATGCCCCGGCCCGGGGGCCGGGGCATCGGGACGCCGGGGTGCGGACCGCTCAGAGGTTCACGCCGTGCCCGCGGAGGTAGGCGACGGGATCGAGGTCGGAACCGTAGTCGGCGCCCGTACGGGCCTCGAAGTGCAGGTGCGCGCCCGTGACGTTGCCGGTCGCGCCGGAGAGGCCGATCTGCTGACCCGCGGCGACCTGCTGACCCACCGAGACGGCGATCGACGACAGATGCCCGTACTGGGTGTGGGTGCCGTCGTTCATCCTGATGACGACCTGGTTGCCGTACGCGCCGCCCCAGCCGGCCTCGACGACGGTGCCGATGCCGACCGACTGGACGGGGGTGCCGCTCGCGGCGTGGAAGTCGACACCGGTGTGGCTCCCGGAGGACCACACGGCGCCGCCGCTCTTGTAGCCGGTCGACACGTACGAGCCGGGGATCGGGGAGACGAAGGTGTTGAGACGGATCCGCTCGGCCTCACGCGCGGCGCGCTCCTTCTCCTCTCGGGCCTCCTCGGCCTCCTCGGCGGCCCGCTCGCGGGCCTCCTCCTCGGCGGCCTTGCGTGCGGCGGCCTCGGCCGCCTCGCGTGCGGCCTCGTGCTGGGCGGCCGCCTGGGCGTCGACGCGGTCGGCGACCGCGTCGCCGAGGGTGACGACGGGGGTGAGGCCGGTCTGTGCGGCGGCGGGCTCGGCGGCGAACGCGGGAGCCGCCAGGGAGCCGACAACGCCGGTGCCGGTGAGCGCCGCGACGCCCGCCGCACGGACGGTGCCGCGCTGCATCCTGCTGGGACGACGGTGCTTGCCCGGGGCGCGGGTGAACGCCATGTACAGGCTGTTCCTTTCCTTCCCTCTCGCCTACCGGGTTAGCTGACGGGTTCGGAGCAGGAAGGTCTCCTACGGACCCCCTCGCGACACGCGCGGGCGTCCGATTCACCCCAGGGACTCATGTGGGTCCCCGGCTCCCCTGGCTCGCGCCGTACGGGGACTCGGCGATGGCTGCCCGGTGCCGCGGGTGCGGCGCACTGCCCGACGAACAGCCCGGACGACGCTAAGCGGGGCGTCCCTCGATCCTCAAACAGATCCGGGTTTTTGTAGCGCATGCCACAGGGCAGACAGGCAGCCTCCGCCCCAATTCGGGCATAAGAGAGCCCTGGTGACGTCCGGGTCACCAGGGCTCTCTCGCGGGATTGCTCGCGGCGGCCCGCTACTCGGCGCTCACCACGGTGACTTCACCGATTCCGAGGGCCTCCACCGGCTCCTTGATCTGCGCCGCGTCCCCGACGAGGACGGTCACCAGGCGGTCCACCGGGAAGGCGTTCACCACCGCCGCGGTGGCCTCCACGGTGCCGGTAGCGGCCAACTGCCGGTACAGGTCGGCCTGGTAGTGGTCCGGGAGGTGCTGCTCGACCTGGTCGGCCAGGGTGCTCGCGACGGCCGCGGCGGTCTCGAACTTCAGCGGCGCCACACCCACGAGATTCTGCACCGCGATGTCGCGTTCGGTGTCGGTGAGCCCTTCGGCGGCGAGCGTGCGCAGCACCTTCCACAGGTCCTCGAGGGCCGGGCCGGTGTTCGGGGTGTCGACGGAGCCGCTGATGGCCAGCATGGCCGCGCCCGTGCCGTCCGGGGTGGACCTGAGGACCTGTCCGAAGGACCGTACGCCGTAGGTGTAGCCCTTCTCCTCGCGCAGGACGCGGTCCAGCCGGGAGGTGAGGGTGCCGCCGAGGCAGTAGGTGCCGAGCACCTGCGCGGGCCACACGCGGTCGTGCCGGTCCGGGCCGATACGGCCGAGCAGCAGCTGCGTCTGTACGGCGCCGGGGCGGTCCACGATGACGACCCGGCCGGTGTCGTCGGCCACCACCGGCGGGACAGGCCGCGGCTGGGCCGGGGAGCCGGTCCAGGCGCCGAGCGTGTCGCCGAGCAGCTCGTCCAGGTCGACGCCGGTGAGGTCGCCGACGATCACGACGGTCGCCGTGGCGGGGCGGACGTGCTTCTCGTGGAAGGCGCGTACGGCCGCGGAGTCGATGCCGGTGACCGTCTCCTCGCTGCCCTGGCGCGGGCGCGACATGCGCGCACTGGCCGGGAACAGTTCCCTGGCGAGCTCCTTCGCCGCGCGCCGGGAGGGGTTCGCCAGCTCGTGCGGGATCTCGTCGAGGCGGTTGCGGACGAGCCGCTCGACCTCGCTGTCGGCGAACGCCGGCGCCCTCAGCGCGTCGGCGAGCAGACCGAGCCCCTTGGGGAGCCGGGAAGCCGGGACCTCCAGGCTGAGGCGGACTCCGGGATGGTCGGCATGCGCGTCCAGGGTGGCGCCGCAGCGCTCCAGTTCGGCCGCGAACTCCTCGGCGGAGTGCTTGTCGGTGCCCTCGGAGAAGGCCCGCGCCATGATCGTGGCGACACCGTCGAGGCCGGCCGGCTCCGCCTCCAGGGGTGCGGCCAGCAGCACCTCGACGGCGACGACCTGCTGACCGGGGCGGTGACAGCGCAGGACGGTCAGGCCGTTGCCGAGGGTGCCGCGCTCGGGGGCCGGGAATGCCCAGGGCCTGGCCTCGCCGGCCTGCGGCTGCGGGTGGAAGTCCATCGTGGCGAGCTCGGTCACTTCGCCGCCTCCTCGTTCTCGTCGGTGCCGGCGGCCGCGGCGGCCTCCTCGGTGTCGTCGGTGTCGTCGGGCGCGGCGACGGGCTCGTAGACGAGCACCGCGCGGTTGTCGGGGCGCAGCCGGCTCCTGGCGGCCTCCCGCACCTCGTCCGCCGTCACCTCCAGCACGCGCTGGACGGCGCTCAGGGCGAGCTGCGGGTCGCCGAACAGGACGGCGTACCGGCACAGCTCGTCGGCGCGGCCCGCGACCGTGCCCAGCCGGTCGAGCCACTCGCGCTCCAACTGGGCCTGGGCGCGCTCCATCTCCTCGGCGGTGGGCCCCTGGTCGGCGAACCGGGCGAGCTCCTCGTCGATGGCGGACTCGATGACCGGCACCTCGACGTCGCCGGACGTCTTCACGTCCAGCCAGCCCAGGGACGGCGCCCCGGCCAGCCGGAGCAGCCCGAAACCGGCGGCCACGGCCGTGCGGTCACGCCGTACGAGACGGTTGTAGAGCCGCGAGGACTCGCCGCCGCCGAGGATCGTGAGCGCCACGTCGACCGCGTCGCACGCGCGCGTGCCGTCCTCCGGCAGCCGGTAGGCGGCCATCAGCGCACGCGCGGGGACCTCCTCCTCGACGATCTCGCGCACCTGCTCGCCGATGACGTCGGGCAGCGAGCCGTCGCGCGGGGTGGGCTTGCCGTCGTGGGCGGGGATGGAGCCGAAGTACTTCTCGATCCAGGCGAGCGTCTGCTCGGGGTCGATGTCGCCGACGACGGAGAGCACGGCGTTGTTCGGCGCGTAGTACGTACGGAAGAACTGGCGCGCGTCCTCCAGGGTGGCCGCGTCCAGGTCCGCCATCGAGCCGATGGGCGTGTGGTGGTAGGGGTGGCCCTCCGGGTACGAGAGAGCGGTCAGCTTTTCGAAGGCGGTGCCGTAGGGGACGTTGTCGTAGCGCTGGCGGCGCTCGTTCTTGACGACGTCCCGCTGGTTCTCCATGGACTCGTCGTCCAGAGCGGTCAGCAGGGAGCCCATGCGGTCGGCCTCCAGCCAGAGGGCGAGCTCCAGCTGGTGGGCGGGCATGGTCTCGAAGTAGTTGGTGCGCTCGAAGCTCGTGGTGCCGTTGAGGGAGCCGCCGGCGCCCTGGACCAGCTCGAAGTGACCGTTGCCCTTCACCTGGGCGGAGCCCTGGAACATCAGGTGCTCGAAAAGGTGAGCCAGACCGGTACGTCCCTTGACTTCGTGGCGCGAACCCACGTCGTACCAGAGGCACACCGCGGCGACCGGGGTCAGGTGGTCCTCGGAGAGCACCACGCGCAGGCCGTTGGACAGGCGGTGCTCGGTCGCTGTCAGCCCGCCGGAGCCTGCCTGGGCTGTGGCCGTGTGACCCATGGGCATGTACGTCCCTTCGATCGCGGAGGCGGTCGTCGAAACCGCCGTTCGTGCCGGTCCTGCCACTGTATGCAAGCGCGCGGACGGCCGGAGAAGTTCCCGCCGCGGGCGGCTACGCCGAGAGCGAGAACCCGGCGACGGGCCACGCGCCGTCACGCCCCGCGCACGTCGGGCGGTCGTACCCGCCCGGAGAGGTGCCCTCGGGACAGCGGCCCCGCGCGTGTCCCGTCACCCCGCGCGGATGCGCACCGCACCCGCCGCGTACCCTGCTCGCGCCGCCGCTCCCCGACGAACCGACCACCCGGAAACGGGTCATGGTCCCGCCTGTCAGTGCGGCAGTCCACAATGGTCCGCGTCAGATCCCGTCCCAACGCTTCAGCAAGGAGCCGGCAGCGATGGCCCGCCGCAGCACGAAGACCCCGCCGCCCGACGACTCGTACGAGGAGAAGATCCTCGACATCGACGTCGTCGACGAGATGCAGGGCTCCTTCCTCGAGTACGCGTACTCGGTCATCTACTCCCGCGCCCTGCCCGACGCGCGCGACGGCCTGAAGCCGGTGCACCGCCGCATCGTCTACCAGATGAACGAGATGGGGCTGCGGCCGGAGCGCGGCTATGTGAAGTGCGCCCGCGTCGTCGGCGAGGTCATGGGCAAGCTGCATCCCCACGGCGACGCGTCGATCTACGACGCCCTGGTGCGCATGGCGCAGTCGTTCTCGATGCGCGTCCCCCTGGTCGACGGCCACGGCAACTTCGGCTCGCTGGGCAACGACGACCCGCCCGCCGCGATGCGGTACACCGAGTGCCGGATGGCCGAGGCCACCAGTCTGATGACCGAGTCCATCGACGAGGACACGGTCGATTTCGGTCCCAACTACGACGGCCAGGAGCGGGAGCCGGTGGCGCTGCCCGCCGCGTTCCCGAACCTGCTGGTCAACGGCGCGTCGGGCATCGCCGTCGGTATGGCCACCAACATGCCGCCGCACAATCTGCGCGAGGTCGTGGCGGCCGCGCGGCACCTGATCAGGCATCCGAGCGCGGATCTCGACGCCCTGATGAAGCACATCCCCGGACCCGACCTGCCCACCGGCGGCCGGATCGTCGGCCTGTCCGGTGTCCGCGACGCCTACGCGACGGGCCGTGGCACGTTCAAGATCCGCGCGACGGTCACGGTGGAGGACGTGACGCCCCGCCGCAAGGGCCTGGTCGTCACCGAGCTGCCCTTCACGGTCGGGCCCGAGAAGGTGATCGCCAAGATCAAGGACCTGGTCGGTTCGAAGAAGCTCCAGGGCATCGCCGACGTCAAGGACCTCACCGACCGCGCCCACGGGCTGCGCCTGGTCATCGAGATCAAGAACGGCTTCGTGCCGGAGGCGGTGCTGGAGCAGCTGTACAAGCTGACGCCGATGGAGGAGTCCTTCGGTATCAACAACGTGGCCCTGGTGGACGGCCAGCCGCTCACCCTCGGCCTCAAGGAACTCCTGGAGGTCTACCTCGACCACCGCTTCACCGTCGTACGCCGGCGTTCGGAGTTCCGCCGCAGCAAGCGGCGCGACCGCCTTCACCTGGTCGAGGGCCTGCTCACGGCCCTGGTGGACATCGACGAGGTCATCCGTCTCATCCGCTCCAGCGAGAACTCCGCGCAGGCCAAGCAGCGTCTGATGGAGCGCTTCTCGCTCAGCGACGTCCAGACCCAGTACATCCTGGACACTCCGCTGCGCCGTCTCACCAAGTTCGACCGGATCGAGCTGGAGGCCGAGAAGGACCGGCTGAACACGGAGATCGAGGAACTGACCCGGATCCTCGACTCGGACGCGGAGCTGCGCAAGCTGGTCTCCGCCGAACTGGCCGCGGTGGCCAAGAAGTTCGGCAACGACCGCCGTACGCACCTGCTGGAGTCCGGCGGTGCCCCGGCCGTCGCCGTGCCGCTGCAGGTGGCGGACGACCCGTGCCGCGTCCTGCTGTCCGCCACCGGGCTGCTCGCCCGTACCGCGAACGACGCGCCGCTGGCCGACAGCGCCAAGCGGGTCAAGCACGACGTGATCATCTCGGCCGTACCGGCGACGGCCCGCGGTGAGATCGGTGTCGTCGTGTCGTCCGGCCGTCTGCTCCGGCTGAACGTCGTGGACCTGCCACAGCTCCCGGAGACGATGCCGACACCGAACCTCGCGGGCGGGGCGCCCCTTGCCGAGTTCGTGTCGCTGGAGGACGACGAGCAGGTGATCTGTCTGACCACGCTCGACGAGTCGTCGCCCGGCCTGGCGCTGGGTACCGAGCAGGGCGTCGTCAAGCGGGTGGTGCCCGACTATCCCTCCAGCAAGGAGGAGCTGGAGGTCATCACCCTCAAGGAGGGTGACCGGATCGTCGGGGCGGTGGAACTGCGCACCGGCGAGGAGGATCTGGTCTTCATCAGCGACGACGCCCAGCTGCTGCGCTTCCCGGCGGCGCAGGTCCGTCCGCAGGGCCGCCCCGCGGGCGGCATGGCGGGCATCAAACTCACCGAGGGCGCGAAGGTCATCTGCTTCACTGCGGTCGATCCCGCGGTGGACGCGGCGGTGTTCACCGTCGCGGGCTCGCGCGGCACGCTGGACGACTCCGTCCAGACGACGGCCAAGCTGACCCCGTTCGACCAGTACCCGCGCAAGGGGCGGGCCACCGGCGGTGTGCGGTGCCAGCGGTTCCTCAAGGGCGAGGACTGCCTGTCCCTGGCCTGGGCGGGCCCGGCCCCGGCCCGCGCCGCCCAGAGGAACGGCGCCGCGGTGGACCTCCCGGAGCCCGACCCGCGCCGGGACGGCTCCGGTGTGTCCCTGGCGAAGACGGTGTCGGTGGTGGCCGGCCCGGTCTAGACCGCCGCCGGGTCCTCCGCGGCCCCCTGCACATAGCGCAGGACGCCCCACATGCCGCGTTCGTCGGCGTGTGGGGCGCCGTCGTCCACGCAGCGCTCCAGCTCCTCGCCGAGGGTGGCGGCGTCGATGTCCGCGCCGATGAGGACGAGCTGGGTTCGCCGCTCCGCGCCGGGCGTCCAGGGTTCGGGGTAGAACCGCAGGAACCGCCCCACGGCATGCACGGCGTACCGGTTGCCGGTGTCGTACGGCCCGAAGTCGATGTACCCCTTGATCCGGTACAGCCCCTCGGGCCGGCTGTCCAGGAACCGGATCAGC
The DNA here is from genome assembly GCF_018638295.1 of Streptomyces sp. CHD11. Classification (GTDB taxonomy): domain Bacteria; phylum Actinomycetota; class Actinomycetes; order Streptomycetales; family Streptomycetaceae; genus Streptomyces. The sequence goes on from NZ_JABTTS010000028.1 coordinate 71,537, forward strand.
CGCCGTGGGTCCAGCGGACGCCGGGTGGCGAAGGAGAGGCTGTCGTACGCGGTGTGCAGATGCCCGGTGTGCTCGTCGCCGTCGCGGTGCAGATCGTCGAAGGACAGCTGCCCGACGCGCTCCCCGGCCGGCCGGCAGTCGAAGAAGAGCTCGGGATCGACGCGTCCGTGGGTGGCCGGCACCACGGCCGCGCGGCCGGCCAGTGACCGCACGAGCCCCACCACCCTCTCTGCGTCCGCGGCCCGGTCCACCTTGTTGACGACCACCAGGTCGGCGAGAGCGAGGTGCCGGTCGATCTCGGGGTGCCTGGCCCGGGTGGCGTCGAACTCGGCGGCATCCACCACTTCGACGAGTCCGCCGTAGACGATCCCCGGATGCTCACTGGCGAGCACCATCCGCACGAGCTCCTGCGGTTCGGCGAGTCCGCTGGCCTCGATGACGATCACGTCGGTCCCGGTGGAGGGCCTGGCCAGCCGTTCGAGGTAGACGTCCAGCTCACTGCCGTCGACGGCACAGCACAGACACCCGTTGCCGAGCGACACCGTCGAGTCCCCTAGCGCCCCCGCGACGGCCATGGCGTCGATCTCGATGGCCCCGAAGTCGTTCACGAGTGCTCCGATACGGCTGCCACCGCTGCGGTGAAGGAGGTGATTGAGCAGCGTGGTCTTCCCCGAGCCGAGGAATCCGGCCAGCACCACGACCGGGATCTGCCGCCCGCCCCTGAGCACCACTTCGCGACCCCTCTCCCACCCTCGGCGCACCCCGGCCCGCGTCTGCGCGCACGCCCGGGAATCGACTGACGCACCAGGATACGAGCAAGGCGCGGGCGCCTCCGCCCGCCGCGGGCGTCACCGTGGCACGCACCGCAGGGCCCCCTGGTGATGCCACGCTCGCCATAGGCGCCCCTACTGCCACACGCCGTCCGGTTCACTCCGCGGGAGCGGTTCGGCGCCCTCCGTGTCGGCCGCGGGGCCGCATCCCGGTGCCCGGGCGGCGCTCCATGTGGACGGTGGAGGCCCACAGAGCCAGGGACGGGAACGCGGGGACATGCCGCTGCGTGGGCCGGCACCGTGGCCTGCGGCACCCCGCGCGCCAGACACCGGTGGTGGTCGGCCATCAGCGCGGGACCGATCGTCTGGTCGGGCAGCCGGGCGCCGGTCAGCGCCGCGTGACGTGACAGGCGAGGTGTGCCACGTCCGCCTCCTCCGGCCGGGCGAGGAAGCGGGCGGTCCCGCCGTCCGGGTGGGCGGCGCCGGGCCGTTCGGAGCCCGCAGCGCGGATCTCCGTACAGCGCGGTGCGCCCTCCGACCGCACGGCACCGGCCCTGGCGACGACGTGCCCCGCGGCCCGGGGCTTGGCAGGACGCCACGCGGTGGGCCTCGGCGGTTACGGCTCGGGGCCGGCGGAGCGGCCGTTCGGCAGGACGCGGCTCGAAGCGCCGGTGCAGGGCCTGGGCGAGGTTGATCCGCAGCACCCTGGCGGTGTGGTGACCGTGCGACGCCACAGCGGGTACACGACACGGGTCAGGCCGGCAGGCACCCCGCCCACAAGTCAGGTTAGGCTCACCTCTGTGAGTAGCACATGCTCAACCGTCTCCCGGGAACTCGAGGAGCCGGTCTCGGGAACCGCGGCCACCGCGCGGACCTGGCTGCTGCTGGAGCAGACCGGCCCCTGGGGGGCCAAGGCGCTCACGTCGAGCCATCTCGATCCCTCGCTGGGCCGCGCCCTGGAGGCCGCCGCGCGGGGCACCGGGGTGCGGATCGCGCTCATACGCCGCGCCGGCCGGCACGCGGACAGCGGAGTATCCGCCCTGCGCCAGATGTACGTGGCCCACACCGTTCCGGGAAAGGTATGGCTGCACACCGCCACGGTCACCGACCCCGGACGTCTGCTCGATCTCGACTTTGCCGCGCTGGGCCGCGGCGAACCCGAGACCCTGCGGACGGAGCTGGGCGGCGGGCCCCACACGGGCGACCCGCTCGCCCTGGTCTGCACCAACGGCAAGCGGGACCGCTGCTGCGCCCTCCTCGGCCGGCCCCTCGCGGCGGAGCTGGCCGCCTCCGGCGTCGAGGGCGTCTGGGAGGTCACCCACCTGGGCGGCCACCGGTTCTCGCCCACGGTGCTGGTACTTCCGCACGGCTACGCGTACGGCAGGGCCGAGGCGCACGCCGTCAAGGAGGTGCTGCACGGTGTGCAGGAGGGCCGGATCGTCGTGGAGGGGTGCCGGGGAGCCTCCGCGTGGGAGCGGCCCGGCCAGGCGGCCGAGCTGGCCGTCCGGCGTGCGGTGGGCGAGTACGCCGCCGAGGCCCTGCGCGTCGTGGCGACGGACGGCACGACGCCCCTCTGGGCGGTGACCGTCGCCCACACGGACGGGCGCCGGTGGCTGGTGGAGGTGGCCCAGGGCGCGTCGCTCCCGCCCCGTCCGGAGAGCTGCGGGTCCGTACTCGGCTCGCCCGTGCGGATGGACGTCACGGGCATCCGCGAGCTGGCCGCGGCCTCGCCGGCGGGCTGACCGCGACGGCCGCGGCACCGTGACCTCACGGCACCGACGGAGCGCCCGGAGCCCACCCCGCGCACTCACCCCGCGGCCCGGACCACACGACCCGACGACTCACGGGCCACCCGCCCCCAGGCACGCGCCCTCGGCGCGACCCTCCCGAGCCGACCTCCCGGCAGACCGGCACCCGGCACCCGGCACCCGGCACCCATCCACGCGCCCACGCAGCCGAGCGACCAAAGCCCACCCTGCGCACTCGCCCCCCGACCACAAGACCCACCGGCTCACAAGCCCCGCCCAACCCCCGGGTTCAACGGCCCACACGCGAGGCCCAGGCGGGCATCCCGGCGTGCCCCCGGGGGGCCGGGAAATCCCCGCAACACCCTCGTGGCACCCCGCGGCCGTCCGCGTACCGTCGTGGGTATGAGCCCCCCTCCCCCCGCACGCCGCCTGCGCCTCGGCCTGCCGCGGCGAGTGTTCTCGCAGGTCCTGTCGATGCAGCTGGCGATCGCGGCGGGAGTCGCGGTACTCGCCACCGGACTGTTCCTCGCCCCGCTCGGCGAGCAGCTGGACGACCAGGCGATGCGCCGCGCGCTCGCGATCGCGCAGACCACCGCCCAGCAGCGGCAGATCGCGGAGGACGTCCGGAGCACGGAGCCGTCGCCGGAGGGGCCGGTGCAGCGGGAGGCGGAACGGATCCGGAAGGCCACCGGTGCCGAGTACGTCGTGGTGCTGGACGAGCGGGGCGTGCGCTGGTCGCACACCGATCCAGGGCGGATCGGTGGCCTCGTCTCCACCGACCCGGGTGAGGCACTGGCCGGACATGACGTCATGGAGATCGACCAGGGCACCCTGGGACGTTCCGCGCGGGGCAAGGTCCCGCTGCGGGACGCCGACGGGGAGATCGTCGGGGCTGTCTCGGTCGGCATCGGCTACGACAGTGTGCGGGCCCGGCTGATCCACGCCGTCCCCGGGCTGTTCGCCTACGCGGGCGGCGCCCTGGCCGTGGGCGCGCTGGCGGCCTGGCTCATCTCCCGGCGGGTGCAGCGGCAGACCCGCGATCTGGCCTTCTCCGACATCGCGTCGCTGCTCGCGGAACGCGAGGCCATGCTGCACGGCATCCGGGAGGGTGTGGTCGCCCTGGACCACGGCGGTCGCGTCCGTCTGCTGAACGACGAGGCGCAGCGCCTGCTGGGCGTCGGCGAGGAGGCCGTCGGCCGCTCTCCCGACGAGGCACTCGGCACGGGACGCACCGCCGACGTACTGGCCGGCCGGGTGACCGGCACCGATCTGCTCACCGTCCGGGGCCGGCGGGTCCTGGTCGCCAACCGTATGCCGACCGACGACGGCGGCGCCGTGGCCACCCTGCGCGACCGCACGGAGCTGGACCGGCTCGGCCGGGAGCTGGACTCCACGCGGGGGCTGATCGACGCGCTGCGGGCCCAGGACCACGAGCACGCCAACCGCATGCACACCCTGCTGGGGCTGCTGGAGCTGGAGATGTACGACGACGCGGCGGAGTTCGCCGGCGAGGTCGTCGGTGAACACCGGGCCACCTCGGAACAGGTCACCGAGAAGATCCGGGACCCTCTGCTCGCGGCGCTCCTGGTGGGCAAGGCGACGGTCGCGGCCGAGCGTGGGGTCGCCCTGGGGGTGTCCGACGGGACCCGGCTGCCGGACCGGCTGATCGACTCCCGGGGGATCGTCACCATGGTCGGCAACCTGGTGGACAACGCCCTCGACGCCGTCGCCGGGGCGTCCCGCGCGCGTGTGGAGGTCGAACTGCGCGCGGAGGGACGTACCGCGGTGCTCGTGGTGCGCGACACGGGTCCCGGAGTCCCGCCGGAGCACCGCGAGTCGGTCTTCACCGAGGGCTGGTCCACCAAGGAACCGCCGGCCCACCGGGAGCGCGGCATCGGACTGCCCCTGGTCCGCAGGCTCGCCGAGCGGCAGGGCGGCGGTGTGAGCGTGGGCGAGGCGCCGGGCGGCGGAGCGGAGTTCACCGTCGTCCTGCCCGAGGCCCTGACCGACGAACCGGGCCAGGAGCCCGCTCTCACCGGGGCCTGCGCCCCGCCGACCGCCGAGGAGGAGTCGCGATGATCGAGGTCCTGGTGGTGGACGACGACATCCGTGTCGCACGGGTCAACGCCGCCTACGTCGGGAAGGTGCCCGGCTTCCACGTCGCCGGGGAGGCGCACAGCGCGGCCGAGGCGTTCGCCGCCCTGGAGGCGCCGCCCCGGCCGGATCTCGTGCTCATGGACCACTGTCTGCCCGACGGGACGGGGCTCGAGATCGTCCGGGAGATGCGCCGGCGCGGCCACCAGACCGACGTGATCATGGTGACGGCGGCCCGTGACGTGGCGACCGTACAGGCGGCGATGCGTCAGGGCGCCCTGCAGTACCTGGTCAAACCGTTCGCCTTCGCGGGACTGCGCGCCAAACTGGAGGCGTACGCGGCCCTGCGGCTCACCCTCGACGGCGGCGGTGAGGCCGAGCAGGCGGAAGTGGACCGCATCTTCGGGGCGTTGTCGGCGTCGGCCGAGCCGCAGCTGCCCAAGGGGCACTCCCCCACCACCGCGGAGCTGGTCCGGCAGTCCCTGATGAACGCCGACGGCCCGCTGTCGGCCCAGGAGATCGCCGAACGCACCGGGGTGAGCCGCCAGACCGCCCAGCGCTACCTGAAACTCCTGGAGCGCACCGGACGGGCCACGCTGACCCTCAGGTACGGGGACGCGGGCCGCCCGGAGCACCGCTATACGTGGGCGACCCGCGTCTGAGTCACGGCCCCGTGGGGGCGGGGGAAGGAACCGTGCCGTCCTTGCCTACGGATGGCGGGGCCTTCCGTCTCAGGCCCTGCGGAGCTGCCCGGACGGAGGGAAGCTCCGACCCGCCCCGACGCGGGGGAAGTCGCGTCTTTGCTCCGATGGCGGAGCTTTCGCTGCTGCCCCTGTGGCGGCTACACCGCTCCGGCACCGGTCAGTGACCGCACCTCGGTCTCCGCGTGCCGGGACTCGTCCGGGACCTCGGCCGAGGTGACCGTGCCGAGCCAGCCCGCGAGGAAGCCCAGTGGGATGGAGACCAGCCCCGGGTTCTGCAGCGGGAAGAGCTGGAAGTCGGCGCCGGGGACGAGGGAGTCGGGGCTTCCGGACACCACGGGGGACAGCAGTACCAGCACCACGGCCGGGACCAGGCCCCCGTAGACGGACCACACGGCACCGCGTGTGGTGAAACCGCGCCAGAACAGGGAGTAGAGCAGCACCGGCAGGTTGGCCGAGGCGGCCACGGCGAAGGCGAGGCCCACGAGGAACGCGACGTTGAGATCGCGGGCCAGCAGGCCGAGGGCGATCGCGAGCAGTCCGACGCCCACCGCGGCGACGCGGGCCACGGCCACCTCGCTGTACGGCTTTCCGCCCCGGCGCCGCAGGGACGCGTACAGGTCGTGCGCGACGGACGCGGAGGAGGCGAGGGTGATTCCGGCGACCACGGCGAGGATCGTGGCGAAGGCGATGGCCGCGACGATCGCGAACAGGACCGTGCCGCCCGTGGAGCCGGCCCCGCCTCCCAGGTCGAGCGCGAGCAGGGGCACCGCGGTGTTGCCGGACGCGTTGGAGGCGCGTACGGCGTCCGGTCCGATGAGGGCGGCGGCGCCGAACCCGAGCACGATCGTCATCAGGTAGAAGCCGCCGATGAGCCCGATCGACCAGACGACCGAACGCCGTGCCGCCCGCGCGGTGGGCACCGTGTAGAAGCGGGACAGGATGTGCGGCAGCCCCGCCGTACCGAGCACCAGGGCGAGTCCCAGGCTGATGAAGTCGAGCCGCGCGGTCCAGTCCCCGCCGTAGGCGAGCCCGGGGGCCAGGAACGCGTCCCCGTGACCACTGCGTTCGGCCGCCGTGCGCAGCAGCCGGTTGATGTCGCCGTGGAAGCGCAGCAGGACCAGGACGGTCAGGGCGACGGTGCCGCTCAGGAGCAGGACCGCCTTGACGATCTGGATCCAGGTGGTGGCCCGCATCCCTCCCAGCGACACATAGATCACCATGAGGACACCGACTCCGACCACCGTCCAGGCCTGCGCGGCCTCGCCGGTGCCGCCGAGCAGCAGCGCGACCAGGCTCCCCGCGCCCACCATCTGCGCCACCAGGTAGAGGACGGACACGGTGACCGAGGAGGTTCCCGCCGCGATCCGCACCGGCCGCTCCCGCATGCGCGCCGCGACCACGTCGGCGAGGGTGAAGCGGCCGCAGTTGCGGACCAGTTCCGCGACCAGGAGGAGGACGACCAGCCAGGCCACCAGGAAGCCCACCGAATAGAGCATCCCGTCGTAGCCGACGAGGCAGATGAGCCCGGAGATGCCGAGGAAGGAGGCGGCCGACATGTAGTCGCCCGCGATGGCAAAACCATTCTCCATCGGGGAGAAGAGCCGGCCGCCCGCGTAGAACTCCTCGGCCGAACCCTGCCGGTGGCGGCTCACCCAGGTCGTGATGCCCAGGGTGACCGCGACGAACACACTGAACAGCACCAGCGCCGACGTCTGATGATCGGCCGTCATGACACACCGTCCCGGGCGCGCGTCAGTTCCTGGGTGTCCCAGCGCAGTTCCAGCGCCGCGCGGTCCCTGCGCAGCCGTGCGTGGCGCACATAGGCCCAGGTGAGCAGGAAGGTGGTGAGGAACTGGCCGAGTCCCGCCAGCATCCCGAGGTTCACGGCGCCCGCGACGGGCCGCGCCATCAGCCCCGGCAGGGTCGTGGCGGTCACGACGTAGGCCACGTACCAGGTGAGGAAGGCCGCGACCGCCGGGACCACGAACCGCCGGTGCCTGCTGCGTACTTCCTGGAAGGCCGCGCTGCGCTGTACGTCGAGGTAGACGTCGGCGGCCGCCACGGTCTCGTGTTCGCGTCGTCCCGGCGGCACCCTCGCGCCGGTCGACTCGCCCCAGCCCGAGGCCAGTGCGTCGTACCAGGGATCGTCGTACCCGACGTCCCCCGAATTGCTTGGTCGCATGCCCAAGGATGGACAGAACGGGAAGATCCCTGACTCTTCTTCCCGTTCCGGTTCACCCCATCAGGTGACTGGACCGTGCACGCGCCCGGTGCGGCCGCCAGGCGCTCCGCCCCGGTGCGCCCCGCTAGGCGTCGATGCGGGACCGGTCCAGGGTCGCCGCCGAGCTCGAGATGAACTCCTTGCGCGGAGCGACGTCGTTGCCCATGAGGAGGTCGAAGACCTGCTCGGCGGACTCCAGATCGGTGAGGTTGATCCGGCGCAGGGTGCGGTGGCGCGGGTCCATGGTGGTCTCGGCCAGCTGGTCGGCGTCCATCTCACCGAGACCCTTGTAGCGCTGGATCGAGTCCTTGTAGCGGATGTTCTTGCTCTGCAGCTCCATGAGCGTGTCCCGCAACTCCCGGTCCGAGTACGTGTAGATGTACTTGTCCTGGCCCTTCTTGGGCTGGATCAGCTCGATGCGGTGCAGCGGCGGGACCGCCGCGAACACCCGGCCGGCCTCCACCATGGGCCGCATGTAGCGGTGGAACAGCGTCAGGAGCAGCGTGCGGATGTGGGAGCCGTCGACGTCGGCGTCGGTCATCATGATGATCTTGCCGTAGCGGGCCGTGTCGATGTCGAAGGTCCGGCCCGAGCCGGCTCCTATCACCTGGATGATCGCGCCGCACTCGGCGTTCTTCAGCATGTCCGTCACGGACGACTTCTGGACGTTGAGGATCTTTCCGCGGATCGGCAGAAGGGCCTGGAACTCGGAGTTGCGGGCCAGCTTCGCCGTACCGAGCGCGGAGTCCCCCTCGACGATGAACAACTCGCTGCGGTCGACGTCGTCGCTGCGGCAGTCGGCGAGCTTGGCGGGCAGCGAGGAGGACTCCAGGGCCGTCTTGCGGCGCTGCGCGTCCTTGTGCTGGCGGGCCGCGATGCGGGTCCGGGCCGCGGCGACGGCCTTCTCCATGACGACGCGGGCCTGCTGGGCCGCGTCACGCTTGGTGGAGGTCAGGAACGCCTTGAGCTCCCTGGAGATCACGGTGTTCACGATGCGGCGGGCCGCCGAGGTGCCGAGGACCTCCTTGGTCTGGCCCTCGAACTGCGGCTCGGCCAGGCGGACCGTGACCACCGCGGTGAGGCCCTCCAGGGCGTCGTCCTTGACGATGTCGTCCTCGGCCACGCGCAGCATCTTCTTCGTGCGCAGCACCTCGTTCATCGTCTTGGCGACGGCCTGCTCGAAACCGGCGACGTGGGTGCCGCCCTTGGGGGTGGCGATGATGTTGACGAACGACCTGAGCGTGGTGTCGTAGCCCGTCCCCCAGCGCATCGCGACATCGACGCCGAGTTCCCGGGTGACCTCGGTGGGCGTCATCTGGCCGTGCTCGTCGAGGACGGGGACGGTCTCCTTGAAGGTGCCCTGTCCGGTGAGCCGGAGGGTGTCGCAGACGGGCTTGTCGGCGGCGAGGAACTCGCAGAACTCGCTGATGCCGCCGTCGAAGCGGAAGGACTCCTCGCCCTTGCTGCCGCCCTCGCCGAGCCCGTACTCGTCCCGGACCACGATGGTCAGGCCGGGCACCAGGAAAGCGGTCTGGCGGGCGCGCTGGTGCAGCGTCTCCAGGGCGAGCTTGGCGTCCTTGAGGAAGATCTGGCGGTCGGCCCAGTAGCGCACCCGCGTGCCGCTGCGGGTCTTGGGGATCCTCTTGGTCTTGCGCAGCCCGCTCCCGGCCTCGAACTTCGCGTCCGGACCCATGCCGGCGAAGACGCCGGGGACGCCGCGCCGGAAGCTGATCGCGTGGGTGTGCCCCCCGCGGTCCACCTCCACGTCGAGCCGGGCGGAGAGCGCGTTGACGACGGACGCTCCGACGCCGTGCAGACCGCCGGAGGCGGCGTACGAGCCGCCTCCGAACTTGCCGCCGGCGTGCAGCTTGGTCAGCACCACCTCGACCCCGGAGAGGCCGGTCTTGGGCTCGACGTCGACCGGGATGCCCCGGCCGTTGTCCCGGACCTCCACCGAACCGTCGTCGTGGAGGATCACGTCGATGTGGTCGCAGTGGCTTCCGAGGGCCTCGTCGACGGAGTTGTCGATGATCTCCCAGAGGCAGTGCAACAGACCACGGCTGTCGGTGGATCCGATGTACATCCCGGGGCGCTTCCGCACGGCCTCGAGCCCCTCGAGGACGAGCAGGTGCCGCGCGGTGTAGTTGGAACCGTCCCGGTCTGCTCCTGCCAGCAGCGCTGTGGACGGCACGGACGTCTCGGCGGTCACGCGGTTCGCTCCTCGCTGAATTTCAGATGGGGCCCTCACGGGTAAGGGCGCGGCTTGAGTCACCGGTGAGAGGGTACCGAGGCCTGGTAGAGCCGTTGTCACGCCACCCTCGTCTCCGCCCTACCCTAGTCGAGCGTCGCATGCCTGTTCGATCCCTCGATGGAGTGAAGCACACATCACGTTCCCTTCCAGGCATGAACCATTTAGGCTCCGGGCACGTCCTCATGAACAACCGGCAACCCGGCCGGGAGGACCGACCACCGATACGAACGCGAATCCGTACGACACATCAGACACGCACTACGGCACATTCGCCGCCAACCGGCAACAGCCACCCACCTCGAAAGATTTTTTCGAGGAGAAGCCACGAGCGGGAACGTTTTGGGGCTGGTTGGATGTTGACCCTGGTACGACAGCTCGTCGAGCTAGAGAAGAGGCGACGTGACTACTGTTCTGACCCCCGCGAGCCCCCTGACGGCCGCCGATCGCTGCGACCGCTGCGGCGCCCAGGCATACCTGCGCGTCGTCCTGCTGAGCGGCGGAGAACTGCTCTTCTGCGCCCACCATGGCCGCAAGTTCGAGCCGGAACTCAAGAAGATCGCCGCCGAGATACAGGACGAGACGGAGCGGCTGACCGCTCCGGCGACACCTTCCGACGAAGACCGCTGACACCTCGCGTCCGACGACGAGCAGACTGGCACAGGCCGGCGAACGGGCGGCCGCCTCCGCCTCGGAGGCGACCGCCCGTTCGCGTGCGCCCGCACCGGCAGGCGCCCTGTGCCGCTCAGCGGCCCCCAGGCGCCCTCCCGGCCCCGCCCTGGCCTACTGCCACCCGAGCGTCCGCAGAACGTCGGAGATGCGCGTGTAGACACCGGGGCTGCCCGCCCAGCCGCAGCCGGCGCCCCACGACACCAGACCTATCAGGCGCCCCTGCGCCACCAGCGGTCCGCCGCTGTCCCCCTGGCAGGCGTCGGGCCCGCCGGCCGTCTCTCCCGCGCACAGCATCGTCCGGGCGCGGTAGGTTCCCTCGGCACCCCCCGGATACGCGCGCTCGCACTGCGCGTCCGTCTGTACCCGTACCCGCGCCGCGTGCAGACGGCCGGCGTAACTGCCGGATCCCGTGGTGTCCCCCCATCCGTAGACCGTGGCCGCCGTACCCGCGCGGTAGGCGGGATCTCCGGCCCCGGCCATGCCTATGACCGAGCCCGGCGGCAGCGGCTCGGCCAGACCGAGCACGGCGAAGTCCCCGGAGTTGGTGGCCCCGTCATAGCCCGGGTTCACCCAGATGTCGCGTACGGCGATCTCCTGGCCACGGTCCGAGAGCAGTTCGGTGCGCCCCGCGATGACCCGGAGGTCCCGCACCCGCTCCGGCGGCGCCCCCAGCACCTCCTTGTCCATGCAGTGGGCCGCGGTGAGCACGGTGGTCCGGCCGACCGCCACGCCCCCGCAGAACTGCCCCGCCCGCGTACCTCCGAACCGGTCACGGCTGGACAGCGCCACGGTCCACGGACTCTCCGAAACCTCGACGGGAAACCCGCCGACGACGATGCTGTCGGCAGCCGCCGGACCGGCCGAGACCAGCGGTATCACGCCTCCCGCCGCTGCGAGGGCCAGCGGCCGGGCCAGGGCCCGGGCAAGACGACGTCGCATGCGCGCTCCTCACAATGGGGTGCTCCTGAAGCACCCACAGTGATCGACCTCTCCCGAGCCCGCACCCCCACGGCAGCGGAAAGGCCCGGCTCCCGAGGACGGGAGCCGGGCCTCCACGGACGCGGCGCACGACGACGCGTCGTGGCGGTGCGCCTAGTCGAGGTAGTCGCGCAGCACCTGGGAGCGTGACGGGTGGCGCAGCTTCGACATGGTCTTGGACTCGATCTGGCGGATGCGCTCGCGCGTGACGCCGTACACCTTGCCGATCTCGTCGAGGGTCTTCGGCTGACCGTCGGTGAGACCGAAACGCATGGAGACGACGCCCGCCTCACGCTCGGACAGGGTGTCGAGCACCGAGTGCAGCTGCTCCTGCAGCAGCGTGAAGCTGACCGCGTCGGCCGGGACGACCGCCTCGGAGTCCTCGATGAGGTCGCCGAACTCGCTGTCGCCGTCCTCGCCCAGCGGGGTGTGCAGGGAGATGGGCTCGCGGCCGTACTTCTGGACCTCGATGACCTTCTCCGGGGTCATGTCGAGTTCCTTGGCCAGCTCCTCCGGGGTGGGCTCGCGGCCCAGGTCCTGGAGCATCTGGCGCTGCACACGCGCGAGCTTGTTGATGACCTCGACCATGTGCACCGGGATACGGATGGTGCGGGCCTGGTCGGCCATCGCGCGGGTGATCGCCTGGCGGATCCACCAGGTGGCATACGTGGAGAACTTGTAGCCCTTGGTGTAGTCGAACTTCTCCACCGCGCGGATCAGACCGAGGTTGCCCTCCTGGATCAGGTCCAGGAAGAGCATGCCGCGGCCGGTGTAGCGCTTGGCCAGGGAGACCACCAGACGGAGGTTGGCCTCCAGCAGGTGGTTCTTGGCGCGGCGCCCGTCCTCGGCGATGATCTCCAGCTCGCGCTTGAGCTTCGGCGCCAGTTTGTCGGAGTTCGCCAGCTTGTCCTCGGCGAACAGGCCCGCCTCGATGCGCTTGGCGAGCTCGACCTCCTGCTCGGCGTTGAGCAGGGGGACCTTGCCGATCTGCTTGAGGTAGTCCTTGACCGGGTCGGCGGTGGCACCAGCGGCGGCGACCTGCTGGGCGGGCGCGTCGTCCTCGTCCTCGTCGGAGAGCACGAAACCGGCGTTCTCGGTGCCCTCGGGCTCCTCCGCCTTGGTTTCCTCGGTCGTCTCCTCGTCGGCCTGCTCGGCGTCGTCCTTCTTCGCCGCGGTCTTCTTGGCAGTCGCCTTCTTGGCCGTGGCCTTCTTGGCGGTCGCCTTCTTGGCCGTGGTCTTCTTGGCAGCCGCCTTCTTGGCGGGTGCCTCCTCGTCGACGGCCGCGTCGTCGCCGGGCGCCGCCGGTGCGGCCGCGGCGGTGGCCTTCCGGGCGGTCGCCGTCTTGGCCGCGACCGTCTTGGTGGCGGTGCGCTTGGCGGGACTCTTCGCTGCGACGCTCTTTCGGGTGCGCTTGGGCTCTGCGGCACTGACCATCAGCGTCACACCCTCTTCCTCGAGGATCTGGTTGAGGCTGCGCAGTACGTTCTTCCACTGAGTGGCCGGAATCTGGTCAGCTTCGAAGGCCCGACGCACGTCATCGCCGGCGATCTGCCCCTCAGCCTTTCCCCGCTCGATGAGCGCCATGACAGAGACGGATTCGGCGATCTCCGGCGGGAGCGTACGGGATGTGCTGGCCGACACGAACAACCTCTCGGAACGTTGGAAAACGGCTTCCGGCCCCGTCCACGGGGGAACAGGAGCCGACCGCCGGCTTGGGGATTGGGCCGACGGCGCGGACAGAGGCCGGGAAGATGCACAGCGCCATGACTGGCGTCCGTATTCCCTCCGCGGCTGTCACCTCTTAGGTCATCGCGTTCCCTCCGGGAGCGTTACGCCCAATCCGCGTGGCCCGAGTCACACCTCGTAAATGATCAGAAGTGCGCATGTGGGAACAGAACGTTCATAGAGGGGCGAGCGGGGCGTCTCCCCGAGCTCCTCCGCCGCCCTTCTCGCCGTCGGACCCCGCGGGATCGCCGATGATCCCACAGGGTCCGACGGGGACGGCTCAGGAGCGGGGCGCTGCCACAGGAGGGGGGTGGCAGACCGCACCGGGCCGTCCAGGGAACCCGGTCAGTGCTCGCGCGGCGCGGGCACCACGCGTTCCACCTCGGGATGGACGGTGAGGAGCTGCCGCATCGCGGCCTCGGCGGCCGCGCCGTCGCCGCCCGCGAGGGCGTCGAGGATCCGGCCGTGGTGCGCCAGCGAGGCCTCGGTCGGCCGCTCACATCCGGCGACGGGACCGCCGGAGACCTGCAGCGCGGCGGACACGATCCCGGAGAGGTGCTCCAGCATCCGGTTGCCCGCGACCTGGATGAGCAGCGAGTGGAACTCGGAGTCGGCGCGGGCGAAGGTCAGCGCGTCGCCCTGCCCCATCGCGTGCCCCATGATCTCCACCATGTCGGACAGTCGCTGCTGGACGTCCTCCCGCCCGTGACCGGCTGCCAGCCGGGCGGCGAGCGGCTCGATCGTCCAACGCAGCTCGCTGAGCTCACGACGCTGGTTGTCACGCTGCGGTCCAAAGGCCCGCCACTCGATGATGTCCGGATCGAGGAGGTTCCAGTCGCTGACGGGCCGCACGCGCGTGCCGACGTTGGGCCGGGCGCTGACCAGACCCTTGGCCTCCAGGACACGGAGCGACTCGCGGACGACGGTGCGGGAGACCTCGAAGCGCTGGCCGATCTCCTCCGGCACCAGCGGGCGGTCGGCGCCGAGGTCCCCGGAGACGATCATCTGTCCCAACTGCTGGACGAGTTGGCCGTGCAGCCCGCGTCCCCGGCTGCCTGCGGCGCGCCGGCTCACACGGCCGAGCTCCGGGTCCGCGCCGTCCCAGGCGGGGGCCCCGACGCGGTCGGCGGGGGGCGCCTCGCCGAAGGGGTAGCGGTCGAGTTCGCCCGGGCTCGCGAGGCCGGAGTCTGCGGAGCGGGCGGCGGTCATCATGGTGTGCGCAAGGGTACTCACGCATCCTTTGTCGGCGCCGCTCCCAACTCCCTTGAGGTCTTTGGTGAAAAGCACACGAAAGGGTGATCGCTCACCCCGTCGCAATTGACGCCTTATCGTAAAGAAGTGAGCTTTTCGCGATGAGTTGTGGGCACAGGCGGGCTGATACGTTCGCGTTCGGTCGTCATCGGACCCTGTTCCGCAGACCGGTCAGCAGGTACGCGCAGAGCAGCACCGCCAGCGACAACGTCAGTGCTCCGCCCACGGGTTGGGCGATCAGGCGCAGGACCGCGTCCAGGTGGCGTTCCCCGCCGAAGGGCCAGCCGAGCGGCAGCCCCTCGCGCAACCGCTCCGAGAGGAGGGCCGGGGTGCGCACCGACGGCGCGTCCAGCGCCTTGTGCACCAGGGGTACGACGAGGAGGGGCACGGCGACGACCGCGGCGACCCCGGCGGTGGTGGACCGGAAGACGCCCGCCGCCAGTACACCGGCACAGGCACACCCCGTCACGAGGCCGAGCCACCCCGCACTCAGCGGGAGCCAGTCGGCGGGAACCCCGACGACCTCCCGTCCGTAGACGAGGTAGAGCACCTCGGCATCGCATCCGATGGTCAGGACGGCCAGCACCAGTGCGGTGACCGAGGCGACGAGGAGTTTCGCGGTCAGCAGCCCCAGCCGCCGGGGGACGGTGCCGCGGTCCGCCGCCAGCGCCGGGTGCCGGTACTCGTCACCGAAGGCCAGCGCGCCGAGCAGCCCCGCCCCGAGGGCCGCGGGCGGCAGCGGCAACTCCCGCGGCCAGGCAGCCAGCAGACGCGGCTGCGGGGTGTGCCCGACGCGGGCCAGCAGGACGGCGGTGAGCGCGGACACGAGGAGCACACCGGCCCCGACGAGGAACCCCGTGCGGACCCCGGTGGCGCGGCGGATCTCGTAGCGCACGGGTCGCAGGGGCCGGGGCGCGGGGCGTACGGAGACGGGCGGCGGCAGGCCGTCCCCTCCGCCGGAGGAGTGGTCGGCGTGGCGCATGCCGCGGCCTGGCCGCCCCGGGCCGCGCCGGGCGGCCGGCAGGGCGTCCTCGGTACCGGTTTCCCCGTACGGGTCCCGGTCACCGGGCACGGGAGAGAGGGAGGCCTCCCCGGCCGGGGCGGCGGCCGGTGGCGGCTGGTCACCGTCCGCCGCCGGTTCCGCCTCGTCCGCGGCCCCTCCGGCCGCCCCGGCACCGGGGCCCATGTCGCCCACCTCATCCGCCAGTCGATGGACGACGATGCCGTTGCGGAACGCCGTCTCACCGACGTCCGCGCAGGTACTGCCGTAGACGCAGAGGCGGTTGCCGCCCTCCTGTACGACCTCGACGGACCGCTGCGCGGAGCGCGCCTCCTGGGCGAGCAGTGCCGCGAGCCGCGCGGCGTGCGGGCTGCGCACGGCCACTCGGGGGCGCAGTCTGGTGCGGCGGAAGTCCCCGGCCTCCTGGTCGGCGACGAGCCTTCCCCCTTCCAGGGTGACCACGTGGTCCGCGATCCGCGCGGCCTCCTTCGGGTCGGCCGTGGTGCACAGCACCGTGCCGCCCTGGTCCGCGTGCGCCCGGAGCACGCCGTGCAGCCAGTGTGCCTCCCGGGCGGAGAGTCCTTGTCCGGGGTCGTCCAGCACGAGTGTGTGCGGGTCCGGGAGCAGCGCGCAGGCCAGCCCCAGGCGGCGGTCCATGCCGCGCGACAGGGTGCCGAGGCGTTCGTCGCGCAGGCTCACGAGCCCCACCGCTTCGAGGACTTCGTCGGCACGGCGCCCCGGGACCCCCGAGGCGGCGCAGAGCATGCGGAGATGCCCTCGGACGGTGCGCGCGGGGTGTCCCGGTACCTCGCCCAGCAGTACGCCGACCTCCCGGGCGGGACAGGGGATGCGGTGCAGCGGGCGCCCTCTGAAGTAGGTGATGCCACGCCCGCGTTGGAGTTCGAGCATGAGCCCGAGCGCCGCCGTCTTACCGGCTCCCGGTGCTCCGAGCAAAGCGGTGACGCGTCCCGCCCGCGCCTCGAAGGAGACGTCGTCGACGGCGGGCGGGAGCTCTTTGCGGGGGCTGCTGGTCAGTCCGATGGCCTGGATCACCCAATGCAAGATAGCGCGCCAATTCGGGTTTTCCGGGCATAGCGGGGCGTGCTGCGGACCGGACGTGCGCGGCGCCGGGCCTGACGGTGGGCCGAGCGGTCCCCGCGTCAGACCTCGGGACGCAGCATGGGGGGGTTGAGCAGAGTGGCTCCGCCGGCGCGGAAGAGCTGGGCGGGGCGGCCGCCCTGGCGGGTGGTCGTGCCTCCGGTCGGGACCAGGAAGCCGGGCGTGCCCGTCACTTTGCGGTGGAAGTTGCGCGGGTCGAGCGCCACGCCCCAGACCGCCTCGTAGACCCGGCGCAGCTCACCGACGGTGAATTCGGGCGGACAGAAGGCCGTCGCCAGCGAGGAGTACTCGATCTTGGAACGGGCGCGCTCCACCCCGTCCGACAGGATCTGGGCGTGGTCGAAGGCGAGCGGCGCCACCGGCTCGGGGTCCCTGCCGCGACCGCCCCGCTGCAGCAGTTCCCCGACCGGCGCCCAGCGGGCGTTGCTGGCGTCGCCGCCGGCCCGGGGTGCGGGCAGGTCGGGGGCCAGGGCGAGATGCGCGACGCTGACCACACGCATCCGGGGGTCACGCTCGGGATCGCCGTAGGTGGCGAGCTGTTCCAGGTGCGCGCCGTTGTCCTGGGCGGGAGCGGCCGGGTCGTGCACCCGCAGCCCGGTCTCCTCCGCCAGTTCCCGGGCCGCCGCCTGCGCCAGGTCCTCGTCGGCCCGTACGAAACCGCCGGGGAGTGCCCAGCGCCCCTGGAACGGCGGCTCGCCCCTGCGTACCGCCAGCGCGCACAGCTCATGGCGGCGCACGGTCAGTACGACCAGGTCCACGGTGACAGCGAAGGGCGGAAAGGCTGACGGGTCGTAGGGCATGCGGCGATCATAGTCGTCTGCCTGACGATAAACACTCCCTTCGCCGGTCGTATCGACGGCTGGTCCACTTCGGTCCCGCCCTGCCGTCCGCCCGGCCGGGGGGGGGGGGGGGGCCCCCCCC
>NZ_JABTTS010000029.1 GCF_018638295.1 Streptomyces sp. CHD11
CGATGGTCCGCTCCCCCGCCGCGCGGCGGGGGAGCGGACCATCGGCCGTGTCGCAGCCCTTGCCGTGGACCTCGGGAGGCCGCGGCCTCCCGTCCGGCTCAGCCGGCCTGCTGGAGCTGCGGCAGTACCTTGGTGCGGTAGAAGTCGAAGAAGCCGCGCAGGTCCGGGCCGATCTGGTTGACGTAGATCCGGTCGAAGCCCGCGTCGGCGAACCGGCGGAGCTCGGCGACATGCTCGTCCACGTCGTCGCCGCACACCCGGTTCTTCCGCACCATGTCCTCCGTGACCAGCGTCTGTGCCTGTTCGAAGTGCTTCGGTGACGGCAGCACCTGCCCCAGCTCGCCGGGCAGCTGTTCGTTCGCCCAGAGCCGGTGCACGGTGCGCACGCACGCGTCACGGTCGGTGCCGTAGCAGACCTTGGTGCCGCCGCTCACCGGCTTTCCGCCGCCCCCGCCCTTGCGGTACTGCTCGACCATCGGGGCCTCCGGCATCATGGTGATGTAGCCGTCGCCGACCCGGGCCGCCAGCTTGGTCGCCGCCGGACCGAAGCCCGAGATGTCGATCGGGACGGGCTCGTCCGGGACGGTGTACAGACGGGCGTTCTCCACCGTGTAGTGCGTGCCGTGGTGGTTGACCTCCTCGCCGCTGAACAGCCTGCGCATCACCTGGATGGACTCCTCCAGCATCTCCAGGCGGACGTGTGCGGGTGGCCAGTGCGCTCCGACGATGTGCTCGTTCAGGGCCTCGCCGGTGCCCACACCCAGCCGGAACTCCCCGGGCGACATCACCGCGCTGGTGGCCGCCGCCTGCGCCACCACCGCCGGGTGTGTCCGCACGGTCGGGCAGGTCACCGCCGTTCCCACCGGCAGGGACACCGCCTCGGACAGCGCGCCGATCACCGACCACACGAAGGGGCTCTGCCCCTGCGCGTCGTTCCACGGGTGGAAGTGGTCCGAGATCCACAGGGCCTGGAAGCCGGCCTGTTCGGCCATCCGCGCCTGCTCGATCAGCTCTGCGGGGCCGTACTGCTCGCACGAGAGGAAATAGCCGTACTCGGGCATGGGGGGTGCCTCCGCGACATGGGGTGGTTCGGGACGCGGGCCGGGTACCCGGGGGCCAGGGCGGAAACCGGCCGGACGTTTGGCGGTGCCCGCCAGGGGGACGCGGAAGTCTCCCGACGTACGCGACAGCGCCGGAGGCGAACCGTGAGTCGACCCCGCATAGTGATCGTCGGTGCCGGCTTCGCCGGATACCGCACGGCGCAGACCCTGTCCCGGCTGGCCAAGGGCCGCGCCGAGATTATCCTGCTCAACCCGACCGACTACTTTCTCTACCTTCCGCTGCTGCCCCAGGTCGCGGCCGGCATCCTCGAGCCGCGCCGGGTCACCGTCTCCCTCTCCGGCACCCTGCCGCACGTACGGCTGGTGCTGGGGGAGTCCGACCGCATCGACCTGGACGCGCGGCAGGTGCACTACACCGGGCCCGAGGGCGAGGGCGGCACCCTCTCCTACGACCGGCTGGTCCTCGCGGCCGGCAGCGTCAACAAGCTGCTGCCGATCCCCGGTGTCGCCGAGCACGCGCACGGCTTCCGGGGCCTGCCCGAAGCCCTGTACCTGCGGGACCACGTGACCCGTCAGGTGGAACTCGCCGCTGCCACCGACGACCCCGGGAGCTGTGCCTCCCGCTGCACCTTCGTCGTGGTGGGCGCCGGGTACACCGGCACCGAAGTCGCCGCGCACGGGCAGCTGTTCACCGACGCGCAGGTCGCGAAGCATCCCATGCGGACCGGAATGCGGCCGCGCTGGATGCTCCTGGACATCGCCGACCGGGTCCTGCCCGAGCTGGACGAACGGCTCTCGCGCACGGCCGACGGCGTGCTGCGCGAACGGGGCGTCGACGTGCGGATGGGCACCTCCGTGAAGGAGGCCACACACGAGGGAGTGCTGCTGACCGACGGGGAGTTCGTCGACACGCGGACGGTGGTGTGGTGCGTGGGCGTCCGCCCCGATCCGCTCGCCGAGTCCCTGGGGCTGCCCATGGAACGCGGCCGGCTGCTGGTCGACCCTCACCTGCAGGTGCCGGGCCGGCCGGAGGTGTTCGCCTGCGGTGACGCGGCGGCGGTGCCCGATCTGGAGAAGCCGGGGTCGTACACCCCGATGACCGCGCAGCACGCCTGGCGGCAGGGCAAGGTGTGCGGGCAGAACATCGCCGCGTCGTTCGGTGACGGTGAGCGGCGTGCCTACCGGCACAAGGACATGGGGTTCGTGGTGGACCTGGGCGGCGTCAAGGCCGCCGCCAACCCGCTCGGCGTCAACCTCTCCGGGGTGGCCGCGGGCGCGGTCACCCGCGGCTACCACCTCGCCGCGATGCCCGGGAACCGGGTGCGGGTGGCCGCCGACTGGCTCCTCGACGCCGTACTGCCGCGCCAGGCCGTCCAGCTCGGTCTCGTACGGTCCTGGTCGGTGCCGCTGGACACGTCGTCCCCGGAACTGCCACGCGTACCGGGCGGGCCGCGCCGGAAGCGGGAACCGGACCGGGAGTCGTCCCGGCCGGGCGCGGAACCGGCGCAGAGCCGATCGGGCGGTGAACCGGCAGGCAGCCGGCCGGGTGGTGAGCCGGCGAAGAGCCAGCCCGGGGATGAGCCGGCGAAGAGCCAGCCCGGGGGAGAGCCGGCGAAGAGCCAGCCCGGGGGAGAGCCGGCGAAGAGCCAGCCCGGGGGAGAGCCCGCGAGGGACCAGCCCGGGGGAGAGCCCGCGAGGGACCAGCCCGCCGCCGCGCCGCCGCTCGGGCCGGACGTCGCGCCCGGACCCGTCAGGCGTACCGACCGCTTTACCGAAGGAGACTCATGAACACCGGTGAACTCGTCGCTCTCGGGCAGCAGTTGCGCGTAGACAGTGTCCGCGCCGCGTCCGCCGCGGGCTCCGGGCACCCCACGTCGTCCATGTCCGCGGCGGACCTGATGGCCGTCCTGTTCGCCCGCCACTTCCGCTACGACTTCGACCGCCCCGACCACCCGGCCAACGACCGTTTCGTCCTGTCCAAGGGCCACGCCTCGCCCCTGATGTACGCCACCTACAAGGCGGCCGGCGCCATCGACGACGAGGAACTGCTCACCTTCCGGGAGAAGGGCAGCCGCCTCGAGGGACACCCCACCCCCCGGCAGTTGCCCTGGGTCGAGACGGCCACCGGCTCCCTGGGCCAGGGCCTTCCCGTCGGCGTCGGCATCGCGCTGGCCGGCAAGCGGCTGGACCGCACCGGCTACCGGGTCTGGGTGCTGTGCGGGGACAGCGAGCTGGCCGAGGGCTCGGTGTGGGAGGCGGCCGAGCAGGCCGCGTACGAGAACCTCGACAACCTCACGGCGGTCGTGGACGTCAACCGGCTGGGCCAGCGCGGCGCCACCCGGCACGGTCACGACCTCGACGCCTACGCCCGCCGCTTCCAGGCCTTCGGCTGGCACACGGTCGAGGTGGACGGCCACGACGTGGACGCCGTCGACCGCGCCTACGGCGAGGCGCTCTCCACCAGCGGCCAGCCCACCGCGATCATCGCCCGCACCCTCAAGGGCAAGGGCGTCGGGTCGGTCCAGGACCGCGAGGGCCTGCACGGCAAGCCGCTGCCGGAGGCCGAGGAGGCCATCGCCGAACTCGGCGGCCCGCGCGACGTCCGCCTGCGGGTGCAGGCACCGGCGCCGCCCGACGGGGCGCCGGCCGGCCGGCGGACCGGGACCCCGGATCTGCCCCGCTGGGACAAGGGCGAGGAGGTGGCCACCCGCAACGCCTTCGGAGAGGCGCTGACCGCCCTCGGCACCGCCCGTGACGACGTCGTCGCCCTCGACGGAGAGGTCGGCGACTCCACCCGCGCGGAGTTCTTCGCCAAGGAACATCCCGAGCGCTACATCGAGTGCTACATCGCCGAGCAGCAGATGATCGCGGCCGCGGTGGGCATCGCGGCGCGCGGCTGGACGCCGTACGCGTCCACCTTCGCGGCGTTCCTCACCCGCGCCCACGACTTCATCCGCATGGCGGCGGTCAGCGGCTCCGGCCTCGGCCTCGTCGGCTCGCACGCCGGCGTCGCCATCGGCCAGGACGGGCCCAGTCAGATGGGTCTGGAGGACCTGGCGATGATGCGCGCGGTGCACGGCTCGACCGTGCTGTACCCGTGTGACGCCAACCAGACGGCACGGCTGGTCGCCGCGATGGCCGACCTCGACGGCATCCGCTACCTGCGCACCTCGCGAGGCGAGAGCGCGGTGATCTACGGCCCCGACGAGGAGTTCCCGGTCGGAGGAGCCAAGGTGCTGCGCTCCTCCGGCAGCGACCGGCTCACCCTGGTCGCCGCGGGCGTCACCGTGCCCGAGGCGCTCGCCGCCGCGGAGGCTTTGGAGGGCGAGGGCATCGCCGTACGGGTGATCGACCTGTACTCGGTGAAGCCGGTCGACCGCGAGACCCTGCGCGCCGCCGCCGAGGAGACCGGCTGTCTGATGACGGTCGAGGACCACCACCCCGAGGGCGGCCTCGGCGACGCGGTGGCGGAGGCCTTCGGCGACGGACGCCCCGTACCGCGCCTGGTGCGCCTCGCCGTACGGAACATGCCGGGGTCGGCCTCTCCGGAGGAGCAGCTGCACGCGGCCGGTATCGACGCCGCGTCGATCGCGGCGGCCGGCCGGCTGCTGGTGGGGGAGGCGGTCGTGTCGTGAGCGGCGACGGGTCGCGCACCGTACGGGCCGGCCGCCGCACCGTGGAGATCCACCGGCCGGACAAGGTGCTCTTCCCCGGGGGCGCGGGCGTCCCCGAGTACACCAAGGGCGACCTGGCCGACTACCACCTGGCCGTCGCCCCGTACATGCTGCCGCACCTGCGGGGCCGTCCGCTGATGCTGGACCGGCGCCCGGACGGCATCGGCGGCCCCACGTTCATGCAGAAGAACACCCCGGAGGGCTACCCCGGCTGGATCACCCGCGCCGAGGTGGCGAAGGAGGGCGGCACGGTCACCCACACCGTGTGCGACAGTGCCGCCACCCTCCTCTTCCTCGTCGACCAGGCGAGCATCACCCTGCACCGCTGGCTGTCCCGCACCCGCCGGACCGGCCACCCCGACCGGCTGGTGTTCGACCTCGACCCCTCGGGGGACGACTTCGGGACGGTACGGGACGCGGCGCGGCTGCTGGGGGAGCTGCTGGAGGAGCTGAACCTGCCCTCGGCGCTGATGACCACCGGCTCCCGGGGCCTGCACGTGATCGTCCCGCTGACCGGGAACCACGACTTCGAGGACGTCCGCGCCTTCGCCCGCGAGGTCGCCGAGACCCTCGCAGGCGCCCACCCCGACCGGCTCACCACCGCGGCCCGCAAGAAGGACCGCGGCGACCGGCTCTACCTCGACATCCAGCGCAACGCCTACGCGCAGACCGCGGTCGCGCCCTGTACCGTCCGCGCACTGCCGGGCGCCCCCGTCGCCGTGCCCGTCTCCTGGGACCAGCTGGACGATCCGGAGCTGCACGCCCGCCGCTGGACCATCGCCGACGCCGTCGAACAGGCCCGCACCGACCCGTGGGACGGCCTGCTGAGCCGGGGACGCGCGCTGGGTCCGGCCCGGCGCAGGCTGGCGGGGCTGCGGGACTGAATCCGGGAGCACGGGAGCGGCCGGGGTGCCACCCGGCCGTGGCAACCGGGTGAGTGCGGGGAGGTTTGGCGAACAGACTTGCGGCCACACGGAGGGGGAGGTGGCCATGTCGAACACGAAGAACACCGAAGAGTCACAGGGTTCACGGGAGTCCCGGGAAGCACGGGAATCCCGCGGCTCCCAGGACGAACCGAGGTCGCGCAAGCAGACCGACGACAACAGAAACACGAAACGCCCGAGCCCGATGCAGGTGCTGCGCGAGGCGCGCGGACAGCTCGCGGAGCTCACCGGGATGGAAGCCGAGTCCGTGTCGTCCTTCGAGCAGACGGAGGAGGGCTGGGCGCTGGAGGTCGAGGTTCTCGAACTCGAGCGCGTGCCCGACACGATGAGCCTGATGGCGAGCTACCAGGTGGAGCTGGACCCGGACGGGCAGCTCACCGGTTACCGGCGGGTCCGCCGCTACGAGCGGGGACGAGCCGACGCGCGCGGCTCCGGCCGCTGAGCCGCCCGGGCGGACCCGGCCCGTGACCACAGACACAAGGAGGGATGTCCGGCATGACAGTTGTACCGGCACAGCAGTCCGGCGGTGGAGGCGGCAGCAGCGGCCTCTACGACGTGCTTGAGCTTGTCCTGGACAGGGGGCTCGTCATCGACGCATTCGTGCGCGTGTCCCTGGTCGGTATCGAGATCCTGAAGATCGACGTTCGTGTCGTCGTCGCCAGCGTCGACACCTATCTCCGTTTCGCCGAGGCGTGCAACCGCCTCGACCTCGAGGCCGGGCCGCGCAAGAGCCCGGGCCTGCCCGAGATCGTCGGCGAGGTCACCGAGTCCGGTGCCCGCGGCAAGTCCAAGGGCGCTCTCTCCGGTGCCGCCGAAACCATCTCCGACGCCTTCAAGCAGTCGCGTGAGGAGGGCTCCGAGCGCGAGACCGAGTCCCGTCCGCGGGCCCGCAAGAGCACGGCCGCCCGCCGGAAGGAGGAGCAGGAGTGAGCACCTATGTCTACGGCATCACGGCGGCGTCGCACCCGGCACTGCCCGAGGGCATGGGAGGGGTCGGTGATCCGGCGCGTCCGGTGCGCGTCCTGAGGCAGGGCGAGCTGGCGGCCGTCGTCAGCGACGCCCCGGAGGGACTGCGTCCCAAGCGCAGGGAGCTGCTCGCCCACCAGAACGTGCTCAGCGAGATCGGCGCGGCCGGCTGTGTGCTGCCCATGCGGTTCGGCAGCGTCGCCCCGGACGACGACTCCGTCACCGGCGTCCTCGACGAGCGTGCCGAGCACTACCTCGAGCGGCTGCAGGCGCTGGACGACCGGGTCGAGTACAACGTCAAGGCCAACCACGTCGAGGAGGCCGTACTGCACCACGTGATGGCCGGCAACCCGGAGATCCGCGCCCTCGCGGAGGCCAACCGCCAGTCCGGCGGTGGTGGTTACGAGGACAAGATCCGGCTCGGCGAGATGGTCGCCGCGGCGGTCAAGGCCAAGGAGTCCGAGGACGGCACCGCGCTGGAGAACGCCCTGGAGGGGGCCGCCGACGCCGTGAGCGTGGGCCCCGAGTCCACGGGCTGGCTCGCCAACGTCTCATACCTGGTGAAGCGGGAGGCCGCGGAGGAGTTCCTGGCCGCGGTGGAGCAGGTCCGCAAGGACATGCCCCACCTCGACGTACGTCTGAACGGTCCGCTTCCCCCGTACAGCTTCGTCGAGCCCGGTCCGGCCGAGCCGGCGGGGACGTCCGCGGGTGGGGCGGAGACCGGAACGAGGTGACGTGATGGGCCTGATCTCGGAAGTGCTGCTGCTGCCGTTCGCACCGGTGCGGGCAGGCGGCTGGGCCATCGGGCAGGTGGTGCAGGAAGCGGAACGCATCTACTACGACCCTGCCACGATCCGCGCCGAGCTGGCCCGCCTGGAGGAGCAGTTGGAAGCCGGAGAGATCACCGAGGAGGAGTTCGACCGGCAGGAGGACGAGCTCCTCGACCGGTTGGAGACCGCGACGCGCACGGGTGCGGGCAGCGGGGACGGGACGGCACGATGAATCGAATGGGAATGGGCCTCGCGATCGGGGCCGGATATCTCCTCGGACGGACGAAGAAGCTCAAGATGGCGGTCGCCGTCGGCGGGCTGGTGGCGGGCAAGAAGCTGAATCTGAGCCCGCGGATGGTCGCCGATCTGCTGTCCCGGCAACTGCGCGACAACCCGCAGTTCAAGGAGCTCGGCGATCAGTTGCGCGGCGATCTGCGCGGGGTCGGCAAGGCCGCCTCCGGTGCGCTGGTCGAGCGGCAGCTCGGCTCGCTCGCCGACCGGCTGCACGGCCGTACCGCCGAGATGCGCGAGGAGCTGAGCGGCGGCGGCCGGCGGGACCGGGCGCAGGACGCCGAGGACGCCGAGGACGCCGACGGGGAACCGGAGGACCGCGAGGACCGCGAGGACGCCGAGGACCGCGAGGAGGAGCCGGCTCCCGAGCGGCCGGCGAAGAAGGCCGCCGCCAAGAAGGCGCCGGCGAAGAAGGCCGGGCCGGCGAAGAAGGCCGCGGCCAAGAGGACGGCTCCCGCCAAGAAGGCGGCCGCCAAGAAGAGCGCGCCCGGCCCCCGGGCCGAGCGTCCCCGTACGTCGAAGGGAGGCGGTGAGCGATGACCGAGACCCTCGGAAAGGCCGGCTCCGCCGCGCGCGACGGAGCGAACGGGGCCACGGACGGCGCGACGAAGAACCCGCTCGCCGACATCGCCCACAGCGAGGCCGCGGACCGGCTGAAGTCGGAGCTGCAGGAGTACCTCGCGGCCCAGGCCACCCGCATGCTGAGCGGCCTCGGCCACAAGCTCGGCGACACCACGAACAAGCTCAACGACATCGCCGAGGGCAACAGCCCGGGTTTCGCCAAGATCGCCGCCGACGGCGGCCGCAAGCTCGCCGAGGGCAAGGGGCCGCTGCGCAGCGCCGTGGAGGTGGGTGCCTCGCAGGCGAAGGACAAGGTGAAGGACGCGTTCAAGGGTCTGGGAGGCGGCAAGGGCAAGCGCAAGCGCTCGTCCGGCAGCAAGCCCACCGTCATCATGGAGCACATCGACGTCGGGGTGCCGCTGCGCACGGCCTACGACCAGTGGACCCAGTACCAGGACTTCAGCACCTTCGCCAAGGGCGTCAAGAGCGCCGGCAAGGCCGACGACACCACGTCGGACTGGCAGGCGAAGATCTGGTGGTCGAGCCGAAGCTGGAAGGCGCAGACCACCGAGCAGGTCCCCGACGACCGCATCGCCTGGACCTCGGAGGGCGCCAAGGGCTCGACGAAGGGCGTCGTCTCCTTCCACAGCCTCGGCGACAACCTCACCCGGGTCCTGCTGGTCATCGAGTACTACCCGTCGGGCTTCTTCGAGAAGACCGGCAACATCTGGCGCGCCCAGGGCCGCCGCGCCCGGCTCGACCTGAAGAACTTCGCCCGCTTCATCACCATCAAGGGCGAGGCCGAGGACAGCTGGCGCGGTGAGATCCGCGACGGCGAGGTCGTCCGCAGCCACGAGGACGCGCTGGCCGAGGAGGAGGAAGCCGACTCCGGTGAGGGCGAGGCTTCGGAGGACGAGCACCGCGACGACGAGGCCCCGGACGACGAGTACGGCGAGGACCGGGAGTACGAGGACGAGGAGGAGCCCGGCACGGAACCCGAGGACTCCGAGCCCGAGGATTCCGAGGACTCCGAGGAGGAGTACGAGCCGGAGTCCGGGGAGGAGCCCGCCGGCGAGTACGACGAGGACGAGTACCCGGAGGAGGAGTACGAGGACGAGGACACCGAGGCCGAGGCCGGGGCGGATGAGCCCGAGCCGGAGCCCGAGGACGAGCGCGACGAGAGCCGGAGCCGCCGATGACCACCCCCAGCCGGCTCCCCGATCCCTATGGACAGGGCGGCGGCGCCAATCTCGCCGACATCCTGGAAAGGGTGCTGGACAAGGGTGTCGTGATCGCGGGTGACATCCGGATCAACCTGCTCGACATCGAACTGCTCACCATCAAACTGCGCCTGGTCGTCGCCTCCGTCGACAAGGCGAAGGAGATGGGCATCGACTGGTGGGAGTCCGACCCGGCGCTCTCCTCCCGAGCCCGCCGTGACGAACTCACGAGGGAGAACGCGGAGCTGCGTGAGCGGCTGGCCCGGCTGGAGGAACTGGGACTGGAGTCCCGCAGCGCACAGGAGGAGAGCCCGTGACCGGACTGCGGTACGTCTACGCGGTCTGCCGCCCCTTCGGCACGCCGCTCCAGTCGCAGCTGACCGGAGTCGGCGGCGATCCGCCCCGCCTGCTGCCGCACGGGGACCTGGTGGCGGTCGTCAGCCATGTGCCGGAGGCGGACTTCGCGGAGGAGCCGCTGCGCGCGCATCTGGAGGACCTGGACTGGCTGACCGGTGTCGCCCGCGCCCACCAGGGCGTGATCGACGCGCTCACCACCGTCACCACCCCGCTGCCGCTGCGGCTCGGCACCGTGTTCCGCGACGACAGCGGGGTGCGGACGATGCTGCAGGGGCGGGAGGAGGGCTTTCTGCGCACCCTGGACCGGCTGGAGGGCCGGGTCGAGTGGGGCGTCAAGGTGTTCATCGAGGCGGAGCCGGCGCCGGAGACGCCCGCCACGCCGTCGCCGAAGCCGGCGTCCGGCCGGGACTACCTGCGGCAGCGCCGTATGCAGACCAGGTCGCAGGACGACCTGTGGCAGCAGGCCGAGACCTTCGCGACCCGGCTGCACGAGACCCTCTCCGGGAGCGCCGACGACTCCCGGCTGCACGCGCCGCAGAACCCGGCGCTCTCCGGCGCCTCCGGACGCAATGTGCTCAACGCCGCGTACCTGGTGCCCCGGGTGAGGTCGGAGGAGTTCGTGGAGCAGGTGGACCGGACGAAGGACGGGGCCCCCGGCATCCGCGTCGAACTCACCGGACCCTGGGCGGCCTACTCCTTCGCCGGCGAGGAATCGGCGGGGAAGGAGGGCGTGTGACCGTCGTCGAACGCCGCGAGATAGCCCTGGTGGACCTGCTCGACCGGCTGCTGGCCGGCGGAGTCGTCATCAAGGGCGACATCACGTTGCGCATCGCGGACGTCGACCTGGTCCGTATCGACCTCAACGCACTCATCAGCTCGGTGAACGCGCAGGTCCCGTCCCCCTTCGAGGAGTCACCGTGACGACCGCCCCCGACCCCGACCACCCCGTCGAGCCGCACGGCGGCCGGCGGGGGCGGCTCGACCTGGAGCCGGACACGGTCGAACGTGATCTGATCAAACTGGTGCTCACCGTCGTGGAGCTGCTGCGCCAGCTCATGGAACGGCAGGCGCTGCGCCGGTTCGACGAGGGCGATCTGAGCGAGGAGCAGGAGGAGCGGGTCGGGCTGACCCTCATGCTGCTCGAGGACCGGATGGCGGAACTGCGGAACCGGTACGGGCTGCGGCCGGAGGACCTGAATCTGGACCTCGGACCGCTCGGACCCCTGCTTCCCCGGAACTGAGCCCCCGGTCACCGGGCGTCCACCGCGCCGGCAGCCGGGTTCCCCGGGACCGTGGTGTCCCGGGGAACCCGGCTGCCGGCCGTGCTCAGGGCTCCTTGCGGCAGAGGAGCTGCGCATGCAGCACGCCGAACCAGCCGTCCTCCCGCTCGCCCCACGCGCGCCACGCCGCGGCCGTCTTCCGCAACTGTTCGGCGGTGGCGTGGCCTCCTTCGACGGCGCGCTCGGCGTACGCCGACGCCACGGTGCGGTCCGCCCACAGCCCGCTCCACCAGGACCGCTCCTCGGCGGTCGAGAAGGTCCAGGTGTCCGAGCCGGCGGTGATGTCGGTGAACCCCGCGGCAAGCGCCCAGGACTTCAGCCGCCGCCCGGCGTCCGGCTCGCCCCCGTTGGCCCGTGCCACCCGCCGGTACAGGTCCAGCCAGTCGTCCATGCCGGGCGACGGCGGGTACCAGGTCATCGCCGCGTAGTCCGAGTCCCGTACGGCGACGAGCCCGCCCGGCGCGGTCACCCGGCGCATCTCGCGCAGCGCCCGGACGGGATCACCCACGTGCTGGAGCACCTGGTGGGCGTGGACCACGCCGAACGAGTCGTCCGGGAAGTCCAGTGCGTGCACGTCCCCCGCGGCGAAGTCCATGTTGGTCAGTCCCCGTTCGCGGGCCACCGCCCGGGCCTGCTCCAGGATCCGCGGCTCCCGGTCGAGACCGGTGACGTGGCCGTCGGGGACGAGCGCCGCGAGGTCGGCGGTGATGGTGCCCGGCCCGCACCCGACGTCCAGGATCCGCGTACCGGGCTCCAGCGCCCCGAGGAGGTACGCCGCCGAGTTCTCCGCGGTCCGCCATGTGTGCGACCGCAGTACCGACTCGTGGTGCCCGTGGGTGTAGACGGCGGTCTCCCGTGCTTGTGGCATACGGGCCCACCCCTTCCGCTCTCGTCGCTCGTTGGAGAACGCTCACGCTACCCGCACCACCCGCATGATGAGACCCGCGTTTCACATACTGGACACGCGGTCTCCCTTGATCGGTTTGCCACCCGCGTCGGCGACCCCGCACAATCCCCACCATGGGCCACCTGGAAGCAGCACATCTCGAGTACTACCTCCCCGACGGGAGGGCCCTCCTGGGCGATGTGTCCTTCCGGGTCGGAGAGGGCGCGGTGATGGCCCTGGTGGGCCCCAACGGCGCGGGCAAGACCACCCTGCTGCGCCTCCTCGCCGGCGAACTCACACCGCACGGCGGATCCGTCACCGTCACCGGCGGCCTCGGCGTCATGCGCCAGTTCGTCGGCTCCGTCAGGGACGAGACGACCGTACGCGACCTGCTCGTCTCCGTCGCCACACCCCGGATCAGGGAAGCGGCGCACGCCGTCGACCGGGCCGAGCACGCCCTCATGACCGTCGACGACGAGGCCGCCCAGCTCGCCTACGCGCAGGCCCTGGCCGACTGGGCCGAAGCCCGCGGCTACGAGGCGGAGACCCTGTGGGACATGTGCACCACGGCCGCGCTCGGCATCCCGTACGAGAGGGCGCAGTGGCGCCAGGTCCGCACCCTCTCCGGGGGCGAGCAGAAGCGGCTGGTCCTCGAGGCGCTGCTGCGCGGCACCGATCAGGTCCTCCTCCTCGACGAGCCCGACAACTACCTCGACGTACCCGGCAAACGCTGGCTGGAGGAACGGCTCGGGGAGACCCGCAAGACGGTCCTGTTCGTCTCCCACGACCGGGAACTCCTCGCCCGTGCCGCCCAGCGCATCGTCTCCCTCGAACCGGGCCCCGCCGGCGCCGACGCCTGGGTGCACGGCGCCGGCTTCGCCACCTACCACGACGCGCGGCGCGAACGCTTCGCCCGCTTCGAGGAACTGCGCCGGCGCTGGGACGAGAAGCACGCCCAGCTGAAGAAGCTCGTACTGAACCTGCGCCAGGCCGCCGCCAACAGCCCGGACATGGCCTCCCGCTACCACGCCGCCCAGACCAGACTGCGCAAGTTCGAGGAAGCGGGCCCTCCACCCGAGCCGCCCCGCGAGCAGAACATCACCATGCGCCTGAAGGGCGGCCGCACCGGCGTCCGCGCGGTCACCTGCGAGAACCTGGAACTCACCGGCCTCATGAAGCCGTTCGGCCTGGAGGTGTTCTACGGCGAGCGGGTCGCCGTGCTCGGCTCCAACGGCTCCGGCAAGTCGCACTTCCTGCGGCTGCTCGCCGGGGACGACGTGGCCCACACCGGCGGGTGGCGCCTCGGCGCCCGCGTGGTGCCCGGCCACTTCGCGCAGACCCACGCCCACCCCGAGCTGGAGGGCCGCACCCTCCTGGACATCCTGTGGAAGGAACACGCCCAGGACCGCGGAGCCGCCATGTCCCGGCTGCGCCGCTACGAACTCACCGGCCAGGCCGAGCAGACCTTCGAGCGGCTCTCCGGCGGCCAGCAGGCCCGCTTCCAGATCCTCCTGCTGGAGCTCCGGGGTGTCACGGCCCTGCTGCTGGACGAGCCCACCGACAACCTCGACCTGGAGTCCGCCGAGGCACTGCAGGAGGGCCTGGAGGCCTTCGAGGGCACGGTCCTCGCGGTCACCCACGACCGCTGGTTCGCCCGCTCCTTCGACCGCTACCTGGTCTTCGGTGAGGACGGCCACGTCCGGGAAACCCCGGAACCGGTCTGGGACGAACGCCGCGTGGCCCGCTCCCGCTGACCCCCTCAGGGGCGCGGGGACCGCGCGAACGGGGGTCTGGGGGCGAAGCCCCCAGGACGGGAAGGGACGGGAAGGGGCGGCGGGAGCGCAGAAACCCGTGCTCCCCCACTCCCACCTCACCAGCGCAGCAATGCTCCCAGCCCGCCGGCAGGGGCGTCCTGCGGAGGCCCCGCCGCGTCGACCGCCAGCGCGGGCGCATCCGTGGCGACCACCGACCGGATCAGCGCGTCGTCCGCCCGCGCCGCCCAGGAGTTCTGCTCACCCAGCACCTTCAGCTCGGTGCGCCGCACGGCCAGCTGGTCCGGATCCTCACCGATCCACACCTCCCGGTGCGCGTCCGGCCCGTCCGGCCGGATCAGCAGTTCGCCGATCCGGTGCTCCCGCGCGGCCTCCACCAGCGCGGGCACCCCCTCCACCGCCCCGGCGCGACCCTCGTCGCCGCTCCCACGGGCGGCGAGGAACCGCTCCAGCTCGGCGGCGGCGCGACCGTGGACGTGCTCCGCACGGATCCGCTCGACGTCGTCGTCGAGCAGCCTGCTGCCCGCGCCGTGCGAAGCCTCGGCGATCAGATCGTGCAGCCGCTGCGGAAGCCGCTCGCGCACCGCGCGCCGCTCACGGTCGTCACCGACCAGGATCAGCAGATCGGCACCGGTCTCCTCCTGGCAGACCGCGAGCGCGTCGGCGATCTCCGCCGCGTTGTGCTCCCAGGTGTTCTCCACCCGCAGCTGGAAGTGCCGCTCCGACCAGTCCGCGGAGGCGGTCCGGTGCAGCGGCCACTGTCGCCCGGTGACCCCGCCGGCGTCGTCGCGGCCGAGGGCACTGCGCAGTTCGAAGTCCGCACCCCTGCGGTCCACGTAGGCGACCACGCACACCGGGTCCTCACCGGCCAGCTCCAGCAGCGGTGCCACCCGGGGCAGCGGAGCCCACGTGGCCCAGTCCCGCTCGGGGGACCGGGCCAGCGGCGGGTCGAGGACGACCTCGCCGTCCCGGGCGAACAGGGCCCGGCCACGCGGTTCGCCGGAGGGCCGCAGCTCCTCGACGGCGCGCTGCACCGCCTGGCAGGTCGCCTCGTCCGCACCCTGGCCGGCCAGCTCCCGTGCCATCGCGCGGGCCGTCAGCTGCCGTTCCTGGGCGGTGTTCTCCGTGTGCCGGGAGGTGTCGACGTATACGGAGGCCCAGGGGCCGGGACGTTCGTAGAGTGGATTCAGGAATGCGAGTTCCATGGTTCCCTCCCGGTTGCCGTGCGGGTAGTGCTCGTGCCGCCGGGCGGGTACCCGGAGCCCATGGACGCACACGACGAACGGGGCACCACGATGACCGGAGTCGAGCCGGACCGCCTGGACGACCAGCAGCTCATGAAGGAGCTGGAGACCATCCACCGCACGCGCCACGACACGCTGCTGTACGGCTCCAACGGCGCGCTGCGGGCCCACAACGACCGGATGGCGCAACTGGAGGGCGAGTATCTGCGCCGCAACCCGCGCCGCCCGGTGGCCGCGGGCCGCACCCGTGAGGGGGCCCGCGAGCGGAGCGCCGCGAACGCGACGGTACCCACAACTCCGGGAACCTGACCGCGGGCGCCGGGCGCGACGCAGGCCTCCGGCACGGAGCCGGGTGCACCTCACCCGGCCACCGGACCGCGCCGCCACCCCCTGCGACCCCCTGCGACCCCGTCCGCCGGGGACCTGCCTCCGGCCCTCCGGCCACCTGATGCGGTGATGCGTGATGCGGGCAACCGGACCGCGTGTACCGGCCGCACGGACCGCGTGCCACCGCCGCCGCACATGCCGCAGGGGCCCGCGTCCGCGCGAGCCCCTGCGGCATGTGCCGGGCCGTAGGACGTGACGGACGTCAGCCCGCCTCCGCCGCGAACACCTCCAGGTACGTCTCACAGAACGCCTTCAGATCGTCCGGCTTGCGGCTGGTGACCAGTTTGTTCGACCCGTGGTCGCAGATCTTCACCTGCTCGTCGACCCAGGTCCCGCCGGCGTTGCGGACGTCGGTCCGCAGGCTGGGCCAGCTCGTCAGCTCCCGGCCGCGTACGACGTCGGCCTCGATCAGGGTCCACGGGGCGTGGCAGATCGCGGCGACCGGACGGCCCTGTTCGAAGAAGTCCCGCACGAACGCCACGGACTTCTCGTCCATGCGCAGGAAGTCCGGGTTGGCCACCCCGCCCGGCAGCACCAGTCCGCCGAAGGAGTCCGCCGAGGTCTCGCCGACGACCTCCTGCACGGGGAAGGTGTCCGCCTTGTCGAGATGGTTGAACGCCTGGATGCTGCCCGACTGTGTGGACACGAGCACGGCCTCGTGACCGGCGTCCACGGCCGCCTGCCACGGCTCGGTCAGCTCCACCTGCTCGACACCCTCGGGTGCGGTCAGAAATGCGATGCGCATGATGCTTCCCACGTTCCTTTCGTCAGTGTTCCGCGGCTCGTCGGTGTTCCGCGGCGGTCGTACGCGGCTCCCGTACAGGGCGCTGCGGCCGGGGCCCGCCGGTGCCGGCACCACGCCCGGCCGCCCGCGGGACGGCCCGGACGCGACACCGCGGACCGGCCGGTCACGCGGTCTCCGTCTCCCGGGTCCCGGTCAGCGCTTCGGCCAGTTCCTGCACGTTGCCGTAGCGGGCCTGGCGCGGCAGCCGCTCCAGCGCCTCGATCAGTGCGTCGGGGGCGTGCCGCCGGTCCAGGGCGCGCATCAGCTCGCGCGGGCCGGCGGGAAACGTCCCGCGGGTCAGGGTCCTGGCCAGTTCCAGCCGGACCGACTCCAGTGATGTCGGGCCGCGGCCCGGTGTCACCGGGCCGCGGGCGACCTCGGGGTCGTCGTCGGCGAACGGCTCCGGGTCGTTCCACTCCTCGGTGCGGGTGGGGTGCCCGGACCTGAGCAGGCCCTGCAGTTCGTGCTTCATCTCGTCGTCACGGTGGACGCTGAGCCGGTCACTGCCTCGCTGCATGTCTCCCTCCAGATCCTTCGGGGGTCCGCACCGCGTACCCGGCGAGCGGAGGCCGACACGGGGTTCGGGCAGTGGATCGTCATGGCCCGGGGTTTGGCCCCGGGGCCCGGGGAGACCCGAGGGGAGACACCCCCCACGAGCCTCTTTGGGAAAGGTCCGGCGATGGCGGTGCTCGCCCTGCTCGTCCCGTCCTTCATGCTCGGTGTGATCCTTTTGCTGGGCCGCTACGAAGACTTCCTGCTGCCGCCCGTGCAGCCACCTGAGGAACCCGCCGAACCCGGGCTCGGAA
Organism: Streptomyces sp. CHD11; assembly: GCF_018638295.1. Classification (GTDB taxonomy): domain Bacteria; phylum Actinomycetota; class Actinomycetes; order Streptomycetales; family Streptomycetaceae; genus Streptomyces. The sequence continues at coordinate 17,004 of NZ_JABTTS010000029.1, forward strand.
GTTTGCGACGGTGACGCGGGGGCACGCGCGGGTGAAGTGCTTCGGACAGGAGGCACGTCCGTGGAAGCGGCCCGGTGCCGCAGCGGGCGCACCTGTTCCCCTGCCGGTGCGCCCTCCCGCGGTGACGTCCCCGAGCACCTCCGAGGGAGAGGCGACGCACCATGGCGATCCGAGCGACCGCGAAGCGCCACCCGCACGACGACGCCCCCGACACCGCGGCCGCCTTCCGCAGGCTCGCCGCACTGCCCGACGGTGAGGAACGCGACGCGCTCCGCGACGAGATCGTCGAGGCCTGGCTGCCCATGGCCGACCGTCTCGCCGGCCGGTTCCGCAGCCGCGGCGAGAGCTTCGACGATCTGCGCCAGGTCGCCGCGCTGGGGCTGGTGAAGGCAGTCGACCGGTACGACCCCGGGCTCGGCAACGCCTTCGAGAGCTATGCCGTGCCGACCGTCACCGGCGAGATCAAGCGGCACTTCCGCGACCACATGTGGACCGTGCACGTACCGCGCCGGGTGCAGGAACTGCGCAACCGCGTCCGCGCTGCCTCCCAGGACCTCTCCCAGAGCATCCCCGGGCGGGCCCCGACCGTGGCCGAGATCGCCGAGCACGCCGGTCTCGGCGAGGAGGACGTACGCACCGGTCTGGAGGCGCTGGAGAGCTTCAGCGCGCTGTCTCTGGACGCCGCGCTGCCGGGCAGCGACGACGGCTACTCGCTGGGCGACGTCCTCGGGGCGCCCGATCCGGCGCTGGCCACCGTGGTGGACCGCGAAGCCGTCAGGGACCGGCTGGCCGCGCTGCCGGAGCGGGAGCGGACCATCCTCTACATGCGCTTCTTCGGCGACATGACCCAGAGCGGCATCGCCGAGGAGCTGGGCATCTCGCAGATGCACGTCTCCCGGCTGATCAGCCGTTGCTGCGGCCGGGTCCGGGAGCAGGTCATGAGCGACTCCGACGAGGACTGACGGGCCTGTTCACCCGCTCGGGTGCGCGGGGGCCCGCCATTGGTGTCCGGCCGCGCGCGGCGCGGTGACGGGCGGGCTGTGATGGCTGTGGGGCAACCGATCGCCGTGTCCCGCCGTCGCTCGAAGGAGCCCGCACCATGCGTCGCACCGCCCGTGCCCTGTCCCTCGCCGCCGTCGCCGGTACGGTCCTCGGCGCGCTCGCCCCGGCCGCGTGCGCGGGGACGGCGCCGGGCGGCGGACCGTCGTGGGGCACGGCCTCCCACTCGCCCTGCCCGGAGCCCGGCGGGCACGGCCGGGAAGGGTACGCGCCGCACAGCGCCCAGCCGGGCACGGCCGACGGCGAGGTCCCGGGACCGGAGGTCCTGGAGGCGGAGCCCCCCGGAGAGGAGGCCCTCGGCGAGAGCCTCGAGGGCGAGCTCCTCGATCCGGAGGCGATGATCCCGGACGCCGTCCCCGAGGACGCCGAGATCCCGCCCCCGGCGGGCGACGAGGCCGCGTCGCAGGCCCGGGAGCCCGGGACCACGGATCCGAGGACCGCCGGCCCGAGCACCGCCGAACCGGAGCCGCTGGACCCGGCCCCCGTGAAACCCGCCCCCGTGAAACCCGCCCCCGTACAACCGGCACCCGTGGAACCCGAACCGGTGAAGCCGAAGCCCACCGCGTCCGGCAGCGCTCACTGCGTCCCCGCCTCCGCCCCCGCCCACCAGGGCGTCGACGCGGGCGGGGGCGGTGCCTTCACCGACTCCGTGCCCGCCCTCGCCGCGGGCGGCCTGCTGATCGCGGGCGCGTTCGGCGCCGCCGCCCACCGCCTGTACCGGGACCGCACCACCCGCACGGACGCCTGACACCGGCCGCCCGGGGTTGCGGGCCGCGCGACCATGACCGGCACCCATGACACGCGGCACGCTGGGTACTGACTGGCCGAGGGCCGCACGAGCGGTCACGGGAGGACAGGCGTACGCCACCGGAGTACCAGGGACTGCGCGGAGGCAGGCATGCGGCAGACGGATCCGGAAGGCCACGGTCCCGTTCGTTTCGGGCCGCCGGACCCCGAGGACGGGCTCCCCGTCCTGCCCCAGCTGTCCGCCCATCTGGCCGCGGCGGCGTCCCGGGCCGGCGCCGAGCCGGTCGGCGGCGGCCCCGCCCTGCTGGACGCCGCGTGCGGCTACGGCGACCGGCGGGGGCTGCCCGCCGGCCCCGACCGGGTGGCCGTCGCCCCCGGCGCACCCGCCCTGCTGGTGGCGCTGACCGCCGCCATCGGCGGCGACATCCTCGTGCCCCGCCCCTGCGCCGCGTGGTGGGCCCCGTACGCGCGGCTGCTGCGCAGGCCCGTCTTCCACGTGCCGACCCCCGCCGAGAGCGGCGGTGTGCCCGACCCGTACGCCCTGCTGGAGACCGTCCGCCGGATGCGCGCCGAGGGTGGCGATCCGCGGCTGCTGGTGCTCTCCGTCGCGGACGACCCCACCGCGACCGTCGCCCCGCCCGAACTGCTGCACGAGACCGTGGAGGCGGCCGTCGGCGAGGGCCTGCACCTGGTCAGCGACGAGACCTGGCGCGGCACCCTGCACGACCCGCACGGCACGGTGCTGCTCAGCCCCGCCGAGATGCTGCCCGGCCGGGTCACCGTCGTCACCGACCTGGTCGGCGCCCTGCTCCCGCCCGGCTGGCCCGCCGCGGTGGCCCGCTTCCCGGCGGGCGAGGAGGGAAGCGCGCTGCGCGCGCGCGTGCTCGACGTGCTCACCGCCCTCGACGCACGGGTCGCCGCGCCGGTCGCCGCGGCGGCGGTGTACGCGCTGTCCGAGCCCGAACCGGTCACCACGCGGGTCGCCGACTCCGTACGTCTGCACGCGCTGCTGGCCGCCGCCGCGCACCGTGCCGTGGTCGCCGCCGGCGGGGTGTCCCGGCCGCCGTCCTGCGGCCGCCACCTGTACGTCGACCTCACACCGCTGGCGCCGGCGCTCGCCGCGCACGGAGTGGGCGACGCCCAGGAACTGGAGGACTTCCTCACCGCCCGGCTGGGCATGCCCGCCCCGGGCGGCCACCGCTTCGGCGACGACCTCGAAGCACTCCGGGTGCGGTTGTCCACCGCCCCCCTGCTGGGCGGGGCCGCCGGCCCGCGCGAGGAGTGCCTGCGCTCGCCCGACCCTCTGCAACTGCCGCATGTGCAGCACGCGCTGACCCACCTGACCTCGGTCTTCGACGATCTTCGTGACGACGCTCGGCGACGGGAGTCCCCTCGATGACGCAGCGGCCCGGGCCGACCGGGAGAACCACCACGACCCCCGCCTCCAAGGAGGCCCCACCGGAAACCGACAGCCCGGGATCCGGCCCCCCGTCCCCCTCCGCGCGTCCGTACCCGCCGCCGGCCGCGCCCCGGCCGCTCGCCGAGCACCGGGTGTGGCCGCGCGCCTTCCACGACCGGCTGACGGCTCCGCTGCCCGGCCTGAAGGCCCTCGCCCGCTTCGCCCGCGAGGGCGCCGTGCGGCCCACCCCGGACGGCCTCGCCGACATCCCCCGGCTGCCCTTCGCCCCCGGCCCGCTGCCCCGGGTGGACGCCCGTACGGTCGCCGTGACCTGGGCGGGGCACGCCAGTTGGGTGCTGCGGATCGGCGGGCTCACCGTGCTCACCGACCCGGTCTGGTCCCGCCGCATCCTCGGCACCCCGGCCCGGATCACTCCCGTCGGCGTCGCCTGGGAGGCGCTGCCGCGCGTGGACGCGGTCGTCATCAGCCACAACCACTACGACCACCTGGACGCCCCCACCCTGCGCCGGCTCCCGCGCGGCACGCCGGTCTTCGTGCCGGCCGGGCTCGCCCGCTGGTTCCACCGCCGCAGGTTCACCCACGTCACCGAGCTCGACTGGTGGGAGGCCGCCGAACTGGGCGGCGTCCGCTTCGACTTCGTCCCCGCCCACCACTGGTCCAAGCGGACCCTCACCGACACCTGCCGCTCCCTGTGGGGCGGCTGGGTGCTCACCGACCCCGAGGGCCGGCGCGTTCACTTCGCCGGGGACACCGGCTACGGGCACTGGTTCTCCCGGATCGGCCGCCGCTACCCGGGCATCGACCTGACCCTGATGCCCATCGGCGCCTACGATCCCCGCTGGTGGCTGGCCGACGTCCACTGCGACCCGGAGGAGGCCGTCCGCGCCGCCCAGGATCTCGGGGCGCGCCGCATGGCCCCGATGCACTGGGGCGCGTTCGTGCTCTCCGCGGAGCCGGTTCTGGAGCCCCTGCTCCGGGTACGCGCCGCCTGGGAGCGAACCGGGCTGCCCCGTGAGAACCTCTGGGACCTCCCGGTGGGCGCCTCCCGCGTCCTGGAGTGACCCGCCTTCCCGGCGGACCTCAGCCCGTCGCCGTTCTCCGCACGCGCCGCCACAGGCCAGGGGCCGCGCTGATGAGTACGGTCAGGACGATCGCCGCCAGGACGCCCGCCCACGCCTCCCTGAACAGGGAACCGCCGAGGACGCCGATCAGCTGGTACGTCGCCGCCCAGGCGACGCAGGCCGGCAGATTGCCGCGCACGAAGCGCCGCACCGGCCACTGCGCGAGCAGGCAGGCCAGCATCACCGGCAGCCGCCCGGCCGGCATCAGCCGGGACAGCACCAGCACGGCCACCCCGTGGTCGGTGAGTTTCCGCCGCGCCTGCTCCAGCCGGTCCTCCGGGGCCCGCCGCCGGATCGCCTCCAGCCAGCGCGAGCCGTTCCTCGACTTCATCCCGCGCCGCCCCAGCCAGTACAGCGCCACGTCCCCGAGGAACGCGGCCAGCGACGCCGTGAGGAGCAGCAGCACCATGGAGAACGGCGCCGTTCGGTGGAAGGCGACCACGGCCGCCGAACTGACCAGCGCGCCCGTCGGGACCACCGGCACCAGCGCGCCGATCAGCACCAGCAGGAACAGCGAGGGGTAGCCGACCGCCTGCTGGGTGGAATCGGGCGCGACGACCGGAAGGGCCGCCAGCGCGGCCACCGGTGACAGGGACGTGCCGGCCGCCTGGCCCAGGGCGGCGGGGAGTATCACCGTGCGCCCTCCAGGCGCACGCTCTCCCCGTGCCCGAGGCGGTGCACGCTCGACCCGGGGGCGTGCCGGGCCGCCAGTCGCTCGAACTCATGTCCGGGCGCGTGGAACTCGTGGGGGCGCACGGCATCCATCCCGATCGGCCAGTACGTGCCGTAGTGCACCGGAACCGCGCTGGGCGCCCCCAGCAGCGCCAGCGCCTCGGCCGCGCGCCCCGCGTCCAGATGCCCCTCGCCGAGATACGGTCCCCAGCCGCCCACCGGCAGCAGCGCCACGTCGACCGGACCGACCTCCTCCGCCATCCCCGCGAAGAGACCGGTGTCCCCGGCGAAGTACGTCCGCGCCTCACCCTCCACGACATAGCCGAGCGCGGGCGCGCGCCGCCGTCCGACCGGCAGCCGCCGCCCGTCGTGCCGCGCGGTCACCGTCCGTACGACGAGACGGCCGACCGTCGTCACCTCGCCGGGAGCCGTCTCGCTCACGCGCAGATGCGTGAGCCGGCGCAGCCCCGGCACCGCCCGCGCCGCGCCCCGGGGCACGAGCAGGCGGGTGCCCGGGGCGAGCAGGGCCAGGGACGGCACATGCAGATGGTCGGCGTGCAGATGGGAGACCAGGGCGACGTCCGCGTGCCGGGCGTCGGCGGGCGGCACCTCGCCGCGCCGGCGGCGCAGATGCGCGAGCCGGCGGGCGAACAGGGGGTCGGTGAGCACACGGGTGTGCGAGTCCTCGACCGTGCAGGTGGCGTGCCCCCACCACGTGACGTCCACCGGCACTTCTTCGCCTCCTTCGCGCGCCTCCCGGAAGCCTACGCGCAGGAGTAGGGTCGGCGGCGAAACCGGAGGTGAGGGGGGCTCCATGAAACCGGTGCGGGTGACGGCGATCGCGAGTCTGACGCCGCTGGAGGAACTGGACGACGATCCCTTCCTGGTGGACTCCCGCAGCCAGCACGCCATGTGCGCCCGCTGGGCCGGCGAGCGGGGCCATGTGGTGGCCCGCGAACTGCTGGTGCGGGGACTGCGGCCCGATCACAGCCTGCTGTGGGAGGGGGTGCGGCCCGGCGCCGACCTGTTCGTGGCGCCCAGCCTGCGCGTACTGGAGCGCGCGCTGTCCTCCGTGGAGGAGTTCACCGCCGAGTGCGCGCGGCGCGGGGTGCGCGTGGAGACCGTGGGGCGCGCGGAACCGTCGTACGACGCCGCGATGAAGGCCAGGGTGCACCGCAGGCTGTCGATGCCGACGGCCGGCTACGACGGCCGCTGAACCGCGCGGGAGCGCGCGGAGGGGGACGAACCGCCTGTTCCGACCGTTGTGACAGGGTGGAGAGGGGCCGGACAGGCCGGGACGTGAGGGGTACGGGGCGTGGGTGGCGGACGGTGGCGACGGGTCGCCAGTCAGATCGGGCGGAGCGTCACGGTGTGGATCGTCTCCACCCTGACCATGCTGCTGCTCGCCGGGATCCTGCCGGACTTCCGGCTGCGCTCGGCCGACGGCGGCAGCGCCACCGACACCGCGGTCACCGCCGCCCTCGGCGCCGGCGCCTTCGGTCTGCTGTCCGCCCTGGTCTGGCCCCTGCTGGTGCGCCTCCTGCTGCTGGTACCGGCGCTGGTCCTCGGACTGCTGGTGTTCTTCCTCAACGGCGCCCTGCTCTGGCTGGCCCTCTACCTCAACCCCGTCGAACGGGGCGCCGTCGTCCCCGAGACGGCGGTCGTCGTCGCCGCCGTCATGTCCGCCGTCGCCTCGGCCACCGGCGCCGCCCTCGCCGTACGCGACGACGACGCCTACCGCCGCCGCCTCTACCGCCTCGCCCACCGCAGACGGGGTTCCGCCCCGCCCTGCCCGGCCACCCCCGGCACCGTCTTCCTGCAACTCGACGGCGTCGGCCACGACGTGCTGCTCGACGCCGTCGACAAGGGGCTGATGCCGACCGTCGCCCGCTGGCTCGGCACCGGCACCGGCGGCGACCGGCCCTCCCACCGCCTCACCCGCTGGCGCACCGACTGGTCCAGCCAGACCGGCGCCAGCCAGCTCGGCATCCTGCACGGCAGCAACTACGACGTCCCCGCCTTCCGCTGGTACGAGAAGGCCCGCCGCGAGGTCATGGTCTGCAACCGGCCCACCAGCGCCGCGGAACTCCAGGCCCGGGCCATCGAGTACTCCGGTCACGCCGGACTGCTCGCCGCGGACGGTGCCAGCCGGGGCAACCTGTTCAGCGGCGGCGCCGGCGAACAGGCCCTGGTGCTGTCCATCGCCACCCGCCGCAGGGACCCCGCCGCCCGCTCCCGCGCGGGCTACTTCGCCTACTTCTCCGACCCCGCCAACGCCGTGCGCACCGCGCTGTCCTTCGTCGCCGAGGTCGGCCGGGAGATCGGCCAGTCGACCCTGGCCCGGCTGCGCGAACAGCGCCCGCGCGTCTCACGCGGCGGCCTCTACCCGTTCGTACGGGCCTTCGCGACCGTCGTCGAACGGGACGTCGTCGTCGCCGCCGTGACGGGCGACCTGCTGTCCGGCCGCACCTCCGTCTACGCCGACCTGGTGGCCTACGACGAGGTCGCCCACCACTCAGGACCCACCGGCCGGGACAGCGAGAAGGTCCTCCAGCGCCTCGACCGCTCCCTCGCCCTGATCGAGAACGTCGCCGAGCACGCCCCCCGTCCGTACCGCATCGTCGTCCTCTCCGACCACGGGCAGAGCCCCGGCGAGACCTTCCGCTCCCGCTACGGCCTCACCCTCGGCGACCTGGTGCGGGCCGGCTGCGGGCTGCCCGTGCCGCGCCGCGCCAGGCGCACCCACAGCGGCGCCGAGGCCCGCGCGGCCGTCCGCGCTGCGCTGCGCCGGCCCGTCGAGGAGGGCACCGAGCACTACCGCCCCTCGCGCGGTTCCGATCCCGTCGTGCTCGCCTCGGGCAACCTGGGTCTGATCTCCTTCCCGGACGTGCCGCACCGGATGACCAAGGAGGAGATCGACGCCCGCCACCCCGCGCTGCTGCCGACCCTCGCCAACCACCCCGGCATCGGCTTCCTCCTGGTCCGCAGCGAACGCCACGGCGGGGTCGTGCTCGGCGCGTACGGCGCCGAGATCCCGCTGGACGAGCTGGACGACACCCCCGGACCCCTGGCGGCCTTCGGCCCCGGCGCCGCCGACGTCGTGCGCCGCACCCACACCTTCCCGCACACCGCCGACATCATGGTCAACTCCTTCCACGACCCCGTGGACGGCGAGGTGCTCGCCTTCGAGGAGCAGATCGGCTCCCACGGCGGTCTCGGCGGAGCCCAGTCCCGCCCCTTCCTGCTGTCCCCGCTCGCCCTGTCGCCGCCCGTCGCCGAGGGCGCGGTCCTCGCCGGCGCCGAGCAGGTCCACCGCGTACTGCGCCGCTGGCTGACGGAAGCGGACGACGCGGGGCTGCCGTCGGCTCCGGACCACCGGCGCGCGGCCTGAACCAGCCGTTGACCCGCCCGCCACGGCCGTCGACGATGGCGCGATGAACCCGCCCGACGCGGCCCCCGACGGCGACGCGACGAACCCGCACGCCGCGTACACGCTGGGTGAACTGCGCAGGCTCGACCCGGCCGTGCGCGCGGACATCCTGTGCGTCCTGGACCGCGTCGCCCGGGACCTCCCCGCCCACTGGAGCCGCCGCAAGGGCGTCCCCCAGCTCATGGTGTTCCCCGACGGTCACGGGGACGCCCGGGTGGAGCGGACCAGCCTGCGCGAGATGGCCGAGTACGGGTACCTCGACGAGCTCCACCGCTGGGTCCGCGGCGTCCCGGCCGCCAAGGCCCGGGAGCACGGCTGCGCCGCGCTGGTGTACGGCAACCGTATCCACGCCAGGATCAACCGGATCGGCCCCTTCGGGGCGCCCCGGTTCGCCCCGGACACCCACGTGGCGGTCTGCGTGGCGCACCGGGACGTGCCGATGGCGCCGGACTTCTCGCTCACCTTCGACACCGTGGGCCGGTTCCTCCCACGGCTGGTGTTCCACGACTGGGTGGCCGAGACCCTCGACCGTGCCCGGCGGATCTGACGCGGCGGAAAACGCGTTGCGCCGGTTCCGTGCGGCGCAGTTCACTGGTATCGGCACCCCCGATCCGTGTGTTCCGGCCCGACGCCGGCAGTGCGTGCGCCCCTTCCGACCTCCCCGGCCCTCCAGGAGCCCTTGCGTGCAGGCAGCCGTCACCGTCACCCCTTCCCGTGTCCCGGAACTGCTGCTCGGTCTGGCGACCGTACGGCCGGTCTTCCTCTGGGGGGCGCCCGGCATCGGAAAATCCTCCCTGGTCCGGGAGTTCTCCGAGAGCCTGGGCCTGGAGTGCGTGAGTCTGCTGGGTACCCAGCTCGCCCCCGAGGACCTGATCGGTGTACCGCAGATCCGCGACGGCCGCTCGGTGTTCTGTCCGCCGGAGGCGATCGCCCGTGACGAGCCGTACTGCCTGTTCCTGGACGAGCTGAACGCGGCCACCCCCGATGTGCAGAAGGCGTTCTACTCGCTGATCCTGGACCGCCGGATCGGCGACTACGAGCTGCCCAAGGGCTCCATCGTCATCGGCGCCGGCAACCGCGCCACCGACAACGCGCTGGCCCGCCCGATCGCCTCCGCGCTCATCAACCGCCTCACCCACGTCCACCTCGAGGTGTCCGCCGGGGACTGGCTGGTCTGGGCGGCGAACAACGGCATCCATCCATGGATCACCGACCACCTCACCGACCGCCCCGACCACCTGTGGTCCAAGCCGCCGAAGACCGAGGAGCCCTTCTCCACGCCCCGCTCCTGGCACATGCTCTCCGACGCGCTGCACTCCTTCGGCCGCGACCTCGGCGAGGACACCCTCAAGGTCCTCGCCCACGGCACGCTCACCCCCGCCCACGCCACCGCCTTCTGCGGTTACGTCAAGATCGTCCGCAGCCGCTTCGGGATCGACGCCGTCATCAAGGGCGAGGCCCGCTGGCCGCACCGGATCGAGGACCGCGACCTGCTCTACTACCTCGCCGAGTCGTTCCGCGGACGTCTGGTCAAGGAACTCCCGGCGGCCAGGGAGCACATGTCGGCCAACGGCCGGCAGACCGCGTACCGCGCCAAGGCGCTGCTGGTGCAGCTCGCCGAGATCTCCGTCGAGGTCGCCCAGACCGTCATCGCCTCCGACGACGACGGCAACCCGGTCCTGCCGGCCTGGTTCCTCGTCGAGGCGGCCCGGGACATGCCCCGGCTGGTGGAGGCGCGCCGGTGAGCCGCGCCCACCCGAAGGGGCAGAAGAACGCGAAGGGGCGGAAGAAGCGGGACCTCGCACAGGAGGCGTTCGACGCGGGACTGCGGCTGGTGCGGGCCAACCCCGCACTGGCCGCCGTCGAGTTCGAGGTCTGCCGCCGGGAGAACTGCGAGTCCGCGCCCCGCGACGGGCTGGTGCGCGTGGACTCCGAGGCCGTCCTGCACGCCCACCCGGACCGCATGGCCGACCCGGAGGCCTGGGCGTGGGCCCTCGCGCACGCCGTCCTCCACCTCGGCTTCGGACACGTCCCGGCCGCGAAGGGCCCCCGCGAGCAGCCCGACCACAGCGAGCTCGCCGCCCGCTGCGTCGTCGTCAACCGCTTCCTGCTCGGCTTCCCCGTCGGCAGGACCCCCGATCACCTGCCCGCCGCCTACCCGGACGGGGACGAGGAGCGGCTCGCCGCGCACTGGCGCCGGGACGGCGTCCCGGCCGTGTACGAGCGCTGCGGCACGGCGGCCGGCGAGGCGGACCTGTTCCTCCTGCCGTGGGACGGCTGGTACGGGCAGCCACCGGACCACCAGCTGGCGTTCGCCACCGCCCTCGCCCGTACCGTCTCCGCCGCGATGGACCTGGCGGGCGGCCGCCGCGACAGCCTGGACGGCAAGCCCGTCCCCCGGCGCCCCTGGGAGCGGGCGCTCGGCTGGTTCATCTCCTCCTACCCCCTGCTCGGCGGCATCGCAGCCGGAATCACCCTGGTCGCCGACGCCGAACTCGCGCGAGCCCACAACATCTCCGTCGCCGCCGTCGACGCCGCGGCCGGGGAGATCTACGTCAACCCGCTGCGGCGGCTGGAGGACGGGGAATGGCGGTTCGTCCTCGCCCACGAGATGCTCCACGCCGCCCTGCGCCACGGCGACCGCTGCGGCGCACGCGACCCGTACCTGTTCAACGTCGCCTGCGACTACGTCGTCAACGACTGGCTGCGGGAGATGCGGGTCGGCACCATGCCCGAGGGCCTGCTGTACGACAAGGAGCTCGCCGGGCTGTCCGCCGAGGAGGTCTACGACCGGATCACCGCCGACCTCCGCCGCATGCGCCGGCAGGCCACGCTGCGGGGCAAGGGACTCGGCGACATCCTCGGCGGCCCCCTCGGCCCGCCCTGCGACCCCGTCGACCTCGACGGCTTCTACCGCCGCGGCCTCGCCCAGGGCCTGGATCTGCACGACCGGCAGGAGCGCGGCTTCCTGCCCGCCGGCCTGGTCCAGGAGATCCGCGCCCTCGACCACCCCCCGGTGCCCTGGGACGCCCGGCTGGCCCGCTGGTTCGACGAGTTCGTGCCCCGCCCCGAGCCCCTCCGCTCCTACGCGCGTCCCTCCCGCCGCCAGGCGTCCACCCCCGACATCCCCCGCGCGGGGCGCCACTTCCCGCCCGAGGAGATCGCCCGCTGCACCTTCGGCGTGGTCCTGGACACCTCCGGCTCCATGGACCGGGTCCTGCTCGGCAAGGCGCTCGGCGCCATCGCCTCCTACGCCGAGGCCCGCGACGTACCGGCCGCCCGCGTGGTGTTCTGCGACGCCGCACCGCACGACGCGGGGTACGTGCCGGTCACCGAGATCGCCGGGAGGGTGCGGGTGCACGGCCGGGGCGGCACCGTGCTCCAGCCCGGTATCGACTTCCTCCAGCGCGCCGACGACTTCCCGCCCGCCGCGCCGCTCCTGGTGATCACCGACGGCTGGTGCGACGTGCTCCGGGTCCGGCGCGAGCACGCGTATCTGATCCCGCGCGATGTTCGGCTGCCGTTCACCGCGAGAGGGCCCGTCTTCCGGGTGAGTTGAGCCGTGATGTGATCGGATGGGGGAGGGTGCACCGGTGATCCGGGCGCCCGGACCGAGCACCGGCGGACACAGCCGGACATGTACGAAAGGATGGGTCATGGCAGCCACGCGCTCCGCACACACCGTTTGGGAAGGCAGTCTCTTCAAGGGCAGCGGGGTCGTCGCCTTCGACTCCTCCGGCGCCATCGCCGAGCAGCCGGTGACCTGGGTGTCGCGTGCCGAGGAGGCGAACGGGAAGACCAGCCCGGAGGAGCTGATCGCCGCAGCGCACTCCAGCTGCTTCTCCATGGCCCTGTCCAACGGTCTCGACAAGGCCGGCACCCCGCCGACCAAGCTGACCACCTCCGCCGACGTCACGTTCGTGCCCGGTGAGGGCATCACCGGCATCCACCTCACCGTCGAGGGCACGGTCCCGGGCCTCGACGAGGCCGGTTTCACCGCCGCGGCCGAGGACGCCAAGGTGAACTGCCCGGTCAGCCAGGCGCTCAAGGGCACGAACATCACCCTGACGGCGAAGCTCGCCTGACCCGCTCGCCGCGTCGAGCCACCGCAGGCCGCTCCGTCCGGGGCGGCCTGCGGCACATCCCCCGGGAGCAGGCCACCATGACGTCACGCCCCGCTGTCTCCGCCCATCGCGGCGGTTCCGAGCGCGCCGCGCCGGCGACGTGGGAGGCCTACGAGGACGCGCTCGCCTCCGGTGCGGAGTACGTCGAGTTCGACGTCCGGCGCACGGCGGACGGCGTCTTCGTCGTCCACCACGACGCCCGGGTACGGCGCACCGGACCGCCGCTGTCCACGCTCACCCACGCCGAGCTGAACGAGCGCGCGGGATACCCCGTGCCCGTCGTGGACGAGGTCATGGAGCTGATCGCGGGGAAGCTCGTCGCGCACCTGGACCTGAAGGAGACCGGACACGAGCGGGAGCTGACCGACCGCGCGGTCGCCCTGCTCGGCGAGGACGGCTTCGTCGCCACCACCCTCGAGGACCGCTCCGTCGCCGCCGTCACCGCCCTCCGCCCGCGTGTGCGCGCCGTCCTGTCTCTCGGCCGGGACGGGGCTGACATCGCACGGCGCGGTCTGGTGGCCACCCGGGTCAGCGAACTGCTCCCGATGCGCCGGGTCCGCGCCTGCGGCGCCCACGGGGTGGCGGTGCACCAGCGTCTGGCCCGCGCCACCGTGCTGCGCGAGGCGGCGCGTAACAGACTGTTCACCATGGTGTGGACGGTGAACGAGGACGCGGCCCTGCGGGGTTTCCTCACGGACCCGCGCGTGGACGTGCTGATCACGGACCGTCCCCGACGCGCCGTGGAACTGCGGGAGCGCAGGGACACCCACACCCCTCGTTGACAATCACCCATTCAAACCATTGACAACAGGGCGCTCAAGTTTTGTGCTGGAAGTCGGGAGAGGTGCCCTCACGCGGAAGGGGACAGCGATGGGACGTGCCGTCGGAATCGACCTGGGAACCACGAACTCGGTGGTGGCCGTGCTGGAAGGAGGCGAGCCCACCGTCATCGCCAACGCGGAGGGGGCGCGCACCACGCCCTCGGTGGTGGCCTTCGCCAAGAACGGCGAGGTGCTGGTCGGCGAGGTCGCCAAACGGCAGGCCGTGACGAACATCGACCGCACCGCCCGCTCGGTCAAGCGGTACATGGGCGACGCCCAGTGGCGCTTCCCCGCGGAGGGCTCCGTCGACGGCACCCGCTTCACGCCGCAGGAACTGTCCGCCCGGGTCCTGCAGAAGCTGCGCCGGGACGCCGAGTCGTACCTCGGCGAGGACGTCACCGACGTGGTCATCACCGTACCGGCCTACTTCGACGACACCCAGCGGCAGGCCACCAAGGAAGCCGGGGAGATCGCCGGCCTCAAGGTGCTGCGGATCATCAACGAGCCCACGGCGGCGGCCCTGGCGTACGGCCTGGACAAGGAGAACGAGCAGACCGTCCTCGTCTTCGACCTGGGCGGCGGTACCTTCGACGTGTCTCTGCTCGACATGGGCGACGGCGTCATCGAGGTGAAGGCCACCAACGGCGACACCCACCTCGGTGGCGACGACTGGGACCAGCGCGTCGTCGAGTACCTCACCAAACGCTTCAAGGGGCAGTACGGCGTCGACCTGTCCAAGGACAAGATGGCCGTGCAGCGGCTGCGGGAGGCCGCCGAGAAGGCGAAGATCGAACTGTCCTCGTCGACCGAGACCACCATCAACCTGCCCTACATCACCGCCTCCGCCGAGGGCCCCCTGCACCTCGACGAGAAGATGACCCGCGCCCAGTTCCGCGAACTCACCGAGGACCTGCTGGAGCGCTGCAAGAAGCCCTTCCACCAGGCCGTCAAGGACGCCGGTGTGCAGCTGTCCGCGGTCGACCACGTCATCCTCGTCGGCGGCTCCACCCGGATGCCCGCCGTCACCGACCTGGTCCGCGAACTCACCGGCAAGGAACCCCACAAGGGCGTCAACCCCGACGAGGTCGTGGCTCTCGGCGCCGCCCTCCAGGCCGGTGTCATCCGCGGCGACGTCAAGGACGTGCTGCTGCTCGACGTCACGCCGCTGTCCCTGGGCATCGAGACCAAGGGCGGCATCATGACCAAACTGATCGAGCGCAACACCACGATCCCCACCCGGCGTTCGGAGACCTTCACCACCGCCGCCGACAACCAGCCCTCCGTCGGCATCCAGGTCTACCAGGGCGAACGCGAGATCGCCGCCTACAACAAGAAGCTCGGCGTCTTCGACCTCACCGGCCTGCCGCCCGCCCCGCGCGGTGTCCCGCAGATCGAGGTCGCCTTCGACATCGACGCCAACGGGATCATGCACGTCTCCGCGAAGGACCTCGCCACCGGGCGCGAGCAGAAGATGACCGTCACCGGCGGCTCGGCCCTGCCCAAGGACGACATCGACCGCATGATGCGCGACGCCGAACAGTACGCCGAGGAGGATCGCGCGCGCCGGGAGGCGGCCGAGACCCGCAACCAGGGTGAGCAACTCGTCTACCAGACCGAGAAGTTCCTGCGGGACAACGACGACAGGGTGCCCGGTGACACCAAGTCCGAGGTCGAGGCGGCCGTGACGGAACTGAAGCGGCTGCTGGAGCGGGAGGAGGCGGACACGGCCGAGCTGCGCACGGGCGTGGAGAAACTCGCCGCGGTCAGCCAGAAGATGGGCCAGGCGATGTACGCCAGTCCCTCCGGGGGCGGGCAGCAGGACACCGCCCCGCCCCGGGACGACGACGGTGACGGTGACGAGGGCGTGGTGGACGCGGAGATCGTCGACGACGACAGCGACAAACGCGGCAACGGAGCAGCCTGACTCCGCGCCTGCGGTCCGCCGCGGCTCCGGTCAGCCGTCCTACGGCTGCGGCCCGCCGTGGGCGCTGCCAGGGAGCACCCCGGCCCGGCGCCGTCCTTCGCCCTCACCGGCCCGCTGCCGTCCTCCGGCGGCGCGGCTACCGCCCTCCGCGGGCCGTCTGCCGCAGGGCGATGGAGGTCCGGCCCCCCCCCGCTCGGGCGAAGCCGCCCCGGGGTACCTCCCAGGCCCTTCGGGCACTGGGGGAGGCACGACTGCCCGCGGCCGCGGCGGGTGCGGCAGGCCGGCGGAAGGGGCGGGACGGCAGCCGGAGCGGTCCGCAGCAGCCGGCCGGAGGAGGGGCGGCACGGGGCGGACTCGCGCGGTCCGGGTGAGCGCGGACCCCCTTGGCCGGCGGGTGCCGGTCAGTAGTGTTCGCGGCACTTCCGCAGGAGTTGCTCCGTGCGGTGTGTCGAGGCCGCCCGCGCCGTCATATGGTCCAGCACCTCCAGGTGCACGGACACCTCCCGCCGGGAATCCAGATACAGCGCGCCCGTCAGGTACTCGGTGAACACCATGTCCGGCAGCTCCGGCTCGGCGAAGCGGAACAGCGAGAACGGCGCGTACGTCCCCGGATGCGGCCCGTCGGCGAACTCGGCGACCTGCAACGTGATCCGGTCCCGCGCGGAGTAGTCGAGCAGCTTGTCGAGCTGGTCGCGCATCACCCGTCCGTCGACGCTCACGGGACGCCGCAGCACCGTTTCCTCCATCAGCACCCACAGGTGCGGTGGATCGGAGCGCTCCAGCAGCCGCTGGCGCTCCATGCGCAGGGACACATGCCGCTCGACCGCGTCCCGCCCCGCGTTGCCGATGGTCCCGGCCTCCAGGACGGCGCGGGCGTAGTCCTCCGTCTGCAGCAGCCCCGGCACGAAGTGCGGCTCGTAGGAGCGGATGATCCGGGCGGCGCCCTCCAGGCTCACGTACAGGCTGAACCACTCGGGCAGCACATCGTGGTACCGCTGCCACCAGCCCGGCCGGTTCGCCTCCTCGGCGAGCTCCACGAACGCCTCGGACTCGCCGTCGGCCACCCCGTACGCGGTCAGCAGCAGCTGGACGTAGGGGATCTTCAGCGCGACCTCGGCCATCTCCATCCGCCGCACGGTCGCCGGCGCCACCCGCAGGATCCGGGCAGCCTCCTCACGCGAGAGACCTGCGGCCTCCCGCAGCTCGTACAGCCGCCTTCCCAGAACCACCTGGCCCACGGTCGGTGCGGCCCGCCGCTCACTCAACGCCACGCCTCCCCAACGCGCCCGGGCATGGGCTCAGTCTGTCATGTTCCTCCGACACTCTCACGAGCGACGGTGATCCGCTCTGTTTCCCTGCTCCCCACGGCCCTTACCCGGCAGGTAATCGACCCCGGCCGGCCCCCACGGGACCGTGGACGCACCGGGTCCCGGGCCGGCGCACTCCGGTCCGGGACCCGGCATCCCACCCGTACCCGCCACCGCGACCGAACCCGACGGAGGGTGATTCATCATGTCCGCGACCCCGCTTGCCGCGCTCGCCCGGACGGTGGAACCGCAGCTGATGCTGCACCGTTTCCTGGCCCTCGACGCGGCGGTGACGGGCGCCAACGCGCTCGCCTGCCTCGCCCTCTCCGGCCCGCTGGGCCGCTTCCTCGGCGTCGGCTCCGCCCTGCTCCTGGGGCTCGGCGCGTTCCTCGCCGTGTACGCGGCGGGTGTGGGTCTGCTGGCCGCCCGGCCGCACCCGCCGGCGGCCGGCGTACGCGTCGTCGTCGAGGTCAACCTCGCCTGGGCGGCGGTGAGTCTCGGCGCGCTCGCGCTGTGGCTCACCCCCACCGCGGCGGGCGCCGTGTGGACGGTCCTCCAGGCGCTCGTCGTGGCCGCCTTCGCCGTGCTCCAGCACCTGGCGCTGTGGCAGCGTCAGCTCAACCAGGTCTGAAGGTACTTGGCGGTCGCCGGGTCGGCCGGGAGCAGTGTCTCCACTGCCAGCTCGGCGACGGTCACGTCCATCGGTGTGTTGAAGGTCGAGATCGACGACACGAAGGACAGCCGCCGCCCTTCGTGCTCGATGACCATCGGCAGCGCGAAGTACGCCACCGGCTCCGGCGGTTCTTCCGGGTGCCGCCTGCCGGTGTCCGGCACCGGGTACGCCGCGACCTCCTCGTACAGGGCCCGCAGCGGCTCGGAACGGCGCAGCGCGATGTGCCGCCCCATCTGCTCCAGCAGATGTCCGCGCCACTCGCGCAGGTTCAGGATCCGCGGCGCCAGCCCCTGCGGGTGCAGGGTGAGCCGCACCGCGTTCAGCGGCGGGGTCAGAAGCGACTCCGGCATTCCGTCGAACAGCGTCATCACCCCCCGGTTCGCCGCCACGACGTCGTACACCGCGTCCACCACCAGCGCCGGATACGGCTCGAAGCCGCCGATCAGCCGCTCGATGCCGTCCCGCAGCGCGTCCAGCGCCGGATCGTCCAGCGGGGTGTGCGGGAACCGGGGCGCGTAACCGGCGGCCAGCAGCAGCGCGTTGCGCTCGCGCATCGGGACGTCCAGCCGCTCGGCCAGCCGCAGCACCATCTCCTCGCTGGGCCGGGAGCGGCCGGTCTCGATGAAGCTGATGTGCCGGGCGGAGGAGTCGGCGCGCAGGGCCAGCTCCAGCTGGCTGACCCGCCGCTGCTCCCGCCAGGACCGCAGCAGCGGGCCCACGCCCCCGGCGGCGGAGGAGGCGGCGGCTCGGGAGGGGACAGTGGTCATGGAAGGACCGTAGTCGAGAAGCGGCCGTACCGGAGAGCCCGTGACCAGGGCTCCGAGGGCTCTCCTGTGGCAGCCTGGAAGTCCGGCGGGAGAGCCGGATCCCCCACCCGGTGAAGGAGCGCGGCCCATGCCCGTCGAACCGCTGTCGCAGAAGGAGATCGAGGACCGGCTGGCCGGACTGCCGGGCTGGTCGCTCGACGGGGACCGCCTCACCCGCTCCTACCGGCTCGGCTCGCACTTCGCGGCGACGGCGATGGTCGTCCACATCGCCCGGGTGCAGGAGGAACTGGACCACCACTCCGACCTCACCCTCGGCTACGACACCGTGTCCCTGTCCGTCCACACCCACAGCGCGGGCGGCGCCGTCACCGACAAGGACATCGAGCTCGCCCGCAGGGTGGAGGACCTGGCAGCCGGTCACGGTGCACACTGAGGCGTGTGCTCGACTACGACGAGGAAGCGGAGCGGTACGACGCCCTGCGCGGCGGTGAGCCCCGGGCGGCGGCCGCCGCCGAGGCCGTACTGAGCCTCGTGCCCGGGGGTGCGCGGGACCTGCTGGACGTGGCCTGCGGCACCGGGATCGTGACCCGGAGGCTGTCCGCGGCCCGCACCGGTCTGCGGGTGACGGGGGTGGACCTGGCCCCGTCGATGACCCGGATGGCGGCATCCCGGCTGCCGGGCGCCGTGGTCCGCGCGGACAGCCGCCGGCTGCCGTTCGGCGACGCCCGGTTCGACGCCGTCGTCAGCGTGTGGCTGCTGCACCTCATGTCCCGCCCCGAGGACGTACGGACGGTCGTCGGCGAGTGTGCCCGCGTCCTGCGGCCCGGCGGGGTCTACGTCACCACCGTCCACAAGGGTGCCTCGCACAACGTCGGCAGTGACATCGACGCGGTCCTCGCGGCCCGCCCGCCCAGCCCGGTGCCCGACGCCCCCGCCGAGGTGACGGCCTGGTCCGCCGGGCACGGACTGCTCCCCGCCGGACAGGCCCGCTTCCGGGGCCACGGCCAGGGCCGCAGCCCCCGCCGCACCATCGCGGACCTGCGCCGCGGCTGGTTCGTCACCCTCCCCCCGGGAGGACCGCTCGCCGAGGACTTCGCCGCCCGCCTGGCCGCACTCCCCGACCAGGACCGCCCCCGCCCCGACCCCGGGTTCACCCTCCGGGCCTACCGCAAGCCAGGTCCCGCCGGCCCGGTGCTCATGCCCTGAGCGGCCGGCACTCCACAGCCCGTTCCCCGGCCTCACCACCCGCGCCCGCGCGCACCCGGTACAGGCGGGCTCCAGGCCTCCGGGTCACCGTCTCGACGAGCCGGCCGTCCGTGAACAGGGCCCCCACCCCGTCGTCCACCGCCCACCCGGCGGGCAGCCCGCCGCCCGCCACGGCCGCCCGGTAGGAGTCCCGGCGGCCTGGCTCGCTGTCGTAGTGCGGGCACACCGAACCCGGCAGCAGCCCCAGCCCGTCCCGCAGACACGTCAACGGGCCGAAGGAGTCGGTGAGCGACCCCTCGGCCCAGCAGTTGGCCCCGGCGCTGATCCCGCACAGCAGCGTTCCGCCCTCGTACGCCTCACGCATCAGGCGGTCCACGCCGTGGACCCGCCAGACGGCCAGCAGGTTGGCGGTGTTACCGCCCCCGACGTACACGACGTCCTGCGCGAGCAGGAACGCCCGCAGGTCAGCGTCGTCCGGCTCCCGCCGGAACAACGGCAGTACGGACGGCTCGCACTCCCGCGCCCGGAACGCGTCGAGGAACCTCTCGGCGTAGGCCGGGGCGTCCCCGCTCGCCGTGGGCACGAAGCACACGCTGGGTCGACGTCCGCGGGCGTGACGCAGCACCCAGGTGTCCAGCAGCCCGTCGTCGTCGGTGGAGAAACCTCCCCCGAGCAGGGCCAGACGGCGCGGGGGAACGCCGGCGTCCCGGGTCATCGGACGGCCGCCCGCACGTCGGCACCGGGGCGCGGCGCGGTGCGGAGCGGGTGGAACGACCGCCGTGTCCACAGCAGTTCCGGCGCGATGCCCGGCTTCCCCGGACCGGACGTGCCGTTCAGGACGATGGTGCGGCCGGGCACCCGGGCTCCCTCGCTGTCGCCGGTGGACTGGCCGCACCATTCTCCACCAGCGGGTTCTCAGCGCACCGTGCGGGTCTGCCGGCCCGGACGGGGGAGGGGTGTGAGAAGGACCGGGCGTGAGAGGACCGGGCGGCCCTCCGTGCGCGGAAGGGCCGCCCGGTCGGTCGGTGGCCCCGGCGTCAGGTGCCGGGGCCGGTACGCGAAGCGCCGGCGGGGGCTATTCGAGGAGCTCCGCGTACGAGCCCATGGCCAGGGCGATGTCGGCCTGGGCCCAGAACCGGTGGTACGTGAACGTGGGCGCGGCGCCGCCCGCGAGATAGCTCTCGATCTTCGACCAGGCGGGGTCGTCCTGGTAGAAGGACCGGATCGACGCGAACGTGGACGAGGAGTCGATCGTGTCGCCGTTCGGCATGGTGCCGCTCCAGCCGCTGGGGACGTACACCGGGTCGTCGAAGCGGTTGTAGTCGGCGCGGGTCTCCGGGACGGCGATGCCGAGCGCGTCCTGGTTGTTCTCCCACATGCCGTCGAGGAGCGCCTTCGCCGTGGTCGCCGCCTCGGTGTCACCGGAGCGGTCGGCGTAGTACGTCAGCGTCTTGGCGTAGGCCGCCGCCACACCGACGTCGTCGGTGTAGTCGGCGACCGTGACGTGCAGGTCGCCGTTGTCGCCCGGGGACGAGGCGTTCCAGGTGTCGGGCTGTCCCGACCACTGGAGCGTCGACGGCATCAGGAACGAGCCGTCCGGGTTGACCGTGGTCTCCGACAGGGCCCAGTCGACCCACTTGTCGAGGACGACCTCGGCGTCGGCGTCACCGGTCTGCTGGTAGTACTCGGCGACCCGCTCCATGGACCACGCCTGGAAGCCGAACCACTGGTTGGACGGCGGGTCGTGGTACACCGGCTTCTCGTCGTAGTACATGCCGTAGAAGGTGGGCGTCCCGGCCGGCGGCGCCGCGTACCGGCCGCCCCAGCTGTTGGTCGCGCCGCCCGCGATGGCACCCTCGTCGGACTGCAGCCAGCGGTAGAACTCCAGCTGCCGGTCGAGGGACCTGCCCCAGTCCGCGGCGCCGGTCGCCGACTTCGGCCTGAGGTCCGGGTAGGAGCTGAGCGCGTACGCGGCCAGGGGGTTCTGGTAGCCGCCGTGCGCGTGGCTGGAGCCGATGCGCCAGGCCCAGCCGGCGGAGGCGTCGGTGGCGCCGCCCCAGGCGTAGTACCAGGACATCAGGTAGTGCGAGGCGTCCTTGCCGGTGCCGGCCGGGCAGGACGTGCTGGTGCAGTTGCCGACCTTCTTGAAGTACTTGTCGTACATGGAGTAGCGCAGGTAGTCGCCCATCTTCGCCGCCTTGGCGACGGTGCCGGCGATCTCCCCGTCCTTGCCCTGGTCCCCGGCCCACAGATCCGCCCAGTAGGCGGCCTGCACGGCGCGTGCGTCGGCGTCCGGGGCGTTGGTGAACTTCCACTGCTTCGCGTACGAGGCGTCCTTGGTGAACAGGTCCAGGTAGCCGTTGGGTCCGCCGTACTCGAAGGCGTCACAGGTCGGCTGCGGAACCGTCTCCCACACCGACTCCTGCGCGCCGCGCTGGAAGGTGTTGATGTACGACGGTCCGGTCGCGGTCGGTCCTGCCTCGCACTCGCCGGGCTCGTTGCCGTAGCCGTAGACGTTGTCGACGTCCTGGAGCCAGTGCATGCCGTAGACGTCGTCGGTGCCGTACGCGCTCTTCAGCTCGGCGGCGATCGGGTCGGGGCCGACGGAGACACCGGAGTCCAGCTCCGACGGGTACTCGTCCGGCGTGTCGTGCTCGGGCGCGTAGGTCGCCGGCTTCGAGGGATCGTAGAAGGAGCTGGTCGCCTGGTCGGCGTGGGTGGGGATCATGTACCGCTCCATGATGTCCCAGGCCTCGTTGAACCTCGACCAGTCACCGGTCACCTTGCCGTACATCGCCTGGAGCCACAGCAGGTAGCTGTACGCCTCCGAGGTGGTCTCGTGGCCGTGGTCCGGCGCCTCGACGATCAGCGTCTCGACCGAGTGGTACGGGATGCCCTCGGGGGAGAAGTAGCCGCTGGACGGGTCGGTGATCTTCCCGTACAGCTCCAGGAAGCGCGCGTCGTACGTCTTCGCCGCGCCCAGCTGGGTCACCGTGACCGCCGCCTCGGCGTGGCCGGGTGCCGAGGACTCGAAGACGGCCGAGCCGCTGCCCGAGGCGTCGGCGGCGATCGTCACCCGCTGCGCGGTGTCCCAGTTCGACGGGGTGAAGGTGAGCGAGGCACCGGCCGACACCGACAGCCCCGGGTTGCCGCTGGTCCGCGCGGTCGTGACGGTCGTGTTCGCGCTCGGCTGTTTGGAGAGCTTCACCTCGTACGTGCCGGACTCACCCTGCTGCACGCCCAGTTGGGACGGGGTGGCGACCACGGCGGGGCCCGAGGCGACCGTGATGCCGACCGGGGTCGAACTGGCGGAGGCGCCCATGCTGTCGTACGCCTTCGCCACCAGCGAATGACTGCCCACGGTCAAGCCAGCGACCGAAAGAGTGAAGGGGGCGTCGGTGTCGGTGCCCAGCAGCTCGGTGTCGTCGTAGAACTCCACCTCGGTGATCGTCGCCTCGTCGGCCGCCGCGGCGGTGGCGGCGAGCGGGACCGTCTCGCCCTGGGTGTAGACGGCGCCGGCCTCCGGGCTGGTCAGCACGGTGATCGGCGGCTGATGGGCGCCGGCGCAGGGGGTGCCGTTGACCGCGAAGGAGGTGGGGGCGGCGTTGCTGCCGCTGTAGCTGAACTGGCCGCCGGTCGTGACGGCGGCGCCGGCGGCGATCCGGGCGTTGTACCCGGCGTCCCGCACGGAGACGGTCGTGCCGGACTGCGACCAGGTGCCGTTCCAGCCGTTCAGCAGCCGCTGGTTGCCGGCGTAGTCGTACGTCAGGGTCCAGCCGTCGATGGCGTCCGTGCCGCGGTTGGTGAGGGTCAGCTCCGCGGTGAACCCGGAGCCCCAGTCGTTCGCCCGGTAGTCGACGCTGCACTGGACGGCGGCCGCCCGAGCGGGAGTCGAGCCGGTCGAGAGCATGGTCAGCGGCAGTGCCAGAGCCGCCGCGGCGGCCGTCCACAGCCGCCGTAAGCCGCCGCGTCCTCTGGGTGGGGGATGCATGGTGCTGGTTCCTCCTGCGACTCGGTGGGGTCAAGCCTTGAACCAGTGGGAGCGCTCCCATAGTGGCGACGGGGTGGTGAGGGGTCAAGCCTTGGGGGGAATCGAAAAGATTCGACGATTCGAAGGGGGCGAATGGCGGCAGGCCCTCTGTTCCTGGCCGTCGCTTGGCGCTAGCTTCAGGAGCACCAGTGGGAGCGGTTCCATCAGTCGACGCGTCTGTCACGACGCGTCCGAGCTGCAAGGAGTCGCTCATGCGCCACCCCCGTGTTCAGTACTTCCAGCCACCCCCGTGCTCGTGACGAGCGCCTGACACGGGGTCGCTCGTACCCGTGGGATCCACCCGCCGTCCGTGCTGCCCGGATACGTCCGGCCGGCCTCGCCGGCCTGTTCCGGCCGGCCGGGACGGCATTCCCACCCCGTAAGGCACCAGGCCGCGCGATCGTCCGCGCGCGCCCCGAAGGACAGCCCCCTACGGATAGGAAACCCGCACCATGAGTCGCACCAGAACCGCGCTCCTCGCCGCCACGGCGCTGGTCGCAGGCGCCGCCGGGACGGCGATGGCCGCCGCTCCCGGAGACGTCGGCGCGTCCGCCGTCCCCTGCACCGTGGACTACCAGGTGCAGAACGAGTGGAACACCGGCTTCACCGCCTCCGTGACCGTCACCAACAACGGCCCGGCCAAGTCGTCGTGGGCGGTGAAGTGGTCCTACGCCGGCAACCAGAGGGTCACCAGCGGCTGGAACGCCAGGGTCACTCAGTCCGGCGCGGACGTCACCGCCGCCAACGAGTCCTACAACGGCAGCCTCGCCACCGGGAGTTCGGCCACCTTCGGCTTCCAGGGCAGCTACAGCGGCAGCAACGCGGTCCCCGCCGCCTTCACCCTCGACGGTGTGACCTGCAACGTCGACGACGGCGGCACGACCGACCCGGAGGACCCGACCGACCCGACCGATCCGCCCGGCGACGGTGAGCGGGTCGACAACCCCTACGACGGCGCCCAGGTGTACGTGAACCCGGAGTGGTCCGCGAACGCCGCCGCCGAGCCGGGCGGCGACCGCATCGCCGACCAGCCCACCGGTGTCTGGATGGACCGCACCGCGGCCATCGAGGGCGCGTCCGGCAAGATGGGCCTGCGCGAGCACCTCGACGAGGCACTGACCCAGAAGGGCTCCGGCGAACTGGTCTTCCAGGTCGTCATCTACAACCTGCCCGGCCGTGACTGCGCCGCCCTCGCCTCCAACGGCGAGCTCGGCCCGACGGAGATCGACCGCTACAGGACCGAGTACATCGACCCGATCGCGGAGATACTCTCCGACCCGAAGTACGCCGGGCTGCGGATCGTCACCACGGTCGAGATCGACTCCCTGCCCAACCTGGTCACCAACGTCAGTCCGCGGGAGACCGCCACGGACAACTGCGACGTCATGAAGGCCAACGGCAACTACATCAAGGGCGTCGGCTACGCCCTGAACAAGCTCGGCGACGTCCCCAACGTCTACAACTACGTGGACGCCGGCCACCACGGCTGGCTGGGCTGGGACGACAACTTCGGCCCCTCGGCGGAGCTGTTCCGGCAGGCCGCCAACGCCGAGGGCGCGACCGTCGCGGACGTGCACGGCTTCATCGCCAACACGGCCAACTACAGCGCCCTGAAGGAGGAGAACTTCTCCATCACCGACAACGTGGCCGGCACGTCGGTGCGCGAGTCGGCCTGGGTCAGCTGGAACCGCTACGTCGACGAACTGTCGTTCGCCCAGGCGCTGCGCGACGAACTGGTCTCGATCGGCTTCGACTCGGACATCGGCATGCTGATCGACACCTCCCGCAACGGCTGGGGCGGCCCTGACCGGCCCACCGGTCCCGGCGCCACCACCAGCGTGGACACGTACGTCGACGGGGGCCGCTACGACCGCCGCTTCAACACCGGAAACTGGTGCAACCAGGCGGGTGCGGGACTCGGCGAGCGGCCGCAGGCCTCCCCGGAGGCCGGGATCGACGCCTACGTGTGGATGAAGCCCCCGGGCGAGTCCGACGGGTCGAGCGAGCCCATCGACAACGACGAGGGCAAGGGCTTCGACCGGATGTGCGACCCGACGTACGAAGGCAACCCGCGCAACAACGACAACATGTCGGGGGCGCTGGGTGACGCCCCGGTCTCCGGACACTGGTTCTCCGCCCAGTTCCAGGAACTGATGAAGAACGCGTACCCGCCGCTGTCGTGACGGGCTGACCACCGGCCTGCCGGGTCCGGGCCTCCCGGGCCCGGACCCGGCAGGCCGCCGCACGCCTCTCACCCCGGACGCGCTTTTGCGGAAGCGGCAACATCGGTTGCTCGTCCCCGGTGCGTCGTCGCACCCTGGCGGCATCCGAGCGGAGAGGCTGACCACCATGGCGCACCACCCCCATGACGAACACGAACACGAGCACCACGAGCGCGGACACGGTCACGGTCACGGTCATGACCACGGGGACATCGACTGGGCCGAGCTGGCCCCCCTGCTCGAGGCGCAGGCGGAACTGTTCACCCCGCTGTACGAGCACGCCCTGAGCTGGCTGGCGCAGGAGGTGACGGAACCAGGTCTGATCGTGGACGCCGGCAGCGGTCCCGGCGTCATCTCGTCTCTGTTCGCCGAGACCTTCCCGGGTGCGCGGGTGGTGGCCGTCGACGGCTCCGAAGCCCTGCTGGAGCGTGCCCGCGCGCGGGCGGAGCGTCAGGGCGTGGCCGACCGGTTCGGGACCCTCGCGGGTGAACTCCCCGAAGTGCTCGGTGAACTGGACTACCCGGCCGATCTGCTGTGGGCCAGCCGCAGCGTGCACCACCTGGGCGACCAGGGCGCCGCGCTGGCCGCCTGCGCCGGCCGGCTGGCGCCCGGCGGCACGCTCGCGGTGATGGAGGGCGGACTGCCGGCCCGGTTCCTGCCCCGCGACATCGGATTCGGGCGGCCCGGGCTCCAGGCGCGCATCGACGTGGCGGAGGAGGAGCGGTTCGACCGGATGCGAGCCGAGCTGCCGGGCTCGGTGGCCGCCGTCGAGGACTGGCCCGCCCTGCTGGCCTCGGCCGGTCTGCACCACACCCGTTCACGCACCTTCCTCCTCGATCTCCCCGCCCCGGCCACGGACCGGGCCCGCGCCTATGTGGTCGCCGCCCTCACCCGCACCCGCGAGATCATCGCCGAGGACCTGGACGCCGACGACCGTGCCACCCTCGACCGGCTCCTCGACCCCGATGACGGGGCGAGCGTGCATCACCGCCCCGATGTGTTCGTCCTGGCCGCCCACACGGTCCACTCGGCGGTGCGGCCCGTATGACGGCGACGGCTTGGCTTCGACAACGCTCCGGGTGACGGACTCCCCGGCGTACAGCCCGGCTGACCGTCGCCGCACGACGTCGCCGCACGGACGGGCGCGGACGGCGCTCCGGGGGAGGCCGTCCGCGTGCCCGGTGTCAGTTGACGTCCGCCGGGTGCGAACCCAGCCGCCGGTCCTCGTTCAGGGCGCTGATCGCGGCGAGGTCCTCGGCGTCCAGGGTGAACCCGAAGACGTCGATGTTCTCCTCGATCCGGGACGGCGTCACCGACTTGGGGATGACGATATTGCCCAGCTGGAGATGCCAGCGCAGCACCACCTGCGCCGCCGTGCGGCCGTGCTTGCGGGCGATCGCCACGATCGCCGGGATCTCCAGGATGCCCTTGCCCGAGCCGAGCGGCGACCACGCCTCGGTGGCGATGCCCCGCTCCGCGTGGTACTCCCGCGCGGTGTGCTGCTGCAGATGCGGGTGCAGCTCGATCTGGTTGACGGCCGGGACGACGGACGTCTCGGCCATCAGGTGCTCCAGGTGGTCCGGAAGGAAGTTGGACACGCCGATGGCACGGACCCGGCCGTCGGCGAGCAGCTTCTCGAACGCCTTGTAGGTGTCGACGTAGCGGCCATGGGCGGGCGCCGGCCAGTGGATGAGGTACAGGTCGACGTAGTCGAGGCCGAGCTTGGACAGGGAGGTGTCGAAGCCGCGCAGGGTGGAGTCGTACCCCTGGTCGCTGTTCCAGAGCTTGGTGGTGACGAAGAGGTCCTCGCGGGGGACGCCGGAGTCCGCGATGGCCCGGCCGGTGCCCTCCTCGTTGCCGTAGACCGCCGCGGTGTCGATGCTGCGGTAGCCCGCCTCCAGTGCCGTCGCCACGGCCGTCTCGGCCTCCGCGTCCGGCACCTGCCAGACGCCGAACCCCAGCTGAGGCATCTCGACGCCGTTGTTCAGGATGATCGGGGGGACCTTGCTCACGAGCGTTCTCGATCCTTCGTTTGTGGACGGTTGTTACCCCCATCGTCAACGATCACGGATCGCGGCGCATTCCTGGCCCGGGGATTCACGCGCGGTAGAGCGCCTCGACCTCGTTCTCGTACGCCTTCTCGATCGCCCTGCGCTTCAGTTTCAGTGACGGCGTGAGCAGCCCGTGCTCCTCGGTGAACGGCTGCGCAAGGATCCGGAACGTACGGATCGACTCGGCCTGCGACACCAGGGTGTTGGCCGCGACCACCGCGCGCCGCACCTCCGTCTCCAGATCGGCGTCGCGTACCAGTTCGGCCGGTGGCATGGGCGCCTTGCCGCGCATCGACAGCCAGTGCTCGACGGCCTCCTGGTCCAGGGTGATCAGCGCGGCGACGTACGGGCGGTCGTTGCCGACCACGATGCACTGGTGGACCAGCGGATGGTCCCGCACCCGCTCCTCCAGCACCCCCGGCGAGAGGCTCTTGCCGCCCGAGGTCACCAGGATCTCCTTCTTCCGCCCGGTGATGGTCAGATAGCCGTCCTCGTCCAGGGAGCCGAGGTCCCCGGTGGACAGCCAGCCGTCGTCCAGGGTCGCGTCGGTGGCCTTGGGATCGTTGAGATAGCCCTCGAAGACGTTGCCGCCGCGCAGCCAGATCTCGCCGTCGTCCGCGATGTGCACGGTGACTCCGGGGATCGGCTGTCCGACCGTGCCGTAGCGGGTGAGTTCGGGCGGGTTGGCGGTGGCCGCCGCCGTCGACTCGGTGAGACCGTACCCCTCGAAGACGTGCACGCCCGCCCCCGCGAAGAACAGTCCGAGCCGGCGGTCCATCGCCGAGCCGCCCGACATGGCGTGCCGGATCCTGCCGCCCATCGCGGCACGGATCTTGGAGTAGACGAGCTTGTCGAAGAGCTGGTGCTGCATCCGCAGCGCGGCGGACGGCCCTGGTCCGTCGCCCCAGGCCCTGGCCTCCGTCGCGTCCGCGTACCGGACGGCCACGTCGACGGCCTTGTCGAACGGCCCCGCCCTGCCCTCCCGCTCCGCCTTGCGCCGGGCCGCGTTGAACACCTTCTCGAAGATGTACGGCACGGCCAGGAAGAACGACGGCCGGAACGCGGCCAGATCGGGCATCAGCGCCGCCGCGTGCAGCTCCGGCTGATGGCCGAACCGTACCCTGCCGCGGATCGCCGCGACCTGCACCATCCGCCCGAAGACGTGCGCGAGCGGCAGGAACAGCAGCGTCGACGCCTCGTCGCCCCGGCGGGAGTGGAACACCGGCTCCCAGCGCTCGATGACGGTGTCCGCCTCGTACATGAAGTTGCCGTGCGAGAGTACGCAGCCCTTGGGGCGGCCGGTGGTGCCCGAGGTGTAGATGACCGTCGCCACCGAGTCGGGGGTGACCGCCTGCCGGTGCCGGTGCACCACCTCGTCGTCCAGATGCGCGCCCGCGTCGTACAGCTCCTGCACCGCGCCCGCGTCGAGCTGCCACAGCCTGCGCATCCGGGGCAGCCGGTCGATGACGGTGGCGATCGTCATCGCGTGGTCCTCGTGCTCCACGACCGCCGCCGTCACCTCGGCGTCGTGCAGCATCCAGCAGCACTGCTCGGCGGAGGAGGTGGGATACACGGGGACGACCTGGGCGCCGATCGTCCACAGCGCGAAGTCGAACAGCGTCCACTCGTAGCGGGTGCGGGACATGATCGCGACCCGGTCGCCGAACCGGATGCCGCCCGCGAGCAGACCCTTGGCGAGCGCGAGCACCTCGTCGCGGAACTCGGCGCTGGAGACGTCCCGCCACCGGCCGCCGTCGTCCTTGCGGCCGAGCGCGATGCGAGAGGGGTCCTCCTCGGCGTACCGGAAGACCACGTCGGCCAGGCCGCCCGCCGGGGGCTCCAGGGCAAGCGGAGGGTTGGTGAACTCGCGCACAACCGCTTCCCGCCCCTCAGCGCTCGGACTCCTGCGTGACGTCCTCGTCCCGCACAGCGCCGTGAAAGCTACCCCACACGGCCCGGTGACGGGAGGGGTGTGGAAATCGGGTGAGGGCTACCGTCCGCGCTGGTCAGGGGAGGAAAATGCGCTCACAAGGGGAAGGGTCGGACAGAAACCTGACCGTAGAGTAAGTTTCGGTGGAGCTATCTCCACCGAATCTGTACGGCCCCATGACCGGCCCTTGGGGTGCGGTGGCGGGTGTCGCGCATCCGGAGGCGCGGACGCCCCGGATCGTCACCGCCGTGACCGGTCCGTCAGCGCCGCACTGACGGCTCCTTCACGGCTTTCGCGGCTTTCACGGCCTTCACCGGCTTTCACGGCTTTCGCGGCCGTCACCGCCCGTGGTGGCGGTGGTGGTGGTCGTGGCGGTCGTCACCGTCGGCACGGGCGGAGCCCCGTCCGCCCCGGTGCAGCCGGTCGCCGCCCGCGAGGATCGCCGCCGCCAGCGCGTCGGCCGCACCCCGCGCGGCGGGGCGGTGCCGGCCGTGCGCCACCACGAAGTCCACTTCGCCCGGCTCCGGCAGCCCCGCCCGCTCCGGCATCCGCACCAGACCCGGCGGGATCAGCCCGCGTGAGTGCACCATCACGCCCAGACCCGCGCGGGCCGCCGCCAGCAGCCCGTTGAGGCTGCCGCTGGTGCAGACGATCCGCCACTGACGCCCCTCCCGTTCCAGAGCCCGCAGGGCGAGGGCCCGGGTGATGCCCGGCGGCGGGTAGACGATCAGCGGTACCGGCCGGTTCGGATCCAGCCGCAGGCCCGGTGGGCCGACCCACACCAGCTCGTCCCGCCAGACCAGCTCGCCCCCCGGGTCCTCCGGCCGCCGCTTGGCCAGGACGAGGTCCAGCCGGCCCGCGGCCAGCCGCTCGTGCAGGATGCCCGACAGCTCGACCGTCAGCTCCAGATCGACCTCCGGATGCTCGTGCCGGAACCGCTCGAGGATCTCCGGCAGCCGCGTCAGCACGAAGTCCTCCGACGCGCCGAACCGCAGCCGCCCGCGTACCCGGGTGCCGGTGAAGAACTGCGCCGCCTGCTCGTGCACGTCCAGGATCCGCCGCGCGAAACCGAGCATCGCCTCGCCGTCCTCGGTCAGCTCGACCGAATGCGTGTCCCGGGCGAACAGCTGTCGTCCGGTCGCCTCCTCCAGCCGGCGCACATGCTGGCTCACCGTCGACTGACGCAGCCCGAGCCGCCGCGCCGCCTGCGTGAAGCTCAGCGTCTGCGCCACCGACAGGAACGTCCGCAACTGTGTCGGGTCGTACATGGCGGCAGCGTACCGCGGTGATCGCGGAACGTGATGACAGTGAGAGCGGTGTACCGGATTCCCGATCACGGCGGCGGGAAGCAGGATGGGCGGAGCGCGACCCCGGACACGGCGTGCGCGGAAGTGTGGATCCGAGCAAGTGGAGCACCGTGAAACGCCTGCACTGGCCGAGCTGGATGCCGGTCGACCCGTACATCCTGCTGCTGCTGGGGACCGTGGGCCTCGCCGCGCTGCTGCCCGCCCGCGGCACCGGCGCGGACCTCGCCTCCGGCGCCTCCACGGGCGCCATCGCCTTCCTCTTCTTCCTCTACGGCGCCCGGCTCTCCACGCGCGAGGCACTGGACGGACTGAAGCACTGGCGGCTCCATGTCACCGTGCTGGCCTGTACCTTCGTCGTCTTCCCGGCGCTGGGGCTCGCCGCCGGCGGACTCGTCCCGGTGCTCCTGACCGACCCGCTGTACCAGGGCCTGCTCTTCCTCACCCTCGTCCCGTCCACCATCCAGTCGTCGATCGCCTTCACCTCCATCGCCCGCGGCAACGTGCCCGCCGCGATCTGCGCCGGCTCCTTCTCCTCGCTGGCCGGCATCGTCCTCACCCCGCTGCTCGCGGCGGCGCTGCTGAGCGGCGGCGGGGGCGGCTTCTCCGGCTTCTCCGGCGGCTCGGCGGGGGCCATCGTGCTCCAGCTGCTGGTGCCGTTCGTCGCCGGACAGGTGCTGCGCCGCTGGATCGGAGGGTTCGTCGCCCGTCACCGCAGGGTGCTGGGGCTGGTCGACCGGGGCTCGATCCTGCTCGTCGTCTACACCGCGTTCAGCGAGGGCGTGGTGGAGGGCGTCTGGCATCAGGTGAGCCCCGCCCGGCTCGGCGCACTGCTCGCCGTGGAGGCCGTACTGCTCGCCGTGATGCTGCTGCTGACCTGGTACGGAGCCAAGGCGCTGCGGTTCGGCCGGGAGGACCGGATCGCGATCCAGTTCGCCGGTTCGAAGAAGTCCCTGGCGGCGGGGCTGCCCATGGCGAGTGTGCTGTTCGGGGCGCAGGCCTCGCTCGCCGTGCTGCCGCTGATGCTGTTCCACCAGATGCAGCTGATGGTGTGTGCGGTGATCGCCAGGCGCCGGTCGCGCGATCCGGTGGAAGACACCGGTGAGACCGCGCGGGTGGTCGAGGGGCGCGAGGGGAGCGAGGGGAGCGAGGGGGACGACGGGGGAACCGTCCCGGCGAGTGCCGCACGGTCACGCACCGGGGACCGGTAGCGATCGACGTTCCGGCTGAGCGGCGCGCGCGGCTCCGCCCGTCTCCCGCCGCTTCATGCCAGGGCTGAGCACCGCCCGTTCGCCCCGCTCGGCTCCGGGTCGGTATCCGGGTGGCGGACCTGGGTCCCGTACGGGGGTGGTGCGGGGTGAGCGTGGGGGCCGGAGCGGGTGGTGGGTGTCGGTCCGGGTCCGGGGCGGTGCAGGGGTGATCCTGTAGGCCGGATCGGGCGGCGGTCCGGGTTCGGGCTGGTCGAGGGTGAGCGTGTGGGCGGGCGCGGGGGTAGGTGTGGGGGTCGGATCGGGCGGTGGGCGGCGGCCGTGGTCCGGGACGGCGCGGGGCCGGTCCTGGACCCGGCCCGGTCCGACGCCACCGTGGGCAGCGCGGCAGCGCGGCGGCGCCGGTCAGCTCCGGGCGGCCGCGGCCCGCAGGGCGATCCGCTCCTCGCCCGCGTACACGTTCATGGACCCGCCGCGCAGGAAACCCACCAGGGTCAGGCCCGTCTCCGCCGCCAGGTCCACGGCCAGCGAAGAGGGTGCCGAGACCGCCGCCAGCATGGGTATGCCGGCCATCACCGCCTTCTGCGCCAGCTCGAAGGAGGCCCGCCCGGAGACCAGCAGGATCGTCCGGGACAGCGGCAGGCTCCCGCTCTGCAGGGCCCGGCCGACCAGTTTGTCGACCGCGTTGTGCCGGCCCACGTCCTCGCGTACGTCGAGCAGTTCGCCCCGCTCGTCGAAGAGGGCCGCCGCGTGCAGGCCGCCGGTGCGGTCGAAGACCTGCTGCGACGCGCGCAGCCGGTCCGGCAGTTCCGCCAGCAGCTCCGGCTCCACGCGCAGCGGGGGAGCGTCGGCGATGGGGTGGCGTGCCGTCGTCCGCACCGCGTCCAGGCTGGCCTTGCCGCACAGGCCGCACGACGACGTGGTGTAGACGTTGCGCTCCAGCGTGATGTCCGGGATCACCACGCCGGGGGCGGTCCGCACGTCGACCACGTTGTACGTGTTCGCCCCTCCCTCGCCCGTCGCCCCGGCGCAGTAGACGATGTTCCGCAGGTCCGGGGCGGCCGCGAGCACTCCCTCGCTGACCAGGAAGCCGGCCGCCAGGGCGAAGTCGTCGCCCGGGGTGCGCATGGTGATGGCGAGGGGCTTGCCGTTCAGCCGGATCTCCAGGGGCTCCTCGGCCACGAGGGTGTCCGGCCGGCTGGAGACCGCCCCGTCCCGGATGCGGAGCACCTTGCGTCGTTCCGTGACTCGTCCCATATCCCTACCAGTTCCGCTCAGTGCCGGTTCTGAACCTGCCGGCCGTGAAACGGCCCGTGACGCACAGGTTGCGGTCGGTCGCCGGACCGATCGTCGTGCGGCGGTCCGGCCTCCACGATCCCATGGTCCGAAGGCGGCTCCGGCAAGGCTTTGTGTAGTATCAGTGGTTGTCCGCTCAACCTCTTTTCAACGGCACACCGCGTCCCTACGGTGGTGGATTCATGAGTCCCCCCGTCGCACCGCCGGGCTGGAGCCGCTGGCTCGTGCCGCCCGCCGCGCTCTCCGTCCATCTGTCCATCGGCCAGGCCTACGCGTGGAGCGTGTTCAAGCCGCCGCTCGAGTCCGCGCTCGACCTCAGCGGCACCCAGAGCGCGCTGCCCTTCCAGCTCGGCATCGTGATGCTCGGCCTGTCCGCCGCGTTCGGCGGCACCCTCGTCGAACGCCGGGGACCGCGCTGGGCGATGACCGTCGCGCTGATCTGCTTCTCGTCCGGCTTCCTGATCTCCGCGCTGGGCGCGGCCACCGAGCAGTACTGGCTGATCGTCTTCGGCTACGGCTTCGTCGGCGGCATCGGCCTGGGCATCGGCTACATCTCGCCCGTCTCGACCCTGATCAAATGGTTCCCCGACCGGCCCGGCATGGCCACCGGCATCGCCATCATGGGCTTCGGCGGCGGCGCGCTGATCGCCTCGCCCTGGTCGGCGCAGATGCTCGACTCCTTCGGTTCCGACAACGTTG
The DNA here is from genome assembly GCF_018638295.1 of Streptomyces sp. CHD11. GTDB lineage: Bacteria > Actinomycetota > Actinomycetes > Streptomycetales > Streptomycetaceae > Streptomyces. The sequence goes on from NZ_JABTTS010000029.1 coordinate 51,015, forward strand.
GCATCGCGCTCGCCTTCCTGGTGCACGGGCTGACCTACGCCGTGTTCATGCTGCTCGGCGTGATGCTGGTGCGGGTGCCCCGCCCCGCGAGCCCGGTGAGCGCGTCCGGCGGGTCCGGCTCGCCCGGCTCGTCCGACGTGCCCGCCGCGCTCACCGGGCCGCAGGTCTCGGCCCGTTCCGCGGTGCGCACCCCGCAGTTCTGGCTGCTCTGGCTCGTGCTCACCCTCAACGTCACCGCGGGCATCGGCATCCTGGAGAAGGCCGCCCCGATGATCACCGACTTCTTCGCGGACACCTCCGCACCGGTCTCGGCGACGGCCGCCGCCGGATTCGTCGCCCTGCTGTCGGCGGCCAACATGGCGGGCCGCATCGGCTGGTCGAGCACCTCCGACCTCATCGGCCGCAAGAACATCTACCGGGTCTACCTCGGGGCGGGCGCGCTGATGTACGCGCTGATCCGGCTGTTCGGCGACTCCTCCAAACCGCTGTTCGTGGTGTGCGCCCTGGTGATCCTCTCCTTCTACGGCGGAGGCTTCGCCACCATCCCCGCGTATCTCAAGGACCTCTTCGGCACCTACCAGGTGGGTGCCATCCACGGCCGGCTGCTCACCGCCTGGTCCACGGCCGGTGTCCTCGGGCCGCTGATCGTGAACTGGGTCGCCGACCGTCAGGAGGAGGCGGGCAGACACGGTCCGTCCCTGTACGGGCTGTCGCTGATCATCATGATCGGACTGCTCGTCGTCGGCTTCGTCGCCAATGAGCTGGTCCGGCCCGTCCACCCCCGTCACCACCTCCCGGGCACCGGGACACCGAAGGAGGCCGCCGATGACCGGCGAGAGCAGCGCGAGTCCGCCTAGTCCCGGCCGCCGGGGACTGATCGTCTTCTCCTGGCTCTGGGTCGGGGTGCCGCTCGCTTACGGTCTGTACGAACTCGTACGCAAGGCGACACAACTTTTCACCGGGTGACCGGAAGACAGTGAGCGGCCCGCGCCGGGCTGACGGAAGCCGACAAGCCCGGCGCGCGTTTCCTGTCGCTTCACCTGCCGTCGTACCGGTGAGTCACTGATCAGACTGGTGCATCCCGCAACCGAGAACGAGGGGTTCCACCTATGATCGGCTCGCGCATCGCCGCCGTCGGCCACTACCAGCCCGCCCGGGTCCTCACCAACGAGGATCTGGCGGGCATGGTCGACACCAGCGACGCGTGGATCACGAGCCGGGTGGGCATCAGAACCCGCCACATCGCGGGCCCCGACGAACCCGTCGACGAGCTGGCCGCGCACGCCGCCGCCAAGGCCCTGGCGGCGGCCGGCCGCACACCCGCGGAGATCGACCTCGTCCTGGTCGCCACGTCCACCGCGATCGACCGCTCGCCCAACATGGCCGCCAGGGTCGCCGCCCGGCTCGGTATGCCCGGGCCGGCGGTCATGGACCTCAACGTGGTGTGCGCCGGCTTCACCCACGCCCTGGCCACCGCCGACCACGCGGTACGTGCCGGTGGCGCGAGCCGGGTGCTGGTGGTCGGCGCCGACAAGATGTCCGAGGTGGCCGACTGGACCGACCGCTCCACCTGTGTCCTGGTCGGCGACGGGGCGGGCGCGGCCGTGGTCGAGGCATGCGAACCCGGCGGGGAGACGGGGATCGGCCCGGTGCTGTGGGGCTCGGTGCCCGAGATGGGGCACGCGGTCCGGATCGAGGGGACGCCGCCGCGGTTCGCGCAGGAAGGGCAGAGCGTCTACCGCTGGGCGGCCACCCAGCTGCCGGTCGTCGCCCGCAAGGCCTGCGAGAACGCGGGACTGGCGCCCGAGGACCTCGCCGGGGTCGTACTGCACCAGGCCAATCTGCGGATCATCGAACCCCTCGCCCGCCGGCTCGGTGCCGTCAACGCCGTCGTGGCCCGCGATGTCGTGAACTCCGGCAACACCTCGGCCGCGAGCATCCCGCTCGCCTTCTCCAAGCTCGTCGAACAGGGTGCGGTGTCGACCGGCGACCCGGTGCTGCTGTTCGGCTTCGGCGGGAATCTGTCGTACGCCGGACAGGTGGTGCGCTGTCCCTGAGCGAGCGGGCCATGTGGCGCCGCCGGCCGCTCAGGGGCATGCGTAGGTGAGGCCGGCCGTGCTGGTGCGGCCGGAGGGCGACAGGATCCGCAGCTCCGCGCGCGCCTCGTAGCGGCCCGTGCCCTCGAAGGTCCACCTCAGATGAAGCCGCGCCTCCTTCTGACCCCGCGCCATCTCCTCCCGCAGTACGCCGGACGAGGTGCCGTCGCTGCGTGTCCAGCGGTAGGCCAGGGTGCCCGGCCGGCCGTTGGTGGTGACGGTGCCCACGACGTCCGCGGTGCCGCCGCATCCCACCGTGGCGGACGGGGCCGTGATCGCCGCACCGCGTACCGCCAGCGCCGGGCCGAGTCGCTGCCACGCCAGGAGGACGAGGACGGCGAGCAGGACCAGAGCGGGCAGCGCGTACCGGCGCGGACCGGGTCGTCGTGCACGGGTGGGCGGTGGCGCCGGAGGCGGCGTCCTGGCGGACCGGTGCGCGAGCGCGCCCTGGACTCCGGGGCCGAAGCGCAGCACGGCCCCCTCGATCCGGTCCGGCCGGGTATCGCCCCCGGGCACATCACGTACGGTCGCCGTCACCGTGGTGTCCGGCTCGGGCCGCTGGAACCACTGGCTTCCCAGGACCGTGGCGCTGTACTCGTCGCCGGCTCCGGGCGGCCCGGCGTTCCCGCCGGGCGGGGGAGTGGGCTCGTCCGTCGCCTTCATCGCAGGTCACACCGCCTGGTGACCAGCTGCCGGGACGCGCCGCCGTCCGCGGAGGCCGGGTCGGTCGACGCCGTCACCGTCCAGTAGCAGCTCTGGTCCGGGTTCTGGAACACGTGCTGGGCGGTCACCGTGTACTGGGTGGCGCCGCTGCGCGGGAAGACCTGTCCGGCGCCGTCCGGGGAGCCGCCCGCGGACCAGCCGAGCCGGATCGACACCGGACCCGTGCCGTCCGTGATGACGGTGGCGGTGGCGGTGGCGGTGCCGGGACCCGTCTGCCGGAAGTCGGAGACGGTGACGTCCCTGACGGAGGGCGTGGCCGGCGCGGGGTCCGTCGGGGGCGGGGTCGGAGGGCCGGCGTCGGTCGCCGGGCCGCCGGGGGCGCCGGTCGCGGGGCCGGCGTCCGGGTCCGCCGCAGGTCCCGTGGGCGTGTCCGGGTCCGCGTCGGTGCCCGGGTCCGTCACCGCGGGCGTGGCCGTGCCGGTGGCCGGCGCCTCGCCGGGGCTCGCGGTGTCCGGGGCGTCGGGCGTGGCCGTCGGTGGTGCCGACGGGGCGGCGGGACCCTGGGCGGTGTCCGGGCCGGCGCTGGTGGTGGCGAACGCCTCGGCAGCCCGCTCGTGGACTCCGCCCGGGTCCGGCGACGCCGCGTAGGCCAGCAGCACCGCCAGGAGGGCCGCGGCCGCGGCGGCGAGCATCCCCGGCCCGGTGGGCCTCCAGGTCCGGGCCCAGCCCCCGCCCGGCGGCTGCCGCAGCACGGTACGCGCGACGTCGGTCGCCGACCGCCCCGGCGTACGGGCCGACGGGAGGAGCAGCGGCAGCAGTGCCACCAGCGCGGCGAGCCGTCCGCGGCCCCGCTCCTCCCAGCCGGGCCCGTACGCGGTGCCCGCGGCCGCCTCCAGCTCGGCGACGAACGCCTCGGCGTCGGCCGGCCGGCCGGACGGTTCCTTGGCCAGTCCGCGGCGGACCAGGGTCCGTACCGCCTCGGGTACGTCCTGCGCCGGGACCGGCGCGTCGACATGCCGCAGGGCGAGTTCGGCGATGTTGTCGCCCTGGTAGGGCTTCCGGCCGGTGAGGCACTCGAAGAAGGTGGCCGTGACCGCGTACACGTCGGTGGCCGGGGAGGCGGGTTCGCCGCGCCACTGCTCGGGCGCCATGTAGGAGGGGGTGCCCGCCACGCCGGCGCGCGCACGGGTGTCCACGGCGATACCGAAGTCCACGAGCTTCGACGTGCCGTCCGCGGTGACCAGGACGTTCTCCGGCTTGTAGTCGCGGTGCACCACCCCGAGCCGGTGCGCGTCGGCGAGGCCCAGCAGGGATCCCTTCAGGATCAGCAGCGCGGCCTCGGGGTCCAGCGGGCCCCGCCCGGCCAGCAGGCTCCGCAGGGACACCCCGTCCACCAGTTCCATCACGATGGCGGCCCCGTCCGGGCTCTCCACGTACTCGTACAGCCCGGCGACATACGGGCTGTCCAGCCCGCCCAGCAGCCGTGCCTCGGCGCGGAAGCCGTGCACGAAACCCGGGCGGGTGTGCAGCGACTCGCTGAGGTACTTGACCGCGACCGGGACACCGGTCACCTCATGGACGGCGAGCACCACGCGTCCGCTCGCCCCCGAGCCGAGTTCCAGCGACTCGGCATATCCCGGAACGGTCCAGCTGCTCATCGACAAACCCCCCGGGGCCGGTCTCCGTCCCCAGGAGTATCGCGCCACTCCGGGGCATCCGGCCCTCGCCATCACAGACACACTTCCGGCCGCCGCGGTTGCGGGTCTCCCGCCGCCGCGGAGGCGCCTTTGTCCTGTGAGTGGAAAAAGTAGGAGTCAATTCCTGCGCTACTTCTTCCCACCTCCGGCGGGCACTGCTACTTTCCCATCCGAAGGAAGCCACGCACGTGGCCGGAATCCGGCGCGCACAGGCCGATGAGGCGGGGAGGGGTTCGTGAGACGTATGACCGCACGACCCGCCAACGCCCATCAGGCGCGACTGCTCCGGCTGCTGCGCGACGGCGGCCCCAACTCCCGCGCCCAGCTGGGCGACCAGGTCGACCTCTCCCGGTCGAAACTGGCCGTGGAGGTGGACCGGCTGCTGGAGACGGAACTCGTCGTGGCCGACGGTCTCGCCGCCTCGCGCGGCGGCCGGCGCTCCCACAACATCCGGCTCAACCCGCATCTGCGGTTCCTCGGCGTCGACATCGGCGCGACCTCGGTCGACGTCGCCGTCACCAACGCCGAACTGGAGATCCTCGGTCACATCAACCAGCCCATGGACGTACGCGAGGGACCGGTCGCGGTCTTCGAGCAAGTACTGGCCATGGCAGCGAAGTTGAAGGCATCGGGGCTCGCGGAGGGGTTCGACGGCGCCGGTATCGGCGTCCCGGGCCCGGTCCGCTTCCCCGAGGGCATCCCGGTGGCTCCGCCGATCATGCCGGGCTGGGACGGCTTCCCCGTGCGGGAGGCGCTCAGCCAGGACCTCGGCTGTCCGGTCATGGTCGACAACGACGTGAACCTGATGGCCATGGGGGAACAGCACGCGGGTGTCGCCCGCACCGTCGGCGACTTCCTCTGCGTCAAGATCGGCACCGGCATCGGCTGCGGCATCGTCGTCGGCGGTGAGGTCTACCGCGGTACGACGGGCAGCGCGGGCGACATCGGGCACATCCAGGCCGTGCCCGACGGACGCTCGTGTGCCTGCGGCAACCGGGGCTGTCTGGAGGCGCACTTCTCCGGCGCGGCCCTCGCCCGGGACGCGACGGAGGCCGCCCAGCAGCAGCTCTCCGGCGAACTCGCGACCCGGCTGGAGTCGAACGGCACGCTCAGCGCCGTGGACGTCGCCGCCGCGGCCGCGGCCGGAGACGCCACCGCCCTCGATCTGATCCGCGAGGGCGGCAACCGCACCGGCCAGGTCATCGCCGGCCTGGTCAGCTTCTTCAACCCCGGCCTGGTGGTGATCGGCGGCGGGGTGACCGGCCTCGGCCACACCCTGCTCGCCGCGATCCGCACCCAGGTGTACCGAGGGTCGCTTCCCCTGGCCACCGGCAACCTGCCGATCGTCCTTGGGGAGTTGGGCCCCGCCGCCGGCGTCATCGGCGGAGCACGGCTCATCAGCGACCACCTGTTCTCACCCGCGTAGGCAGCCTCACCCTTCATCACCCCTGCTCCACCGCAAGGAACAGCTCCACATCGCGTCACCGCTCTGCTCCACCGCATCGAACAGCCCCGCACCGCGTCATCCCCGCTCCACCGCAGAACCGCACCGCGTCACCCCGCTCCGCCCACGTCACCGCGAACAGCGACCCCGCGCCGCCGCTCTGCTCCGCCCTGACCGAAAACGCCTGCCCCGCAAGGGGATCGCCCTGACACCGGCCCCGCACGCCCGCCGAGGGGAATCCGCATGGCACCACAATCACCGCTGCTCAGCATGTCCGGCATCACCAAGTCATTCCCCGGAGTCCGGGCCCTGGACGGCGTCGACCTCGAGGTCCAGGCCGGAGAGGTGCACTGCCTGCTCGGCCAGAACGGCGCCGGCAAGTCCACCCTGATCAAGGTGCTGGCCGGCGCCCACCAGCCCGACTCGGGCACCATCCGCTGGCGCGGCGAGGACGTCACACTCCGCTCGCCGATCGCCGCCATGCGCCTCGGTATCGCCACCATCTACCAGGAACTCGACCTGGTGGAACACCTGTCGGTCGCCGAGAACGTCCATCTCGGCCACGAACCCACGGCCGCCGGATTCGTCGTACGGGGGAGGGCCGCCAGGTCGTCGACCGCCGCGCTCCTCGAGCGGCTCGGGCACCCGGAGGTGGACCCGGGCCGGCTGGTGGGGGAACTGTCGGCGGCCCAGCAGCAGATCGTGTCGATGGCGCGGGCCCTCTCCCACGACGTGCGGCTCATCGTCATGGACGAGCCGTCCGCCGCCCTCGACCCGGACGAGGTCGACAACCTCTTCCGCATCGTCGGCGACCTCACCGCCGACGGAGTCGCCGTCGTCTACATCTCGCACCGTCTGGAGGAGATCCGGCGCATCGGAGACCGGGTGACGGTGCTCAAGGACGGCCGCGCCGTGGCCGGCGGGCTGCCCGCGAAGTCCACACCGACCAGTGAGGTCGTCGCGCTGATGACGGGACGCAACGTCGAGTACGTCTTCCCGCCGCGGCCCGCCGGCCCGCCGGAGGGCGCACCGGTCCTGACCGTCGAAGGGCTCAGCCGCAAGGGGGAGTTCGCGCCGCTGGACCTCCAGGTGCGCCCCGGCGAGATCGTCGGACTGGCCGGCCTCGTCGGATCGGGACGCTCCGAGATCCTGGAGACCGTCTACGGCGCCCGCAAGCCCGACACCGGCCGCGTCCTGGTCGACGGGCAGCCGCTGAGACCGGGCAGCGTGCGGGCCGCCGTACGCGCCGGGCTCGGGCTCGCCCCGGAGGAACGCAAGGCGCAGGCCCTGCTCATGCTGGAGTCCGTCACCCGCAACGTGTCGGTCTCCTCCATGTCCCGCTTCGCCAGAGCGGGCTGGATCGACCGTGGTGCCGAACTGGGGGCGGCACGCGCGGCGGTCCGTGAACTGTCCCTGCGCCCCGACAACCCGGACGTCCCGGTGCGCACCCTGTCCGGCGGCAACCAGCAGAAGGCCGTGCTCGCGCGGTGGCTGCTGCGCGGCTGCAAGGTGCTGCTGCTCGACGAACCCACCCGCGGCGTCGACGTCGGCGCCCGCGCCGAGCTCTACGCGGTCGTCCGCCGGCTGGCGGACGAGGGCCTGGCCGTACTGCTGGTCTCCAGCGAGGTCCCCGAGGTGCTCGGCCTCGCCGACCGCGTCCTGGTGCTGCGCGAGGGCGACGTCGTGCACACCGCGCCCGCCCGCGAACTCGACGAACACCGTGTACTCGATCTGGTCATGGAAGGAAGCCCGGCGTCATGACGCAGCCCGTCTCCCCGCCGCGGGACAGCACCGACAAGGTGCCGTCGGCCGCCGAAAAGCCCGCTTGGCGCGCCGTGTTGTTCCGCGCCGACGTCCGCACACTGTCGCTGCTCGGTGTACTCGCCGTACTGATCCTCATCGGCGGCATCACCAAACCGGACCAGTTCCTGGACACCCGCAACCTCCAGCTCATCCTCACCCTGGCCTCGGTCATCGGTGTCGTCACCGTCGGCATGACCTTCGTGATCATCTCCGGCGGCATCGACCTGTCGGTCGGCGCCATCGTCGCTCTCGCCTCGGTGTGGGCCACCACGGTCGCCACCCAGGAGTACGGCTTCGCCGGCATCCTCTTCACCGCCGTCCTGGTGGGACTCGGGTGCGGGCTGGTCAACGGGGTGCTCATCGCGTACGGCGGGATGGTCCCGTTCATCGCCACGCTCGCCATGCTCGCCTCGGCCCGCGGACTCGCCCTGCAGATCACGGACGGGCGGACCCAGATCGTCACCGTCGACGGCGTCCTCGACCTCGGTGAGCGCGACTCCTACGTGCTCGGCATCCCGCCGCTGGTCCTGGTCTTCGCCGCGGTCACCGTCATCGGCTGGCTGGTGCTCAACCGGACCACCTTCGGCCGCCGCTCCGTCGCCGTCGGCGGCAACGCGGAGGCCGCCCGGCTGGCCGGCATCGACGTCCGCCGCCAGCGGCTCTACATCTACCTGCTGTCCGGGCTGTGCTGCGGCATCGCCGCCTTCCTGCTGATCATTCTGACCGGCTCCGGCCAGAACACCAACGGCAACCTCTACGAACTCGACGCCATCGCCGCCGCGATCATCGGCGGCACCCTCCTCACCGGGGGCCGCGGCACCATCGTCGGCTCCGTCCTCGGTGTCCTGATCTTCACCACCATCACCAACATCTTCGCCCTGAACAACCTGCAGAGCGACGTCCAGCAGATCGCCAAGGGCGCGATCATCGTCGCCGCCGTGCTGGTCCAGCGCCGTACCGCGAACACGACCTGAGGAAAGGGTTCACCACCATGCCAGAGACACCTTTCGCGAGCCGCAGAGGACTGCTCTTCGGAGCGGCCGCCGTATCCGCCGGCGTGTTCGCCACCGGCTGTACGAGCAACGAGCCGAGCAAGGACGAGTCCGCGGCGAAGGACCAGCCGGCCGCCGACGACAAGCCCGGCAAGCCGGTCACCATCGGCTTCGCCGGACCGCAGGCCGACCACGGCTGGCTCAACGCCATCAACGACAACGCCAAGAAGCGCGCGGAGAAGTACTCCGACGTCACCCTGGAGATCACCGAGGGCTCCAACGACACCGCCCAGCAGATCGGCCAGATCGAGACCCTCATCAACAAGAAGGTCGACGTCCTGGTGATCCTGCCCGCCGACGGCAAGGCCCTCACCCAGGTCGGGCTCAAGGCGATGCGCGCCGGCATCCCCGTGGTCAACCTCGACCGCATCTTCAACACCCCCCAGGCCTACCGCTGCTGGATCGGCGGCGACAACTACGGCATGGGCCTCAACGCCGGCCACTACATCGGCGAGAAGCTCAGGGACAAGCAGGGTGCCAAGGTCGTCGAGCTGGCCGGCCTGGACAACCTGGAGCTGACCAAGCAGCGCACCCAGGGCTTCGACGACGCGCTGAAGAACTACCCCAACATCAGCAAGGTGGCCCGCCAGGCCGCCGAGTTCACCGTCGAGTCCGGCCAGGCCAAGATGGCCCAGCTGCTCCAGGCACAGTCGCAGATCGACGCGGTGTGGAACCACGACGACGACCAGGGCGTCGGCGCGCTGCGCGCCATCGAACAGGCCGGGCGCGACGAGTTCCTGATGGTGGGCGGTGCGGGCGCGCTGGCCGCCTTCGAGGCCATCAAGGCCGACAACGGTGTCCTGAAGGCCACCGTCCTCTATCCGCCGACCATGGCCGCCTCCGCGATCGACCTCGCCCGCGCCCTCGGCCAGGACAAGGGCGTCGGCGGCCTCGCCGAGTTCGAGATCCCCTCGTTGGTGACCTGCTACTCGGCCGTCGTCGACAAGGACAACGTGGACCAGTACATGTCCACCGGCTTCCGGTGAGGAGCCCCGCCCCACGGGCCTGACCAGCCCACCGGGCGGGGTCCACCCCCGCCCGCCACGACGACGAGGAGGACATCCGAATGGCACAGCCGCAAGCGTCCGAAGGGGATCGGACGGGGAAGCCACCGCTGCGCGTCGGCATGGTCGGTTACGCCTTCATGGGCGCCGCCCACTCCCAGGGCTGGCGGACCGCGGGCCACGTCTTCGATCTCCCGCTCCGCCCCGAACTGGCCGTGATCTGCGGCCGGGACGCGAAGGCCGTGCGCGCCGCGGCCGACCGGCACGGCTGGGCGGAGACCGAGACGGACTGGCACGCCCTGGTGGAGCGGGACGACATCGACCTCGTCGACATCTGCACGCCCGGTGACAGCCACGCCGAGATCGCGCTCGCCGCGCTGGCCGCGGGCAAGCACGTGCTGTGCGAGAAGCCCCTCGCCAACACCGTCGCGGAGGCCGAGGCGATGGCCCGCGCCGCACAGGAGGCGCAGGCACGCGGCCGGCTGGCGATGGTCGGCTTCAACTACCGCCGGGTGCCCGCCACCGCGCTGGCCCGGCGGATGGTGGCCGAGGGCCGGATCGGCACCCTGCGGCATGTGCGGGTGGCGTACCTCCAGGACTGGCTGGTGGACCCGGCGTTCCCGCTGACCTGGCGGCTGCGCCGGGAACAGGCCGGCTCCGGCTCGCTCGGCGACCTGGGCGCGCACATCGTGGACCTGGCCCAGTACCTGGCCGGTGAGCGGCTGGCGGGTGTCTCCGCGCTCACCGAGACCTTCGTACGGGAGCGGCCGCTGCCCAGCGCTCCCAGCAGCGGTCTGGCCGCCGTCTCCGCCGCCGGCACCGGACAGGTCACGGTGGACGACGCGGCCCTGTTCACCGGCCGCTTCGCCTCCGGCGCCCTCGCCGCCTTCGAGGCCACCCGGTACGCCACCGGCCGCAAGAACGCCCTGCGCATCGAACTCAACGGCGAGCGCGGCTCGCTCGCCTTCGACCTGGAGCGGCTCAACGAACTGGAGTTCCACGACGGCACCGGGCCCGGCACGCACGCCGGGTTCCGCCGCATCCTCGTCACCGAACCCGACCACCCCTACCTCGAGGCATGGTGGCCGCCCGGCCACGGACTCGGCTACGAGCACACCTTCGTGCACCAGGCCCGCGACCTGGTCCACGCGGTCGCAGAGGGCCGCGCGCCCGAGCCCTCCTTCGCCGACGGGCTCCAGGTGCAGCGTGTCCTGGCGGCGGTGGAGGAGAGCGCCGAGAAGAACTCCGTCTACACACCGATCGCCGCCTGAGAGGACGGAAAACAGATGCCGCGCGACTTCACACTCTTCACCGGCCAGTGGGCGGACCTGCCGCTGGAGGAGGTCTGCCGACTCGCCCGCGACTTCGGCTACGACGGCCTCGAACTCGCCTGCTGGGGCGACCACTTCGAGGTGGACAAGGCACTCGCCGACCCCTCCTATGTCGCCGGGCGCCACCAGCTCCTGGAGAAGTACGGCCTGAAGTGCTGGGCGATCTCCAACCATCTGGTCGGGCAGGCGGTCTGCGACGCCATCATCGACGAACGCCACCGGGCCATCCTGCCCGCCCGCATCTGGGGCGACGGCGAGGCGGAGGGCGTACGGCAGCGGGCCGCCGCCGAGATCAAGGACACCGCGCGCGCCGCGGCCCTCCTCGGCGTCGACACCGTCATCGGCTTCACCGGCTCCGCCATCTGGCACCTGGTCGCCATGTTCCCGCCCGCCCCCGAGTCGATGATCGAGCGCGGCTACGAGGACTTCGCCGAGCGCTGGAACCCGATCCTGGACGTCTTCGACGCCGAGGGCGTGCGCTTCGCGCACGAGGTGCACCCCAGCGAGATCGCCTACGACTACTGGACGACCGTACGTGCCCTGGACGCGGTCGGCCGCCGTCCCGCCTTCGGCCTCAACTTCGACCCGTCCCACTTCGTGTGGCAGGACCTGGACCCGGTCGGCTTCCTGCTGGACTTCCGGGACCGGATCTACCACGTCGACTGCAAGGAGGCCCGCAAGCGCCTCGACGGGCGCAACGGCCGCCTCGGCTCCCATCTGCCCTGGGGCGACCCCCGGCGCGGCTGGGACTTCGTCTCCGCCGGTCACGGCGACGTTCCCTGGGAGGACGTCTTCCGCATGCTGCGCTTCATCGACTACCAGGGGCCCGTCTCCGTGGAGTGGGAGGACGCCGGTATGGACCGTCTACAGGGCGCCCCGGAGGCGCTGACCCGGCTGAAGGCCTTCGACTTCGAGCCGCCCAGCGCGTCGTTCGACGCCGCCTTCAACAGCTGACCAAGGCGTGCGGCGGCGGTCCCGCGAGCGGGTGCCGCCGCCGTACGGCAGGCCGGGGCCGGGGACCGGCGGGTCCGCCGGCCCCCGGTCAGCCCTGCCCGTACCCCGCTTTGTCCTGTACTGGGAAAAAGTTCAACCGCTTTTTGAGCCAGGGGTGTTCGCCCCGGAAGAAGGCGGTTACCGTCCCTGAAGTGTTCAGGACACCCACGTCTCCGGGGTGACGGCGCACCCCGGCGCCCGCACCCACCCCGCGTACCGCACCTCCCCGCACCTGTTCCGTACGGCCCCACCCCGTTCCCGGAGGGACTTCGTGCACAGAAGCAGACTCACATCCACCAACACCCCGAGGCGTCGATCCGGACTGCGCGCCGGCCTCGCCCTGTTCACCGGACTGCTGCTGGCCGTGGGTACCCCGGCGACCGTCGCCGGCGCCCACCCGGGCCACCCGGAGCACGACGAACCGGCGGCAGCCGAGGGGCAGTTCCAGCAGGTGCCACTCGCCAAGGGCGAGCCCGAGACGGGTGAGCCGATGTCGCTCACCGTGCTCCCGGACCGCAGCGTGCTGCACACCTCGCGCGACGGCACACTGCGCCTCACCGACCAGGGCGGCGTCACCAAGGTCGCCGGCAGGATCCCCGTCTACAGCCACGACGAGGAGGGCCTGCAGGGCGTCGGCGTCGACCCGGACTTCGAGAACAACCGGGCGATCTACCTCTACTACGCCCCGCCGCTCGACACCCCGGCCGGCGACGCCCCGGAGAACGGCACCGCCGCGGACTTCGCGAAGTTCGACGGCGTCAACCGCCTCTCCCGGTTCGTCCTCAACGCCAACGGCACGCTGAACATGGCCAGCGAGAAGAAGGTACTGGACGTCGAGGCCTCCCGCGGTATCTGCTGCCACGTCGGCGGCGACATCGACTTCGACGCCGAGGGCAACCTGTACCTCTCCACCGGCGACGACACCAACCCCTTCGCCTCCGACGGCTACACGCCGATCGACGAACGGGCCGACCGCAACCCGGCCTTCGACGCCCGCCGCAGCTCCGGCAACACCAACGACCTGCGCGGCAAGATCCTCCGTATCAAGGTCGCCGAGGACGGTTCGTACACCGTCCCGGACGGAAACCTCTTCGCTCCCGGAACCGAGAAGACCCGCCCCGAGATCTACGCGATGGGCTTCCGCAACCCGTTCCGCATCAGCGTCGACGACAAGACCGGCGTCGTGTACGTCGGTGAGTACGGTCCCGACGCCGGCGCCGCCGACCCGAACCGCGGCCCGGGCGGACAGGTCGAGTTCGCCAGGATCACCGAGGCCGGCAACTTCGGCTGGCCGTTCTGCACCGGCGACAACGACGCCTACAACGCGTACGACTTCGCCACCGGCACCTCCGGGGAGAAGTTCGACTGCGACGCCCCGAAGAACACCTCGCGGCACAACACCGGCCTCACCGACCTGCCGCCCGCCCAGCCCGCATGGATTCCCTACGACGGCGGATCCCTGCCCGAGTTCGGCAGTGGCTCCGAATCCCCGATGGCCGGCCCGGTCTACCGCTACGACCCCGAGCTCGAGTCCTCGGTGAAGTTCCCGGAGGCGTACGACGGGGACTTCTTCGCGGGCGAGTTCGGCCGCCGCTGGATCAAGCGGATCGAGCAGACCGAGGACGGCACGGTCGAGAAGATCAACGACTTCCCGTGGACCGGCACGCAGATCATGGACATGGAGTTCGGGCCCGACGGCGCGCTCTACGTCCTCGACTACGGCGTCTCCTGGTTCCAGGGTGACGAGAACAGCGCGCTCTACCGGATCGAGAACGCCGAGGACGGCTTCTCCCCGATCGCCGAGGTCAGCGCGGACAAGACCTCCGGCGCGGCCGGTCTGAAGGTCAAGTTCACCGCCACCGCCAAGGACGCCGACTCCCCGGACCTCACCTACGGCTGGGACTTCGGCGACGGAACCACGGGCGAAGGCCTCACCCCCACCCACAAGTACAAGAAGGTGGGCACCTACACCGCGACCTTCACCGCGAAGGACCCCGAGGGCAACACCGGCAACGCCAGCGTCCGGATCGTGGTCGGCAACACCGAGCCCACGGTGAGGATCACCGTGCCGGGCAACGGCAGTCTGGCCGCCTTCGGCGAGCCCGTCCCCTTCAAGGTGACCGTCACCGACCCCGAGGAGACCGTCGACTGCTCCAGGGTCAAGGTCGCCTACAGCCTCGGCCACGACTCCCACGCCCACGAGCTGACCAGCGAGATGGGCTGTGAGGGCACCCTCGAGCCGCCCCCCGGGGACGGCGGTCATGACCCGAACGCCAACATCTACGGTGTCGTCGGCGCCAGTTACACCGACGGCGGGGCGAACGGCCAGGAGGCCCTGACCGGCACCGCCCGCACCGTGATCCAGCCGCTGCACCGCCAGGCCGAGCACTTCACCGCCCAGTCGGGGGTGGACACCTTCGACAAGGAGGGCGCCAACGGCGGCAAGACCGTCGGTGACATCCACGACGGCGACTGGATCTCCTTCAGCCCCTACCGGTTCGACGGGCAGAAGAAGATGACCGTACGGGCCTCCTCCGGCGGCTCCGGCGGCTTCGTCGAACTGCGCACCGGCTCGCCCGACGGCAAGCTGCACGGCTCGGCGTACATCCCGCCGACCGGCAGCTGGGAGACGTTCCAGGACGTCGACGTGCCGCTGAGGTCGCTGCCGAAGAAGACCTCGGAGATCTACCTCGTCTTCAGGGGCGGCGACGGCGCGCTGTACGACGTGGACGACTTCGAGTTCTCCAAGGAGCCCTTCAAGAAGGGCAAGAAGGTACTGGTCTTCTCCAAGACGGCCGGCTTCCGCCACGACTCCATCGGGGAGGGTGTCGCCGCCCTGAAGGAACTGGGTGCCCCGGCCGGCATCTCGGTCACCGCCACCGAGGAGGCCCGGCAGTTCACCACCTCCAACCTCGCCAAGTACGACGCGGTGGCCTTCCTGTCGACCACCGGTGACGTCCTGAACGCCGAACAGCAGAAGGCGTTCGAGAACTACGTGAAGAACGGGGGCGGCTACATGGGTATCCACGCAGCCGCCGACACCGAGTACGACTGGGAGTTCTACGGCGGACTCGTGGGCGCCTACTTCGACTCGCACCCGGCCATCCAGAAGGCCACCGTGCGCGTCCACGACCACGACCACCCGTCCACCGCGCACCTGGAGGACACCTGGGAGCGCACCGACGAGTGGTACAACTACCGCACCAACCCGCGTGACCAGGCCAAGGTCCTCGCCACCCTCGACGAGACCACCTATTCCGGCGGCACCATGAAGGGCGACCACCCGATCGCCTGGTGCCAGAAGTACGGCGGCGGCCGCTCCTTCTACACCGGCGGCGGCCACACCAAGGAGTCGTACGCCGACGAGGCCTTCCGCACCCATCTGCTCGGCGGGATGCAGTACGCCACCGGCCAGGTGAAGGCGGACTGCAAGCCGGACAAGGGCTACCGGGAGATCTTCAACGGCCAGACCCTGGACGGCTGGAAGCAGGCCGGCCCCGGCACGTTCGACGTCAAGGACGGCACCCTGGTGTCCGAGGGCGGCATGGGGCTGCTCTGGTACCAGGCCAAGGAGCTGCGGTCGTACTCCCTCAAGCTCGACTGGAAGATGCGGGGCGACGACAACTCCGGTGTCTTCGTGGGCTTCCCGGCCTCCGACGACCCCTGGTCCGCGGTGAACAAGGGCTACGAGATCCAGATCGACGCCACGGACGCGCCCGACCGCACCACGGGCTCCGTCTACTCGTTCCAGTCGGCGAACATCAAGGCCCGTGACCAGGTCCTGCGTCCGCCCGGCCAGTGGAACTCCTACGAGATCAAGGTCCGCGGCGAACGCCTCCAGGTGTTCCTCAACGGAGTCAAGATCAACGACTTCACCAACAAGGACCCCGAGCGGAGCCTGACCGACGGCTACATCGGTCTGCAGAACCACGGCTCCGCCGACCAGGTCTCCTTCCGCAACATCCAGATGAAGGAGCTGCCCTCCTAGGGCGACCGGAACGGCGGCGGGCGGAGGACGCCGGACCTCCGCCCGCCGTCCCGGGGGNTGTGCCCGGCACCCCGCCGGGCACACCGTCCGGCACCCCACCGGGCCGTGTGCCCGGCAGCACCCCGCTCGGTTCCGCTTCCGGCACTCGCACCCGGTTCGCGTACGACAAGGAGGCTGCCCATGTCCGCCGAACCGTTCCTCCCCGCCCCCACCGCCGAACCGTTCCTCCCCACTCCCACCGCCGGAGCTTCCCCGGCCCCCCGCTTCGGTGTCTGGTTCATCGGGGCGCGCGGCTCCGTCGCCACGACCGCGATCGCGGGCTGCGCCGCCGTCGCCGCCGGGCTGCACCCTCCGACCGGCATGGTCACCGAGACCCCCGACTTCGCCGCGTGCGGTCTGCCGTCGTTGTCGTCCCTCGTCTTCGGCGGTCACGACACCGTCGACTGCCCGCTGCCCAAGCGTGCCGAGCACCTGGCCGCCGGCGGCGTCCTGCCGCACGGCCTGCCGTCCGCCGTCCACGCCGAACTCGCGGCCGCCGACCGGGAGATCAGGTCCGGTGGTCCGCTGCCCGCCGACACCGACGGCGGTGGCCCGGTCCGCACGGAGGACGACTGGATCGACGTGTTCGCGGCCGACATCCGCGACTTCGTCAGCCGCCAGGGCCTCGCCGGCGCCGTCGTGGTGAACGTCGCCTCCACCGAACCCGCTCCCGCCGACGGCTGCCTGCCGCCCAGCTCCCTCTACGCGGCGGCCGCCCTGCGGGCCGGCTGCCCGTACGTCAACTTCACGCCCTCCACGGGGCTGCACCACCCCGCACTGGCGGCGGCCGCCGAGTCCTCGGGCCTGCCGTACGCGGGCCGTGACGGCAAGACCGGCCAGACCCTGCTGCGCTCGGTACTCGGCCCGATGTTCTTCCAGCGCGCCCTCGCCGTGCGCGCCTGGTCCGGCACCAACCTGCTGGGCGGCGGCGACGGCGCCGCCCTCGCCGACCCGGCGGCCGCCGCGGCCAAGAACGCCGGCAAGGAACGCGTCCTCACCGACACCCTCGGCGCCGCCGTCGAGGGCGAGGTCCACATCGACGACGTGCCCGCGCTCGGCGACTGGAAGACCGCCTGGGACCACATCGCCTTCGACGGCTTCCTCGGCTCCCGGATGATCCTGCAGACCATCTGGCAGGGCTGCGACTCGGCACTGGCCGCCCCGCTCGTCCTCGACCTGGCCCGCCTGGCCGTCCGCGCCCGGCAGAAGGGCCTCACCGGCCCGCTGAGCGAACTGGGCTTCTACTTCAAGGACCCGGTCGGCGACGGCCCCGCGTCACTGGCCGAGCAGTACACCGAGCTGCAACGCTTCGCCGGACGCCTCCGCGACGACACGGACCGCCCCGGGACGCGGCGATGACCCGCGACCACCCCACACCGAACACGCCGGCGCAGGACCCGCCCGTGCCGGAGAAACCCGTGCCGGACGCGCCCGCGCCGGAGGGCGCCGCGCCGCACGGGCCCATAGTGGTCGGGGCGGCGGGCGGGACGGAGGGCGCGACGGCGGGCGGACCCGCCTGCGGGGGCGATGCCTCGTCCCGCGCGGCCGGCACCGGGACGGGCGCCGGCCGCGCCGGGGCCTGGGCCGAACTGCTGCGGCTGCCCGCCCTCTTCACCGTCCCCGGCGACGCCCTGGCCGGCGCGGCGGCGGCCGGTGCGCGCCCCGGACCCCGCACCCTGCTCGCCGTCGGTTCCTCTCTGTGCCTGTACGAGGCCGGCATGGCCCTGAACGACTGGGCGGACCGTGCGGAGGACGCCGTGGAGCGGCCGCACCGCCCGCTCCCGTCCGGACGTATCCGCCCGGCCGCCGCCCTCACCGCGGCCGGTGTCCTCACCGGCGCCGGACTGGCGCTCGCCGCCGGCGCCGGACGCCCCGCCCTCGCGGTGGCCACACCGCTCGCGGCCGCCGTCTGGGCCTATGACCTCAAGCTCAAGCACACACCCGCGGGCCCGGTGGCCATGGCCGCCGCCCGCGGACTGGACCTGCTCCTGGGCGCCGCGGCCACCGCAGGCGGCACCCGGGCGGCGCTGCCCTCCGCCGCGCTGCTCGGCAGTCACACCCTCGCGGTCACGGCCGTCTCCCGCCGGGAGACCACCGGCGGCTCGGTCCTGGCCCCGCTGGCGGCGCTCGCGACGACGGGCGCGCTGACCCGGCTGGTCACCCACCGCCGCACCCGACTCCCGGCAGGCCGGCGGGCAGCAGCCGCCCCCGGTCTGCCGGGTTCCAGCCCGCCCGAGGGGCCGCCCGGGACCGCCCACACACTCGCCGCCGCCCTGGGAGCCGTCTACGCCGCCACGGCCGCCCGGCCCTACCTCCACGCGGCGCTCAACCCCTCACCCCCGCTCACCCAGCGCGCCGTCGGCGGTGGCATCCGGGCCACGATCCCGCTCCAGGCCGCGCTGGCCGCCCGTTCCGGCGCGACTGCCACGGCCCTCCTCATCGGGGCCCTCGTCCCGGCCGGCCGGATGTTCGCCAGGAGAGCCGCCATGAGGAAGGTGAGCATCACGTGAGCCCGCACCCGAACCCGGACCAGGCCGTCACCGGGGACAGCCGTGCCCCTGCCCGGAGCGGGAGCGGGAGCACCGGTGTGTCCGCGGCCCGGGACGAGAGCGGGGGCCGGCGTGCTCCCGCCCCCCTCCGCTTCGGCTACGGCACCAACGGTCTCGCCGACCTGCGTCTCGACGACGCCCTCGGTCTGCTCGCCGACCTCGGTTACGACGGGGTCGGCCTCACCCTCGACCACATGCACCTCGATCCCCTCGCCCCGGACCTCGCCGCCCGCACCCGCCGGGTCGCACAGCGGCTGGACCGGCTCGGTCTCGGCGTCACCGTGGAGACCGGGGCCCGTTACGTGCTCGACCCCCGCCGCAAGCACGGCCCGTCGCTGCTGGATCCCGGCCCGGACGACCGGGCCCGCCGTGTCGACCTCCTCCTCCGGGCGGTCAGCGTCGCCGCCGATCTCGGCGCGCACGCCGTTCACTGCTTCAGCGGGACCGTCCCCGACGGCACCGACGAGGACACCGCCTGGAAACGCCTCGCCGAGACACTCACCCCCGTGCTGGAAGCCTCCGCCACCGCCGGTGTCCCCCTCGCCGTCGAGCCCGAACCCGGCCATCTCCTCGCCACCCTCGCCGACTTCCACCACCTGCGCCGCACCCTCGGCGATCCCGAGCCGCTCGGTCTCACCCTGGACCTCGGCCACTGCCAGTGTCTCGAACCCCTCCCGCCCGCCGACTGCGTACGCGAGGCCGCCCCCTGGCTGCGCCACGTCCAGATCGAGGACATGCGCCGTGGCGTCCACGAGCACCTCCCCTTCGGGGACGGCGAGATGGACTTCCCGCCGGTCCTCGCGGCCCTCGCCGCGACCGGATACCAGGGCCTGACCGTCGTCGAACTGCCCCGCCACTCCCACGCGGGCCCCCACTTCGCCGCCCAGTCCCTCCCGTTCCTCCGCCGGGCCGCCCGGTCCGCGGCGGCCCTCCCCGGCCCTGCCGTCCCCGGCCCCTCCGTCCCCGGCCCCTCCGTCCCCGTCCCACCGCACGGCGATCCCTCCGCCACCCCCGAAGGGAGCACCACCGCATGACCCGCCCCCACGCCACCCCGGCCACCCCGGAGGCAGAGACCACCGAAAGACCGGCGGCCCCCGGTGACGGCACCACCCCCGCCCTCACCACCCCCGCCGGGCTGCACAGCCGTCTCACCGAACGGCTGGACGGAGCCGCCCGCGCCTGGCTCGACCAGGCCCTGGACGAGGCCTCCGCACACCCGGGCACCCGCGGGCCCATCTCCGTGTGGGAACTGCGCCTGGCCGAAGCCGGCCGCCGCTGCGGCCCCGCCCACGCCGACGCCGCCCGCGTCCTCATCCTGCACGCCGCCCGCGCCGACGCCGACGTGCTGACCCGGGTCTACCAGCAGGGCACCGCCGACGAACGCCGCGCCGTCCTGCACGCCCTGCCCCACCTCGTCACCGGCGCCGCCGCCCTCCCGCTCGTGGAGGACGCCCTGCGCACCAACGACACCCGGCTCGTCGCCGCCGCCCTCGGCCCCTACGGCGCCCGCCACCTCGACGCCCACGCCTGGCGGCACGCTGTGCTGAAGTGCCTCTTCACCGGCGTCGCCCTCGACCAGGTCGCGGAGCTGGCCCGGCGCGCCAGCGCCGACGCCGAACTCGCCCGCATGCTCGGCGACTACGCCGAGGAGCGCACCGCCGCCGGCCGCCCCGTCCCGGAGGACCTGCACCGCGTCCTGGCCCTGACCGGTTCCACCGCCGCCGCTCCGGCCCAGGGCACGGACGACCCCCACGGCAAGGAGTCCTGATGCGCATCTTCGACCCCCACATCCACATGACGTCCCGCACCACCGACGACTACGAGGCCATGTACACCGCCGGTGTCCGCGCCGTCGTCGAGCCCGCCTTCTGGCTGGGCCAGCCCCGCACCTCGCCCGCCTCCTTCTACGACTACTTCGACGCGCTCCTCGGCTGGGAACCCTTCCGCGCCGCCCAGTACGGCATCGCCCACCACTGCACCCTCGCCCTCAACCCGAAGGAGGCGGGCGACCCGCGCTGCACCCCCGTCCTCGACGAACTGCCCCGGTATCTCGTCAAGGACAACGTGGTGGCCGTCGGCGAGATCGGCTACGACTCCATGACGCCCGCCGAGGACGCCGCCTTCGCCGCCCAGCTCCAGCTCGCCGCCGACCACGGCCTGCCCGCGCTGGTGCACACCCCGCACCGCGACAAGCTCGCCGGCCTGCGCCGCACTCTCGACGTGGTGCGCGAGTCCGCGCTGCCCATGGACCGTGTCCTGGTCGACCACCTGAACGAGACCACGGTCAAGGAGGCGAAGGACAGCGGCTGCTGGCTCGGCTTCTCGGTCTACCCGGACACCAAGATGGACGAGGAGCGGATGGTCGCGATCCTGCGCGCCCACGGCCCCGAGCGGGTCCTGGTGAACTCCGCCGCCGACTGGGGGAAGAGCGACCCGCTCAAGACCCGCAAGGTCGCCGACCTGATGCTCGCCGAGGGCTTCACCGAGGACGACGTCGACCGGGTGCTGTGGCGCAACCCCGTCGCCTTCTACGGACTCAGCGGCCGCCTGAACCTCGACGTCACCGCCCCGGACGCCACCCACGAGGGCAACTCCATCCTGCGCGGCGCACCGAGAGACGAACCCCGGCCGGCCGGTGCCTCCGCCACGGAGGCGTGAGCCATGCGCTTCCGCCACCCCGACGGCTCCACGGTCCATCTCGCCTACTGCACCAACGTCCACCCCGCCGAGACGCTCGACGGCGTACTCGCCCAGCTCCGCGACCACTGCGAGCCGGTCCGCCGCCGCCTTGGCCGGGACCGGCTCGGCATCGGCCTGTGGCTCGCCAAGGACGCCGCGCACGCCCTCGTCACCGACCCCGCCGCACTGCGCGGACTGCGCTGCGAACTCGAACGGCGCGGCCTCGAGGTCGTCACCCTCAACGGCTTCCCCTACCAGGGCTTCGGCACCGGAGAGGTCAAGTACCGGGTCTACAAGCCGGACTGGGCCGACCCCGAACGCCTGGAGCACACCACCGCCCTGGCCCGGGTACTCGCCGGACTGCTCCCCGACGACGTCCCCGACGGCAGCATCTCCACCCTGCCCCTCGCCTGGCGCACCGCCTACGACGAGCAGCGCGCACAGACGGCCCGCACCGCCCTGCGCACCCTCGCCGAACGCCTCGACGCCCTCCGGGAACTGACCGGGCGCTCCATCCGCGTCGCCCTGGAACCGGAACCCGGCTGTGTCGTCGAGACCACCCGGGACGCCATCGCCCCGCTCACCGCCATCGCCCACGACCGGGTCGGCATCTGCGTCGACACCTGCCACCTCGCCACCTCCTTCGAGGACCCGGGCACCGCCCTGGACGACCTCGCCCGGGCCGGCGTCCCCGTGGTCAAGTCCCAGCTCTCCGCCGCCCTGCACGCCGAACAGCCCCACCTCCCCGAGGTCCGCGAGGCCCTGGCCGGCTTCGCCGAACCCCGCTTCCTGCACCAGACCCGCACGGCCACCGCCGCCGGCCTGCGCGGCACCGACGACCTCGACGAGGCCCTGGGCGGCGACACCCTGCCCGACGCGGCTCCCTGGCGCGCCCATTTCCACGTCCCCCTGCACGCGGCCCCCACCGCGCCCCTCACCTCCACACTCCCCGTCCTGAAGTCCGTGCTGTCCCGGCTCGTCGGCGGCCCGCGGCCGCTCACCCACCACCTCGAGGTGGAGACCTACACCTGGCAGGCCCTCCCGCCCGCTCTGCGCCCCCGGGGCCGCAGCCAGCTCGCCGACGGCATCGCCGCCGAACTCACCCTGGCCCGCGACCTCCTGACGGACCTCGGCCTGAAGGAACTCCCATGAGCGACCCCACCCCCCTGCTCGTCCTGGACGTCGTGGGCCTCACCCCCCGCCTCCTCGACCACATGCCCCATCTCAAGTCGCTCGGCCAGTCGGGCACCCGTGCCCCGCTCGGCACCGTCCTGCCCGCCGTCACCTGCGCCGCCCAGTCCACCTTCCTCACCGGCACCCACCCGTCCGAACACGGCATCGTCGGCAACGGCTGGTACTTCCGCGAACTCGGCGACGTCCTGCTGTGGCGCCAGCACAACGGCCTCGTCGCCGGCGACAAACTCTGGGACGCCGCCCGCCGCGCCCACCCCGGCTACACCGTCGCCAACATCTGCTGGTGGTACGCCATGGGCGCCGACACCGACATCACCGTCACCCCCCGCCCGGTCTACTACGCGGACGGCCGCAAGGAACCCGACTGCTACACCCGGCCCCCCGCCCTGCACGACGAACTCACCGAGAAGTTCGGCACCTTCCCCCTCTTCCACTTCTGGGGACCCGGCGCCGACCTGGTCTCCAGCCAGTGGATCATCGACGCCACCCGCCACATCATGGCCACCCGCCACCCCGACCTGACGCTCTGCTACCTCCCTCACCTCGACTACGACCTCCAGCGCTTCGGCCCCGACGACCCCCGCTCCCTGAAGGCCGCCACCGACCTGGACACGGCACTGGCCCCGCTCCTCGACGACGCCCACGCCGAGGGCCGCACCGTCGTCGCTCTGTCCGAGTACGGCATCACCCGCGTGAACCGGTCCGTCGACATCAACCGCGCCCTGCGCCGCGCCGGCCTGCTCGAGGTGCACACCCAGGACGGCATGGAGTACCTCGACACGATGGCCTCCCGCGTCTTCGCCGTCGCCGACCACCAGCTCGCCCACGTCTACGTCCGCCGCCCCGAGGACCTCGACGCCACCCGCGCCGCCCTCGAAGGGCTGCCCGGCATCGAGCAACTCCTCGACGACGAGGGCAAGAAGGCCCACCACCTCGACCACCCGCGCGCCGGCGAACTCGTCGCCGTCGCCGAGCCCGACGCCTGGTTCACGTACTACTACTGGCTCGACGACGCCCGCGCGCCCGACTTCGCGCAGCTCGTCGAGATCCACCGCAAACCCGGCTACGACCCGGTCGAACTGTTCATGGACCCCCTCGACCCCTACGTCAAGGTCAAAGCGGCGACCGCGCTGGCCCGCAAGAAGCTCGGCATGCGCTACCGCATGGCGGTCGTCCCCCTGGACCCCTCACCCGTTCGGGGCAGCCACGGCCGCCTCCCCGCGAGCGACGACGACGGGCCGCTCCTCATCTGCTCCACCCCCCTTGCTCTCGGAGACCGCGTCGCGGCCACCGAGGTGAAACAACTCCTGCTCCGGCTCGCCGGACTCGGCTGACACGGCATCCCGTGCGGCCCGCGCACGTCCGACTACCGAGAGTCAAACACACGGCACTGACAACGGCCGGTCCCGGCGGCTCCGGAACCGGCCACGACCGAGAAGGCAGGCCACTCGTGACCCTGTACTCCGAACCGTCCCGCACCGATGACGCCGCCGCCGACGCCCCGGACGAGGGGCTGCGCCGCAGCCTCGGTGTGGGCCGTCGCCGCTTCCTCACCACCTGCACCGCCGTGGCGGCCGGAGCCGTCGCCGCCCCCGTCCTCGGCGCGTCCCCCGCCCTCGCCCACGACAGAGGCCACGGGCACGGGCACGGACACGGCCATGGGCACGGCCACGGACGTGTGCTCGTCCCGCCGCACAAGCGCGGCATCATCCTCTACACCGTCCGTGACGCCACCGCCCGCGACCCCCTCGCGAGCGATCTGCCCTCCGGCTTCCGCGAGGTGTTCAAGCAGCTGGCCCGCCACGGCTACCGCCAGGTGGAGTTCGCCGGTTACCGCCAGCACGCGAACGCGCCCGGCGGCGACAACCTGGAAACCGTCCAGGGCGCCAGACTGCTGCGCCGCTGGCTCGACGACTACGGGCTGCGCGCCCAGGGCAACCACGGCTTCATCCCGTCCTCCTGGCCGCTGACCCCGCAGGACAAGGACACCTTCAAGAAGCACCTCGAGATCGCCAACATCCTCGGCATGGACCACATGGGCACCGGCGGCGACCCCACCGGCAGCTCCCACCGCGCCGACTGGGACGTGGCCGCCGACAAGTGGAACGCCCTGGGCGCGATAGCCCGCCGTGAGGGCATCAAGCTCTACACCCACAACCACGACAGCGCCTACGGCTTCCTGCTCGACAGCGGCCCGCTGGACGACCAGGGCCGGCCCACCCGCAGCTCCGGCATCCGGAAGCTGGAGTACTTCCTGAAGGTCACCGACCCCAGGCTGGTCTGGCTGGAGATGGACATCTTCTGGGCGCACGTCGCCCAGTACAAGTTCCACACCTACACCGCCCGCGACGGCTCCACCCGCCGCAGCGTCTTCGACCCGGCCGGCCTGGTCGCCCGCCACAACAAGCGCTACCCCCTGTTCCACGCCAAGGACGGCGTCGTCGACACCACCAACGGCATGGGCTACGACATGGTGCCCTTCGGCACCGGGGACATCGACTACACGACGTTCTTCTCCCGGGTCGGACAGAGCAACTACCGCAACCCGATGGTCGAGGACGACAACTCCCCGAGCGCCACCGACCCCGCGCAGTCGCTGCGCGAGGCCAAGATCAGTTACGACAACATGGCGGCCCTGCGCAGGCGCCGCCGCTGATCCGAACCACCGCGGAACGGGTCGGCCGGCCCGCGTGTCCGGCACAGGTCTCCCCGGGCCCCGCACGAGGTGTCCCGGCCGGAGACCGCCCTCCGCGCCGGCTCCGCCCGTACGGCGACCCCCGCACACGACGGTCTCCGGCCCCGGCACTCTCGCCGGGGCCGGATCCGGGCGGGGACCGCACGCAGGCAACGCGTTCTGCCCCGCGGAATCCGTTC
This sequence comes from Streptomyces sp. CHD11, assembly GCF_018638295.1. GTDB lineage: Bacteria > Actinomycetota > Actinomycetes > Streptomycetales > Streptomycetaceae > Streptomyces. The sequence continues at coordinate 76,421 of NZ_JABTTS010000029.1, forward strand.
GGCGGCTCCGCACGGGCGGGGGTGCCGGCGCGGGCCGGCCGGGGAAGGAAACGCAGGTGAAAGGCGCTGCGAAACCTTGGTATGGTTGTTCACGTCGCTGCGGGGGACACCCCGGCGCGGCGGCAGACACCTGGTCCGGGTGGCGGAATGGCAGACGCGCTAGCTTGAGGTGCTAGTGCCCTTTAACGGGCGTGGGGGTTCAAGTCCCCCCTCGGACACACACAGCCTTTCGAGGGCCACGACCTGAAGGTCGCGGCCCTCGTGGCGTACAGCGGCTTGTAGAGCACCGGGAGTCGAACCGCACCACCGGGACGCCCCGGCGGTGCGGTTCGTCGATCACCAGTGCGGTGCGCGCCCATGACGTACATCCCGTTCACCCGCTGCACCGCGCTCGCCTCTCGGGCGTGACCGGTGTCGTGTACGACGCCGAGGGTGTCATGGTGCCCTCTCGTACGCGCGGCAGGTAGCGCAAACCGAGAGCCGTGGCCGGCGCCCACAGGTTCGAGGCCGGGGTCCGGGAGCTGCCGCGGAGCCAGAGGGTGACGGCCGTCCCGGCGATGGTCCGCGACCTGAGGGGAAGCGCGAGAGTGTTCCTGCACGGACCTCGCCCGGGACGCGGCCATGGTCGTCCGCGAGGGTGGGGTCGAACGTTTCGGTCGCCCTGGTGACGCCGGGCGAACCGGCTCCACCTCCGTCCCTGAGGGACCCCCTCCTGGCACTGTCCACCCGTAGGGGGACGGGCGGACCGTCGGCAGGGACGACGTCCTGGCCGCCACCACGATCCAGTTGTCCGGCGGCAACCTCGGGCAGCGAGCCCTTGCCGAAGCACGCGAGGCGGCACAGGACACTTCGGTCGGCTGAGCGGGTGCGATCGGCATCGCCGCCTTGCCCTCTCATCTGCTACCGCGGACTCGCCACATGAGGTGGCCTCCGGTGCTGCCGGCTGTGACGCCGGGGACGCTCGCCCTCGGTTCCAGCACCGGCCCGGGGCGCTGAGGACGGGCACGGCGGGCGGCCGGTCCGCCAGGAAGTACGGGCTGTCGCAGATGCCTCCTCGCCCGCCGTTCCGAGCGACGACCCACCGTTAGCACGGCCTTCTTCGAGCTCGCCGACGGGGGAGCAGGGCGGGAGCTCAATCCGGCAGGGGGCAGGTGAGGGGGAGGGCGCGTTCGGTCAGTCGTCCGGTGAGGTGGGTGTCGGTGAGGGTGGCGTCGATGAGCCAGTCCGCTGCCGTCAACTGATCGATGGAAGAAACCAGTTCGTCGGAATCCACCGGGACTCGGGCGGCGAGGGTGTTCAGGGCGATGCCCTGGCCGCCGGGTCCGAGGCGTCCCGCGTCGTCCGTCCACGTGGCCAGCGTCAGGGCGAGCAGCCGGGTGGCGGCGGGGGCCTTCTTCTTGCGGAGCTTCTTGTCCGAGACGGCCCTCTGGGCCCAGCCGGAGAGCTTGGGCCGCGTCTTCCTGCCGAACGTGAAGGGGCCCGCCCCGTCCTCGCCGGGCACCAGGGAGGGGACGGTGACCGGGGTGGGGTTCTCCGGCCGGGAGGCGAGCAGGTCGCCGACCGTGCCGGGGATGTCCAGCCAGCCGCAGCCGCTCAGCTTCCCGATCAGATCCTCCGGGTCGGTCAGGCCAAGCCCGGTGACGTCCTGGCCGACGAGGTTGCCGCTGCCGGTGTGCGCGGTGCGCAGGGTCAGCATCAGCACCAGCAGCCGCGCCTCCGCTCCGGGCAGCGGCGTGTGGCCGGCCACGTGCGCGAGGACGGAACGTGCGTACTCCCACTGCGCCGGTACGGTCAGCAGGCGAGCCACGCCCGGTTCCTCGCCCTCCGCGACCTCGCCGGTGCGGTGCCGGTGCTGGCGCCGGATGACGGCGGCGGCCTGCTCGGCGCGCTGGGCCTCCAGCCGCAGGGTGACGTCGCAGCTCACATCGGACCAGGTGAGGAAGGCGCGGGCCTTGCGTTCCTGGAGATCGGCCAGCATCGCCAGGTCGGGTTCCGCGCGCTTCTGGTAGGCGCGGAAGAGGCCACCGAGTTCGACGAGCTCGTCCCGCAGGGATACGGGCCGCAGGTCGCGGGGGATGACGAGCCGGCCGATCCTCTTCTCCGGCGGGCGGCGGCGCCGTGCGGGTTCGGGGCGGGGCCCGGGAACTCCCGTTCCGCCGGTGACCTGCTGCCGGTCGGAGAACTGCGGCGTGGCTGTGCCGGTGCGGGGCGCCGAGGGCACCGGGCTGCCGGGAGCCGGGGGTGCTGATGGCCGGGAGGTGGCCGCGGTCTGTGCTCCGGGAATGGCGGCGGCGCACCGCGAACAGCATTCCAGGGCCTGCCACCAGCGCCCTGCCCGGTCGGTGACCACGGCCAGGACGACCGGCCCGCCGCACCGCCAGGGTGCCGTACGCGCCTGCCGGCCGGTGTCGGGGAAGTGAGCGTGGCAGCCGTCGGCCCGGCAGGCACAGTAGGTGTCGGCCCTGGGGGCGGGGGTGGCGCGCAGGTGGGCCTTGAGGTGGGCGACGGCGGCGGCACGGCCTGCCGCCGCGGAGGGCAGACGCTGCTCGTCACAGGCGGGTCGGCCGCACGAGACGCGCACCTCCGCGCTGCCCCGGCCGACGGGGTCCAGACGTACCGTCCACCGGCGCCCCGGCACCCGTTCGTCCAGCTCGCTGCCCGCGGCGGCCTGTGTCATCCCGTACATCCTCCGTGTCCCGTGCCCTGCGTGTTGCCACCACTTCCCCTTGTGGACGGGGTGTCGGGGCGGCGAATCCACGGTATGCAGGACCGCTGCGCGAGGGGACCCGAATTCGCACGGGGTAAGGCTTTCGGGTTACATCGCCGCCCGGATCCGCGGACTCCGCCGAGTCTCTTCTCGTCCTGAACAGTCGCAGGCCAACGGGGCTGGACGGCTTGGACGGTGGGGCGCGGCCAGGGAAGCGTCCCGGACGCTGCTGTGGGACGGGTGAGGCGCCGGACACCGTCGACCCCGCACGTGCCACCCACCGGGCGCCGGGCCGGCGGCCGGTGGGTGGCCGTCGGCCGTTCGGAGGTGAGGGTGCTCTCGCACCGTTCCAGTGGCGGGGCTCCGGCGTCGCGCCATCGGGTGATGTGCTCCTCGACGGCGTCCCGGACGCGGGGCGACCCACCCTGCCGGACCGTCCAGCACGCCTTCCGGCACGGCTTGGCAACCGCGGTGCCGGACGCCGCACAAGGGAGTCGAGCGGCCTCGCCGCTTCGGCCGGCTCCGGCCGAAGGGGCGAGGGACGGCCGGCCCCGGCGCTGAACCGCGATATCAGATGCGGGCGCAGCCCAGCGTCGGACTGTAGTGCTTCATGCTCTCACGGGTGTTCGGGCCGTAGATGCCGTCCGGGAAAAGCCCATACTTGTTCTGGAGGGCCTCAACGGCGAGAAAGGTCTGCGGGCCGTAAAACCCATCGACGCCGAGGTAGGAGTAGCCCTCGCAACTCTTCAGGCTCCGCTGCAGCGCCTTCACGGCCGGGTTCTCCCTGGTCTGGTTGAGTACCAGTTTGCATGTCAAGGTCTTGGAGCTGCCGTAGGCGGGAACCGTGACGGAGTGACCCGAGGTGACGGAGACGGCCTTGGTGGTGTTGCAGGTCGGGTATACAGCCGCGCTCGCGGAGGGGGAGACGGCGACGCCGCAGGCGAGTACGGCCGCCAGGGCCCCCAGGGCGGCAAGGGCGCGAGGCTTGTTGCGGGACGTACGGAAGGACATCGTTCTCCTAAGGGAGGTTGTCGGGCAGGCGTGAGATTGTGAGTAGGAATCAGGGTATTCGGCTATTTTCTGGACATGTCTACGCCTCGCCTGCGCGGTGCTGAAACGTCCCTGTCTGCCGGGGAACAGACCTGGTCCGGTCGTCGCGGCAGGGCCCCGGCGGCCGCATGGGCACTCAGGGTGCCCAGCGCCATCAGGCTAGGGTCGTCGCGGGCCTCCGACTTTGTCATTCATGCAGGGAACTTTGTCAGTGGTGCACCGCCTTGAGCTGACGACGCATCAGGCGGGAGGACCCTGCCGTGCCCCGTCGGGGCCGTTGCGCATCGAGAGAGAATCCAGCCACACTGACGTCCGGAACTGTGCGTGCCGAGAGGTGACTTGTGGGGAAAACGGGCCGCGGTACCGGCAGCCGACCTGATGACCGACGCAGAGGAAGGTCTGCCTCATGAGCCCGGTCCTTGACACCGCGTTCATACCGCCGCGGGACCGGGAGGAAGTGGTCCGCAACGCGGTGTGGCAATCCATGGTGGCGGTCGATATAGACCACCGTCCCGCGGCTGAGGACATCTCCGTTCGCATAGGCCTCGGCACCGTGGGGCCCGTCAGGCTCTGTTCGGCGCGGGCGACCGCGGTCGCTCTCCGCCGGACGGAGCGGCTGGCCCGGGAGGACGAAGAGCCGGCCGTCACTCTGGGTGTGCAGATGACGGGCAGCAGCGTGGTGGTGCAGAACGGTCGCGAATGCCTCCTGAGACCGGGGGAGTTCGCCGTCTATGAATCGATCGCCCCCTACACACATCTCTTCGACGAAGGAGTCGACTACCGCTTCATCCGATTCCCCCGCGCGGCACTCGCGCTCCCCGACCGGCTACTACGAGACGTCACCGCGGTCCCCCTGGGATCCGACAACCCCGTCGCGCGCCTCGCCTTCCCCTACTTCTCCCAACTGGCCGGCAGCGACGAAGCGCACCAGGGCGTGCATGCCGACGCCGTCGTGGAACCCAGCATCGAACTCCTCCGTGCCGTCCTGACGTTCCAGCACGGCAACTCCGGCCTGGCCAAGGAACCGCTGGAAGCGACACTCGGCTTGCGGATCACTCAATACATTCTGGCCCACCTGGCTGATCCCGATCTGTCGGCGGCACGCATCGCCGCCGCACACAACATCTCCGTACGTCACCTCTACGCGGTGCTCTCCCGGTCGGGCATCAGTCTCGGAGACTGGATCCGTACACGCCGCCTGGCCGCATGCAGGCGAGAGCTGGCCGGCCCGAACGGGCGACTGCAGACCATCGCGGCGGTAGGGCGGAGATGGGGCTTCGTGGACGCGACCCACTTCAGCAAGGTGTTCAAACAGGCATACGGAATCCCGCCTCGGGCCTGGCGCGACCAGAACCACCCCCGCTCCTCCGTGTGATGGTCTCCGCGCCGCCGCGCCGATGGCGCCCTTCACCGTGGTCGAGGGCGGACGGGCCATGCCCACACGCTGGACGCCGCCCGGACCCTGTCCCTGTCCCAGCACAGCCGGGTTCAGCGGTACGTACGGGCTTCGACCGGCTCGCCGAGCACGCCGCGCGGGCGCCGGTGGCTTGTGGGCTTGTCGCTGACGTCCTGGCCTCACCCGGTCCTTGACCGGATCGGCGCCTCGGCGACGAGTAAGCCAACTCCCATGACGCCTGCGGTGGTTGTCCTTATGGTGGGTGGGGGCCGATGCCCGGTGGGAAAGGGTGCCGTGTGAACTCCGGCCCGGCGCACCGGCTTCGAAAGCAGGGATCACGTGGTGAGGGGACGGCATGACGGCGACCGCGCCGGCCGGCGGGACACCGGAACCCGGGCCGGACAGCACCGGGAGCAGCGGGGGAGGCACCACTCCGGGACCGGCAGGGCAGAGCGGGGCCCCGGACGGGACCTCACCGCCCGCCCCCGTACCGCCCACGCCGACGCGCCCCCCGGACGTGCCGCCTCCGTCTCCGCCCCTGCCCCCGGTGTCCCCCGGCGCGGGCAGCGGGGCCGACGACGGTCTGCGGACGGTCCTGCCCGAAGCGCTCGGCGTACCCGCCGGAGCCTCCCGGCGCAGGAGGAGGCTGTGGCTGACGGTGGCAGCGGTGAGCGCTGTGCTGGGAGGTCTGGGCGGAGCGCTGCTGGCCTACGCCATGATCGGGCCGAGCGTCACCAAGGAGAACGACTCCAACAAGGAGTACGACGCCTCCCAGCCGCCGTTCACGGTCTCCGTCCAGCCCGAGCGGAGTGAGCCCCAGGAATGGGCGATGGTGCTCGACCGGACGCTGACCGACGAAGAGGTCCGGAGGATGAAGACCAGTCCGGACGTCTTCTCCTACCTCACGTCCCTGGGCGGCCGCCCGCTCGCCTACGCGCCGTTCCTGGAGCACGCTCCGCAGCGGTACAACGAGGCGCAGACCGCCAGTGGGCGCATGGAGCTCTCGGACACGTTCAGGATGACCGTGATGAGCACACGTCAGTACGCGGTGACCATCAACGACTGGAAGGTCACCGACCTCACCTGCCGGAAGAGCACCGCACAGGCCGTCATCGGCCTCCCCCCGCAGGGCGGGGTCGCCTACGAGGGAATCCGGCTGCACCTCCCGCCCCGCGCCGACGAACCGGTGCTGACCGACGACACCGAGGGCCAGGGCGAGCCCTATTTCGACAACCGCTTCGTGGAGGTCGGCAACGGCCAGTCGTCGGGCGGGCTCCGGGCGGAGGTCATCGCGCCGCGGGGACAGACCTGCGAATGGGGCATCCAGGTCCACTACAACGACACCCACCGGCCGGAAGGACGGTGGGTGCAACTGAAGGACGACCAGGGCGAACCGCTGCGCATCCGCACGGAGTCAGTGCCTGACAGTCCCCGGCAGAGCTGGGTCTTCGGGTCCGTTCCCTGGACGGCCTGCCACGACGAGCCCGAGGGGAATCTGTGCTCCTCGCTCTGAGAGGCAAGGCCGCGGTCCTCGTCGCCGCGCTGGCCGTCCTGTGCGTCCAGGGATGCGGCTCCTCGCAGTCCGAGGAAGAGGAAGGGCCCGCGCCGGCTCCCTCGGCGGCGCCCTACTGGGGCAACCGCGGATACGCCCTCCCTGACAGTCCGTTCACCCGAGAGGACACGGTCGTCACCGCCACATGCGGCATGGGCGCCCGCTACGCCGGGGTCAGTGTGCAGGCCTGGGACCCCGAGGGGTGGGAACTGCGCGAGACCCGGAACTTCTTCATCCCGGTCGACGCCGCGTTCACCGACTACCCGGACGCCAAGAACGTCCACAGCCCTCTTGTCGACCTCTGCGGGGTGAGTTCGGAGAGTCCGTCGCCCTACGCCGTGGACGATCTGGAGTACGTGACTCCCCGGGTCCGCGCCCTGTTCGACCTGGCGTACAGGCGCATGGCGGTGGTGCTCCGGGACGCGGACGGCGAGGCGACGCACGCCGGATACGTGGAGAGCGGCGGCAACGCCGACGACTTCGTGCGCCTCGGCGACGGGCAGGGCGACGACGAGCAGAACGCGGTGATGGCGCCCGACGGGCGCAGCGTGTGGTTCACGTACATCACGCCCGACGGTGAGCGCAGGATCGGTTCGCGGTCCACCGAGGGGGACCACCGGCTGTCGGACGAGGGCCCGGCGATCGGGCACGACCTCCCCCTGACCGTCACCGGGAAGCCGCCGCGCGCCGTCCAGGCCACCATGGTGCACCTCGCCCCCGACGGCCGCCGCCTCACCGCGACCGCGCCGAAGATCTACGGGCACGTCTTCCGGACCCGGGATTCCTCGGGACCGCTCACCGCGGCATCGGGCCGCTCCGCCGTCCTGCTCAGCGGGTGCGTCGGCATCGTCGGCTGGGTCGCGGACGAACGGGTGCTGTGCCGCACGCAGTCGGGCAGCTTCCGGCTTGTGGACGCCCGTACTGGCCGCGCCGGGAGGAACGGTGTCGCCGTGGTCCGGGAGGACGACGGGAGGGTCGCCGAGGGGATGGTGGTGTCGGCGGACGGTGCGAAGTTCATCGTCTCCGTTCATTCACCCAACGACCGCTCGGGGCAGCCGTTGGGCCTGGGCGACTTCCGGGTGATGCCGACCTCGGGGGAAGGGGTCGCGGTTCCTGTCTCCGCTGATTCCTTGACCTCCGACACGGTGTTCCTGGAGTGGCGCTGAAGCATGCGGGGCACTGCCCGGCGCCGGGGCCGGCGTCGTTCGATCCGGCACCCTTGACGCGACGACTCGGCGCGGCTTGACTCACGTCCTGAATCAAGTCGTGACACAAGGTGCCACGCGCGCCGGTGGCCGCCGGAGTCCCGCTTCTCCGGCACCATCACCCCGCCGCCGGGCCGACGGCGGGAGCCGGCGCCTGGGCGGCGGGGGCCCGCGTCTGACCGGCGGGGGCGTCGGACAGTCAACCGCTCGCCCGAAGGGACTTCCGTGACCATCGACTACGCCGCCCTCCCCGACGACTTCCTGTGGGGCACGGCCACCTCGGCGTACCAGATCGAGGGGGCCGTGGACGAGGACGACCGTTCGCCGTCGATCTGGGACACCTTCTCGCACACCCCCGGGACGATCGACAACGGCGACCACGGCGACGTCGCCTGCGACCACTACCACCGCTGGCGCGAGGACATCGGCCTGATGCGCGACCTCGGCACCAACGCCTACCGGCTGTCCGTCGCCTGGCCGCGCGTGATGCCGGGCGGCGACGGCCCGGTGAACGACAAGGGCCTGGCTTTCTACGACCGGCTGGTCGACGGCCTGCTCGAGGCCGGCATCACCCCGTCCGTCACCCTCTACCACTGGGATCTGCCGCAGACCCTCCAGGACCGCGGCGGCTGGCCCGAGCGCGACACCGCCGAGCACTTCGCCGGGTACGCCTCCGCCGTCGCCGAACGCCTCGGCGACCGCGTGCACCACTGGGCGACCCTCAACGAGCCCCTGTGCTCCGCCTGGATCGGCCATCTGGAAGGGAAGATGGCGCCAGGCCTGACCGACCTGACCGCCGCCGTCCGGGCCTCCTACCACCTCCTGCTGGGGCACGGCCTCGCCGCCCGCGCCATCCGCGCCGCGGCCCCGGACGCCCGGGTCGGCATCGTCAACAACCTCTCCACCATCCACGCCGCGAGCGACAGCCCCGAGGACCGGGCGGCCGCCGTCCGCATGGACGGCCACACCAACCGCTGGTGGCTCGACCCCGTCCACGGCCGCGGCTTCCCCGAGGACATGCGCGAGGTCTACGGCGTCGAACTCCCCGAGCACCACGGCGACCTGGACACCATCGCGGCCCCGCTCGACTGGCTCGGCCTCAACTACTACTTCCCCCAGGTGGTCGCCGCCGACTCCCACGGCCCCGCTCCCTACGCGGCGTTCGTCCGCCGCGACGGCGTCCCGCGCACCGCCATGGACTGGGAGATCGACGCAGGCGGCATCGAGGCCCTGCTGCTCCGCCTCACCGACGAGTACGGCGCCCGCAAGCTCTACGTCACCGAGAACGGCTCCGCCTTCCCGGACACCGTCCGCTCCGACGGCACGATCGACGACCCCGAGCGCCAGGACTACCTCACCCGGCACGTCGCGGCCTGTGCCGCCGCCGCACGCAAGGGCGCCCCGCTGGCCGGCTACTTCGCCTGGTCGCTGCTGGACAACTTCGAGTGGGCCTACGGCTACGACAAGCGCTTCGGTCTCGTCCACGTCGACTACGACACCCAGATCCGCACGGTCAAGGGCTCCGGACACCGGTACGCGGACATCATCCGCGGCCACCGTGACCTGGCGCGGCGGGCGGCCTGACGTTCCGGCGCGGCCGGCGGGCACGGACGCCTGGTCCCTGCCCACCGGCCCCTGCCCACCGTTCCCGCCCACCGGTCCCTGCCCACCGGTTCGGTCGGCGCGGGGGTCAGCCGTCGCCGTTGAGCATGGCGGCGGTGAGGACGTGGCCGGCCACACCCCAGCCGCCGTCGACGACCTCGTCGACGAGCACGACCGTGGTGGGCCGGGCCCGCTCGCCGTAGATCTCCACGTACAGCTCGGTGGTGCGCTCGATCATCTTCTTCTTGTCCTCAGGGGTGAGGGTGCCAGCGGGGACCTTGAAGTGGGCGAAAGGCATGTCGGTTCTCCTTCAGTAGCGATGTCGGTGATGTCACTGGTGTCAGTGATGTCGGGTGTGGTCCGCAAGCCGTGCGGACGTCCAGGCGGTGACCGGCACGAGGTCGGTCGGACGCTCACACCATGCCGCCGTTGGCCCGCAGGACCTGCCCGTTCACCCAGTGCCCGGCCGGGCTGGTGAGGAAGGCGGCGACCCGTGCGATGTCCTGCGGGGTGCCCAGCCTCTCGAGCGGCGGGACGTTCGCGAGCCGGTCGATCTCCTCGGGCGTCTTGCCGTCGAGGAACAGGTCCGTGGCCGTGGGGCCGGGCGCGATCGTGTTCACCGTGATGTCCCGCCCCCGCAGCTCGCGCGCGAGGATCAGCGTGATCGACTCGACCGCCGCCTTGCTCGCCGCGTACGCGCCGTAAGCGGGGAACTGCGTTCCGACCACGGAGGTCGACACGCCCAGGAAGGAACCGCCGGCGCGCAGCCGGCGGGCGGCCTCCCGGGCCACCACGAAGGCGCCGCGGATGTTGGTGCGGTGCACCGCGTCGAGCACCGCAAGATCGAGTTCGGCGATCGGCGACAGGGCGAGGCGGCCGGCGCAGTTCACGACGACGTCCACGCCGCCGAACTCCTGCTCCGCCCGGTCGAACAGCGCGTCGACGTCGTGCTCGTCCGCCACGTCCGCCCGTACGGGGACCGCCCGCCCTCCGGCGGCGGTGATCGTCCGGACCGTCTCCTCGGCCGAGGCGGCGTCGCTGGTGTAGTTCACCACGACGGCCAGCCCGGCACGGGCCAGCTCGACCGAGACCGCGCGGCCGATGCCGCGTGACCCACCGGCGACGACGGCGACCCGCGGGGGCACCGGTGCGGCGGGGAAGTCGTTGGTAGTCATGGCCTCCACGATGCGCCGTGCCGGCCGGCGCAACCAGGGGATGTCGTCCCCTGGGCCGGGGCCCCGGCGGAGCGGACAATGAGTGCCATGGCTTCAGTGAAATACACCGAGCTCGGAGCGTTCCTGCGGTCGCGGCGGGACCGCATCCGCCCGGCCGACGTGGGGTTTCCCGTCGGCCCCCGCCGCCGGGTGCCCGGATTGCGCCGGGACGAGGTCGCCCAGCTCGCCGGGGCGTCGGTGGACTACTACAACGAGCTGGAACGCGGCGCCGGGTCCCAGCCGTCGGAGCAGATGATCGCCGCACTGGCGCGGGCGCTGCGCCTGACCGCCGACGAGCGTGCCTACCTGTACCACCTGGCGGACCGCCCGGTGCCCGTCCCGGGCAGCGCGGCCTCACACGTCCACCCCGGCATGCTCGACCTGCTCCAGCGGATGCCCTCGACACCGGCGCAGGTCATCACCGATCTGCACGTCACCCTGGTGCAGAACCCGCTGGCGGTCGCGCTGCTGGGGGACCACTCCGGCTTCCTGGGGGACCGGGCCAGCTTCGTCCGCCGGTGGTTCACCGAACCCGAGGCCCGTCGCATGTACCCCGAGGCCGACCACGCGACCCAGTCCCGTGCCTTCGTCGCCGACCTGCGGGCCGCGGCCGCCCGGCGGGACGCCAAGGACGTCGAGGTCACGTCGATGATCCGCGCGCTGCTGGAGACGTCGCCGGAGTTCGCCGCACTGTGGGCCGACCACGACGTGGCCTTCCGGCGCGACGACCGCAAACGCATCCTGCACCCCGCGCTCGGTGTCCTGGAGGTCAACTGCCTCAACCTGTTCAGCGAGGACGGCCGGCAGCGCCTGCTCTGGTTCACCCCCGCCGTGGGCACCGACAGCGCCGACCGGCTCGAGCTGCTCGCGGTCCTCGGCACCCAGGACGTCGTCGAGTCCGCACACTGACACTGGCACTGACATGCCCTCAGCCGAGCGGGGGGACTCCCACCCACGGGATGACACCCCCTGGTTGCCCCCGCCACGCACAGAAAGACTGAACGGAACGAAGCCACCGGCTTCTGACCGACATCAGGCTCTGTGACAAGGAGTTGCTCATGCAGCGGCGGACAGTCCTCCTCCTCGGAGCGGCGTTGGCGGTGTCCCCGGCCGTCAAGGCCCACGCCCATCCGGACCACCCGGCCACACCCGGGGAGACGCCCCCCGTCGCAGAGGGGCCCTACGGCGAGGGCTGGCGGAGGCTCGCGCCGATCGCGAGCGGCCCCCGGCAGGAGCACAGCGTCGCCGCGGTCGGCGACAGGGTGTACCTCATCGGTGGCATCGTCCCCGAGGCGACCGGAGGCGTCACCACGACCGGACGGATGGACGTCTACGACACGCGTCGCGACACCTGGTCGGTCGCGCCGCCGCTGCCCGTCGCGATGAACCACCCCAATGTGGCGGTGGTCCGCGGCCGGATCTACGTCCTCGGCGGGCTGTCCGGCGGATCCGCGTGGCAGGCCCTGCGCGACAGCTTCGTCTACTCGCCGCGGGCCGGCCGATGGCGCCGGCTTCCCCCCGTCCCCGCGGGTGTCGAGCGGGGGAGCGCCGCGATGGGCGTGCACGGGACGAAGATCCTCCTCGCCGGCGGTATGCGTGTCCTCGTGCCGGGCGCGGGCGGCCTTCAGGACACGGTGGACACGGTGTCCGCGTACGACGTCGTGACCGGCCGCTGGAAGAGCCTGCCGAGCCTGCCGCAGGCCCGCGACCATGTGGGCGGAGCCGTCGTGGGCGGGACGTTCTACGTCCTCGGCGGCCGGGACCGGGGGCAGGTGAACGTACGGGACACCGTCTACGCCCTCGACCCGCGCGCCCGCCGCTGGTCCGAGCGGGCACCGATGCCCACCGCCCGGGGCGGCATCGCCGCCGCGGCCGTGGGGAGGAGGATCTACACCTTCGGCGGTGAGGGCCGGCACGACGGCACCAACCCGAACACGGTCTTCGACGAGACCGAGGCGTACGACACCGAGCGCGACCGGTGGCAGCGGCTGGCACCCATGCCGGTACCGCGCCACGGCACGGCCGCCGTCGCCGTACGCGGCACGATCCACATCCCCGGCGGCGGCGTCCTCGCGGGCGCTGCCCCGGTGGAGGTCAACGACTCCTACCGCCCCGCCCACCGGTGAGCCGCCCCTGACACCGTGGACACCTGAGGCACTCGCAGCGCGCCAGCGTGTCGCTCGACGACGCGTCGAGCGACACGGGCCGCCGAGGCCGTCATCGCCGGAACTCGTCCCTCGGACGCGACACCTCGGCCAGGCCTGCCCGGCGAGCGGCATGGTGCCCGGCCACCCCGACCGGTGACGACCCTGCGCCGTACGTCACCGCCGACACCCACGACCCCACGACCCCACGACCCCACGACCCACCGACCCACTGAGGCGGCGACGCGTCGGCGCGCCCACGTCGCGGACGATCCGGCACGGAAGGCCAGGGGGGCCGTGCGGCCGACCGGCGACGGTGGCCGGACTCACGATGGCCCCGGAGTCCGGCCGCGGCGGCCCTCACACGGAGCGGAGCAGCGCCTCCACGGCCATGGGCGCGGCCGGATGACGCTTCATGAGCGCCGCACCCGACGCGGGCGCACCGGCCGCCGGGGCCCACACGCCGTCGCAGCCCAGCAGCTCCGCCATCGCGCCGCATGTCGCCGGATGAGCGGCGAGCAGCCCCGCGCCCGGTGCAGCCGGGACGCCGGCGGGCGCCCAGCCACCGTCGCACCCCAGCAGTCCCGCCACCGCGTCGCATGCCTCCGGGTGCGCGGTGAGCAGCGCGAGACCCCGCGGGACCTCTGCCGCGGGGATCGCCCGGCGGGCGGCGAAGGGATCCGTCTCCGTCACCCGCCACGGCGGCGTCCACCCGTCCAGCTCCGCCAGCCGGCCCGGGAAGATCCGCCCCGCCTCACGGATCAGCAGCGGCGCGAGATCCGCCGCCCCCGCGCGCAGCGTCGTGATCAGCAGCGGCAGCCACGGCAGCAGCACCGTGTCCGGCAGCCGCCCGAACGCGTTCGACACCGCTTCCACGACCACGTCCGCCAGCCCCGGCACCGGCTCCAGCGCGTGCACGAACCCGCTCAGATAGCGCGGGTAGGCGGGCACCACCATCGGATTGTCCAGCAACGCGTCACACCGGGCCCGCAGTTCCGCCCGGGGCAGGGTGCCGAGCTGCACCTGCGCGGCCCACAGCAGCGCCGTCTTCGCCGGGTCGTCCGGATGCGACTGGGCGACCGCGAGCTCCAGTTGCGTCCGGTCGCAGCCCAGCGACAGTGCGAGGCTCTCCATGCTGAACAGGAAGCCGAGCATCGCCGCCACCTGTCCCACCGTCGCGTCCTCGTCGCGGAACGCGGTCGGCAGCAGCGTGCAGTAGTGCGCGTAACCCGTTTTGACGAAGGACTCGATCCAGGCCGGCAGCACCGGCTCGCTGGTGCGGTAGTACGCCAGCAGCGCACGCGCCCGGCGCAGCACCTCCGGCGCCCCGTCGACACTGCGCTCGGCGGCCAGCACCTTCAGCGCATGCGTACCGAGCTCGTCGGCGAGGCGACGGCCGCGCAGGTACAGCAGGGTGTCCTCGACCGCCGCCAGCACCGTCGCCGTGGTCGCCCGCGGCCCGTACGCGTCGCGTCGCAGCCGCTGCTCCAGCACCTGCTCGAGGGTGACGCCGCCGTAGCCGAGCTCGATGAGGGCCCGCTGGTGGGTGCCGAGGGCCAGGTCCCAGGACTCCTGGATCGACCGCTCACCCAGTCGCCGCTCACCCATGATCGGCCGTGCCGCGCCGTGCGGCATCAGCCGCCGCAGCATCCACAGGACGTCCGAGCATGCCTCGAGTTCCGGCCGGGACGTCATGTCCAGCAGTGCCCGCTGCACGCCCCGCTGCCGCAGCTTCAGCCCCAGCGGTTCCAGCCGGTCGTACACATCGCGGGCGAGTGGCGGCAGCGCCTCGTAGCCCACCTGCCCGATCCGGTCGCCGCCCATCATGATCTCGACGAGTCGCCGCACGTCCCGCCGCCCGGGGACGCTGTCCTTCTCGATGCAGGTGACCGCCGCGTCCTGGAAGTCGTACGGTGTCGGCTTGGCCCGGTCCCGCATCCCGGCGAGCAGGATCGACGTCTCGAACACGGCGATGGCGTCGGCCGTGGAGGCGAGGTAGCCGCTCCGCCGGGCGGCCCGCACGATGTCCACGGACCAGCCCAGCAGTTCGGCCTCGTCCAGAGCGTCGAGCACGGGCGGCCGGCGCAGGAACCCGGACAGTTCGTCCCCGGCGGCCCCGGCGGCCCCGGCCGGCGCCGGAACGGCCGGGGCGGCGGTCGTGGTGACGGCCGGGGCGGCGGCCGACTTCTTCCTGCCGGACTTGCCTGTCCCCGCCTGGCCGTCCAGCCGGTACGGTCTGACCCGCGTCCGCTTCAGGCTCTTCGCCCACTCCGTCGCCGCGATCGACACCGAGCCCGCCGCCAGGCCGAACTGCGCCTCGATGGCCGCGTGACTGGACGGGATCAGCCCGTACCGCCAGTTGGTGGCGGTACGCGGCGTGATCGTGAAGGTCCCGGAGCCGCCCCGCACGCCGAACTCCTCGACGCGGCTGGCCGCGTGGAAGGCGCCGCACACATACAGACAGTCCTCCGGGTCGGTGCCGGTCGCCGACAGATGCTCGCGCATCCGCGTCCACATGTACCGTTCACGGTCCTCGTCGACCCGCAGCCGGGCCCCGTCACCCGGGGCGAGCCGGCGGAACAGGCTGCCGATGAGGAACATGACCTGGCGGTAGGTGTCATGGCCGGCGGCTCCGTCGCCGAGCGGCACCTCGACGTACTGGTGCCACCACTCCGACCAGTGCCGCACCTTGCCGTGGCGCAGCAGGTGCTCCTCCAGCTCGGCGAAACGCGGCCGCAGGTCGCCGATCTCGACTCCGACGGCCTCGCCGTGCAGCGCCGCCTCCGCCCCTTCCGGCGGTTCGGTCCCCTCCTCGGGGTCCTGCTCGTCCCGGGTGTCCCACTGGAAGACGTGGTCCGAGGACCGGTCGACGAGGACCAGCTCCACCCCGGGGGTGTCCAGGGCGTAGGCGATGGCCTGGTACTCGGCGGACGCCTCGGTGATCGGCGCGACCACCGACAGCGGCGCCCACTCCTGGGGGAAGCCGTCGATGTCACCGGCGAAGGCCTGCACCGCCACCGGCAGCCGGCAGTTGCGCAGCTCGGTCAGCAGCGGCGCCATGTCCTCGCACAGTTCCAGGTACACGACCTTCGGCTGCTTCTCCCGCAGCCGCCGTGCCATGGCGAGCGCGGAGGCGGGGGAGTGGTGGCAGACGGGGAAGATCTCCAGTGGCTCGCGCACCGCGCGGTCGACGTCGTCGACCATGCCGAGCAGAATGCCCTCCAG
This sequence comes from Streptomyces sp. CHD11, assembly GCF_018638295.1. Lineage (GTDB taxonomy): Bacteria > Actinomycetota > Actinomycetes > Streptomycetales > Streptomycetaceae > Streptomyces. The sequence continues at coordinate 92,516 of NZ_JABTTS010000029.1, forward strand.
GGTGTCCGGCCCGCCCGCGAACGTGGCCGCCGCCTCCTGGAGCTGCCCGCGCAGCGCGGCGAACGACGTGCTCTCGGTGCTCTCCTGGGGCCCGCTCATGACAGGGTGGCGATCGCGTCGCGGCCGCCCTGAAGGAACTCCGGCCAGGAGCCGCCCTCTTCCTTGCTGCGCGGCTCGACGACCCCGTGCAGATACTTGTTGAGGATGGCCAGGTCCTCGGGCTGGCGCCGGGAGAGGGAACCGACCAGCGAGGAGGCGAGGGTGCGGGCGGTGAGGGCGCGCTCGCCGAAGAAGTTGCTGTGCAGGACGGCGTCCTCCAGCACACCGATCTGCTCGGCCGTCGACAGCGCCGACTCCAGCTTCTCGTCGTCGCTGCCGGCCGCCGAGGCGGAGGCGCGCAGGTCGGCGAAGCTCTGCAGCAGCACATCGAGCAGGGTCGGCGGCACGTCCAGTTCGATCGAGTGCCGGCGCAGCAGCTCCTCGGTGCGGAAGCGGACGATCTCCGCCTCGCTCTTCTTGTTCGTCACCACCGGGATGCGGACGAAGTTGAAGCGGCGCTTGAGCGCCGACGACAGGTCGTTGACCCCCCGGTCGCGGCTGTTGGCCGTGGCGATGATCGAGAAGCCGGGCTTGGCGAACACGATGTTGTCGTCACCGCCCCCGCTCTCCAGCTCGGGGACGGAGATGTACTTCTCGGAGAGGATCGAGATCAGCGCGTCCTGCACATCACTGGTGGACCGGGTCAGCTCCTCGAACCGGCCGATGGCACCGCCCTCCATCGCCGTCATGATCGGCGAGGGGATCATCGACTCCCGCGACTGCCCCTTGGCGATGACCATCGAGACGTTCCAGGAGTACTTGATGTGGTCCTCGGTGGTACCGGCCGTGCCCTGCACCACCAGCGTGGAGTTGCGGCAGATCGCGGCCGACAGCAGCTCGGCCAGCCAGCTCTTGCCCGTGCCGGGGTCGCCGATGAGCAGCAGACCGCGGTCCGAGGCGAGCGTGACGATGGACCGCTCGACGAAGCTGCGGTCACCGAACCACTTCTGCGACACCTCCCGGTCCAGCCCGTCGGCCCGCTCGGAGCCGAGGATGAACAGGCGCACCATCTTCGGGGACAGCCGCCACGAGAACGGCTTGGGGTTGTCGTCGACCGACTCCAGCCAGTCGAGCTCCTCGGCGAACTTGATCTCGGCGGGCGCGCGCAGCAGATCGGACATGAGGGGAGTGCCTTTCGTACGGTGATCGAAGAGAAGAGAGACGTGGGACGCTGCCGCGTCGCTTCACGTGAGGAACGTCTTGAGCTCGTGCACGAGCTTCTTGATGTGGCCGGAGATCACCGGCGTACCGAGGTCCTTGAACCGCTCCCGGAACCACGGGTTGACGCTGCCGCGGCCCCCGCTGGTGACCGAGCCCACCGGGATGAACTTCGCCCCCGAGCGGTGGATGGCGGCCATGCTGTCGAACAGCTCGTCGGTGCGCCATTCGTAGAAGTCGGAGATCCACACCACCACCGTGTTGCGCGGCTCGGCGATCTTCGGCCGGGCGAGCGCCATGGCGACCGTGCCGTCGGTGCCACCGCCGAGCTTGGTGCGCAGCAGTGTCTCGAACGGGTCGTGCGACCACGGCGTGAGGTCCAGCGCCTGCGTGTCGTACGCGATCAGATGGACGTCGACCTTCGGCAGCCCGGCGAAAATGGACGCCAGGATGGTGCAGTTGACCATCGAGTCGACCATGGAGCCCGACTGGTCCACGACCACGATCAGCCGCTGCGGTGTCGTCTTGCGGCTGGTGTGCCGGTAGTAGAGGCGGTCGACGTAGAGCCGCTCCTCCTCCGGACTCCAGTTGGTGAGGTTCTTCCAGATGGTGCGGTCCAGGTCGAGGTTGCGGAAGACCCGCTTGGGCGGGACCGACCGGTCGATGTCGCCGACCGTGGCCTTCTCCACCTGGCTGCGCAGCACCTGGGCGACCTCGTCGACATAACGGCGGATCAGCGCCTTGGCGTTGGCCAGGGCCACCCCCGAGAGGTTGTCCTTGTCCCGCAGCAACTGCTCGATCAGGGACATGCTCGGAGTCAGCCGCGAGGCCAGCGCCGGGTCGGCCAGCACCTCGCGCAGCCGCATCCGCTTGACGAGGCCGGCCTCGATCGAGCCCAGCTCCGGCCCGATCTCCGGAATCAGCCGGCCGAGGTCCGGCGTGGACCCGCCGCCCTCCGTAGCCGTCGGACCGGCTCCGCTTCCGGCGCCCACCGGCCGGCCTCCACCGCTTCCGGCGCCCGCCGAACGGCCTCCACCGCCGCCGCGCAGGTCGCCGGGCCGGCAGCCCAGCGCCCGCTCCAGCCAGCCCGCGTCGGACTGCCAGCGGGCCAGCTGCTCGGCGGTGACGGCACCGGAGCCGGAGGCGAACACGTTCAGCAGGACCTTCGACGCGAGCGCCGCGCGGCGCACCTCCGCCGCCCGGTCACGTCCGTCGTCCCCGTCCGGCAGGGGCGTCATCAGCCCGTCGAACTCCGCCGCCAGCTCCGGATGCCGCTGCACCACGGAATCGACCGACGCCCCGGGGTCGAGCAGCGCGGACGGCAGCCCGATGTCCTCGACCACGGCCAGGCTCGCCGACTCCAGCGACACCTGTTCCTCGGGATCGAAGAGCCGGGCCAGCAGCCGCCAGTACAGCATCTGCCGCCGGTTCTCGCCGGCTTCGGGGACCGCCGCCCCGTCGGTACTCTCCGCGCTCATTTCCGCAGCAGCTTTCCGGCACGTTCGCGCAGCACCGTGACGGCGTCGGTCGCCGCCTTCTCGGCCCGCACGCCGGCCTTGTCGGTCGTCCCCCCGGCCCATGCCCCGGCATGCACGGCGACGTTCTTCTTCCGCACGGTCCGTTCGACGGCGAGCGGCTGGAGCAGGAACTCCCCGGCGTCCCAGCGCAGCAGTCCGACGCAGGCACCGGACGAGGCGATGGCCTCCGGCGTCAGCGGACCGGCCGCCGGCACCCGGTCGACGTCCACGGCGAGACGCCGCCCGGCGATGTCGAAGGCCACCCCGTCCTCGCCGTCCGCCACCCCGTACCCCTCCACCAGCACCGGCACGGCGATCCGCACCGGATGCCGGTCCAGCGGCGCGACCGCGGCGGCGACCGCCGTGGGCAACGCCACCCGCGCGGTGGTGAACACCTCGGCCGGCTCACCCGACCGCGCCCGGGCGTCGTCCCAGACCAGATCGCCCTCGGCGGTGACGGGCATCGCGTCCAGCTCCACGGCCCGCCCCTCACTCACCGCCGCCAGCAGGGACATGCGCGGCCGGAGCAGCTGCCACAGCCCGGCCCCGACGACCGTGTCGGGCTTCGGCGCGGACACACTGGCCCGCACCAGCCGCGCCGCACCCCCGTCCGCCGGCTCGAACACCGCATGGACCTGTGCCTGTACGGCGGTGGCATGCTCCTGGACGTCCACGCCGAGCGGCAGCAGACGCCCGGTCACCTCCGCGAGGGCCGGGGCGGACACCGCGCCGGGCAGCGTCAGCAGCACGGCCCGCGACCACAGATCCGCCCACCGGCGCACCGGAACCCGCTCCAGGGACGCCCCGGGACAGGAAGCGGCGAGTTCGGCGGCGAAGCCGTCGAGCAGCGCGGCCAGCCGGCGCAGACCCGGCTCGGGCAGCATCGCGGACACCACGGGCGCGGCTCCGGCGACCAGTTCGTGGTCGATGCCGCGCCACCCGGCCCGCGCCAGATCGCACAGCCAACTCCGGGCGGCCACCAGCAGATTGGCCGCGGGTTCCACCTCCACGCCCGCGACGGAGCCCTCCGCGTCCGCGGCGTCGTCCGCCCCGGCGGCGCGCGGCCGCCCGACGGCCTCCTCGACCCGGGCGGCGAGCGCGTCGTGCACGGAACCGAGCAGCGCGGTGCGCGCGGCGGCGAGCGCCACGAAGTGATCCTCACCGGCCGCACCGGCAGCGGTCTTCTCCGCGGCCTCCGCGACCCGCCCGGCCAGGGGCGACCCGGCGACCGCGTCGGCCAGCCCGGCGAGCCCGGCGGCCTGCGCCGGCCGCGGACGCAACAGCCCGTCGACGAGTGCCCCGTCGAAACCGTCCACGGCGGCGAGCGCCTCGTCCAGCCCCTCGACGGCGTCGCTCAGCAGATCGGCACGCATCAGGCCACCGCCCTCGTCGTCGGGAACCACTGCATCTCCGGCAGCGCGGCGGTGGCCGGCGCGAGCTCGAGATACGCCAGATGCCGCAGGAACCGGCTGAACACCTGAGCCGCCGCCGCACGGTCCCCCTGCGCGGGCCGGGTGTCGAACATGGCACTGAAGACGGTGTGCCCGTCCGGGTCCTCGCCGGTGACCTCGACCTTCAGGTACCGGGCCACCCGCTCCACCCCGTACTGCAGCACGGACTCGTCGACGAGCGCGCGTATGTGGTTGCAGAAACCGCCCCGCGCCCCGCCGCACGGACGGTTGTTGTTGGTGCTGCACGCGAAGGCGTACGTTCCCGCCTCCACCGACGACACATACACCCGCCCGATGTCCGACCCGCTGGACACCACACCCTGCAGCCGCCCGTCCGCCAGCTCGGCGAACGGCACCTTGGCGAGCTTCCGGGGCCGCGCGGGCGGCACCACCCGTGTCGTGCTCGACCTCTCCCAGACGGACAACGCACCATCTCCCATGCATGCGAAAGGGGATGCCCTCGCCGGACCGGCGGGACTGGAGACGAATCTAGCGATGACCACTGACAACGCCCCCGGAGCGGGCCCCGGCTTCCGCCGGGCGTTCTTGACGTGCGGCGGAACCGGTCGATACTTGTCCACCGTGCGTCAAGTGACTGTTCGTGTCCCTGTCAGCACGGGGTGAGAGCGTGAACGCATGGTTCCACCGGGATGCCGTTCCCTCAGATCCCCATCTCTCCAGGCGGTACAGATGAAGAAGAGAGTGTGCGGTGCGGGCGCCGTCCTCGGCGTGGTCCTCGCCATGACCGCACTGCCGGCCCCCGCATCGGCCGACACCCGCACCGGAAGACCCGCGGCCCTGCCCCTGGGCCCGTCCGACCTGACCGAGACACGGACCACGCGCACCCTGCAGCCGGGCCTGACCCTCACCCGTATCGTGCGCGGCGTCCGTGACCCGGCCCACCACTGGACCGTCGAGGCGTCCATCCCCGGCGGTGACACCTCCCCCGACCCCGACGCACCCCCGACCACCCTCAAGGACCGGACCAGCGCCGACGAACTGGCCGCCGAACTGCGAAGCGCCGGCTTCGAGACACGGGTGGAGCGGGTGACCACACCGAGGACGGCCGACTACGCCGGCGGGACCCTCGGCTGGCGGGTCCGTGTCGGCACCTTCGGCGAGCAGTCCGCCGCGACCGCGGAACGCACCCGTCTCAGAACCGCCGGATTCACCGGAGCGGTCACCTACACCGGCTGGGACGGTGAGACCACCGACCGCGGCCCCTGGCGCCTCGACGTCCTCACCCTCGACCCCCGCGTCTTCCGCGGCACCCTCGACGCCGCCCACGGCCCCGACCTGGAGAACCGCGAGACCACCAGCGCACTGGCGAACGCCGCCGGCGCCACCGCGGCGGTCAACGCCGGCTTCTTCGTCCTCGACCCACGCTCCGGCGCCCCCGGCGACCCGGCCGGCGTGGGCCTGTACGACGGCCGCCTGCTCAGCGAACCGGTGAACGGACGCCCCGGCCTGGTCGTCCACGACAACGGCCGCCGCACGCAGATCACCCGCCTCACCTGGCAGGGCACGGTCACCTCCGGCCGCGCCTCCCTGACCCTGAACGGCGTCAACCGCGTACCGGGCCTGATCAGGAACTGCGGCGGCAGCGCGGGCGACACCCCGACCGCGCTCCCTCTCCACGACGTGACCTGCACCAACCCCGACCAACTCGTCGCCTTCACACCCGACTACGGCACCAGCACACCCGACGGCGAGGGCACGGAGGCAGTACTGGACGCCGACGACCGGGTCGTCGAACTGCGCACCCCGCGCGGCGGCCCCCTCCCGGCAGGCGGCAGTTCGGTCCAGGCGACCGGCCAACGCGTCGCGGAACTCGTGGAGTCGGCCCGGCCGGGTGACCGCCTGCGCATCCGGACCACCCTGCTGGACGACCGCGGACAGCGCGTGTCCCCGTCCACGAGGACGAACATCGTCAACGCGGGCCCGGAACTCGTGCGCGACGGACGGCTGCACGTCACTCCCGCCACCGACGGCATGGTGCACCCCGGCGATCCGAGCTGGTACTACGGCTGGGTGCACAAGCGCAATCCGCGTACCCTGGCCGGAGTCGACGCCTCCGGCCGCACGGTTCTCGTCACCGCCGACGGCCGCAGCACCGACTCCCTCGGACTCGGCATCACCGAGGGCGCGAAGGTCGCCCGGTCCCTCGGCCTGCGCGACGCGGTCAACCTCGACGGCGGCGGCTCCACGACGATGGTGGCGAACGGTACCGTGATCAACGCCCCGTCCGACGCGGCGGGCGAACGCCCGGTAGGGGACGCCCTGTTGATTCTGCCCCGCAGGAACTGACCCCCGCCCCCACCACGGATCCGCGCAGCCGCCCACGCCGACGCAGCACACACCCCGGGAGCCGCCGTGCACGTGCCCGTGACCACCGTCTTGAACGGCAGAGGCCGTCTTCTGCTCGTCCTCGCCCTGCTGCTGGCCGTCCTCACCCCGACCGCCCCCGCGCTGGCCGGCGCGGGGGAGCAGGCCGGGGCCGCCCGTCAGACACCGTCGCGCGGCGCCGAGGTCGTCGACGTCACCCAGGTCGCCGACCGCCAGGTGGATCTGTCCGTCCGCTCCACGGCCCTCGGCGGCCGGACGGTGAAGGTACGCCTCCTCACCCCCGACGGCTGGAATCCGGACGGCCGCCGGCAACACTGGCCCACCTTCTGGCTGTTGCATGGCTGCTGCGGCGACTACACGTCCTGGACCGCCATGACCGACGTGGCGCAGACCGAGAGCCTGCGCGACGTGCTCGTCGTCATGCCCGAGGCCGGCTGGAACGGCTGGTACAGCGACTGGTGGAACCACGGCGAGGGCGGCGACCCCGCCTGGGAGACCTTCCACACCGTCGAACTGCGCCACCTCCTGGAGCGCGACTGGGGCGCGAGCCGCAACCGCGTCGTCGCCGGCCTGTCGATGGGAGGCCAGGGCGCCCTCCTGTACGCCGCCCGCCACCCCGGCATGTTCAAGGCCACCGCCGCCTACTCCGGCTCCGCGCACCCGCTCCTCGACGACGAGTCGGTCGACCGCATCCTGGGCCTCTTCGCCGGCCAGGACAACGACCCGCTGCGCGTCTGGGGCGATCCCGTCGCACAGCGGCGCATCTGGCGGGCCCACGACCCCGTCCACCTCGCCAAGCGCCTCAAGTCCCTGCCCGTGTACCTGTCCTGCGGCGACGGCACCACCGGGCCCCTCGACCGGCCGGGCGCCACCAGCGCCCTCGAGGCCGACTTCAACCGCCAGAACCACGCACTGGCCGCCGAGCTGGAGCGCGTCGGCGCGAAACGCGTCACCACCCACTTCTACGGCCCCGGCACCCACACCTGGGCCTACTGGCAACGCGAACTGCACGCCTCGCTCCCGATGCTGCTCGGCGCCCTGCGGGTGCGCGGCTGACGCGCCCAGACCCACGGCGCGGGCAGGACCGCGCCAACCGTGCCGCCTGCCGACACCGCTGAGGACCCGGACCCGCACGGCGGGGGCGGTCAGCAGTGGCTGCTGGTCACGCCGTTCGTGCTACCGGAGGACGGCTCCTGACGGCCGGCGCACGCACCACGACCGCGACTCGCCCCCGGTCCTCAGCCGACGAGGGCTTCGGTGATCTGCCGGGAGGTCTGGGCGGCGATCCCGGGGTTGACGGCGGCGTAGGAGGTGTAGGCGTTGAGGCCGGTGGCCAGGGCCCAGCCGCGGCCCCGCAGCCAGGTGGCCTCGTCGACGCCCAGCGCTTCGCGGAAGACGGCCCGGCTGCGGGCCGTCATCAGGGTGAAGGCGATCATCAGGTCGCGGGCCGGGTCGCCGACGCCCAGTCCGCCGAAGTCGAGGACGGCGCTGAGCCGTCCCCCGTGGGTCAGCAGGTTGCCGGTGTGGAAGTCGCCGTGGAACCAGACCGGCGGGCCGTGCCAGAGGGGGGCGTCGAGTGCCGCGTCCCACAGTCGGGTCATCGCCCCGGCATCGAAGACGCCGTCGACCCGGGCGATGGCGGCCCGCGTCGCGGTGTCCCGGTCGGCCGGCGGACCGCCGGTGAGGTCCTCGGGGAGACGGCCGGCCCCGGTGACCGCCTCGGGCGGGGGGAAGCCCTGCAACGCGGTCAGGAACCGCGCCAGTTCGACGGCGGCCGTCGCCGAGTCCGCCAGAGTCTCCACGGTCGCCACCTCCCCGTCCAGCCACCGGGACACCGCCCACGGCCACGGATAGCCGAAGGCGGGCTCACCCACCCCCACCGGCGCCGGAATCGTCAGCGGCAGATGCGGGGCGAGCAGGGGCAGCCACCGTGACTCCTTCCTGGCCTGCCCGATCGCCCCGGCGTGACGGGGCAGCCGCACGGCCAGTTCGTCGCCCAGCCGGTAGATCACATGATCCAGGCCGGCCGGGTCGAGCAGCTCCAGCGGCAGCGCCGCCCACTGCGGAAACTGCGCGTCCACCAGACGCCTGGCCAGCGCGGCGTCGATCGCGGGGCGGGTCTCCAGGGCTTCGCTGGATGCCAAGGCAGCTCCTGATGTCGGCCCGCTCCGGACGGCGGACGGCCATGACCCATCACACCGAGCGGACCGGCGCCCTGTCGACCGGTTTTCGCGACGCACGGTGGTTCTCGACCGAATCATCCGTGTCCGCCGGGAACTTCACCTGTCTGCCTGTCCTGCCTCGACCGGTCGCCCCGCGAGTCCCGGCCAGGCTCGTGCCGGTGCGGCGGAGACCGGCTGTGCGCCGGTCCCCGCCGCGGTGCTTTCGGGTGTGTCAGCTGTACGGGATGACCAGCACGGACCTGTCGGTGCCCGTCTGGAGCTTCGAGGTGCCGTTGCCGATGGCGTTCCACACCTCGAGGCGAACGGTGCCGCCGTCGAGGTTGCCCGGGGTGCCCGTGGACGCCTTGAGACCGCGCGCCTGCGTGTACTCCTCCCATCCGGTGACCGGGTCGGTCGCGAAGTAGTGGTACGTCTCGGTCCGGTCGAAGCTGCCGTCGCCGGTGAAGTCGTAGCTGATCCGGGCCTGCTGGCCCAGCCCGACCGTGCTGCCCGCGTCCACCTGGAGCCGGAAGGCGGTCTGCGCGCCCGGGGCGAGCGTGCCGTTCACTCCGCGGATCTCGTAGACGAGGGGCTGGTACGGGGTGCCGTCACGGTTGGCGCCGCCGGCGGAGGCGAGGGTGTCGCTGCCCGCCGCGCCGCCCGTCGCGGTGGTCAGGACGCCACCACCGCGGAGCTGGAAGGTGTTCCCGGTCGGCGGGTCCGGGTCCGGGTCCGGGTCGGGGTCGGGGCCCGGGTCCGTGGACCCGCTTCCGGTGCCGGTCGCGGTGGAACGGGCCGGTACGGACAGGGTCTTGCCGTCGGAGAAGGTCACGGTGCGGGCCGTGGCGGCGTGGTTGTGGGCCGCGTAGGTCCGGGTCGTGCCCTTGGTGAAGACGGCGGAGGTGGGGATGTCACCGGTCACGGTGGCGTCCGGTGCGCCGAGGGTGTCGAGGGTGGTGAGCCAGTGGTAGGTGTGCGCCTTCGACTCGCCCTCCTCCGGTGTGTAGCCCGCGTGGCCCGCGTCCCACTTCGCCTTGGCCGCGGCAGGGTCGGCGAAGGACTCGAACTCCCAGAGGAGATCGCGCCATTCGACGGCCGGACCGCCGTTCTCCCGCTCCATCTCGGCGATGTTGCGCCGGACGGCGGCCTTCTCGCCGCCGAGGTGGAGCGAACCACCGGTCACGGGGAGGACGTTGATGCCGTGGATCTCCTCGGGGTTGGCCGTCCACCAGGTGGCGTAGGCGGCGCCGCTGCCCCACACCATGCCGGCGGTGTCGTGACGGAACGAGGACGGGAAGACCTGCTCGTCGGCGTCGAACCAGTACTGGGCGATCGACTCCGACTCGGTGGTCAGCAGGAACGTACCGAGGTCACGCAGCGAGGTGTCGCCGGTGGCGGACCCCCACAGGATGAGGGCGGTGCTCAGGTTGGTGGACTCGGAGGAGGACTCCTGGTTGTTGCCGGCGGCGAAGCCCTGGTGCCCGGAGGCCCAGCCGTGGCCCGCGTAGACGTCGAAGCCGCGCAGGAAGGGGTAGGCGGAGTCGGTACGGCTGGGGTTGACGGTGTCCCGCACGAGGGTCTTGACCATGCCGCCCCAGGCGGACTCGGCGGCCCACGCCTGGTCGTACTGGGCGACGATCGCCGCCGCGAAGACGTAGTAGCCGTAGTGGAAGTGGTGGTCGTTCAGTTCGGTGTCACTGCCGTAGGAGGCGGGGTAGCCGGTGAGCGTCTTCCAGTCCTTGTCGTAGCTGAACTCGCTGGCGCCGCCCGCCGTGAACCACTCCTGGAGCTTGCCCTTCATCAGGCCGAGCATCCGGTCGCGGACGGCGGTCTCACCGATCTGGTCGGCCACCGGCACGAGTTGGGCGAGGCGGCCGAGGGCCTTGCCGGTCCAGTACGTGTCGGAGGCGCCGGAGAAGGGGTCGGAGGCGTTCACGACCTCGTTCAGGTAGCCGCGCAGCCGGGCGGTGTCCACGCCGTTCGACCTGGGCAGCGCGGGAAGCGCCGCCGCCGCCTTCTGGCTGGTGGTGAAGGAGGCCGACTCGCGGACCTTCATGGTGCCGCGCGGTGAGACGTAGGTGTAGGAGGTGAGGGGGTCCGTGGTGTGCAGCCACTGGTGGCGGTAGAGGGCCTGGAGCGTGCCCCGCTCGGTGCCTTCCTTCGCCTCGGTGGTGAGCGTGTAGGTGGCCCCGACGGTGCCCCCGGTGTAGTTCCAGGACACCTTGGAGCCGGTGACGAAGCTGTAGGCGTACTTCTTGAACGTCGCCAGCGCGTCCGTGGAGGGCAGCACGGCGACGGAGAAGTAGTCCTTGGAACCGAGACCCGCGGTGACGGTGGATCCGGCGACGTTCCAGTCGCTGCCGGTCGGCGCGAAGAGGGCGTAGTGGTGCCCGGCGACGGTGATGCCGAGGACGTTGCCCTGGTCGGCGAAGACGGCAGGGGTGCCGGCGGTGGTGATCTGGGCGTTGCCGCCGGAGCCCTTGGCGTATACGAACGGCGAGCCGTGGCCGATGGTGGTGCGCAGGGTGCGGGCGCCGTCGGACCAGTAGGGGGTGACCGTCCAGTCGGACCAGTCGTCGGCCTTGGTGTCGGGGGAGTTGAGGCCGGTCAGTCCGATGGTGAGGTCGCGCTTGTGGGCGTACTCGTACTGGCGGCCCTCACCGACGATCGCGGGTGTCGTCGGGTAGCCGACGTCGAGCCCGCCGGCCGTGGCCTGGTAGGTGAGGGGGTGGCCGTACATGGGGGTCGAGTACGGGTTGTCGCCGTAGCGCTGGAAGGCCAGGGAGGACCACCAGTCGTTGGTGGGCACCGGCCGGTCCTTGGCGGCGGCGGTCACCTTGGGGGTGACCGGCGCTCCGGTGTTGGTGGTGGGGCCCGACGTGCCGGGGGGCCGCGTGTCGGAGTAACTGCCGTTGCCCACAGGAATGGTGGCGGCGGCCGCCGGTGCGGCGGCCGGGCCGAGGCCGACGGCGGCGAGGGCTGAAGCCAGCAGCAGAACGGTTGCCGGTCTGGTGCGTGGGGATGGCATACGTCACCTCAAGTCGTGACAGGGGGAGACTCTGAGAGCGCTCTCAGATGGCCGGAACGTAAAGCCCATGTAATGCACGTGTCAATGGCTTGAACACAACAGGCCCTGCCGAGCCCGCAATTCGTCATGTCTTCGATGCTCGCCCGAGCCGGTGCGGCGGGCCACAGGGAGGAGTGAGGGAGAGCCGGTGGGCAGGCGGATCCGGGCCCTTCCCGGCGTGATCGTGGGCTACGCCCCTGGTCGACGTTCCGCTCCGGCCCCGGTCCCGGCCCCCGCCCCGGCCGACGCCGCGGAGTTCGGCCGCCGCCCGGGTGTCACGTTGTCCCGATTGCTTCACGGTGCTGTTCCGTTAGGGACCCGGTGGCGCACGCGCCGCGGGATCCCGGTTAACGTTCCTGGCCGCAGGGTCGTGCTCCCATGCGTCCGGATGTCCGGTGCGGCGGGGGAGCCTCCCTGTTTCATGTTCCCACTCTGACGAATCACGGGGGTACGGCGAATGGCCATGTCGGACAGCAAGTCGGACGGCGGATCGTTCAGGTCGCCGGGGACGCCCCGGACCACATCCCGCCGGCGCCTGCTGAGGCTGGCCGGGGGAGGTCTCGCGCTGGCCGCCCTGACCGCCGGCACGGTCGGCTGCGACGACGAAGCGGCGGACACCAAGGACCCGGCAAGCAGCGGCGGTACGACGCCGGACGGCGGCGACAAGGGCGGCTCCGGCGGCGGTGGCGCCGACAAGAAGGGCGGAGCCCCGAAGCCGCTGTGGACGGAGACGACCTCGGCCGAGACCTTCGGGGACAATGACGAACTCGTCGTCGCCGGGGGCGTCGTGATCGCCAGCGGCACCCCGCTCGACGCTCTTGACGCCGGGACGGGCAAGCAGAAGTGGTCCCTGCCGGGCGGCGTGGTCCCCGGCGCGCCCCTGCTGCTCAGCGAGGACACGCTGTACCTGGCCGGCAGCCAGTACGACGGCAGCGTCACCGGATACGACCCGGCCTCCGGCAAGGAGACCTGGCGCAGCCGCCTGGGCAAGGGCTACCGGCAGCCGAGGCCGATCGCGGTGGACGAGACGCAGGTGTACGTCATCGCCGAGATCCTGGAGGACGACGGGTCGTCCACGACCAACGTCATCGCGGCCCTCGACAGCACCACCGGCAGGATCGCCTGGAAGGAACAGCGCGACGTCGGCACCATGCAGAGCGGCATCCACGCCGCCGTCCGCGGCCGCCGGCTCGTCTACACCGACTTCAAGAAGAACCTCACCGTCCGCGACACGGCCACCGGCCGGCAGGTATGGACGCACAAGACGACCAAGACGAACTACGGCTTCTTCGCCGTCCACCAGGATCTGGTGATCGTCCCGCAGGGGCAGCGGCTCCAGGCCTTCACCCTGTCCGACGGCAAGGAGAAGTGGTCCCTGGAGACAGCGGACCTCACGCTCTTCAAGGAGCCGGCCGTGGTGGAGGACGTGCTCTACATCGCCGACAGCGCCAGGACGGTGCGGGCCGTCGACCCGGTCACCGGCAAGGAACTCTGGCAGTCCAAGGCCCTCGCCGACGCGGGACTCCAGGTGCCGCGCCAGTACGTCAAGGCGGGCGACACCCTCTACGGCGCCACGGACCTGGACCCGAAGGGCGGCATCATCGCCATGGACGCGAAGACCGGCGCCGTGCGCTGGACCTTCAACGACGGCACCGGCGACCACCACGCCTGGCTGGTGGCCACCGACGGCAAGCACGTCTTCGCCCTGCACGGCAACAAGCTGCACGCACTCCCGGTCTGACGCACACGCCGACCGCCCGCAGGCGGTCGGCGCCCCGCGAACCGACCACCTGCCGCCGGCGCCCGGGCAGCGCGATCACAACGGACTCGCACTGCCCGGGGACGTCCACGTCAACGGCGGCCCCGCGCCTTCGGCCGTCCGCCCGGTGAGCGGGGGCCGGTCTCCGTTGCGCGGTGTCAGTAGTGGTCGACCGTTTCTCCCTCGGGCACCCGGTAGCAACGGGACGTGACGTTGATCCCCAGGCTCGGTTCCGTGTCCCCGGAGTGCTGAACGATCCAGAGGCTGACCTTCTTCCGGTCAGGTCGGCGACCAGGTCGAGCGCCTGGTTCGGGCCGGCCTTTGCGTCCGCGCGACGACGCAGTCAGCAACGGCCGACTGAACCGTCCTGCGTCGTCGGACAGTTCATGGCACGTGACACGACACCATGCGGGGCGGCGTCGAAGACCGCGGTTGGCGACGCCTCATCGGGATCCGGCTGCGTCCACGAGTCACGGCTCTGGCACACATTCGTGAAGCGGTGACTGGTCCTCATCTGGAAGAAGTCTGCGAGGCGGCCCAGGTGCCTACTGCTCCGCCCAGGGCCGGCCCAGCGCATATCGCGATCGCGACGGGGACAGGAAGCGAGAGGTCCCAGATGATCACGGCGGTGATCACCATGCCCAGCCACAGCATTTGCACCATCGTGGCAGTAGTCACTTTGCGCCGGGTACTCCACTCACGGGTTGCCAACAGCGCTCGCATACGTCCCTTTCGCATCCGCATCCATCGACCAGAACCGTGCCGTAGACGCGGCCCTTGCGCGTCGCGTACTCATCGACGCCTACCACCGTGGGGGCAGGCTTACATGGCACTGACCCTCCGTGCACGGTCGTTCGCGGTCGGTCAGGTCGCACGTCGTCGGGTCCGCCGCGATCACGGCGCACCCGACGACTCGACCGTCACGGCCATTGCCCGCCGGACCGGCCCTCACCCGCCCGTCGGCACAACGGACATCACCTCACCACGACATAGTCCCCGGACGACGTCGACGGCCCGGTGGTGGTGTTGCCGTAGTACGCCCAGCGCCACGTACCCGTCCTGGAGGCCTTCACGGTCGTCCTGAGGTTGCCCGAGCCGTTCGCGTACACCTTCTTCACCGTGGTGTAGGCGGCGGTGCCGGCAGGCTTGAACTGCAGGCTCACCAGGCGGCCTCCGTAGGAGACGTACTTCCTGGTCTCCCAGTTGGCCCGCGTGACCTTTCCGGTCACGGTGATGGTCCTGCCCTTGGACACCGGTTCGGGCGAGGCGTTGACGGTCAGGCGGGAGTGGCGCTTGACGAGGACCGTCAGACCCTTGTCGTCGGCGTCACCGCCGCCGCCCTTGAAGTACACCTCGGCCCCGACCCTCCATGCCCCGGCCTCGCTGTTGCGCATGTCCCACACGCTCGGGTCGAAGTACATCGTCTCGTTGAAGTCGCAGACGCCCGAGCTCACCTTGATGCAGTCGCTCGTCTCGATGGCGTGCCACAGCCGATCCGCACCACGCCTGTACAGGAACACCGCCGGCCACTTCCACTTGTGCGTGGTCGCCATCCGGAAGGAGGCGGGCACCGCGACCTCCTTCGACACCCCGATCACGATCGGCTTGCCGTTGTTCACCTGGACACGGCTGAACGAGACCCCGCCCTCGGCCGCCCCGGCCGGCACCGCGGCCACGGCCGTGAACACCGCCGCCGCACCACCGGCCACCACGAGTCTCCAGAACTGCTTCCCCACCTGATCCCCTGTCTCCGTACGGAAAGGCACCGAGGGTTCATCCCCCGGCGCCTTACAGACGGCCGACGTCCGCACGGGGTTGTACACCCGCGCATCACAACAGGGCGTCAGATGATCAGCGGTGGCAGCCGTCACCCTCGCGTCGCGCCGTCCCGTACGTCAGGGCAGAGGCAGGGCCGCGGGGCCCGGCCTCGCGACGACCTCGCCGGGCGACAGCGCGGTGTGCCCCCGCTCGCACTCGACCACCACACGCACCGGGGCCGCGCACTCCCCGTGCCGCAGATCGAGGACCGGCCCGGCACCGTCGTCCTCCATGTGTGCCTCACCCCACTGCTTCAGCGCCACCAGGACCGGCCACAGGTCCCACCCCTTGCGCGTCACCCGGTACTCGTGGCGGGAACGGCTGCCGGGCTCCTGGTACGGCACGGCCCGCAGGATGCCCGCCGCGGTCAGCTTCCGGAGGCGGTCGCTGAGGACGGCCTCCGACAGGCCGATGTGGCGCCGGAACTCGTCGAAGCGACGGACACCGTTGCAGGCGTCACGCAGGATCAGCAGGGTCCACTTCTCGCCGACCACGCCGAGCGTGAGCTGGACCGGACAGTTCTCCGTGCTCGTCTCAAGCCACTCCATCCCCCCATCGTAGAAGCCTGGCTTCGTGATTGACAGCCAGGCGACGCACCACTAACTTCGCTTTCGGAAGTCAGAGCGGGAGGAGCGAGGCTGTGGGACGGACGCGTACGTACGAGTGGGGCGACCCCGCATCCTCGGCCGCCGCCGTGGGGCTCTCCTCCGGCCTGGACTTCCTGCGCGAACTGCAGGCCGGAAACCTGCCCGCGCCGCCCGTGAGCGCGACGCTGAGCATGAGCCTCGACGAGGTGGAGAAGGGACGCGCCGTCTTCTCGCTGCTTCCGGGCGAGGAGCACTACAACCCCATCGGCAGCGTGCACGGCGGGATCTACGCCACCCTGCTCGACTCGGCGGCCGGCTGCGCCGTCCAGTCCACCCTGCCGCCGGGCATGGGGTACACCTCGCTCGACCTGACCGTGAAGTTCCTGCGCCGGATCACGGTGGACACCGGCCGGGTCCGCGCCGTCGGCACGATCGTGCACAGCGGCCGCCGGACCGCGCTGGCCCAGGCCCAGTTGCTCGACGCGACGGACCGCGTACTCGCCCACGCCACCAGCAGCTGCATGCTGTTCCCGTTGACGCGCGCTGACTGAGAACCGGACACTGATCCGCGGGCACGGCCCGTACCGCGACGGCCGGCCCTCTTGGACCGGAGAGGTCCGCCGAAGTGACGTGACCGTGCCCTGCCGGTCGCACCGTCAAGGGGGAGTCATGACCAGCAGGTTCACCGAGTTGGCCGTCGACTGCCGCGATCCGGAGAGGCTGGCGGCCTTCTGGTGCGAGGTTCTGGACTTCGAGGTGATCGACCGGAGCGACGGCAAGGTCGAGATCGGTTCCTGGGTGCCGACCGTCGAGGAGGTCCGGGCCCGCCAGATGCCGCCCACCCTGTTGTTCCTCCGGGTGCCCGAGGACAGGACCGTGAAGAACCGGCTCCACCCCGACGTCAGCCCGATCGACCGCAGCACCGAGGACGAGGTGACGAGACTCCTCGCCCTCGGGGCGACGAGAACGGATGTGGGCCAGGGTCCGGACCGCACCTGGGTGGTGATGGCGGATCCCGAGGGCAACGAATTCTGCGTGCTGCGCACCCTGGCACCGTAGAACCGGGCCGCGGGTGCGGACCTGACCGCTGCTGTGGCGCGAAACGATGGCGCACACGTCGGCCGGCCACGGCCGGAGACCCACCTCGTCGGGGGTGACACATCCATGCCGCGGATCAAACCCGCCCCCTTGGGAAGTGAGCGACCCGTGAGTGGGGGCCGGGGCCCGCACCCGGCTCCCACGCCGGTGCATCGGCGTCCTGCGTCCCGGTCACCCGCACCGTCTCCTCTCTGACGCCAGGTAACCTCGGACACGTCGTCAACGCGGCCCGACGGGCTTCCGCTCCACCCCCGTGGAGTCTCGAAGGACATGCCCCCACCCGCACGAGTACTTCGTGCTGCCTGGGGGAAGTCCTTGCTGTTCCGCGCGTCCGCGAAAACGGTCGCCGTCATGGCGCTCGACGGTTCGCTGTTCCTGCACCTCACCGACCAGTTCGTCCATATGCACGGCTACCGGCCCGGCCCCTCTGAGCTGCGCTCCTGGGAGCGGAGCATTCCCGTTCTGGCCGCCGCACTCAACGACGCGGGTCTGGGTGACGTGGAGGTCATGCTGGAGTACGCACTCCCGCTGAACAGCAAGCGGGCCGACGTCGTGCTCGCAGGCGTGCACCCCTCCACCGGGGAGCCGTCGTACGTCGTGGTGGAGCTGAAGCAGTGGAGCCACGTCCTGCCCCACGAGGACGACCCGACGCTGTGCCACGTCAAGCCCTATCCTCGCCCCGTCCTCAATCCCATCGAGCAGGTGCGCCGCTACTGCGACTACCTGGTCAACTTCAACGGGGCGGTGGCCGAACACGGACACCGGATCAGCGGTGTGGCGTTTCTGCACAACGCCACGGAGTTCGACGTGGCGGCTCTGCGGGAGATCGAGGGCGACGGCCGCGGACTGCTGTTCACGGGGCAGCGCCGCGGCGAATTCCTCGACCATCTGCGTGCGAGGCTGAGCGAGAGGCATTCCGGTGCCCGCGCGGCGGACGAACTGCTCTCCGGTGTCACCGTGCCGTCGAAACAGCTCATGTCCGTGGCCGCCGTGGAGGTACGCGAACGCCGGCAGTTCGTGCTCCTCGACGAGCAGCAGGTCGCCTACCGGATGGTGCTGAACGCGGTGGAGAAGGCCAAGCGTGCCGACCGCAAGGAGATCGTCGTCGTCACCGGCGGCCCCGGCACCGGCAAGAGCGTGATCGCTCTCCAACTGCTCGGCGAGCTGTACCGTCGTGGGACGCCCGCCCTGCACGCCACCGGTTCCCAGTCGTTCACCAGGACGATGAGGAAGGTCGCCGGATCCCGCAAGCGGGAGGTGCAGGACCTGTTCAAGTACTTCAACAGCTTCATGACCACCGAGGCGAACAGCCTGGACGTGCTGATCTGCGACGAGGCCCACCGTATCCGGGAGACGTCGGCGAACCGTTACACGCGTGCCGAGCACCGGACCGGCAAGTCCCAGATCGACGAACTCATCGACGTCGCCCGCGTGCCCGTCTTCCTCCTCGACGAGCACCAGGTGGTGCGGCCGGGCGAGATGGGCACCGTGGCCGACATCGAGGCGGCAGCGGCCGAACGGGGCATCCCCTGCCACGTCATCCCGCTGGAGAGCCAGTTCCGCTGCGGCGGCAGCGACGCCTATCTGCGCTGGGTCGTCCGGCTCCTCGGCCTCGAACCCGGCGGCCCGGTCGTCTGGGAGCCCGACGACCGCATGCGACTGCTGGTCGCCGGCAGTCCGCAGGAGATGGAGGAGTTCCTGGAGTCCCGCCGGGCGCAGGGCTACGGCGCCCGCATGTCCGCCGGCTACTGCTGGCCCTGGTCCCCGGAGCCCAAGCCCGGCCACCCGCTCCCGCTGGATGTCGTCATCGGAGACTGGGCCCGCCCCTGGAACCTGCGCGGCGACCGCTCCGTCTCCGGCGCGCCCCCGGCCGCCCTGTGGGCCACCGACCCGGCAGGCTTCGGCCAGGTGGGCTGCGTCTACACCGCGCAGGGCTTCGAGTACGACTGGTCCGGCGTCATCATCGGCCCCGACCTGCTCTGGCGCGGCGACCGCTGGGTCACGGACCGTACGGCGTCGAAGGATCCGGTCTTCAAGAGGTCGACTCCGGATGCCGACGTCGACCGTCTGATCCGCAACACCTACAAGGTGCTGCTGACTCGAGGCATGGTCGGCACCATCGTCTGGTCGACGGACGCGGAGACGTTGGAGAAACTGCGGGAACTGGCCGGCGAACGATCGGGGCAGCGGGTTCCCACGGTCTGACGTGGGTGACGGTCCTCGCCACCTGAGCGCGCCTTTCAGCCATGATGGCCACGCTTCGAGCCGACGACGATGTCGTCGCCGTCCGTAGTGCCGCGGTCTCCCTAAGATCCCGAGTACCGATTGCGGCCCGACGGGCTTCCTCACGAGAGGACATGCCCCCACCCGCACGAGTCACTCGTGCTCTGGGGGACCCACCTCTTGTCCATGCTTCTGCTGAGGTTGGCGGCGCAGGATCTGCTGACCTTGAACTCAAGGCGCCGTATGGTGCCCCACCTCGCCGCCAGGTGGCGGCACTTCCGAGGCGCCGACGCCTCACTGTCCGAACGTTCCGCGTGGGCCGAGAGCCTCGTCAGCCTCGCCCAGGACCTGGTCGCCGCCGGTCGCGGGAACGTGGAGATGATCGTCGAGTGCGCCGCCACCATCGACGATGCCGACCGGCCCGGCGACCCTCGCCTCATCGACGTCGTCCTCGTGGGGCATCACCCCGAAGAGAGGCACCTGTCCGTCCAGTTGGTCGAGCTGAAGCGCTGGTCGACGGTCACCCGAGTGGAACGAGCCACCGCGGAACTGGTCCACGTCCCCGGAATGGGCAGGAAGAAGCACCCTGCCTTGCAGCTACGCGAATACCACGAGGCGTTCACGAGCGACCGGGGCCCACTGCGCGGACTGCAATTCGAATGCGGCGGCTTCGCCTACCTGCACAACGCCACCGACGCCTCCGTCCGTCCACTGGTGGACATCGACGCTCCCACCGGCGTCTACGCCCGGGTCTACACGAACGACCGACGCGAGCAGTTGATGTCCGACATCCGTAAGCACTTCGCCCCCGAAGGCGGCGCTTCCGCAGCCGAGTTACTGCTGCAAAACATGGGCTTACGCAACACGCCACTGCTCGACGCCATGATCCGTGCCCGCGGGGAGGACACGGTGTTCACCCTGCGGGGCCGGCAGAAGAGAGTCGCCGACGACATCCTGGAAACGGCCTCCAAGGTTCTCCCGGATCCGGCGCGTCCCGCTCTCGTGCCGGACGAGCGTCGCGTGGTCTTCATGGTCACCGGAGGCGCCGGTACCGGGAAGAGCGCCATCGGCCTGCAGATCAAGGCGGAACTGGAGGCCGGCGGCCACGCCGTCAAGTACGCCAGCGGCAGCAGGGCGTTCAACGGCGCGATCCAGGAGCACGTCGGTTACGGGGACCGCGAGTTCAGGGAGACGTTCACCTACTTCAGCAACTTCGTCACCCCACCGGACCCGCCCCTGGACGTGCTGATCTGCGACGAAGCCCACCGCCTGCGGGAGCGTTCGACGAACCGCTTCTGGAAGCCCGAGCACCAGGGAACCAAACCACAGGTCGACGAGCTTCTGGACGCGTCCCGTCTGACGGTGTTCTTCCTCGACGAAGGCCAGTCCGTGCGGCCGAACGAGGTCGGGACCGTCGACCTGATCAAGGGCGCGGCGCAACGCTACGGCGCCCGTCTGCTGCGGTACGACCTCCGGGAGCAGTACCGCTGCGGCGGCAGCGACGCCTACGTCCGCTGGGTACGCGGCGTGCTCGGGGTGACGGACGAGGATCAGGAACAGTGGACGCCCGACGGTCTGATGCACATCGAGGTGGCGGACACTCCGGAGGAGCTCGAACGGACCATCCGCGCCGAAGCGCTCGCCGGGGCGTCGGCCCGCCTCGTCGCGGGATACTGCTGGCCGTGGACCAAGCCCCTCGGCAAGGAGCGGCGGCTGGAGCCCGATGTACGGATCGGTGACTGGCACAGACCGTGGAACGCCGACAGCGACGCGTTCTGTGAGGACGGGGTACCACCGTCCAGGATCTGGTCCGTACACGAGAAGGGGCTCGGCCAGATCGGCTGTGTGTACACGGCTCAGGGGCTCGAGTGGGACTGGTGCGGTGTGATCATGGGAGAGGACATGGTGCGCCGGGACGGCCAGTGGGTGTTCCGCCGGGGCAAGGAGCGAAAGGACCCGGAAGCCGGCGTCAAGCGGGTCGCCGTCCCGGGCTCGTTCGACGCCAAGGTGCGGGCCGGAAGCGTCGACGAGGCGGAGTTCGCCCGGCTGGTCCGTCACGCCTACCACGTGCTGATGACCCGGGCCAGCCGAGCGACCGTGCTCTACTCCACGGACGCGGAGACCCGGAGCTACCTGAAAGAACGGGTGGGCGAGGTCCAGGTCCACGGACTCCGGCCCACCTGGGAGAACCTGCCGGAGGAAGCCCGGGTACCGCACCTGCCCCGGCCCCGCCGAGGCCGGGGCTCGCGCAGAAGGCGCCAGAGCGTCGTCTCGCCGCCGTCCGACCCGCGTCTGTTCTGACGGCGTCGCCGGGGAAGTGGAGTGGCGGGCTCTCCGGGCCCGCCACAGGCCCGTGTCAGATGACCAGGCGCGCTGCCGCCGCCAGCGCCGCCACCACGAGCTGGGTGGCGACACCCGCGGCGACGTCGACCAGGATCTCGCGAAGCCGGTTGCGACGTGCGGGCTTGTACTCAACGGGGTTCATGGATGACCACTCCTTGGCGTGAGCTGGGAATGGCAGGGATCGCCCTACCGGGCATCCGCACTCACGCCGCGCGCGCAGCACACAGCGGAAACCACTCGTCAGTCACAGCCGAGAACCGGGATCCGAACACCGCCGACGTACCCTCCGGGAAGGTGCGCAGCGGCAGCAACGGTAGTGCACCACTGTCTCGGGCCGGTGCTTTCCGGCCACCGCTGCAGCGCGTTCGTATGCGGTCCTGGAGGCTGTCACCGAGCAGCAGGCGCAGGCACTGGCCGACCGGTTCGGGGATGGGATGGTTTCACCCGGTATACGGAGAGCGGGCCGTTGTCGCTTCCGTACGGCTGTACGAGGCGTGGCGTCCCGTTGTGATGGTGCGGGCCGTATGTCCTATAGTCCCGTCCTTCACCGCCTCTTTTCATGCCACAGGCAGCCACTAGGATCTGCCCCGAGGACCTGACCATGGGGAACGGCGGCCCTCGAAGGACACGAGAAGCGGGGAACAGGCATGCGGGAAGGCCGGTGGGTCACGGTCACCGAGTCCGAGTTCGAGCACGAACGCCGCGGCCTGGAGGCGATCCGGGAGAAGCTGCCGGACGCCGACCCCTGGCGGGCCTGGTCGAACTTCACCTTCACCGCCAACACCGGCCACGTCCGCGAGGTCGACCTGCTGGTCGTCGCCCCCGGCGGCGTCTGCATGATCGAGCTGAAGGACTGGCACGGCTCGGTCACCTCCGAGAACGGCACCTGGGTGCAGACCACCCCCGGCGGCCGCCGCCGTACGCACGGCAACCCGCTGCACCTGGTCAACCGCAAGGCCAAGGAACTGGCCGGCCTGCTCGCGCTGCCCGGCGGCAGGCGGGTCTGGGTCGCCGAGGCCGTCTGCTTCACCGACAACGGCCTGCGCGTACGCCTGCCCGCCCACGACCGGAACGGCGTGTACACCGTCCACCAGCTGGTCGAGATGCTGGAGCAGCCCCCGCGTGACGAGCGGCGCCGGATCACCGCGATCGGCTCGCGGGAGATCGCGGCGGCCCTCAAGAGCATCGGCATCCGCAAGAGCGACGCCCAGTACAAGGTCGGCCCGTACGAGCTGGAGCGGAAGTCCTTCGACTCCGGGCCCACCTGGGCGGACTACCTGGCCCGCCACAGCGACCTCCCCGAGGCCGCCCGCGTCCGCATCTACCTGAGCGAGCGCGGCTCGGACGCCTCCCTGCGCCAGTCCGTCGAGAACGCCGCCCGCCGCGAGGCCGCGGTGCTGGGCCGCTTCAAGCACCCGGGCGTGGTCCAGCTCAAGCAGTACTTCCCCTCCGGGCACGCCGCCGGACCCGCGCTGATCTTCGACTACCACCCGGACACCCTGAAGCTGGACGAGTACCTGGTCCAGTACGGCGAGAAGCTGGACATCCTCGGCCGGATGGCGCTGGTCCGCCAGCTCGCCGAGACCATGCGCTCCGCGCACGCCAGCCGCATCCACCACCGGGCGCTCGCCGCCCGCTCCGTGCTCGTCGTCCCCCGGCCGCGCGGCGGGAAGGGCCGGGCCGTGGGGGAGGAGGCCGCCTGGCTCACCCCGCACCTCCAGATCTCCGACTGGCAGATCGCCACCCAGCGCAGCGGCGACTCCTCCCAGGGCCAGGGCATGACCCGCTTCGCGCCGACCGCCCTCTCCGCGACGCACCTGGGCGAGGACGCCGACGCCTACCTCGCCCCCGAACTCACCGCCCTCAGCCCCGACCCGGTCCACCTCGACGTGTACGGGCTCGGCGTCCTCACCTACCTCCTGGCCACCGGCAAGGCCCCGGCCGCCGGCCAGGCCGAGCTGCTGGCCCGCCTGGAGGCGGGGGAGGGCCTGCGCCCCAGCTCCCTGGTGGACGGCCTGTCGGAGGACGTGGACGACCTGGTCCAGGCCGCCACCGCCTACCGCCCCGGCCAGCGGCTGTCCAGCGTGGACGAGTTCCTGGAGCTGCTGGAGGCCGTCGAGGACTCCCTCACCGCCCCGGCCCAGGCCGCCACCGCCACGGAAGGGCCGGCCGGCGAGGACGACCCGGCCGCCGCCGACAAGGACCCGCTGGAGGCCGTCGCCGGTGACGTGTTCGCCGGCCGGTGGGAGATCCGCCGCCGCCTCGGCACCGGCTCCACCAGCCGCGCCTTCCTCGTCCGCGACCTCCAGGCCGAGGCCCGCAGGACCCGCCCGCTCGCCGTGCTGAAGGTCGCCCTCTCCGACAGCCGCAGCGAGATCCTCGCCCGCGAGGCCGAGGCCATGGGACGCCTGCGCCCCCACTCCGGCATCATCCGCCTCGTCGAACCCGAGCCGCTGCACATCGGCGGCCGTACCGTCCTGGCCCTGGAGTACGTCGGCGACGAGCGCGACGACAGCGGACCGGGCACCGAGGGCGGCGGACGCCCCCGCCGCCGCGAGGAGACCGTCGCCCGCCAGCTCCGCGAGCACGGCCGCCTCCCGGTCGACCAGCTCGAAGCGTACGGCGACTACCTCTTCGGCGCCGTCGACTTCCTGGAGGGCGAGGGCGTCTGGCACCGCGACATCAAGCCCGACAACATCGCCATCCGCATCCGCCCCAACCGCACCCGCGAACTCGTCCTCATCGACTTCTCCCTCGCCGGCTACCCGGCGAAGAGCACCAACGCGGGCACCGACGGCTACCTCGACCCCTTCATCGACGTCATCACCCGCGGCTCCTACGACTCCCACGCCGAGCGGTACGCCGTCGCCGTCACCCTGCACCAGATGGCCTCCGGAGAGCTGCCCAAGTGGGACGACGGCAGCGTCCTGCCCCGCATGACCGACGCGAAGGAGTGGCCGTACCCGACGATCGCGGCCGAGGCCTTCGACCCGGCCGTACGGGACGGTCTCGTCGCCTTCTTCCAGAAGGCCCTGCACCGCGACGCCGGCCGGCGGTTCCCTGAGCTGAAGCCGATGCGGGACGCCTGGCGCAAGGTCTTCCTCGACGCCTCGCAGACCGTCCCGTCCAGCCACCGCTCCCGCCAGCCGGCCGCCACGGCCACGGGGGAGGGAACACCCGCCGAGGGTGCCGTCGCGGCGGTCATCGCGGACGCCGAGCCGGAGACCGCCGAGCAGCAGCGCGACCGGCTCGCCGCCGAGGTCACGCGGGACACCCCGCTGACCGTCTCCGGGCTCACGCCCGCCGCCCAGTCCTTCCTGTACGGCCTCGGCATCACGACGGTCGGCGAACTGCTCGACTACAGCCGCCGCAAGCTCGTCAACGCCCCCGGCCTGGGCGCCAAGACCCGCAACGAGGTCCAGCAGCGTCAGCGTGAGTGGGGCGAGCGGCTGCGCGAGATCCCCGTCTCCCCGCTCACACCCAAGGGGCGCGCGGAGGCCAGGGAGGAGCTGGAGCAGCTCACCGCCGCCGAGTCGGCCCTCGTCGGCGAACTCGCCACCGGCGAGTCGGCGGGCGCGCTGTCCGCCCGCACGCTGCGCTCCGTCAGCCTCGACACCCTCGCCACCGTCCTCGTGCCCGCGGTCAACAACAACGGCTCCAACCGCAACAAGGCCGAGATGGTGCGGCTGCTGCTGCGCCTGCCGGACGAGCGCGGGGTCCTGCCGGACATCGGGGTCTGGCCGAAGCAGAAGGATGTCGCGGACGCTCTGGGGCTGAGCCACGGCCGCATCCCGCAGATGCTCAAGGAGGAGCGCAAGCGCTGGAAGGCGGAGCCCGCCGTCCAGGCACTGCGCGAAGAGATCATCGACCTCCTGGTGAGCATGGGCCGGGTCGCCTCGGCGGTGGAGATCGCGGACGCCCTGGCGGTCCGGCGCGGCACGCATCTCGCGGGGCGCGAGCAGCGGCGGGCGATGGCGCTGGCGGCGGTACGGGCCGTGGTCGAGGTCGAGCAACTGCTGCCGCAGGAAGCCGAGTTCCAGCACCAGCCGAACCGCAGGGCGACGGACGAGTCCCTGGGCGCCGGCCTGCTCGCCCTCGACGTACGGGAGAGTGACGGCCCGGACACCCCGACCGCGCCCGGCCTGCTGGAGTACGCGACCCGTCTCGGCAGGACGGCCGACCGGCTCGCCAAGCTGGACACCCTGCCGACGGCGGCGACCGTGCTGGCCGAGCTGGGCGCGCTGACGGTGCCGCCGGGCGCGGTGGACTGGGACGAGCGGCGGATGGTGGAACTGGCGGCCGCGGCCTCCGTGAACGCCGCCGCCACGCCACGCCTGGAGATCTACCCGCGCGACCTGCCGCTGGTCCGGGCGCTGCGTCTCACACAGGCCGGGCTCGTCCGCTGGACCCCGGGGATGCCGGAGGGGCAGCAGCCGGGGCTGACCGGCGAGGCCGTGCACGAGCGGGTCCGCGCCCGCTTCCCGGAGATGGTCGTCCCCGACGGGCGCGGCGGCACGACCCACGAACTGCCGACGGGCGGCCCGCTCACCAAGGCGCTGCGCGACGCCGGCTTCGAACTGTCGCTCAGCACGCACGAACACGAGGGCCTGCTGCGCTACCTGCCGACGAAGGTGGACGACGCGTCCAGCTACCTGACGACGGGTGCGTGGCGGCAGTCGACGCGCACGGGTGCGGTCACGCGGTACGCCGACGACCCCGAGCTCGCGGGCGCGGTACGCGCGGAGGAACGTCTGCTCGCGTCGGCCCGTAGGGACGGGTACCGGGTGCTGACGGTCGGACAGCGGTCGGTGCGGGAAGCGGTGGCCGGGCTGCGCAGCGAGCGGCTGGCGGCGGAAGCGGTCTCGGTGACCGAACTGTTCCTGGAGGCCCTGCACGCGCAGGTCACGCCCGGCACCAAGCCCACCTGGGAGACCCTGCTCAAGGCGGACGCCGCCGAGCCGGGCTCGAAGGGCGCGGTGCGGTTCGCGGAGTACACGCGGACGGCGTGGGGCGCGGTGGAGCCGCGGATAGCGGAGCTGCTGGGCAACGGTGGGGGTGGCGGCGCCGGTTCTGCCGGTCGTGTCGGTCCGGTGTTGCTGACGGAGGCCGGGGTGTTCGCGCGGTACGACGCGATGGGCGTCCTGGACCGGCTCGCGTCGGCGGCCCGGCAGGGCGGGCGGGGGCTGTGGCTCCTGGTCCCGCAGAGCGACCCCTCGCGCGAGCCCCGGCTCGGGCAGGTGGCCGTGCCGTACCAGGCCGGCCTGGGGGAGTGGATTCAGCTTCCGGACACGTGGGTGGGCAACGCCCATCGGGGGTCCGGTGAGGTTGTGGCAAGTGCTGGTGCCAGTGGTGTCGAGGGAGACGTCAAGTGATCGACCGCAAGGCTCTGTTGAACGACCTGAAGCAGCAGGTCAAGGCGGTCGAGACCGACCTCGGGCGCCAGGTGAAGGCGCTGGGCGATGTCGGCGCGAGGCTGAGGGCCGAGTACGACCAGGCGCGCAAGCTGGGGCGTACGGCGGCGACGTGGACCTCGTGGCTGGACGAGCGGGTCACCCAGGTCGCGGTGGCGTGGGTGCTGGGGACCGTGTTCGTGCGGTTCTGCGAGGACAACCGGCTGATCCCGGAGCCGTACCTGACGGGGCCGGACGGTGACCGGCGTGAGTTGGCGGAGTCCCGGTACGACGCGTACGTGGAGTCGGACGAGGATCCGACGTACCGGGGGTGGCTGGAGACGGCGTTCGAGGAACTGGGTCAGGGGCAGGCGGGACGGCTGCTTTTCGACAAGCGGCACAACCCGCTGTACCAGGTTCCGCTGTCGCATGACGGTGCGCGGGATCTGGTCGAGTTCTGGCGGGGGAGGGACGAGGCGGGCGTCCTCGTCCACGACTTCACCGACCCGCTGAACGAGGACGGTACGGAGGGGTGGGACACGCGGTTCCTGGGGGATCTGTACCAGGACCTGAGCGAGGCGGCGCGTAAGACGTACGCGCTGCTCCAGACGCCGGAGTTCGTGGAGGAGTTCATCCTCGACCGGACGATGAACCCGGCGGTGCGGGAGTTCGGGTATGAGGAACTGAAGATGATCGACCCTACGTGTGGGTCGGGGCACTTTGTGTTGGGGGCGTTTCGGCGGTTGGTGCGGCTGTGGGGGGAGGGGCAGCCAGGGCGGGATGTGCATGAGCGGGTGCGGGCGGCGCTGGACTCGGTGCACGGGGTGGATGTTAATCCGTTTGCGGTGGCTGTGGCGCGGTTCCGGTTGCTGGTTGCGGCTATGGCCGCGAGTGGGGTGCGGACGCTGGGGAAGGCGGTGAAGTACGAGTGGCCGATCCACCTAGCGGTGGGCGACTCGCTCATCAAAGCCCGGCAGTTGGAACTGACGCTTGGTGGGGATGAGGACGGCCTTGATGACCCGCTGGCCTCGTTCGCCTACGCCACGGAGGACGTGCACGAGCACCCGGAGATTCTGCAGCAGGGGCGCTATCACGTGGTGGTGGGGAATCCGCCCTATATCACCGTGAAGGATAAGAAGCTGGGTGCTCTGTATCGAGAGCTTTACAGCGCTTGTTTTCGAGAGTACGCACTTTCAGTTCCTTTTGCCCAGCGATTCTTTGAACTTGCAAGGCGAGGTGATGCTGAAGGTCATGGCTATGGAATGATTGGGCAGATTACTGCCAACTCCTTCATGAAGCGCGAGTTCGGCAAGAAGCTTATCGAGGGTTATTTCAGGAATGAGGTAGAACTCGCGGAGGTTATCGATACTTCTGGCGCATATATTCCAGGGCACGGAACACCAACCGTCATCATGATTGGTCGACGGCGTTCAGGGGCGGCGCGTTCGTCGGTGCTAAGAACAGTTCGCGGCATTCAAGGTGAGCCTGCAAGGCCGAAGGATCCGAGCAAGGGGCTTGTCTGGCGCGCGATCTGCGAGCAGATCGATAGAAGTGATTCAGAAAGCGAGTGGGTCAGCGTCGTAGACGCTGATCGCGATAGCATGTCAACTCACCCATGGAGTCTTACTGGCGGTGCAGCCGTCGATGTCATGCAACGCATCGGGCAACATGAGCGCAAGTTGAGTGATGCTGTTGATGAAATCGGATTGTCCGTCGTTACAGGTGAGGACTCCGCATACGTGGTCTCTCTTACGAAAGCCATAGAATACCGAGGGGTTTCCATCACGTCGACTGTCGACGGGCAAGACATTCGGGACTGGAGCCTCCAAGAGAGAAGTTGGCTGGTTAATCCATATCAGGATGATTACACGCTTGGTGTCGAATCGGCGCCTGGCCTCTTGAGGTTCATGTGGCCAGCCCGTCGCGTTCTACAGCTGAGGAAGAAGTTTAGTGTAACGCTCCTGGATCGTGGAATTCCGTGGATTGAGTGGCGTGAACTCTACCGATCTAAACTCTCCGCGCCTAGCTTGATCGCCTTTCCTCTCGTTGCCACGCATAATCACTTCTATGTTCAGCGCGAAGTGATCCCTTCAAAGCACTCGACGACGGTAATTAAGTTGCGCGACGAGGCTACGCCGGAGGAGCACGTGCGGTTGCTCGGGCTGCTCAATAGCTCCACAGTGGGTTTCTGGCTCAAGATGGTGAGCCACGGCAAGGGGAATGGCGGCGTTAACGAAGGGTACCGAGGGGCGGCGTGGGAGGAATTCTTCGAGTTCACAGGTACCAAGCTTCAGGAGCTTCCCCTTCCCGCCGCGTACCCGACTGCATTTGCTACCGCCCTTGACAGCCTGGCTCAGCATCTAACGGCCGCTAGTCCTGCGACCGTGGTCGCTGAGACCACGCCCACAGCCGGCGCCCTCCGTAAAGCCAAGACCCGCTGGGAGTCCACCCGCGCCCGCATGATTGCCTTGCAAGAGGAGCTGGACTGGCAGGTCTACTCCCTCTACAGCCTCCACTCTGGAGACCTCCGCGTCTCCGAGGACCCCGACGACCCCGATATTCCCGAACTTGCTATCGGTGAGCGTGCCTTCGAGATAGTGCTCGCTCGTCGCGTCGCCGCAGGCGAGGCCAGTGGCGAGTGGTTCGAGCGGCACAATTCCACGCCCGTCACGGAGATTCCCGCTCACTGGTCTGCCCTCTACCGGGAGATCATTCAAAAGCGCATCGATGCCATCGAGTCGAACCGTGCCGTCGGCATGGTCGAGCGGCCCGAGTACAAGCGGCGCTGGGCCACCGAGGGGTGGGACTCCCTGCAGGAGAAGGCCCTGCGGTCCTGGCTGCTCGACCGGATGGAGAACCGCGATCTCTGGTTTGCCGAGAACGGGCAGCCGACCATCCTCACCCTGGCCCGGCTCATCGACGCGCTCTCCCGTTATGAGGACTTCGTCTCCGTCGCTGAACTCTACGCGCCCCGGAAGGAACTGGCCAAGGTCGTCTCCGAGCTGATCAACGACGAGCATGTGCCGTTCCTTTCCGCGCTGCGGTACAAGCCCTCCGGGCTCAAGAAGCGTGCCGACTGGGAAGAGGTCTGGGACCTTCAGCGCAAAGAGGACGCCGCTCCCGACGAGCCCGCCAAGCGGAAGATCCGAGACTCGATCCCCGTACCGCCGAAGTACGCCTCGGTCGACTTCCTCCGTCCTTCCTACTGGCGGGCGCGCGGCAAGCTCGACGTGCCGAAGGAGCGGTTCATCTCCTACGGGCAGACCAGTGCCGCCACCCCCGAGCTGTACGGGTGGGCCGGCTGGGATCACCGGGAGCAGGCGCAGGCCCTCGCCACGTACTTCACCAACACCGCGCTGTCCACCGAGGAGATCACGCCGTTCCTCGCCGGCCTGCTGGAACTCCAGCCGTGGCTGTCCCAGTGGCACAACGAGTTCGACATGCTCTACAGCGGCTCCCCGGCGGACTTCTTCGCCGGTTACCGCCAGCAGAAGCAGGGCGAGCATGGACTCACTGACGACGAGCTCCGTGGCTGGCGCCCTCCGGCCGCGACCCGAGGTCGTCGCGCAGCAGCGAAGCAGTAGCCAGGAGTAGATCGACGTCTGTCGGTTCAGGGGCCACCCGGTGCGTGAGTGGGTGGCCCACTGTCTTCACGTATAGCTCCGCCCACACGGTCTTGCCTGGGGCGGTCCGGCGAGGGCTGACGCCCCAGTCGTCCGCGAGGGCGGCGACGAGCAGCAGGCCCCGGCCGGACTCGGAAAGCGAGTCGGTCGCCGGGGGACTGGCCGGAGGCCGTTTCTCAGCGAGGGTGTCGGTCACCTCGATACGGAAGATGCCCACGGCCAAGGTGAGTTGAATGTGGAAGTCCCGGCCGGGGACGTGGCCGTGGCGTACGGCGTTGGTGGTGAGTTCCGCCGTGATGAGGGTGAGCGTCTCGTTGACCGGGGTCGTGTAGGGGTGGCCCCAGTCGTTCAGACGGTGCGAGACGAGTCGGCGGGCGAGGCGGGCGCCGCGTGGCGTCGAGGTGAAGCGCATGGCGAACTCGCGTTCGGGTGCGGGATGCTGCGGCATATGCCCGTTCAGGGGAGTTTCTGACTTCATAGGGTCAACAGTCATGGACTCTGCGTAGCGTTGACCAGGAGCGATGCGCTGACGGGTACGGGCTGTACACGCGGGCGGTGCGCTTGTACCTGGTGTTGGGCGTGACCGGTCCCAGGGTCCCGAGTTGGCTGACTGGGCGGTTGTACGAGAGGAGCTGTGGCGTGGACGACGAGGTTCAGCAGCCGGAGTACGAGGTCGGGACGGGCATGCTGTGCGTGTTCGGGCGGCAGTTGAAGCTGCTCCGGGAGCGAGCGGGCCTGGACCGCGCGAGACTCGGATCACTGACCGGGTACTCGGCCTCGACGATCGCGTCGTTCGAGCAGGGGAGACGTATCTCGCCACCGAAGTTCATCGACCAGGCCGATGAAGTGCTGGGCGCGGGTGGAGTGTTGAGCGCGAGCAAGGAGGAGGTGGCTCGGGCCCAGTATCCGGCGTTCTTCCGGGATGCTGCCAAGTTGGAGGCCGAGGCCGTTGAACTTCATGTGTATGCGAACCAGGGGGTGCCTGGGCTCTTGCAGACCGAAGAGTATGCGCGGGCAGTGTTCACCAACTGGCGGCCCCTGCTGCACGAGGACGTGGTCGAGCAGAGGGTGACAGCGCGCCTGGCTCGGCATGAGATCTTCTGCCGGACGCAGTTGCCCACCATCAGCTTCGTCATCGAGGAGTCGGTCTTGCGTAGGCCGCTGGGTGGGTGGGGCGTCATGCGCGGGCAGTTGGAGCAGATCCTGCTCCATGGCCAGCGGCGTAACGTGGAGATCCAGGTGCTGCCGACAGAGCGGGACGAGCACGCCGGAATGGCTGGTCCGTTCACCTTGATCGAGACGAAGGAAGGGCGGAGGATCGCGTACGTGGAGGCGCAGCAGGACAGTCGCCTCTACACAGCGCGGAAGCCAGTCAGGGAGATCGAGGAGCAGTACGGACTCCTTCGGGCCCAAGCGCTCACTCCGCGCGAGTCACTGGCCTTCGTCGAAAAGTTGCTTGGAGAGAGATGAACGTCGAACAGTCTGTACCCGAGCCGACCTGGTTCAAGAGCAGTTACAGCAGCGGAGCTGGCGGCGAATGCGTCGAGGTCGCCACCCGCCCCGCCAGGGTTCACGTCCGCGACTCAAAGGACACGACCCGCGCCG
This sequence comes from Streptomyces sp. CHD11, assembly GCF_018638295.1. Taxonomy (GTDB): domain Bacteria; phylum Actinomycetota; class Actinomycetes; order Streptomycetales; family Streptomycetaceae; genus Streptomyces. The sequence continues at coordinate 124,762 of NZ_JABTTS010000029.1, forward strand.
CACTCGCCATACAACCCACGGCGTGGACCGCGTTCGTCGAGTTCGCGGCACTCTGACGGGACAGGGCCCTCGGCGGGCGAGTGCTTGCCGAGGGCCCTGTGCGCAGGTGAAAGCCTCCACCCGCTCTGAGCGGTGATGTCGGAAGTCAGGCCGCTGCCGCGGGCACACCGCCGAGGTGCCGGCCGGATCAGGCGAAGAGGAGCGTGGGCTCCGCGAGGATGTCACGCCCCGCTTCGCTCTTGTAGATCAGGTCGATGCTGCCGAAGCGGGCCTGGTCGTAGTCCAGGCCGAGTCCCGCCACCGCCTCCTTCACGGCAGCTTCGGAAGAGCCTTCGATCTCCAGGAAGGTGGGGAGGTCCGGCCAGGTGTCGAAGTCGTAGGTGACACCGTCCAGGTGCCATTCCTCGCGGTAGTTCTGCTGGTAGCGGACCTGCCGCAGGCCGAGCGCCGCGAGGAGTTCCGCGGTCCTGGCCAGGTCGTCGACCTCGATCTCGATCTCGGTGGTCCCGTGGATGTGCGTCGCGTCGGTGACCTGCTTCAGGGTGAGCGTCGTCCTGCCGCCCTCGTCGCGCAACCGCAGCCACTGCTCGCCCTGCACGGCGTCGTTCTCGAAGATCAGACGCGTGAACATGGTCATGGGGAAGACCTGTTCCGCCCCGGCGGTGCGCAGAGCGCCGAGGGTGGCCTCCACGTCGATTTCCAGGAACTTTGCTTCGTATTCGTTCTGCGCCACGGTTCTCCTTCTCATGTGACGGTCTGAGCGGGCAGGTCGTGGAATTCCCGCTCGCGCATCTTGTTGATTTCGCTGCACACGGCGCTGCCCAGGAACTCGTCGACGGGCAGACAGAGATCCATACGCTGAATGCAGACGCCTACGTGGAAGGTCCCCTTGGGGCCGCGGTAGAGACGGACCCCGTAGTAACCCTCCTGGCAGTCGGTTGTGTTGTTGAAGCGGCAGCTTGCGCAGGTCTCGGGCAGGCGCAGGGGCCGAATGTGCTTGACCTTGATCACGCGTCCGCCGGGCAGGGTGTAGGAGATGCGGAATCCGGAGCTTCCAGCGATGACGTGGACTTCCTGAGGCACCGCGCCGAGGCTGCCGAGAAGCTCGTCGATGGCGTCCAGCGACTTGTCCCCGTCGGCCAGGGACGACAGGATTCTCAACGACACCTGCGGAGAGTACCGGTCCAGGAGCCGGTGAACGCGCTCGATATGGCTGTGGTCCGGGATGACCACGTTCGCGCTCACGCCGATTCCCTCCTCGGTCGCCACCTGGATCGATCGCTCCAGGGCCTCGATCTTCCGCGCCGCCAGGGAAGCCGTCCGGAACCGGACGCTCTGCACCTGCGCCAGTTCCTCGGGTGTGGTGCCGAAGATCGAGAAGTTGACGCGGCCAAGGCCCGCCTTCGCGCACGCGGGGAGGACCCTGGTGCCGTTCTCACCGTTGGAGGTGACGCCCACGTCATATCCCTCCTCCCTGGCCATGGCGACGATCGCCGCGAGCTTGGGGTGCAGGGTCGGTTCCCCTCCCGTGAGGTGAACCTCCTCGAAGCCCAGGGCGTCACGCAGCCCCGCCAAGGCGGCGCGAAAGGCGTCGTCAGGGAACACGGGAGCTGTCACGAAGCGCGCTCCGTTGGTCGCGAGATAGATGGAGACCCGTCCCGACCGGCCGACAGCGCCGAATTCGCCGGCGGTCTGAGCGTGGTTGTCGGCGCTGACAGGTGTGCCTTCGTTGTGGCAGAAGGTGCAGGTCATCCCGCAGGCATCGATGACCTTGACCCGGAGTGTGCGGTCCATCGTGACCCGGACCGGGGCAAGATCGCGGATACTTCGCAATGCTCGGTGCTTGAACACGACGTACAGCTCCGTCCTCAGGGCGGCGTCGATGCCGTCCGCGATCAGTTGCGTGTCGATGCGCAGGTTGTCGACGGCCGGCGCCCTGCGTCTGTCGGCCACGATGGTCACAGCGCATCTCCGGCGGTACCGCAATGCGCGGTGGCTGCCTCGGTTGCTCGGGTGCGGAGACGAACGTAGAACGGCCGTCACTCAAGTCCCAAGAAGATTGCGCGAGTTTGCGGCACATCGATTGACTGCCCAGAACGCCCTGCGGACCATCGTCATGTCGCGCAAACCTGAGCAAGGCAGCAGACAGGGGAACGACCATGAAGCTACGGTTCCTTGGTAAGAACTCCACGGTCGGTGACTGCCCGACCCTGTACGCCACAGACCGGGACACCTACCTCGTCCAGGGCTGGAAGATCTTCGCGAACGACCTGTTGGTGCAGCTTGAGATCCCGGAGGGGGAGACGGCGGTGGAGGTGCCCACAGAGCTGTTCGACCACCTCGCGAAGGACGGCCTGCCGGCCGGGGAGGTCAGGCGCATCGAGGACCCGATCATGATCCTCACGCCGGGCGGTACGTTCGTGGTCCAGGGCCGGGAGGTGACCGACCCCGAGGCCCTGGCCCAGATGGAGATTCCGGATTACGAGACCGTGGTCGAGGTCACCAAGCCCGCGATCACCGCCCTACTGGAGGAACCGCGTGGAGCTGATCTCCAGCGCCGAGCGCAACCAGCTCTTTGAGAGCTTCGCGCAGGACGCATTCCATCTGGAGCTGAGGGACGACTACTCCGTCCCCGACGAGGACAGCCCCTTCACGAGCTGGCTCCGCGGCGAGAGCGTCGACTACTCCTACATGGACCCGTGGACGCAACTCATCAGGCGCGTCACCGGGGAAGGGAAAACAGTCCGACGCGTCCGCGTGGTCACCGAGCCTCACACCCCCTACATCCAGTGGGAGCACGCCACCACCGGCCGCAACGAGGAGGCCGGCGAGGAGATCCGCTGGCTGCCCCGACACCGCCTGCCCGAGGGCGTCACCTTCCCCGTGGGTGGAAACGACTGGTGGCTGTACGACAACCGCCTCCTCGCAGTGGGGCACTTCGACTCCGACGGCGCAGTGCTCGGGTCGGAGATCGTCGAGGATCCGGACACCGTGGCCGCGTGCGTGCGCCTGCGGGATCTGCTGTGGGCCGCCGCCATTCCCCACCCCGCGTACGAGCCCTGACCGACCAGTGAGCAAGCAGGTAGAAGAGGCGCTGCAGGCGCTCGGTGCCCGGCTGCGTGGCTTCCGCAAGGACGCCGGATTCACCAGCGGCCGGGCATTCGCTCGTGCCACCTCGTGGCAGGAGTCGAAGATCTCCCGCATCGAGAACGGCAAGCAGCGTCCCAGCGAGGACGACATCCGGGTCTGGTGCGAGATGACCGGCCAGAGCGAGCAGTCGGGTGACCTGGTCGCGATCGTCCGCCATGTCGACGAGCTGTGGCTCGAATGGCGACGGCAACTCCAGAGCGGCGTCGAGAAACGACAGCGCCAAGCGATCCCGGTGTACGCCAGGACCAAGGCCTTTCGCATCTGGCACCCCACGCTCATCTGGGGAACCCTTCAGACCGCGGAATACGCCGCCGAAGTCTTCCGCCAGGGCGTCAGCTACTACGAGATTCCCAATGACGCCGAAGCGGCCGTGGCGAAGCGACTCGAGCGCCAGCAGTACCTGTACCAGGGCGACCGCGTCTTCAACGTCCTCATCGGCGAACAGGCCCTGTACACCAACTTCGGCGGTTCCGAAGTGATGAAGGGGCAACTCGACCGTCTCCTGGCCGTGATGAGGCTTCCTCGTCTCAGCCTGGGCATCGTCCCCAGGTCCGCCCCCACCTTCATCTGGCCGGGCAACGCGTTTTCGATGTTCGACAGCCGACTCGTCCTCGTCGAGACCTACTCGGCCGAGCTCTCCGTCAGCCAGCCCCGAGAAATCGAGCTGTACACCAAGGCGTTCGCCCTCCTGAAACAGTCGGCGGTCTACGGCGTCGCCGTCCGCGAACTCATCTCCACAGCGGTTCAGCACTTCGACCAGATGCCGACGGACTAGGAGAGCGTCCATGCAGCCCGTAACCCCGAACTGGCGAACCAGCTCCTACACCGAGACACAGAACTGCGTCGAACTGGCCGACAACGATCCGAACAAGGTGATGGTCCGGGACACGAAAGCACGCGATCGGGGAACCATGGCCATCCAGCGAGACACCTGGACGATCTTCGTCCAGCATGCCAAGCGGACGTAGTGTGAGGCTTCGCCGGACAAACGATGTTCACCTACCGCTACGGCTACCGGCTGGCTCTCTGGGAGCGCCCGCTCACCCGAGCCGGGTTCGCCACGGCCGACGCGGGTCTCGTAGCGGCTCAGCCCGGTCACATCGGGACGCTGGTCGTACGCGCGGTCGCCCCGTGACGGACCCGTGCAGCCAGACGAAGCTGTTCCGGGAGCGGGCGGATCTGGATCGCGCGAGGCTCGGGTCGCTGACCGGGTACTGAGGAATCCGGTGTCGACGTCGTTCGTGGTCGTGAAGATCAGCGAGTAGCGGCGGCCGCAGACGCCTCGCGGATCGGGAAGCGGATCCAGAAACCCGGACAGGCGGACGGCGTCCGCCGGCCTGTGCTGCGTTCGCCCCTACCCGGACCGCCACGTCCACTCCACCACCGGACCAGCCCGATGTTCCGGACAGAGCGCAATCGTGCAAAGGACCCTGGCCCCGTCCCGCTGATCACCGTTACCCGTGACAACCCGTTGAAGCACCGACTCTCCGCGGCGGGGCCAAGGGGACGATCTCCCGGGCGAAGAAATCGTGGAACCCCTCACCACGCTCATACAGTGCGTCGAACCCGGCGTTCGTTTCCCGGATCAGTGAGCTGTCCGTATAGCGGTTGGCGCCCGCCGCGTTTCCGTCCTCGTCGTACACGACCTCGTACATGACCACATCGCCGAGGATCACGACTTCCGGGACCAGGCGATTCCGCTCGATGCTGGAGATATCGCGAGCGTCGATGACCTTGATGGCGTCACCCACATCCACGCGCACTCGCAGGACGAACAACTCCCATTGCACATACGGCGTGACAGGGAATTCCACCACCCGCAGGCGACGGTGGGTGACGCCCCGATCCGACGCCCGCCGGATTTCCCGGGCGTAGTCCTCGCGCCTCTCGTCGGCCAGCGACAGCGCCCTCTCCCAGTCGCCGTCGGCGAAGGCCTCCCAGCTCGGGAAGCCGCGCTCCCTGAAGTGCTGGCCGCGCTCGAGCTTGTTGAGGAAGCCGATCCCGCCGGTGTACACCCGGCTCAGGTCGGCATGGTACGTGGGGCGGTCCAGGCGTTCGGATGCGCCTCTGGGGAAGGAGTCAAACACTGGGGATGTCCGGCTTCGCCGCGATGAGCATGTTCCTGGGGATGACCACGAGGCGTTCGTCCGACCCGATCGACACCCCGTCGGGCAGGTTCCTGCCCAGCGACTGGGTGAGGTCCCGGCCGATGACGGCGATGTCGCCGTTGGCGAGTTCCCAGATGTCCGGACAGTCAGGAGTTCCGGTGGTGTTTCCGAGTTCCTGGGGGGTTTTCCCCAGACGCTGTTTGAAACTCGTGTACGGATCCGCTTCCCATGGCCGCCTGGTCATTTCCGTCGCCCCCTAGATCGGTCAGGATGCTTCACTGTAGCGTGCAACTGGCCTGCCTGGCCATGCGTCAGAGCCTGTCAACGGGGTAATGGCGAGGATTGATTCCTCCTTGTTCCCTGCCGCTCGGGGGTGGAATGATATTGATCGGAAAGAAAATCATGCCAACGCATGACAGGTGACACTTTCCATCTGTGCTATCGGATAATCGGGTGAACGGAGGGGTGGCTGTGGAAGCAGAAGTGGCCTTGCTCGCACAGAGCGCGGGGACCACCTTGGTCGCGTTGATGGCGACCGATGCCTGGCACCACGTGCGTGACGGGATCACCCAGCTCTGGCGCCGGACACAACCCGAACGCGCCGAGACCGTCGCCGCCGAGTTGGAGGCCGGCCGCGAGGACGCACTGACCGCCGCGGCCGCGGACGACCAGGAGACCCTGGACGAACTGCGCCTCCAGTGGCAGGGGATGGTGCGGCGGCTGCTCGTCGCCCGGCCCGCCGCCGTCGAGGAACTGCGCACCCTGCTGGACCGGCTCGACCCCGGTGGCTCGGCCGCCCGGCAGATCACCCAGCACGCCACCGCGTCCGGTCGGGCCCGGGTCTACCAAGCGGGACGTGACCAGCACATCGCAGAGCGATGACGGGTGGGACGGACGGCCACGCCGAGGACCAGGGACGCGTCTACCAGTCGTCGGGCGACCAGCACATCAGCGAGCACCACCACTACGGCGGTGACGGGCCGGAGCACGGCGGACCGGACTCGGTGCGCCGCCCGGCGGTCGGCCGGCCCCCCGTCGCGCTCCGCGACCGCGGCGAGGTGATGGAACGCCTGCGGGCGAGCGTCGAGGCGGGGCGCGGCGGCCAGGTCTACGTGCTGTACGGCATGGGCGGCTCGGGCAAGACGGCGGTCGCCTGCGCCCTCTTCCAGGAGGTCACCGGAGAACAGGGCCGGGTGGGCCTGTGGGTCAACGCCTCCGACCGCGCGAGCCTGCGCGCCGGCATGCTCGCCGTCGCCGCCGACCGAGGGGCGGACGACGGCGAACTGCTCGCCGCACGCAACGGCCTCAGACCCGCCGCCGATCTCGCCTGGACGTATCTCGACCGTTCCGCCGAACCCTGGTTACTGGTCCTGGACAACACAGACGAGCCGGAGATCCTGCGGGACGGCGACTGGCTGCGCACCAGCCCGCGCGGCACCGTCCTGGTGACCACCCGGCGGGCGGCGGCCCGGTGGTGGCCGGGCGCGGAGCTGCAGTACATCGGCGTACTGCCCCGGGAGGACGCCGCGCTCGTCCTGCGCGATCTCGCCCCGCACAGCGGCACCACGGAGCAGGCGGCGCGGGTCGCCGACCGGCTCGGGCGGCTGCCCCTCGCCCTCACCCTGGCGGGCGGCTTCCTCTCCCACCAGGTCATCGACCCCTGGACGATGGACGCCTACGGAGACCAGCTCGACGGGGACGAACGGGTCCAGCTGATCGACCGGGGAGCCGACGCGCTGTCCGAAGCGGATCCCCGGCGCCTGGTCGGCCTGACCTGGCAGCTGACCCTCGACGCGTTCGAGGCACGTGGGCTGCCCGAAGCGGCGGCCCTGCTCCGACTGCTGGCCCGGTTCGCCGCCGAGCCGCTGCCCCTGACCCTGCTCAACCACGCCGGCATCGGCGCCGTACTGCCCCGTGCCCGCACCGAGACGGCCCTCAGAGCCCTCCTCGACCAGTCACTGTCGGAACGGGTCGACGCCGCCGGCGCACGCTGCGTACAGAGCCACGGCATCCTGCTCGACAGCGTCGCGGCGGCCACCCCCGCGGACCTGGTGCCCGCCCTCGACACGACAGCCGTCCGCCTGCTCGACGCGGCCGTGCCCGGCGTACCCGACGCCGGTCCCCACGATCCCCGACTGCGCCTGCTGGTACCGCACGCGCTGGCCCTGCTGGGGCACGTCGGCGGGCCGTCCGCCGCCGACGCCCTGGCCGTCGCGACGCGGCTGTCCACCGCCCTGCACCGGACCGGTGACTACCTCTCCGCCTGGGAGACCGCCCGCAACGCGGCGGACCTCGGGCAGCGACTCCTCGGCGCGGACCACCGTACGGTCCTCGCCGCCCGCTCCAGGGCGGGGCGGGCACTGTTCCGGCTGGGCAGGTACGCCGAGGCCGAAGCGGTGCTCCGCCCGGTCCGGGACGCCCAGGAGCGCCTGTTCGGCGCCGACGACCCCGACACCACGGACAGTGGCTACGGCCTCCAGCTCGTCCTGGCGAACCTCGCCAGGCGCGAGGAGTCCGTCGCGCTGCTCCGCGGCACCGTCGCCGGTCGGCGCGCGGCGCTGGGCCCCGCGCATCCGCTGACCCTGCGGGCACGCGCCGGCCTGCTGGAGATGCTGCCCGCCGCCGACGTGGTCACCGAGGAGGGCGGCACGCTGCTCACGCTGCCGTCGGAGTGCGACCGGCTCCTCGGCCCCGAGCACACCGTGACCCTGGGCGCCCGGCACAACCACGCGTGGGCGCTGTACCTCCTGGGCCGCTTCGAGGAGGCCGACCGGGAGATCCGGCAGGTCGCCGAGACGTATGAGCGGCGCTTCGGACCCGAGTACCCGGTCGTGCTCGCCGCCCGGCAGCTCCTCTCCCGGACCCGGACCGCGCTCGGACACGTGGACGAGGGCATCGCGCTGATGACCGACGTCGTCGAGCGGCGGGAACGCGGCCTGGGCCCCGAGCACCCCTTCACGGTCGCCAGCCGGCACCTCCTGGACGCCTACCGGTCGGGGCGGTGGCGGCCGTAGCGCTCACCAGGACCGGGAGCGGCCCGCACGGACGGTGCGCGAGGGTATACGGCACGGGGGTGAAGGGAGTACCGATGTAGGGTGCTCTGCGCAGGCCGTACGGGTGACGTTCAGTACGAGGGGGACGAAGAGTGCAGACGCCGCGAACCCGCCTACCCTGACCCGGCCGACGCCGTGAGGGTGGTTCCCGTCCGGTCACCGCACGACCGGATCCGTCCCCGCCACCGGCCGGGACAGCCGGCCCGCCGCACCGGCCCTCCGCACCCCCTGAGTCCCGCCCACCCCTCGGACCGGCCCAGGGCCTCGGCGGCGGACCCCGCACGGCACCCCGTACGAGCAGCAGCACCGACCACCGTCAGGGAGAGCGAGACCCTCAATGGCCCAGCCGCCCCTCCTCCGCGATGTCATCGACATCAAGGAGAACATCTCCACCTCGGACTTCGTCCTGTCCCTCGCCGAGGCGACGACACCCGAAGGCGCACAGAACGCCCTCAAGGACTACGTCGTCACCGAGCGGCTGCTGGAGAACTTCGACGAGGCGCTGGCGCTCATCAAGTCCTCCCTCGACGGACACCGGTCCAAGGCCGCCTACCTGCACGGCTCGTTCGGTTCCGGTAAGTCGCACTTCATGGCCGTGCTGTACGCGCTGCTCAGCGGCGACCCGTCCGCCCGTGCCCGTACCGAGTTCGACCCGGTGCTGACCAAGCACGAGTGGCTGACCACGGACGGCAGGAAGTTCCTGCTCGTGCCGTACCACATGCTCGGCGCGAAGGCCCTCGAACAGCGGGTGCTCGGCGGGTACGTCACGCATGTCAAGAAGCTCCACCCGCAGGCGCCGACCCCGCAGGTGTACCGGACCGACTCCCTCTTCGCCGACATCCGCGCCAACCGTGCCAGCTACGGTGACGAGGCGGTCATCCGCGGCCTGGGCGGCGGCGACGCGTACGACGACGAGACGGACGAGTGGGGCGAGGGCTTCGCCTGGACCCCGCAGCTCCTCGACACCGCCCTCGCCGCCGAGGAGAACCACGAGGGCGGCACCCCGCTCGACCTCCGCAACCCCTCCACCCCGGCCGAGCTGCGCGCCAAACTGGTCAACGACGCGAGCACGAACCTCTTCCCCGGTTTCGCCAGGAACGCCGTCGAGAACGAGCACGGCTTCGTCTCCCTGGACGCCGGCCTGTCCGTCATCGCCGAGCACGCCAAGTCGCTCGGCTACGACGGACTGATCCTGTTCCTGGACGAGCTGATCCTCTGGCTCGCGACCCTCATCCACGAGCAGAAGTTCGTGGCCCGCGAGGCCAGCAAGATCACGAACTTCGTGGAGGGCGGCGACGCCCGCCGCGCCATCCCCGTCGTGTCGTTCATCGCCCGCCAGCGCGACCTGCGCGAACTCGTCGGCGAAGAGGTGTCCGGCGCGGCCGAAGCCTCCATCCAGGACACCCTGAACCTGGCCTCCGGCCGCTTCGACAAGATCACCCTGGAGGACCGCAACCTCCCGCAGATCGCCCACGCGCGCATCCTCAAGCCGAAGGACGCCGAGGCGGAACGGCTCGTCGACGCCGCCTTCGAGCAGACCAGGCGGGTCGGCACCCAGGTCTGGGACACCCTGCTCGGCTCCGAGAAGGGCACCACCGGCGCGGACGCGGAGTCCTTCCGGCTGACGTACCCCTTCTCACCGGCGTTCATGGACACCCTCGTCCACATCTCCTCCGCGCTGCAGCGCTCCCGTACCGGTCTGAAACTGATGGGGCAGCTCCTCGCCGACCACCGGGCCGAGCTCCGGCTCGGGCAGCTCGTCCCCGTCGGCGACCTCTACCCGGTGATCGCGGCCGGCGGCGACAAGCCGTTCACCGACAGCCTCAAAGTCGTCTTCGAGGCCGCCGACAAGCTCTACAAGACCAAGCTGCGGCCCTACCTCCTCAGCTCGTACGACATCACCGAGGACGACGTCGAGCAGTTCGTCAACCGGCCCGAGGCCGTCACCGACCAGCAGCGCGCCAACCGCTGCCGCATGTTCGTCGGCGACAACCGGCTCGTGTGCACCCTGCTGCTGTCCGCGCTCGCCCCCAGCGTGCCCTCCCTGGCCGAGCTGACCATCCGGCGGCTCGGCGCCCTCAACCACGGGTCCGTCCTCGCCCCCATCCCGGGCGCCGAGGTCGGCATCATCAAGAACAAGGTCGCCGAGTGGGCGGCCCGGTTCCCCGAGATCAAGGAGACCGGCACCGACGCCAACCCCGGCGTCCGTCTCGAACTCTCCGGCGTCGACGTGGACTCCGTCATCGCCAACGCCCAGGTCAACGACAACCCCGGCAACCGGGTCGCCCTCGCCCGCCGCCTGCTGTCCGAGGCACTGGGCGTCGAGCACGGCCAGTTGAGCGACCACCTCGGCTTCGTGTGGCGCGGCACCGCCCGCACCGCCGAGATCGTGTTCGGCAACGTCGCCGACGAGGACGAGCTGCCCGACCACGACCTGATGCCGCAGGAGGACGGCCGCTGGCGCATCGCCATGGACCTCCCCTTCGACGAGGGCGAATGGGGCCCGGTCGAGGACGTCAACCGCATCCGGCGGCTGCGCGAGCGCCAGCAGGGCGAACGGTCCCGTGTCGTCGCCTGGCTGCCCGCCCACCTGTCCGCGCAGCGCTTCGCCGACTTCCGGCGCCTCGTCGTCATCGACAAGGCCCTCGCCGACGAACACCGCTTCGACACCCAGTACGCCGGCCACCTCAACGCCGACAACCGCAGCCGCGCCAAGGGGCTCCTCGAAACCCAGCGCGAAGCCCTGCTCAAGCAGGTCAAGGGCGCCTTCAAACAGGCGTACGGGCTCGCCCGGAAGCAGGCCGCCGACGTCGTACCCGACTTCGACGACCACCTCGTCCCGCTGCCCGACGTGGACGGCCTCACCCTGTCCTTCGGGCAGAGCCTGCACGACGGCATCCGGCACGTCGCGGGCAAGCTGCTCGCCCACCAGTACCCGGCCCACCCCGACCTCGACCCCGACGCCACCGGCACCGCCGTCAAGTCCGCCGACACCCGCAAGGTGTTCACCCACGTCCGGGCCGCCGCCGAGGCGCGCGACGGACGGGTGGAGGTCCCGGCCGCCGACCGCAAGCTCATGCAGCGGATCGCCGGGCCCCTGCGCCTCGGGCAGCAGAAGGAGGCGTACTTCGAGCTGTCCCGCTACTGGGCAGACCACTTCCGCCAACTCGCCAGCGCCCAGGGCGTCACCGGGGACCTGACCCTGATCACCCTGACCGACTGGACGGACCGGCCCGACCCGCGCGGCCTGCCCGACTTCCTCGCCCGGCTCGTCGTCGCCGCCTTCGCCGAGATGGACGACCGGGTGTGGGTGCGCGGCGGCACCGTCCTCGACCCCGCGCCCGAACTCTCCGCGATCAAGGACCACGACGCGCTGCGCAGCCAGCCGCTGCCCGCCGAGTCCGACTGGGACACCGCACGGCAGCGCTTCGAGACCGTCTTCGGGCAGAAGGCCCCCGCCCTGCGGCGCGGCCGGATGGCCAACCAGTTCGCCCGCCAGATCATCGAGGCCGCCCGCGCCCACCGTGACCACACGGCCGACCTGGTCCACCAGCTGGAGGCCCACGCCTCCTTCCTCGGCCTCGACCAGACCGCCGACACCGGACGACTCGCCCTCGCCCGCCGATCCCTCCACCTGCTGGACGCCCTCACGGCGGAAGCCGGCAAGGGCGCGGCCGGGGCGAAGAAGACCGTGGAGGCCCTCGCCTCCTTCGACCTCGGCGAGACCAGCGCCGACCGGTACGGCACCTCCGTCAAGCAGGCACGCGGCGTCGCGGAGGCCCTCGCCTCCGCGCCCTGGAGCACCCTCGAACTCGCCGCCGGACTCGGCCCCGAGGGCGCGGCCCTGCTCGACTCGCTGCGCAACATCGCCCGCGACGACCAGCGCACCGCCGACCTGCGCGACGCGCTCGCCCGCACCCAGCGCCAGGTCGTCGCCCTGCTGAAGCGCGGCCAGGCCGCCACCCCGCCGCCCCCTCCCGTCGTGCCGCAGCCCACGGCCGACGACCTGTCCCTGAACACGTCGACCAGCGACCCGCGCATCCCCTACGTCTCCCGGGAGGCACCCGCACCGGCCTCCCCGGGCGGCGGCTCCGCGCGAACGGCCGGTGGCCGCCGTACGACCGTGGCGCGCGCCGCCGCCGACCTCCAGGCCGAACTGTCCGAACTGGCCGCCCGCCACCCCGACGCGACCATCGAGATCACCTGGAAGGTCGTCGAATGACGGACACCGTCGCCGCCGTCCCGGGCGCCGTCCGGCTGAACACCGCCACGGTGACCCAATACCTGTCCTCGCAGTCCTCCCTCGCCGCCTCCCTGACGGGGGACGGCGGGGGCAGGCGCGGGGTCGTGCTGCTGCGGTCCGCGCCCCAGTGGGACGGCCCCGCCGAACCCGCCTGGGGCGAGGACCGGACGGCCGGCGTCGCGGTGGCGCCCTCCCCGCTCGCCGTCCACGAACTGGTCCTCGACCACCTGGCGGGCCGCCGCCCCGGACCCGCCGTCCTGGTCGTCCTCACCGACCGCGAGCAGCACGAACTCGACCCGGCGATCACCGCCCGCGTCCACAAGCGGCGCATCGACATGGTCGACAGCTGGGACGTCGTGCGGGAGGCGTTCGGCGCCCGCCAGATCGACCCGCGCCTGAAGGACGTCAACTGGGCCGCCGAAGCCCTGCTCGACGCCACCCCGCCCGGCGGCTGGCCGCCCGTGTCCGGCGGCTGGCTGTCCCGGCAGTACGCCCTCACCGCGCTCGCCCAGCGCCGCCTGCGCCTGGGTCGCCACGACACCGAGGGCGGCAGGCGCCGCCCCGGTGACGACCGGCTCGACGCCCAGGCCCTGCTGCACTGGTCGACCCGGCCCGGCGCCCCCGAACGGCTCCTCGCCCTGCGCGGCCCCGAACACACCGGACTGGCCGCCTTCCTCGCCGAGGAGGACCAGGCCGGCCTCGTCGGCCGAGCCCTGCTCGCCCTCGTCGACGCCGAACGCGGCGCGGACGCCACCGCCTTCGGCCTCCTCTGCGCGGCGCTGTGGCAGCACGCCGAACCCGCCCCCGAGACCTACCGGGCCCGGGGCCGCGCCGAACGCTACTTCGGCGACCGGCCCCCGGCGGCCGGTGACCGGCTCGACGCCCTGGTGACCGTCTTCGGCCGGGCCGCCGAGGAGTACGTGACCACGCTCCTGGCGGCCGGACACCGCACCGGCGGCGGCGACGCCGACCAGGCCCGTGAGGCACGCCGCACCACCGGCATCGTGCTCGACCGGGCGTCCGCGCTGGCCCGCCAGTTCGGCGCGGAGCAGGCCGTGGCGGCCAGCCCCGTCCTGCGCGGCGGACTCGAGGCCCGGTTCACCGCCGTGGGCCAGGCCCTCGCCGCGGGCGACACGGCCGCGGTGGCGGACGCCGTCCGCCGCCTGGCGGACCACCGGCTCGCCGCCGAGCCGGAGGAGGCCGCCCGCGTCGAACGCGCCCGCATGGGCCGGCGCCTCGCCCGCTGGCTGGCCGCCGACCCGCCCGCCGAAGCGCCCACCGTCGCCGACGCCGTACAGCGGCACGTCGCCGAGACCGGCTGGGCGGACCTCGCCCTGGAGCACATCGAGGCCGGCGGCGACCCGGACCCCGTCCTCAAGGCCGCCTACGACACCCTCGGCATGCGCGTGCGGGACCGCCGCCGGCAGATCGACGCTTCCTTCGCCCGCTCCCTGGCCGCCTGGACGCAGGCAGGCACCCAGCCCGGCTCCATGCTGACCGTGGAGACCTTCCTCGAGCAGGTCGTGAGGCCCGTCGTCCGGCACGGCGAGGGACGGCGTGTGCTCTTCCTCGTCCTCGACGGCATGAGTGCCGCCATCGCGAGCGAACTCGGCGAGGAACTGCGCCGCACCTGGGCCGAGTTCGACCCGCTGCCCGAGGGGGCGCTGCGGCGTCGCGCCATGGCCGCCGCGCTGCCCACCCTCACCGCCGTCTCCCGCACCTCCCTCTTCGCGGGCCGGCTGATGAAGGGCACCCAGGCCGACGAGAAGCGGCTGTTTCCCGCGCACACATGGTGGGGCGGGGCCCCGGCCGCCGTCTTCCACAAGGACGACCTGCGCACCGAGCAGGCGGGTGACACCTTCGGTCCGGCCCTCACCGAGGCGCTCCACGACGGCAGGACGCACGTCGCCGTCGTCCTCAACACCATCGACGATCGCCTGGCCAAGGAACAGAAGCTCGGCGACGGAGCCTGGCACGTCGACCACGTCGCCGGACTGCGCGACCTGCTGCGGGTGGCTGCCCTCCAGGGCATGGCGGTCCTCCTCACCAGCGACCACGGGCACGTCGTCGACCGGCACGGGGTGAGGGTGGACGCGGCGGACCCGCCGTCCGCCCGCCACCGCCCCCCCGGCGACAGCCCGCTCGCCGAGCCCGAGATCACGCTGTCCGGCCCCCGGGTCGTCTGGCCCGAGCCCGGCGCGACCGTCGTCGCCCTCTGGGACGCCGACTCCCGCTACACCTCGCTCAAGGCCGGCTACCACGGCGGCGCGTCACTCGCCGAGTTCACCATCCCGGTGCTGGCGTTCCTGCCGTTCGGCGCCGAACCGCCGAAGGGCTGGCGGGAACTGGGCGACCAGCGTCCGCAGTGGTGGTCGGAGCGGACACAGGATGACGCTTCCGCCGTCACCGGACCGGCGGCTCCGGCCGACGCGCCGGCCGGAAGGGCGCCGGCGAGGCCGAAGAAGAGGCAGCCCGAGCTGCCGGAGAGCCACGAGACGCTCTTTCCGCTGACCGTCACGGGGGGCGGCGACGACACGCCCGTCACCCCGGCCCTGGTCTCCCCGGACGATGCCCTGATCCACGGGCTTCTCGCCTCGGAGACCTATCAGGCCCAGCTCGGCCTTCTGGCCCGCAAACCGCCGCAGGAACAGATCAGGAAGGCGCTCGCGACACTCGTCGACGCCGGCACCCTCCCGGTCTCCGCCCTCGCCCAGCGCGTCGGCCTGCCGCCGACACGGGGCGACGGCTTCGCGGCGGTTCTGCGGCAGCTTGTCAACTACGACGGGGTCCAGGTCCTGGAAACCCTCCCGGACGGCCGCACACTGCGACTCCATGTGGCCCTGCTGCGCGACCAGTTCGACTTGCGATAGTCGCCGTCGGGCCGGCCCTCTGCCGACGTGGGCGGCGAGGCGTCCGTCCGCCGGCACCGGCCGAAACCGTGTGCCGGCGATGAGCCGGATGACCCCACGGAATCGGCGCAGGTCACTGTTGCCTCCGGTGACTCCTGCTGGTGTCCGGGCCCGGATCGGCAGCCGATAACATCTCCATATGTCGGTAACTGTCGTGCCGTGCCTACCGCGCAACGTCCGGTGGCACGGGACGTGTCTCTGTGAAGGGGCGGCCTGTCGGCTTCCGGGGCTCACGGTTCGACACGTCCGAAGAACTCCCCGAAAGTGCTGGAGGACCGTTGTCCGATCTGCTGGCTATGGACCGGCGCACCGCCGGTGCCGCCGCTGGTGAGAGCATCTCCCTGTCCGACGAACAGGCGAAGGTGCTGCTGGACGAACTGGGATCCCAGGAAGACGTCCTGGCCATCTACCACAACGGCTGGGGCAATGCCGTGCTCGCGAAGGACGGCCTCGTCCTTCTGCGGAACCTCCTGAAGCCCATTGCGATCCGCGTCCCCGCGCCCCTGCAGATCCTCCGCCGCACCTACGGCATGTCCGACTCCGTCGATGTCCTCGTCCTTGGGCATCCGTGCAAGCTATGGGGCTCGAAGCTCGACCCGAAGGGCGAGCTCCTCATGGCCATGGGCGAAATGCTGCCCCCCGACTCCCCTTTGCGTCCCAGCCGTGGCATCCAGCTCTCCACCTGGATGGGCCGACACCCTGTTCTCATGGCCCTGGCCGTGTTCGGAGTCCTCTTCGCCGTCCTGGGCCCGGCTTCCAGCGGGAGCGTGAAGGAGGTCATGGCCCAGAAGCCCGAACCCGCTCTGGTCGTTCCCTCCTTCGAGGGGACCTCTCTCGCCATAGCGGCTGTGTCGGCCGACCGGCATGCGTGGAAGACGGTGTCGGCAGCCGACGCCTCCTCCGACCAACGGCCTGTGAACACCACCACGAGCGGCTGGCAGGTCTGCTTCCAGAGCCCGGCCCGTGACGAGACGGTCCGTCCAGCAGCCAGGACGCTGACCCTGTACGCGGTTCCAGAGCGGGAGGAGTGCCCGACCCGGCTGCATGGCCCCCGCCGGATCGTCATGCCGGACCTCGTCGGCGACCAGGCCGACGATGCCTCCCGCGCTCTCGGCGACCTCGGTCTCCAGCACGTGATCTACTTCCATGCCCACACCCGCAAGCGTCTGTACGACGGGCTGCAGGACCTGGCCGACTGGCAGGTGTGCAGGCAGCAGCCGGAACCCGGCACCGAGGTCTCGACCAGTACGCAGATCGATCTGTGGCTGATCGGTCCCGGCGACCCCTGCGCCAAGCCCAGCCCGAAACCGAAACCGAAACCGAAACCGAAACCGAAACCGAAACCGCAGCCGGACCCGGAGCCCAAGCCGCGACCCCAGCCCTCGTACGGCACCGGCTCGGGCGGCGGCAGCACAGGCGGCAGCAGCAGTGGCGGCTCGTCCGGCGGTGGTTCCACCGGCGGAGGTTCCACCGGCGGAGGTTCCTCCGGCAACTCGGGCGGTAGCACCGGCGGCACCGGGAGCCGACCCGGCGTCCAGTTCGGTCAGTACTGTTCTCCCGTCGGTGCCACCGCCACGACCACCGACGGGCGGCCCGCGAAATGCTTCATGGGCAAGGACGGCAACGCCCGATGGGGATACAACTCCGGGTGACCGCGGAACAGCTCCCGGCCTCGTACTGCGGTAGTCCAAGAGAGGGGAAAATGCTCCCGTGAGCACCACCGGATCCCAGCGCCCCGCTCAGGTCAGCGCGGCCCGCCGCCGTACCGTCGTCGACGCCCTGCGCCGCGGGGCCGTACCCGAGAGCGGGCTCGATCTGCTTGCCACCGGGCTGGACCGGTTCGAGGCGGCCCTCGAAGCGGAACTGGACGCCGTCGCGTCCGGCGGGTCCGTGTTCAAGGCCGTGCGCGGTGAGTACGGGTCCGGCAAGACCTTCTTCACCCGCTGGCTGGGGGAGCGGGCCAAGCGGCGGAACTTCGCCGTGGCCGAGATCCAGATCTCCGAGAACGAGACGCCACTGCACAAGCTGGAGACGGTCTACCGGCGGCTCACCGAGCGCCTCACCACCTCCAGCTTCCCGCCCAGCGCACTGCGTCCGGTGGCCGACGCCTGGTTCTACGCCCTGGAGGAGGACGCCCTCGCGGCCGGCGCGACCGAGGAGGAACTGCCCGACGAGGTGGAGAAGCTGCTCGTCGCGCGGCTCGCCGAGGTGTCCCGGCACGCTCCGTCCTTCGCCACCGCCCTGCGCGGCTACCGGGCGGCCCTCGCCGACGACGACGAGGCGACCGCCTCGGCCGTCCTGGCGTGGCTCGGCGGCCAGCCGCACGTCGCCGCAGCCGCCCGCAGGTCCGCCGGGGTGCGCGGCGACCTCGACCACTTCGGGGCGCTCGGATTCCTGCAAGGGCTGCTCACCGTGCTGCGCGACTCCGGGCACACCGGGCTCTTCGTCGTCCTCGACGAGGTGGAGACGCTCCAGCGGGTCCGCTCCGACGCCCGCGACAAGGCACTCAACGCACTGCGCCAGCTCATCGACGAAGTGCACTCCGGGCGTTTCCCCGGCCTGTACCTCGTCATCACCGGCACGCCCGCCTTCTACGACGGCCGGCAGGGCGTGCAGCGCCTGGCCCCGCTCGCCCAGCGGCTCGCCACCGACTTCACCACCGACCCCCGCTTCGACAACCCCCGCGCGGTGCAGATCCGGCTGCCCGGCTTCACCCAGGAGTCCCTGGTCGGCCTCGGCGTCACCATCCGGGACCTTTACGCGGACGCCGCCACGTCACCCGAGAGGGTGCGGACGGTCGTCGACGACGCCTATGTCGCCGACCTCGCGCGGGCCGTCGGCGGCGCTCTGGGGGGGAAGGTCGGAGTGGCGCCCCGGCTGTTCCTGAAGAAGCTCGTCGGAGACGTGCTCGACCGCGTGGACCAGTTCGACGACTTCGACCCCCGGCAGCACTACAAGCTGACGGTCGCGAGCAGTGAACTCACCGACGTGGAAAGCAACCTGGCCGCCACGGTCGTCAGCGGGACCGCGTCCGCCGACGACATCGACCTGGAGCTGTGATGGCGGACGCGGACGGCCCGGCCGGGGCGGAGCTGACCGGGGGAGAGGCTGACGTACTCGACCGGCTCGACCCCGTCGTGCTGCACCACATCGTCAACACCCTCGGCTGGCCCGGCCTGCGCCCCCTGCAGCGGGCGGCGATCGTCCCTCTCATGGACGGCGAGGACGCCGTCCTGCTGGCACCGACGGCCGGCGGCAAGACCGAGGCGGCCTGCTTCCCGCTGCTGTCGGCGATGGCCGGACAACGATGGACCGGTACCTCTGTGCTGTACCTGTGCCCCCTCAAGGCACTCCTCAACAACCTGGCCGGCCGCGTCGACACCTACGCCCAGTGGATGGGCCGGCGCGCCGCCCTCTGGCACGGCGACACCAAGGAGTCGCAGCGGCAGCGCATCCGCGCCGAGGCACCGGACATCCTGCTGACCACGCCCGAGTCGCTGGAGGCGATGCTGATCGGCGTCAAGACCGACCACGCGCGCCTGTTGGGGAGCGTACGGGCCGTCGTCGTCGACGAGGTGCACGCCTTCGCGGGCGACGACCGGGGCTGGCACCTGCTCGCCGTACTCGAACGGCTGGAGCGGGTCACCGGCCGCCCCATCCAGCGCGTCGGGCTCTCGGCGACCGTCGGCAACCCCGGGCACCTGCTGCGCTGGCTGCAGGGGGCCGGTGCCGGGAGCCGCACCGGGCGGGTCGTCGCGCCGGGCGTCCTTCCGCCCGTCACCGGAGCGGCCGGACACGGGGAGCCGGCGGCCGAAGCTCCCTCTCGCGGACCCGCCGGTGAGGTGGAACTCGACTACGTGGGCTCCCTCGACAACGCCGCCAAGCTCATCGCCGCCCTGCACAGGGGGGAGAAACGCCTCGTCTTCTGCGACTCGCGCCGCCAGGTCGAGGAACTGGGCGCCGCCCTCCGGGCCCGCGAGGTGACCGTCTTCCTGTCCCACGCCTCCCTCTCCGTCGACGAACGCACCCGCTCCGAACAGGCCTTCGCCGAGGCGCGCGACTGCGTCATCGTCTCCACCTCCACCCTCGAACTCGGCATCGACGTCGGCGACCTGGACCGCGTCATCCAGATCGACTCCCCGGCCTCCGTCGCCTCCTTCCTGCAGCGCATCGGCCGCACCGGCCGGCGCGCGGGCACGGTGCGCAACTGCCTGTTCCTCACCACGAGCAAGGACACCCTGCTGCAGGCGGCAGGGCTGCTTCTGCTGTGGTCACGCGGCTGGGTCGAACCGGTCCTCCCGCCGCCCGAACCGCGCCACCTCGTGGCCCAGCAGCTTCTCGCCGTCACCCTGCAACAGCACAAGCTCGGCGACCGGTTGTGGGAACAGCAGTGGAACGGCCTCGCACCCTTCGACCGGTCCGCCGCCCCGATCCTGCGCTTCCTCACCGAGGAGGGGTTCCTCGACAGCGACGGCGGCCTGCTGTTCGTCGGCCCCGAGGCGGAACGCCGTTTCGGCAAGCGGCACTTCATCGAACTCACCGCGTCCTTCACCGCGCCGCCGCAGTTCACCGTCCTGTCCGGACGCACCGAGATCGGCCGCACCGACCCGAGCGTGCTCACCGAGGAACGTCCGGGCCCGCGCCGCCTTCTCCTCGGCGGACGCAGCTGGCAGGTCACGTACATCGACTGGCTGCGCAAACGCGTCTTCGTCGAACCCGCCGACAGCGGAGGCATCGCCAAGTGGATGGGCGGCGGCATCGCCGGACTGTCCTACGCCCTCGCCCGCGCCATGCGCGAGGTGCTGCTGGGCGCGGATCCACCCGTCGCCCTGACCCGGCGCGCCGACGCGTCCCTGACGGAACAGCGTGAGACCGACGCACCCGACACCGTGCACCCGGACTGCACACTGATCACCCGCGCCGGCAGTGACGTGCGCTGGTGGACCTGGGCCGGCCACCGCGCCAACGCCACCCTCGCAGCCAACCTGCCGTCGGTCAGCGACCCCCTGCAACGCCCCACCGACAGCTGGCTACGCCTGCGCGAGGACCTCACCCCGGCCGACTGGCGTGCGGCCCGCGAGAACGTCCGGGAGAGCCTGGTCCTGCCCGACGTGGACCCCCGGGCCGTACGCGGCCTGAAGTTCTCCGCCGCCCTCCCGGAGGACATCGCCGTCGCCACGGTCGCGGCACGACTGGCCGACTTCGGGAGCGCCCGGTCCGTACTGTCGGAACCGGTGAGGTTCGTCGCCTCGAGCGGCTCCCCTTGAGTCACCCGCGCAGCGGGGATGCGTAGCCCGTTCGTGTCCGGTCAGGCGGGCCTTGGCCTGCTCAACTGCCCGGAGCCTCCACGCGTGCCGTGACGCCGAGATCGCGGCGTAGCGCCCACGGCGGACGCCGGCCGCCGCGGCACATCGCCACATCGGTGCCCTGCGCGCGGTCGTAGGTGTGGAACTCGTCCAACACGACGTACGCCGAGTCCGCGTCCTTCTACAAGATCCCGCGCCGAAGCCGTGCCGCACCAGGCGGCTCCGGTCTACGGGTCCTCATGCGAAACGTCTCGAATCGGTCTTGGTTCGCTGGTCAGCGGCATGTACATGGGTAGTGCGTATTCGCGACAGAGGTGAGGGCAGATGTCGGTGCACTTCGGGGTCCTGGGCGTCGTCGAGGTGTGGCGGGGCGAGGTGCCGGTGGATGTGGGCCATGCGCGACAGCGTCAGGTGCTGGCGGTGCTGCTGATGGACGCCGGCCGGGTGGTGCCGGCGGATGCGCTGGTGGACCGGGTGTGGGGGGAGCGGGGGTCGGGGCGGGGCCGGGAGACTCTGTATGGGTATGTGTCCCGCCTGCGAGGGGCGCTCTCACCCTCGGGAGTGGACATCGTTCGGGAGCAGGGGGGCTACCGGCTCGCGGTGAGGGCCGGAGCGGTGGATGTGCACCGGGTTCGTGAGCTGTCGGCTCAGGCCCGGACTCCGGCCTCGGACGGGGACGAGCGGCGGGTGGCGTTGTGGGAAGAGGCGCTGGGGCTCTGGCGGGGCGAGGCCTTCGCCGGTGCGGACACCCCGTGGTTCAACGCGCAGCGTTCCGTCCTCGACCAGGAACGACTGGCGGCGCAGGGCGAACTGGTGGAGGTGCGGCTGCGACTCGGTCAGCACGGCACCGTGCTGGCCCAGTTGTCCGCCTGGGCCGACCAGGACCCGCTGGATGAGCGTGTGTGCGGTCAGCTGATGCTCGCGCTGTACCGGAGCGGGCGGCAGGCCGAGGCACTGGAGCGCTACGAGTATGCCCGGCGGCGACTGTCGGAGGAGATGGGGCTGGATCCGGGTGCGCCGCTGCGGCGGTTGCATCAGCAGGTCCTCGTCGCCGACCCGGTACTGGAGCTGACCGGTTCGGCGTTCGGAGTCACCGGCCCGCAGCCGGCGCCGGAGCCGGTCGCCCGCAGGCGGACTCCGTCCACGACCGGGGTTCTGACCGACGGTGATGTTACGGGGGGTGCCTCCGTCCTGCGCGGTGCCGTGCCGGGGTCAGCCGAAAGAGCACCCAGAGCGCTCCGGCGCGGGAGCAACTACCTTCCCCGTGGCCTGTCGGACTTCACCGGGCGGGAGGACGAACTCGCCCAGTTGACGGCCGCCGCAGCGGGCGGAGTCACCGTCCACACGATCGACGGGATGGCCGGGGTCGGCAAGACGGCGTTCTCCGTCCATGCCGGGAACCTGCTGGCCGAACGGTTCCCGGATGGTGTGCTCTTTGTCGATCTGCAGGGTCACAGCGCGGGGAAAACTCCGCTGACCGCGAGCGAGGCTCTGGAAGTTCTGCTGGGCCAGCTGGGGATCGAGGCGTCGGGCGACGCCCAGGCCCATTGGCGGGCGAAGACCGCAGTCCTGCGCATTCTGCTGATCCTCGACAACGCTGTCGACGAGAAGCAGGTGACCCCGCTGCTGCCGGCCGGCGCCAGTCTCGTGATCGTGACCAGCAGGGCCAGGCTGTCGGCTCTCGCTGGGGCCCGGCCCATGTCCTTGGCGGTCCTGCCGGAGAAGAAGGCGACGGAGTTCTTCGCGCGCCTCGTGGGCAACGACAGGGTGGCCGCCGAGCCGGACGCCGTGGCCCACGTCGTGCGGCTGTGCGCGGGACTGCCGTTGGCACTGCGACTGTCCGGCGCCCGGTTGGCGCACCGCACCGCATGGCCGATTGCCCATCTGTCCGCGCAATTGTCCGTAAAGCGCGAGCAGTTGCCGAAGCTGTTCGCCGACCGGGAAGTGGCGCTGGCGTTCCGCATGTCCCACGAACAGCTGGCGCCGGCCGACCGGACCGTTTTCTGCGCTCTGGGGCGGCATCCCGGTGTGGACGCGGACGCCGGGGTCATAGCGGCGATGGCGGGCATGCCGACGGCCCGGGCCGACGACTGTCTCCAGCGACTGGTGGATGCCCACCTGGCCGAGGAAGCCGTTGCCGGCCGCTACCGGCAGCACGATCTCCTGCGACAGTACGCCCGCGGTCTGTCCGAGGACCCGCGGATGATCGAGCGGATGCTTGACCACTACCTGGCCGCTGTCGCCGCCGCGACAGCCCGCCTCGACGACGGGAGCGCGGACTCCGCGGCGGCGCACTCCTGGCTGACGGCGGAGAAGAGCAACCTTCTGGCCGCGACACGATGCGCCGCGTCGGAAGGCCACAGCGACTACGCGTGGCGCCTCGCCATTTCCTTCTGGCGCTTCCTCGGCCGGGACCTCGCCGGTGATCCGATCGAGCTGCTCGAGCAGGGTGTGTCCGCCGCGAGGGAAGCGGCGGACGGCGGCGAGGCGATGCTCAACACGCTGCTGGCCCTGGCCCACTGGTCGGCCGGCCGTGTCTCCCTCGCCCACGACCTGCTCACGGCCTCCGCGCGAACGGAGGAGAACACCGAGTTCCACGCGCACAGCCTCGCCCTGCTCGGTCTGATGCGACTCCGCGGCGGCGACCACACCGGGGCCGAGGAATATGCGGAACGGGCCTACGCGGAACTGGAGAAACTCCCTGCTCTCTCTCCCCTGGGACTCGACGCCAAGATCATCACCTTCTGGACCCGCGGTGTGAACCGGGTACTGAGAGCGGAGAACCAGGCGGCGTTGCCGTACCTGCGCTCGGCCTACGCCGGATGCGAGGAACTGGGACAGGCCAGCCCCAACGACCATGTCGTCGCTGCCCTGGCCCGATGCCTCATCGCACTGGGCGACCACGAAGAGGCCCTCGGTCACCTGCGCCAGGTACGAGAACTGCGGCATCGGATCAAGGACCAGGAAGGCGAAGCCGAGGCATTGACTCTCATGGGAACAGCACAGCGTGCTTCCGGGCACGCCGAGCAGGCGCTGGAACTCCAGCGCGTCGCTGTCGCCCTGCTGGACAACGACACCCGGCTGCAAGTTTCCGCACGCATCGAGCTCGGCCGGACCCTCGCCGCACTCGGACGCACGGCCGACGCGATCGGGCAGTACGACCTCGCCCGCACCCTCGCCGACGAGGGACACCATCTCCACGAACAGGCCCAGGCACACAGCGAACTGGCCCGGGCACTGGACTCGACCGACCCACGGACCGCCCGGCAGCACGACAGGACCGCGGCTGACATCTGCGTCCGGCTGGACCTTCACCAGCCGATGTCACTGCCACACCTGCGCCCCGCCGGCTGGTGACACCCGGCTTCGGCCAATTGCGCAAAAGCAGACCTCAGCCGGTTGGTTGGTCATTTGTCGCGTCAGTTTGTCGTCATCTGGGCGGTCGTTACTTCCCTGCCCCAGCACTCCGGCTGAGGCCCACCGCCCGCCCCCGACCCCGCAGGCACTGAGGGACCAGCAAGAACGCATGAGCTGAACCCGGTTCTTCCAGCGGATTCAAGCTTTTGCGAAGGTTCGCCGACGCCGTGCCCGGCACTGTCGGCAACACGTTCCCGAACGTGAGGAGACTGAACATGCACCGAAAACTGGAGGCGCTGGGCACGGCGCTGCTCGGAATCTTCGTTCCCCGGATCGAGGCGGCAGCGGGCTGTGGTTCATGGCCCGCATGCTGGCAGTGCGCCGCGGAGTGCGGCTGCAATGCTCCGTGTGAGGGATGCACCGAGGGCAGGGTGGACCAGCCCGGCGAGTGGTTGCTCTGCCGCTGCAGTGAGTGCTGACCTGAGCACTCTGGTGCCGCGTCCGTGGTGAAGGGCACACAGCCATGATGCACGGGGGAGGTGCCCGAGTCCCGGGATCCGGCCTTCATACCGCCGGCTTCCGGGGCTCGTGGCCCGCGGCGCCTCGGCCGGCAACGGCCACACGACCGTGGGAGGTCCCATGACGCAGTATCTCGACATCACCATTCGCTCACTGCTGGTCACGGTGTTCCTGACCTCGTTCCTCGGCAAGGTGGCGCGGCGGGGCGCCTACGACGCCTTCGTCGCCTCCCTGCATGACACCCGGCTGATGCCGGGGCTGACGAAGGTGGCCGCACCGGCCCTCATCGCCGCCGAACTGGCGGTCTGCGCGCTGCTCGTGGTGCCGGCGGCCCTTGCCGTCACTGTCGCGGGGCTCGTCACTGCCGCATCGATCCTGGCTGTCCTCGCGATGGGGGTCACCCTCGTCCTGCGGCGCGGTGTCACGGCGCCCTGCCACTGCTTCGGGGCGTCGGCCGCCGTGCTCGGCCCGCGTCATATCGCCAGGAACGTGGCACTGGCGGTCCTCGCCGCGGTGGGTGCGGTCTTCGCCGCCGCAGACACGCGCGTGCATCCGGGTGGAGCCGCCATGGCCACGGTCGCAGGCGTCGTGCTCGGAGTGTTGACCGTTCGTCTCGACGACCTCCTCGAACTGTTCCGTTCCACTCCTCACGCCCCGGCGAGCACGGTCCGGAGCGGGTGAGAACCGTGTTGGTAGACCTGAAGGAGCAGAAATGCCATTCCTCATCACGGCGGTCGTGTTCGTCGGACTGCTCTGCGCCGTCGACCTCGTGCTCACTCTCGGCGTCGTGGCACGGCTGCGGGAGCACAGCGGCTTGCTGTCCGGGGCGGAGCGTGCGTCGGGCCTCGGCATGGGCGAGACCGTGGGCGGGTTCCAGACCGCAGACCTGAACGGTGTGCCGCTGAGCCGAGAGACGCTGGGGCCCGCCACCTTCGTCGCCTTCATCTCACCGACGTGCGGGTCCTGCAAGGAAAAGCTGCCCGAGCTTGTGCGTTTTGCCCGCAGGCTGCGGGACGAGGGCGAGGAGATGCTGGCCGTTGTCGTCGGCGACGCCGAGGAGTCGCGGCCCTTCGCCGCCGATCTCCGTCCCGTCGCCCGGGTCACGGTCGAAGGCTCCGGCGGTCCGCTGGGAACCGCTTTCCGCGCGACCAGTTACCCGACCATGCTGTGGGTCGCACGGCACGCCGACGGCCGCCTGGTGAGGGTGGAGCGTTCGGTCGCTCTGACGTCGTGAGCCGGCGGCCGGCCGGCAAGCCGTCCATGAGTGACACGGGCGCCTTGTCCGGCCCGGACCCGGTCGGGCACCTTCCCGGCCGGACGAAGCCGCTGCGCTCTGTCGGGCGGTCGGTCCGCGCGGCCGCTGCGCTCGGCATCACGGCGGCCCCCGGCCTGACAGCGCTGTACACCGCGCTGACGCTGGCGACCGGTGCGCTGCCGGTCGCGACCGCCTGGCTGACGAAGGTGTTGCTCGACTCGCTGGTGGATCCGGCCGACTCCCCCTCGTTGATCGTCGTCGGTGTGGGACTGACTGCCGTCGGCACAGCGGCCGCGGTCACCCCGCACGTCGCGCGGTATCTGCGGCAGGAGGCCGCCCGGAGGGTGGGACTACGAGCGCAGGACCGCCTCTTCGCGGCGCTGAACGGCCA
The DNA here is from genome assembly GCF_018638295.1 of Streptomyces sp. CHD11. Taxonomy (GTDB): domain Bacteria; phylum Actinomycetota; class Actinomycetes; order Streptomycetales; family Streptomycetaceae; genus Streptomyces. The sequence goes on from NZ_JABTTS010000029.1 coordinate 151,053, forward strand.
CACCGGGCTCGGCCGGTTCGAAAGCCCTCGCTTCCTCGACCGACTGCGGTTGGCACTCCAAGCCGGTGGTACCAAGCCCAACGAACTGCTCGACAGCCTTCTGGGCGCGACTCGCGCACTGATCACGGTCACCGGCTTCCTGGGCGTACTGATGCTGATCGGCCCGCTCATGCCGGCGCTGGTTCTGATCGCCGGAATCCCCGTGCTCATCGCGGAGATGGCACTGTCACGCCGCCGGGCGCGCGTGTACTGGTCGGTCGGTCCCATCGAGCGCCGTGAGTTCTTCTACATGCAACTTATGTCGACCGTCGCGGCGGCAAAGGAAGTGCGGTTGTTCGGGATCGGTGATCTGCTGCGCGGACGGATGCTTGACAACCGGCGCGAGGTCAACGCCGAGAAGCGCGAGCTGGACACGCGCGAGGCTCGGGTGCAGAGCGGACTCGGGCTGATGGCAGCCGTCGTCCCCGGTCTGGGACTGCTGTGGGTCATCACCGCGGCCCGGGCGGGTCGCCTGTCGGTCGGCGACGTCACGGTGTTCGTCGCCGCCGTGGCCGGCGTGCAGACCGCGGTCGCCATGCTGGCCGGGGAGATCGCCCGTGCCTACCAGTCGCTGCTGTTGTTCGAGCACTACGTGGCGGTCACGACCGCCGGTCCCGACCTGCCGGTGGCGGTGCCGCCCACCGCGCTGCCCCCGTTACGGCACGGCATCGAACTGCGCGGCGTATGGTTCCGCTACTCCGACGAGCACTGCTGGATTCTGCGCGACGTCGAGCTGACCATTCCAGCGGGAGGCTCACTGGCACTGGTCGGGCTCAACGGCGCCGGCAAGTCCACACTGATCAAATTGCTGTGCCGGTTCTACGACCCGACCCGCGGCGCCATTCTCTGGGACGGAGTGGACATTCGCGACGTGGAGGTGTCACAGCTCCGCGAACGGATCAGCGCCACCTTTCAGGACTTCGTGCAGTACGAGATGACCGCGGCGGAGAACATCTCACTCGGGGACGCCAAGGCGCAGGGGGACACCGCGCGCGTGCGCGCCGCCGCGCACCGCGCCGGAATACACCCGGTGCTGGAACAACTGCCGGACGGCTACGAGACGTTGCTGTCCCGCATGTTCTTCCACGAACCTGATGACGACAATCCCGCCCCCGGGGTGATGCTCTCCGGAGGGCAGTGGCAGCGACTTGCCGTGGCACGCGCGTTCATCCGGGAGAAGCGCGATCTGGTGATCCTCGACGAACCCTCCGCGGGACTCGACGCCGAAGCGGAGTACGAGGTCCACACGTCTTTGCGCCGGTACCGCGAAGGCCAGACCTGCGTGCTCATCTCGCATCGGCTCAACACCGTCCGCGACGCCGACCGCATTGTCGTGCTGTCCGACGGGCGGATTGTGGAGCAGGGCGATCACGAAAAACTCATGGCCGCCGGCGGTCGGTACGCCCAGCTGTTCACGCTCCAGGCCGCCGGATATCGGCAACAGGCGTCGAAGGTTCTCAAACCGATCGGAGAGCGATGAACCTCGATGCGAAGTCGCGCCGGGCACGCGAGGGCGTGGTGCGTGTACGCCATCGGCGCGGACCAGTGCACCGACCGGCTCCCGGCCGGGCAGCGGCATGGCCGCAGGGCCCGGACCGCCCCCGTTCGCGCTCCGCTGTCGTCACCGGCTCACTGGCTCTTGTGACGGCGGCGACCGTCGTGGCCGGCTGCCTCACCCTCATGGGCCGCCTGGACCGCGGACTGGTGTGCGCGATCCCGCCGGTGCTGCTCAGTGTCGTGCTGGCCGCTCGCCGGTGTCTCGCCCGGCGCCTCGCCTCGGTCACCGTGCGCGGGCGGAGCATGGAGCCCTCCTACCACGACGGTGACCGAGTGCTGGTGCGGCGTATCCGCACGCCGGTGGTGGGACAGGTCGTCGTGGTGGAGCAGCCGGGCGTCGATGGCGAGTGGCTCGGCCCTCCGCTGTGCGCCGACGCGGACAACACGCAACTGTCGGGGCGCCGATGGCTGATCAAACGCGTTGCCGCGGTGGCCGGTGACGCAGTGCCTCGTGCGGGGTTCCCCTCCTTGGCGCATGTCCCGGAGGACGCCGTCCCGCCGGACAACGTGGTGCTGGTCGGCGACAACCGACGGCTGAGTCTCGACTCGCGACGGCTCGGTTATTTCCCCGTGCAGCGCGTGATGGGAGTCGTCGAGCGCGGAGCACGTCCGGTGCCGGGCCGCCGGGCCGCACCGGAACGGAAGACGCGCAGGGCCGCCCGGCGTCTGGTGCGCGACGTGACGCGGACGGCACCGGCTTCTTCTTCATCGGGTACTGCGAAACGGGAGGACACTCCATGACCGCCCGTCTCTCGCGGCACACCCGCGGCGCCTTCGGCCGCATGCGCCGCCGCGCCGGGCTTCACCGCCCCCGGTGTGGCACCGCCCGCCCCGGCCCGGGCGGCGGGATACGAAACCGTGTCCGCGAATGGCATCGCCTCTCGCCCGCACGTAACCATCCTGGCTCCGTCCAGGGTGCGCTCGCCACCGGCGGCACATTCCCGTCCGGCGTCCGGTAAGGCCGGGAGCCGCCTGGTTCCGCGTACGGGTATGCCTCGGCGGATCCCACCCGGGCGAGAGTAACGCGCACTGCGCTTCCAGCAAGACCTTCACGGGTCATCACCGATGACCCACTCTCAGCAAGGGAAGAAATCATGCGAATGGTCTCCCGTTCAGCGGTGGCTGCCGTCGGCGCTGCCGCAACCGTCCTGTGGTTCTCGACATCGGCCCAGGCCGATGCGGTGGTGTCCAACGGCTACGCCTGGGGCGGATTCGTCAGCTACGGCGACAAAGTCTGGGTCGAGCACTTCGAGGGCCGCACCAGTTCCGTCGAGTGGTTCACGGACTACGGCCGCTCGGGCTCCTGCAGTGTGACCACACCGGAGGCAGGGAAAACCTGCGACTACAACATGCGCGAGGACGGGACCATCACTCTCTGGGTCTGCACCACGGGGCCTGGCCTGGGCAACGACGAATGCAGCGAGCCGCTGACCGATTCGATCGGCAACTGAGCCGTGGGGGGGGGGGGGGGGGGGGGGGGGGGGGGGGGCGGNGTGCGGTCGTGAGGCGAGACGGCCTCACGACCGCACCTCCCGCAGTCGGGACGGGACTCGACGCGGTACAGCGAGGAGGAGGCGGTCGTCTGCTTCGACGGTAGGCCCAGGCCCGCCGGGCCGACGCGCAGGCCGCATGCCTCCGTGCCCGAACCGGCCGACCGGTTCCTGCTGGTGACCGGGGCGTCCGGCAGCGGCTCGTGTGGCGGAGTGCGTGCGGGTGATACGGGTCAGTGGTCCGGCCAGGTGATCGACGGTCAGCGCGCCAGTCCTCGAGGAGTACGGCCGGCCGCAGAGGGCGACGAGAGGGCCGCTCCGCTCCGGCTCCGCACCCGCACCGTCTCCGACGGCCCTCCCCGCGTTGCCTCCCTTCCCACGTTTCCCCTGCTCACCCCGTGTTTCCCATCCACCGCCCCCGCGGGCAACAGGAAACCCGTCGACCGCCGCCGGCGGCCGGGCGAGTCTGGGTCCGGCAGCATACGGCGGCAAAGGGGGCGGAGTTGATGAGACGGGTACTCGTGTCCCTGTGCGCGGTCGTGGCGGCCGTCACGACCGGATGCGCCGGCGGCGGGGGTGTCGACGACCGGGCGCCACAGGATCCGCGTCCCCGGGCCCTGACCTGGCAGCAGGAAGTGCGCGTCGCCGACGCGCGACAGCGTCTGATCAGGCAGTGCATGGACCGTCAGGGTTTCAGCTACTGGGAGGATCGTGGCCTGACGCTCGAGGAGAGCCGCCCGGTGCGCTTCGTGCAGGACGACGTGGCGTGGGCCCGCAGGCACGGCTACGGGGGACGGATCGAGGCGAAGGGCCTGCGGATCCGCGAGCACAACCCCAACGGCGTCTACCGGGAGGGACTTTCCGCCACCCGGCGCGTGGCCTTCGACACCGCGCTGGACGGCGGCGAGGACGCCAAGACGCTCCGGGCGCCGCTGCCCGCCGGCGGGGAGATCCGCAAACGCCTCGGCGGCTGCACGGAGGAGGCCGAGGGCACGCTCTACGGCGACCCCGCCGACTGGTTCCGCACGGGCAAGACCGTCGCGGGACTGGGCGCCCTGTACGGCGAGGAGCTGACGAAGGACCGCCGGCTGACCTCCGCGATCAGGGCATGGGCGCGGTGCATGAAGCGGGCGGGACAGCCCTACGAGGATCCCGGGGCGGCCCGCGAGGCCGTCCGGGTCCGCACCGGCCGGCTGGGCGGGGCCCGCGCGGACGAGGCGTTCGCCGCCGAGCGGAGGACCGCCGTCGCGGACGCGACCTGTGCCCGCGAGACCTCCCTGCGTGCTGTGGCCACGGCACGGGAGACGCACTATCTGGACCGCCTGCGCGACCGGTTCGGCGAGGACATCGACACTCACCGACGCCTCGGCCGGCAGGCCCACGACCGGGCGGTGCGCATCGTCCCGGAGCGCGACTGACCCTGTCGTGCCCGGGGCGGACACCGCCCCACGGCGCCGGTGCGCGCCGGGCCGCCGGCCCGGCACACCGGCTCCGAAGCACCACCGAAGTACCGACAGTGACACCAACGAGGGGAAACAGCATGCGCAAGTTCACCGTCACCGCGGCGGTCCTCGGGCTCGCAGCCCTGGGCCTCGCCGTGCCCGCCACCGCCGCGCAGGCGTCCGAGAGCACCGTCGCCGGTCCCGTCTGCGACAGCAAGTGGGGCCCGCGCAACGGCTACATGTACGCCTGGGAGAACCTGGACTGCTCGGGCGCCCTGCTGATCAGCACCGCGGGCAACAGCAGCTGGTGGGGCGGCGCGCAGGACAGGGCGACGTCCGTCATGAACCGCGGCTACACCGGGGGTCTCGACCACGTCGCGTTCTACGAGCACGCCAGTTTCGGCGGCGGGCACGGCTGCCTGGCGCCGGGCGAGCTCTACGCCGACAACCTGACCGACAACCGGCTCACGAGCGGTGTCAGTGCGAACGACACCATCTCCTCGCACAAGTGGGTGGCCAGCAGCGCCTGCGGGGCCCTGCTGACCTGACCCCGGCTGTCCGTGTGACGGGGCGCGAACGCCCGGAACCGCCCCGCGGTTCCGGGCGTTCGCGTTTTCGCCACATCGGGTGAAAGGTCCGGCCGGTCCGGCCACCCCCGCAGTAGCCTGGGAGCCCACCGTCTCACGGCCGCACCGCATGGGGGACTCCGTGGGAGATCCGCAGTACGGGCAGGAACACGGGCAGGAAGCAGACTACGGAAACGGGCGGGACCGGAGCGCGCCGACCACGCACTCCTTCCCCGCACAACTGAGACGACTGAGACAGGCGCGCGGCCTGTCGCTGACCGACCTGGCACGGCAGACGCACTACAGCAAGGGCTACCTCAGCAAGATCGAGACCGGCACCAAGCGGGCGACCGCCGACATCGCCCGCATCTGTGACCGGGTCCTGGGCGCCGAGGGCGAGTTGCTGAGGCTGGTGCAGGAGGGACCGTCCGCCGACAGGGGGAGCGGCACCGGGGCGGCCACGGCCGGGCGGCAGTCCGGCGGGGCGTGTCCGTACCGCGGCCTGTCCGCGTTCACCCCGCAGGACGCGGACTGGTTCTTCGGCCGCGAGCGCGCGACGGCCGCACTGGTGGAGCGCGTCTTCGCACGGGTGGGAAGCGGCCCGCTGATGCTCGCCGCCCCCTCCGGCGCGGGCAAGTCGTCCCTGCTCAACGCGGGACTGGTGCCCGCGCTGCGGCGCGGCGCACTCCCCATGCCGGGCGCCGACCGGTGGCCGGTGGTGACCTTCACCCCCACCTCGCGGCCCCTGGAGGAACTCCTGGAGCGCACCGCGAAGGTGGTGGGCGGGGACCTCGCCGTCACCGTCGAGGAGGTGCGCGCCCGACCCGACGCGGTGCTGGACGCCGTACGCGCGATGCTGGACGACCCGCCGCTGCCCGGGGAGCGCAGGCCCCCGCCCTGTCGGCTGGTGCTCATCGTCGACCAGTTCGAAGAGCTCTTCACCCTCTGCGCGGACGACGACGAGCGGCGGTCCTTCGTCCGCGTGCTCCGCGCGCTGGCGGCCCCCCGGCCGGAGGAGAGCGGACACGGACCCGCGGTCGTGGTGCTGGGCGTCCGGGCCGACTTCACCGGCGACTGCCTCGGCCTTCCCGAACTGGCCCCGGTGCTCACCGACGGACTGTTCGTGCTGCCGCCCATGTCCGTCGGGGAGTTACGGGAGTCCATCACCCGGCCTGCGGAGCGCGCGGGACTGACACTCCAACCGGGCCTGCTGCCCCTGCTCCTGCGCGACGCGGGGCTGCGCGACGAGCAGGCCGCCGCACCGCCGGACGGATCACCGGACAGCGGGAACGCCGCCGGTTCCGCCGGTTCCGGAGCCGACGTGGCACCCTCCGGCGTGCTCCCCCTCGTCTCCCACGCCCTGCTGGCCACCTGGCAACGGCGTGAGGGGGCCTCACTGACCGTCGCCGGGTACGAGCGGGCCGGCGGCATCAGGGGCGCGATCGCGCGGACCGCCGAGAGCGTCTTCGCCCGGCTGTACCCGGCCGAGCAGAGGACGATCCGCCGCCTCCTGTCCCGGCTGGTGTACGTCGCGGACGGCGGCGGGGCGACCCGCCGCCGGATGAACACGGCTGCCCTGAAGGAGCAGTTCGCCGTCGCGGACGGCGCCTCCGCCGCGCTCGACGCCTTCGTACGGGCCCGGCTGGTCACCCTGGACAGCGACACGGTCGAGATCACCCACGAGGCCCTGCTGCACGCCTGGCCACGGCTGCGGGACTGGATCCACGCCGACCGCGCCGGGCTGCTCCTGCACCAGCAACTCGCGCACGCCGCCGCGGAATGGGAGCGCGAGGGCCGTGACCCGTCCGCGCTGTACCGCGGTACCCGGCTGAGCACCGTGCGTTCCTGGGCCGACGAACTGGACGGCCGGCGCCGGCTCGGCCCCGTCGAGGAGGTGTTCCTCCGGGCGAGCCTGGCCGAGCAGGAAGGCCTCGAGCGGCAGGCCAGACGCCAGGTCCGGCTCCGGCAGTCGATGCTCGCCACGCTCGCCGTCCTGCTCGGGCTCGCCCTGACCGCGGGCGGCCTCGCCTACCAGCAGCGCGAGAACGCCCTCGGACAGGAGCGCGTCGCGCGGTCCCAGGCACTCGCCGTGTGGTCCGCGTCGCTCGCCGGCGGCCGGCCGGAGGCGTCGATGCTGCTGGCCGGTGAGGCCTACCGGGCCCATGTCACCGTGGAGGCGCGGGGCGCGCTGCTGAGTACGCAGTCCCAGCCGTTCTCCGGCCGGCTGGGCGGTCACCGCGGGCCGGTCAACGCGGTGGCCTTCGCACCGGACGACCGGTCCCTGGCGACGGCCGGCTCCGACGGGACGGTGACCGTGCGGCGGGTGTCCGACCGCCGCACGACCGCCACGTTCACCATGTCCGGGCCCGTCCGATCGATCGCCTTCAGCTCCGACGGCCGTACCCTCGCGGCGACGTCGACACGCGGGCCCGTGACCCTCTGGGACGTCGCCGGGCGCCGCAGCACGGCTGTGCTCGCCGACAGTACGGAAGGCGCCCGTGCGCTGTCCTTCGACCCCCGTGGAGACCGGCTCGCCGTCGCGACCGCCGAGGGGACGGTCCAGGTGTGGGACACGGAGCGTACGCCCCGCCTCGCCGAGTCCCTGCCCGGGCACGAGGGAGCGGTCAACGCCCTGGACCACGCCCCCGACGGCCGGACCCTGGTCTCCGCCGGAGCCGACCGGACCGTGCGCCTGTGGACCACCGACCGCGCCCGGCCCCTCGCCGTGCTCGAGGGGCACACCGACGAGGTGCTGGGCGTGGCGTTCTCACCGGACGGCCGGGAGGTGGCCTCCGGGGGCGTCGACCGGACCGTACGACTGTGGGACGTGCGCGACGGCCGGCGCGACGACCGGCCCGACGCGACGCTCGCCGGGAGCAACGACGACATCAACGCCGTCGCGTACACACACGACGGTGCCACGGTCGTCGGCGCGGTCGGCGACGGGACGACCCGACTGTGGGACGCCCGGGGCGGCCGGCAGACCGCCGTGCTCGCCGGCCACACCGACTACGTGATGGGGGCGGCCGCGACCTCCGACGGCACCCTGCTCGCCACGGCCGGTTTCGACCGCACCGTGGTCCTGTGGAACCTCCGCGGCCCGGTGCTGACGGCCCGTCCGTTCACACAGGTCTGGCAGGCCCGGTACAGCCCCGACGGGCGCCTGCTGGCCACCGCGGACGCCGACCACACGGTACGTCTGTGGGAGGTGGGCGGGCGCCGGCTCCTGGCGACGCTCCGGGGACACACCGAGGCGGTCTTCTCGGTGTCCTTCGCCCCCGACGGGCGGACCCTGGCGTCGGCGGGCTCCGACGGCACCGTCCGGCTGTGGGACGTCGCCACCCACGCACTGCTGACGACCCTGACCGGCCACACCGGGCAGGTCTACTCCCTCGCCTTCGCGCCCGACGGCCGGAGCCTCGCCTCGGCCGGCGCCGACCGCACGGTGCGCCTGTGGGACGTGGTGGAACGCGCGCCGCTGGCGAGGCTGACCGGCCACCGGGACTACGCCAACGGCGTCGCCTTCAGCCCCGACGGCCGGATCCTGGCCAGCGCCGCCGACGACCTGACGGTACGGCTCTGGGACGTCCGCTCGCGCCGCCCGCTAGGCACCCTGAAGGGCCACACCGGCGCGGTGCGCAACGTGACCTTCACCCCGGACGGGCGCACCCTGGCCAGCAGCGGCAACGACGGCACCGTACGGCTGTGGAACGTCCGCGAACGCCGCTCGGAGGCGGTCCTGACCGGTCACACCGGATCCGTCCGGGGCATCGCCTTCGCACCCGACGGCCGCAGGCTCGCCAGCAGCGGCAACGACCGCACGGTGCGGCTGTGGGACGTCGCCGGACGGAGTCCGTGGGCGACCCTGACGGGTCACACCGACGCGGTGTGGAGCGTGGCCTTCGCTCCCGGCGGCGGAACGGTGGCCAGCGCCGGCACGGACGGCACCGTACGGCTGTGGGACCTCGACCCCGGGGCCCGGCTGGCGCGGATCTGCCGACTCGGCGCGAACGTCGGCGCGGAGGCGCGCGCGAGGCTTCTGCCCGGCGTCCGGCTCACCGACGGGGAGGCGGCCTGCGACAGGCGCGGTTGACGGCGACTCACCTGCTCGCAGGGGGTTTCCCGGGTGTTTCCCGTTGCCCGTCGAAGGGAGGCGACACCCGGTTCCTCGACAGGCGCGCGGCCCGGTCGGCAAGCTCCTGTCCGAGCACTTCTCCCACCAGCCACAGGAAACGGGGGTCCTGGCATGCTCCGCCGGACCAGTCTCATCCGCACACTGACCGCGTTACTCGCACTCCTCCTCTGGGCGCCGGTGACCGCCGCCGCCGCGGACACCCGGGCACCCGCGCAGCGCACCGCCGCGGACGCGTGCGGCGTCCTCGCGCCCGGAGCCTCCGCGGCGGCCGAACGCGCGATCGCCGCCGCCTGCGCCGAGGTAGCGGCCGGTACCTGGTACACATGGGGCGGCGGGCACGGTCCCCAGCCGGGCGCCACGTACGGCCAGGTGGACCCGACCGACCCGGACAGCGCACACGACCCCGAACGCCTCGGCTTCGACTGTTCGGGCCTGGTCCGCCACGCGTACGCCGAGGCGGCGGGCTCCGACATCCTCAACGGCGTCGCCGGCCAGCAGTACTACACGCACCGCGCCGCCGCCCGCTTCACCGCCGCACAGGGCCTGGCCCAGCTGCTTCCGGGCGACCTGCTGGCCTGGGGCACCTCGAAGGACCTGCACCACATCGCCCTCTACCTGGGCGCGGGCAAGATGGTCGAGGCCAAGGAGTCCGGCACCAGGCTCATGGTCAGCGACGTCCGTCTCGACGGCTACTTCGGCGCCGTCCGCGTCAACACCGGACAGGTCACCGGCCACATCCACCAGACGTGGGGCACCGGCGTGTGGACCAAGGCCGAGCCGTCCCTCGCCGCCGCCCGCGTCTACGCGTTCCCGTACTCGACCACCATCCGCGTCCAGTGCCAGAAGCACGCGGAGGAGGTCACCTCCGACGGCTACACCAACGACGTGTGGTCGTACCTGCCGGACTACAGGGCGTGGGTGACCAACATCTACATCAGGGGAGCGGCATGGCTCGACGGCGTGCCCGACTGCGCGACAGCCCCGCCGAGGCGGTGAACCTCCGGCGCCGGGGCCCGTCCTGACACGGACGGCGCCCGGAGCAGGGACGACACGAGTGCGGCCGCTGCCTCGCGGGAGGCGGCGGCCGCACTCGTACGGGGGCGGGGACGGCCGCCCGGCCGGCCCCGCCCGTCCGTTGGCCCGCTCGGGTCAACCGGACCACCCGGTCGCGACACCGGCCGTGCGCTCCCGGGCCGCCCGCCGCACGATGGCCGTGCTGCCGACCGGCGAACCGATCGGTACCGGTCGGATGCGAAGGAGGCCCGCGGTGGGCGAGCTGTACATCGACGGTGAGTGGACGAGCGCGGCGGGCGGCGGGCGGCGGGACGTGGTGAACCCGTACGACGCCTCCGTCGTCACGACCGTCGACGAGGCGGACGCCACCGACGTGGACCGTGCGGTGCGCGCCGCCCGGCGTGCCTTCGACGAGGAGGACTGGGCGAACGCCCCCACCCGCCGCCGCGCCGACGTCCTGCTGCGCGTCCGTGACCTGCTGCTGCGCGACATCGACGAGATTGCCCGCACCGAGACCCTCGACACCGGCAAGACACTGGCCGAGGGCCGCTTCGACGTCGAGGACGTGGCGAACTGCTTCCGGTACTACGGCGAACTCGTTGGCAAGGACGGCGGCCGGGTCGTCGACGTCGGCCCGGACGTCCTCAGCCGCGTCGTGTACCAGCCGGTCGGTGTGTGCGCGCTCATCGCCCCCTGGAACTACCCGCTGCTCCAGGCGTCGTGGAAGGTCGCGCCGGCGCTGGCCGCGGGCAACACCTTCGTCCTCAAGCCCAGTGAGACCACCCCCCTCACCACCATCACGATGATCAGGCTGATCGAGGAGGCCGGCGCTCCGCCCGGCGTCGCCAACCTGGTCCTCGGGTCGGGGGCGACCGTCGGCGCGGCCATGACCGCCCACCCCGAGGTCGACCTGGTGTCCTTCACCGGAGGTCTGGCCACCGGACGCGCCATCATGGCCGCCGCCGCCGAGGGGCCCAAGAACATCGCCCTGGAACTGGGCGGCAAGAACCCCAACATCGTCTTCGAGGACGCCGACTTCACCGCCGCCGTGGACTACGCGCTCGACGCCGCCTTCCTGCACGCCGGACAGGTCTGCTCGGCCGGCTCGCGGCTGCTGGTCCAGGACTCCCTGCACGACCGCTTCGTCGACGCCCTCGCCGAACGCGCCCGCGCGATCCGCCTGGGCAACGGCATGGAGGAGGGCACCGAGAGCGGGCCGCTCAGCTCCGCCGAGCACCGGGACAAGGTCGAACGCCACATCGCCTCCGCCCAGGAGGAGGGCGCACGGCTCGTCACCGGTGGGACCCGCCCCGACGACCCGGCGCTGAGCCGCGGCTTCTTCCTGCTGCCGACCGTCTTCGCCGACTGCGACCGGTCGATGGGCATCGTGCAGAACGAGGTCTTCGGGCCGGTCGTCACCGTCGAGCGGTTCCGCACCGAGGACGAGGCCGTGGAACTCGCCAACGACACCCGCTACGGCCTGGCCGGCGGCGTGTGGACCTCCGACGCGAGCCGCGCCCAGCGCGTCGCCCAGCGGCTGCGGCACGGCACCGTGTGGATCAACGACTTCCACCCCTACGTACCGCAGGCCGAGTGGGGCGGCTTCGGCCGCTCCGGCGTCGGGCGGGAACTGGGCCCCACCGGCCTGCACGAATACCAGGAGGCCAAGCACATCTACCAGAACCTCGCTCCGGGGCCCTCCGGCTGGTTCAAGGGCTGACCGGACACAGCGCGGCACGGCATCCCGTCCGCCACCGCACGACGGCACTGCACGACGGCACCGCACGACGCCACCGCACGACGGCACCGCACGACGGCACCGCGAAGAAAGGCACTCCATGGCCGCCACCACCCCGCACGGCGCCGAGTCCTCCTACGACTACGTCATCGTCGGCGGCGGCACCGCCGGCTGTGTCCTCGCCGCCCGCCTGAGCGAGGACCCCGACTGCCGTGTCTGCGTGATCGAAGGAGGGCCCAGCGATGTGGGTGACGAGCGCATCCTGCGCCTGCGCAACTGGATCAACCTGCTCGGCACGGAGTTCGACTACGGCTACACCACCGTCGAACAGCCGCGCGGCAACTCCCACATCCTGCACTCGCGCGCCCGCGTCCTCGGCGGCTGCTCCTCCCACAACACGCTGATCAGCTTCCTGCCGCTGCCGCAGGACCTCGACGACTGGGTGGCCGCCGGCTGCGCCGGCTGGGACCCGGCGACGATCCTTCCCTACCGCGACCGGCTGCAGACCAGGATCGTCCCGGTGGCCGAGGCCGACCGGAATCCCATCGCCAGGGACTTCGTCACCGCCGCCGCCCGTGCCACCGGCGTCCCCGTCGTCGACGACTTCAACGCCGAGCCCTTCGCCGACGGCACCGGCTTCTTCTCCCTCGCCTACGAACCGGAGGGGAACCTGCGCTCGTCGGCCTCCGTCGCCTACCTCCACCCCGTGCTGGACCGCCCCAACCTCACCGTCCTCCTGGAGACCTGGGCCCACCGGCTGCTCACCGACGAGTCGGGCAGACTCACCCGCGTCGCGGTCCGCGGCGCCGACGGCGAACCGGCGGCCCTGCGCGCGACCCGCGAACTCGTGCTCTGTGCCGGGGCCATCGACACCCCCCGGCTGCTGATGCTGTCCGGCATCGGCCCGGCCGACGACCTGCGCCGTCTCGGCATCGACGTCCACGCCGACCTGCCCGGCGTAGGGGAGAACCTGCTGGACCACCCCGAGTCGGTGATGGTGTGGGAGACCGACGGCCCGCTGCCGCCCAACTCCGCGATGGACTCCGACGCCGGTCTCTTCCTGCGCCTGGAGAAGGACCAGCCGCGGCCCGACCTGATGTTCCACTTCTACCAGGTGCCGTTCACCGCCAACACCGAGCGTCTGGGCTACCCCGTACCGGAGCACGGGGTGTGCATGACGCCGAACGTGCCCCGGGCCCGCTCCACCGGCCGCATGTGGCTGCGCAGTTCCAACCCGGCCGAGCATCCCGCCCTGGACTTCCGGTACTTCACCGACCCCGAGGGGCACGACGAGCGCACCGTCGTCGAAGGGCTCAAGGTCGCCCGGGAGATCGCCGCGACCGATCCGCTGAAGGACTGGCTCGTGCGCGAGGTCGCGCCCGGACCGGACGTCACCGACGACGCCGGTCTGTCGGAGTACGGGCGCCGTGTCGCCCACACCGTGTACCACCCGGCGGGCACCTGCCGGATGGGCGCGGCGGACGATCCGATGGCCGTCTGCGACCCGGAGCTGAGACTGCGCGGCGTGGAGGGCGTGCGTGTCGTCGACGCGTCGGTGTTCCCGACGATGCCCACCATCAACCCGATGGTGACCGTCCTGCTCGCCGCCGAACGCGCCGCAGACCTGCTCACCGGCCGGGCAGGCGCGCGATGATGCCCTGCCCCTCGGCGAAGGAGGAGGAACACCACTGTGTCGACCACCGGCGATAAGGGCCCCGGAAAGGTGCCCGAGGACGTCCTGGCGTCGGACGAGCCGACGGGCCCGGTACGGCTCAAACCCGTGGTCTTCTTCGGGGCGGCCCTCCTCGTCCTCGCGGTCTCGCTCTGGGCGATCATCACCCCCTCCGGTGCGGAGGACGCCATCGGCGTGGCGGTCGGCAAGATCTCCCACTGGTTCGGCTGGTACTACTTCGTCGCCGCGACCCTGTACCTGCTGTTCGTCATCTTCATCGCCGCGTCCAAGTACGGCACGGTCAAGCTGGGCCCCAAGCACTCCAAGCCCGACTACGGGGTCTTCACCTGGGGGGCGATGCTGTTCGCGGCGGGCATCGGCATCGACCTGATGTTCTTCTCGGTCTCCGGCCCCGTCAGCCACTACCTCGCGCCGCCGCAGGGCGACCCGGAGACGCTGGAGGCCGCCCGGCAGGCCGTGGTGTGGACCCTGTTCCACTACGGCATCACCGGCTGGGGCATGTACGCGCTGATGGGGATGGCGCTGGGCTACTTCTCCTTCCGCTACCGGCTGCCGCTCGCCATCCGCTCCGCGCTCTACCCCCTCATCGGCCGCCGGATCCACGGGCGGATCGGTGACGCCGTCGACCTCGCGGCCATCATCGGCACCCTGTTCGGCATCGGCGTGACACTCGGCATCGGCGTGGTGCAGCTGAACTACGGACTGAAGGTCCTCTTCGACGTGCCCGAAGGGCTCGCCGCGCAGATCGCCCTGATCGCCGTCGCGGTGGTGATGGCCACCGTGTCGGCGGCCTCCGGCGTGGACAAGGGCATCCGCCGGCTGTCGCAGCTCAACATCCTCCTCGCCACCCTGCTGATGTTCTACATCCTGGTCGTCGGCGAACCGTTCCGGGTGCTCAACGCCGTGGTCCAGAACGTCGGCGACTACGTCAGCGGCTTCCCGTCGATGACCCTCAACACGTTCGCCTACGACCAGCCCACCGAGTGGCTGGACGCGTGGACCCTCTTCTTCTGGGCCTGGTGGATCGCCTGGGCGCCGTTCGTCGGGCTCTTCCTGGCCCGCATCTCCCGCGGCCGCACCCTGCGCGAGTTCATCGCGGCGACCCTGATCATCCCGTTCCTCTTCACCGGAATGTTCCTGGCCATCCTCGGCAACAGCGCCCTGTTCGTGGTGCGCGACGGGAACACGGGGTTCGGCGAGACCGCCATGAACGTCCCCGAACAGGGCTTCTACACCCTCCTGGAGCAGTACCCCGGCTTCATGTTCAGCGCCGGACTCGCCACGTTCGTCGGGCTGTTGCTGTACGTCACCTCCGCGGACTCAGGGGCCCTGGTGATGGGCAATCTCAGCGCCGAACTGCCCACCCCGGTGACCGACGCGCCCGCCTGGCTGCGCATCTTCTGGGCGGTGGCGACCGGGCTGCTCACCCTCGCCATGCTCATCGTGGGCGGAGTGCAGGCGCTCACCAACGCCACCATCATCATGGGGCTTCCGTTCTCCTTCGTGATGTTCCTGATCATGGCCGGGCTCTTCCTGGCGCTGCGCACCGAGCGGATGAAGGTGGAGGCGAGGATCACCACCCTGCCCGGGTCGCTCTCCGGACGCATGACCCAGCAGGGGCTGCCGGGCGCACCGAACTGGCGGCACCGGCTGGCGCGGGCGATGGCGTTCCCCGGCAGGCGGGCGGCCGCGCGCTTCGTCGACACCGTGTGCCGCCCCGCCTTCGAGGAGGTCGCCGGAGAGCTGCGGGAGCAGGGAGCGCAGGCGGAGGTACTGGAAGGCACCGTCGAGGAGACCGGACTCGCCCACGTCGGACTGCGGGTGCCGATCGGTGCGGACGACGAGTTCCGCTACGAGGTGTGGCCCGTCGAACTGCCGACTCCCGGCTTCGCCACCCGGTCGGTCAGCAAGCACGACACCTACATCCGCTTCGAGGTCCGGCTCGCCGAGGGCAACCAGGACTACGACGTGATGGGCTACACCAGGGAACAGCTCATCGCCGACAGCCTCGACCAGTACGAGCGCCACCTGGAGTTCCTGCGCGTCCGCGACGAGGCGGCCACTCGATCCGGTCTCCCCGACCACCGCCCGGACGCGCCGGACGCACACCTGCCGGAAGGGTAGGACCCGGGGACGGACAGCCGCTGTCCCGCGGACGCGTCGGCCGGCCGGCCGGGTGCGCTCGGCAAGGGCGGCCGGTGAGCTCCCGGGCCGCGGGCACCTGGGCCGGGCCGCACCGGCGGCGGGGCGGGCAGCCGTCACACCTCGGCGCGCGGGACCGGCCCGGTGAGGTCCGGATCGCCGAACGCGGCACGCAGGGCCTGGAAGGCGGTCACCTTGTCCTCGCCGAAGCGGCGGACGTGGGTGGCGTACTCGCCGGGCGTGAGGAACACCGAGGGCCGGGATTTCGTATGGAACTTGTCCGCGTACATCACCAGGCGCTCCTCCTCCGTCTCCGCCAGGTAGTCGGCGGGAGGGAGGGGGAGATCGTGGACGGCGATGTCGTGCCGGGTCAGACCCACTCCGGTGTGGTGGGAACAGAAGCGGCGCAGGGGCTCGGGGAAGCCCTCCCGCTCGAGGATCTCGTGGCCGAGCAGGCCGTGCCGGACGTAGTCGCGGTGGTCCAGGCGTCCGTCGTCGCCGTAGAGGCGGTAGACGCCGATGTCGTGGAGGAGGCAGCCCGCGCGGACCAGGCCGGCGTCGAGATGGGCGAGACCGGGACCGGAGAGGAGCTGTTCGGCGACGCTCCAGACGATCTCGCAGTGCGTGTGGACGGAAGCGAGCGCCTCGGGAGTGGGCGCGTACTTCTCGTGCAGCGCACGGATCTCTTCGGGGTCCGGAATCCTCATCGGGGGAGCGTAGCAACCGCCCTCCGGAGACCGGAGAGTTCCCGCCGACGGCCTTTTCACGCGATCAGGTGGTGCTGCCCGGAGGAGGCACGCGCCGGCCCCGCGGGCCGTTCGAGCTGGTGACGGGGGATTCCGTCCCCGTCTCACCTCTCATCACGGCAAGGGGAGCACACCATGAACCCGCACTTCCACCGCAATCCCGACGGCACGACGACCGGGCGCAACGACGCGTCCGGCTACACGGTGACGCACGCCGACGAGGAAGAGGTGAAGCGGCAGCTGTACGAGGACGCCGGGTGGGAGTACACGCCTCCACCGCCTCCCGTCCCGCCCGGACTCCACCGGTTCCCGTTGGTGCACGAGGAGTTCGCACCGGGCGCCTTCGAGGACGAGCGGTACGCGGGGCTGCGGGACCGTCCGCCGCAGGGGTGTGTGCCGGTCGGCCAGGGGTGCTTCGCCCTGGAGTGCGAGCGGCCGGGCAAGTCGTTGCTGGACGCGGTCGCCGGCACCGTGGCGGAGATCCGCCGTGAGCACGGGCTGGTGATGAGCGGCCTCGGAGTGGAGAAGCCGCACGAGTGGGCCGGTCGCGACCGGGAGGGCTACGCGGCACAGATCGTCGCGCACCTGGTACTGACGGCGGCCCACCGGGCGCGACTTCTCGGGTACGGGCGCAAGGAGGTGGTCCGGCTGCTCGACGCGACAGGGATCGAGTAGCCCGCGGGCGCCGCGGGGCGGACGGGCCGGTGCGGGCCCGCGCGGCAGGCGCCCGGGTGTCAGCTCGCGACCAGTTCCCGCCGGACCTCACGCGCGGCCGGCGCCTCCGTGATCCGCGACGTCCGCCACAGCCACAGCACATCGCGGCCGAAGGACCACACCAGCAGACCCAGTGCCAGGGCCACCACGGCGACATTGACCGCGTGCGGCAGCAGTGCCGCGCCCGCCACCAGCAGCAGTACGCCCTGGAGCGCGGCCACCGTCTTGCGGGACGTGCTCGGCGGCAGCGGGGCCGTCAGCCAGGGCCGGACACGGGCCGCCGCGACGAAGACATAGCGCATACCGCCGATGAGGAGCACCCAGGGACCCAACGCCATCGACACGTACACGCTCAGCACCAGGATCAGGAACGCGTCCACCTCCATGTCGAAGCGGGCGCCCAGCGGAGTCGACGTACCGGTTCTGCGGGCCACCTTGCCGTCCACGCCGTCGAGGATCAGGGCCACGGCGGTCAGACCGACGAACAGGGAGACGGGAGGTGAGTCCTGGAACGAGTCGGCGACCAGCGCGGTGACCCCGCCGACCAGGGCGGCCCGTCCGAGAGTGACCCGGTTCGCCGCGCCGAAGCAACGCGACCGGGACCGGTACAGGGCCCGGGAGAGCACCGCCCAGGTGGCGATCGCGAACGCGAGGCCGGTCAGCCAGCCCACCGGGCCCATGCCGATCGCCGTGCCGATCAGGGCCAGCAACAGGATCTGTACGCCCGCCCCCACGGCGGTCTCCTGCTGCACGAACCTCGCGTCGTAAGTGTTGTTCAGGGCCACCGAGCATCCTCCGGCCGTATGACAGAGTCGATCACCGCCGCTACCTTGTGCGCGGCCTGTGCACCCCTCGGTACGCGTGCAGCTTCCCGATCGTTCAGGAGGATTCCGATGAACCGCACCGCACACGCGTTCTGGCTCGACTCACCTGGCCGAGGGGCGATCCGTGAGGTCACCCTGCCGGCGCCCGGCCCGGACGAGGTGCTGGTGCGCTCCCTCTGCTCGGGCGTGAGCCGCGGCACCGAGACGCTCGTCTTCCGCGGCGGTGTGCCCGAGAACCAGCACACCGCCATGCGGGCGCCGTTCCAGGAGGGCGACTTCCCCGGCCCGGTGAAGTACGGCTACCTCAACGTGGGGGTGGTGGAGGAGGGGCCCGAGACGCTGACGGGCCGCACGGTGTTCTGCCTCTACCCGCACCAGACGCGGTACGTCGTTCCCGCCCACGCCGTCACCCCCGTACCCGACGGCGTCCCCGCCGGACGGGCCGTCCTCGCCGGCACGGTGGAGACCGCCGTCAATGCCCTGTGGGACGCCGCGCCGCTGGTCGGCGACCGCATCGCCGTGGTCGGCGGCGGGATGGTGGGCTGTTCGGTGGTGGCGCTGCTGGCCCGCTTCCCCGGCGTGCGCGTCCAGCTCGTCGACGCCGACCCCGCCCGCGACAAGACCGCCGCCGCCCTCGGTGTCGGCTTCGCGCTGCCCGGTGACGCCCTCGGCGAGTGCGATCTCGTCGTCCACGCCAGCGCCACCGAGCAGGGGCTGAACCGCGCACTCGAACTGCTCCGCCCCGAGGGCACCGTCATCGAACTGAGCTGGTACGGCGACCGGAAGGTGAGCCTTCCGCTGGGCGAGGCCTTCCACTCCCGGCGGCTCGCCCTCCGCGCCAGCCAGGTCGGCACGGTCTCCCCGGCCCGCGCGAACCGCAGCTACGCCGACCGGATCGCCCTCGCTCTCGACCTGCTCGCCGACCCCGCCCTCGACGCCCTGATCACCGGCGAATCCGCCTTCGAGGACCTGCCCGACGTCATGCCCCGGCTCGCCTCCGGCGAGATCCCCGCGCTGTGCCACCGCGTGCGCTACACCGACCCGGACCGGCACACACCCGCCTGACCTCCAGAAAAGAGGTAGCCGACGCTGAACAGGGGAAGGCACCCAGCCGTACTACACGACATCCCCGCCGGAGATCGGACGGGGAACAGACGCGCCGCACCTGGAGGGTCGTCCGTTGTTCAGCATCACCGTCCGCGATCACATCATGATCGCCCACAGCTTCCACGGCGAGGTCTTCGGACCGGCCCAGCGTCTCCACGGGGCCACGTTCCTCGTGGACGCCACGTTCCGGCGTGAACAGCTGGACGAGGACAACATCGTGGTCGACATCGGCCTCGCCACACAGGAACTCGGAGCCGTCGTCGGCGAGCTGAACTACCGCAACCTCGACAACGAACCGGACTTCGCGGGGATCAACACCTCCACGGAGTACCTGGCCAAGGTCATCGCCGACCGGCTCGCCGAGCGCATCCACAAGGGCGCTCTCGGCGAGGGGGCCAAGGGCATCGCGAAGGTCGCCGTCGCGCTGCACGAGTCGCACATCGCCTGGGCGAGTTACGAGCGTGACCTGTGACCGACACGACCATGGACGTCAGGGACACGGCCACCGACCGGACTCGCGGCACGGCCACCGGCACGGCCCGGCTGGACTACGTGCCGCAGCAGACGTCCCTTCCGAGGAACGACGGGATCATCCCCATGTCCCTGCGCACGGTGCACTTCGTGATGCCGGGCGGCGTCGACGACCCGGCCGCCCCCAGCGGCGGCAACGCCTACGACCGCCGCGCCTGCCTCGACCTGCCCGGGTTCGGCTGGCAGGTGCAGCGGCACGCGGTGGCCGGTGACTGGCCCCGGCCGGGCGCCACCGCCCGCGCCGAACTCGCCCGCACCCTGCGCGAACTGCCGGACGGCAGCGTCGTCCTGCTCGACGGTCTGGTCGCCTGCGGGGTGCCCGAGATCGTCGTCCCGGAGGCGGAGGAGGGGCGGCTGCGCATGGCCGTACTCGTCCATCTCCCGCTCGGCGACGAGACCGGACTCGACGCGGCCGTCGCCGCCGAACTCGACACCCGCGAACGCGCGGTACTGCGGGCGGTCCCGGCCGTCGTCGCCACCAGCGACTGGGCCGTGCGCCGCCTCGTCTCCCACCACGGACTCGCCCCCGACCGCGTCCACGTGGCCGCGCCCGGAGCCGACATCGCACCCCTGGCTCCCGGCACCGACGGCGTCTCACGGCTGCTGTGCGTGGCCGCCGTGACACCCCGCAAGGGACAGCACCGGCTCGTGGACGCCCTGGCGGCCGTGGCCGACCTGCCGTGGAGCTGCTCGCTCGTCGGCGGACTCGGCCACGATCCCGACTACGTCGCTCATCTGCGGAACCTGATCCGCGGGCACGGTCTGCAGGACCGGCTGGAACTCGCCGGCCCGCGCACCGGAGCCGCACTCGACGCGAGCTACGCCACCGCCGACCTGATGGTGCTCACCTCGTACGCGGAGACGTACGGCATGGCGGTCACCGAGGCCCTGGCGCGCGGCATCCCGGTCCTGGCCACCGACGTCGGCGGAGTGCCCGAGGCCGTCGGCCGCGCCCCCGACGGGGGAGTGCCCGGCATCCTCGTCCCGCCGGAGAACCCCGCCGCCATCGCCGCCGAACTGCGCGGCTGGTTCGGCGAGGCGGACGTACGACGCCGGCTCAAGGCGGCCGCCCGCAGCCGGCGGGCCGCGCTCGGCGGCTGGGCGAGCACCGCACAGAGCCTGGCGGCGGTACTGCGCCGGCTCCCGAACGAACCCCGGAGGGCGGCATGACCGAAGCGGCGACCACCACCCAGCAGGCAGGGACGATCCCGGCCCAGCCCGGTCCCCGGGACGCCGCCGAGGTCACGCGTGCGGCAGCCGGCCGGACACCGGGTACGGGAGGTACAGGCATCGTGGGATCCGAGACCGGAGGCACCCCCGGAGCGTCCGTCATTCCCGGCGCCGGTCCGGCCGCCTCCCGGCCCGGGGAGCGGGCCACCCTGCGGCTGCGGGACACCGGCGACGAGGATCCGGCCCGCTACGCGCCCGAATGGCTCCAGCTGCGCGAACCGGCCGACGCCGCCGCCCGCTCCTACGACCTGCTCGACCCGCTGCGTATCCGGCTCGCCAACCTGCCGCACCGGGCGGACGGTTTCGTCATCCACGACATCGGCTGCGGCACCGGTTCGATGGGCCGCTGGCTCGCACCCCACCTCGACGGAGCCCAGCACTGGGTCCTGCACGACCGGGACCCCTACCTGCTGCACTTCGCCGCCGTCGCCTCCCCCCGCTCCGCCGCCGACGGCAGCCATGTCACCGTGGAGACCCGGCGCGGTGACGTCGCCCGGCTCACGGCGGACGTGCTGGCCGGGGCGTCCCTGGTGACCGCGTCCGCGCTGCTCGACGTGCTCACCCGCGAGGAGATCGCGGCTCTCGCCGCCGCCTGCGCGGGGGCCGGCTGTCCCGCTCTGCTGACCTTGTCGGTGGCGGGACGCGTGGAGCTGACCGCGCCGCACCCGATGGATGAGGAGATCACCGAGGCGTTCAACGACCATCAGCGGCGGGGCGGTCTGCTCGGACCGGACGCCGTCACGGTCGCGGCCGAGGCGTTCGCCGAACAAGGGGCGACCGTACGGCTGAACCCGAGCCCCTGGCGTCTCGGCCCGGAGCAGGCGGCGCTGACCGAGCAGTGGCTGCGGGGGTGGGTCGGCGCGGCGGTGGAGGAGCGGCCGGAGCTGGCGTCGCGGGCGGAGGCCTACCTCGCGCATCGGCTGGAGGCCTGCGCGGCGGGCGAGCTGCGGGTGGTCGTGCAGCACAGCGATCTGCTCGCGTTGTGCCGGCCGGTGGACGGGACCGCGTGAGCGGTCGGGGCCGTGGCCGCGTGAGTGACCTCGCGGCGTGGCTCAACACCCGCACCGTGCGCACGCGGCTCTGCACCCTCGCCGGTGTGCTGATCCTCGGGCTGTTGTTCTGGCGGCTCGGGACGGGAGCCCTGGTGGACGGGGTGCGGCGCATCGACGGCGCCACGCTGGCCGCGGCGCTGGGCATCGGGCTGGTGACCACCGCGTTCAGCGCGTGGCGCTGGGCTCTCGTGGCGCGCGGGATCGGCATCCGGCTGCCGCTGGGCGTGGCCCTCGCGGACTACTACCGTGCGCTGTTCCTCAACGCGGCCCTGCCCGGGGGCGTCCTCGGTGACGTCCACCGGGCCGTGCGGCACGGGAAGGAGTCCGGGGACCTGGGGCGGGGGGTGCGGGCGGTGGTCCTGGAACGGACGGCCGGGCAGCTCGCGTTGTTCGTCGCCGGGGGTGTGGTGCTGGTGAGCATGGAGTCGCCGGTGCTGGGTCCGGTGCGGCAGATGGCGCCGGTGGTGGGGCTCGCAGTGGTGGGGGCCTGTGCGGTGGGTCTCGCACTGCGGATGAACCGGGGCACCGGGGGCCGGCCGGCGCGGCAGCCGCGGTGGGGGGCGCGGATCCTGGGCGAGGCCCGGGAAGGGCTGTGCTCCCGGCGGAGCGCGCCCGGTGTTCTGGTGTCCTCGGTGGTGGTGCTGGGCGGGTATGTCGCGATGTTCGTGCTGGCCGCGCGGGTGGCCGGGGCGGAGGCCGGGGTGGGGGAGCTGTTGCCGCTCGCCGTCCTGGCGTTGCTGGCGATGGCCCTGCCGCTGAACGTGGGGGGGTGGGGGCCCCGGGAGGGGGTCACCGCCTGGGCGTTCGGAGCGGCGGGACTGGGGGCGGGTGTCGGGTTCACGGTCGCCGTGGTGTACGGCGTGCTCAGCCTGGTGGCCAGTCTGCCGGGGGTGGTGGTGCTGGTGGTGCGGTGGTACGGCGGGGTGCGGTCGGGGGGGGGGGGGGGGGGGGGGGGCGGTGTTTCTCCCCCCCCCCCCGCCTCTTCCCTCCCCCACTCCCGGCTCCGCTCGGGCGGGGGGACCCCCGTCGGCCCCGGGTGCGCCGCCCCCGGGCCCCCGGCCGGCCGTCGGCCTCGTCCTCGGACGCCGGACAGCCTGGGAGTCGGCGCTCGATCTCTTCCTCAGGCGTCGGGTGGGCCGGGAGGTGGTGCCCGGCCTTGCCCTCAGGGGCCGGACGGGCCGGATGTCTCCGCGGACGTTGCTTCGGTCAGCAGGGAGAAATACGTGCCGAAGGAATCCGTGAGAGCTGCCAGAAGTTCCCTGCCCTTTTCCGCCGAGGCCAGGGAAGGGCGGCCGATGACGCCGGAATCCGTGTAGGCGGGCATCCCCAGGGTCAGGAGATGGCGGCGGTCGTCCGCCACATGGTCGGAGGTCTCGAAACCGGGGCGGAGCAATTCGGGATGAGTGTGCAGAAGGATGGATGCCTCGATTTCACCCGCGTGCATGTCGGTGAGAAGAGAGGTCACGACGCCGGCGCGTTCGCGTGCCGTCTCCCAGTCCTCGGGGGCCGGGTACAGGGCCATTTTCTCGCCCCGGGCAGAGGATTCCTGAACTGCGTTGCCCAGGACGTAGTTTCCGCCGTGTCCGTTCACCAGCACCAGCGTGTCCACGCCCGACCGGCGGAGCGAGTCGGCGATGTCCCGGATCACCGCGTGCAGGGTCACGGAGGAGATCGAGACGGTCCCCGGCCAGGCCGCGTGCTCGTGGGAGCAGGAGACCGTCACCGGAGGGAGGAGGTGCACCGGGTAGGCGTCCGCGATCTCCCGTGCGACCGCGCAGGCGACCAGGGTGTCGGTCGCCAGCGGCAGGTACGGGCCGTGCTGCTCGAAACTCCCGACCGGAAGAACCGCGATCTGCTGTGAGACGCCGGCTCCCCGCGTCCGTACATCCTCTGTAGTATCCGCCGGCAACAGACCGTGCACCGGGCCGTATGCCGCCGACCTCATGTGTGAACCACCCATATCGTCACGGCCTTTCGTCTCTGCTTAGGAACTCGAGAATCATGACAGAAAAAGTAGGCGTACTCGGCAAGAAGCCTCTGCGGCAGACCGGTGTGGAACGCGTCGTCAATGCGCCACTCCCCACCGTGTACGGGCAGTTCCAGGCGGTCGGCTATATGGACCACGACCGCGGCGACGAACAAGTCGCCCTGGTGTACGGGGATCTCGGCAGGGACCGGGTCCTCACCCGGCTGCACTCGGAGTGCCTGACCGGCGACGCCTTCGGTTCCCAGCACTGCGAGTGCGGCGACCAGCTGGCGGCGGCGCTGCGTGCGGTCGTCGCCGAAGGGGCGGGCGTGGTCGTCTACTTGAGGGGCCATGAGGGCCGCGGAATCGGGCTCCTCGCCAAGCTGCGGGCGATGGCGCTGCAGGCGGAGGGGCTGGACACCGTCGAGGCGAACCTCGCGCTCGGCCTGCCGGTGGACTCCCGGGACTACGCCGTCGCCGCCGGGATGCTCCAGGACCTGGGTGTGCGGTCGGTGCGGCTGATGTCCAACAACCCGCGCAAGCGCGAGGCGCTGGTGCGGCACGGTGTCCAGGTCGCCGAGCAGGTACCGCTGCTGATACCGCCGTGCGAGAGCAACATCACCTATCTGCGCACCAAGCGGGAGCGCCTCGACCACCACCTGCCCCATCTGGACGCGGTGGCCCACCTGTCCTGACAGTGGGCCGTCGTCCGGTCACGCCGTCAGCCCGCCACCGCCTCGTGCACCAGCCGCTTGAGGTCCCGGAAGACGGTGTGGGAGGACCTGGGCCGCACCTGTGTGCAGAACTGCACGGTCAGGTCGCGGCCCGGGTCGACCCAGAAGGTGGTGGTGGCCACCCCGCTCCACCCGTAACTGCCCGGACCCGACGGGGACTGGGTACGCGACGGGTCGATGACCACCGAGACGCCGAGACCGAAGCCGACGCCCTCGTTGCCGGGTTCGTCGTGTGCGGGGCGGCTGCCGAAGGCGCGCAGGTCGGCGCCGCCGGGAAGGTGGTTGCGGGTCATCAGGTCCACGGTGTCCGGCGTGAGCAGACGGGTGCCGTCCAGTTCGCCGCGCCGGCGCAGGAACTCCGTGAAACGGTGCAGGTCGTGGGCGGAGGCCACCATGCCGCCGCTGCCGGACAGGAAGCGGGGTCGGCCCCGCAGCGGCAGGCCCGGGATCGGCTCGATGCCGCCCGCGTCCGACTCGCCGTACAGCTCCGCGAGACGCTCCGCCTGGGCGTCGGTGACCTGGAAACCGGCGTCCGCCATGCCGAGCGGCCGGAGGACGCGCTCGGCCAGGTACACGTCGAGGGGACGGCCGGACACGACCTCGATGATCCGGCCCAGGACGTTGGAGGCGACCGAGTAGTTCCACTGCGTCCCCGGATCGAACTGCAGCGGAAGACCGGCGTACACGTCCGTCGTCCCGGCGAGGTCCTTCCCCGGCGCCACCGACGACTCCAACCCGGCCTCGCGGTACAGCGCGTCGACGGGGTGGGCGTGGTAGAAGGCGAAGGTGAGGCCGGCCGTGTGCGTCATCAGATGCCGCACGAGGAGAGGACCGGCTGCCGGGCGGGTCCGTACCCGGTCGCCGGAGCCGCTCTCGTACACGCGGGGTTCCGCGAAGGCGGGAAGGTGGCGGCCGACCGGGTCGTCCAGGGACAGCAGCCCCTCCTCCATCAGCATCAGCGCGCCCACCGAGGTCACCGGTTTGGTCATGGAGTAGATCCGCCACAGCGTGTCGCTCCGCACGGGCAGCCCGGCCGCCATGTCCCGCGCCCCGTACGCCGTCAGATGCGCGACCCGCCCGCCCCGGGCGACAGCGACGAGGAACCCGGGCAGCTTCCCCTCGTCGACCCGGCGGGCGAAGTGCCGGTCCAGACGCTCCAGCGCCCGTGCGTCCAGCCCGGCCTCCTCGGGGGTGGCCTCCTGCCGCAGTACTCCCATCGCTCTCCTCGGGGAACGCCGGCCCGGTGCGGACCGTTGATCGAGTCATGACTCAGGACGCCGAACAGAACGCGCTGCTCGCCCTGCTCTCCGAGGGGAACGGCGGCGTGCTCGTCACACTGAAACGCGACGGGCGGCCCCAACTGTCGAACGTCACACACGCTTACTACCCGGATGAGAGGGTCATTCGCGTGTCGCTCACGGACGACCGTGCCAAAACCCGCAACCTGCGGCGGGACTCCCGTGCGTCCTACCACGTCACCACCCCGGACCGGTGGGCCTACACGGTGGCCGAGGGCACGGGTGACCTGTCACCCGTCGCCGCGGACCCCTACGACGAGACCGTGGAGGAACTGATCCGGCTGTACCGCGACGCGGGCGGCGAGCACCCCGACTGGGAGGAGTACCGCGCGGCGATGGTCCGCGACCGCAGGCTGGTACTGCGGCTGAGAGTGGAGCGGGCGTACGGCATCCCGCGCCGGGCCGGGGCCTAGCATCCCGGCCCGGTACGGGCGCCTGCGCGGGGATCAGCCGCCGACGTACTGGGCGAGATGCTCGCCGGTGAGGGTGGAGCGGGCGGCGACCAGGTCGGCGGGGGTGCCCTCGAAGACGATCCGGCCGCCGTCGTGGCCGGCGCCGGGACCCAGGTCGATGATCCAGTCGGCGTGCGCCATGACCGCCTGGTGGTGCTCGATCACGATGACCGACTTCCCGGAGTCGACCAGCCGGTCCAGCAGGCCGAGAAGCTGCTCGACATCGGCCAGGTGCAGACCGGTGGTCGGTTCGTCGAGGACGTAGACACCGCCCTTGTCGCCCATGTGTGTGGCCAGCTTGAGCCGCTGCCGCTCACCGCCGGACAGGGTGGTCAGCGGCTGGCCCAGGGTGAGATAGCCGAGACCGACGTCGGCAAGCCGCTCGACGATCCTGTGTGCGGCGGGCGTACGGGCGTCGCCGGACCGGAAGAACTCCTCGGCCTGCGCCACCGACATCGCCAGCACCTCGCTGATGTCCCGCCCGCCGAAGCGGTACTCCAGCACGGACGCCTGGAACCGCTTGCCCCCGCAGTCCTCGCAGGTGGTGGAGACGCCGGCCATCATGCCGAGGTCGGTGTAGATCACGCCGGCGCCGTTGCAGGTGGGGCAGGCGCCCTCGGAGTTGGCGCTGAACAGCGCCGGCTTCACACCGTTGGCCTTGGCGAACGCCTTGCGGATCGGGTCGAGCAGACCGGTGTACGTGGCCGGGTTGCTGCGCCGGGAGCCGCGGATCGGTGTCTGGTCGACCGCGATCACCCCCTCGTCGGAGGGGAGCGAGCCGTGCACCAGCGAGCTCTTGCCGGAGCCCGCCACGCCGGTGACGACGGTGAGCACACCGAGGGGGATGTCGACGTCGACGTCGTGCAGGTTGTTCGCCGTCGCGCCGCGGATGGCCAGCGTGCCGGTGGGCTCGCGGACCGTGTCCTTGACCGAGGCCCGGTCGTCGAGGTGGCGGCCGGTGACCGTGTCGCTGGCCCGCAGTCCCTCGACGGTGCCCTCGAAGCAGACCGTGCCGCCCGCCGTACCGGCGCCGGGGCCCAGGTCGACGACGTGGTCGGCGATGGCGATCGCCTCCGGCTTGTGCTCCACCACCAGCACCGTGTTCCCCTTGTCCCGCAGCCGCAGCAGCAGGGTGTTCATCCGCTGGATGTCGTGCGGGTGCAGGCCGATCGTGGGCTCGTCGAAGACGTAGGTGACATCGGTGAGCGAGGAACCGAGATGGCGGATCATCTTCACGCGCTGCGCCTCACCGCCCGACAGGGTGCCGGACGCGCGGTCGAGCGAGAGATAGCCGAGACCGATCTCGACGAACGAGTCGAGGGTGTGCTGGAGCGCGGTGAGCAGCGGCTTCACCGACGGCTCGTCGAGACCGCGGACCCACTCGGCGAGGTCCCTGATCTCCATCGCGCAGGCGTCGGCGATGCTGATCCCGGCGATCTTCGAAGAGCGGGCGCCCGCCGTGAGCCGGGTGCCGTCGCACTCGGGGCAGGTGGCGAAGGTGACCGCCCGGTCGACGAACGCCCGGATGTGCGGCTGCATCGCCTCCCGGTCCTTGTTGAGCATCGACTTCTGGAGCTTGGGGATCAGCCCCTCGTAGGTGAGGTTGATGCCGTTGATCTTCACCTTGGTCGGTTCGCGGTACAGGAAGTCGTGCCGCTCCTTCTTGGTGTACTGACGGATCGGCTTGTCCGGGTCGAAGAAGCCCGACTCGGTGATGACCCGCACCACCCAGCCGCCCCCGGTGTAGGTGGGGATGGTGAAGGGGTCCTCGGAGAGCGACTTGGAGTCGTCGAAGAGCTGGGCGAGATCGATGTCGGAGACCGTGCCCCGGCCCTCGCAGTGGGTGCACATGCCGCCGGTGCGGTTGAAGGACACCTTCTCCGTCCTGGTCTTGTCCGCACCGCGGTCGACCGTGAAGCCTCCGCTCGCCTGGATCGAGGCGACGTTGAAGGAGAACGCGCCGGGCGGGCCGAAGTACGGCTTGCCCAGGCGGCTGAAGAGGATGCGCAGCATCGCGTTGGCGTCGGTGGCGGTGCCGACCGTGGAGCGCGGGTCGGAACCCATCCGCTGCTGGTCGACGGTGATCGCGGTGGTCAGCCCGTCGAGCACGTCGACCTCGGGGCGCGCCAGGGTGGGCATGAAGCCCTGGAGGAAGGCGCTGTACGTCTCGTTGATCATCCGCTGCGACTCGGCGGCGATCGTGTCGAACACGAGTGAGCTCTTGCCCGAGCCGGACACGCCGGTGAACACGGTCAGACGGCGCTTGGGCAGTTCGACGCTGACGTCCTTGAGGTTGTTCTCGCGCGCGCCGTGCACACGGATGAGGTCGTGGCTGTCGGCGGCGTGTGGCTCTGCCGGCTGCTGGTCCGTCCTCGTGGCCATGCTCATCCTTCTCCATCCGTCGGGCGGGCCGCTCGCGCGGACTCCGCCGGCGTTCCCCGAATCATGCAGACCGGCTTCGGCAGGTGCCTCCGGTCGTCCTGCGCCGGCACGGATCACGGCTGGGTCCTGCCGTCCGCCCGACGGACCGTCCCGGCCGGTCACCGCGCCAAGGCTAGGCTAGGCGGGCGGCGGCCACCCGTGCTTCTCCATTCCTGACCTGCACCCGTCCGCGCCGCACCGCGTCCGCGCCGCACCCCGTCCGCGCCGCACCCCGTCCGCACCCAGGCCGCCGGGCGGACCTGTACGCGGACAGCGGGCCTCGCAGGGAACTGCGGCCCTTCGCAGGAGCCGCGCTCCCTGGAGAGACCCACGTCCGTCGGCGACGCGCCCGCCGGGCCGCTGACCGCAACCGCGCCACCCGCGTCGCATGCCCCGCCGCGCGGCCCCGGTCACGCTCGCCGGTCGTCGCGCGCCCGGGGGCGGCCGGTGGTACTCACGGCCGGGTGTTCCACTCCGCGACGACCGGGCTGCCGCGGTCCAGGGACAGGCGGCTCAAGGTGCCCGTCTCCAGGCGGAACAGGCGGCCGGCGGCCGGGGGGAGCCCCAGGCGGCGGGCCGTCAGGACGCGGAGGAGGTGGCCATGGGCCACCAGCATCACGTCCCCCTCCTCCAGTGCTCCGGCCACCCGGGACAGCACCCGGTCCGCGCGCTCGCCGACCTGCTCCGGTGACTCCCCGGGGAAATCCCGGCCGGGCGGCACCCCGTCGGTCCACAGGTCCCAGCCGGGCCGGGTGCGGTGGATGTCCGCCGTGGTGATGCCCTCGTAGCCGCCGTAGTCCCACTCCCGCAGGCCCGGCTCCGGCTCCGCGCCGGTCAGGCCCGCCAGTTCGGCGGTATGCCGGGCGCGGACCAGCGGGCTGGTGAGGACCAGCGCGAAGCTCCGGCCCGTCAGCAGCGGGGCGAGGGACCTCGCCTGGTCCTCACCGCGCGGAGTCAGCGGCAGATCGGTGCGGCCGGTGTGCCGGCCGTCCCTGCTCCACTCCGTCTCCCCGTGCCGTGCCAGCAGCAGGTCGCCCACGCCGTCAGGCCTCCTTCGCCGACTCGACCGCGTGCCCGCCGAACTGGTTCCGCAGCGCCGCGACCATCTTCATCTGGGGGGAGTCCTCCTGACGGGAGGCGAACCGGGCGAACAGCGAAGCGGTGATCGCGGGCAGCGGCACGGCGTTGTCGATGGCGGCCTCCACCGTCCAGCGGCCCTCGCCCGAGTCGCCGGCGTAACCCCGCAGCCGCTGAAGGTGCTCGTCCTCGTCGAGGGCGTCGACCGCCAGATCCAGCAGCCAGGAACGGATGACGGTGCCCCCCTGCCAGGAGCGGAACACCTCCCTGACGTTGTCCACCGAGCCGGCCTTCTCGAGCAGCTCCCAGCCCTCGGCGTAGGCCTGCATCATGGCGTACTCGATACCGTTGTGGACCATCTTCGCGAAGTGCCCCGCGCCGACCCCGCCCGCGTGGACATAGCCGTACGGTCCGTCCGGCTTGAGCGCGTCGAAGATCGGCCTCAGCCGCTCCACGTGCTCCTCCTCGCCGCCGACCATCAGGGCGTACCCGTTCTCCAGACCCCACACGCCGCCCGAGACCCCCGCGTCGACGAAGCCGATGCCCCGGGCGCCCAGCTCCCTGGCGTGCTTCTCGTCGTCCGTCCAGCGGGAGTTGCCGCCGTCGACGACGACGTCGCCGGGCTTGAGCAGGCTGCCCAGCTGGTCGATGACCTGCTGGGTGACGTTGCCGGCCGGTACCATCACCCACACCACGCACGGCCCGTCCAGCCGGTCGACGAGGTCGGACAGGTGGTCGACGTCGGAGCGTGCGGGATCGGTGTCGAACCCGATGACGGTGTGGCCGGCATCGCGGATGCGCTCGCGCATGTTGCCGCCCATTTTGCCGAGACCCACAAGACCGATCTGCATGTCAGTTCACTTCCTGAGTTCGCGAGGGGCGGCCGCCGGCACGGCCGTGGGCGGGGCGGGGGGGGGGGGGGGGGGGGCCGCCGGACCGGTCCGGCGGCGTCAGACATGAGCGGCCGACTCCTCGGCGGCCTCACCGCGCAGGGCGACGGCGTACATCTCGTCCGCGTCGAGGCGCCGGAGCTCCTCGGCGATGAGTTCGGAGGTCGGACGGACCTTCAGCGCCAGCCGGCGCGCGGGCTGGCCCGGCAGGGTCAGCGTGGCCAGTGGGCCCTCGGGGCGGTCGATGACGACCTCGCCGTCCTCCGTGCCCAGCCGGACCGCCGTGACGACCGGTCCCGCGGTCACCACCCGGTCCACCGGGACCCGCAGCCGGGCCTCCAGCCAGCGCGCCAGCAGCTCCGCGGCCGGGTTGTCCGCCTCGGCCTCCACTGCCGCCGAGGTCACCGTCGCCCGCGCCTGGTCCAGGGCCGCGGCGAGCATGGACCGCCACAGCGTCAGCCGGGTCCAGGCGAGATCGGTGTCGCCGGGCGCGTAGGCGCGCTGCCGCGCCCGGAGCACCGCCATGGGGTTCTCGACCGCGTACAGGTCGGTGATCCTGCGCTGGCCCAGCGCGCCCAGCGGGTCCCGGGCCGGGTCGTCGGGCGCGGCCGCCGGCCACCACACCACCACCGGCGCGTCCGGCAGCAGCAGCGGCAGCACCACCGAGTCGGCGTGCTCGGACACCTCGCCGTAGGTCCGCAGCACCACCGTCTCCCCGGTGCCGGCCTCGGAGCCGACCCGGACCTCGGCGTCGAGCCGGGAGTGGGTGCGCTCGCGCGGATTACGGGTGTGCCGCTTGATGACGACCAGGGTGCGCGCGGGGTGCTCGTGCGAGGCTTCCTCGGCGGCCTTGATCGAGTCGTAGGCGTTCTCCTCGTCCGTGACGATCACCATCGTCAGCACCATGCCCACAGCCGGTGTGCCGATGGCGCGGCGGCCCCGCACCAGCGCCTTGTTGACCTTGCTTGCCGTGGTGTCGGTCAGATCGATCTTCATGGCCTGCGCCAGCTCCGTCCGTCTCGTGCGAGCATCTCGTCGGCTTCCGCGGGCCCCCAGCTGCCCGATGTGTACTGCGCCGGCCTGCCGTGCGACGCCCAGTACTCCTCGACCGGGTCGAGGATCCTCCAGGACTCCTCCACCTCCTGGTGACGGGGGAACAGGTTGGCGTCACCCAGCAGGACATCCAGGATGAGCCGCTCGTACGCCTCGGGGCTGGACTCGGTGAAGGACTCGCCGTAGGCGAAGTCCATGGTCACGTCCCGCAGCTCCATCGAGGTCCCGGGCACCTTGGAGCCGAACCGGACCGTCATGCCCTCGTCGGGCTGGACGCGGATGACGATGGCGTTCTGGCCCAGTTCCTCGGTGGCGGTGGAGTCGAAGGGGGAGTGCGGTGCCCGCTGGAGGACCACCGCGATCTCGGTGACCCGGCGGCCCAGCCGCTTGCCGGTGCGCAGGTAGAAGGGGACACCCGCCCAGCGGCGGTTGTCCACTCCCAGTTTGATCGCGGCGTAGGTGTCGGTGGCGGAGGTCTGGTCGATGCCGTCCTCCTCCAGATAGCCGCGCACCTTCGCGCCGCCCTGCCAGGCACCCGCGTACTGTCCGCGCACCGTGTGCCGGCCGAGGTCGTCCGGGAGCCGGACGGCCCGGAAGACCTTCAGTTTCTCGGTCAGCAGCGAGGGCGCGTCGAAGGAGGCCGGCTCCTCCATCGCGGTGAGGGCCATGAGCTGCAGGAGGTGGTTCTGGATGACGTCGCGGGCCGCGCCGATGCCGTCGTAGTAGCCGGCCCGTCCGCCGATGCCGATGTCCTCGGCCATGGTGATCTGCACGTGGTCGACGAAGGACCGGTTCCAGATCGGTTCGAACATGGTGTTGGCGAAGCGCAGCGCCAGGATGTTCTGGACGGTCTCCTTGCCCAGGTAGTGGTCGATCCGGAACACCTGGTCGGGGTCGAACACCTCGTGCACGATCGTGTTGAGCTCTTTGGCGGACCTCAGGTCGTGGCCGAACGGCTTCTCGATCACCGCGCGCCGCCAGGAGCCCTCGGGGGCGTCGGCCAGCCCGTGCTTCTTCAGCTGCTGCACGACCTTCGGGAAGAACCTCGGCGGTACGGAGAGGTAGAAGGCGTAGTTGCCGCTCGTGCCCCGGGAGGCGTCCAGCTCGTCCACGGACTTGCGCAGCTGTTCGAACGCCTGGTCGTCGTCGAAGTCGCCGGGAACGAACCGCATGCCCTCGGAGAGCTGCTGCCAGACCTCCTCGCGGAACGGGGTGCGCGCGTGTTCCCTGACCGCGTCGTGGACCACCTCGGCGAAGTCCTGGTCCTCCCAGTCCCGGCGGGCGAAGCCGACCAGCGAGAAGCCCGGTGGCAGCAGACCCCGGTTGGCGAGGTCGTACACGGCCGGCATCAGTTTGCGGCGGGACAGGTCGCCGGTCACCCCGAAGATGACCAGACCGGAGGGGCCGGCCACCCGGGGCAGCCGCCGGTCCCGCGGGTCGCGCAGCGGGTTGGCCCAGCCGGCCGGGGGCGCGGGCAACGCGGTGAGGCTCCCGGCAGGGGGCTCGGGGGTGTCCGGGGTGCCCGGGGTGTCCGTACCGGTCACCGGGGTGTCCGTACCGGTGCCCGGGGTGTCCGTTCCCGGTTCGTCCGTCCTGTCGGTCGCTTCGCTCACTGTGATCATCTTCTCTCTCGCGATGGCGTCAACCGCGTACGCCGGCAAGTGATTCCCCGGCCCGGCGTCGTCACGGGGAATCGGTACCCGCGTGAACCGTTACCACGTCAGCCGTTCTCGGACTCGCGTGCAACGCGAGCCCCCACGGACGGCGGCAGCAGCGGGGGCGGGCCGGTACGTCCCGACGGGTGAACGCTGGTCCTTCCGGGTCCTTCCGGGCTTCCGGGTCCTTGGTCCGTCCGGGTCCGTCCGGGTCCTTGGTCCGTCCGGTCCTTCGCGGTCCGGCCGGGCCGGACCGCGTCGCCTTCTGAAGAAGCGTGCACACAGTAAAAGTACGACCTTTTCTCGTCCGTCGGGTCCGCTCCTGTGTCACGGACCCTCGCGTGGCGGCGAGTACCGCGGAACCGCCCCCGCCATGCGGGCCGGTCAGCCGGACGCGGGAGTACGGGCACGCGGAAGAGGGCTCCACACGGGTGTGGAGCCCTCTTCCCGGGTCCGGCCGGGAAGGCCGGTGTGGGGGGTGGTATCAGCGGCCGAAGGTGAACCAGTTGACGTTCACGAAGTCCGAGGGCTGACCGCTGCTGAAGGTCAGATAGACGTCGTGCGTACCCGTCACGTTGCCGATGTTCGCCGGGATCGTCCGCCAGGACTGCCAGCCGCCCGTGTTGCCCACCGCGAAGCTGCCGATGGGTGCGTTGCTCCGGCTGTCCAGGCGCACCTCCACGAGCCCGCTGACGCCCGCGCCCGCACCGCTCGCCACCCGGGCGGAGAACTGCCGGGCCGGGTTCGAACCGAACCGGACGCCCTTGAACTGCAGCCAGTCACCGCCCGCCAGCGCGCCCACGTTCTGGCCGCCGCCCGCGTCGGAGGTCGACTCCTTCATGGCGCCGGACTGGCCGTCGTACGACTCGGCCTGGATGGTGCCGTAGGCGTCACGGCTGCCGGGCTCGCCGGGATCGCCCGGGTCGCCCGGGTCGCCGCCGCCTCCGGAGGTCAGCACCTGCACATAGTCGACGAGCATCGAGTGCCCCGGCTGGGTGCCCGCGTCGGGACCGCCGCCGAAGGCGTCGGGGAAACCGCCGCCCATCGCCACGTTGAGGATGATGAAATAGCCGTGGTTCGTGGCGTTGGCCCAGGTCGTCGCGTCGACCTGATTCTCCCGCACGGTGTGGAAGTTGTTGCCGTCGAGGTAGAAGCGGATCTCCTCCACGCTCGTGGAGCGGTCCCACTCGAGGCGGTAGGTGTGGAAGCCGGCCTGACAGGTCGTGCCCTGGCAGGTCGTCGAACCGCCGATACCGCTGTGCTCGTTGCAGGGGCCGCCCGGTGCGGTGCCGCAGTGCATCGTGGCGAACACGGTGTTGTTGCCCTGTGTGTTCTCCATGATGTCCAGCTCGCCGACGCCGGGCCAGTTCCAGTAGTTGCCCCGGTAGGGTCCGCCCAGCATCCAGAAGGCCGGCCAGTAGCCCTTGGCGGCGGCACCGGTGACGTTCGGCGACTGGATACGGCCCTCGACGCGCAGCTTGCCGCCGGCCGGGGGCTGGAAGTCGGTGCGGTTGGTCTCGATGCGGCCCGACGTCCAGTTGCCGGAGGCGTCGCGCCGCGGGGTGATGCGCAGGTTGCCGTTGCCGTCGAGGGAGACGTTGTCCGGGCGGGACGTCATCGTCTCGATCTCGCCGGTGCCCCAGTTGGCGGGGCCGCCCGGGTAACCCGTACCGGTGGAGTAGCGCCAGTTGGAGGTGTTGACACCGCTGCCCGCGGGTCCGTCGAAGTCGTCGGCGAAGACCTGGGTCCAGCCCGACGGCGGAGGCGGTACGGAGGCGCTCGCGGACGGGCTCGAGACGGTCGCCGTGCCCGCCGCGAGAGCGAGCGTGCCGACGACGGCGAGCAGCGCGCGCCGCATCGGGCGGGGTCTGCGGAGACCGCGGAGTGGGCTGGGTATGCCGGAGGTGACACTCATGTGGGGATGCCCTCTCGGTACGGATCGGCTGTGCGGGGGAGAAGTGTCCGAGAGCCCGGAACGTCGGGTGAGAGCGCTCTCAGAATGACGCCAATGTGCTCTGCGGCCCCTCGGCCGTCAAGAGGTGTAGCCGAGAAAGTCCTTGTGAGCGTGGGGAGTTCACGTTCCGAATGGCGCGAATGGGGTGCAAGCGCGTCAGATCCGTCGCGAGGGGGCGGCACCCGGGACCGTCCCGGGTGCCGCCCCTCGCTCCGTTCGACCACGTACGGGTGCCGTCCGCGCCGCCTCGGTCGCTCACGCGCGGTCGGTGGCTCCTGGCGCCTGTGGTGGGTGGCTCACGCCTGGCCGGCCGTTCCGCCTCCGGCCGGTGGCTCACGCCTGGCCGGCTGCTCCGCGTCCGGTGGTGGCTCGTGCACCGGCCGGCCGCTCACGCCCTCGTCGGCACCCGCGGGCGGGTGTCCTCCGCCTCCGCCTCCTCCCGGAGGCCGTAGCGGTCGTGCGCCCGGCGCAGCGGTGCCGGGGCCCACCAGGCGCGGCGGCCGAGTACGGCCATGGTGGCCGGTACGAGGAGCATTCGCACGATCGTCGCGTCGATGAGGACGGCGAGCGTGAGGCCGAGGCCGATCTGCAGAATGGGTGAGAACCCGCCCGTCATGAAGGCGCCGAAGACCACCGCCAGCAGCAGCGCCGCACAGGTGACGACCCGCCCGGAGCGGCGCAAGCCGGTCACCACGGCTTCCCGGTCGTCGCCGGAGTGCTGTCGCGCCTCGCGCATCCGGGCCAGGATGAACAGTTCGTAGTCCATGGCGAGTCCGAACGCGATCGCGATGATCAGCGGTGGCGCGGTGATGCTGAGTGCGCCCAGGCCCTCGGCGCCCAGCAGTCCGGCCAGATGGCCGTCCTGGAAGACCCACACCACCACACCCAGCGCGGCACCCAGACTGAGCAGAGTGGTGGCGATGGTGCGCAGCGGCAGCAGCACGGAACCGGTGAACGCGAACAGCAGCACGAAGATGCCGGCCAGGACGGTCAGTACCGCCCACGGCCCGCGTTCCGCGAGCATCTCGCGGAAGTCGACCAGCTGGGCCGCCGTGCCGGTGACCTCGACCGGTTCGTCGCCGCGCGTCTCCCGTACGCGCTCGACCAGTTCGGTCGCCTCCTCGCCGTCGGACGTGCCGGGCGGAAGGATCTCGATCACCGCGGTGCCGTCCGGGAGTTCACGTGTCCCGGCGTCCGGGGACAGCGCCCGGATACGGTCGGTGACCGCCGCGTCCGTGCCGGGCCGGACGACGACGGTGACCGGCGAGACACCGGTTCCCGGCGGGAAGTGCCCGGCGACGGTGTCGTGCAACTGCCGCGCCTCGGTGTCGGCCGGGAGCTGACGTGCGTCCCCGACGGCGATGCTCATCCCGGTCACGGGCACCGCCAGCACCAGCAGCGCCGGGACGACCACGGCCAGCACGGCGACCCTGCGCCGGGCCGCGAAACGGGCGACGCGGGCGAAGAACCGGCCCTCCTCACCGCCCTTGGGTGTCTTCGACGGCGGGATGCGCCCGCCGAACCGCGTCAGCAGCGCCGGCAGCAGGGTCAGCGCGGCCAGCATGTCGACGACCACCACGGCGGCGACCGCGAGTCCCATGCTGCGCAGGAACACGCTCGGGAACACCAGCAGCCCGGTCAGGCTGACGGCGACCGTGAGACCGGAGAACAGCACCGTCCGCCCGGCCGCCGTGACCGTGCGGTGCACCGCCTCGACGACGTCCTCGGTGTGCCGGCGCTCCTCCCGGAACCGCACCAGCATCAACAGGGCGTAGTCCACGGCGAGTCCGAGCCCCAGCATCGTCGTCACCTGGATCGCGTACACGGAGATGTCGGTGACCTGGCTGAACGCGAACAGCGCCAGGAAGGCCCCCGCGATCCCGCTGACCGCGATGATCAGCGGCATCAGCGCCGAGCGCAGCCCGCCGAACACCACGAGCAGCAGCGCCAGTACCACCGGCAGGGAGATCAGCTCCGCGTTCTTCACGTCCTCCTGGGCCCGCTCGCCGATCTGCATGCCCAGCAGCGGGCCCCCGCTCACATGGACGTCGGGCGCGTCGATCTCACGGATGCGGTCGGCCGCCTCGTCCAGCGTGCGTTGCTCGGCGTCCTCGTCCAGTCCGCCTTCGAGCGCGACGGGGATGATCAGGGCCTGTCCGTCGCCGGCGGTCAGGCCGGGGGTGGTGTACGGATCGGGAACGGCGGCGACACCGGCGATCCTCCGGACGTCGGCCACGGCCCGCTCGACCTCGGCACGCACCTCCGGGCCGGAGACGGTGGTGCCGGCCACCACGGCGGTGACCGACTCGCCGGTCGGGTCCGCCCGGTCCAGGTACTGGGCGGCCGACTCCGATTCGGTCCCGGGCACTTCGGGCACGTTGTCGGAGAGCCGCGCGAAGACGCCGGTCCCGAGCCCGAAGCCCAGCAGCAGAAAGAGCCCCCACAGGAGCATCACGGTCAATGGGCGGCGGGTGGCCGCCCGGACGAGTGCGGAAAGCACGGTCCCTCCCGGCGAGTGATGGATCGTCAACGACCCTCAGACTCCTGCCGGGAGGCGGGGTACCGGATCGCCGGTGAGAGCGGTATGCGGCACTCGCCCGTGCGGGGGAGACCTCCCCCGCACTCACTCCTCAGGGGGAGGCGGGAGTGACCAGCCCCGTCTCGTACGCGCAGATCACCGCCTGTACCCGGTCCCTGAGAGCGAGCTTGCTCAGCACGTTGCTCACATGGGTCTTGACGGTGTGCTCACTGACGAACAGGGTCGTGGCGATCTCCGCGTTGGACAGTCCCCGGGCCAGCAGCCGCAGGGTCTCCACCTCGCGTGCGGTGAGCACGTCCAGGCGCCGTGGGGTCACCGGGTCGGCGGCGGCCCCCTCTCTGCGGCGCCGCACGATGTCCGAGACCAGCCGCCGTGTCACGGCCGGGGCGAGCAGCGAGTCACCGGCCGCCACCACCCGCACCGCGTGCACGAGGTCGTCCCGGCGGACATCCTTGAGCAGGAAGCCGCTGGCGCCCGCGTACAGCGCCTCGTACACGTACTCGTCCAGGTCGAACGTGGTCAGCATGACCACCTTGCAGCCCGACTCCCCGCACACCCGGCGGGCCGCCTCCAGGCCGTCCATCACCGGCATGCGGATGTCGAGCAGCAGCACGTCCGGGGCATGCCGGCGCACCGCCGCGACGGCCTCCTCGCCGTCACCGGCCTCGGCGACCACCTCGATGTCGTCCTGCGCGTCGAGGATCATCCCGAAGCCGGCCCGGACCAGCTCCTGGTCGTCGGCCACGACCACCCGGATGCTCATCCGAGGGCCGTCGCCCGGTCGGCCGCCACGGGCAGGCGTACGACCACCCGGAAGCCGCCGTCCG
Source organism: Streptomyces sp. CHD11 (assembly GCF_018638295.1). Classification (GTDB taxonomy): domain Bacteria; phylum Actinomycetota; class Actinomycetes; order Streptomycetales; family Streptomycetaceae; genus Streptomyces. The sequence continues at coordinate 189,939 of NZ_JABTTS010000029.1, forward strand.
GGCCGCCGCCGGTCTCGGCGCTGCCCCCGCAGGCCGAGGCCCGCTCCCGGATGCCGATCAGTCCGTGACCGCCGCCCGGCGCCGCCGGTCCCCGGCCGTCGTCCGTCACGGTGAGGGTGACCCGGTCCTCCGCCCAGTCCAGTGCGACCACCGCGCTGGAGGCACGGGCGTGCTTCACGGTGTTGGTGAGCGCTTCCTGGGCCACCCGGTAGACCGCGATCTCGGTGTCCGGGGCGAGCGGGGAGGGCTCTCCCGTGGTGCGCAGCTCGACACACAGCCCCGTGGACTCCTGGACCCGGCGGACCAGTCCGGGCAGGGCCGTCACGCTGGGCTGCGGCAGCCGCGCCAGCGCCGCACCGTCCACTCGTTCCTGCTCTTCCTTCAACACGCCGAGGATCTTACGCAGTTGCGTCATGGCGTCCCGCCCGGTCGCCGCGATGGTGTCGAAGGTCGCCTCGGCGCGCTCCGGGTCATTGCGCACCACGACCGGACCGGCCTCCGCCTGCACCACCATCAGGCTCACGGCGTGCGCCAGGATGTCGTGCATGTCCCGGGCGATCCGCGAGCGCTCCTCGGCCCTCGCCCGCGCGGTGTCCGCGGCCCGTTCCCGCTCCAGCCGGCGGGCCCGGTCCTCCAGTTCGGTGGTGTAGGCGCGTTGTACCCGGCTGAGCATGCCGAGGGCGTAGGCGCCGAAGAGGCCCATCAGATGGAAGGCGTACTCGAAGGGTTCCTTCTCCGTCTGGTGCTGCATGGTCGTCACGACCCCGATCACCCAGCCCGCGAGCATCATCCGGCGCTGCCAGGGTTTGCCGACGGCGGCCAGGGTGTACAGGACGACCATCCCGCCGTACATCACGTCCGGCGGGGGTGCGCAGTAGAGCGCCTGCGCCGGGGTGGCGACCGACACGGCGCACGCGGCCAGGCAGGGCGCCCGCCGCCGCCAGATCAGCGGCAGGGCCGTGGCGGCGCCGAGCAGCCAGCCCCGCAAGGTCAGTGGGTCGTCGCCCTCGTCGGGGAACATCCACTGCAGCGAGACGGCGAACAGCACGAGCGCGGCGAGCACCGTGTCGAGGGCGTACGGATTCGCCGTACGCCAGCGGGTGACGATCGGCGTGAGGGCGGACCGGAGGGACATGAGCGGCTCCTCGGGGCGGGGGCCGTCCCAGTATCACGGGACCTCGAACGCCCGTCCTCACCGGTGAGAGGGATTTCCGGGTGCCGGGTTGCAGGCGGGGGGAGGGACGGGGGTGACGGGGTTTCCTCCGCGCCCGGCGCGCCGGGCCGGACGGACATCACGGCGCGGACATCACGGCGCGGACATCACGGCGCGGGGGGGGGGGGGGGGGGGGGGGGGGGGGGGGGGGGGGGGGGGGGGGGGGGGGGGGGGGGGGGGGGGGGGGGGGGGGGGGGGGGGGGGGGGGGGGGGGGGGGGGGGGGGGGGGGGGGGGGGGGGGGGGGGGGGGGGGGGGGGGGGGGGGGGGGGGGGGNCGCCCCCCCCCCCCCCCCCCCCCCCCCCCCCCGCCGCGAGTAGGGTCGTGCACGTTCGTCGTGCGGGTGCGTCGTGGTGGGAAGGGTGCGGAAGTGAAGCTGACGATTCTGGGCGGCGGAGGCTTCCGCGTACCGCTGGTGTACGGGGCGCTGCTCGGGGACCACGCAGAGGGGCGGGTGACCCGGGTCGCGCTGCACGACGTGGACGCGGGCCGGCTGGCCGCGATCACCCGGGTGCTGGCCGAGCAGGCCGACAGGGTGCCCGACGCCCCCGAGGTGACCTGGACCACCGACCTCGACGAGGCGCTGCGCGGCGCCGACTTCGTCTTCTCGGCGATCCGCGTCGGCGGTCTGGAGGGCAGGGCGCACGACGAGCGGGTCGCCCTCGGCGAGGGCGTGCTCGGCCAGGAGACGGTCGGCGCCGGCGGCATCGCCTACGGGCTGCGCACCGTGCCCGTCGCCCTGGACATCGCCCGCCGGGTGGCCCGCCTCGCCCCCGACGCCTGGGTCATCAACTTCACCAACCCGGCCGGGCTGGTCACCGAGGCGATGTCCCGCCACCTCGGGGACCGCGTCATCGGCATCTGCGACTCACCGGTCGGCCTCGGCCGCCGTATCGCCCGGGTGCTCGGCGCGCGGCCGGAGGAGGCGTACATCGACTACGCCGGTCTCAACCACCTCGGCTGGGTGCGCGGCCTGCGGATCGCCGGCCGCGACGAACTCCCCCGCCTGCTCGCCGACCCCGCGCTGCTCGGCTCCTTCGAGGAGGGCAGACTCTTCGGCGCCGACTGGCTGCGGTCCCTGGGCGCGATCCCCAACGAGTACCTGCACTACTACTACTTCAACCGGGAGACCGTGGACGCATACCGGCGGGCCGAGCGGACGCGGGGCTCCTTCCTGCACGACCAGCAGACCCGCTTCTACGCCGGGACGCGCGACCGGGATGTCTCCGCACTGGCCCTGTGGGACCGCACCCGCGCCGAACGCGAGGCCACCTACATGGCCGAGAACCGGGAGACCGCGGGGGCGGGTGAACGGGAGGCGGACGACCTGTCCGGCGGCTACGAGAAGGTGGCCCTCGCCCTGATGCGCGCCATCGCCCGCGACGAGCGCACCACCCTGATCCTCAACGTCAGGGGAGGCGGCGTCCTGGCACCACTGGACGCGGAGGCCGTGGTCGAGGTGCCCTGCCTGGTGGACGCCAACGGCGCGCACCCCGTCTCCGTCGACCCGCTGCCCGGTCACGCCACCGGGCTGGTCTGCGCCGTCAAGGCCGTGGAACGCGAGGTGCTGGCCGCGGCCCGGTCGGGCTCCCGCGCGAGGGCGGTCAAGGCATTCGCCCTGCACCCGCTCGTCGACTCGGTGACCGTGGCCCGCCGTCTCGTCGACGGCTACACCGCCGTCCACCCCGGCCTCGCCTACCTCGCATAGCCCCGGTTCACGGCTTCGGGCCGGCCGGTCGCCCCCCGTGAAAGCGGCCGACCGACCCGAGCCCCCCGGTTCCCCCGTGATCCCCCTCAGCGGCGGCTTCCCCTGGTCGCCGACACCATCAAGAGCGCGCAGTACGGCCCCTGATACACCCCTGGCGGGAATTTCCCGGAAAAAATGCCTACGAGCGCCCCGCGGTCGCCGTCCACGGCTCGACGGACACCACGGACGCCGCGGTCGCCGCAGTCGTCACGGTGGCCCCGGTCGTGGCCGTGACCGCAGCCGATGGACTTGCCGGGCCCACCGGAGCCGGCCCGGCGCCCACGCCCGCCACGGACACGTCCGCACGCTGCTGCGGCAGCGACACCGGAAGCAGCGGCCGGGGACCGGACACCACCGAGTAGTCCTGGCCCAGGAACGGCGGCGCCATCTCGCCCGGGTCGTCGCCGAGCGCCAGCCGGACGGCGGCCCACGGAGCGTTCACACCGCACAGGGACAGCTGGTGCAGGCCGCCCGCCGGCCGGGTGTTGACGTCCATCAGCACGGGCCGGTCGCCGAGCATCCGGAACTGGATGTTCGACAGATGATGCAGACCGAAACCCTCGGCGATCCGCCGGGCCGGCTCCAGCCACCGCTCGTCCAGTGTGAAGCCACGGCGCCGGCCGTTCTTGGTGCGCCCCACGGCCAGCCGGACCCGGTTGTCGGGCCCGGTCAGACAGTCCACCGACACCTCGGGCTGCTCCAGACGCGGCATCACCAGCCAGTCCACCGGCTCCTCGGACTCCCGTACGGCGTCCAGCACCAGGCGGAGCGGCACACACGGGCCCGGGAAGCCGTTCAGCTGCGCGAGCGAGAACGGATCGCGCGTGATCATGCGGAAGCCGACCCCGCCCGCACCCGACGCGGGCTTGAAGCACGCCCGATGGCCACCGTCCTCCAGCTCACCGACCGCCGTGACGAGTTCCTCCGCGCTCCGCACCCGCCACCACGGCGGTACGGGCACCCCGATCGCCTGGACCGCCTCGTAGGCGATGACCTTGTCGTGGAACACGGCCACCGCCTCGGGCGGCGGCGCCATCAGTGCCGTACCGACCGCCTCGAACTCGGCGCGGTGCGCCACGATCGCCGCCTGGTGCAGCCGCGGGACGAACACATCGATACCGCGCCGCTCGCACTGGGTGAGCGCGTACTCGACGTACGCCGCCGGGGACAGGCCCTCCGGCTCCAGTTCGGCGGTGTCGGCGGCGGCCAGCACGGGAGAGTCGGGGTCCCCGTGGGTGGCATGGATCTCGACGGCCCGGTCACTGGGATTTCGCCTCAGCTGATCCATGAAGAACACGTTCTCCGCGTACGTGCGGTTGAGCCAGACGCGTACGCGAGAGACCATGCAGGCCGCCCTTTCGGGTTTGGCGGGCAGGGCTCAGCGGCCCGTTGCCCGGGCAGACGTAAGGAGGGTCACCAAACCGCCCGGTGCGAAGGGCGCTTCACGGCGGTGGTGTCGGGGCGATCATACGGCTTCGGCGACGGGTCCCGATACCACGTACGTCTCCCGCATGTCGCTTGTTCCGACGGCGCCGATGTGATCTCGTGGACGCGTTCGGGGACGGGTGGAGGGACAACGCGTGATGTCGGGGACGCACCGCAGCGGACAGATGTGGGCCATCAGTGACCTGCATATCGGGTACGCCGAGAACCGGGCCCTGATCGAAGGCATGCGGCCCGAGTCGGACGAGGACTGGCTGCTGGTGGCCGGTGACGTCGCGGAGACCGTGGAGGACATCAGCTGGGCGCTCAAGACCCTCGCGGGCCGGTTCGCCAAGGTCGTCTGGGTTCCCGGCAACCACGAGTTGTGGACCCACCCGGTCGACGCGGTCACGCTGCGCGGCGTCGCCCGTTACGAGCACCTGGTCGAGCAGTGCCGCGACCTCGGTGTGATCACCCCGGAGGATCCCTACCCCGTCTGGGAGGGGCCCGGCGGTCCGGTAGCCGTCGCCCCCCTCTTCCTGCTGTACGACTACACGTTCCTGCCGTCCGGGTGCGCCACCAAGGACGAAGGGCTGGCGTACGCGCACGGCACCGGAGTCGTCTGCACCGACGAGAGCCTGCTGCACCCCGACCCGTATCCGACCCGTGACGACTGGTGCCGGGCCAGGGTCGCCGAGACCGAGCGCCGGCTCGCCGAGGTGCCGGACGGCCTGCCGCTCGTCCTCGTCAACCACCACCCGCTGCACCGGCACCCGACGGAGGTGCTCTGGTACCCGGAGTTCGCCATGTGGTGCGGGACCGTGCTGACCGACGACTGGCACCGCCGCTTCCCCGTGCGCACCGTGGTCTACGGCCATCTGCACATCCCCCGGACCACCTGGCGGGACGGGGTCCGCTTCGAGGAGGTGTCGGTGGGCTACCCGCGTGAGTGGCGTACACGGGACCGGCCGCCGGGGAGGTTGCGCCGGATCGTACCGGCGGAGCCGGGAGAGTCCGGGCGTTCAGGGGAGAGGGGCGGACGATGATCGAGGAACTGCTGCCGTCGACGGTGCTCACCGTGGAGGCCTACGGTGACGAGGGCGTCGACGCTCCGCTGTATCCCGAGGAGGAGGCGGTGGTCCGGCGGGCCGTGCTCAAGCGGCGGCGGGAGTTCACCGCCGTACGCGTCTGCGCCCGCCGCGCGATGGAGAAGCTCGGCGTGGCGCCGGGGCCCGTGCTGCCCGACGAGCGCGGTGCTCCCCTCTGGCCGGAGGGTCTGGCAGGCAGCATGACGCACTGCCAGGGGTACTGTGCCGCAGCGCTGGTCCGCGTCGGAGAGCTGGCGTCCGTCGGTATCGACGCCGAGCCGCACGCGGCGCTGCCCGAGGGGGTGCTGACCGCCGTGGCGCTGCCCGGGGAGGTGGCGAGGATCGCCCGGCTGAGCGGGGAGGTTCCCGGCGTGCACTTCGACCGGCTGCTGTTCAGCGCGAAGGAGTCCGTCTACAAGGCGTGGTACCCGCTCACCGGGAAGTGGCTGGACTTCATGGAGGCGGACCTGGAGTTCCAGGTGGAGGACGGGGAGGGCACGCGGGGTGCCTTCCGGGCGACGCTGCTTGTCGACGGGCCGGTGGTGGGTGGGCGCGGGGTGAACGTGTTCACCGGGCGGTGGACTGCGCGGCAGGGGCTGATCGCTACGGCGGTCACGGTGGCGCTCGCGGGGTGAGGAGCCCTTGGTGCGGGTGCGGGTGCGGGTGGGTGGGGGGCGCTCGCGCAGTTCCCCGCGCCCCTGAGGGGGGCTGAAACGGGCGTCGGCTTGTCGGATGGTGGGCGGCGTGCCGAGCGGTGGGCGTGATGCGGGTGCGGGTGGGTGGGGGCTGGTCGCGCAGTTCCCCGCCCCTGAAGTCGTGGAGGCCGGTCGTGCGGTTCCCCGCGCCGCTGAGGGCGGGGGGAACCGGGGTGGGGCTGGCTAGGGTACGGGGTGCCAGGTGCGGATCAGGTGGAAGAACTTCTCCTCGTTGCCGGTCAGGCCCGCGCGGGACAGGGCGGCCTCCGCCTCGGCGAGTACGGAGGGCGGGACGAGCGGGGGCACGGGAGTGCCCGGCGGTCCCGGCCGGGTGTCGTCGAAGGCGGCGCGCACGGTGTGCAGCAGCCGTAGATAGGCCTGGACGGCGGTGCGCTCGCGGTCGGTCAGTACGGCGGTGGGCATCGCTCGGCTCTCCCCGTGTCGTGGTCGTCGGTGCCACGCCCCCGCGCGGCGCGGGAGCTTGCTTCCAGCTTGCCGTCCACCACTGACAATCGGGCCGCGCCGGGCGCCGGTTCGCCCGGCCGGCGGGGCTCGCGCGCCGGAGCGCGTCCGGTCAGTCCCGCGGACCCAGGTAGCCGAGCGACGCCCCGATCCGACCCGCCAGGTGATCCCGCTGCACGGGTCCGCGCAGAGCCGAACCGGTCAGCCGGGTCCGGCACTTGCTGGCCAGCAGCAGGCCGAACGCCTCGGCCTCCTTCTCCTCCGCGAGATCGAAGCGGGTGCGCGCGGCGACCCGCAGGACGGTCGCCCGCAAGGCCTCCTCGTCGACCGCCGCGTCCACGAGCCGGGTCGCGGCCGCGTGCCCCGCGACACGACTGCCGCAGTGGCCCGCCTTCATGTGCCACAGCTCGTGGCCCAGGATCACCAACTGGTGGTCGGGAGCCGTGCGTTCCTCGATCACCACGAGGTCCGAGTCCGGCATGTCGAGCCACAGTCCGCTCGCCGTCCCCGGCGGGAAGACGGCCGTACGGAACAGCACGGGCCGGCCGCGGCGCCGGCTCATTCCCTCGCACAGGGCCGCGTACAGATCGGCCGGCCGCGCCGGGAGGGGAAGCGTCAGCTCCGCGACCAGCTCGCCGCACAGACGGCGCATTTCCCTACCGATGCCCACAGCTCTCCCCGGGTCAGGACTTGGGCCGCTGGACGCTCTCCAGGAGCATGTCCAGCCACTCCGCGACCTTGTCGCGGTGCTGGTCGGTGGGCAGTTGCGCGGCCCGCCAGGCGATGCCGCGCACCCCGTGGTCCTGGAGCAGCCGCTCCAGCGGGTCGTCGGCCACCGCCGCCGCCTTGCGCTCCCGGTCCGCGAGCTTCTGCAGCAGTTCCTGCTCGATGTGCTGGAGCGCGCTCGTCAGGGCCTCGGGATCCTCCGCCGTGAGGAAACCGGCGTGCACCCGGAAGAACCGCTGGATGGCGTCGCAGTGCTCCATGGTGGGCCGCCGGTCACCGTTGATCAGCGCGCCCGCCTGCTGCCGGGACATGCCCGCCCCGTCGGCGATCTCCTGCTGGGTGCAGCGGCGGCCGTTCGGCTTCAGACGGGTGCGGCGCAGCAGGTCCAGCCGCTGCACGAACCGGGCCTGCACATCGGGCTCGCCCGCCGGCCGTCCGCTCAGCAGCGCCCTGACGACGGGCTCCGGGACCCCGGAGGCGACGGACAGCCGGCCGACGTCGAACACCTCGGAATGCGCCACACCGAGCCGGTCGGCGAGTGCGGTGACGCGGGCGACGACGGCCGGCAACGCGGCCGTCGGCGCGGTGTCCGGACCCTCGAAGCCACCCGTCACCGAAAGATCTCCTACGTCTCTCACAGGCTTCTCACAAGCGATTGCCGTGAACCTCACGGAGACTATCCGGTGCTTCGAACTCACATCCAGGTCTCGCCACAACTGTGGCCAATTTCAGCCGTCAACCGTGGTGGAATGCCACGATAGTTGACATGCCGCACGTCCGGGCACCAGGATCGGGGCCCGCGTCAGGGCCGCACAGGCAAGAGGGGTGACCTCCCGATGGCATTTCAGGCAGAGGGGCAGCGGCCGGACCCACGGCCCGGCCCCGGGACTCCCGAGGCGGAGGCCTATCTGCGGGATTACGCCACGCTGCTGGAGGCGGCCCCCTTCCCCTCCCTGGTGGTGGACCACCGCTGGGACGTGCTGCTCACCAACACTGCTTTCCGGACACTTTTCCAGGACGTCGAGCCACACCCGACGGCCCTGCCCGTCGACAACTTCCTCCGGTTCGTCCTCTTCCACCCGGACGCCGCCACCGTCCTCGGTGACCACGAGTCCAGCTGGTGCCTGCCGATGCTGGCCCACTTCGCCAAGACCGTCGAGCGCCACGGCCACGACCACGGACTGCAGGCCATCCGCCATGACATCGCCCAGGACCCGATCATGGAGGCCGCCTACCGGCACGGGCTGCCGCACTGGCTCCGGTCCGTCGGGGAGCGGGCCGCCGAACAGGACGGCGCCGTACGGCCGCTGCTGCACCCCGACCCGCGCTGGGGCGCCACGGACTGCCGCATCGTCGTCGAGACGACCGACACCCTCCGGGACATGGGCTGCGCCCGGCTGACCCTCGTCCTGCGCGAGATCCGGCGTCCCCCGGCCCGCCGCCGCCGCAGGGCCCACCGTGCCGTCTCCCACCTCCGGGTCGTCCACGCCGCCGACTGAGGACGGCCCCGTCCGGCCTTGTCCGCACTGTTCCCCGCAGATGTGCTGTGTGACATAGTACTGCTGTGAGCGAGCCGCTGACCTGCGATGTCGTGGTGGTGGGTGCCGGGATGGCGGGCGCCGCCTGCGCCCTGTACGCGGCCCGGGCGGGCCTGGACGTCGCCGTCGTGGACCGGGGCCGCGTGGCCGGCGGAACCACCGGCGCGGGTGAGGGAAACATCCTCGTCTCCGACAAGGCACCCGGCCCTGAACTCGAACTGGCTCTACTTTCACGCCGGTTGTGGGCAGAAGTGGCTCAGGAACTGGGCCCGGCGGTGGAGTACGAGGCCAAGGGCGGACTCGTCGTCGCCGGGACATCCGAAGCCCTGGACGGGCTGCGGACGTTCGCGGACGCACAGCGGGCCGCCGGGGTGGCGGCCGATCCGGTCCCCGCGGACCGGCTCCACGACCTCGAACCGCGTCTGGCGCCCGGTCTCGCGGGCGGAGTCCACTACCCGCAGGACGCGCAGGTGATGCCCGCCCTGGCCGCCGCCCACCTGCTGCGCGCCTCCGGGGCCCGGCTGCTCACCGGCCGCGAGGTGACGGAGGTCCTGCGCACCCCCGCCGGCACGGTACGGGGGGTGCGCACCGACCGCGGCGATCTCCACGCCCCCGCCGTGGTCAACGCGGCAGGCCCCTGGGGCGGCGAACTCGCCGAACGCGCCGGGGTGTTCCTGCCCGTCCTGCCCCGACGGGGTTTCGTGCTGGTCACCGAGCCACTGCCACCCCGTATCCGGCACAAGGTGTACGCCGCCGACTACGTGGCCGACGTCGCCGGTGACTCCACCGCGCTGACGACCTCCCCGGTGGTGGAGGGAACGGCCGCGGGTCCGGTGCTGATCGGCGCCAGCCGGGAAAGGGTCGGCTTCGACCGGTCCCTGTCCCTGCCGGCCGTACGGGCTCTGGCGGCGGGCGCGACCCGCCTGTTCCCGTTTCTCTCCGGCATCCGGGCCCTGCGCGCCTACGCGGGCTTCAGGCCCTACCTTCCCGACCACCTCCCCGCGATCGGGCCCGACCCCCGGGCACCGGGCCTGTTCCACGCCTGCGGTCACGAGGGCGCGGGTATCGGGCTGGCCACCGGCACCGGCCTGTTGATCGCCCAGGCGCTGACCGGACACACACCGGACCTGGACCTCGCACCGCTGCGTCCGGACCGCTTTCCCGACCGCTTCGAGGCAGAGGAGACCGAGTGAATCCGCTGGAGTGTGCCGGTGTCCGGCCAGGACCCGCCTTCGAGGTCACCTTCGACGGACGGCGGATCGAGGCACTGCCCGGCCGCACCGTCGCCGCCGTGCTGTGGGCGGCCGGCGTCACGTCCTGGCGTACCACCCGGAACGGCGGACGCCCTCGCGGGGTGTTCTGCGGCATCGGGGTGTGCTTCGACTGCCTGGTGACCGTCAACGACCGTCCGGGACAGCGCGCCTGCCTGGTGCCGGCGCGTCCGGGCGATGTGATCCGCACCCAGGAGGGGACGGGGCATGCGGACTGACCTGGCGGTGATCGGTGCCGGACCGGCAGGCATCGCAGCCGCCCTCGCTGCGGCCGCGCGCGGCGTGCGGGTCGCCCTCGTCGACGCGGCACCGGAGCCGGGCGGACAGTTCCACCGGCAGCCCGCCGCCCCGCTCCGTGCAGAACGCTCCGGGGAACCCCACCGGCGAAGGCGCACCTGGACCCGGTTGCGGGACGGGCTCGCCGCGAGCTCCGTGCGCGTGCTGGCGGAGCACCATGTGTGGTGCCTGGAGCGGGAGCCGGACGGACTCACCGTGCACGCGCTGTTCGGGCCGGAACAGGAGGAGCCGGCCGAGGTGCGTGCCACCGCCGTGCTCCTGGCCACCGGCGGATACGAGACCGTCCTGCCCTTCCCCGGCTGGACCCTCCCCGGTGTGCTCACCGCGGGGGGCGCCCAGGCCATGCTCAAGGGCGGCCTCGTCGTCCCCGGCCGGACCGCCGTGGTCGCCGGTACCGGGCCGCTGCTGCTGCCGGTGGCGACCGCGCTCGCCTCGGCGGGCGTGACGGTCGCCGCCCTGGTGGAGTCCGCGGACCCCCGGCGCCTGGCGCGGCATGCCGGAGCACTGACCGGCAAGCTGCCCGAGGCCGCCGGGTACGCGGCCCGGCTGCTGCGGCACCGAGTGCCGTTCCTCGCCCGCCACACCGTCGTCCGCGCGCACGGTGGCGGTACCTCCCGCCCGGACCGAGCCGGGAGCGGGGGAGACCGGCTGACCGGCGTCACGGTCGCCGCGCTCGACGGCCACGGCCGCGTCCGGCCCGGCACCGAACGCCGGCTGCCCTGCGACACCCTCGCGGTCGGGCACGGCATGCTCCCGCACACCGATCTCGCGCTGAGCCTCGGCTGCCGGCTCGACGGGTCGGCCGTGGCCGTCGACGGCGAACAGCGCACCGGTGTACCCGGCGTCTGGGCGGCGGGCGAGGCCACCGGCGTCGGCGGCGTGGAACTCGCCCGGGCCGAGGGGCACATCGCCGGCCGTTCGATCGCCGCCCGGCTGCGCGGCACCACGCCGGACCCGGGGGAGTGGGCGCCTGCCGCCAGGGTCCGCACCCGGCTGCGCCGAGGTGCGACAGCCCTCGACGCCCTGTACGCCCCGCCCGCCCACTGGGCCGGCCAGGTCACCGACGACACGGTGATCTGCCGCTGCGAGGAGGTCACGGCGGGCGCCGTCCGCGAGGCGCTTGCGCTGGGGGCCGGGGACACCCGGACGGTCAAGCTGCTCACCCGGGCCGGTATGGGCTGGTGCCAGGGCCGGGTGTGCGCACCGGCCGTCGCGGGCCTCGCCGGATGTGAACCCACCCCGGACCGGCGTCCGTTCGCCCGGCCCGTGCCCCTGGGCGTACTCGCGGCACAGCACGAGCCCGGAGCGGGCGGCCCCGACGGGACCGGGAGTACGGGCGGCACCGACCGCACCGACGGCAGGAACAGCGCGACCGGCACCGGCAGTACGGACCCCACGCACCGCACACCGAGAAGAGAACCCTCATGACCGACCACCGCCCCTGGCGCGGCGTCCTCGTCGCCACCGCGCTGCCGCTGAACGACGACCTCTCCGTGAACCACGACCGCTATGCCGAGCACTGCGCCTGGCTGGTGGAGAACGGCTGCGACGGTGTCGTGCCGAACGGCTCCCTCGGCGAGTACCAGGTGCTCACCCCCGAGGAGCGCGCGCGGGTCGTCGAGACGGCCGTCGCCGCCGTCGGCGGGGAGCGCGTCATGCCGGGCGTCGCCGCCTACGGCTCCGCCGAGGCCCGCCGCTGGACCGAGCAGGCGGCCGAGGCCGGCTGCCGGGCCGTGATGCTGCTGCCGCCCAACGCCTACCGCGCCGACGAGCGTTCCGTGCTCGCCCACTACGCGGAGGTCGCCCGGACCGGGCTGCCGGTCGTCGCCTACAACAACCCCATCGACACCAAGGTCGACCTCGTACCGGAACTGCTCGCCCGGCTGCACGGCGAGGGACACGTCCAGGCGGTCAAGGAGTTCTCCGGAGACGTCCGCCGCGCCTACCGGATCGCCGAGCTGGCCCCCGGTCTCGACCTGCTGATCGGCGCCGACGACGTCCTGCTGGAACTGGCCGTCGCCGGGGCCAGGGGCTGGGTGGCCGGTTACCCGAACGCCCTGCCCAGGTCCTGTGTGGAGCTCTACCGCGCCGCCGTCGGCGGTGACCTCGAGACGGCACGGCCGCTCTACCGGCAACTGCATTCCCTGCTGCGCTGGGACTCGCGCGTGGAGTTCGTCCAGGCCATCAAGTTGTCCATGGACCTCGTGGGCCGTCACGGCGGGCCCTGCCGTCCGCCCCGCGTCCCGCTGGAACCGGGGCAGGAGGCCGCCGTCCGCGCGGCCACCGAGCAGGCCCTCGCGGCCGGACTGGCGTAGGGGAGGAGCCCGCCGATGCGCAGCAAGCTCGTCCTGCACGCCGTCGACTCGCACACCGAGGGCATGCCGACCCGGGTGATCACCGGCGGGATCGGCACGCTCCCCGGCGCGACCATGAACGAGCGTCGCCTGTACTTCCGTGAACACCGCGACCACATCAAGCAGTTGCTGATGAACGAGCCCCGTGGGCACTCAGCGATGAGCGGCGCGGTCCTCCAGCCGCCGTCCCGGCCCGACTGCGACTGGGGGGTCGTCTTCATCGAGGTATCGGGCTACCTCCCGATGTGCGGGCACGGCACCATCGGCGTGGCGACGGTACTCGTCGAGACGGGCATGGTCGAGGTGGCCGAACCGGTCACCACCATCCGTCTGGACACCCCCGCCGGGGTCGTCGTCGCCGACGTGGCGGTGAGGGACGGCGTCGCCACCGGCGTGACCCTGCGCAACGTCCCCTCCTTCGCCGTCGGCCTCGACCGCGAGGCGACACTGCCGGACGGGCGGACGGTGACGTACGACCTCGCCTTCGGCGGCAACTTCTACGCCGTCCTGCCGCTGGACCGGCTCGGGCTGCCCTTCGACCGGTCCCGCAAGGACGACATCCTCGCCGCGGCCCTGTCCCTGATGGACGCGGTCAACGCCGCCGACGAGCCCGTCCACCCGGAGGACCCGACCATCAGAGGCTGCCACCACGTCTATCTGGCCGCACCCGGCTCGACCGCCCGCCACTCACGGCACGCCATGGCGATCCACCCGGGCTGGTTCGACCGCTCGCCGTGCGGCACGGGCACCAGCGCCCGTATGGCGCAGCTCCACGCCCGCGGCGAACTTCCCCTGCACACCGAGTTCGTGAACGAGTCCTTCATCGGCACCCGGTTCACCGGCCGGCTGCTCGGCACCACCGAGGTGGCCGGCCGCCCGGCCGTCCTGCCCACCATCACCGGGCGTGCCTGGATCACCGGCACCGCACAGTACCTGCTGGACCCGCGAGACCCCTTTCCGGCGGGGTTCGTGCTATGAGTGCCGGAGCCGAAGCCGACACCGGGTACGTCCGGACCGCCGGGCACACCGGGTACGTCCGGACCGCCGGGCACACCGGGCACGTCCGGACCGCCGGGCACACCGGGTATGTCCTGAACACCGAGCGCGCATGAACACCCCGAAGGCCGAGACTTCCATGAACACCGGGACCGCCTCCATGAAGTCCGTGCACGCCGGGAACAGCCCCGGCCTCTCCCCGCTGGGCGGCCGTACGCCCAGCTTCCGCGAGCGGGTCGCGGAGGCGTTGCGGGCCGCGCTGATCGCCGGTGAACTGCGCCCCGGCGAGGTGTACTCGGCCCCCGGGCTCGCCGCCCGCTTCGGGGTCTCGGCCACCCCGGTGCGCGAGGCGATGCTCGACCTCGCCAAGGAGGGGCTGGTCGACACCGTGCCCAACAAGGGGTTCCGGGTCACCGCCGTCTCCGACCGGCAGCTCGACGAGTACACCCACGTCCGGTCCCTGATCGAGACCCCGACGACGGCGGAGCTGGCCGCCACCGCCGACCCGGTGGCGCTCCGGGCGCTGCGTCCGGTCGCCGAGGAGATCGTCACCGCCGCCGCGGCCGGCGACCTCATCGCCTATGTCGAGGCCGACCAGCGCTTCCACCTCGGGCTGCTGGCCCTCGCGGGAAACGCCCACCTCGTCGAGGTGGTCCGGGACCTGCGCCGGCGGGCCCGGCTGTACGGGCTCACGGCGCTGGCGGAGCAGGGGCGGCTGGAGGCGTCGGCCGAGGAGCACCTGGAGATACTCGACGCGCTGCTGGCCCGGGACACGGAGGCCGTGAGGGCGGTGATGACCCGCCACCTCGGACATGTCCGGGGGCTGTGGGCAGCACCCTGAGCGGCGCATTGCGGCACATTGCGGCACAGCGCAAGCCGCTCGCGCATCGTGCGTTGCTCGTGCGTTCATGACACGACGACGTGCTGGGGTGGCGAAGAAGGCCCCCGGCTGCCCGACTTCACCGAGGGCCGGGCCCCGCACCCGTACGTGGACCGCGACGGACTCCACGACATCCACCGGGCCCGGCGGGCCGTCGCCGACGAGTACGGGGCTGTCCCCGTGCGGACCTGCCCGCGACCCTCCCCGCCCACACCGCACCGCTTCTCGCCGGCGGCCCCCTGCGCCCCGATGGACGGCTGCCGAAGGACACCGCGGTCCGGCCGCGCGCCCGACCCGAGAGGGTCGGCCGCGTGGCCACGCGGTGTCCGCACGGCCCGCCCGGGACCCGCGCGGGCCGGGAGGAGCGGCGTCGGGGGCCCGTCGTACGCGGTGGCGGCCGATTCCATGGATCACCGCGTCGAGGCGTCCACCCGTCACGACGGGGGTTGCCGGCCGGAGACGGCGTCCGCCGCGCCGGTGCCCACGCCACCGCCCGGTCACGCGGTTCGGCCGGGCGGCGGCGGATCCGTCTTCGCCGTGGAGCCGGCGCGCTTCGCCGTCCGGATCTGCTCGTACACCCGGGTCCGCAGCTCGGCGAAGCGCGGCGCCACGCGGGTGTGCAACTGGTCCCGGTCGGCCGGGAGATCGATGGTCAGCTCCTCCTGGACGACGGTGGGCGAGGCCGACAGCACGAGCACCCGCTCGCCCAGGTACACCGCCTCGTCGATGTCATGGGTGACGAACACGACGGTGATCCGGCGCTGCCGCCACAGCCGCCGCACCAGATCCTCCAGATCGGCCCGGGTCTGCGCGTCCACCGCCGCGAACGGCTCGTCCATCAGCAGCACGTCCGGTTCGTAGGCCAGGGCCCGCGCGATGGCGACCCGCTGCTGCATCCCACCGGACAGCTGCCACGGGTACGCACCCGCGGCGTCCGCCAGTCCGACCGAGGCGAGGGCGTCCGCCACCAGCGCCCGCCGCCTCACCCTGCCCAGGTCCTTCTGTCTCAGGGGCAGTTCGACGTTCTGTCCGACCCGCATCCACGGGAACAGACTGCGCCCGTACTCCTGGAAGACGAACGCCGTCCCGGGCGGCGGACCGACCACCTTCCGCCCGGCCAGGTACACCTCCCCGGCCGTCGGCCGGAGCAGCCCGCCCACGCACTTCAGCAGGGTCGTCTTGCCGCAGCCGGACGGGCCGACCAGACAGACCAGTTCCCCGGCCGCCACGGTGAAGGTCAGATCGCCCACCGCCTCGGTCCGCCGCCCCGACCCCTCGTACACCTTCCGCAGGCCGCGTACCTCGAGCATGGACCGCCCTTTCACCCGTGTCACCGAAGCCGCCGGGCGGCGGCGCGCGAACCGTGGTACCAGCCGAGCATCCGCCGCTCGACCAGCCGGAAGAGAACGGAGAGCACGAAACCGAGGAGACCGAGCAGCAGGATCCCGCTCCACATGTCGGCAATCGCGAAGGACCGCTGGAACTGCACGATGGTGAACCCGAGCCCGTTGCTCGCGGCGAACATCTCGCTGATCACCATGAGGATGATGCCGATCGACAGCGCCTGCCGCAGCCCCGCGAAGATCCGCGGCCCCGCCGAGGGCAGCACCACGGCCTTCAGCCGGGCGACGCCGCCGACGCCGTAGGAGCGGGCCGTCTCCGACATCACCGGGTCCAGGGCCCGGACGCCCTCGACCGTGTTGAGCAGCACCGGCCACACACAGCCGCTCGCGATGACGACGATCTTCATCGTGTCGCCGATCCCGGCGAACAGCATGATCACCGGTACCAGGACCGGCGGCGGCACGGCCCGCAGGAATTCCAGTACCGGCTCGCACGCCGCCCGCAGCCGCCGGCAGGAGCCGATCAGGGTGCCGAGCGCGACACCGGCGACCGCGGCCAGTGCGTACCCCGCGGCGAGCCGCAGCACACTGGGCAGTACGTCGCCGCGCCACCGCTCAACGGTCCACACCCGCGGGAAGGCCTCCAGGATGGTCTCGAGCGGCGGCCAGTACACGTCCTCGCTGCCGGCCGAGGACACCCACCAGGCGGCCACCAGCGCCACGGGCAGCGCGCACACGGACAGCAGCCGGAGCAGCAGACGCCTCACACCGCCACCTCCCCGCGCACCGACTGGTGCCAGGCCAGCGCCCGCCGCTCCACCGACCGGGCCCCGACGTTGATCAGCAGTCCGAGCAGACCCGCGACGACGATCAGCGCGTACATCTCCGGGACGGCCTGCGAGGTCTGCGCCACTGCGATCCGCGCCCCCAGCCCGGGGGCCCCGATGACGAGTTCGGCGGTGACGGTGAGAATCAGCGCCACCGCCGCCGCCAGCCGGACCCCGGTCATCACATAGGGCAGCGCGGTCGGCCACAGCACATGCCGGATCCGCGCCCAGGCGCCGAGTCCGTACGACCGCGCCGTCTCCTCGGCGACCGGGTCCACGTCCTGGACCCCGTACAGCACCTGGATCAGCACCTGCCAGAACGCGGCGTACACCACCAGCACCAGCACGGAGCCCAGTCCGGTGCCGTACAGCAGCACCGCCAGCGGGATCAGCGCGACCGACGGGATCGGGCGCAGGAACTCGATCGTGGACGCCGTCGCCTCCCGCAGATACGGCACCACCGACACGAGTACCCCCACGACGACGCCCGCGCCGACCGCGATCGCCAGCCCCAGTGCCCATCCGGTGAGGGTGTCGCCGAGCGCGGTCCAGAAGGCGCCGTCCCGCAGTTCCGCGCCCAGCGCCCCGGCGACGCGGCCGGCCGGCGGGAAGTACTCCTCCTTGACCAGGCCCAGCCGTGGCACCGCCTCGGCCAGGGCGAGGAACGCCGCCAGTCCGGCCGCCCCCAGCGCGGCGTTCCCGCCTCTCACGGCAGCAGCTTGTCCAGGTCCGGCTCCTTCTTGAACAGGCCGTCCCGCGTGCCGAGTTCCGCCAGTTCCGCGATGGCGGCGCGGTCGGGCTCGGCCGGCCACTTCGGCAGGGTCACCTTCGCCAGCACATCCGCCGGGATCTTCGTGTACGTCGTGACGATCGCCCGCACCTCGTCGGGGTGGGAGTCGGCGTACGCCAGGGACTCGGCGGTGGCCTCCTGGAACTTCCTCACCGTCTCCTGGTTCCTCTGCGCGTACCGCGTGGAGGTGAAGTACATGGCGACGGTGAGGTCCGGGGCGATGTCGACCATGGGAGAGGCGATCTCCCGGCCGCCCTGGTTCTTGACGGTGGCCAGCGCCGGCTCCACCACCATGGCCGCGTCGATGCGCCCGCCGTCCAGCGCGGCGGGCATCTGGTCGAAGGCCATCTCGACGAAGTCCACCTCGTCGGGGTCGCCGCCCGCCTCGCGTACCGAGGCGCGCACCGCCGTCTCGTTGATGTTCTTCAGGGTGTTGATCGCGACCTTCCTGCCCTCCAGGTCCTTCGCCGATCTGACGGTGCTGTCGCCCTTCACGGTCAGCGCCGCGAAGTCCCTGCCCACCTCACCGGTCGAGGCGATGCCGTTCGCCACCGCCTGCACCGGCACGTCGCTGGACTGGGCGATCATCAAGGACGTGGTGTTCGAGAAACCGAAGTCGAGCTGCCCGCTGGCCACTCCGGGCACGATGGCGGCTCCGCCCTGCGCGCTCGAGAACTCCAGTTCCAGCCCGCGCTCGCTGAAGAACCCCTTCTCCTGGCCCAGATACAGCGGAGCCACATCGACGATGGGGATGATCCCCACCGTCACCGTGGTGGTGCCCCCGGGGGAGCCGGACTCGTCCGGCTCATCGGAACCGGAGGAGCCGCAGGCCGTCACGGCGGTGAGAACGGCGAGGGAGGTGAGGCCGATCAGCAGACGACGACGCATGTGGGTGACTCCCGCGGTGGGACCGGACCGGATACTCCGAACAGGCTGTGCGCGAAGAGAGCGAGGTGCTGATCGGGAACGTAGGGCCCGAGCCGAAGCCAGGTCAATGCCCGCGTCCGGAACGGTTGTTGACCGTTCACCCACGCACGGCGGCCGGCGGACGTGCCGGCTCGGCGTGCGCGGGCGGCACGGCCCGGTCACAGGTCCAGCACGAGCCTCGGTCCCCGGCAGCGGGAGACACAGATGAGCATCGTCTCCCCGGCCGCCCGTTCGTCCTCGGTGAGGACCGAGTCACGGTGATCGGGCTCGCCCTCGAGCACATCGGTCTCACAGGTGCCGCAGGTGCCCTCGGTGCAGGAGTACAGCACCTGGACGCCGGCCGCCCGCACGGTGTCGAGCACCGAGACGTCCGGCGGTACCCGCAGCGTCCGCCCGCTGCGGGCCAGGACCACCTCGAAATCGCCGTCGGTGCCGGTGTCGTGCTCCGCCGGGCTGAACCGCTCCACCCGCAGCACCCCGGCCGGGCACCGCCGGGCCACCGCGTCCAGCAGCCGCCCCGGGCCGCAGCAGTAGACAAGCCCGCCCGGTGGAAGGCCGTCCAGCGCCGCGGGGAGATCCAGCGGCCCCGCCTCGTTTTCGGGGACGAGGGTGACCCGCCCGCCGTACCGGCTCAGTTCCCCGGCGAACGCCATGGAAGCGCGGGTGCGTCCGCCGTAGAGCAGCGTCCAGTCGGCGCCCGCCGCCTCGGCCGCGGCCAGCATGGGCAGGATCGGGGTGATGCCGATACCGCCCGCGACGAAGCGGTAGCGGGGGGCCGGTTCCAGGGGGAAGCGGTTGCGCGGTCCGCGCGCCCGCACCGTCGCGCCCGGCCCCAGCCGCCGGTGCACATGCGCGGAGCCGCCGCGCCCGTCCGGCTCGCGCAGCACCGCGATCCGCCAGCCGGCGCGGTCGGCCGGATCCCCGCACAGCGAGTACTGCCGCTCCAGTCCCGGGGCGAGCAGCAGGTCGACATGGGCGCCCGGTTCCCAGGGCGGGAGCGGGGCGCCGAGCCGATGCCGCAGGGTGAGGACCACCACGTCCTCGGCCGCCGGCTCCCGCCGTTCGACGACCAGTTCGATGCTGTCGTGCTCGGTCATGCACCGGCCTTCCGCGGCCTGTGCCCCTGCGGATGGGCGAGCATCCAGTCCCACATCTCCACCGGGTCCCGCGTGGTGTGCTCGCGTCCGCAGTGACAGGTGCCGTGCAGCAGATCGGTACCCGGCTGCCAGTCGACCCGGTAGACCTCGCCGGTGATCTCGCTCATCGCACGTTCTCCACAGGCTTGTTGCCCTCCTCCACCAGCCGGGCGAGGATGCGTCGGGCGGCAAGCCCGCCGGTGTCGATGTTGATGCTCAGCTCCTGGTAGCCGGTGCGCTCGGTGCCGAGGCTGCGCTGCAGCAGATTGAGCGCGTCGACGTCCTGCATGACCACCGTGCGGTTGCTGCTCCGCAGGAACTCGCTCACCCCGGTGTCGTCGGTCGCCCAGTCCCGGGAGACCGCCCAGAAGTCGTACACCCTGCCGTCGGCGGCCGGGGTGATGGCGTAGGTGATCTCGGTGTGGAAGCCGTGCGGATCGCTGCCGTCGGACTCCGGCAGTACACCGGCCGGGGCGATCCTGCTGTGCAGCAGATACAGGCACGGCGCGTGGTACTCGATGTCCTGCCAGCGCGTGATCCGGCCCTCGATGCCGGTCGACCGGGCGTAGAACGGCGGGCACTCGGCGTCCTCCATGCGCCGGCTCACCCGGACGATCCCGGCGCCCTCGTCGACCTCGGTGGTGATCGGGGTCTCGGCGACCTCGGGGGTGCCGATGTACCCGCCGTGCAGATAGGTCTCGTGGGACAGGTCGAGGAGGTTGTCGACGAGCAGTCCGTAGTCGCAGTCGACGGGCTCCATGCCCCGTACGGTCGTCCAGCCCGGGGAATCCAGATGCCGGGCGCGCGGGACGCTCCCCCGGTCGGCGAGCGCCGGGTCGCCGATCCACACCCACACCAGTGAGT
The DNA here is from genome assembly GCF_018638295.1 of Streptomyces sp. CHD11. GTDB lineage: Bacteria > Actinomycetota > Actinomycetes > Streptomycetales > Streptomycetaceae > Streptomyces. The sequence goes on from NZ_JABTTS010000029.1 coordinate 210,513, forward strand.
CCCGCTCGACGACGGGGTAGGAGGCGACGCGCGCGGTGCGTGGCACCCGCTTCTGGCCCGGCACGGACACACATGTGCCGGTGGTGTCGTAGGTGAACCCGTGGTACCCGCACACGATCCGGTCCCCGTCGAGCCGTGTCGGTGCCTCCGACAGCGGGTAGCGGCGGTGCACACACCGGTCGTGGAGCACCACGGGAGTGCCGTCCGCCTCGCTCCGGTAGAGCACCAGCGGCTCCCCGAGCACGGTGCGGCCGAGTAACTCCCTCCCCACTTCACGGCTGTAGGCGGCGACGTACCACTGGTTCCTGGCGAAGGCCGTCATGTGCGGCATCGGTGCGGCTCCCTTCTGCCGTCGGTGGTGGCATCGTCCGGCAGGTGTCACGGGGTGGCAATGGGTCGTCCCTCCCCAGGGGTGCGACGGGCACTGTCGGTGGGTCCCCCTACTCTTTCGGTCAACGTCACCGCGGGGCGGGCCGGTTGGGCTCGCAGGATGCGCTGTGCCGGTTTCCGGATGGTGGGAGAGGCGAAGTACCCATGGGTTGGCTGTCAGCGGGCGACACCTACGAAGTCGCTCTGGTGGACGGGCGGGTGGTGGCCCGGAGCGCGTCGGCGGGGGCCCCGGCCGGGCAGGAGCCGAAGCAGGGGAAAACCCTGCCCGCGGGGCTGCGGGACCGCCCCGAGGTGATCGGACTCCAGAGGTTCGCCGAGTGGCTGGACCGGCACGCCGCAGAGTGTGCGGCCCAGGTCACCACCTGGATGGTGTCCTCCCTGCCGGTGCCGGCCGGTCTGCTGGCCCGGGTCTGGCCCGACGAGGCGTGGCAGGCGGCGCTGCGCGACGTCGTTGTTGTCGGTGACGGACCCGACGACGTCGGCTTCCTGCGCGATGCCGACGGCTCGGGCGCGCTGCGGGTGGTGAACCTGGACGGCGAGACCGTCCGCCTGACGCCCCGCACCGTGACCCTGCCGCACCCGGTCCTCCTCCCCGACCTCGAGGAACTGCGCACGTTCGCAGCGGAGTCGGGCATAGTCCAGGGCGTCGAGCAGATCGACCGCGCCACCTGGCACAGACCCGGGGACCTCGACGGGGCCGCCGCGACGGTCCGCGAGTTCGCCGGCGCCGAGTACCGCTCGTGGTTCCACCTCTCCGCCCGCGCCACGTCCCTCGGCTACACGGTCTCCGGCAGCAGCGTCATCGACCGGATCCGGGATGCCGGGCGTATCTTCACCGCTTCCGTCGGGATGAGCGACCCCTACGCAGAGGAGCAGGCCTGGACCGGTGACCTCGCCTGGAGCGACGAGGACGGGCACCGCAACCTCCCGCTGACCGAGGTCGGCCCGGTGGCCTGGTCCGAAGGCATGCGCATGGCCGCGGCTCTGCACGCCGGCCGCACCGTCCCCGCGGACGGCAACCGGTGAACGGCACGGCGGTACGCGACTCCACGAAAGGCACGCGATCATGAACGACGGGACGAAGCGGGACATGGCGACGGCGGACGTGGAGGAACTGCTGCGCGCCGGCGCTGTACTGCCGCCGGGCACCGCCGGGGGCGGTGAGCGGGCCGTGCCCATGTTCGCCCAGGCCTACCGCCATCCGGGCCTGGACGGGCGGATCGTCGTCCGGCTGACCGCCGAGGACCACACCGGCGACCAGAACTCCGGCTTCCTCGGACTGCGGCCCGAGGGCGACCCGGTGGAGATCGGGGTCGGGCAGCACCGGGCCCTCGGCTTCCCCGACTGGGTGCTGGCCCGGCACCCCTCGGACGGACACCTGGCGATGTCCCTGGTCGAGGAGATGGACAAGGTCGCCCGCACGGTGAGGTCGAGGGCGAAGAAGGCTCGCGCCACCTACGAGGCCATCGGCGAACGGCTCGCCGGCTCCGTACCCCACTTCCTGCCGACCTTCTATGAACAGGCCGGCCGGGTGTTTCTGGCCGCCGGCCAAGGTGCCTACGCCTCGCAGATGTTCGTCAACGCCCGCAAGGCCGAGACGGCGCACGCGCTGCCGTTCGACGAAGCGCGCATGGACGCCGTCTTCCTGGAGTTCGCCCTCGGCGACGCCGTACCGACGAAGGTCCTCTCCAGCTACGCCAAGGGACTCTCCTCCCGTGTCCCGGCCGCCACCGCGTTCCGGCATCTGCGCGGCCTCTTCGTCCGGCTGGCCGCGCACGGGCTGCCCCCGTCCAGCCCGGGAGCGACCGACCTGCGCAGACTGGCGAAAGCGGCCTCGGGCCGGAACGCGCAGGCGGAGGAGATGTCCTACCTCCGCGAGATGCTGGCCCTGCCCGGCACGGTCAAGGCACCGCCCGGCTGGTGGAAGGCCCACCGTCAGGCACTGGTCCAGCTGACCCGGCAGGAGCCCGCCGCCCGGGGCACGCTGCTGGGACTGCTCCCCGCCGGGTGGGAGCGGGAGGAACTGTCCCAGTGGCTCGACCTGCTCGAGCAGTCCGGCGCCACCGCCGGACTGTGCGACAGCACGCTGCCCGCCGAGGAGCGTTCCCCCGACGGCACGGCCGGCTGGCTGCGCAGATTCGTCGCCCTGTGCGGAGCCGACGGCCATCACCCCGCACCACAGGGGCTGTACCCGCTCGTCGACCGCATGGCCGGGGTGCTGCGTGCCGGACTCGAGGCGGCCGCGGACACGCTGGCACCCCCGGTCGGTGATGTGGACCTGCTCGACCAGCTCCTGTCGCTGGGCATACCGGTGGCGGCGCCGGAGAAGCGCCGTTCAGGGCTGGCCCTGGGCGCCTGGGCGGCCCGCGACGGGCGGCGTGACCTCCTGGCGCTGGCCGCCGACAGCCGCTTCCACGAGCAGTTCCGGCGCGGCTGTCCCGACAACCTGTTCGGGGACAGCAAGCGCACCGTCCTCACCCTGGCCGCGTCGCCCGGCGGACGGCCGATGCTCGCCGCCTGGGTGGCCGAGGTCTGCCGGAGGTACCTCACCAGCGAACTGCCCGGCCACTCCGGCGCCCTCAGAACGCCGGCCTGGCTGCCGGGAGAGGTGCTGGCCATCGCCGAGGACGAGGTACGCCGGGCGCTGGCGACCGGTGTCGCGCCCGCCCTCGCCCGTACTCTGCGCACCGGCATCCTCGACGAGCTGGGCTGGCCCGCCTGGGACGAGGCTCTGGAGGCCCTCGCGCCGGAGGGGCCCGCCAGGAGCGTGCTCGTCGCCGACGCCTGGCCCCATCTCGTCGTCCTGGCCCGCGGACAGGCCCGGGTGATCGGCGCGGAGGGCACGGTCCTCACCCACGAGCTGCGCCTTCCGGACGAGGTGCGGAAGAGCCTCTGGCAGGTCGACTGCCACTACGTGGACGGCGAGTTGCTCGTCGCCTGGGACACCTACCAGACCGGGTCCCAAGGCTACTGGCACCACACCGCGGACGCACCGCCGCTCGCCCTCGCTCTCCACGGTTCCTCCCTCACCACGGTGGACGGGGACAGGCGGCACGACGACGACATGGCACCCGTCACCCTTCCGCTGCCCGGCGGCGGCCGCACCACCGGCGGCGGTGTGCTGCGCCGAGGGGACACCGCCGTTCCGGGGCGGGGGAAGATCCTGAGCGACGGTACGTCGTACTGGGTGCATGTCTGGGACAGGGACACCCGAACCCTGGCGTGGTGCCCCTACGACCCGGGCAGTGACACGACCGGCGCACCCGGAGCACCGGAATGGATCGCCACAGCGCTGTCGGACGCGCCGGAGGGCAGTGAGCTGAGCGCCGCCTGGCTGCGTCCCGGTCCGTCCGCGGCGGACGGACCGGTGTGCGCCCCCGTCGACGGGGTGCTCGGCTGGCGCGTGGTGAAACTGCCCGACGGCTCACGACGGGGCGAGGATCTGTCCGGACGCCCGGTCCTCGTGCCGGCCACGAGGGACGGGACACCGCGCCACGCGCTGCGGTTCCCCGGCGCCGATCGGCTCCTCGCGGTAGTCCGGTTCTGGGACGGCGTCGAACTGCTCGACCCGGACGGCACGACGGTCGCCCGGGTCCCGAAGGACCACAGCTCCGGCCCCTTCACCGCGGGCACCGTGCTGCTGCCGCCGTTGCGCTACTGGCACCAGCTCCAGCCACGAGACCCGCAGGGCTCCGCGGCGCTCCGCCAGGTCGGCGAGGACACGGCGGCGGCACTTCTCGCCGCGGCCCTGGAGGAGGGGCCGCGGGACACCGAGGGCCAGGACGAACCGGGGACGGACCTGGCCGGGCCCGGCGCCGGCCTGGTGCCTCCGTTGGTCCGCACCCTGCTCCCACAGGTCGGCCACGAGGCACTGCGCGCGGGTATCACCGGGGTGGTGCGGCTGGCCGCCGAGCAGCAGCGCATCCTGGACGCGGCGCGCGCCCGGCTCGACGCCGCGCTCGCCGGGATCGTCGAGCAGAAGCCACGGCGCGGGACGGGCGACGCACTGCTCGAGGCGGCCCTGAACGGGGTCGGCGTCACCGGCCGCGCTTGGCGTGCCTCGTACTACGACTCCCGGCAGTTCGTCCACGCACTGCCGGGCCTGCTCGGCCGGTCGATGCGAGGCCTGGCCGAACCGGTTCCCGCCGGCCGGACCCACGTGGAGCTGGACCGGCAGGAGCCGCTCGACCACCTGGACGCCGTGGCCCTGCCCGTACTGCCCGCGATACTGGCGCTGCGGGCCGGCTGCGAGGTCACCGCGCCCGAACCCCGGGCGGTGCTGGACGAGTTCCTCGAGGAGTTCGACGCGCAGGGCCTCACCGACCTGGACCCGGGCCACTGGCGGTGTGTGCGGCTGCGGCTGGACCCGGGCCTGTTCGAAGGACCCGACGCCATCCGGGGGTACACGGACGCCACCGTGCTGAACCTCGACGGCGGGGCCTTCCTGCTCTTCCCGGACCGGCCGCACTTCTTCCTCGACGACTGCAACGTGGACGAGCCCACGGGCAGGCACTACGGGGCGCTCTTCCACGATCCGTCCGGCCGGTTCGAGGTACCCGCGCCCTACGCCCTGCTGGCCACGCGGCCGTTCGTGCCCGAGCCGACCCGGCCGGCCGGCTGGGCCGCGGCGTTCCGGGCCGAGCTCGCCGAACACGGCCCGGCGCCCTGGTTCCCGGCGGCCGCCGAGGAGTTCGCACGGCTCACCGGCATCACTGCGACCATGGCCCGGCTGGTCGTCGCGGGGCTGCCCAGGGTCGACGACAAGCGCGAGCCGGTACCCGCCGCGACCCTGAAGGCGATCGGGGTCAAGACGGCCGACGCGCGGGTGGCCAAGGACGAACTGAAGTCCCTCGACGCGAGCGCCCGGCAGGCCGTCGTGGCGGCGCTGCTCCCCGACGACCCGTCCCGGCTGTGGTCGGACGGCCCCGACGCCGCCCGCGCGGCAGAGGTCTGGAACGAGCGCCTGGGGCGGCGCACATCCGTCCCCGAGGACGTGCTCCACGAGGCGGTCCGCACGGTGGTCTCGCCGGGATGGGCACCGGCCGCGGCGTTGTGGGGAATCGCCGGCCTGGCCGACGAGCCCCGGCTGACCCGGGACCGCGCCTGGACGTTCGGCTCCTACACGGTCGAACCCGCCGACCCGCGGCCCGGTTTCGACAACAGCGTCCTCAAGGGCGCGGTGACCCTGGCCGCATGGCTCGCCCATCGTCTCCCGTCCGGCGACCCGGTACGCGCCGCACTGCCCGGCGTCCTGACCGCGCTGCGCGACCGGCTGGCCCACCCGGGTCTGCTGCTCCCTCTCGACAGACGCAGCGACTGGGAGGTGTACCGGCAGGCAGCCGGAGACCCCACGGAGACCGGCGACGATTTCGTGCGCCACGGCGCGGTCGTCCTGGGCACCGGGCGGTCCGAAACGATCCCCGCCGTCCGGACGGCACTGCTGGACGCGTCCGGACAGGACCCGCACCTGACGGCACTGCTCACCGGCGAACGGCCGAACGCCCAGGAGACCGCGCTCCGTCTGGTGCACGACCGGCCGTACGCCGAACTCCTCGCCGACCCGGGCAACCCGGTGGCGGGCGAGCGCGACGCGGACGGCCTGTGGTGGCCGCAGGACCCCGCCCGGTCCGTACCCGACCTGGTCACGGAGGTGGCCGAACAGCACGGGATCGGTGAGGACGCCGCCGTCCTCTACCTGATGCTGCTCGCCATGCCCGACCCCACCGACCGCAACACCGCCCGCTGGACCGGCTGGGGCACACAGCGGGGCGGAACGGCCAGACTCCGGGCCGCCCGCGCCGAACTCGCCGCCACCGACCTCGTCATCGAGGGCAACCGCTCCAAGGCCGGACGCTCCCTGTTCCTGCCCGGCGGCTGGACCCAGCTCACCAAACCGCACCTCCCGCTGGAGCGGTGGAAGCTGCCGATGTACGAGCTGATCGAGGGGGAGGAGCCCGTGCTGGGCGTCGTCGTGCCGCTCCGGCCCGTCGCCGGTCTCTACCGCCGGGCCTGGCAGCGGATCCAGGACGGGGACGGACCGCAGCTGGAGGAACTGGAGGTGCCGCGGCCGAGCAAGCGCCGCCGCTGAGCCCCGCCGGTCAGGCCGGGCCCGTCCGGAACGGTCACGACCGGAAAGAACACAGAGAGGGGGACGGCCGTCGCGCACGGCCGTCCCCGCCGAACCGCCCGCTGGGACCCATGAGCACCTCCGACAAGACGGCCGCACCCGCGGACCGCACCCGCCCGTATCTCATCGGCGTACGGCACCACAGTCCCGCCCTGGCCGTCGCCGTGCCCCGGCTGCTGGACGCCGCGGACGCCGAGGTCGTCTGCGTCGAACTGCCGGCCGACTTCCAGCCGTGGCTGCCGTACCTCGCCGATCCGCGCACCACCGCACCGGTGGCACTGACCGGCGCCCACGAGGACGGACGGCTGCACTTCTACCCCCTCGCCGACTTCTCGCCGGAACTCGCCGCGATCCGCTGGGCACGGGAGCGTGGCGCGGAGGCGATCTGCTGCGATCTGCCCCTCGCGGACCCGGTACGGACGGCCGGCCCGGCAGCGGGTGCGGCAACCGGCGGGAACGGGAACGGAGTGGACACGGACGCGCTGTGGGAGCGCACCGTGGAGGCGTCGGCCCCCGGCAGCACCCCGGAGGCCGTACGCCGGGCCGCGCTCGGCTTCGGCCGGCTGCTGCGCGCGGACGTACGGGCCCGCGGCGGGCTCACGGCCGTCGACCTCGCCCGCGAGGCGTACATGCGCCGGGTCGTCGCCTCCTTCGCGCAGCGCCGGGTGGCCGCCGTGACCGGCGCCTTCCACACGCCCGCCCTGGCCGACGGGGAGGAGCGGGACGACACCGGCGAGCCCGCCGCACCCGTCGGCGGGGCGGGCCCGGCGGTCGTCACCTCGCTCGTGCCGTACGCCGCCGCCCTGCTGGACCCACGCTCCGGCTACCCGGCCGGTGTCCGCGACCCCCGGTGGCAGCAGGCGGTGCTCGAGGCCGGAGGCGACCCCGCCCGGATACGCGACACCGCCGCCCGGCTCGTCACCGAGATCTGCCGGGAGATCCGCGCGTCCGGCCACACCGCGGGCACCGGCGAGGCGATCGAGACCCTGCGGCTCGCCTGCGACCTGGGCAGTCTGCGCGGCCTTCCCGCCCCCGGCCGCGGCGAACTGCGGGAAGCGGCGGCATCCGTACTGGGCCGGGGCGGGCCCCTCGACCGTGCCCTCGAACCGGTGCTGGTCGGCGCCGGACGCGGCCGGCTGGCTCCCGGCACACCCCGGTCCGGACTCGGACCGTGGGTGGAGGCGGAACTCGCCTCACTGCGGCTGCCCGGACCGCACAGCCCCGCCCGCCGGGAGCTCCGGCTCTCGCCGCTGCGCTCCCCCCTCGACGCCCGGCGCGAAATCCTGCTCCAGCGGCTGAATGCGTGCGGGGTGGGCTACGCGGAACCGGCCCCGGTGTCCGCCACCGGGGAGGGCAGCGCGATCACCACCCGCTGGGGGGCCGCCTGGACCCCGTCGGTCGCCGCCCGGCTCGACCTGGTGGGCGTCAGAGGCGTCACCGCCGCCCAGGCGGCCGACGGCACCCTGCGCGAGAACCACCGCCGGGCATGCGACTCCGGCGGAGCCACCCCCGCCCGGGTCATCGGCCTCCTGGAGGCCGCGGCCCGGTGCGCACTGCCCGCTCTGACCGGCAAAGCCCTCACGGAGGCCGCGAGGATACTGCCCGGCGCGGCCACCCTTCCTGAACTCCTGCGGGCCCTCGACCTGTTGGAGTCGATACGCCGGGAACATCTGCCCGGCACCACCCCGCGGACCCGCACCCGGGCGGCCGTGCTCTGCGACACCCTGCTGGAAGCCGCCGTCCGTGCCCTGCCAGGGCTGGCCGGCAGTGACGAGAAGGAGGACGCGGCCGCCGTCGTGACCCTGGCCGTCCGAAGCGGTGAGGACCGTCTCGGCCTGCGCCTGGACAGTGAGTTGTACGCGCTCTCCCGCGACGGTTCGTCACTCGTGCAGGGAGCGGCCCTCGCCGCCCGGGTGCTGCTCGATCTCGACGGCTCGGACCTGCTGGGCGGCAGGGCGGCCGGCTGGGTCGACTCGGCGACGACACCGGACGGCCGGCACCGGCTGGAACGCCGGCTGACGGGTCTGCTCATCGCCGCCGGACCCTTGATCGAGTCCGCACCCACGGCCCTGGACCCGCTGCTGGAGCGGGTCGAGACGATGAGTGACCGGCACTTCCTCGACCGGCTCACCGCCCTGCGCGGAGGCTTCCGGGCGCTGACCCCGGACGGCCGGGGCCGGCTGTTGACGGCCGTGACCGGCCGGCTCGGTGACCGGCCCGACCTCCGGCTCGCCGCACCCGCCGAACTGACCGGCCGGTGGGCCGAGGCCGACCACGCGGGGTTCGCGCTGCTATGCGAGGTGGGACTGGCGGGGCTGCTCGCGGGGGAGGCGAGCGTCGTGAGCGCAGGAGCGGTGAGTCCCGTGCTCACCGGAGCGGCGGACCCCGGCACGCCCGTCGCGGACGGGCGCCCCGAGGCGAGGAGGCCGGTGCCCGGCGGTGGCGACGCCGAGTGCGGGACACCGCGGCTCGGCCCCACGGACCGCTGGCGGCTGCTGCTCGGCCTTGAACCGGCGCGACTGCCGCCGCGGTTGCTGCCCTACAGCCAGGCCCTCGACGAGCTGTTCGGTCCGGACGGGCAGGCGGACGAGGGCGCGGGGGAGGCGGGGGAGGCGGGGAACACGGACGACGGCGCGGCAGAGGCGGCCGGGGCCGGCGGAGGCGGCACGGACGAGCTCACCGGCGGCCAGGACGACCCCGGTTACCCGAGCGTCCGGCACTGGGCCGAGCACCTCCAGGTCCTCTTCGGCGCGGAGATCCGCGAGGAAGTCCTGGGACGCGCCGCGGCGAACGGCCGAACGGACGTGATCGCACACCTCGATCCCGCGTCGGTCCGCCCGTCCGTGGAACTGCTCTCCGCCGTGCTCACGCTCGCCCAGGGCATGCCCGAGCAGCGGATCGCGCATCTGCGTCCGCTGGTAGGACGGCTCATCGAGGAACTCACCCGCGAGCTCGCCACCCGGCTGCGCCCCACCCTGACCGGTCTCAGCACACCCCGGCCCACCCGGCGTCCCGGCGGCCGGCTCGATCTGGCCCGGACCCTGCGGGAGAACCTCGTCCACAGCCGCCGGCGGGAGGACGGCGGGGTCGACATCATGCCCGTACGACCGGTGTTCAGGACACTCACCGCCCGGCAGAACGACTGGCGGCTGATCCTGGTCGTCGACGTGTCGGGGTCGATGCAGGCCGCGGTGATCTGGTCGGCGCTGACCGCCGCCGTACTGGGCGGCGCGCCCATGCTCTCCACGCACTTCCTCACCTTCAGCACACGGGTCGTCGACCTCACCGACCGGGTGGACGACCCGCTCTCGCTGCTGCTGGAGGTGAGGGTCGGCGGCGGGACCCACATCGCGGCGGGCCTCGCGCACGCCCGCACACTGGTGAAGGTGCCGAACCGCACGCTGATGGTGGTCGTCAGCGACTTCGAGGAGGGATTCGGGGTCGACGGCCTGCTGACCGAGGTCGAGTCCCTGGTCGGTTCCGGTGTCCAGCTGCTGGGCTGCGCCGCTCTGGACGACGAGGGGGTTCCCCGCTACTCGGTACCGGTCGCCCGGCAACTCGTCGCCGCCGGAATGCCGGTGGCCGCCCTCAGTCCTCTCTCGCTCGCCCGCTGGGTGGGCGAACGCGTCCGCGGAGCAGCCTGATGAAGCATCCCCTCCCGCCTGCCCTGCCGGAGGTGGTCGCCCTGGCGGTGGAGAGTCTGACCACGCGTCTGCGGGGCCGGCTCGACGCGGCCGTCGGGGCGCTGGCCGGCACCGAGGTCACCGCCGAGGCCGGAACCCTGCGGGTGCGGTGCGGCGAGGACACCTGGGTCACTCTCACTCCCGACCCGTCCGGCGCGCTCAGCGAAGCCGGACACGTCGACTGCACCTGCCTGTTGGCCCCGCGCTGCCTGCACCGCGCGGCGGTTCTGACGTCCTGCCCGGTCGCCGACACGAAGCGGCACCCCCCGGCACCGGCCCCGCCCGCCGGTCACGCGTCCGCCGCAGCCCCCGCCGCAGCCCTCGCCGCAGTCCCGGCCACCGCTTCCGCCGGCCCCTCCGCCGAGCAGGTCCGGGCCGCCTCCGGGCTCTGGGCGGCGGCCGCGAGCGTGCTGTCCGCCGGAACCGGCGGCGCGGGAGCGGTCCTCCGGGCCGAGCTGCTCCGCGCCGCCCACACGGCTCGTCTCGCGGGGCTCCACCGGGCGGAGGCCGCGGCGCTGGACGTGGTGTGCCAGGTGCGGGACGAGCACGACCCGCACCGGCCGCGCGCCCTCGCCGCGTCGGTGGCCGCGCTCCGTGAACTCCTCCTCGTCACACACCGGTTGCGGACATCCGACCCCGATCCGGCGCTGATCGGCACCGTCCGCCGGCTGCACCGCCCCGACGGGCCGCTGCGGCTCTACGGCGTCTGCCGTGAACCGGTCATCGGTCCCGACGGCCTCGGCGGGGTGGTCACCCACCTCGTCGACGACGACGGCCACTGGTACACGCTCCCCGACGTCAAGCCCGGCGGACCGGCCCGCGCCCGCCGCGCGGGCGACGCCCACGTCGCCCTCCGGACCTTCCTGAGCGACCACTTCCGGCTCTCCCGCGGCGGCCTCGTCCTCACCGGCGCGGCCGTCGCCCCGGACGGCCGGCTGCTGCCGGAACCCGGCGTCCGTGCCACCTTCGCCGCCGGACGGCCCTGGGCGGTCACCGCGCGGGTGGCGCCGGCCGGCGGCGAACGGTTCCCGGCGCCCCCCGCGCCCGGCTCCGACGGAGCCGGACCGGCCGGGCCGGCCGGACCCCTGACCGTCCGCGACCTGGAGGTCGCCGGCGCGGACGGCCAGGACCTGCTGGCCCGGGTCCTGCCCGAGCCTGACGACCGGGTCCTGCCCGAGCCTGACGGCGGGCTCGTCCGGCTGACCCCCGCCCACCGTCATCCCGGCCTCGAGCACACCGCCAACCTCCGGCGGCTCGGCGCCCGCCCCGGGCTGCGGATCCGGGTCGCCGGCCGGGTCGAGCCCGACCGCGTGTCGGTCCTCCGCCCGCTCGCCGTCGCCCCGGTGCCCGGTACCGGGGCGACCCTGCGCCTCCCGCACGCCTGGCAGGGCCGGGCCGATCTCGGCTACGACACGCTCCACGACGACCACTTCCCGCCGGACCTGCCCGCCCTCCCGTGCGGTCCCGCCCCGTCCGGCGCCGACGCACCCACGGGCGACTCACCGCTCTGGCGCATGCGCGCCCTGGTCGAACTGGCCGTCGCGGGCGGACGCCGGGCCGCCGCCGAGCCCGCACGCGACGGCGTTCACCCCGAACACGCCGCCGCGCTGCACCGCGCCGGTTTCGTCAACGGCGCGCGCCTGGCCGCCGCCCTCGGTGCGGTGGCCGCGCACCGCACCCGCGACGCCTTCGGCCGTCTCGACGACGGCGGACCCGACCGGTACGCGGCCCAGTGGCTCGCCACCGCCGTCTACCTCGACGGCACCGAGGCGGCGCTGCGCAGGGCGAGTTGGCACGAGTACCCGGCTCCGGAGGCCAACGGCTAGGCTGCCCAGGAGCTCGTACACCCGTTCAGCCGGCCGGGGGAGGGACACGCCGGACGCCGTTCGCTCTGCTCGCGTTCGCGGCCCTGCTCGCCGCTCCCGTGCGGATCATCGCCGTGATCGTCGAACTGCTGTCCGTCGTCACGCCGGGGCGGCGCCCGGACTGGGGCGTGCGACTGCTGCGCCGGGGCGCCGGCACGGCGACGGCCGCGGCGGTCATGCTCTCGGTGCCGGCGCTCGGCGCCGTCCCGGCGCAGACCTTCGGCATCCTGCGGGTCCGGCACCCATGGGGAGGGCGCAACGCCGACCCGGACCACCTGGCCCGCTTCGTGGCGGCCGTCGTACCGCCGGCACCGGGCCCCGGACGAGACTCGGGCCGCCGCTCCCCGCGCGGGACGGCGGCCCGGCCGCGCCGCACCGTGGGGACGGGGGCGGCGCGCAGCCCGGCCGGGTGGGGCACCCCCTCGAGCGGAGGGGTGCTCCACCCGGCCGCGGGACACCGGGCGTCAGACGTCCTGCCCGTTGCCGCCGCCGGCCGTCGACACCTCGATACCCTCGGTGATCTCGTCCAGGACGGCCTGCGTCTGGTCGGTGTCGACCCCGGCGCGTACCACGACGATCTGCTTGGGCTGCGCGGGCGACGGGAAGGCGAGGGACTGCACGAGCCCGTCGGAGCCCTTGCTGGTGACCGCCTTCCAGCGCACCAGATAACCCTTCTGGCCGGCCACGGTCACGGCCTTGGACGCGAGCACGTCGTGCGAGGTGATCCGCCCGTACGCGTCCCCGCCGTAGCTCTCCTCGGCGTTGGCGGCGATGTCCGCCCTGGCGACCTCCTCGGCGGTGGAGCCGCGGCTGCCGAGCACCAGGGCGGGCGCCGAGTAGGCACCGCCCTTGGTGCAGCTCTTGTCGGTGTTGCCGGGGCAGTCGTAGGAGTCCTCCGACGTCACCGCGGCGCCCACCTGGAGCTCCTGGCCGTACCAGCCGTCCAGCACGGGCAGGCTGATGCCGCTCAACGCGTCGGTCACCGACCCGCTCTCGACCCGCGGCGGCTCGGACCCGTCCGGTTCGGACCCGTCCGGCCCCGGCTCCTCGTCCCCGGGGCCGCTGTCCCGGCCCTCCGGTGCCTGTGAGGTCGTCGACTCCCGGTCCGGGCCGTCGTCCGCCAGCGCGTACACACCCACACCGATGCTCGCCAGTACGGCCACGGCCACGGCGACGGCTATCGCGTTCCGCACCTTGTGTCCCCGGCCGGGCGCCGGCGGTGCCGGATACACCGGGTAGGCCGGGTAGGCCGGCCCGGCCGCGGCGTCCGGCGCGGGCGGACCCCACGCGGCGGCCGACCCGGCCGGCCGGACCCGGTCCGTCCAGGCCGCGCCGTCCCACCAGCGCTCGGTGGCGGGTCCGTCATTCGTCTGCCCGGGGTCGGCGTACCAGCCGGGAGGAGTCACCTGCGTCATGCCCCCACCGTATGAGGCGACGGTGAAAGCCGTATGAGAGAGCCCCGCCTCCGACCCCTTCCGACCCCTTCCGACCCACTTCGGCACCGTCCCCGCCGAGGCGCCCGTCGTCTCACGGCGCGTGCGTCACTCCCGCGGTGGTGTCCCACCCGTCCGGTGCTTCTCACCCCCGGCCCCTTGACACCCGTCGACCATCAGGACACCTGGTGAGGGGCGGGTCCCGTCCACTCCTCGTCTGCCGTGTCACCCTTCGCGGCAACACGTGTGCCGAGCGGGCACCGCTCGGCCGGGAGGGGGACTACGCTCAGGACCGTTACGTCGTTCGGGCGACTCGGGGAGGCAGCGGGATGACGGAGGTACGGCCGCCGGCCGGTCCCTCGGCTCCCTTGTGGGAGCGCGACGAGGAGGTCGCCGCCATAGCGGAGGCCGTCGACATCCTGTGCGCCGACCGCTCCTCACCGGGCAGCCTGCTGGTGCTCCGCGGCGAGGCGGGGCTGGGCAAGACCGCGCTGCTGGCCGAGACCCGGCGCATCGCCGAACACCGCGGCTGCACCGTCTGGTCCGCCCGCGGCGGCGAGACCCTGCGCTCCGTCCCCTTCAACGTCGTACGCCAACTCCTGCAGCCCGCCCTGGTGTCGATGCTTCCCGAGGAGGCCCGCGAATACCTCGGCGACTGGTACGACATCGCCGGCCCCGCCCTCGGCATAACCGACCCCGGCGACCGGCACGCGGACCCGCAGGGAGTGTGCGAGGGCCTGGTGGCCGCCGTACGCCGGCTGGCCCGCCGGGACTGGCCGCTGGTGCTGCTGATCGACGACGCCCACTGGGCCGACCAGGAGACCCTCTACTGGCTCGAGGCGTTCGCCGAACGCCTCGCCGATCTGTCGGTCCTCCTCGTGATCGCCCGCCGTCCCGGTGAGATCTCCGGGACCGGCGCCCGGCTGCTGGACGGCGTCGCCGCCGCGGCCGACCGCCCCGTCACCACCCTCAGCGCCCTCACCCCCGACGCCGCGGCCGGACTCACCCGCGCCACCCTCGGCGAGCACGCGGACGCGGCGTTCTGCCGCGAGGTGTGGGCCGTCACGGCAGGCAACCCCTACGAGACGGTCGAACTCCTCGCCAAGGTCCAGGACAGCGAACTCGAGCCCGTCGAGGCCCACGCCGCCGAACTGCGCGCCCTCAACCGCTCCGCCCGCGGCGGCGGCCTCGTCGCCCGGCTGGAGGAGCTCGGCATAGACGCCACCCGGTTCGCCTGGGCCGCCGCCATCCTCGGCACCGACATCACCGTCGGCCTGGCGGCCCAGCTCGCCACCCTCAGCCCCGACGACGCCGCCCGCTGCGCCGAACGTCTGCGCCACGCCCGTATTCTCACCGCCCCCGACCCGTCCGGCACGGGCCGTACCGGCTCCACCGACCTCGAGTTCGTCCATCCCCTGATCGCCACGGCCGTCTACAACTCCATCCCCGACGCGCTGCGCCGGGCCATGCACGGCATAGCGGCCCGGATCGTCACCGACTCCGGGCGCGGCTCCGCGGCCGCCTCCCGCCACCTTCTCGAGGTGCACCCGGACGACGACGAGGAACTCGTCTGGCAACTGCGCGAGGCCGCCCGCGAACACCTCGCCGTCGGCGCCCCGGACGCCGCCCGCCGCTGCCTGGAACGCGCGCTGGAGGAGCCGCCCCGCCCCGAGGTCCACGCGCACGTCCTTCACGAGCTGGGCAGTGCCACCCTCCTCACCGCGCCCGCCCGCACCATCGGCCATCTGCGGACCGCGCTCGGCATGCCGGGCCTCGACGGCAACCGGCGGGTGGACGCCGTGATCCGGCTCTCCCAGGCCCTGCTCCACAACGACCAGATGGAGGAGGCCGTCCGCACCGTCGAGGCGGAGGCCGCACGGCTGGAACCCGGCCCCGCCCGGATGCGGCTGCACGCCGTGCAGTTCATGTGGGAGGGCGTCCACGCCGGCGAAACCATCACACCCGACCGCTCCGAGCGGCTCGCCCGGCTCGCCGCCACCTGCACCGGACGTGACAACTCCGAACGGGCGATGCTCATCCTGCGCGGCTTCGACGCCATGATGCGCGGCGAGAACGCCGAGGAGATCGCCGAGATCTGCGACCGCGCCCTCGTCAACGGCCGCCTGGCACCCGGCCTCGGCTGGACCGACTCCGAGTGGAGCGTCGAACTCCTGCTGATGCTCGCGAGTTCCTACGTCTACACCGACCGGCTCGACCGTGCCGAAAGCCTCTACAGCGAAGCCCTGAACGCCTACGACACGGCGGGCTGGGGCGGCGGCCACCTGGTCCTGGCGCACGCCTACGTCGGGCTGGCACGCCGCAGGAGGGGCCGGCTGGAGGCGGCGGAGGCATCACTGCGCGAGTCGCTGCGCCTCGCCGAGCGCGTCGGCCGCGGACTGCCCCTGTACTGGACGGCCATCTGCAATCTCGTCGACACGCTGCTCGCCCGCGGTCACGTCGACGAGGCCTGGGCCATGGCGGAACGGCACGGTTTCGCACCGCCCTACCCGTCCACCGTCGTGCTGCCCGATCCGCGCTCCGTCCGGGGCCGGCTGCTGCTCGCCGTCGGCCGCGTCAAGGACGGCGTCAACGAGCTCGAGGCGGCGGAGAAGGCGGCGGCCGTCCGCGGCCACCACAACCCCGTACACGTCTTCGGCGCCGCCGATCTGGCCCGCGCCCTCGCCACGGAGGACCCCGCCCGCGCGGCCCGGCTGGCCGTCGACGTCCGCCGGCACGCCGAGCGCCTCGGCACGGACACCGCGATAGGGGAGGCGCTGCGCGTCGCGGCCGCCCTGGAGACGGGCCAGCGCGCGGTCCGCCTCGCCGCCCAGGCCGTCACCTACCTCGAGTCCTCCCCGTGCCAGTACGAACACGCCGCGGCCCGCGTCGAGTACGGCATCCTCGCCCGTTCCGCTCCCGACCTCGAACGCGGTCTGGCACTGGCCCGCTCCTGCGGTGCGGACGGCCTGGTGAAGCGCGCCCGAGCGGAACTGGAAACGGGCGTGGGGCTCCGTTAGCCCCCTTACCGCGGGCGGGGCAGCGTCAGGTCCGCCGTGAACCCCGCGTCCGCCGCGCGCGGACCCGCACGCCCCGCCGGGACGGGCACCGGGGCCCCTCGCCGGTGCCCGCCCGTCGGCGGACGGCGGAAGGTGACGTGACGCGGCCGCACCGGGGCCGCGCCGGAAGGTCCGGTCACCCGTCCTCCTCCGCCAGCACCCGCTGCGCCGTCGCGAACGCCGAGTTGGCGGCCGGGACCCCGCAGTACACGGCCGTCTGCAGCAGCACCGCGCCGATCTCCTCGGGGGTGAGTCCGTTCCGCCGGGCCGCCCGGACATGCATCGCGAGCTCGTCGTGGTGGCCGTGCGCCACCAGCGCGGTGAGCGTGATCATGCTGCGTTCACGGCGGCTCAGCGTCGGATCGGTCCAGACCTCGCCCCAGGCGTAGCGGGAGACGAACTCCTGGAAGCGGGCGGTGAACGGTGTCTGGCCCGCCTGTGCCCGGTCCACATGCGGATCACCCAGCACCTCGCGCCGCACCGCCGTCCCGCGCCCGGCGGGCCCGTCGAAGTGCGTCCGCAGGGCGGCCAGCACCGCCTCCGGGCACTGGGCCGGCGCCAGATGGGAGGCGCCCGGGATCTCCACGAGCGCGGCACCCGGTACCGCGTCCGCGATCTGCCGCAGATGCTCGGGCGGCGTCGCAGGGTCCTCCCGGCCGGCCACCGCCAGGGTCGGCACCGAGATCCCGGCCAGCCGCTCGCGCAGATCGAACGCGGCCAGAGCGTCACAGCACGCGGCATACGCCTCCGGGTCGGCCTCCCGGTGGTCCCGGACCAGCCGGGCAACGGTGAACCCGGGCGTGAACCAGCGCGCGCCGGCGCCCTCCGCGAGCCCGGCCGGCCCCTCGCGCCGCACCCGTGCCGCCCGCTCCTCCCACGGCTTCGCCCCGTTGAAGTGTGCCGAGGAGCAGATCACGGCCAGCGACGACACCCGCTCCGCGTGGTGCACGGCCAGATGCAGGCCCACCGCACCGCCCAGTGAGACGCCCGCGTACGCGAACCGCTCGATGCCGAGCGCGTCGGCCAGCGCGAGCACCAGACCGGCGAGATCGCCGACGGTGGCCCCGGCCCCGATCAGTTCCGCCGCCGATCCGCCGTGTCCCGGCAGGTCCCATCGGACCACCCGGTGCGCGGCCGACAGTTCGGGGGCCACCGTGTCCCACACGGCGAGGCTGGTGCCGAGGGAGGGGCCGAGCAGCAGCGGGGGAGCGGAAGCCGAGCCTTCGGCACGGTGGTTGAGGAGGGTGGCGGTCACGGTCGCTCCAGGGCACGGTCGGTGAGCACTCCGGCGGAGCCGGTGTAGCGGGCGGGGTCGAGGAGCGGGGGTAGGTCGACGCCCCGCAACTCGGGTCGCTCGGCGAGCAGTCCGCCGAGGTCCCGTCCCTCCTCGTGGGCGCGCCGGGCGAGTTCCGTCAGCAGTTCCTTCGCCCGGGCACGGCCGAGCAGGGGCGCCAGTTCGGCGGAGAGCCGCTCGGAGACGATCAACCCGTGGGTGATGCCGAGGTGTTCACGCATGGCGTCCGGACGCACCCGCAGTCCCCCGGTGAGTTCCGCGGCGTCCCGGGCCGCGCCGCCGACCAGCCGGAGCAGGTCCCGGAGCGGTTCCCACTCGGCGTGCCAGGCCCCGGCCGGGCGTTCGTCCCCGGCCACCAGGGAGCCGTAGAGGGTGGCCGCGAGCTGTGGTGCGCGCCGGGCCGCCGCCGCGATCAGTGTCGAGCGGACCGGGTTGGCCTTCTGCGGCATGGTGGAGGAACCTCCTCCGCCGCCTTCGGAGACCTCCGCGATCTCGGTACGGGAGAGGGTGAGGACGTCCGCCGCGAGTCTGCCGAGCGCCCCGGCCGTCAGCGCCAGGCACCCCGCGAGGTCCGCGACGGGTGTCCGCAGCGTGTGCCACGGCAACAATGGCGCGCGCAGGCCCAGTTCACGGGCGTAAGCGGCCGTCAGCGCGGTCGGGTCCTCGGCACCGTACGCGGCGAAGGCGGCCAGCGTGCCGGCGGCGCCGCCGAGCTGGGCGGGCAGCCGGCCCCGTACCGCGGTGACCCGGTCCCGGGCGTCCAGTACCAGCGACCGCCACCCGGCCGCCTTCAGGCCGAACGTCGTCGGCACGGCGTGCTGGGTCAGGGTCCGGCCCGGCAGCACGGTGTCGCGGTGCGCGGCGGCCAGCCGGGCCAGGGCCCGCTGGACCCGGTCGAGGTCGGCGAGGACCGGTCCCAGGGTGCGGTGGGCGACCAGCATCGCCGCCGAGTCCATGATGTCCTGGCTGGTGGCCCCCCGGTGCACGGCCGGTCCGTGCTCCGCACCGACCGCCCGGGTCAGGTCCGCGACCAGCGGAATCACCGGATTGCCGCCGTCGCGGGCCCGCGCGGCCAGGGACGCGGGGTCGAAACGGTCCGGCTCGGCCGCCTCCGTCACCGCCGCCGCCGACTCGGCCGGGGCGAGCCCCAGCGCCGCCTGCGCCCGGACCAGCGCGGCCTCCGCGTCCAGCATGGCCCGCAGGAACGCCCTGTCGCCGGTCTCGGCGGCGGCCGGGGAGCCGGCCCAGCCGGGGCCGAGCAGCCCGGTGTCGGAATCGGCTGATGTCACTGGAACTCCAGGAAGACCGTCTCGCCCTCGCCCTGAAGGCGGACGTCGAAACGGTACGTGCCCGCGCCCTCCTCGTCCGCGACCAGCGTGTCGCGGCGCTGAGGGTCCAGCCGCGACAGCAGCGGATCGGCCGTCAGCGCGGCCGAGTCGCCGGGCAGGTAGATCCGGGTGAACACATGCACCAGCAGACCCCGCGCGAAGACGCACACAGCGAGGTACGGAGCGTTCCGGCCACGCGCTCCCGGGCGCAGCGTACGGACGTACCAGTGGCCGTTCGCGTCGGTCTGGACGCGGCCGAAACCGGTGAACTCCACGCCGTTGCGGCCGAGGAAGCCCCCGCTCGCCGGGTCGCGCCGCATCGAGCCGTCGACCGCCGGGAGGACACCTCCGGGGTCCGGCCCCCACAGCTCCAGCAGCGCGTCGGGCAGGGGTCGGCCCGCCCCGTCGTACACATGGCCGTGCACGGTGACCGTGTCCGGGTGCCCGGCGGGGGCGATCTCCTCGCCGCCCCGGAAGGGCAGCGCATGGCCGTAGAACGGGCCGACGGTGTGTGAGGGGGTGGGCAGCACGTTCTCCGGGCTGCCGCTGCCGCTGCCGCTGCCGGTGCCGGTCTTCGTCATGGTGGTCAGCGCCCTTCTTCCGTCCAGGTGGCCCGTGGCCCGTCCAGCACGATGTCCCAGTGGTAACCGAGGGAGAACTCCGGCACCGACAGTCCGTGGTCGTAGGCCGCGACCAGCCGCTGCCGCGCCGCGTCGTCGGTCACGGACTGCAGGATCGGGTCGTACGGGAAGAGCGGGTCGCCCGGGAAGTACATCTGCGTCACCAGCCGCTGGGTGAACGCGGTGCCGAAGACGGAGAAGTGGATGTGCGCCGGGCGCCAGGCGTTCACGTGGTTGCGCCACGGGTACGGGCCCGGCCGGACGGTGGTGAAGCGGTAGCACCCGTCGGCGTCGGAGAGGGTGCGGCCCACGCCGGTGAAGTTCGGGTCCAGCGGGGCGTCGTGCTGTTCCCGCTGATGGGCGTAGCGTCCGGCCGAGTTGGCCTGCCAGATCTCCACCAGCTGGCCGCGCACCGGCCGTCCGGACCGGTCCAGCAGTCTGCCGGAGACGGTGATGCGCTCGCCGACGGGCTCACCGGTGTGCTGCCGGGTGAGATCGTTGTCGGTCTCGGTGATGTCCCGTCCGCCGAACGCGGGGGAGGCCAGCTCCACCAGCTCCGGGTCCCCGGACACGTCGATGGCGACCGGCGGCCGCCCCGGGTGGCGCAGCACGGAGGAACGGTACGGCGGGTAGCCGCGGCGCGGGTGGTGTTCGGCGGGTGCGCCGTCGGCGAGCCGTTTCCCGTACGCCGCGTGCTCGGCCGCGATCTCCCGGTCGATGTCGGCTTGACTGAGTGCTTCGGTCACGACACGTCCTCCCCGGGGGCGGGTTCGGCCCCGGTCTCGGCGGTGTTCTCCCGGACGGTCACACCGGGTGCGGTCGCGGCGGGGGCGAGCCCGGCGCCGATGACGCCGAGGTGATCCCCTCGGCCATCCGGGCACCCGGTCCCTCCCGTCGGACCGAGCCGTCCGCCTCGGCCATATGGTCAGCCCACTGAGTATTTGCCGGAGCATCGCCTCTGTCCAGTACTGTCCGGAATCTGGGTAATCATCAGTGCGGGGACGAAGCGAAGAAATGACCGGGGGAGCGCATATGGCCGCCGTGGACCTCACCACCCATCCCGGGCATCTGGCCCGCCGGCTCCAGCAGGCCCATCACCTGCTGTGGACCACGATGGTCTCCGAGGAGATCACCTCGCCGCAGTTCGCCGTCCTGAACGCGCTCGTCGCCGAACCGGGGCTCGACCAGCGCACCGTGGGGGAGCGGGTCGGGCTCGACCGGTCCACCATCGCCGAGGTGACCGCCCGGCTCGTCCGGCGCGGACTGCTGGACAAGATCCGCGATCCGCGGGACGGCCGGCGCTTCCGGCTGTGCCTCACCGACGACGGAGCGCGTACCCACCGCCGGCTGACGGTGCGCACCGCGCGGATGAACCAGGTCTTCCTGGCCCCGCTCGAGGAGGATGAGCGAGCGGTCTTCACCGGCCTGCTGCTGCGGGTCGCGGACGCCGCCGAGACCCTGCGCGATCCGGCGCCGTCCCCGGCCGCCCCGTCCGGCCGCCCGGCACCGTCCGCCCCGCCCGACCGTCCGGCGGTGACCGTCCGGCGGTGACTGCCCGGCGGTGACTGCCCGGCGCCGACGGACCGGCTCAGGATGCCTCCGCGTACACCACCCACACCTGGCCGCGCGCGAAGTTCAGCGGCTCTCCGGAGTCGGTGGTGAACGAGGTGCCGTCCTCGGCGGACGGCCGCTTCCAGTTCGCCTCCCACGCGCGCCCGTCGCGCAGCACGGTGGCCTCCCCGGAGCCCACCGTCTCGGTGAACGGAGTGGTGTTGCCGAGGAAGTCACGGAAGCCGGAGGGGCGCACGGTCACGTGCTGCACGACGACCGTCGCGGGCGCCAGCCGTTCACCCCCGCTGGTCACGGCCGGCGTGCCGTCCATCGACACCAGCCAGCGGTCCTGCGCGCCGGACCAGGTGAAGGTGAAACGGGCCGCCGGGTAGCGCACGGTGAGCTCGTTCTGCGGCGCACCGTCCGCAGGGGGCCGGCCGAAGCGGAAACCCGTGGTCAGCGCGGCCTCACCCGGCGGGTCGTCCATGACGCGCTCCGGCCGCAGGAACAGATTGTGCGGGGCGGAGCGGTCGGAGTCCCGGATGTAGGCGTCGGGCTCGGACTCGGGGGTCACCGCCTCCAGCGGTGCCTCCTCGATGAGCGGCTTCAGCTTGCTCTGCGCCCCGGAGAAGGCCAGCAGCGGCCGGTCGAACTGGCGCAGCAGCTCCAGATCTGCCTCCCGCGCACTGCGCACCGGCCCGACGGACTCCGGCAGTGCGGTGGCGTACACGGCGATCAGCCTGCTGCTTCCGCCCTCGACCTGTTCGGTGTACACCACGTCGGCGTCGTCCAGGCCGGTCTGGGGCCGGGCGGCGGGGGCGTTGTCGATCTTCACGGCGAGGGCCGGCGGGGCGTCCTGTGCCGGAGACTCGCGGGTCGTTCCGCGCCCGTCGTCGGGCGGACCGTCGGACGTCGTGCAGCCCGCCGCCAGACCGGCCGTCAGCACGGCGACGAGCAGCAGCCCCGTCCCCGTACCGCGCCGTCGGCGCGTTCCTCGTTGCGTGCCCACCGTGCCCACCGTGCCCACCGTCGCCACCGAGCCTGCCTCTTGTCATCCGTTGTCTCGATTGTGCGCT
Source organism: Streptomyces sp. CHD11 (assembly GCF_018638295.1). Lineage (GTDB taxonomy): Bacteria > Actinomycetota > Actinomycetes > Streptomycetales > Streptomycetaceae > Streptomyces. The sequence goes on from NZ_JABTTS010000029.1 coordinate 232,936, forward strand.
TTTCTGATTGTCTCTGGCCATCGCGGAGCGGAGGGAATCCCGCGCGGCGGCGTCCGCCGATCGGCCGAGCGGCCCGCGGTTCGGTGGACGGCCGCTCGGGTACCCGGACGGCCACCGCATGAGCGGTACACCGGCCACGACGGAGGGAGCGGGCGGCGATGAGGGCACTGACCTGGCAGGGAAAGCGGGACGTACGGGTGGAGACCGTGCCCGACCCACGGATCGAGGAGCCGACGGACGCGATCATCCGCGTCACCTCCAGCGGGCTGTGCGGATCCGATCTGCATCTCTACGAGGTGCTGACCCCGTTCATGACACCGGGCGACATCCTCGGTCACGAACCGATGGGCATCGTCGAGGAGGTCGGTGCGGCGGTGCCGGACCTCCAGGCCGGTGACCGGGTCGTGGTCCCGTTCCAGATCGCCTGCGGCAACTGCTGGATGTGCCTGACCGGCCTGCCCACCCAGTGCGAGACCACCCAGGTCAGCGCCGAGGGCATGGGCGCGGCCCTGTTCGGCTACACCAGGCTGTACGGAGCGGTGCCGGGCGCCCAGGCCGAGTACCTGCGCGTCCCGCAGGCCCAGTACGGCCCGATCAAGGTCCCCGAGGGGCCCTCCGACGACCGGTTCCTCTACCTCTCCGACGTCCTGCCCACCGCCTGGCAGGCGGTCGCCTACGCCGGTGTGCCGAAGGGCGGCAGCGTCGCGGTGCTCGGGCTCGGCCCCATCGGTGACATGGCCTGCCGGATCGCACAGGTCCAGGGCGCCGGACGGGTGTTCGGCGTGGACCTGGTCCCGGAGCGGCTGCGCCGGGCGAAGGAGCGGGGCGTGGAGACCTTCGACCTGCGCTCCTTCGACGACGAGAAGGAACTGGTGACCGCCATCCGCGACCGGACCGACGGCCGGGGCCCGGACGCCGTGATCGACGCCGTCGGCACCGAGGCGCACGGCGGTGCCGCGGCCCGCATGGTGCAGAACGCGGCCGCGCTGCTGCCCCGCAAACTGGGCGGCCCCATGGCGGAACGGTTCAGCGTCGACCGGCTCGCCGCCCTGCACACCGCCATCGAGCTGGTGCGCCGCGGCGGCACCATCTCGATCAGCGGCGTCTACGGCGGCATGGCCGACCCGATGCCCATGCTCACGCTGTTCGACAAGCAGATCCAGATGCGCATGGGCCAGGCGAACGTACGCCGCTGGAGTGACGAGATCATCCCCTACCTCACCGACGAGGACCCCCTCGGCGTCGACGACTTCGCCACCCACCACCTGCCGCTGACCGACGCACCGCACGCCTACGAGATGTTCCAGAAGAAGCAGGACGGGGCGGTCAAGGTGGTCCTGCGGCCCTGACTCAGCCGTCCCGGGGTCCCTGACCGGAGGGGCCGCCGAGGATCTCGGCCAGGTCGTAGCGGACCGGCTCCTCGAGCTGCGCGAAGGTGCAGCTCTCGGGAGTACGGTCGGGGCGCCGGCGGCGGAAACGGGCGGTGTGCCGGAAACGCCGCCCGTTCTCCATGTGGTCGTAGGCCACCTCGGCCACCAGCTCCGGCCTGAGCGGCACCCACGACAGGTCCTTCTTCCCCGACCAGCGGCTCGGCGCCCCCGGCAGCCGTGCCGTCTCGTGCGCCGCCGCCTCCGCCCAGGCCGCCCACGGATGGCCCGACACGTCGTCCATCCGCAGCGGCTCCAGCTCCTCGATCAGCTCCGCGCGACGCTTCATGGAGAAGGCCGCGCAGACTCCCACGTGCTGCAGGACGCCGGCCTCGTCGTACAGGCCCAGCAGCAGCGAGCCCACGACAGGGCCGCTCTTGTGCAGCCGGTACCCGGCCACCACCGCATCGGCCGTGCGCTCGTGCTTGATCTTGAACATGGCCCGCTCGTCCTGCCGGTAGCCCAGCGCCGGCGGCTTGGCGACCACCCCGTCCAGCCCCGCCCCCTCGTACTGCTCGAACCAGCCCCGCGCCACCTCGATGTCCCGTGTCGCCGGGGCCACGTGCACCGGCGGGCCGGCTCCCTCCAGCGCCCGGACCAGCAGCTCCCGTCTGTCGGACAGCGGGACCCCCAGCAGTGACTCGTCCTCCAGCGCCAGCACGTCGAAGGCGACGAACGACGCCGGGGTCCGCTCGGCGAGCGTCCGCACCCTCGAGTCCGCGGGGTGGATGCGCTCGGTGAGCGCGTCGAAGTCGAGATGCCCTTCCCGGGCGATGACGATCTCGCCGTCCATCACACACCGTGGTGGCAGCCACTCCCGCACGGCTTCCACCACTTCAGGGAAGTACCTGGTCAGCGGCTTGCCGGTACGGCTGCCCAGCTCGACCTCGTCCCCGTCGCGGAACACGATCGCCCGGAAGCCGTCCCACTTGGCCTCGTAGTGCATGTCGGGCGGGATCCTCGCCACCGACTTGGCGAGCATCGGTTTCACGGGCGGCATGACGGGCAGATCCATGCTCCGATTCTGCGCGCCCCCGCCCGTCGCCGCCCGGTGTGCGAGGCAGGTGCGCCACGCCTACCGTGGCTCGCATGGGTGACGCGGTGGAACTGCACGTGGCCGGCCGGACCGTACGGCTGTCCAGTCCGGACAAGGTCTTCTTCCCGGAGCACGGCTACACCAAGCTGGACGTGGCCCGCTACTACCAGGCCGTGGCCCCCGGCATCCTGCGCGCCCTGCGCGAGCGGCCCACCACCCTGCAGCGCTACCCGGACGGCGTCACCGGCGAGTGGTTCTACCAGAAGCGGGCGCCCAAGGGCATGCCCGACTGGATCCCCACCGCGCACATCACCTTCCCCAGCGGCCGCAGCGCCGACGAGATGTGCCCCACCGAGGAAGCGGCGGTGGTGTGGGCCGCCCAGTACGGCACGCTCGTCTTCCACCCCTGGCCGGTGCGCCGCGCCGACGTCGACCACCCGGACGAACTGCGCCTCGACCTCGATCCGCAGCCCGGCACCGACTATGACGACGCAGTCCGGGCCGCTCACGAACTGCGCGCGGTGCTCGACGAGTTCGGAGGTCTGCGCGGGTGGCCCAAGACCTCCGGCGGGCGCGGCATCCACGTCTTCGTGCCGATCGAACCGCGCTGGACCTTCACCCAGGTCCGCCGCGCCGCGATCGCCGTGGGCCGGGAACTCGAACGCCGGATGCCGGAACAGGTCACCATCAAGTGGTGGAAGGAGGAGCGCGGCGAGCGCATCTTCGTCGACTACAACCAGACCGCCCGCGACCGCACCATCGCCTCCGCCTACTCCGTACGCCCCCGCCCGCACGCGCCCGTCTCGGCACCGCTGCGCTGGGAGGAGGTCGGCGTCGCGCACCCGCGGGACTTCGACATCACGACCATGCCCGCGCGCTTCGCCGAACTCGGCGACGTGCACGCGGACATGGACGATCACACGTTCTCACTGGAACCCTTGCTGGAACTCGCCCGCCGCGACGAACACGACCACGGCTTGGGCGATCTGCCGTACCCGCCCGAGTATCCGAAGATGCCGGGAGAACCCAGCCGGGTGCAGCCGAGCCGGGCCAGGAAGCCGGGATCCCCGGCCTCCTGACCCGCGCGGACCCCGCGGCTACAGGTCCTTGATCCGGACGTCCCGGTAGGAGACGACGTCCGTCGTGCCGTGCACCTGCAGTCCGATGTAACCGGAGGCGAACCGCCGCCCGTCCGTGCCCGGGTCGTCCGAGCGCGGCGGGGTGAAGTCCTGGCCGCCGGTGTTGTCGAACTCGTTGATCAGCACGCCGTTGCGGTAGACCGAGTAGTGCTGGTCCACCACGCGGATCTCGTAGTCGTTCCAGGTGCCCTTCTGCGTCACGCCCGCGCCGGCCAGGCCCACGCGGTCGAAGCCGTAGACCGAGCCCGTCTTGTACATGTCGCCGGTGGGCGAGTCGAACACCTGTACCTCGTGCCCGTACTTGATGGCGGCCCACTCCGGCCGCGGCTCCTCCGGGTGGTCGTGGATCTGCGGGAACCGCACGAAGACACCGGAGTTGGCGTTGCCGGTGCCCGGAGCGTCGTCACGCCACTGGAGCTTCAGCGAGAAGTCGCCGTACGTGCGCTCGGGGAACCACAGCATGCCGAGCCCGCCCCGGGAGGTGCCGGAGGTGATCGACCCGTCAGGATTCAGCGCGAACGAACCACCGCCCACCTGCTCCCACTTGGCGAACGACCCCGCGGTGCCGTCCAGGATCTTGCGGTAGCCGTCGGTCTGGCCCGGCGTGCCCACACCGGACTGCCTGGCCGCCTGGTTGATGGCCTTCCGCTCCCGCTGGTCGATGACCCCTTCGCTCTTGAGCCGGTCCAGGACGCCCTTCACGTGCTTCAGGAACAGCGCCTGCGAGGTCCACTGCTTCTCGTCCTCGATCAGCTCGCCGATCCGGCACCGGTTGTTGGTGACCCGGTTCGGCACACCCGAGTCGACCGTGCCGACGATCACTGTCAGTCGCTCGTCGTACTCGGGACAGTTGGGCGCCGGTACCCCGCCGTCGGCCACGACCGTGAAGCTCACCGTGAGCGGCGCGGAGGTGTTGCCGGCCTTGTCGCTCGCCCGGTAGGCCACGGTGTGCCGGCCCGTCCGGTCGACGACCACGGGCGCGCCGTACGCCAGATACGGACCGCCGTCGAGCGAGTACTCGATACCGGCGACCCCGGAACCGCCGTGCCCGTCGTCGGCGCTGACGGTCACCGTGGCGTCACCCACGTAGGCGCCGTCGGAGTTCCTGACGCCCCCGACGGTCACGCCGGTCGCCGGCGGGGTGGTGTCCTGCGGGGGAGCGGCGACGACCGTGAACTCCACGCTCTTGACCGCCGCGGTGTTGCCCGCCTTGTCGGTGGCGCGGTAGCGCACGGTGTGCTCGCCCACCTGGTGCACCATCACCGGGCCGGTGTACGCCTGCCAGGCGCCGCCGGCCCCGAGGGCGTACTCGATGCCGTTGACGCCGGAGCCGGTGTCCGACGCGGTGACGGTGACCGTCGCCATGTCGATGTAGTCACCGGCGTCGTTCTTCTCGCCGTCCACCGTTGCCGAGGTCTCCGGCGCCGTGGTGTCGTCCGTCGGCGGCGGGACGACCGTGAACTCCACGCTCTTCTCCGCCGAGACGTTGCCCGCCTTGTCCAGCGCGCGGTAGCGCACCGTGTGGGTGCCGACCTGGTCGACCACGACCGGGGCGGTGTACGGCTGCCAGGCCGCGTCGGCGCCGAGGGCGTACTCGATCCGGTCCACGCCCGAACCCTCGTCGGTGGCCTCGACGCTCACGCTCGCCGAACCCACGTACTCGCCCTTGTCGTTCTGCGAGCCGGTCACCTCAGCCGTGGCCCCGGGCGCCGTGGTGTCCTCACCGCTGCCCTCGGTCACCGTCAGGATGCCCTGCATCTCGCCGTGGCCCTGGATGGTGCAGTGGTAGAAGTACCGGCCCGGGGTGAGGACCACCTCGGCGGTGTGCCGGCCGCCCTGGCTGTCGCCCGGGTTGGCCAGGATGTTCAGCTGGACGTCGTTGTTGAACTCCGGGTCGGAGGTCACGAACGTCAGCGTGTGCGGCATGCCGGTGGTGTTGCCGGTGGCCGCGCTGTTCTCGAAGACGATCGTCGCCGGACCGGCCACCGCTGTGGCCGGCGCGGACGTGTACTCGGTGATGCTGTCACCGGCGGTCCAGGTGAGGACCTGCTCCGCCGCCTCCGCAGCCTCGGCCGCCGCGGACCCGGCGGACTCGCCGGCCGCGGACGTCGACGTCTGCAGACCGAGCGTCATCAGCAGGGCGGCCAGCAGGCCGGCCCACATTCTTCGTTGCCGTATCACTGGTTTCATCCGGCCTTCCTCGCCAGCTGACCGGCGGCCGGGGTGGGACCGCCGCCCGTGTAGGTGACCCGCCACAGCGCGGACTTGGCGTCGGAGGTGAAGAAGCCGCGCCCGTAGTCGAGGACGTACAGCGCGCCGTCCGGGCCGAACTTCCAGTCCATCAGGTTCCTGATGCCGTCGTTGCCGACCGGCACGATCTTCTTCAGGGACTCCGAGTGCACCGGGAGACCGCCGTCTCCTTGCGTCTTCGGGTCCATCAGCACCGCATTGCGCGGCTGGTCGGCGTCGTAGAAGTCACCGACGAACCACTTGCCGTCCCAGTAGGCGGGCCACTTGACCTCGCTGGCGCTGCCGGCGTCGTAGCGGTAGACCGGGCCGTTCATCGCGGCCTGGCCGCCACCCTTCAGCCAGGGCAGCCGGTAGGTCGCCTCGGCCTCCTTGTACGACGGGACGCCGTTCGCGTCGCGCGGGTAGTCCGGGGCGCCGCCCTGCGGCGAGTACCAGATGTTGTTGCTGGTCACCGGCGGCAGATTGACCAGGCCGTCGTTGTTCGGCGACTCGTTCTTCGGGGCGTCGCAGTCGTACCAGCCCAGCGGCTGGGACGGGTCGGGCAGATTGCGGTCCCGGTAGGGCTGGTTGTCGCCCATGCAGTACGGCCAGCCGCGGTTGGAGGCCTTCGTGATCGCGGCGAAGGTGTCGTACTTCGCCGGGCCCCAGGTGGTCGACGGGGAACCGGCGTCCGGGCCGACCCAGCCGGCGTAGAGCACGTCGGTCTTCCGGTCGACGGAGATGCGCGAGGGGTTGCGCACACCCATCACGTAGATCTCGCCGCGTGTCTTGCCCCCGCCCTCGGCGGTCTCCTCACCGGTGAAGAGGTTGCCCTCGGGGAGGGTGTACGTGCCGTCCGGCTCCGGGTGGATGCGCAGGATCTTGCCGTTGAGGTTGTTGGTGTTGCCGGCGGTGCGGCGCGCGTCCGCGAAGGAGACGCCCTTGAAGTTGGGCTCCGGGTTGTTGCCCGAGTAACCGCTGCTGAAGCCACTGGAGTTGGTGTCTCCGGTGGCGATGTACAGGTTGTCCTTGGAGTCCCAGGCCATCCCGCCGCCCGCGTGGCAGCAGCTGTGGATCTGCACCGGCCACTTCAGCAGCACCTTCTCGCTGCTCAGGTCCAGTGTGTCGGTGGCCCGGTCGAGCGTGAAGCGGGAGACCCGCCGCTCGCCCATGTGTGTGTCCCGGTTGATCTCGGAGTGCGGTGTGTAGTGCAGGTACACCCACCCGTTCTGCTCGAACCGCGGGTCCAGTTCGATGCCGAGCAGGCCCTCCTCGACCTTGCGCAGTTCGTCGCCGCCGCCCTTGTTGCCGAAGACGGTGAGTGCCCCGGCGAGGGTGACCTCCCCGGTCTTCGGGTCGTAGACGTGGATCTCGCCCTTGCCCTTGCCGATGTCGGGGTCGTTCCAGTCGGTGACGACGGGCTGGGAGGAGTCCGCGCCGCCCCGGCCGATGTAGAACACGCGGCCGTCGGGGGCGGTGACCAGACCGTGCGGTTCGCCGATCTGGTCGTTCTGGCCCGGCTTGTTGGGCTGGGTGAGCCGCTCCGCCGTGTAGTTCCCGGTGATCGTCGCCCTGCAGTCGGCCTGCGCGAGACGGTTGGTCCACAACAGGGCGCCGCGCAGATGCTCACGGAAGTCGGTCTCGTCGTACGACGACACCGTGCCGCCCATCCCGGTGTAGAAGGACCGGCCGCCGTCGTAGTCACGGCACCAGCTGACCGGGTGGTCCCAGCCGTTGGCGCCCGCGCCGGGCGTGTAGGTCGATTCCCGCACCCGGGCGACCGTGTGCACGTCGCCGGAGGGGTTCTTGACCCAGTTCAGCCATTTGTCGGGCCGTTTCCACTGCGTGGGCAGGCTCTTGGCCGCCGGATGCGTCCGGTCGCCGACCTCGACGGTCGCCCGCTGCACCGTGTCCGGACCCGCGGCCGGGCGGGCGCCGATCAGACCGGTGAACCAGTCCGAGTACGGCTCCGCGCGGGCCGCGTCGTGCAGACCGACGAAACCGCCGCCGGCCTCCATGTACGCCTCCAGGCCCGCCTCCTGGTCGGGGTCGAGGACATCCCCGCCGCCGGTCAGGAAGACGATGGTGTTGAAGCGGCCCAGCTTCTTGGCGTTGGTGAAGACCGAGGCGTTGTCGGTGGCGGTGACCGCGAAGCGCTGGTCCTCCGGCCCGGAGAGCCCGATCCGCTCGATCGCCGCGATCCCCGCGTTCACCAGCGGTGACTCGTCACCGCCGGCAGCCGAACCGTGGAACAGCAGCACCCGTACGTTCGCGCCGCCCGGAGGCGACTTGATGGACATCGTTGTCAGAGACGGATCCGGGGCCGGGCGCGCGCTGGCGGCGGGGCCCGACAGCAGTCCGGCGGTGACGGCGCCGGCGGTCACGGTGGCCGCCCAGAGACGTCGTCTCGCTCTCGTCCTTCGTGCGCTCGCGGCGCCTGACGTGCTCAAACCTCTTAAGCCCATGGGTTCTTGATGCGATGTGGACCGCACGTGGCCACCCACCCCTCCTCGGTCGCAGCAACAGCGTCAAGGAAGCTAGACCTCTTTGCGCCACACGCCAATACCTATCGCAGCAATGGACCGAACTTTGTCCTGAGTGTGGATAAACCAGGGGCGGGCCGCTACGGTTTCACAGGTTCATGACAGCCAACTGGGGAGTTCGGCATGGACAGACGCGATTTCAACCGGAGGGTACTGCTGAGCGGCGCGGCCGTCGCGACATCGTTGTCCGTCGCACCCGAGGCCGTGAGCGCGCCCGAAGCCGCGAAGGCGGCCGCCCGGGTGAGGACCGCTCCGGCCGGCGGCGAGGTGCGACGCGTCAAGATGTACGCCGAGCGCCTGGCCGGCGGACAGATGGGCTACGGCTTCGAGAAGGGCAAGGCGTCGATCCCGGGCCCGCTGATCGAACTCAACGAGGGCGACACACTGCACATCGAGTTCGAGAACACCATGGACGTGCCCGTGAGCCTGCACGTCCACGGCCTGGACTACGAGATCTCCAGCGACGGCACCCGGCAGAACAGGAGCGCCGTCGGGCCCGGCGGCACCCGCACCTACACCTGGCGCACCCACAGGCCCGGCCGGCGCTCCGACGGCACCTGGCGGACGGGCAGCGCGGGCTACTGGCACTACCACGACCACGTCGTCGGCACCGAGCACGGCACCGGAGGCATCCGGAACGGGCTCTACGGGCCGGTCATCGTGCGCCGCAAGGGCGACGTCCTGCCCGACGCGACCCACACCATCGTCTTCAACGACATGACGATCAACAACAGGCCCGCCCACACCGGCCCGGACTTCGAGGCCACCGTGGGTGACCGCGTCGAATTCGTCTCGATCACGCACGGCGAGTACTACCACACCTTCCACATGCACGGTCACCGCTGGGCGGACAACCGCACCGGCATGCTCACCGGTCCCGACGACCCCAGTCAGGTCATCGACAACAAGATCTGCGGCCCGGCCGACTCCTTCGGATTCCAGATCATCGCCGGGGAGGGCGTCGGCGCCGGCGCCTGGATGTACCACTGCCATGTCCAGAGCCACTCCGACATGGGCATGGTCGGGTTGTTCCTGGTGAAGAAGCCGGACGGCACCATCCCCGGATACGACCCGCACGAGCACGCCCACGGCACGGCCGCCGGCAAGGAGCCGGAGCACGAGCACTGACCTGCCCGCCGTGATCCGAGAGCGCTCTCCCGCGCAGCCGGGCCGGGGCTATCCTTTCCCGCAGCCGCAGGTGAGGAGCGCCCCAGTGACCGAGACAGTGCAGCGACCCACCCTGGAGGCGGTCGCCGCGCGGGCCGGGGTCTCCCGGGCCACGGTCTCCCGCGTGGTCAACGGCTCCGACGGGGTCCGCGAACCCCTGGCCGAGCGGGTGAGACAAGCCGTGGAAGAACTCGGGTACGTCCCCAACCAGGCCGCGCGCAGCCTGGTGACCAGGCGGCACGACGCCGTCGCCGTCATCGTCGCCGAACCGGAGACCCGGGTCTTCGCCGACCCCTTCTTCGCCCGCCAGCTGCGCGGCATCAGCAAGGAACTGACGGCCCACGACAACCAGCTCGTTCTGCTGCTCACCGAGGACCGCGACGACCACGCCCGCGTCGGACGCTACCTCGCCGGCGGTCATGTGGACGGCGCGCTGGTCTTCTCGCTCCACATCGACGACCCGCTGCCCGAACTGATCCAGCGCGCGGGACTGCCCACGGTGTTCGGCGGCCGGCCCTACTTCAACGGGGGCCGGGGCGGCGTCTCCTACGTCGACAGCGACAACCGGGGCGGCGCCCGCGACGCCGTACGGCACCTGCTCGGCCTCGGCCGCCGGCACGTCGCCCACATCACCGGAGCCCTCGACCAGACCTCGGCCGTGGACCGGCACGACGGCTACCGCGACGTCATGGCCGGCGCCGATCCGGGGCTGGTCGCGCAGGGCGACTTCACTCCCGCGAGCGGCGAGCGGGCGATGCGGGAACTCCTCGGCCGGCACCCCGGCCTGGACGCGGTCTTCGCCGCCAACGACCTGATGGCGGCCGGCGCCCTGCGCGTGCTGCGCGAGCACGGACGGCGGGTGCCGGACGACGTGGCGGTCGTCGGCTTCGACGACATGCCGCCGATCGCCGAACAGACCGAGCCGCCGCTCACCACGGTGCGTCAGGACATCGAGGAGATGGGCCGCCTGATGGCCCGCCTCCTCCTGCGCGACCTCGACGGCACCGGTACGCCGGAGGGGACCGCGGGCGCCCGCCCCGCCGGCCTGATCCTCCCGACGACGCTGATCCGCCGGTCGTCCGCGTGAGCCGCCCCCGGACGGTACGCGGAACGCCGTCCGGGGGAGTACGCAGACGAGGCACAGCCGCGAGGAGGGCCGGGCGACAGCCACGGGGACGGGACGGGCAGGGGCGCACGCCCGACCTCGGCGATGACCTTCCCCGGCGGCGTCCGCACCTCCCTCCACCCCGCCGCGGCGGGCGAGGACGGCAGGCCCGGCGGGATGGTCCCGCGGCCGACGACCCCGTCGGGACCCGGCGGCGGGCAGCCCTGCCGGCTGCCGCGCATCGGGGTGCGGACCAGGACGCCGTGGTCGCCAGGGCCGTCGGGCCGGGCGGCACGGTGCGGATGCCCGCCACCTCCCTCGCCGGCGTCGCCCGTCCGATGGATCCGCACGGCGCGCGCTTCGCGATCCTCGAGGGCGGTCCGCGCCGGACCTCCCCCGGCGCGCCGCCGTGCGCGCCCGGCCGGCCGGCGCCATCATCGGGTCACCGGGGACAGCCGCGAGGCGGAGCCCGAAGGAGAGGGAGAACACCGGGTCCGACGTGGCGCGCGCCACGCGTTGATACGTCGTTGATCGAACGTTTTTCGCCCTCCGGCACGCTTCCGACCATGCACATCGACACATTGCCGTCGCCCGACCTCGCCTGGCAGGAAGAGGCGTTGTGCGCGCAGACGGGCGGAGACTTCTTCTTCCCCGAGCCCGGCAGCTCGGTTCGCGAGGCCAAGCGCATCTGCGGTCTGTGCCCGATCCGCGCCACGTGTCTCGAGTACGCGCTGACCCACGACATGCGCTTCGGAGTCTGGGGCGGTCTGTCGGAGAAGGAGCGCCTGGAACTGCGGCGCACCGGACGGTAGGAGCCGACCGGACGGTAGGAGCCGATCGCACCGGGTCGCGACCGGCCGCTGCCCCTGCCGCCCGCCTCACCGCCCCCACGGCGCTACGTCGTCGACGTGAAGGCGGTGGAGGGCAGGTCGGCGGTGCGCGACAGGACGCAGTCCTCAGCCGGCGGCCCGGGCCGCCATCCGGGCCTTGCGGGCCGCCAGCTTCTCGTCGAACTTCGAGGCCTCCGCGTCCAGGCCGCCCATGAACAGACCCAGTTCCTCCTGGGCCTTGACGCCCTCGGGGCCCAGTCCGTCGATCTCCATGACCTTCAGGAAGCGCAGCACCGGCTGCAGCACGTCGTCGTGGTGGATACGCATGTTGTACACCTCGCCGATGGCCATCTGCGCGGCCGCCCGCTCGAACCCGGGGATCCCGTGGCCGGGCATCCGGAAGTTCACCACGACGTCGCGCACCGCCTGCATCGTGAGGTCCGGGGTGAGCTCGAACGCCGCCTTCAGCAGGTTGCGGTAGAAGACCATGTGCAGGTTCTCGTCGGTCGCGATGCGGGCCAGCATGCGGTCGCAGACCGGGTCACCCGACTGGTGGCCGGTGTTGCGGTGCGAGATCCGGGTGGCCAGCTCCTGGAAGGCGACATAGGCGATCGAGTGGAGCATCGAGTGCCGGTTGTCCGACTCGAAGCCCTCGCTCATGTGCGACATGCGGAACTGCTCCAGCTTGTCCGGGTCCACCGCCCGTGAGGCGAGCAGGTAGTCCCGCATCACGATGCCGTGCCGGCCCTCCTCGGCCGTCCAGCGGTGCACCCAGGTGCCCCAGGCGCCCTCCCGGCCGAACATCGTGGCGATCTCGTGGTGGTAGCTGGGGAGATTGTCCTCGGTCAGCAGATTGACGACCAGGGCGACCTTGCCGACTTCGGTGACCTTGGACTGCTCCTTGTCCCACGCCTCGCCGTCCTCGAAGAAGCCCGGGAAGTTGCGGCCGTCGCTCCACGGCACGTACTCGTGCGGCATCCAGTCCTTGGTGACCTTCAGATGCCGGTTGAGCTCCTTCTCGACCACTTCCTCCAGTGCGTACAACAGCCGGGCGTCGGTCCAGACCGAGGGGCTGCCCAGGTGGGGAGAAGTGAGCGACACGGGTGACTCCAGGGGGACGGTGACGGGGAGCGGTCCGGCGAGCGGTGCCGGGAACCTACGGCATCGTAGGCTACGTATCCGTAGGTTACGTATCCGTAGGTTAAGATTGCCGTAAAGACTGCTGATCAGCGGGGTCCATACGGGTGGACGAGGCGCCGCCGGATGCTCCGGAGCCGCAGGTCGTCGCGCCGTACGGGTGACATGGTGGCCGGTCAGGCATACAGGTCCCGCAGTCGCACCGAGAGGCACGTCACACAGCCCTCGAGCTTCTCGAACTCGCCGATGTCCACCAGCACGGGCTCGTATCCGAGGTCCGTGAACAGCTCCGCCGTCTTCGGCGCGCTCGCCGCCATCAGCAGCCTGTCCCCGCCGAGCAGCACCACATGCGCCCCCGACTCCTCCGGCACCGGGAGGAACCGCGGGAAGAGCGACGGCGCGTCCATGTTCGGGATGTGCCCGATCACCGTACCGTCCGGCAGCGCCGTGACCGCCGACTTCAGATGCAGCACCTTGGCCACCGGGACGGCGACCACCCGTGCCCCCAGCGGCTCGAACGCGGCCCGCACCTGCCGGACCCCGACCGCGTTGGTGCGCCCGCCGCGGCCCACGTACACCGTGTCACCGATCTTCAGCACATCGCCGCCGTCCAGCGTGCCCGGCTCCCAGATCCAGTTCACCGAGCAGCCCAGCGACGCGACGGCCTCCTCGACCCCCAGTGTCTCCGCGCGCCGGGACTCGGCACCGGAGCGGGCGATCAGCGCCACGTTCCGGTACATCACCACCGTGTCCTCAACGAACACGGAGTCCGGGCAGTCGTCGGCCGGATCCACCTCGACCGTCTCCCAGCCGTGGGCGCGCAGCGTCTCCGTGTACGCCTCCCACTGCTCCACCGCGCGGCCGACGTCGACGCCGTCCCGTTCGATGTGCGTCACCAGCCCTTCGGCCAGACGGGGAGAGGGGCGGCGGACGAGGGCTTTCCTGCTGGGCACGGGTGCGCCTTTCGGACGGGACGGGCAGGGCTCGGCCGGGCCCGCGGGGTCCGTGGCACGGCCGGCCTCCCACGGTCGTCGGCGCAGCCATCATGCAGGGAGGATCCGGACGGGACCACCCCCGCCGGTGATGAGATGTACCACCGGTAACGGTGGCGCCGCCCGGCCCGCCCCGCCTCCCTCAGCTCTCCCGCAGCCCCAGGGCTTCCGCCGTGACCTCCTTCAGCCCTCCCTCCTCCATCAGCAGCCACCGGGTGATGCCGAGGGACTCCAGGAACGGCAGATCGTGACTGGCCACGATCAGCGCCCCCTCGTACGACTCCAGGGCCGTGGTCAGCTGCCGGACGCTCGCCGTGTCGAGGTTGTTCGTCGGCTCGTCCAGCATCAGCAGCTGCGGCGCGGGCTCCGCCAGCATCAGCGCGGCCAGCGCCGCCCGGAACCGCTCGCCGCCGGAGAGCGTTTGCGCCTTCTGGTCGGCGCGGGCGCCCCGGAACAGGAACCGGGCGAGCCGGGCCCGGACCCGGTTGTTGGTGGCGCCCGGGGCGAACCGGGCCACGTTCTCGGCGACCGTCAGTTCCGCCTCCAGCACATCGAGCCGCTGGGGCAGGAACCGCAGCGGCACATGGGCCCGCGCCTCGCCGGAGACCGGCTCCAGCTCCCCGGCGACCGTGCGCAGCAGCGTCGTCTTGCCCGCGCCGTTGCGACCGACCAGCGCAACCCGCTCCGCGCCGCGCAGATCGAGGCCGCCGTTCACCCGGGCGCCGTACGCCAGTGACAGGTCCCGCACGGTGAGCACGTCGCGGCCCGGCGGTACGGCCGTGTACGGCAGGTCGACGCGGATCTCGTCGTCGTCCCGTACGGCCTCCACCGCGCCGTCGAGGCGCTCCCTGGCCTCGGCGACCTTCTCCTCGTGCATGATGCGGTGCTTGCCCGCGGACTCCTGCGCCGCGCGTTTGCGCGCCCCCATGACGATCTTCGGTTCGCGTTTCTGGTCCCACATCTTCTGGCCGTACCGCTTCCGGCGGGCCAACTTCATCTGTGCGTCGACGAGTTCACGCTTCTGCTTGCGGAAGTCCGCCTCGGCCGCGCGCACCATGCGCTCGGCGGCCTCCTGTTCGACGGCCAGGGCCTCCTCGTAGGCCGAGTAGTTGCCGCCGTACCAGGTGACCTCTCCGCAGCGCAGGTCGGCGATCTGGTCGACCAGTTCCAGCAGTTCACGGTCGTGGCTCACCACGATCATGACGCCCGGCCGGCTCGCGACGGCCGTGTACAGCCGCTTGCGGGCGTACAGGTCGAGGTTGTTGGTGGGCTCGTCCAGCAGCAGCACGTCCGGGCGCCGCAGCAGCAGTGACGCCAGGCGCAGCAGTACGGACTCGCCGCCCGACACCTCGCCGACCGTGCGGTCGAGGCCGATGTGTCCGAGTCCGAGCTCGCCGAGCGTGGCCAGGGCGCGCTCCTCGACGTCCCAGTCGTCGCCGACGGTCCCGAAGTGCTCCTCGGCCACGTCACCCGACTCGATGGCGTGCAGCGCGGCACGCCGGGCGGCGATACCGAGCGCCTCGTCGACCCGCAGCGCGGTGTCGAGCGTCACGTTCTGCGGCAGGTACCCCACCTCCCCGGCGACCCGGACGGTGCCGTCGGCCGGGGCGAGCTCACCGGCGAGCAGCTTCAGCAGGGTGGACTTGCCCGACCCGTTGACTCCGACGAGCCCGGTACGTCCGGGGCCGAAGGCGACATCGAGGCCTTCGAAGACGGCGGTGCCGTCGGGCCAGGTGAAGGCGAGGGAGGTACAGGTGAGGGAAGGTGACACAAGGGCCTCCGCGGTTGCTCGGGGCGATCAGGGGCAAACGCGTATCGAGACACCGCGGGACGACGGCCGGCAGCCGGGAGGGAGACCGTGGGAACGGAGAAGGTCCTGTTCCGAAGGGACCGCAAGGACGGCTCGCACGCCGAGGTCGCACGCTGCGCACACACCCGACCGGTGTGACGCGGTGTCTCAGAACCTCAGACGAGCAACGTCCTTCTCCATTCGACGGCAACAGAACCGTTCCAGACGGTACGAGCGGCCCCACCGGCTGTCAACGCAATTACGGCTCACGACGTCCCCGCCCCGAGGAGGCCCCCGTGCTCAACGGCCCGCTCTCACCGCCGGCCCGTCTCTGTCTGCTCTGCTGGGACACCGACCCGGGACGGCTCGCCCCGCTGGTGCGGGCCGGTGCCCTCGCCGAGCTCGCCCGGCGCGGTCTGCTGACCGACGACGACGGCATCGTCACCCCGCTCGACCTGGACTCCAGGACCGGGGACCCGGTGATGGACGGTCTGCTGGAGCTGGTCAGCGAGTCCTTCCCGCACCACTGGCGCTCCTGGGTGACGCTGCACGCGAGGCACACCCTGGACGCGGTCCGTGAGCAGCTGGTGGCCGAGGGCGTCCTGCGCGCCGAGAAACACCGGGTGCTCGGGGTGTTCCCGTCCGTGGACCACGTGCTGGCCGACACCGCCCGCGCGGACGCCCTGCGCCGGGAGGCACGCTCGGTCCTGGGCGGGTCCGTACCGGCCGAGAGCGTGTCCGGGCAGACCGCGTCCCTCCTCGCCCTGGCCACCGCGGCGGGCCTGCCGCCGGAGCCGGGCGGCCCCGTCGGCGACCGCCGTGCCGAGGCCCTGACCCGCCGCGCGGAAGCGTCCGCTCCCGGGTTCGGCGCCATCCTGCGCCAACTGCGCGAGGGACTCGCCGACGCGTCGCCGGCGCCCTCGCCGGCGCCCTCGCCGACCAGGGGCCGATGACCGCGCCGCGAGGCCCCGCGTCCCCGGGACCGCCGACCGGGGGACGCTGAAGGAGGTCGCCGGTGGGAAGCGCGCACCGTGGGCGCACAGGGCGGCCCCGACGCGCCGCCTGCCGGTGAAACCGGCCGCCCCGGGGCGGCCCCCGGCAGTGTCGGTTCCGGCATCGCCTCGGCCGTGCGCCCGCCGGTCCACCGTGCCGCGCGGGAGCTGCCCGGCACCGGGACGTACGACGCGCGGACCGACGGCCCCCCGTAAGGAACGCTCAACACCCCGATGAGCGGAAGCCGTTGGCGCCTCGCTCGTCAGGCGTCGCGGATCAGCTCCGCGAGATCGTGGTCGAGGTCGAGCCGGAGGTGCTCCAGACCGGTCGGCACCAGTTCGTCCGTGGCGTCCAGGAACCGGCGGATCTCGCCCGAGCGGACATGCACCACGGCGGTCCCCTCGGGGGCGTGGAACTCCATGACGGTGCGGTCGTAGCCGTACGGACGGATCCGCACGTCACCGTGGCCCTCGGGCTCCTGCAGGCCCGCCGCGAGGAGCTCACGCGCGAAGGTCCAGCAGACCTCGACGCCCTCCAGGGTGGCGGGCGCGGGGAAGGTCATGCGGACGGCGAACGGGTCGTCGCGGTCGTAGTGCAAGGTGGCGGGGATGTTGGGCATCCGCGGCGCGGCGGCGACCAGACGGGCCTCTACGGGCTGCTCTATGACGGTGGACAACGCCTTGCTCCCTCGTGACGGCTGGACGGGCTTCCGGGCGGATCGGGTCGTCTGCAGGAAGAGACGACGGAATCAGCCAATCCGTGCACACGAACTGCGAGTGACCTCTGTCACCGCGTTCATGCACCCGAGTGACACGGCTCTCCCGGCACTCCCCCGGGACGCCCGCTCCGGCGGAGGGCAGGCCCTCTGGACGGCGTCCCGGCAGGGGACCGGCGTCGCCCGCGATGAGGAGCAGGGCGGCACGCACGGCACACCCGATCACGGCTGCCGGGCGGCGGGGGAGCGGGGACGGGTGGCCCGCCTGCAGCGGTGACCGTATGCGGAGTGACCGTACGCGGGGCCCTGAACCCTGTCGGCGTGGGTACCCGTTCGCTGTACACGAGAGGAAGTGAGCGGACATGCCACGCGGTTCCAGCCCCAAGCGGGAGCGTCAGTACGAGCACATCAAGGACAGCGCCGAGGACCGGGGCGAGAGTACCGGGCGTGCCAAGGAGATCGCCGCGCGGACGGTGAACAAGGAGCGCGCGCGCTCCGGCGAGTCCAGGACGGCGAGCCGCACCTCGACGCAGGACATGTCGTCCGGCAAGCGCGGCGGTCAGCGGTCCGGCAAGGGCTCCCAGGGCCCCACCCGCGACCAGTTGTACGAGGAGGCCAGGAAGCGGAACGTCGAGGGCCGTTCGACCATGAACAAGAGCCAGCTCCAGCGGGCGCTGGGCAAGTGAGCGGCCGCCTGGGCGTGAAGGCGGCCGACCGCGGAACCCCCTGCGCGCGCAGGGGGTTCCGACGCCCGTAGGCTCGGGGCACCATGACGCCCGTACCCACACCCGCCGGCTGGCCCGCGACCGAGGAAGAGGCCCGCGCGGTCCAGGACCGGCTCCGCGCGAGGGTGGTACTCGACGAACCGGGCCCGCCGCCCGGGTCGGGCCGCGTCACCGGAGTGGACGTGGCGTACGACGACGAGCGGGACCTCGTCGCCGCCGCGGCCGTCGTTCTGGACGCGGCGACCCTGGACGTGGTCGCCGAGGCCACGGCCGTCGGCCGGATCTCCTTCCCGTACGTCCCCGGACTCCTCGCCTTCCGCGAGATCCCGACCGTGATCGCCGCCCTAGCCGCCCTGCCGTGCCCGCCCGGCCCGGTGGTCTGCGACGGCTACGGCCTCGCCCACCCGCGCCGCTTCGGCCTGGCCAGCCACCTCGGGGTGCTCACCGGTCTTCCGACCATCGGTGTCGCCAAGAACCCCTTCACCTTCACCCACGCCGCACCCGGGACCACGCGCGGCAGCACGTCCCCGCTGCTTGCCGGGGCCGAGGAGGTCGGCCGCGCCCTGCGCACCAGGGACGCCGTCAAACCGGTCTTCGTCTCGGTGGGCCACCGGATGAGCCTGGACAACGCCTGCGCCCACACGCTCGCCCTGACTCCGGCCTACCGCCTCCCCGAGACCACCCGCAGGGCGGACGCCCTGTGCCGCCGGGCCCTCGCGCGGGCAGCCGCCCGGTACCCACAGGCGCCCGGACGAGCCCATGGGGCTGGGCGGACGACAGGTTCCGAGGGGGCGGAGGCCGGACAGGTGCCGAGTCCGCGTACGGCTGTCCGGCCGCGGGCCCCGCATGATCCGAACGAGAGGCACTGACCGGGCCGCCGCCCGGGATGATCCGCGCCTCGGCCCGACGACCGCTGCGGCCCGGCCCGGCGTGGTCAGCGGGTCGCGGCGACGCGGAAGCGGATGCCCGCCGTCCGCAGGCGGTCGATCAGCGCGTCGCCCATCGCCACCGCCGTCGTGACCTGCCCCGCCGTCGGCGGGAGGTCGTCGAAGGCCAGGCAGAGGGCACTCTCGGCCAGCATCTTCGCCGTCTCGTCGTAGCCGGGGTCGCCGCCCGCCACCTCCGTGTACACCCGCTGTCCGCCGCCCTCGCCGACGAAGCGGACGGTGAACCAGCTCCGGGCGCGCTTCTCGGGGCCCGGCCCGTCGCCGGGCTTGAGCCGGTCGGAGAGCCGGCGCCGCAGCGACGGGAACTGGGCCGCCGTGACCAGGGTGCCGACGGCCGCCACTCCGCCCAGCGCCACCGGGAGACGGCGCACGGCCGCGTAGTGCCGGTAGCGGAAGTCGGGGCCGTACCGGTCGAGCGCCTTCGCCGAACGGCGCACGATCTGTCCGTCGATGGTCGGCAGGGGCAGGGCCCAGGCGCCGACCTCCGGTGCGTAGCGGGGAGCGCCCAGCGGGGCCGACGTCCGGCGGTCCACCAGCCGCGGTTCGTGGTACCGGCGTTCGCGGGCCGCCGCACGGAGCCGGCGGCTCCCGGCGAACTGGTTCAGCGCCGAGGCGAAGGTCCCGCCCGAGAAGGCCGCGTCGGTGGTGACGAAGCCGTCCACGGTCAGCGGCGTTCCCTCCGGCAGCTGTCGCACGGTGAAGTACGCGCCCAGGTCGTGCGGTACCGAGTCGAAGCCGCAGGCGTGCACCAGCCGCGCCCCGGTCTCCCGCGCGCGTGCGTCATGACGGACGTACATCAGGTCCACGAACTCGGGTTCACCCGTGACGTCGGCATAGTCCGTGCCGGCGTCCGCGCAGGCGGCGACGAGCTGCTCGCCGTACTCCGTGTACGGGCCCACGGTCGTGGCGACCACGCGCGCCTGCTCGGCGAGGTTGCGCAGGGAGGCCGGGTCGGACACGTCCGCCCGCAGCAGCCCGGTCCCGGTGCCGCCGGGCAGCCGTTCCCGCAGCCGTTCCAGCTTCTCGGTGCCGCGGCCGGCGATCGCCCAGCGCAGCCCGGCGGGTGCGTGGCGGGCGAGGTACTCCGCGGTGAGTGTCCCGACGAAGCCGGTCGCCCCGAAGAGCACGATGTCGTACGGACGGTCCGTCCTGGTCAGCCTGCTCATGACACCCCTTGATCGTGCAGCCGCGCCGCTGTCGGTGGCCGAGGTTAGCGTGAGGGATGCGGAGCCCGACGACGAGCCCGGAGGTAAGCCGATGGCCGTGCCCGCGACGCCCCGAAGAAGTGGGAAAAAGCGTCCGACCACACCCCATGGGCCGCCCGGTGCCGCCGGGGAGCGCCCCGGGGGCGGGACCGCGGAGCCGGGGCACGCCGAGGGCGCGGGCGCGGACCCGGCGCCGTACAGTGGCTAAGCGCTTGCTCGCCCGGTCTTGTGCCGGGTGGAGCGCGTTCCTAACATCCCGGGTGTTACACCAGTAGTGTCACAGACGATGGGGGCTCGATGACGGAGGCGAGGACGCCGGCGGGCGGTCCGCTCGCCGGCGTGCGTGTGGTCGAGCTGGCAGGGATCGGGCCGGGCCCGTTCGCCGCCATGCTCCTGGCCGACCTCGGCGCCGACGTCGTCCGCGTGGACCGCCCGGGAGGCCCCGGACTGGGCATCGACCCGGCCCTCGACATCACCCTCCGCAACAAGCGCTCCGTGATCGTGGACCTGAAGGCGCCCGACGGCCCCGCCCGCCTCCTGGACCTCGCCGAACGCGCCGACATCCTCATCGAGGGCTACCGCCCCGGCGTCGCCGAGCGACTCGGCGTCGGCCCCGGGGAGTGCCACGCCCGCAACCCGCGCCTCGTCTACGGCCGGATGACCGGCTGGGGGCAGGAAGGCCCCCTCGCCGACCGCGCGGGACACGACATCTCGTACATCGCCCTCACCGGCACCCTCGGCATGATCGGCGACCCGGACCGGCCCCCGGCCGTCCCGGCCAACCTGCTCGGCGACTACGCGGGCGGCTCCCTCTACCTCGTCGTCGGCGTCCTCGCCGCCCTGCACCACGCGCGCGCGACCGGCACCGGACAGGTCGTCGACGCCGCCATCGTGGACGGCACCGCCCACCTCTCCTCGATGATCCACGGCATGCTCGCCGCCGGAGCCTGGCAGGACCGGCGCGGCGCCAACCTCCTCGACGGCGGCTGCCCCTACTACGGCACCTACGACACCGCCGACGGCGGGCACATGGCCGTCGGCGCGCTGGAACCGCGCTTCTACGCCGAGTTCCTGCGCCTGCTCGGTCTCGAGGACCGGACCGGAGCCCACACCGACACCGCCCGCTGGCCGGAACTGCGCGAGCGGGTCGCCGCCCGCTTCGAGGCCCGTACCCGTGACGAGTGGACGGCCGTCTTCGAGGGCACCGACGCGTGCGTGGCGCCCGTCCTGTCCCTCGGCGAGGCCCCGCACCACCCGCATCTCGCCGCCCGCGGCACCTTCACCGACCACGACGGCATCACCCAGCCCGCACCGGCCCCCCGGTTCTCCGCGACCCCCGCCGGCATCCGTACCGGGCCCGCCCTGCCGGGCACCGGCGCCGACAGCGTGGCCCGCGACTGGAACCTGCCCCGGCCCGCGGCCCCCTCGCACTCCCGCGAACCCTCGCCCCCTCAGCGAAAGGCCTCCCCGTGAGCACCGAAGCGTATGTGTACGACGCGATCCGCACCCCGCGCGGGCGCGGCAAGGCCAGTGGAGCCCTGCACGGGACCAAGCCCATCGACCTGGTGGTCGGGCTGATCCACGAGATCAGGGACCGCTTCCCGGACCTGGACCCGGCCGCCGTCGACGACATCGTCCTCGGCGTCGTCGGGCCGGTCGGTGACCAGGGCTCGGACATCGCCCGTATCGCGGCGATCGCGGCCGGGCTGCCGGACACGGTGGCGGGTGTGCAGGAGAACCGCTTCTGCGCTTCCGGTCTCGAGGCCGTCAACCTGGCGGCGGCCAAGGTCCGTTCGGGCTGGGAGGACCTGGTCCTCGCCGGTGGCGTGGAGTCCATGTCCCGCGTCCCCATGGCCTCCGACGGCGGCGCCTGGTTCAACGACCCCATGACCAACCTCGCGGTCGACTTCGTCCCGCAGGGGATCGGCGCCGACCTGATCGCCACCATCGAGGGTTTCTCCCGGCGCGACGTCGACGAGTACGCGGCCCTGTCGCAGGAGCGTGCGGCCACCGCCTGGAAGGAGAGCCGCTTCGAGCGGTCGGTCGTCCCGGTGCGGGACCGCAGCGGCCTGGTCGTCCTCGACCACGACGAACACCTGCGGCCCGGCACCACCGCCGACTCGCTGGGCGGGCTGAAGCCGTCCTTCGCGGACATCGGCGACCTGGGCGGGTTCGACGCCGTCGCGCTGCAGAAGTACCACTGGGTGGAGAAGATCGACCACGTCCACCACGCCGGCAACTCCTCCGGCATCGTCGACGGCGCCGCGCTGGTCGCCATCGGATCGAAGGAGGTGGGTGAGCGCTACGGGCTCACCCCGCGCGCCCGGATCGTCTCCGCCGCCGTCTCCGGCTCCGAGCCCACCATCATGCTGACCGGCCCCGCGCCCGCCACCCGCAAGGCCCTCGCCAAGGCCGGACTGACCATCGACGACATCGACCTGGTCGAGATCAACGAGGCGTTCGCGGCGGTCGTGCTGCGTTTCGTGAAGGACATGGGGCTCTCGCTGGACAAGGTCAACGTCAACGGGGGAGCCATCGCACTGGGCCACCCGCTCGGCGCGACCGGCGCCATGATCCTCGGCACGCTCGTCGACGAACTCGAGCGGCAGGACAAGCGCTACGGCCTCGCCACCCTCTGCGTCGGCGGCGGCATGGGCGTCGCCACCGTCGTCGAACGCCTCTGACCCCAGCGACCCGCCACCTCACTCACGGAGACTCCCTCATGACCGAGAGCACCACCATCCGCTGGGAACAGGACCGCACCGGCGTCGTCACCCTCGTCATCGACGACCCCCGCCAGTCCGCGAACACCATGAACCAGGCGTTCCGCGAGTCCCTCGCCGTCGTCACCGACCGCCTGGAGGCCGAGAAGGACACGATCCGCGGCGTCGTCGTCACCTCCGCCAAGAAGACCTTCTTCGCCGGCGGCGACCTGCGCGACCTGATCCGGGTCACCCCCGAGACGGCGCAGGACCTCTTCGACGGCGGCATGGCGCTCAAGCGCCAGATGCGCCGCATCGAGACCCTCGGCAAGCCGGTCGTCGCCGCGATCAACGGCGCGGCCCTCGGCGGCGGCTTCGAACTGGCCCTCGCCTGCCACCACCGGATCGCCCTCGACACCCCCGGCTCCAAGATCGGCTGCCCCGAGGTCACCCTCGGTCTGCTCCCCGGCGGCGGCGGTGTCGTCCGCACCGTCCGCCTGCTGGGCATCACCGACGCGCTGCTGAAGGTGCTCCTCCAGGGCACCCAGTACACCCCGCGCCGCGCCCTGGAGAACGGCCTCGTCGACGACATCGCCGACTCGCGCGAGGACATGCTCGCCAAGGCCCGCGCCTTCATCGACGCCCACCCGGAGTCGGCCCAGCCCTGGGACCGGCCCGGCTACCGCATCCCCGGCGGCACCCCCGCCCACCCCAAGTTCGCCGCCAACCTGCCCGCCTTCCCGGCCAACCTGCGCAAGCAGACGGGCGGCGCCCCCTACCCGGCCCCGCGCAGCATCATGGCCGCCGCCGTCGAGGGCGCTCAGGTCGACTTCGAGACCGCCCAGGTCATCGAGGCCCGCTACTTCGTCGAACTGGCCGCCGGACAGACGTCCAAGAACATGATCCAGGCGTTCTTCTTCGACCTCCAGGCCGTCAACTCCGGCGCCAACCGCCCCCAGGGCACCGAGCCCCGCAAGGTCACCAGGGTCGCCGTCCTCGGCGCCGGGATGATGGGCGCGGGCATCGCCTACGCGTGCGCCCGCGCGGGCATCGACGTCGTCCTCAAGGACGTCGCCCTGGAATCGGCCGTCAAGGGCAAGGGCTACTCCGAGCAGCTGTGCGCCAAGGCCGTCGCCCGGGGCCGTACCAGCCAGGCGAAGGCGGACGCGCTGCTCGCGCGGATCACCCCCACCGCGGAGGCCGCCGACCTGGCCGGCTGCGACGCCGTCATCGAGGCCGTGTTCGAGGACACCGCGCTCAAGCACAAGGTGTTCCAGGAGGTCCAGGACGTCGTCGCCCCCGACGCGCTGCTGTGCTCCAACACCTCCACCCTGCCCATCACCGCCCTCGCGGAAGGCGTCGGGCGCCAGAGCGACTTCATCGGGCTGCACTTCTTCTCACCCGTGGACAAGATGCCGCTCGTCGAGATCATCAAGGGTGAGCGCACCGGCGACGAGGCGCTGGCGCGCGCCTTCGACCTGGTCCGGCAGATCAACAAGACTCCGATCGTCGTCAACGACTCGCGCGGCTTCTTCACCTCCCGCGTCATCGGCCACTTCATCAACGAGGGCGTGGCCATGGTCGGCGAGGGCATCGAGCCCGCGTCGGTGGAGCAGGCGGCGGCCCAGGCGGGCTACCCGGCCAAGGTGCTCTCCCTGATGGACGAACTGACCCTCACCCTGCCCCGCAAGATCCGCATCGAGTCGAAGCGGGCCGTGGAGGAGGCCGGCGGCACCTGGACCGCGCACCCGGCGGAGGCGGTCATCGACCGCATGGTCGACGAGTTCGGCCGCCCGGGCCGCAGCGGCGGCGCCGGCTTCTACGAGTACGGGGAGGACGGCAAGCGCGGCGCCCTGTGGCCGGGACTGCGCGAGCACTTCGCGCGGGAGGGACACGAGATCCCGTTCCGCGACATGCAGGAACGCATGCTCTTCTCCGAGGCGCTGGACACCGTCCGGCTGCTGGAGGAAGGCGTGCTGACGTCCGTCGCCGACGCCAACATCGGCTCCGTCCTCGGCATCGGCTTCCCGGGCTGGACCGGCGGGGTGCTGCAGTACATCAACGGCTACGAGGGCGGCCTGCCCGGCTTCGTGGCCCGTGCGCGGGAACTCGCCGAGCGGTACGGCGAGCGCTTCGCCCCGCCGGCCCTGCTGGTGGAGAAGGCGGAGCGGGGAGAGGTGTTCAAGGACGCGCGCTGACGCCGTCCCCGCCGTTCACCCCTCCTCGTCGAGCCACTCCCGCAACTCCTCCTTCAGCGACCGCTGGAAGGTGGTGAGGAGCGCCTGCACCACCAGTGGATGCATCCGGGCGGACAGGGACCGCACATCACGCGCGTCCTTGTCCGCGGCCGCGTCGCGCAGCAGCCGCGACAGCTCGTGGGCGGCCGCGCGGGAGTGCTCGGTGAGTGCCGTGCGGGCGGCGAGGATCGTCTCGTGCGACAGCGGTGCGTCCAGCAGCCCGGTTCCGAACCGCAGCAGCCCCGTGTCCACGCGATAGGACCCCGGAGCCCCGGCGTCCTGCTCGACGACGTCCATCGCCGCGAGCCGCTTCAGGTCCTCCCCGTCCAGCGGACGTCCCGCGCGGCGCTCGAGTTCCCCGCGGGACATCGTCTCCACCGTGCTCGGCGCCCAGGACGCCACCACCGCCCGCTGAACGGCGAGCTCCCGCACGCTCAGGTCGGGCGGCAGCTCCCCCAGATACCGCTCGATCGCCGCCAGCGTCATGCCACGGCTCTGCAGCTCCTCGATGAGCTCCAGCCGGGCCAGATGCTCCCGCCCGTAACGGCCGACCCGGCGGGGACCGATCACCGGCGGCGGCAGCAGCCCCTTGCTGCCGTAGAAACGGACCGTGCGCACGGTGACCCCGCACCGGGCCGCCAGCTCGTCGATCGTCAGGCCCTCGGACTCGGTCGTCATGTCCAGCAGTATCGCTGTACCACCACCGCTGTGACACACCCGCTGTCAGTCCCGGCCTCTACGGTGACGTCATGCCGGGGGTCACGTACGTCCGGGGTGACGCCACCGCTCCGCCGGTGAAAGGCGTCCGGATCGTCGCCCATGTCCGCAACGACGTCGGAGGCTGGGGCCGGGGATCCGTCCCCGCCGTGTCGCGTCGCCGGCCTCGGCCGGAAGCCGCCCACCGGGCCTGGAGCCGAGGCCGCGCGGGCCACGACTTCGGGCTGGGCGCGGTACAACTCGGCCAGGGGGAGCGCTGTATGCGGGTTGCCGCCGTGATCGGCCGGCGCGGAACGAGGACCGGCGGCAAGGGCCTCCCGGTCCGCTACGAGGCGATCGGCGCGGCCCTCACCCGCCTCGCCCGGCATGCGGGGACCTCGGCGCCTCGGTCCGTATGCCCCGCGTCGGCTGCGGCCTGGCCGGCGGTACTTGGTCCCGCGTGGAGCCGCTGATCAGCGAGCGCCCGGTGCGGCACGGCACACCGGTGACGGTGTACGACCACGGTGACTGAGCGGGGATCCGGCACCGCTCCCGCGCGCGGACCGGAGCGTCCCACCCGGCGTGCTTTCAGCCACCCGTGGTCTCCCAAGGCGTCAACCGCCCTCTTCTGCACCCGAGTTCACCGAGGTACCGTCCGGCGCATGCCGAAACGCACGCGCCTCACGCCCTGGAGAACGCTCGCGACGGCGGCCACCGCCGCCCTGACGGCCACCCTCCTCACTCCCGTCGCGGCCCACACCGCGCCGCGGGAGAGCAGACCCGTCCACTCCTACGACGACGCCATCCGCGAAGCCGTCTGGGTGGACACCGGCCTCGACGAGGACCGGGACGGGAGGACCGACCGGGTCGCCGTGGACATCGTCCGCCCCCGCGAACCCGCGCAGCGGGGCCGGAAGATCCCCGTCATCATGGACGCCAGCCCGTACTACTCCTGCTGCGGGCGCGGCAACGAGAGCCAGCGCAAGACCTACGACGCGAACGGCGACGTCGTACAGATGCCGCTGTTCTACGACAACTACTTCGTGCCGCGCGGCTACGCCGTCGTCGGTGTCGACCTGGCCGGCACCAACCGCTCCGACGGCTGCGTGGACGTGGGAGGCCGCTCCGACATCCGGTCCGCCAAGGCCGTCGTCGACTGGCTGAACGGCCGCGGCCGGGCGTACACCAGCCGCACCGGCACCGAGCGCGCCGGGGCCGGCTGGACCAACGGCCGCACCGGCATGATCGGCAAGAGCTGGGACGGCACCATCGCCAACGGTGTCGCCGCCACGGGAGTCGAGGGCCTGGAGACCATCGTCCCGATCGCCGCCATCTCCTCCTGGTACGACTACTACTTCTCCCAGGGCGCCCCCCTCTACGACTCCGGCCCCGACTGGCTGTCCCGGTACGTCGAGAACCCCGAGGCCCGCGCCCACTGCGACGCCGTCCAGCGCGAACTCGTCGAGGGCGCCCCGCGCACCGGCGACCACACCCCGCTGTGGACCGAACGCGACTACGTGCGCGCCGCGAAGAAGGTCAGGGCCAGTGTCTTCCTGGTGCACGGCACCCAGGACCTCAACGTACGGATGCAGCATGTCGGCCCCTGGTGGGACGCCCTCGCACGCAACGGTGTCGACCGCAAGATCTGGCTCTCCCAGACCGGCCATGTCGACCCCTTCGACTTCCGCCGCGCGCAATGGGTGCGTACCCTGCACCGCTGGTTCGACCACGAACTGCTCGGCTACGACAACGGCATCGACCGCGAACCCATGGCCGACATCGAACGCGCGCCCGACCAGTGGACGACGTCGGCGACCTGGCCGCCGCGTGGCACGCGCGCCACGACCCTGCGCCCCGCCCGGGGCGACGAGGCCGGCGTCGGCACCCTGGGACTGCGCCGGGGCAAGGGCACCGAGTCCTTCACCGACGACCCCCGGCTGAGCGAGACCGACTGGGCCGCCCGTGTCGACACATCGACTCCGGACAAGGCGGGCTTCGTCACCGGCCCGCTCACCCGCGACCTGCGCCTGGCCGGGGCCTCCGAGGTGACCGTCACCGCCACCCCCAGCACCCCGACGGCCCATCTCTCCGCCGTGCTCGTGGACCTCGGCCCCGACACCATCCGCGACTACGCCGACAGCGGAGAGGGCATCACCACCCTGCCCGAGCGCACCTGCTGGGGTCCGAGCACCGAGGGCGACAGCTCCTGCTTCAGGGAGACCCGCGCCACCACCGCCGACGTCGGATACACCGTCCTCAGCCGCGGCTGGGCCGACCTCGGCCACCACGGCGACGCCGGCAGGGGCGAGCCCCTCACCCCCGGAAAGCGGTACACGATCACCCTCGACCTCGCGGCCACCGACCACGTGGTCCCCGAGGGGCACCGCCTCGCACTGATCGTCGCCGGCACCGACCGTGGCCTGATCGACCCTCCCGCCGACACCCCGACGCTCACCCTCGACCTGGCCCGCACCTCCGCCCGGGTCCCGTTCACCGGCGGAACCGCCGCGTTCGCCCGCGCCACGGCCGGCACGCGCACCACCGACCCGGACGCCGTCCTGGACGGTGTGGGCAGGCCCGGTGCCACCGCCCAGCGCGTACCGGGGGAGGCCCGGTGAGACACGCGGCCGCGTCCACGGCGGCCGGGCGGGGCCGCCCCCGGAGGGAGGGGAAGACCGACACGTCCCGCCGAAGAGGTGAGTTTTGCGCCAGAAGTGGTAAGGGCCTATCGGGCGGAGTTCTCTCCGCCCGACGGCTCGGACGAAAGGTGCGCCTGTGACGCGGGAGCAGGACAGCGACAAGGACCAGACGGCAGGTCCCCTGCCGGGTTCGGAGGCAGGGCTGCCCGGCCGGGACCGCCCCCGGACCGACCGGGTGGTGTTCGGCGTCACCGCCGTGCTGACCCTGGCGTTCGTGCTGTGGGGCGCCATCGGGACGGACTCGCTCGAGGACGCCTCCAGCAGCATGCTGGGCGGGCTGATGCACAACGGCGGCTGGGGATTCATGCTGGCCGCCTCCGGCTTCGTGATCTTCGCCCTCTGGCTTGCCGCCAGCCGGTACGGCCGGATCCGCCTCGGTGTCGAAGGCGAGGAACCCGAGTTCCGCACGGTGTCCTGGATCGCCATGATGTTCAGCGCCGGCATGGGCATCGGCCTGATGTTCTGGGGCGTCAGCGAACCACTGGCGCACTACACGACGCCCCCGCCGGGCGTCAGTCCGGCCGACTCCGGCGACCGCATGGAGACGGCCATGGCCACCACCCTGTTCCACTGGACGCTCCACCCGTGGGCGATCTACGCGGTGGTCGGCCTCGCCATCGCCTACAGCACCTTCCGGCGCCGCCGTCGGCAGACCATCAGCGCGGTGTTCACCCCGCTCATCGGTGAGAAGAACGCCAACGGGGTCGGCGGCCGGGTCATCGACATGCTCGCCATCATCGCGACGGTCTTCGGCTCCGCGGCCTCGCTGGGCCTCGGCGCCCTGCAGATCGGCTCCGGTATGGAGGAGCTCGACTGGATGGAGAATGCCGGGACCGGGCTGCTGGTCAGCATCATCGCGGTGCTGACCGTGGCGTTCGTGGCCTCCGCGGTCTCCGGTGTGGAGAAGGGCATCCAGTGGCTCTCCAACACCAACATGGTGCTGGCACTGATCCTCGCCCTGTTCGTGTTCGTCGCGGGCCCGACCGTCCTCATTCTCGACCTGCTGCCCACCTCGGTCTTCTCCTACCTCGGCGACCTGCCCGACCTGGCCGGCCGGACGGAGATCAGCGGAGGTGAGGGCGTCGCCGACTGGCTGAGCAGCTGGACCGTCTTCTACTGGGCGTGGTGGATCTCCTGGACGCCCTTCGTCGGCATGTTCATCGCCCGCATCAGCCGGGGGCGAACCATCCGTCAGTTCATCGGCGGCGTCATCCTCGTCCCCAGCACGGTCAGCCTGGTCTGGTTCGCGATCTTCGGCGGCTCGGCGATGCGGCTCCAGGAGCAGAACCGGATCGCCGACGCGACGACCCCCGAAGGCCGGCTCTTCGCTGTGCTGCAGGAGTACCCCGTCGCCACCGCCACCAGCCTGCTGGTGATGATCCTCGTCGGCATCTTCTTCGTCTCGGGCGCCGACGCCGCCTCCGTGGTGATGGGCGCCCTCTCGCAGAAGGGGGCGCTCGAACCGAGCCGCTGGGTGGTGGTGTTCTGGGGCGTGGTCACCGGAGGCGTGGCGGCCATCATGCTGCTGGTCGGCAGCGGCCAGGGCGACGCGCTGACCGGGCTGCAGAACCTCACGATCCTCGCGGCCGCCCCGTTCATCGTCGTGATGCTCTTCATGTGCGTGGCCCTCATGCGAGACCTGCGCCGCGACCCGCTCATCGTGCGGGGCGAGATGGGCTCCGAGGCGGTGCATCTCGCGGTCATCGAGGGCCACAAGCAGTTCGACGGCGAGTTCGAACTCCGCGTCGGCCCGGGCCGCGGCCCGGACGTGGAGGGAGACCCCATCGGCAAGCACTGACGCACGCGGACGGGCACGTACCGCGGAGCCCCGCGCCCCCAGGAGCGCGGGGCTGTGCCGACCGGCGGCTTCGCCGCGTGGGCGCCGACGGGGGTCCGGCGGCGGAGCCCCGGAGACGGGGAGGGAAGGGGCGGCGGGGACGCCACCGGGGCCGCGACGAACCCCGCCCGCCGGGCCGCCCTTCCCGCCGGGTGACCGTTCACCCGGCGGCCAGCGCCGCCGCCTCCTCCGCGCAGCCCCACGCCACGGTGACACCCGCGCCGCCGTGGCCGTAGTTGTGGACCAGGGCCCGGCCGTCGGGAAGCGTGACGCGCTCCAGCCGGACCGCGTCACGGGCGGGCCGCAGGCCCACCCGGTGCTCCAGAACGCGGGCACCGGCGATCTCGGGGCGCAGCGCCGCGCACCTGCGCACGATCGCCTCGGCCACCGCCGGGTCCGGCTCCGCGGACCAGGCGTCCTCCTCCGCGGTGCCGCCGAGCACCAGCCGGCCCGGGTGCGGGAAGAAGTACGCGATCGCGCCGTCCGCCCCGGTGGAGACCATCCACGTGTCGATCCCCGGGTTCTCCACCACGACCAACTGCCCCCGCACCGGCCGCACCGACGGGTCCGGCACCAGCTCCCGCGCCGCCAGCCCCGTGCAGTTGACCACGACCGGCGCGTCCGTCTCCGCCAGGTCCGCCACCGCACGAGCCTCGACCACACCTCCCGCCGCCACCAACCGGTCCCGCAGCCACGGCAGATGAGCCGTCATGTCGATGAGCGGCAGCCGGACCCGCACCCCGGACCCGGCGGGATACTCCCGCGCCGTCGCCGTCCGCAGCCCCGGCAGCCGCGCGGCGGCCCACGCGCCGACCTCGTCCAGCGCGGTCTCGCCCAGTACTCCTTCGACCATCCGTACGCCGGTGGCCCCCGGCCGCGCCGCCAGGTCCTCGTACACCTCCAAGGACCGCAGCGCCCACACGCGTGCCGTCGCCGCCGGCTCGATCCGGTACGGCCACCACAGCGCGCCCGCGACCGCCGAGGTGGTCCGCTCGACCGGGTCCCGTGCCCACAGCCGTACCCGCACGCCGCGCTCGGCGAGGACCACGGCCGTGGTCAGCCCGATGACACCCCCGCCGACCACCAGGACCTCGCCCTTCAGTTCGGTCTCCATCGGCCGGACGTTAGCGGAATATGTCATGCCGCGCGCGGGCCGGTCCCGCGGTGGGAATACTCACAGCATGTCTGCCGAGTACGCGACCTTCGGCCTGGCACCGGCGACCCGAGCCGGTGGTCTCCTCCCGGGCGGGGACTACCAGGTCCACCGCGACTTCGTCGACTTCGTCGTCGACGGACGCCCGCTGCTCCACCGTCTCAGCGACCTGGACGCCGTCTCCCCGCTCGCCTCCGACATCCCGCCCTCCCTCTTCACCGCGCAGGTCCGCAGCCTGCTCCTCGAGGCCGGGGCGCCCCTGCCCGCGGGCCGGTTCGTCGTCTACGGCTGTCCCGAGTGCGAGGACCTGGCCTGCGGCGCTGTCACCGCGGTCATCGAACCCGACGGGGAGGACATCGTCTGGCGCGACTTCGCCTGGCAGACCGGCACCCACGCCGACCTGGACCTCAACGGCTACCACGGCATCGGGCCGTTCCGCTTCCGCGGCACCGAGTACCGTACGGCCCTCGCCGCCCTCCTGAACGGCCGTGCTCCCGGCGCCCGCCGACGCGTCCTGCTGATCGGCGCCCGTGTCGCCCTGCTCGCCAGGCTCGCCGCCGCCCTGCGCACCATCGGCATCGGCGCCGACATCGCGCAGGACACCGACGGCGTCCCCGCCGACGAACTGCGGGCCTACGGCGCCGTGGTCTTCGGCCGGTCCGTGCGCCCCGGGGAACGCGACGCGGTCCGCCGTGCCTTCACCGGCGCCGGCGTCGATGTGCCCTGCGTCGACGGACTCGCGCCGGTTGTGCCGCTGCTGGTGGCCCAGACCGAACAGGCCCTGGACCGCTGCGTGCCGGGGCAGCGCCGCCTGGAGGACCTCACCGCCTCTCCCGACGCCGCGGAACTCGGGGTCACCTCGTCCTGCCGGGTGCGGCTCACCGCCTACCGGGTCGGCCGTCTCTCCCGCGCCCACACCCGGGACGTCTTCGACGCCGTCCTGGAACCCGGCCGCCACTGCGTTCCGCTGGACGCCGCAGCGGTGCGGGGCGAGGCCTACGTGGTGGCCCGCACCGCGGGGACCGTGCTGGTGACGGCCGTGGGGCGGCGGTGAGGACCGGGGCGCGGGCGGTCGCGCACGGCCATTAGGATCGGCGGTCTGATGACTGCCACCCTCGTCGCCAAGAACCTCGCCGCCGGACACGGAGACCGCTCCCTGTTCACCGGTCTCGATCTCGTCGTCGCCCCCGGCGACGTGATCGGCCTGGTCGGCGCCAACGGCGCGGGCAAGTCCACGCTGCTGCGCCTGCTCGCCGGACTCGCCGCACCGGAACAGGGCGAACTGCGCCTCTCCCCGCCCACCGCGACGGTGGGGCACCTCCCGCAGGAGCCGGAGCGCAGGACCGGCGAGACCGTGCGGGAGTTCCTGGCCCGCAGGACCGGTGTCGCCGAGGCCCAGCGGACGATGGACGAGGCCACCCAGGCCCTGGTCGACGGCGCACCGGGCGCGGACGACGCGTACGCGGAGAGCCTGGAGCGCTGGCTGTCCCTGGGCGGCGCCGATCTGGACGAGCGGGCCGACGAGGTCGCCGCCTCCCTCGGCCTGGCCGTCGACCTGGACCAGCCGATGACCTCGCTCTCCGGCGGCCAGGCAGCCCGCGCGGGCCTGGCCTCCCTTCTCCTCTCCCGCTACGACGTCTTCCTCCTGGACGAGCCGACCAACGACCTCGACCTGGACGGCCTGGAACGCCTCGAACGCTTTGTGAGCGGACTGCGGGCCGGCACGGTCGTCGTCAGCCACGACCGGGAGTTCCTCACCCGCACCGTCACCAAGGTCCTCGAACTCGACCTCACCCAAGGGCGGATCAACCTCTACGGCGGCGGCTACGAGGCCTATCTGGAGGAGCGGGAGGTGTCCCGCCGGCACGCCCGGGACGACTTCGAGGAGTACGCCGACAAGCGGGCCGCGCTCCAGGACCGGGCGCAGACGCAGCGCTCCTGGATGGACAAGGGCGTCAAGAACGCCCGCCGCAAGGCCGGCAACGACAACGACAAGATCGGCCGCAAGTTCCGCAGCGAGGCCAGCGAGAAGCAGGCCGCCAAGGCGCGCCAGACACAGCGCATGATCGAACGCCTGGAGGTGGTCGACGAGCCGCGCAAGGAGTGGGAGCTGCGCATGGAGATCGCCTCGGCCGCCCGCTCGGGCGCGGTCGTCGCCACCCTCCGGGACGCGGAGGTGCGCCGCGGCGGCTTCACCCTCGGCCCGGTGACCCTGCAGATCGACTGGGCCGACCGGGTGGCCGTCACGGGCGCGAACGGCGCCGGGAAGTCCACGCTGCTCGGCGCCCTGCTGGGCCGGGTGCCGCTGGACGCCGGGCACGCCGCCCTGGGCTCGGGCGTCCTGCTCGGCGAGGTCGACCAGGCCCGCGCGCTCTTCCACGGCTCGGAGGCCCTGCTCGACGCCTTCCGCCCGGCGGTACCCGAACTGGAACCGGCCGACATCCGTACCCTGCTGGCCAAGTTCGGCCTCAAGGCGGGCCATGTCATGCGCCCGGCGGCCACGCTCTCCCCGGGTGAACGCACCCGGGCGGCCCTGGCCCTCCTCCAGGGCAGGGGCGTCAACCTCCTGGTCCTCGACGAGCCGACCAACCACCTGGACCTGCCGGCCATCGAACAGCTCGAAGCGGCCCTGAACAGCTACCAGGGCACGCTCCTGCTGATCACCCACGACCGCCGCATGCTCGACACGGTCCACGTGACCCGCCGCCTGGAGATCGCCGACGGCAGGGTGACGGAGCGCTGACGACGGTCCGCCGCAGCACGCGGGTGACACAGGTCCCGGCGCGCGCTTTCGACGACCCGCCGGCCCCTCCCGGCCCGGAACGACGGGCCCGTCCCTACCGCCGGGGCGGAGGGGACGGGCCCGGGAGAAGACGTCAGCGCCTGCCGCTCTTCGGGTCGACCAGGCCGGCCCGGCGCAGCGCGTCGGCCATCGCGCTGTTCCCCGGCGCGGGCGANTCGACACGGTCCACGTGACCCGCCGCCTGGAGATCGCCGACGGCAGGGTGACGGAGCGCTGACGACGGTCCGCCGCAGCACGCGGGTGACACAGGTCCCGGCGCGCGCTTTCGACGACCCGCCGGCCCCTCCCGGCCCGGGAGAAGACGTCAGCGCCTGCCGCTCTTCGGGTCGACCAGGCCGGCCCGGCGCAGCGCGTCGGCCATCGCGCTGTTCCCCGGCGCGGGCGACTGACGCGAACCGCCGCCG
>NZ_JABTTS010000002.1 GCF_018638295.1 Streptomyces sp. CHD11
CCGGCGCCGCACGGACCGCGCGGCGCCGGGCGGCGGCCGGGACGGGACGGCCGACCGACCGTGAGGCGCGCGCGGAGCGCCTCGCGTGGTACCGCTCCGGCGGGCCGGGCGAGGGGCCTCGGCGATGAGCGGGATCGGCCCCGTCGAGCCGGAGGAGGGCACCCACGCCCTGGACACCCGCGCCGCGCCCCGCCCTCAACGTGAGGGCTACGCACGGACGTTCGAGCGGCATCGCAGGGCCGTGACCGCCGGGCTCCTCGCCGGCGCCGTACTCACCGGCAGCGGCTACCTCTACGTCACCCGGCCCCGCCCCGAGCCGCCGTACCCGAGTCAGGTGACCGCGGTCGCCTACCTGAAAGCGCAGGCCACGGACCTCGACACCCCTGCGCGCGGCTTCACTTTCGATGTGGAGATGACCACGGAATCCGGCCCTCCGGTCACCGTCACCCGGATTTCCCAGCCGTACGCGGGGCTGTCCGTGACCTCCAGCCCGCGCGCCCCTTTCCGGACAGAAGCGGGCTCCCCCCGCAAGATCAAGATCACCGTACAGGTGACGGAATGCGGAAAAGTGCCACGGAATGCCGGACTCCCTTTCCTGGATGTAACTCTGCGTAATACGCGCGCAATGCAGGACCACAGCTTCATCCTCGGATCCCGGTACGCACAGGACCTCTCCCGGGCCTTGCGGGTAGCCTGCGGCAACGATACGCGGTAATGAGCAAAAACGCCGAGACGCCTGAACCAACCCCTCCGGGTCCTGCGGTTTCTCACCATCCGGACAGGGCAAAACGGCGAGAATTCTGCTCTTCCCCCCACCGAGTACCGCTCTGCAATACGTCGTGTCATAACAAGAGCGTCACAGCCTTGGCCAGAGTCTCCTCCGCATTCCCCACCCGCGCTTAGAGTCACGGCCAGTCACCGCGCCGCCTGATTCTCACTCGGCCCAGCGCTCGACTCGGCCGTTTCCACCGGGAGGCGGCTGTCAGGGGAAAGGACTGGATCGTGCGTCAACGTTCGCTCATAGCCATCACCGCCGCCCTGGCGGCGGGTGCACTCACCCTCACCGCCTGCGGCTCACGCGACGACGACGGCGGCGGCTCGGACTCCGGCAACGGTGGCACCACCGTGGTCATCGGCGTCGATGCGCCACTGACCGGCGACCTGTCCGCGCTGGGTCTCGGTATCAAGAACTCCGTGGACCTGGCGGCCAAGACCGCCAACAAGGACAAGTACGTCGAGGGCATCACCTTCGAGGTCGAAGCCCTCGACGACCAGGGCCAGGCCTCCGTCGGCCAGCAGAACGCCACCAAACTCGTCGCCAACGACGACGTCCTCGGTGTCGTCGGCCCGCTGAACTCCTCCGTCGGCGAGGCCATGCAGAAGGTCTTCGACACCGCCAAGCTGGTCGAGGTCTCCCCGGCCAACACCAACCCCGCCCTCACCCAGGGCGTGAAGTGGCAGACCGAGAAGGCCCGGCCGTACAAGTCCTACTTCCGCACCGCGACCACGGACGCCATCCAGGGCCCGTTCGCCGCCCAGTACGTCTTCAACGACGCCAAGAAGAAGAAGGTCTTCGTCATCGACGACAAGAAGACCTACGGCGCCGGCCTGGCCGCCACCTTCACCGACGAGTTCAAGAAGCTCGGCGGCCAGGTGGTCGGGACCGAACACATCAACCCCGACAGCAAGGACTTCAACGCTGTCGCCACCAAGGTCAAGAACTCCGGCGCCGACGCCGTCTACTACGGCGGCGAATACCCGCAGGCCGGCCCGCTCAGCAAGCAGATCAAGGAAGCCGGCGCCAACATCCCCCTCGTCGGCGGCGACGGCATCTACAGCGCCGACTTCATCAAGCTCGCCGGCACCGCGGGCACCGGCGACCTCGCCACCTCCGTCGGCGCACCCGTCGAGGAGCTCCCCTCCGCCAAGGAGTTCGTCGCCAACTACAAGGCCGGCGGCTACAAGGAGGACTACGAGGCCTACGGCGGTTACTCCTACGACTCCGCGTGGGCGATCATCGAGGCCGTCAAGAAGGTCGTCGAGGACAACGACGGCAAGCTCCCCGACGACGCCCGCTCCAAGGTCGTCGACGCCATGCAGAACGTCTCGTTCGACGGAGTGACCGGCAAGGTCGCCTTCGACGAGTTCGGTGACGCCACCAACAAGCAGCTCACCGTGTACTCCGTCAAGGACGGCGACTGGACGACGGTGAAGTCGGGCACCTTCACCGGCTGACCGCCACCCGCACCACTCCCACGAGCCGCGCGGGGCGCTGTTCCACTGGCGCCCCGCGCGGACCGGTTTCCGACCCCATCCGTCGAACTCATCCGAACGTCATCGGAGGACATGCGGTGAACGAACTGCCGCAGCAGCTGGTCAACGGCCTGCTACTGGGATCCATGTACGGGCTGATCGCCATCGGCTACACGATGGTCTACGGCATTGTCCAGCTCATCAACTTCGCGCACGGCGAGATCTTCATGGTCGGAGCTTTCGGCGCGCTCACGGTACACATGTACCTTCTGCCCGACGGCACCTCCATCTGGGTATCCCTCCCTCTGATGCTGCTCGGCGCCATGATCGTCTCCGTCCTGGTCGCCATCGGAGCGGAACGGTTCGCCTACCGCCCCCTGCGCGGAGCCCCCCGGCTCGCCCCGCTCATCACCGCCATCGGGCTCTCCCTCGCGCTCCAGCAGGCCATCTGGGCCTTCTACCCCAACGCCAAGTCCAAGCTCGCCTTCCCCCAGATCGAGGGCGGCCCCTTCACCATCGCCGGCGCGACCGTCCAGACCGGCGACATCTTCCTGCTCATCGCCGCCCCGGTCGGCATGGCCTTCCTCGCCTACTTCGTGATGCGCACCCGCACCGGACGCGGCATGCAGGCCACCGCCCAGGACCCGGACACCGCCAAGCTCATGGGCGTCAACACCGACCGCATCATCGTGGTCGCCTTCGCCCTCGGCGCCGTCTTCGCCGCGATCGGAGGCGTCGCCAGCGGCCTCAAGTACGGCCAGATCGACTTCAAAATGGGCTTCATCCTCGGCCTCAAAGCCTTCACCGCCGCGGTCCTCGGCGGCATCGGCAACATCTACGGCGCCATGATCGGCGGCGTGGTCCTCGGCGTCGCCGAAACCCTGGCAACCGCCTACATCTCCGACATCCCGGGCCTGGGCCAGTTCGGCAGCCAGTCCTGGGCCGACGTCTGGGCCTTCATTCTCCTCATCCTCGTGCTCCTGTTCCGGCCACAGGGCCTGCTCGGCGAGCGCGTTGCGGACAGGGCGTGACACCGATGACGACACAGACCACCACTTCGACCACCAAGGCCACCCCGGCCGCGAAGACCCCCACCGGCCTCATCGGTCTCCCCCCGCACATCGGCCGCGCCCTCGCCACCGGCGGCAGCGCCCTCGCCGTCGCCTCCACCTTCCTCGCGTGGACCTGGACCGCCGAATTCCCCGGCGACCTCACGTACTACGGCTACCCCGGCGGACTACAGGTCCTCGTCCTCGTGGGCGCCCTGCTCACCACGCTCTTCGCGCTCGCCTCCCACGGCGTCAAGGGACTCCGCCGGCTCACCCCGGGCGGCGCCGACGCGGCCCTCAAATACGCCGCGCTGGGCACCTTCGCCACCGCCTGGTACACGATCCTCGCCATCAGCACCAAGCTCGGCGGCGTGGTCAACCTCGAACCCGGCGGGTACGTCGCGGCCGCCGCCACACTGGCAGCCCTCCTCGGCGCCCTCGCCCTCCCCTTCGAGCGCCCCGAGCCCGACCCCATCGACCCGGACGACAACGCCTGGGAACACTTCAAACACGACACCAGCCACCTCTGGGCCACCCTGCGAGCGGCCTTCGCCGCCGGCAGCCCCCGCCCCGTACGCGCCCTGCCGTCCTACGCCGAAATCCTGATCATCGTCGGCATCCTGGCAGTCGCCCTGCTCGTCTTCACCTACGGCATCGGCACCGAGTACGACGAACTCTTCGTCGGCTTCCTGATCACCGCCGGCTTCGGATTCACCGCCCTGCACCGCTCAGGTCTGATCAGCCACGCCTCCCAGATCACCGCACGCCACACCAACATCACCGTATGCGGCGCCTTCATCGCAGCCGCCTGCTTCCCCTTCACCCAGACCGACGACCAGTACGCCACCCTCGGCGTCTACATCCTCATCTTCGCAACCGTCGCCCTCGGCCTGAACATCGTCGTCGGACTCGCCGGCCTCCTCGACCTCGGCTACGTCGCCTTCCTCGGCGTCGGCGCCTACGCGGCCGCACTCGTCTCCGGCTCCCCGAGCTCACCGTTCGGCGTCCACTTCCCCTTCTGGGCCGCCGTCCTCGTCGGAGCCGCCGCCTCACTCGTCTTCGGCGTACTCATCGGCGCACCCACCCTCCGGCTGCGCGGCGACTACCTCGCCATCGTGACCCTGGGCTTCGGCGAGATCTTCCGGATCGCGGTCAACAACACCGACGGCACCTCCGGACCCGACCTCACCAACGGCTCCAACGGCATCGCATCCATCCCGGACCTGAACATCCTCGGCTTCGACCTCGGCGTGCAGCACGACATCGGCGGCTTCACCATCGGCCGGTTCGCCAACTACTTCTTCCTGATGCTGCTCATCACCGCCGTCGTCGTACTCGTCTTCCGGCGCAGCGGAGACTCCCGCATCGGCCGCGCCTGGGTCGCCATCCGCGAGGACGAGACAGCGGCCGAAGCCATGGGCATCCACGGCTTCCGGGTCAAGCTCATCGCCTTCGCGGTCGGCGCCACCCTCGCCGGCCTCGCCGGAACCGTGCAGGCACACGTCACCTACACCGTGACACCCGAGCAGTACCTGTTCGCCGGCACCACCCCGCCCAACTCCGCCTTCCTGCTCGCCGCCGTCGTCCTCGGCGGCATGGGCACCATCGCCGGACCCCTCATCGGAGCGGCGCTGCTCTTCCTCATCCCCAACAAGCTCCAGTTCCTGGGCGACTTCCAGCTCCTCGCCTTCGGTCTCGCACTGGTCCTGCTGATGCGCTTCCGGCCCGAAGGCCTCATCCCCAACCGGCGCCGCCAACTGGAGTTCCACGAAGAGGCCGACGCGCCCACAGTCCTGAGCAAGACAGGGGCCTGACCACCATGACCACCGACACCACCACCAAGGACACCGCCCCGGGCGCACCCGCCCCCGGCACCCCCGTCCTCGACGCACGCGGCGTCACCATGCGCTTCGGCGGCCTCACCGCCGTCCGCGACGTCGACCTCACCGTCAACAGCGGCGAGATCGTCGGACTCATCGGCCCGAACGGCGCCGGCAAGACCACGTTCTTCAACTGCCTCACGGGCCTCTACATCCCCACCGAGGGCGAGGTCCGCTACAAGGACAAGGTCCTGCCCCCCAAGTCCTTCAAGGTCACCGCCGCCGGCATCGCCCGCACGTTCCAGAACATCCGGCTCTTCGCCAACATGACGGTGCTCGAGAACGTCCTCGTCGGCCGCCACACCCGGACCAAGGAGGGCTTCTGGTCAGCCGTCCTGCGCGGACCCGGCTTCCACCGGGCCGAGGCGGCCTCCCGCGCGCGCTCCATGGAACTGCTGGAGTTCGTCGGCCTCGCCGCCAAGGCCGACCACCTGGCCCGCAACCTCCCCTACGGCGAGCAGCGCAAGCTGGAGATCGCCCGCGCCCTCGCCAGCGAGCCCGGTCTGCTGCTCCTCGACGAGCCCACCGCCGGTATGAACCCCCAGGAGACCCGGGCGGCCGAGGAGCTCATCTTCGCCATCCGCGACCAGGGCATCGCCGTCCTCGTGATCGAGCACGACATGCGGTTCATCTTCAACCTGTGCGACCGCGTCGCCGTCCTCGTCCAGGGCGAGAAGCTCGTCGAGGGCGACCCGGCCGCCGTGCAGGGCGACGAGCGCGTCATCGCCGCCTACATCGGCCAGCCCATGGAGAACGACCCCGGCGCCGCCGAAGCCGCCGAGGTGGAAGCCGCCGAAGCCGCCGCCGCCGCGGGGGCCGACGACGCGGGGGCAGAGGCAGGGGCGGAATCAGAGGCGGAGGCCGAGGCCGTCACGGACGCCACGGACGCCGCGCCCGGCAAGGAGAACGACCGATGACCGCACTCCTCGAGGTCGAGGACCTCAAAGTCGCCTACGGCAAGATCCAGGCCGTCAAGGGCATCTCGTTCAGCGTCGGCGCCGGCGAGGTGGTCACCCTCATCGGCACCAACGGCGCCGGCAAGACCACCACCCTGCGCACCCTGTCCGGGCTCCTCAGGCCCGTCGGCGGCCAGATCAGGTTCGAGGGCAAGTCACTCAAGAAGATCCCCGCCCACAAGATCGTCTCCCTCGGGCTCGCCCACTCCCCCGAGGGCCGGCACATCTTCCCCCGCATGACGATCGAGGACAACCTCCGCCTCGGGGCCTTCCTGCGCAGCGACCGGGCGGGCATCGAGAAGGACATCCAGCGCGCCTACGACCTCTTCCCCATCCTCGGAGAACGCCGCAAACAGGCCGCCGGCACCCTCTCCGGCGGTGAGCAGCAGATGCTCGCCATGGGCAGGGCCCTGATGTCGCAGCCGAAGCTGCTGATGCTCGACGAACCCTCGATGGGCCTCTCGCCGATCATGATGCAGAAGATCATGACGACCATCGCCGAGCTGAAGGCACAGGGCACCACCATCCTGCTCGTCGAGCAGAACGCCCAGGCAGCCCTCTCCCTGGCGGACCACGGCCACGTCATGGAGGTGGGCAACATCGTCCTCTCCGGCACCGGTGAGAGCCTCCTGCACGACGACTCCGTGCGCAAGGCCTACCTCGGCGAGGACTGAGGCAGGCGGCGCAGGCACACGCAGAGGCCCGCTCCCTTCGAGGGGAGCGGGCCTCTGCCGTACCCTGACGTCTCGCTAGCCCTTGGCCGCCTTCTTCTCCTCGGCGTCGTCGATGACCGCCTGCGCCACCTGCTGCATCGACATCCGCCGGTCCATCGACGTCTTCTGGATCCACCGGAACGCCGCCGGCTCCGTCAGCCCGTACTGTGTCTGCAGCACCGACTTCGCCCGGTCCACCAGCTTGCGCGTCTCCAGCCGCAGACTCAGGTCCGCGACCTCACGCTCCAGCTCCTTCAGCTCCGTGAATCGCGACACCGCCATCTCGATGGCCGGCACCACGTCGCTCTTGCTGAACGGCTTCACCAGATAGGCCATGGCCCCCGCGTCCCGCGCCCGCTCCACCAGGTCGCGCTGCGAGAAGGCGGTCAGCATCAGCACCGGGGCGATGCTCTCCTCGGCGATCTTCTCCGCCGCGGAGATGCCGTCAAGCTTCGGCATCTTCACATCGAGGATCACCAGATCGGGCCGGTGCTCACGCGCCAGCTCGATGGCCCGCTCACCGTCGCCGGCCTCACCGACGACGGTGTACCCCTCCTCCTCCAGCATCTCTTTGAGATCGAGCCGGATCAGGGCCTCGTCCTCGGCGATGACCACGCGTGTGGTCATCGGAGGCACGTGCGACTTGTCGTCGTCGGGCACGTCTACAGGCTGGGGCGGCTCGGGGGCGCTCACGTGGGCTCCTTGGTGCGGGGCAGACCGGTACTGCTGACAAGAGCGTACCCAGCTGCGGTAAAGTAGTGGGCACGGAGTCGGGGTAAACCTTCGATTCCACGGGCCCCGGTAGTCCAATTGGCAGCAGACGATGGTCTCAAACACCATACAGTGTGGGTTCGAGTCCCACCCGGGGCACATTTCTTCGATTGCAAGGTCGACACGAAAGCGGATGTCCACGTTCCCGTGAACATCCGCTTTTTGCTGCGCCCAGCCACGCTGAACGACTCACAGTGGTGGGTATGTACGACATGGGTACACGCAAGCGAGCACTGACACTGGTGGCACAGAGGCGCAGCCTGAACTCCGTCAGCAAGGAGATGGGGATCTCCAGATACGCCATCCGCTCCTGGCAGACGTGCATCGAGCCGGTCAAGCACGGAGGCATGCCCTGCCCGCGCTGTCAGGACACCCCACCGCCCCCGAGGAACCTGCGGCCTACGCCTACCTCCTCGGCCTTTACCTCGGCGATGGCTGCATCAGCGCCCATCGCCGAGGCGTGTACTTCATGCGCATCACCCTGGACAACGCATGGCCGGGCATCATCGACGAGTGCGAGACGGCACTGCGCGCCGCTCGCCCGGACAACAGCGTCTTCCGCGTTCAGAGGCAGGGCTGCGTATCAGTCACCAGCAGCAGCAAGCACTGGCCCTGCCTCTTCCCCCAGCACGGCCCAGGCATGAAACACACCCGCAAGATCGCCCTCGAACCATGGCAGCAGGCTATCGCCGACAACCACCCCTGGGCCCTCATCCGCGGGCTCATCCATTCAGACGGCTGCCGCATCACCAACTGGACGACCCGCATCGTCGCCGGCGAGCGCAAGCGCTACGAGTACCCCCGGTACTTCTTCACCAACACCTCGGCCGACATCATCCGACTCTTCACGGACGCCCTCGATCGCGTCGATGTCGAGTGGAAGCCGCTCAACCAGAGCCGCGCCGCGGTCACGATCTCCGTCGCCCGCAAGGCCTCCGTAGCCCTGATGGACCTCCACGTGGGCCCCAAGTACTGACCGCTCCGGGGCCCGCACCGGCCCCCTACTTCGGGCTGTCGTCCTCGCCGATGTGGTGGACGCGGAGCAGGTTGGTGGAGCCGGAGACGCCCGGCGGGGAGCCGGCCGTGATGACGACCGTGTCGCCCTTGTCGCAGCGGGCGTACCTCAGCAGCAGGTCGTCGACCTGGTCGACCATCGCGTCGGTGGAGTTCACACGGGGGCCGAGGAAGGTCTCCA
This sequence comes from Streptomyces sp. CHD11, assembly GCF_018638295.1. Lineage (GTDB taxonomy): Bacteria > Actinomycetota > Actinomycetes > Streptomycetales > Streptomycetaceae > Streptomyces. The sequence continues at coordinate 8,818 of NZ_JABTTS010000002.1, forward strand.
CGCCCCAGCTGAGACTGAGCTGTGAGCGGGTCGCCGGGTCGGGGGTGAAGGCGAGGACGGGGATCGGGGAGCGGTAGCGGGAGAGCCGGCGGGCGGTGTCGCCGGACTGGCTGAAGGCGACCAGGAATCGGGCGCCGAGGAAGTCACCCGTCTCGGCCGCCGCGCGGGCGACCGCGCCGCCCTGGGTGCGGGGCTTGTTGCGTTCGGTGAGGGGCGGGAGTCCCTTGGCGAGGATGTCCTCCTCGGCCGCCTCCACGATGCGCGCCATGGTGCGGACGGTGTCGATGGCGTGTTTGCCGACGCTGGTCTCGCCGGAGAGCATCACGGCGTCGGTGCCGTCGATGACGGCGTTGGCGACGTCGGAGGCTTCGGCGCGGGTGGGGCGGGCGTTGTCGATCATCGAGTCGAGCATCTGGGTGGCGACGATGACCGGTTTGGCGTTGCGCCGGGCGAGTTCGACGGCACGCTTCTGGACGATGGGTACCTGTTCGAGGGGCATCTCGACGCCGAGGTCGCCGCGGGCGACCATGATGCCGTCGAAGGCGGCGACGATGTCGTCGATGTTGTCGACGGCCTGGGGTTTCTCGACCTTGGCGATGACGGGGAGGCGGCGGTCCTCGTCGTCCATGATGCGGTGGACGTCCTTGATGTCGCGCCCGCTGCGGACGAAGGAGAGGGCGATGACGTCGAAGCCGGTGCGCAGTGCCCAGCGGAGGTCGTCCTCGTCCTTCTTGGAGAGCGCGGGCACGGAGACGGCGACGCCGGGGAGGTTGAGGCCCTTGTGGTCGGAGACCATGCCGCCCTCGACGACGGTGGTGCGGACGCGGGGGCCGTCGACGGCGGTGACCTCGAGGGTGACCTTGCCGTCGTCGACGAGGATCCTCTCGCCGGTGGTGACGTCGGCGGCGAGGCCGGCGTAGGTGGTGCCGCAGCCGTGGCGATCGCCTTGGGCGCCGTCCTCGACGGTGATGGTAAAGGTGTCGCCGCGTTCGAGGAGTGCGGGTCCTTCGGTGAAGCGGCCGAGTCGGATTTTCGGGCCTTGAAGATCGGCGAGGAGGCCGACGCTGCGGCCGGTCTCGTCGGCGGCTTTTCGTACCCGGTGGTAGCGCTCCTCGTGCTCGGCGTGTTCGCCGTGGCTGAGGTTGAATCGGGCCACGTCCATTCCGGCGTCGACCAGGGCTTTGATCTGGTCGTAGGAGTCGGTGGCGGGGCCCAGTGTGCAGACGATTTTCGCTCGGCGCATGGTTCGAGCCTATGGCTTACCGGCGGGTAGCGATCTGGTGGCGCGTGGCGACTCAACGACCCGTGGGTGAAAGGTTGTTGACAGGGGTTGAATTGTGCGCGGGGGTGCTCCGATGAGCATGTCCGGGCCTGGGTGCGGGCGTTTCATCGGATCGCAGCGGACCCGGATCGCGGAGTGGGCGACGGGGAGGGGTGTGCTGGATCCGGCGGACTTCGCGTCGGTGGACTGGAAGCTGACGCGGGACGGTACACCGGTGTTCTGAGGCGTCGTCCGTCGTGGCGGGTGACTTCAGGTCCCGTCCGCCGGAGAGGTGAGCCGTGCGGCCTGCCGGGCGGGCGGGACCTGCCGTGTCCGGGGGTGGAGGCCGAAGGTGGTGAAGGCGGTGCGGGCGGGGAGCGCGTAGACCGTCCGGCCGGTGAGGTGGTTGAGGATCGTGGCGCTGCGCCAGGCGGCGAGTCCCAGGTCCGGGGCGCCGACGCCGTGGGTGTGCAGTTCGGCGTTCTGGACGTAGACACCGCCGGTGAGGGAGCGGTCGAGGACGAGGCGGAAGTGCGCGTCGATACGGGGACGGCCGGCGCGGTCGCGGCGCAGGTGGGGTTCGAGCGGGCCGAGGAGCGTGTCCAGGGAGCGTGGCCGGTGGCCGGTGGCGAGGACGACGGCGTCGGTGGTGAGGCGGGTACGGGTCTGCTGGTGGACGTGTTCGAGGTGGAGTTCGATTCTCGCGCCGGCGGTGCGGTGGGCGGCCCGGACGTGGACGGCGGGGGTGAGGACGGTGTCGGGCCAGCCGCCGTGGAGGGTGCGCCGGTAGAGCTCGTCGTGGATGGCGGCGAGGGTGGCCGTGTCGACGCCCTTGTGGAGCTGCCACTGGGCGGGGACGAGCCGGTCGCGGACGGGTTCGGGGAGGGCGTGGAAGTAGCGGGTGTGGTCGGGGGTGAAGTGTTCGAGGCCGAGTTTGGAGTACTCCATGGGGGCGAAGGCCCCGGTGCGGCCGATCCAGTGCAGCCGTTCTCGGCCCTGTGGCCGGTGGCGCAGCAGGTCGAGGTACACCTCGGCGCCGGACTGTCCGGTGCCGACGACGGTGATGTGGTCCGCGGCCAGGAGGGTGTCGCGGTGGGTGAGGTAGTCCTCGGTGTGGACGACGGGGAGGCCGGGGGTGCCGGTGAGGGGGCGCAGCGGTTCGGGCGTCCAGGGTTCGCTGCCGATGCCGAGCACGATGTTGCGGGCGTGGACGCGGCCGGTGGCGGCGGTGTGGCCGTCGGCGGCGGTGCGGGTGAACTCGGCTTCGAAGAGGGCGCTGCGGGCGTTCCAGCGGACGGTGTCGACCCGGTGGCCGAAGCGGAGCGCGGGCAGGTGGCCGGCGACCCAGCGGCAGTAGGCGTCGTACTCGGTGCGGCGGATGTGGAAGTGCTCGGCGAAGTAGAAGGGGTAGAGGCGGTCGCGGGCTCTGAGGTGGTTGAGGAAGGTCCAGGGGCTGGTCGGGTCGGCCAGGGTGACGAGGTCGGCGAGGAAGGACACCTGGACGGTGGCGTCGTCGAGGAGCAGGCCGGGGTGCCAGGTGAAGTCGGGGCACCGGTCGTAGAAGGCGGTGCGCAGGCCGGGGAGGGGGTGGGCGAGGGCGGCGAGGGAGAGGTTGAAGGGGCCGATGCCGATGCCGAGCAGGTCGTACGGGGTGGTGGGCGTCATCGGGGTCCTTCCGCGTGGGCCCGGCGGACGAGGGTGAGCAGGCCCGCCAGGTCGTCGGGGCGGGTGGCGGGGTTGAGGAGGGTGGCCTTCAGCCAGAGCCGGCCGTCGGCGCGGGCGCGGCCGAGGACGGCGCGGCCGGTGGCGAGGAGGCGCCGGCGCACTTCCGCGACCTCGGGACCGGTGGCGTCCACGGGCCGGAAGAGGACGGTGCTGATGACGGGCCGGTCGTGCAGGTCGAAGCAGGGGTCGGCGTGGACGAGGCGGGCGAACTCCTCTGCCTGGGCGCAGACCTGGTCGACCAGGGCGCCGAGTCCGGTGCGGCCGAGGGTCTTGAGGGTGACGGCGATTTTGAGGACGTCGGCGCGCCGGGTGGTGCGCAGGGAGCGGCCGAGCAGGTCGGGGAGTCCGGCGTCGGTGTCGTCGTCGGCGTTGAGATAGTCGGCGTGGTGGTGCAGGGCGCTGAGGTCCTGGGGGTCGCGGACGGTGAGAAGGCCGGCGGGAACGGGCTGCCAGCCGAGTTTGTGCAGGTCGAGTGCGATGGTGTCGGCGGCGTCGAGTCCGGCGAGTTTGGGCCGGTGGCGGTCGCTGAAGAGGAGGGGCCCTCCGTAGGCGGCGTCGATGTGCAGCCGGGCACCGTGGGCGGCGCAGCGGGCGGCGATCTCGGGCAGCGGGTCGATGAGGCCGGTGTCGGTGGTGCCGGCGGTGGCGGCGACCAGGTGGGGTCCCGGCAGGCGGGTGAGGGTGTGGTCGAGGGCGGTGGGGTCGAGGGTGCCGGTGGGGGCCGGGATCTCGACGGGGTCGGGCAGGCCGAGGAGCCAGGCGGCGCGGGGCAGTGAGTGGTGGGCGCCGGCGGCGTGGACCAGCCGTACGGCGGGGCCGTGCGTTTCCCTGGCGAGGAGGAGGGCGAGCTGGTTGGCCTCGGTGCCGCCGGTGGTGACGAGGCTGTCGGTGTGGCCGGCCTCGGCGGCGAGGGCGCGGGTCAGGAGGGCTTCCAGGGTGGAGGCGGCCGGGGCCTGGTCCCAGGAGTCGAGGGAGGGGTTGAGGACGCTCGCGGCGAGGTCAGCGGCGACCGCGACGGCGAGCGGCGGGCAGTGCAGGTGGGCGGCGCACCAGGGGTGTGCGGGGTCGGCGGCGCCTTCGGCGAGGGCGCGGACGAGGGTGTGCAGGGCGTCGGGGTCGCCCCGGTCGGGCAGGACGTCGCCGAGCGCGTCCCGGACTGCCGCGGTGACCGCTTGCGGTCCCCCGGGCGGCAGCGGTCCTCCGCGCGTCCGGGCGCCTCTGCTCAGGGCGTCGAGGACGGTGTCGAGCAACGGCCTCAGACGGTCGGGGCCCTGAGGGCCCGAGGCGAGGGGCGGGGGCGTGCTCATGGGCGTCCTCCGGGGCGGCGCGCGGGAGGATGCCAGCTTGTACGGGGATGGGGTGCCACGCCCGGAAAGGCAGGTAATCAAACCCTAACGAGGGTATGCCCTGTTTGACGAGGTGCGGATCGGGCCGGAGGGCGTCGACGGCCGCACACGGGCGCTGCGTGCGGGCGAGCGGGACCAGGACGCGGGAACGCCGGCACCCGGCGGCGCCGCCCGTGGGGGTGCCCGCGGGAGCACCCGCGCACAGGTCACAGGCGCCCCCGCACGGCGTGTGGTGCCAGGGCCTGTCCGGCGGATCAGGTCGGAGAAGGCCGGCAGCGTTCCGCGTCCCAGGAGTCGACGCGGAGCGGTCGGGGACCGGCGACCACGCCGCAGGGGGTCGGGCCGGATCCCAGGTCCGCGGCGTGATCGGCGGGACAAAGCCTACTCCTGCTGTACGCGCAGCGCGCGTGCCAGGTCGTCGAGTTGGTCGGCGAGCTTGCGGCGCAGGGCGGGCGTGGGGTCGGCCTTGCGCAGGCACTTCTGGCCGAGCTTGAGGTTCTCGGCGTCGACGGCGTACGCCGGGAAGGCCCAGCGTCCGACGGCCTCGGCGATGGCGGGTCCCCGGCGGTCGGCGAGGGCGACGGCGTCCTTGTAGTAGCGGGCCACGTAGGGGCGTACCAGGTCGGCCTGTTCGGGCTGCCAGAAGCCCCGGGCGGTGGCGGTGAACAGGTAGTTCGACAGGTCGGCGCGGTCGTCGGAGCCGAACATGGCGTCCCAGGCGCGGGCCTTGGCGTCCTCGTCGGGCAGGGCGGCGCGGCAGCGGGCGGCGCCCTCCCGGCCGGTGGCGCTGGGGTCGCGTTCCAGTTCGGCGGCGATGGCGGCCTCGTCCACGGCGCCGAGCACGGCGAGACGGGCGAGGACCCGCCAGCGCAGTTCGGGGTCGAGTTCGGGGCCGCCGGGGACGGTGCCGTCGGCGAGCCAGGCGGCGATGGTGTCGGGCTGGGCGGCGGTGTCGATGCGGTGGCGTACGGCGATGAGGCGCAGGCCGGGGTGGTCGCCGTCCTCGGTGCGGCGGATGAGGTCGCGGCACAGTGCGGTGAGGGTGGCGAGCGCGGCGGGTCGCCGGCCGGGGCCGGTGTAGCGGTCGGCGACGTGGGCGCAGGCGAAGGCGAGGACCCCCTGGACGAGGGCGAGGTCGGTCTCCTCCGGCAGGTGGGCGGCGGCGGTGGCCAGGTAGTCGGCGGGGGCGAGCTCTCCGTCGCGGACCATGTCGCGCAGCGTGTTCCACACGACGGCCCGGGTGAGGGCGTCGGGGATGCCCGACAGCCCGCGCAGGACGGTCTCCAGGGAGGTGTCGTCCAGGCGGATCTTGGCGTAGGTGAGGTCCAGGTCGTTGGGGACGACGAGGGCGGGGCGGGTGCCGGTGCGCGGTTCGGGGGCCGTGTCCTGGGGGATGTCGGCCTCGTGGCGTTCCCTCAGCAGGAGACTGCGGCCCTCGTGGAGGTCACGGTCGTACACGCCGACGGTGACGCGGTGCGGGCGGTCGCCCTCGCGGTCGAGGGCGAGGGTCCACTGGCCGGGGCGGGCGTCGACGGTGGCGGTGAGGGTGTCGACGCCGGTGGTGCGCAGCCAGGCGTCGGCCCAGGCGTGGACGTCGCGTTCGGTGGCGGCGGCGAGGGAGTCGATGAAGTCGGCGAGGGTGGCGTTGGCGAACCGGTGCCGCTGGAAGTGGATGTTGATGCCGGCGAGGAAGTCCTTCTCACCGAGCCATGCGACGAGCTGGCGCAGCGCGGAGGCGCCCTTGGCGTAGGAGATGCCGTCGAAGTTGAGCAGCGCGGAGGCGGTGTCCGAGACGTCCCCGGGGGCCACGGGGTGGGTGGAGGGCCGCTGGTCGGCGTCGTAGCCCCAGGCTTTGCGGGAGACGCCGAAGTCGGTCCAGGTGTCGGTGCCCCTCCATCGGGGGGGCTGCCCCCCGGACCCTCCGGGGGCGACTTCGTTGAGGGTCTGGTAGCCCATGTACTCGGCGAAGGACTCGTTCAGCCAGATGTCGTCCCACCACCTCAGGGTGACGAGGTCGCCGAACCACATGTGGGCCATCTCGTGGGCGATGACCATGGCGCGGGTCTGGCGTTCGGTGTCGGTGACGGCGGAGCGGTAGACGAACTCGTCGCGGAAGGTGACCAGTCCGGGGTTCTCCATGGCGCCCGCGTTGAACTCGGGGACGAAGGCCTGGTCGTAGGAGTCGAAGGGGTAGGGCTCCTCGAACTTCTCGTGGTAGCGGTCGAAGCAGGCGCGGGTGATGTCGAGGAGTTCCTCGGCGTCGGCGTCGAGGTACGGGGCGAGTGAGCGGCGGCAGTGGATGCCGAAGGGCAGTCCGCGGTGCTCGGTGCGTACGGAGTGCCAGGGCCCGGCGGCGACGGCGACGAGGTAGGTGGGGATCAGCGGGGTGGGCGCGGCCCGCCACACTCCGCCGCCGGTGTGCTCGGTCACGCCGTTGGCGAGGACGCTCCAGCCGTCGGGGGCGGTGACGGCGAGGTCGAAGACGGCCTTGAGGTCGGGCTGGTCGAAGGCGGCGAAGACCCGCTGGACGTCGTCGAGGAACAACTGGGTGTAGACGTAGGTCTCGCCGTCGGTGGGGTCGGTGAAGCGGTGCATGCCCTCGCCCGTGCGGGAGTAGCGCATGCTCGCCTCGACGCGCAGTTCGTGGTCGCCGGCGGTGAGGTTCTTCAGGGGCAGTCTGTTGCCGTCGAGGGTGGCGGGGTCCAGGGGCTGTCCGTCGAGGGTGACGGAGCGCAGCTCGGCGGGCTTGATCTCGAGGAAGGTGTCCGCGTCCGCGCGGGCGCCGAACCTGATCAGGGTGCGCGAGTCGAACGTCTCCTCACCGGTGGTCAGATCGAGTTCGACCGTGTAACGGTGGACGTCGAGGAGTTCTGCTCGGTTCTGCGCTTCGTCGCGCGTCAGTACGGACATGCGGGCCATGCTGCCTGATGCCGTTGCCGTGGCACAGAGGCGGATCGGGTACGTGGCCTATGTCCGGTCTCGTTCGAGCTCCCCGGTCTGCGCCCCCGCGGGCTGTCCGGGCGCCATGTGCGCGTGCGGGTGGGGCAGGGCGGGATGCGCGGGGGCGGAGGTGCGTTCGGCGAGCCGGGCGCGCAGGGTGCGGATCTCGGCCTCCAGGCCGAGCCGGCGCTGGTGGGCGTCGTAGAGGTGGCGGATCTTGGTGCGCAGGGCCCAGGGGTCGACGGGTTTGGTGACGAGGTCGGCGACGCCGAGGCCGTACGCGGCGGCCCCGAGCTGCCGGTCGCGGGCGAAGCCGGTGAGCAGGACGACGGGTATGTGCCGGGTCTGTTCCAGGCGCCGCATGTAGCGCACGACGTCGAGACCGCCGGTGCCGGGCATGTGGACGTCGAGGAGCAGCAGTCCGACGTTTCCGCGCAGGAGCTGTTTGAGGGCCTCGTCGCCGCTGGTGGCCCGGCCCAGCAGGTGACCCAGCGGGGCCAGGGCGCTCTCCAGGGCGTACAGGGTGTCCTCGTGGTCGTCGACGATGAGGATCCGGGCGTGGGTCGGCATGGCGCACACATCCCTCCTCGGAAGGGACCGGAGACTGTCCGGACGCTGACGCTCGGTGCTCGTCAGCCGACAAGGAGTGCACAGCGCAGCATGCCCCGCGCGGGCCGTCCTGTCACTCCCCGGCGGCGGAGGTCGTGGCCCGGTTCGCCGAGAGCGTGGCGCCGGCGGTGTCGTCGGCGATGCTCTCGTGGTGGCGGATCACCTCGGCGATGATGAAGGTGAGGAACTTCTCCGCGAAGGCCGGGTCGAGTTTGGCGTTCTCGGCGAGGGCGCGCAGCCGGGCGATCTGGCGGGCCTCGCGGCCGGGGTCGGCGGGCGGCAGCCGGTGCTCGGCCTTGAGGCGGCCGACCTGCTGGGTGCACTTGAAGCGTTCGGCGAGCATGTGGACGACGGCGGCGTCGATGTTGTCGATGCTGTCGCGCAGCCGGCCGAGTTCCTCGCGGACCGCGGGGTCGGCGTCACCGGTCGTGGTGTTGCTGGTGGTCATGGGGCGTCAGCCTACGGTGCGGGCGGCCGGCGGGGCGGCGGTGTCCGGGGCGCGGGCCGGGGCGGGACCGTACAGTGGAACCGGGTTCAGGCGCGCGGGGGTGCGACATGGCGGACGGCGGACCGGTGGAGCACGGTTTTCCGCATCTGGAGACGGTGCGGGAGGCCGTCACGGCGCTGTACCGGCGGTTGTCGTACGACACGGTCCGGACGTTCTCGGTGAGTGTGGCGCCCGCCGATGTGGCGTTCTGTGACACGGACGACCTGCATCTGGGGGCGCAGCGGGTGGCCCACGAGATGGTGCGGCACTACCGGCTGCCGGACGCGCGGCTGATCGTCGGCTTCCGTGCGATGACCCATGCGGCGAACGTGGAACTGACGGCGGGGCCGGAGTACTTCGTCGAGCTGAACGACCGGTTCCGGACCCATCGGCGGGACATCGGGGCGGCGCTGGCGCACGAGGTGGCGCATGTGTATCTGCACCGGCTGGGGCTGTCGTTCCCGGGGACCCGGGACAACGAGATCCTCACCGACACGGCGGCGACGTATCTGGGGGCGGGGTGGCTGCTGCTGGACGCGTTCCGCCAGGACGGGGCGTCCTCGCAGAAGCTGGGGTACCTCACACCGGAGGAGTTCGGGTACGTGCTGGCGAAGCGGTCACTGATGTTCGGGGAGGACCCGTCGGTGTGGTTCACCAGCGCGCAGGCGTACACCGCGTACGGCAGGGGGATGGCGCTGGCGCGGCGGGACGGGGAGCAGCCGCCGCTGCGCTCCGCGGGGTGGGTGGGGAGGCAGCGGTATGCGCGGGATCGGCGGCATGCCCGGGACCACCGCCCCGTCGCCGGTGAGGCGAAGGTGCCGTACCGCTTCGCGGCGGGCAGCGAGGGACTGCTGGTGTCGTTTCCGTGTCCTGCCTGTCATCAGTGGATTCGGGTGCCGGTGAAGGGGCGCGTGCGGGTGCGGTGCGGGTTGTGCCGGACGGTGTCGGAGTGTGACACGTGAGGGTTCACCGGTGGTCCGCCGAGTGCGGGTGCGTCGTGGCTGGTCGCGCCCGCGCGGCGGAGCCGCACATCGATGCAGCCCCGCCCTCCGGGAGGCTATGGCTCACGCACGATCCCCTGTGAGCGGGCCTCGGCCAGCCATTCGGGGAACTCGCCCACCAACTGGTCGTACAGCTCGGCGTCCGTGACTTCGCCCGGGTTCGCGCCGGCGTGGAAGAAGCCCGCGTTGTCCACGACGCGTTTCGCCGGGACGGCCAGGTCGTCGAGCCGGCGGAGGTAGTCGAACTGTCTGCTGTGCGGGTCGCCGAAGCCGATGAACTGCCAGAAGAGCGGGAGGCGGGCGGCCTTGCACAGGTACTTCTCCGCGGCGAGCTTGTTGACGGGGCCGCCGTCGGTCTGGAAGACGACGAGGGCCGGGTCGGTGGAGCCGCTGTCCAGGTAGTGGTCGATGACCGCGTCCATGGCCAGGTGGTAGCTGGTCCTGCCCATGTGGCCGAGGCCGGACACGATCCGCTCGATGCGGCCCCGGTGGCCGCCGAGGGCGATGTCGGTGACGGCGTCGACGTCGGTGGAGAAGAAGACGACCGGGACCGTGCCGTCGTCGTCGAGGTGGGCCGCGAGACCCAGCACCCGGTCGGCGAGGGCCTGCACGCTGCCGTCCCTGTAGTACGGCTTCATCGAGCCGGAGTAGTCGACCACCAGGTAGACGGCGGCGCGCAGACCGTCCAGCCCGTGCTCGGCGAGTGACACCCCGGCGGTCTTGTAGAGGCTGACCAGCGCGGGCGCGGTCTCCTCGACCTTCGTCAGGCTGATCGCGGCCATACGGCTCCCCCTCGGTCACGGAACTGGGCCCGAGAGTACGGCACGCCCACCCCGCCCCTCACCGTGTCCACCCGGGTTCGCTATTTTGTTCGCCGCCGTCCCCACCGGCTCTTTTTCCGTCCGCGTCCCCGAGGAGCCGGCCCGTGGATTCCGAGTCCGCCGTCACCACCTGCTACCGCCACCCGAAGGTGGAGTGCCACGTCCGCTGCATGCGGTGCGAGCGGTACATCTGCCCGGACTGCATGCGGGATGCGGCCGTGGGCCACCAGTGCCCCGAGTGCGTGAAGGAGGGCGCGCGGTCGATGCGGCAGGCCCGCACCCTGGTGGGCGGCCGGGTGTCGGCGGTACCGGTGGTGACGTACGTACTGATCGCCGTCAACCTCCTGGTGTATCTGGCGGAGTTGCTGCGGCCGGAGGTCGTGGACCGGTTCGCGATGGTGGGCGCGGGGCTGCTCGGGCCGGACGGGGAGCACTATGTGTGGCTCCACCCGTACCCGGGGGGCTTCACCCCGGAGGGGGTGGTGGACGGGGAGTGGTACCGGCTGCTGACCGGCGCGTTCCTTCATCTGCCGCCCGCCGAGGGCACGTTCGGGATCCTGCACATCGTGATGAACATGGCGGTGCTGTGGAATCTGGGCCGGCTGGTCGAGCCGATGCTCGGCCGGGTCCACTACCTCGCGCTGTACCTGCTGTCGGCCCTGGGCGGGTCGGTGCTGGTGCTGCTGATCTCGCCCGGGGACGCCGTGGTCGGCGCGTCCGGTGCGATCTTCGGTGTCGGGGCCGCGTACTACGTGGTGGCGCGGCGCGTGGGCGCCCCCATGGCACAGGTCAACCGGTTCATGGCCGGGCTGCTGCTGTGGCTGGTGGTCTCCGCGGTGGTCACCTCCTGGGAGGGGCACCTCGGCGGGCTGCTGGCGGGCGGTGCGGTGGCGGCGGTCTTCGCGTACGTGCCCCGGGGCGACCGCCGGGTGCTTCTCCAGGCGGCGGCCTGTACTGTCCTGCTGGCGTTGTTGCTGGTGGCGGCCGCGGTGAAGGTGTCCGGGCTGACGAGCGGAGGTGCCGCGCTGTGAAACCCGCAGGTGTGCTCCTGTCCGCCGTCCCCCTGGTCGCCGCGGCGGTGTACTTCATGTTGCCGTCCGACTCCCCCGGCACCCCGGCACCACAGCCCGCGGCCACCGCGCAGACGGCGCTGGAGGAGGCCAAGGACCGGGCCGAGCAGGAACTGGCGGCCGACGACGCGGTCGTCGCCGCCCGGCCGCCGGGGCTGGCCGCCCCGGAGAAGAAGGATCTGGCCCAGCGGCTGGTGGCGAGCGCCGAGCACGCGACGACCGACTGGCGCTCCACCTACGGCTCGATCGGGGACGCGGACGACGGCTGCGGGTACACGGCGGGCATCGTCGGCTTCTGCACCGGTACCCACGATCTGCTCGCGCTGGTCGAGACCTACACCGAAGACCACCCGGACAACGGGCTGGCGCCCTATCTGCCGGCGCTGCGCGACGTCGACGGCACGGACTCGCACGAGGGACTGGACCCCGGCTTCCCGGCCGCCTGGACGGCGGAGGCGAAGACGGACGCGTTCCGCGCGGCGCAGGAGGCGGAGCGCGACCGCCGGTACTTCGGACCGGCGGTACGCCTGGCGAAGCTGGACGGCCTCGGCACCCTCGGCCAGTTCGTCTACTACGACGCGATGGTCCTCCACGGGCCCGGCACCGGGGCGGGCGGCTTCTACGACGTCCGCGCACGGGCCCTCGACCGGGCCCGGACGCCCGCGGCGGGCGGTGGCGAGGAAACGTATCTCGGCGCCTTCCTGGACGTCCGCCGCGCCACCATGCTGGACCGGTACCCGGACCACGACACCTCCCGCGTCGACACCGCCCAGCGCCGCTTCCTCGACAAGGGCGACCTGGACCTCGGCACCCCGCTGGAGTGGGAGATGTACGGGGTGGCCTACAGGGTGGCGTGAGCCCCGACGTGTGAAGGCGCCTGCCCTGATGTCCGGTCGGGGACGGCGGGCAGGCGCCTTCTCGGGGGGTCTGGGGGGTCTCCCCCCACAGATATCCCGCCCGTACGCCTTTGTACGGGACGTATATGAGGGACCGTCAGGTCACCTTGTGCACCGCAGGGTCAGACCGTCAGCGCGCGGTCCGTCGGGCGGACCGGGGCCGGCAGCTCGCTCGCCCCGGTGAGGGCGCGGTCGCAGCCGCGGGCGGCGGAGCGGCCCTCGGCGATCGCCCACACGATGAGCGACTGGCCGCGTCCCGCGTCACCCGCGACGAACACACCCGGCACATTGGTCTGGAAGTCGGCGTCGCGAGCGATGTTACCGCGCTCGTCGAGCTCCAGGCCGAACTGCTCGACCAGGCCGTTGTCCCGGTCGGTGCCGGTGAAGCCCATGGCGAGGGTGACCAGCTGGGCGGGGATCTTCCGCCCGGTTCCCGGCTTCGGCGTGAGGCGGCCGTCTACGAACTCCACCTCGCTCAGGTGCAGCCACTGGACGTTGCCGTCCTCGTCGCCCTCGAAGTGGGTGGTGGAGACGGAGTAGACCCGCTCGCCGCCCTCCTCGTGGGCGCTGGTGACCTTGTAGAGCATCGGGAAGGTCGGCCACGGCTGGGCGACGGGATTCCGCTCCTCGTCCGGACGGGGCATGATCTCCAGCTGGGTGACGGACGCGGCGCCCTGGCGGTGGGCGGTGCCCACGCAGTCGGCACCGGTGTCACCGCCGCCGATCACCACGACGTGCTTGCCCTCGGCGGAGACCGGCGGGGCGACGTAGTCGCCCTCCTGCACCTTGTTGGCCAGCGGCAGGTACTCCATGGCCTGGTAGACGCCCTTGAGCTCCCGGCCGGGCACCGGCAGGTCACGCGCGGTCGTCGCGCCGACGGCGAGGACCACGGCGTCGTACCGCTTGCGCAGCGCCGTGGCGGGCATGTCACGGCCGATCTCGATGCCGGTGCGGAACTTGGTGCCCTCCGCGCGCATCTGCTCGATACGGCGGTTGATGTGCCGCTTCTCCATCTTGAACTCGGGGATGCCGTAGCGGAGCAGACCGCCGATGCGGTCGGCGCGCTCGTACACCGCGACCGTGTGGCCGGCCCGGGTCAGCTGCTGGGCGGCGGCCAGGCCCGCGGGTCCCGAGCCGACGACCGCGACGGTCTTGCCTGAGAGGCGTTCCGGGATCTGCGGGGCGACGTCACCGGTCTCCCACGCCTTGTCGATGATCGAGACCTCGACGTTCTTGATGGTGACCGGCGGCTGGTTGATACCGAGCACACACGCCGACTCGCACGGAGCCGGGCAGAGCCGGCCGGTGAACTCCGGGAAGTTGTTGGTGGCGTGCAGCCGCTCGGAGGCGGCGCCCCAGTCCTCGCGGTAGGCGTAGTCGTTCCACTCGGGGATGAGGTTCCCGAGCGGGCAGCCGTTGTGACAGAACGGGATGCCGCAGTCCATGCAGCGACTGGCCTGCTTGCTGATGATCGGCAGCAGGGAGCCGGGGACGTAGACCTCGTTCCAGTCCTTCGTGCGCTCTTCGACCGGACGCGACCTGGCGACCTCGCGGCCGTGGTTGAGAAAGCCCTTCGGATCAGCCATTGAGCGCCGCCTCCATCATCTTCTCGGTGATCCCGGTCTCGGACAGACCGGCTCGCTCGGCGGCGTCCTTGGCGGCGAGCACTGCCTTGTACGTACGGGGGATGATCTTGCTGAAGCGCTCCACGGCGGTGTCCCACTCGGCGAGCAGCTTCCCGGCGACGGTGGAGCCGGTCTCCTCCCGGTGCCGGCGGACCACGTCCTGCAGCCACTGCCTGTCGGTGTCGTCCAGTGCCTGCACCGCGTCCAGGTTGCCCGCGTTGACGTTGTCCCGGTCCAGGTCGATGACGTAGGCGACGCCGCCGGACATGCCGGCCGCGAAGTTGCGCCCGGTCTCGCCGAGGACGACCGCGTGACCGCCGGTCATGTACTCGCAGCCGTGGTCGCCCACGCCCTCGGAGACGACCAGGGCACCGGAGTTGCGGACACAGAACCGCTCGCCGGTGCGGCCGCGCAGGAACAGTTCGCCGCCGGTCGCGCCGTACGCGATCGTGTTGCCCGCGATGGTCGAGTACTCGGCGAGGTGGTCGGCCGCGCGGTCCGGGCGGACCACCAGACGGCCGCCGGAGAGGCCCTTGCCGACGTAGTCGTTGGCGTCGCCCTCCAGCCGCAGTGTGATGCCGCGCGGGACGAAGGCGCCGAAGGACTGGCCGGCGGAGCCGGTGAACGTGATGTCGATGGTGTCGTCCGGCAGGCCCGCACCGCCGAACTTCTTGGTGACCTCGTGGCCGAGCATGGTACCGACCGTGCGGTTGATGTTGCGGATGGCGATCCGCGCGCGCACCGGCTGGGCGTCCTCGGCGCCGGCCGCCGACAGCGCGTCGGTGGCGAGCTTGATCAGCTCGTTGTCGAGCGCCTTCTCCAGGCCGTGGTCCTGGGTGACGGTCCGGTGGCGGACGGCGCCCTCGGGCAGCTCGGGCACGTGGAACAGCGGCTCCAGTTCCAGGCCCTGGGCCTTCCAGTGGTCGACCGCGCGGGTCACGTCGAGGATCTCGGCGTGACCGACGGCCTCCTCGATGGAGCGGAAGCCGAGCTCGGCGAGGAGCTCGCGGACCTCTTCGGCGATGAACCTGAAGAAGTTCACCACGTACTCGGCCTTGCCGGTGTAGCGGTCGCGCAGCACCGGGTTCTGGGTGGCGATGCCGACCGGGCAGGTGTCCAGGTGGCAGACGCGCATCATGACGCAGCCGGAGACGACCAGCGGGGCGGTGGCGAAGCCGAACTCCTCGGCGCCCAGCAGCGCGGCGATGACCACGTCGCGGCCGGTCTTGAGCTGGCCGTCGGTCTGGACGACGATCCGGTCGCGCAGGCCGTTGAGCAGCAGGGTCTGCTGGGTCTCGGCGAGGCCGAGCTCCCAGGGGCCGCCGGCGTGCTTCAGCGAGGTGAGCGGGGAGGCGCCCGTGCCGCCGTCGTGACCGGAGATGAGCACGACGTCCGCGTGGGCCTTGGAGACACCCGCGGCGACGGTGCCGACGCCGACCTCGGAGACCAGCTTGACGTGAATGCGCGCCTGGGGGTTGGCGTTCTTCAGGTCGTGGATCAGCTGGGCGAGGTCCTCGATGGAGTAGATGTCGTGGTGCGGCGGCGGGGAAATGAGACCGACGCCGGGGGTGCTGTGCCGGGTCTTGGCGACCCAGGGGTAGACCTTGTGGCCGGGCAGCTGGCCGCCCTCGCCGGGCTTGGCGCCCTGGGCCATCTTGATCTGGATGTCGTCGGAGTTGACCAGGTACTCGGAGGTCACTCCGAAGCGGCCGGAGGCGACCTGCTTGATGGAGGACCGGCGGGCCGGGTCGTACAGCCGCTCGGCGTCCTCGCCGCCCTCACCGGTGTTGGACTTGCCGCCCAGCTGGTTCATGGCGATGGCGAGGGTCTCGTGCGCCTCCTGGGAGATGGAGCCGTACGACATGGCGCCGGTGGAGAAGCGCTTGACGATCTCGCTGACCGGCTCGACCTCCTCGACGGGGATCGGGCCCCGGCCGGACTTGAAGCCGAAGAGCCCGCGGAGCGTCATCAGCCGCTCGGACTGCTCGTTCACCCGGTCGGTGTACTTCTTGAAGATGTCGTAACGGCCGGCGCGGGTGGAGTGCTGGAGGCGGAAGACCGTCTCCGGGTCGAACAGGTGAGGCTCGCCCTCGCGGCGCCACTGGTACTCGCCGCCGATCTCCAGGGCACGGTGCGCGGGCGCGATGCCGGAGGCGGGGTAGGCCTTGGCGTGGCGGGCGGCGACCTCCTTGGCGACGACGTCGATGCCGACGCCGCCGATCTTGGTGGCGGTGCCGTTGAAGTACTTCTCGACGAAGCCCTGAGCGAGGCCCACGGCCTCGAACACCTGGGCGCCGCGGTAGGAGGCGACGGTGGAGATGCCCATCTTGGACATGACCTTCAGGACGCCCTTGCCGAGCGCGTGGATCAGGTTGCGGATGGCCTGCTCGGGCTCCATGCCGGGCAGGAAGGTGCCCGCGCGGACCAGGTCCTCGACGGACTCCATCGCCAGGTAGGGGTTGACGGCGGCGGCGCCGAAGCCGATGAGCAGGGCGACGTGGTGGACCTCGCGGACGTCACCGGCCTCGACCAGCAGGCCCACCTGGGTGCGCTGCTTGGTGCGGATGAGGTGGTGGTGGACGGCCGAGGTGAGCAGCAGCGACGGGATCGGCGCGTGCTCGGCGTCGGAGTGCCGGTCGGACAGGACGATGAGCCGGGCGCCGTTGTCGATGGCGGCGTCGGCCTCGGCGCAGATCTCCTCGATCCGGGCGGCGAGGGCGTCGCCGCCGCCGGAGACCCGGTACAGGCCGGAGAGGGTCGCGGCCTTGAAGCCGGGCATGTCGCCGTCGGCGTTGACGTGGATGAGCTTGGCCAGCTCGTCGTTGTCGATCACCGGGAAGGGCAGCGTGACGCTGCGGCACGCGGCGGCGGTCGGCTCGAGCAGATTGCCCTGCGGGCCCAGCGAGGAGAGCAGGGAGGTGACGAGTTCCTCGCGGATCGCGTCCAGCGGCGGGTTGGTGACCTGGGCGAACAGCTGGGTGAAGTAGTCGAAGAGCAGCCGCGGGCGCTCGCTCAGCGCGGCGATCGGCGAGTCGGTGCCCATCGAGCCGATCGGCTCGGCGCCGGCCTTGGCCATCGGCGCGACGAGGACGCGCAGTTCCTCCTCGGTGTAGCCGAAGGTCTGCTGGCGGCGGGTGACCGAGGCGTGGGTGTGCACGATGTGCTCGCGCTCGGGCAGGTCGGAGAGCTCGATCTGGCCGGCCTCGAGCCACTCCGCGTAGGGGCGCTCGGCGGCGAGGCCGGCCTTGATCTCGTCGTCCTCGATGATGCGGTGCTCGGCGGTGTCGACGAGGAACATCCGGCCGGGCTGGAGGCGGCCCTTGCGGACGACCTTCGCCGGGTCGATGTCGAGCACGCCGACCTCGGAGCCGAGGACGACCAGACCGTCGTCGGTGACCCAGTAGCGGCCGGGACGCAGGCCGTTGCGGTCGAGTACGGCGCCGACCTGGGTGCCGTCGGTGAAGGTGACGCAGGCGGGGCCGTCCCAGGGCTCCATCATCGTGGAGTGGTACTGGTAGAAGGCGCGCCGGGCCGGGTCCATCGAGTCGTGGTTCTCCCACGCCTCCGGGATCATCATCAGCACCGAGTGGGGCAGCGAGCGGCCGCCCAGGTGCAGCAGTTCCAGGACCTCGTCGAAGGACGCCGAGTCGGAGGCGTCGGGGGTGCAGACCGGGAAGATCCGCTCGAGGTCGGTGCCGCCGCCGATCAGCTCCGAGGCGAGCTGGGACTCGCGGGCGCGCATCCAGTTGCGGTTGCCCTTGACCGTGTTGATCTCACCGTTGTGCGCGACGAAGCGGTAGGGGTGCGCGAGCGGCCAGGAGGGGAAGGTGTTCGTGGAGAACCGGGAGTGCACCAGCGCGATCGCGGAGCCGAAGCGGCGGTCGGACAGGTCGGGGAAGAAGGGCTCCAGCTGGCCGGTGGTCAGCATGCCCTTGTAGACGATGGTGCGGGCGGACAGGGAGGGGAAGTAGACGCCCGCCTCGCGCTCGGCCCGCTTGCGCAGCACGAACGCCTTGCGGTCCAGTGCGATGCCCCGGCTGTCACCGGCGGTGACGAAGATCTGCCGGAAGACCGGCATGGTCGAGCGGGCGGTGGCGCCGAGCAGCTGGGGCGCGACCGGCACCTCGCGCCAGCCGAGGACGGTCAGGTCCTCCGCGGCGGCGATCTCCTCGATACGGGCGACGGCGGCGTCGATGCCGTCCTCCGGGAGGAAGGCGGTACCGACGGCGTAGCCGCCGGCCTCGGGCAGTTCGAATCCGGCCACCTCGCGGAAGAAGGCGTCCGGCACCTGGGAGAGGATGCCCGCGCCGTCGCCGGAGTCCGGCTCGGAGCCGGTGGCGCCGCGGTGCTCGAGGTTGCGCAGCACGGTGAGGGCCTGCTCGACCAGGGCGTGGGACGCCTCGCCTGTGAGGGTGGCGACGAAGCCGACGCCGCAGGCGTCGTGCTCGTTGCGGGGGTCGTACATACCCTGCGCAGCAGGGCGAGCATCCATGAACGACCAGTTGGGGCGGTCGCTCGGAGAATGCTGGGACGGCTGGCGCGGCGTACGCATCGGCTCTCCCGTCGTCGTCATGTGGCATGTGAAGTGCCGAGGGACGACGTTGGCCCTCTGCTGGAGTGCAAAATTTCGTGCAGGTTACATGATGGAGCGGTTCTCGGGAACCGGGATATTCCGTTCCAGCATGCGGACACCGGGTGGGCCGCGGCGGGGGTTCCGCACCCTCGGTGGAAGTCCGGGGGACCGGACCGGGCAGATCGATGCCGGTCGGTCCGTGGCGGGAAAGAGCTCCTTCGCCCGACCCGCGAGGCACGCCGCCGGCCTCATTGCCCACAGCGCTTACGGCTCATGCCCAGTGGTCATGCCGCCGAAACCAGCAGGTAACGACTACTTATGCGGCCCCTGGCATAAACACGAAGGCCACTATCCTATGGCCGTTCCGAACAGCGCACCCAGGGCGTACGTCACACCGGCCGCCGCGCCGCCGAGGGCGAGCTGCCGCAGGCCGCTGAACCACCAGGTGCGTGCCGTCACCCTGGCCACCACCGCACCGCACAGGAAGAGCCCGAGCAGCGCCAGCAGTACGGCCGGCCAGAGACTGCTCGCGCCGAGCAGATAGGGCAGTACGGGCAGCAGCGCGCCCAGCGAGAAGGAGCCGAAGCTGGACACGGCGGCCACGGTGGGCGAGGGGAGGTCGCCGGGATCGATGCCCAGTTCCTCGCGGACGTGGATCTCCAGGGCCTGCTCGGGGTCCTTCGACAGCTGACGGGCGACCTCGCGGGCCAGCTCGGGCTCGACACCGCGGGCCTGGTAGAGGGCGGCGAGTTCCGCCTCCTCGTCCTCCGGGTGCTTGCGCAGCTCGCGCCGCTCGACGTCCAGCTCGGCCTGGACCAGCTCGCGCTGGGAGGCGACGGAGGTGTACTCGCCCGCGGCCATGGAGAAGGCGCCGGCGGCCAGTCCGGCGAGGCCGGTGAGGGCGACGGTCTGCGGAGCGACCGCACCGCCGGCGACACCGGTGATGAGGGCGAGGTTGGAGACCAGTCCGTCCATCGCGCCGAACACCGCCGGGCGCAGCCAGCCGCCGCTCACATCCCGGTGCGTGTGGTTGTCGCGGTGCGCCTCGTGCAGCGCCGCCTCGGTCTCGATGATGGCCATGCCTGTCCCCCACAGCTTCTTCTTTGGACAAGTTCTACTCTTCGACAGAAACCAATCTACGCTTCCGCCTTCCCTCCCGCCAGCCAGGGAAGGCTCCTCTAACCTGCGGTGACACGCCGTCCGCCGGTGCGGGTGGAGGAACCTGGCGATGTCGACCGGGTGACGCTGCGGCCGGTGAGGCTGCGGCGGTCACCACACCGGGGACAGTTCCGCCAAGGGCTCGGCGCCCTTCTCGGGGCGCGCCTGAGAGGAGAGCCGCGTATGCCGTCGACTGCCCGCATCCCCTCACCCCCGGCGGCCGGAAACGCCCTCGGGCGCCGCGAACGGGCGCGCGGCGCGCTGCTCGGCCTGGCCGTCGGCGACGCGCTGGGCGCCCCGGCCGAGAACATGAAGCCCTCCGAGATCCGCGCCAGATGGGGCCGCATCACCGGCTACGTGACCGACCGCCCGGCGGGCACGGACGACACCGAGTACGCGATCTTCTCCGGCCTGCTGCTGGCCCGGCACGGCTCCGCGCTCACCCCGGCACATGTCGAGGCGGCCTGGCACGAGTGGATCGCGGACCGCTCCGAGGGCCTCTTCAGGGGCGCCGGCTTCAGCGAGCGCGGCACCCTGGAGAACCTGCGCCGGGGACTGGCGGCGCCCATCTCCGCCCAGCACCGGCACGCCTGGAGCGACGGGCTGGCGATGCGGGCGGCGCCCCACGGGGTGTTCGCCGCGGGCCGTCCCGACGAGGCGGCCCGGCTGGCGGCGGTCGACGGTTCGGTCAGCCACGACGGCGAGGGCATCTACGGCGGACAGGCGGTCGCGGCGGGCGTCGCCGCGGCGATGGCCGGGGCGCCGGTGGTCGCGGTGGTGGCCTCGGCCCTGGCGGTGGTACCGGAGGACTCCTGGACCGCCCGTTCACTGCGCCGCGCCGTGACGGCGGCCCACCTCGGCGAACGGGCGGTCCGCGCGGCGGTGGTGATCGGCGGCTACCCGTGGACCGACCTGGCCCCCGAGGCGGTCGCCCTCGCCTTCGGCGCGTACGCGGCGGCCGACGGGGACTTCGAACAGGCCGTGCTGACGGCCGTCAACATGGGCCGCGACGCCGACACGACGGCGGCGGTCGCGGGGGCACTGGCCGGCGCCACCCAGGGCGTCGACGCGGTCCCCGCCCGCTGGGCGGCGGCCATCACCCCGGCCCGGGGCAGCTGCCTGCCCGCCATGGCCGGCCACCACGTCCTGACCATCGCGGACCTCCTGACCCCGGAGCCCTCCTCATGACAACAGAAGCCACCCCCCACCCCCCACCCAGCGCACCCGGCGACGCCGCTCAACCCCCACCAGGGCCGCCCGCACCCGGCATCGAGAGCCGCACGCGTGGCGCGGGTGGGAACACCCGGGCCGAAGGCGCGGCCGAGGCCGAAACCCCCACCCAGCAGCCGCGGGCGGAACCCCCCGCCCAGCCGCCGCGGGCAGAAGGCCTCCTCCTCGGCCTGGCCGCAGGCGACGCCGCCGGCTGGCCCGCCGCCCGCCACCGCGCGGCGAGAATGCCGGAGTGGACCCGCCGCCTCACCCGCGAGCTCGACACCTTCGCCGAACAGAACGCGACGACCACCCTCCCCGTGCCCATCGCCCTCAACCAGCCCTCCGAACCGCTCCGCCTCGGCCCCTCCGACGACGCCGAATGGGCGGCCTTCGCCGCCGAGGCGGTCCTGCGCGCCGGTGACGACACCGTCTTCGGCGACCTCAGCCGCGAACGCCGTACCCGCGCGGCCATCGACCTGACCTGGAGCACCGTGGCCGGCGAGGTCGCCGCGGCGGCGCACCGCGCCCCCGAGACGGAGTCCGCCGTACTCCCCCTGCGCGCCCGCATCTCCGTCCGCGCCGGTCTCGGCAACCTGGCCACCGGTCTGCGCCCGCCCGCCACCGGCCACGACAACCCGCACTACTTCGACGACGCGGCCTGCGTACGGGCCTGCGTGCTGGCCGTGGCCCACCCCGGCGATCCCCGCGCCGCCGCCGATCTCGCCGAGTTCGACGCCCGCTACACCCAGGACGGCGACGGCGTGCGCGGCGCCCGCGCCATGGCCGCCGCCGTCGCACTGGCCCTGACCGGCGCCGACCCGGAAACCTGCGTGGCCGCGGCCTGCGCCGAGCTGCCCGAGGACACGGAGATCGGCCGCAACGTCCGGTACGCGCTGAGACTCGCGGCGGACGCCGACAGTGCCTTCGCCCTCGTACCGCCGCTCGAGCACCACATCGTCGACCACGTCTACAGCTACGGCATCGCAGCCGCCGAGACGGTGCCGGTCGCCCTCGCGCTCACCGTCGCCGCCCGCGGCAGGATCGCCGAGGCGGTCCCGGCGGCGGCCTGTCTGTCCCGGGTCGCGGACTCCGCCCCGGCCCTCGCCGGCGCCCTCACCGGCGCACTGGGCGGCGGCGCGGCCGTCCCCGCGTCGTGGCGGGAGAGCTGCCGCACCCTCTCCGGCTGTGTGCTCCCCCGGCTCACCGGCACCGACCTGGTGGAACTCGCCGGACAACTGGCAGCCGCGTACCCGTCCCCGACGGAGGGATGATGCAGACATGACGCGCGAAGAACCGCAATTCACCCCGCCCGGTCCGTCCCTGGAGGAGCGGATCACCGGCGCCCTCGTCGGAGCGGCCGTCGGGGACGCCCTCGGCGGACCGGTCGAGGGCTACTCCCCCGAGCAGATCCTGGAGCGCCACGGCGGGCGCGTACACGGTGTCGTCGGCCCGTGGAACGGCGACGCGTGGCGCACCGCCCGCCCCATCGCGCCGTACCACAAGGGTGACGGCCACATCACCGACGACACCCTGATGACCCACGCGCTGGTCCGGGTCTACGCGAAGGTCCGGGACCACCTGGACGCCCACGCGGTCGCCGATCACCTGGTCCCGGACCTGATGACGAACCCGCGCTGGATCCCGGAGCTGGAGGCGGAGACGATCCCGCTGCACCGGCTCTTCCTCGCCGAGAAGTGGCTGGTGGCCCGGCTGCACTACGGTCACATCGACCCGCGCGAGGCGGGCACCGGCAACATCGTCAACTGCGGGGCCGCGATGTACATGGCCCCGGCCGGACTGGTCAACGCCGCCCACCCGGCCGCCGCCTACGCCGAGGCGCTGGATGTGGCGGGCGCCCATCAGTCGTCGTACGGCAGGGAGGCGGCCGGTGTCTTCGCGGCGGCCGTCGCGGCGGCGTGCGCACCGGGCGCGACGCCGGACTCGGTGGTCGCCGCGTGCCTGTCCCTGGCGAAGGACGGAACCCGGGAGGCGATCGACAAGGTCTGCGACGCGGCGTCGCGCCATACGGACACCGAGTCGGCGCTGCGTCCGCTGCGGGAGGCGGTGGCCCCCTACGACACCGTGGGCCCCGACTACCGCTCCCCCTCCCTGGGCGCGCGCCGCCCTTCACGGCTGCACTCCATCGAGGAACTCCCCATCGCCCTGGGCATGGTGGTGGCGGCGGGGGGCGACTTCCGGCACGCGGTGCTGGGCGCGGTGAACTACGGCCGCGACTGCGACTCCATCGCCACGATGGCGGGCGCCGTGACCGGCGCGCTCGGCTCGCCCGTCCCGGAGGACTGGTCCAAGACGGTGGCCGAGGCCAGCCGCCTCGACCTGTGGGAACCGGGGGTCACACTGACCGGAGTGACCCGGGAGGTCTTCGCACGCGATGTGCGGCGCCGTCGCGCCCATGAGCGGGCCGTCGCGGAACTGGGAGGCCCGGGTTGCTCCGACTGACCTGGGTCCAGCCGGAGGACCTGATCGGCCACGAACTGCGCCAGGCGTCCCTGGACGGCCGCGCGCCCTCGGCCGTCGCGGCCCGCTGGCGGGCGGCGGGCGGCCCCGAAGCCCCCCTGGCCGCGGGTGCCTCCCCGACCCCCGCTTCCCGCTACCTCCGCCTCCTCGCCACCGACCTCCTGGACGAGCTCGCCGACCTCCCCAGCACGCTGGCCGACGCGGAACCGACCGGCCTTACCGCCATCAGGTCCCTGTGCGCCGACTGGCCGCTCACCGCGGGCGGTCGAGTGGGGGACGGCGGTCGCGGCGACGCCCCGCGGACGCCGGGCCGCACGGCCCGGCCCCACCCGGCGTCCCCCGCCCGCCTGGAAGCCGCCTGGCTCGGCAGGGCGGTCGGCTGCCTGCTGGGCAAGCCGGTGGAAAAGCTCCCCCTCACCGCCATCCGGCACCTCGCCCAGGCCGCCGGCAACTGGCCCCTGACCACCTACTTCACCGCTCGTGGCGTCCCCGGGGACCTCCTCGCCCGCCACCCCTGGAACCGCCGCTCCGCGTCCACCTCCCTCGCCGAGAACATCGACGGCATGCCCGAGGACGACGACCTCGACCACCCCCTGCTCGTCCTGCTCCTCCTCCAGCGCCACGGCCGCACCTTCACCACCTCCGACGTGGCCCGCGTCTGGCTGGACGAACTCCCGGCCGGCCGCGCCTTCACCGCCGAACGCGTCGCCTACCGCAACCTCCTCAGCGGGCTGGAGCCCCCGCTGACCGCCCGCCACCGCAACCCCTTCCGCGAATGGATCGGCGCCCTGATCCGCGCGGACATGCACGGCTGGACCAACCCCGGCGACCCGGCCGCCGCCGCCGAGCAGGCGCACCGCGACGCGACGCTCACCCACACCGGCAACGGCGTCTACGCCGCGATGTTCACCGCCGCCGTCATCGCCACCGCCGCCACGGGGGACCACGACGTCCACGCCTGCCTGCGCACCGGCCTCGCCGTGGTCCCTCCCCGCTCCCGCCTCGCCGGGGCCGTCCGGCAGGGCATCCGGCTGGCCCACGAGCACGCCGACTTCCAGACCGTCGTCGACCTCCTGCACCACACCCACGCCTCCACCCACCACTGGGTGCACGCCATCCCCAACACCGCCCTGATCGCCGCGGCGCTCACCCACGCGGACGGCGACTTCACCGGCTCCATCTGCCGCGCGGTCTCCGGCGGCTGGGACACCGACTCGGCCGGCGCCACCGCCGGCAGCGTCGCCGGCCTGCTCGCGGGCTCACCCGACGCGCTCCCCGAACGCTGGACGGCCCCGCTGAAGAACCGCCTGGCCACCTCCGTGGGCGACTTCCACGGCACCGGCTTCGACACCCTGGCCCGTCTGACCCATCTGGAGGCCTCCCGCCCATGACGCCCTCCGACCCGGCCCCCGCCGCGGCACCGCCCGCCCGCACGCCCGCCCCCGCCGATCCCCCGCTGACCGGCCTGCGCGTCCTGGACCTCGCCACCCTCTTCGCCGGCCCCCTCGCCGCGACCCTGCTCGGCGACTTCGGCGCGGAGGTCGTCAAGGTCGAGCATCCGACGAAACCGGACCCCTCCCGGGGCCACGGCCCGTCGAAGGACGGCATCGGCCTGTGGTGGAAGATGCTCGGCCGCAACAAACGAACCATCACCCTGGACCTGTCCACCCCCGGCGGCCGGTCCACCCTGCTGCGGCTGGCGGCCACCGCCGACGTCGTCGTCGAGAACTTCCGCCCCGGCACCCTGGAGAAGTGGGACCTGGGGTGGCCCGAACTGTCCGCCGTGAACCCCCGCCTGGTCCTGGCCCGGGTCACCGGCTTCGGCCAGTTCGGCCCGTACGCGCACCGTCCCGGCTTCGGGACCCTCGCCGAGGCGATGAGCGGCTTCGCCGCGATCACCGGCGAACCGGACGCCCCGCCGACCCTCCCTCCCTTCGGCCTCGCGGACTCCATCGCCGGCCTGACCACGGCGTACGCGATCATGACCGCTCTCGCCGCCCGCGACCGCACCGGAGAGGGCCAGGTCGTCGACACGGCACTGATCGAACCGATCCTGACCGCGCTCGGCCCGCAGCCCACCTGGTACGACCAGCTCGGCCACGTCCAGCCCCGCACCGGCAACCGCTCCCAGAACAACGCCCCGCGCGGGACCTACCTCACCGCCGACGGCACCTGGGTCGCCGTGTCCACCTCGGCCCAGTCGATCGCCGAGCGCCTGATGGTGCTGGTGGGCCGCCCGGATCTGATCGACGAGCCCTGGTTCGCCACCGGCGGGGACCGGGCCCGGCACGCGGACGTCCTGGACGAGGCGGTCGGCGGCTGGATCGCCCGGCACACCCGTACCGACGTCCTGGCGGCCTTCGAGAAGGCGGAGGCGGCCGCCGCCCCCGTCCAGGACGTACGGGACGTCATGACCGACCCCCAGTACCAGGCACTGGACACCATCACCACCGTCGACGACCCCGAGCTGGGTCCGCTGCGCATGCAGAACGTCCTCTTCCGGCTCTCCGCCACCCCGGGCGCGATCCGCTGGGCGGGCCGCCCGCACGGCGCGGACACCGAGGCGGTCCTGACCGAGCTGGGCCTCGGCCCCGACGACCTCGCGGCGCTGCGCTCGGAGGGCGCGCTGTGAAGGGCTACCCGCTGACCTGGCTGTACGCCCCCGGCGACCGTCCCCCCGTGGTCGCCAAGGCGCTGGCCTCGGGGGCCCATGTCGTGGTGATCGACCTGGAGGACGCGGTGGCTCCCGACCGCAAGGCGTACGCCCGGTCGGCCACCGCCGAGCTGCTGCGCGACCCCCAGCCGGTCCCGGTCCACGTCCGCGTCAACGCCCTGTCCGGCCCCTGGGGACGCGCCGACCTCGCGGCCGTCGCCCCGGCCCCCGGGCTGTCCGGGCTGCGGCTGCCGAAGGTGTCGTCCCCGTCCGACGTCGTACGCGTCGCACGCCGGGTGGTGTCCGCCCGCGGTGGTGTACCTCCCTTGTACGCCCTCCTGGAGACGGCCCTCGGCATCGAGCGCGCCCACGCGGTGGCCACCGCCCATCCGTCCCTGCGCGGGATCGCCATCGGGGAGGCGGATCTACGGGCGGACCTGGGCGTACGCGACGACGTGGGCCTCGACTACTCCCGCTCGCGGGTGGTCGTCGCCGCGCGGGCGGCCGGCCTGCCCCCGCCCACCCAGTCCGTGCACCCCGACACCCGCGACCTGGACGGTCTGATGGCCTCCTGTGCCCGGGGCCGCGCCCTGGGCTTCCTGGGCCGTGCCGCGATCCACCCCCGCCAGCTCCCGGTCATCGAGCGGGCCTACCTGCCCACGGAGCAGGAGATCGAGCAGGCGGAAACCGTCCTCAGGGCGGCCGCCGTGACCCAGGGCGCCCAAGCCCTCCCCGACGGCACCTTCGTCGACAGAGCAGTAGTCACCACAGCCCGCCACACCCTGACCCTCCCGCACACCCCCTGACCCCCACCCGAGCCCTCGGCCCCGGGCCCTCTCCACCCCCGCGTCCCCCGCGTCCCCGCGGGCAATCGTGCCGCAGGGCGGCACGGGTGGGCGACGGCCGAGAGCGGAGGAGGCATCCCGCCGGCGCCGGGCCGCGCGCCACCCCCGCCCGGCACACACCGAGGGCGCCCGGAAGATCCGAGCGCCCTCGACGTCGTACGACGGACCGGTCAGCCCTTCTTCGCCGACCCGGCCTCGTCCTTGGAATCCTTGGAGGCCTTGGAGTCCTCGGAGTCCTCGGAGGCCTCGGATCCCTTGGAATCCTCGACACCTCCGGAAGCCTCGGAACTCTCAGGTGTCTCAGGGCTCTCGGGGTCGGAGCTCCCGGAACCTTCGGAGCTCTCGGAGGAACCCTCCGGCGACTTGCCGGTGTCAGCCGCGTCCCCTCCCCCCGGGGAAACCTCGCCCTCACCGCCGGAGCCGCCCGGCTCCACCTCTTCCTCCCGCCCCGGCCGCTTCCGCGCGGACAGCACGAGGTACACCACCGCCAGCAGGAACACCAGGATCGAGGTCCAGTTGTTCAGCCGCAGTCCCAGGATCTCGTGCGCCTCGTCGACCCGCATGTACTCGATCCAGAACCGCCCCGCGCAGTAGGCGGCGACGTACAGCGCGAACGCCCGCCCGTGCCCGAGCTTGAAGCGGCGGTCCGCCCAGATCACCAGCAGCGCCACACCGACGCACCACAGCGACTCGTACAGGAACGTCGGGTGGTACGTACCCGGGACCCGTCCGTCGGACGAGGACGTGATCTCCACCGCCCACGGCAGGTCCGTGGACCGCCCGTACAGCTCCTGGTTGAACCAGTTGCCCCAGCGCCCGATCGCCTGCGCGAGGGCGATACCCGGCGCGATGGCGTCGGCGTAGGCGGGCAGCGCGATGCCCCGGCGCCGACAGCCGATCCAGGCGCCCACCGCGCCGAAGGCGATCGCACCCCAGATACCGAGGCCGCCCTCCCAGATCTTGAAGGCGTCCACCCAGTCACGGCCCTCGCTGAAGTACAGCTGGTAGTCCGTGATCACGTGGTAGAGCCGGCCGCCGATCAGGCCGAAGGGCACCGCCCAGACAGCGATGTCGGCCACCGTGCCGGCTCGCCCGCCCCGGGCGACCCAGCGCTTGTTGCCGAGCCAGACGGCGACGAAGACGCCGATGATGATGCAGAACGCGTAGCCGCGCAGCGGAACGGGGCCGAGGTACAGCACCCCGCTCGACGGGCTGGGAATATAGGCAAGTTCCATGGCAGGGTCGACGCTACCGTGCCGGACCGGCCGCGCGGTGGGCGGCCCGGCAACGGCTCCATAACAGGAAGACCGGAGTTCCCCCGGTGACCGGCGCTACGCCTTGTTCGCCTCCTCGACCATCTCCTTGAGCTTCTCGGGGGTCATCGCGCGGTCCGCGTAGATGTTCTCGCCCTCGAACAGCACGGTCGGTGTGCCGCTGAAGCCGCCCGTCTGGAACGCCTCGTGCGACTTGGCGACCCAGCTGTTGTGCGTGCCGTCCTCGACGCAGGCGCGGAAGGCGGGGGTGTCGAGTCCCTCGACCTTGCCGGCCAGGTCGATCAGCCTGTCCTTGTCGGCGAAGGCGTCCTCGCTCTCCATCGGCTGGTTCTCGAACAGCACGTCGTGGTAGGCGGCGAACTTCCCGGCGTCCTGGGCGCAGGCGGCCGCGTTGGCCGCGTTGCGCGAGCCGGTGCCGCCCATGCCGCCGTCGATCAGGGTGACCAGGTGGTACTCCACCTTCAGCTGACCGGCGTCGGTCAGCTCACGGAGGGTGGGGCTGTAGACCTGCTCGAAGGACTTGCAGGCCGGGCAGCGGAAGTCCTCCCACACCGTGAGCGTCGCCTTGGCGTCCGGTTTCCCGACCGGGATGGCGGTGCCGTCCTTGCCGAGGGCGCCCGAGGGCGCCACGACCGGGCCCGTCGCCTCGCTCTCGCTGTCGTCGTCGCCGGAATTGGCGGCGACCACACCGATCACCGCCGCCAGCCCCAGGACACAGACCACGCTCGCGCCCACGATCAGGGCGCGCCGTCGCTTGTCCGCCGCCTTCTGCTTCTCGCGCTCGGCCGCCAGCCGCTCCCTGGCGGTGCGCTTTCCCTCTCGCTTCTTCTCGCTCACACCCCGCAGAACGAACCGGGGAGGCGCACAGCGCCTCCCCGGTCCCAGGTCCACCCGTACGAGGGACCCGTATGACTGCCTGCCGGTCGCGGCCCTCTTCTGCTGCCGGTACCGGCCCGGTCAGAGCTGCCCGCGTACGCCCCTCGCCAGTTCTCCGGCCAGCGCGCGGACCGCCTCGACGCCTGCCGCGTCGTCGGGTGCGTCCAGCATCCGCTTGACGAAGGCCGAGCCGACGATCACACCGTCGGCGAAACGGGCGACCTCGGCCGCCTGGGCGGGGTTGGAGACGCCCAGGCCGACACAGACCGGAAGGCCGGTGGTGGCGCGGGTGCGCCGGACCAGGTCCTCGGCCTGCGCACCGACCGACTCCCGGGTGCCGGTGACGCCCATCAGGGAAGCGGCGTAGACGAAGCCGCTGCCGGCCGCGGTGATCTCGGCGAGCCGCTTGTCCCTGCTGCTGGGCGCGACCACGAAGACCGTGGCGAGCCCGTGCTTCTCCGCGTGTTCCCGCCACAGTGCCGACTCCTGCACCGGCAGGTCGGGCAGGATGCACCCGGCGCCGCCCGCCTCGGCGAGCTCGGCGGTGAACCGCTCGACGCCGTAGCGGTCGATGGGGTTCCAGTAGGTCATCACGAGGACCGGCTTGCCGGTGGCCGCGTGCGCCTCCCGGACCGTGCGCATCACGTCGGCGATCCGCACCCCGCCGCGCAGGGCGATGTCGTCGGCGGTCTGGATGACCGGGCCGTCGAGGACGGGGTCGCTGTGCGGCAGTCCCACCTCGACCACGTCCGCGCCGCCCTCCAGCGCTGCCCTGACCGCCTCGATGCCGCCGTCCACGGTGGGGAACCCGGCCGGAAGATAGGCGATCAGGGCGGAGCGGCCCTCGGCCTTCGCCGCGGCGAGGGTGTCGTTCAGCAGCCGTACGTTCCCGCTCACTTGGCGTCCCCCTCGATCTCGGCGGTGCCGGCCTCGTCGGCGGCGACCTCGGCGTCGGTGTCGTACAGCCCGAAGTAGCGGGCGGCGGTGTCCATGTCCTTGTCGCCGCGCCCGGACAGGTTGACGACGATCAGCCCGTCCCTGCCCAGCTCCCTGCCGACCTCCAGGGCTCCGGCGAGGGCGTGCGCGCTCTCGATGGCGGGGATGATGCCCTCGGTGCGCGACAGCAGGCGCAGCGCCTGCATGGCCGCGTCGTCGGTCACCGCGCGGTACTCGCCGCGGCCGCTGTCCTTGAGGTGGGCGTGCTCCGGTCCGATGCCCGGGTAGTCGAGACCGGCCGAGATGGAGTACGGCTCGGTGATCTGGCCTTCGTCGTCCTGGAGGACGTAGCTGCGGGAGCCGTGCAGGATGCCGGGCTCGCCCGCGGTGAGGGTGGCCGCGTGCTCGCCGGTCTCGATGCCGTGTCCGGCGGGCTCGCAGCCGATGAGGCGTACGTCCGGGTCGGGGAGGAAGGCGTGGAAGAGGCCGATCGCGTTGGAGCCGCCGCCGACGCAGGCGATCGCGGCGTCGGGCAGCCTGCCGGCCCGCTCCAGGAGCTGGCGGCGGGCCTCGACCCCGATGACGCGGTGGAAGTCGCGGACCATCGCCGGGAAGGGGTGGGGGCCGGCGACCGTGCCGAAGAGGTAGTGGGTGCGGTCGACGTTGGCGACCCAGTCGCGGAACGCCTCGTTGATGGCGTCCTTCAGGGTGCGGCTGCCGGACTTCACGGCGATGACCTCGGCGCCGAGCATGCGCATCCGGGCCACGTTCAGGGCCTGGCGCTCCGTGTCGATCTCGCCCATGTAGATCGTGCAGTCGAGCCCGAAGAGGGCGCAGGCGGTGGCGGTGGCCACGCCGTGCTGCCCGGCGCCGGTCTCGGCGATGACGCGGGTCTTGCCCATGCGCTTGGTGAGGAGGGCCTGACCGAGGACGTTGTTGATCTTGTGTGAGCCGGTGTGGTTCAGGTCCTCGCGCTTGAGGAAGACGGTGGCTCCGCCGGCGTGCCCGGCGAACCGGGGAACCTCGGTCAGCGCGGAGGGGCGGCCGGTGTAGTGGGCCAGGAGGTCGTCGAGCTCCCGGGCGAACTCGGGATCGGATTTGGCCTTGTCGTACTCGGCGGCCACCTCGTCGACCGCCGCGACGAGGGCCTCGGGAATGAACTTGCCGCCGAAGGCGCCGAAGTACCCCTCGGCGCTGGGGACCTGACCCTCCGGGTCGGGGACGAAGAAGGTGCTGGGCATGCGTGTACCTCACGGTGAGTGTGTGCTGGGTACTTTTCGCCGTGGGGGCGGGGTTGTCAGGCCGCTGCGGGCCCGTTGCGTCTCGTCGCGCTCACGCGACGGAGTCGCATGTCCGGTACAGCCCCGCGCCCCTGGGTCGGCCGCTGCCATCGCATGCCGTTGACCTGCCCCGGCTCGTCACCGATGACATACCGCACCCGGCGGCCGTGCACCCGGCGTGCGGGCGCTCGGCAACCGCGGGGGCGGCAGCCTCGCGCCAGGCGCGCGTAAGGGTCCCGGGGTGCCGGGGCGGGGGCAGGAGTCATCGGCGGTCAGCCTAGCGGAGCGGATCAGCCGCGGCCGTGGCGCAGTGCCGGGTGTTCGCCCGCCGCCACCAGATCGGAGACGGCCGTCCTGGGGTCCTTGCCGGTGACCAGCGACTCGCCGACCAGGACGGCGTCCGCGCCGGCGTTGGCGTAGGCGATGAGGTCGTGCGGGCCGCGGACGCCGGACTCGGCGACCCTGACCAGGTGGGCGGGGACCTCGGGGGCGACCCGCTCGAAGGTGCCGCGGTCGACCTCGAGGGTCTTGAGGTTGCGCGCGTTGATGCCGATGACCCTGGCTCCCGCGTCGACCGCGCGCTCCACCTCGTCCTCGTCGTGGACCTCGACGAGCGGGGTGAGCCCGATGGACTCCGCGCGCTCGATCAGCGACTCCAGGGCCGGCTGGTCGAGGGCCGCCACGATCAGCAGCGCCAGGTCGGCGCCGTACGCGCGGGCCTCCCAGAGCTGGTACGACGTGACGATGAAGTCCTTGCGCAGCACGGGGATGTCGACGCGCGCGCGGACGGCCTCCAGGTCGGCCAGCGAACCGCCGAAGCGGCGCTCCTCGGTGAGGACGGAGATGACGGACGCGCCGCCCGCCTCGTAGTCGGCGGCGAGTGCGGCCGGGTCGGCGATCGCGGCCAGCGCGCCCTTGGACGGGCTGGAGCGCTTGACCTCGCAGATCACCTTGACGCCGTCGCCGCGCAGGGCGGCCACGCCGTCCTTGGCCGCCGGGGCCTTCGCCGCGCGCTCCTTGAGCTCGTCGAGGCTGACGCGCGCCTGCCGCTCCGCGAGGTCGGCACGGACTCCGTCGATGATCTCGTCGAGCACACTCACGCGAGCGGCCCCCTTCCCTACGGTCGGTCTTCGGTGTCACTGGTCACTGCGATGGTATCCGGAGCAGGGCGTATGCCCCGCATCCGGTCGACGCCGGTCCCACTACCCGGACGGCCGTCCGGTGATCAAGGATGCAACCAGCCGCCGAACGGCAGGTTCCGGACAACCGTGAACACCAGCACCAACGCGCCCAGGGACCACAGGAGCACCGGCGGCGGATCGATCCTCGGGGCCGGTGCGCCGCGGGCGGCGCGGACCACCCAGACGGTCCACAGCACGGCGAAGCCCGCGTAGCCGAGGACGGCGGGCGCGTTGGCCTGGAGGGCGGCCAGAAGGTCGCCGTGGGCGACGGCGTGCGCGCTGCGCAGGCCGCCGCAGCCGGGGCAGTACAGGCCGGTGAGGTGCAGCAGCGGGCAGACGGGATAGTGACCGGGCTCGTTGGGGTCGACGGCTCCGACGTAGGCGAAGGCTCCGGTGACGGCGGCGAGCAGCCCGGCGGGGACGGCCAGCCGGGCCGCCCTGCCGCCGCGGGACACGCTGGGGCTGGGGGCGTTCACAGGGTGCATTGTGCCCCGGACGCGGGTCAGGGGCGGTTCCGGCTCCGCCGTGCGGGCCGCCGCCCCTGCTCCTGGCTCCGGGTGGTGCTCAGCTCCGGGCGCCGGCCGGGGACGAGTCGCCGGTGGTCCGGTGCACGGGGTGGTCGCTCTTCGGCTGGCCCATGCCCATCGAGCGCATGATGTAGCCGACCACACCGCCGAGGAGGACGACGCCCAGGCTCGCCCAGAAGCCCACCGGCTGGTCCATGACCATGAACGCGCCCGCGGCACAGAAACCGATGAAGGCGATGATGACACCGGTCCAGGCGGCCGGGGTGTGACCGTGGTTGCTGCCCGCCATTGCTTGCTCCTCGTTGCTGTGTACGTGTCTGAGCAGGACGCTCCCCTCCATCATCCCGTACGACCCGGTCCCGGGTGATCGGGGGTACCGGGACCGCGGGCGGCCGGCGGGGAGGGAGGAGCACCCCGTGACCGCGTCACCTCGCCGGATGGTGACCGGAGCCGGTCACGCCTGCCGGGGTCACGCCTGCCGGAATCACGCCCCCGTCGGGTCCTCGCCCCGGTCGAGCGCCTTCCAGAGGTCCTCCGGACGGTCCGGGTCGGCCGGCGCGGGCCGACGGCGCGGGCGGGCCTGCGCGCCGGCCCGCTCGTAACGGCCCGACATGGCCGGCCACAGCCGCCCGTACCGCAGCGCCAGCAGCCCCGCCACCAGCAGCAGCGCACCGCCCGCGGCGGCGACGTACGGCCACGCCGTATGGCTGAGGGCGGCCACCGTCGCCGACGTGTCGCCCGACACCTGCGCCGCCTGCTCGTCGAGCGCCGCGCGGTCCGACGCTCCGAGCAGCGCCGCAGCGACCGTGCCCGCCCCGGAGAGGGCGAGCACCGCGGCGACGGCTAAGCGGCCGGCCCGGCGGACGGCGAAGACGGCGACGAGCGCGGCCAGCCCCACGACCGCCAGGGCGGCCGGCACGCCGGTGATGTCGCTTCCCGTGGCGGTCAGCGGGAACGCGCCGCCGGCCACCGTCGCGGTGCCCTCCGACCACTGCTGCCGGGTGGCGAGCAGGACCACGGCGGCGCCCAGGGCACCGGACAGCAGGGCCACGGCGAGGCTGAGGCGGCCGGTCCTGGCGGAGCCGGCGGCCTCGGAAGGGGGGGTAGGTGCAGCAGTCACGCCCTCCACTATCGCTCGAACCCCGGGCGAACCGGTACCCGGGGTTCGTCCCGGACGTCCCGGTTCACGCCCAGCCGGTTCGCCGTGTGCACGGCGCGCAGGGCCGCCGCCGCCTTGTTGCGGCACTCGGTGTCCTCGGCGGCCGGGTCCGAGTCCGCGACGATTCCGGCTCCCGCCTGGACGTACGCGGTGCCGTCCCGCAGCAGCGCGGTACGGATGGCGATGGCGGTGTCGGAGTCGCCGGCGAAGTCTAGGTAGCCGACACAGCCGCCGTACAGACCGCGCCGGGACGGTTCGAGTTCGTCGATGATCTGCATCGCGCGGGGCTTGGGCGCGCCGGAGAGCGTGCCGGCCGGGAAGCAGGCGGTGAGCACGTCGAAGGCGGTGCGGTCGTCCGTGACCCGGCCGGTGACCGTGGAGACGATGTGCATGACGTGCGAGTAGCGCTCGACGGACATGAAGTCGACCACCTCGACGGAGCCGGGTGCGCAGACCCGCCCGAGGTCGTTGCGGCCCAGGTCGACGAGCATGAGGTGCTCGGCGCGCTCCTTGGGGTCGGCGAGCAGTTCGTCGGCGAGGGCCTGGTCCTCCTGCGGGGTGGCACCGCGGTGCCGGGTGCCGGCGATGGGGTGGACCATGGCCTGTCCGTCGTCGACCTTCACCAGGGCCTCGGGGGAGGAGCCGACCACGTCGAACCCGTCGAAGCGGAACAGGTACATGTAGGGGGACGGGTTGGTGGCGCGCAGCACCCGGTAGACGTCGAGGGCGGTCGCCGTGCACGGCGTCTCGAACCGCTGGGAGGGGACGACCTGGAAGGCCTCCCCGGCGCGGATGCGTTCCTTGACGTCCTCCACGGCCGCCCGGAAGTCGGGACCGCCCCACCGGGCGGTGTACTCGGGCAGTTCGGACGGGGGCAGGACGGCGGGCGGCTGGGCCACCGCACGGGTGAGGTCCGCCTCCATGGCGTCCAGCCGGGCCACGGCGTCGAAGTACGCCTCCTCTACGCCGGTCTCCAGGTCGTTGTGGTTGATCGCGTTGGCGATCAGCCGGACGGAGCCCTCCCAGTGGTCCATGACGGCGAGGTCGCTGGTGAGCAGCATGGTCAGCTCGGGGAGCCGCAGATCGTCCCGTTCGCCGGGGCCGATGCGCTCCAGGCGGCGCACGATGTCGTAGCCGAGGTAGCCGACCATGCCGCCGGTGAAGGGCGGCAGGCCGAGGTCGTGGGCGAGGTCCCGGGGGGTGTGCAGGGTCCGGAGGGTGGCGCGCAGTGCGGCGAGCGGGTCGCCGTCCGTGGGGACGCCCACCGGCGGGGTGCCCTCCCAGTGCGCCCGGCCGTCGCGTTCGGTGAGGGTGGCGGCGCTGCGGACGCCGACGAAGGAGTACCGGGACCAGGTCCTGCCGTTCTCCGCGGACTCGAGCAGGAACGTGCCGGGCCGCTCGCCGGCGAGTTTGCGGTAGAGCGCGACCGGGGTGTCGCCGTCGGCGAGGAGCTTGCGGGAGACCGGGATGACCCGGCGGTCGGTGGCCAGTTCGCGGAACGTCTCGAGATCCATGGCGGCAGACCCTACTGATCCGCGGCGGGCGCGTCGGCCATCAGCACGTCGGCGTCGAAGCAGGTGCGGGCGCCGGTGTGGCAGGCCGCGCCGACCTGGTCCACCTTGACCAGCACGGTGTCGGCGTCGCAGTCCAGGGCGACCGACCTGACCCGCTGGACGTGGCCGGAGGTGTCCCCCTTGACCCAGTACTCCTGGCGGCTGCGCGACCAGTAGGTACAGCGGCCGGTGGTCAGCGTGCGGTGCAGTGCCTCGTCGTCCATCCACCCCAGCATCAGCACCTCACCGGTGTCGTACTGCTGGGCGATGGCGGGCAGGAGGCCGTCGGAGCTGCGCTTGAGCCGGGCGGCGAGCTCCGGGTCGAGGCGGCTGGGCGGAGCGCTGTGGGGCGCGGCGCCTCCGTGAGGGGTGGTGGCCGGGCGACGGGCGGGCGTGCTGGTCATGCGGACCATTGTGCCGCGCCGGGCGCGCGCGCCCGCGGACTCGTCCACCGATTGGGCAGCGGTGGCACGACGGACGTGCTCCGTGCCGTCCGGGCGCCGGGCGTGCGCCACCGCGGGACGGTGACCGGGTGGGCGGACTTTGCGGGCGGCCGTAGGCTGGCTTGCATGTCGACCCATGCGAAGCGTGAACGACTCCTGCTGGCCGATCTGCTGGAGACCACGGGCCCACAGGCCCCTACCTTGTGCGAGGGCTGGACGACCCGGGACCTCGCCGCCCATGTGGTGGTGCGCGAGCGCCGCCCCGACGCAGCCGGCGGCATGCTGGTGAAGCAGCTCGCGCCGCGTCTGGAACGGGTGACGGCGGAGTTCACCGCCAAACCGTACGAGGAGCTGATCCAGCTCATCAGGACCGGCCCCCCGCGCTTCTCCCCCTTCTCGCTCAAGCAGGTCGACGAGCTGGCGAACATCGTCGAGTTCTACGTCCACACCGAGGACGTCCGCCGGGCCCAGCCGGAGTGGACGCCGCGCGAGCTGGACCCGGTGTTCCAGGACGTCCTGTGGTCGCGGCTGGAGCGTTCCGCCCGGCTGATGGGGCGGGGGGTCCCGGTGGGTCTGGTGCTGCGCCGTCCGGACGCCCGGACGGTGGTGGCCCATCGCGGCACGCCCGTGGTCACGGTGACCGGGGAGCCGTCCGAGCTGGTGCTGTTCTCCTATGGCCGGCAGAGCGCGGCCGAGGTCGGGCTGGAGGGCGACGACCACGCGATCGCCAGGCTGCGGGAGACCAAGCAGCTCGGCATCTGATCCGTACCCGAAAGGCACAGCTCGTGATCAAAGTGGCCATGACCAGCGTGTACGTCGACGACGTGGCGAAGGCGCACGCCTTCTACACCGACGTTCTCGGCTTCGAGACGCGTACCCACAGGGACCTGGGCGACGGGACGCCGTTCGTCACGGTGGGCGCGCGCGAGGGCGCCCAGCGGGATCTTGAGCTGCTGCTGGAGCCGGGCCGCAGTCCCATCGCCGAGCCCTACCGGCGGTCACTGCGGGAGGCGGGGCTCCCGGCGATCGTGTTCTCGGTGGACGATCTCCGCGCGGAGTACGAGCGGCTGCGCGGAGAGGGTGTCCACTTCGTCCAGGACCCCCGGGAGCAGGGTCCGGTGATCATGGCGGTCCTGGACGACACGGTCGGCAACCTCATCCAGCTGGCTCAGCCGGCCGGCTGAGCCGGGCCCGCCTTCAGCGCACGGGGTGGCCGGCCGCCCGCAGTGTCTCCTTGACCTGGCCGATCCGCAGGTCGCCGAAGTGGAAGACCGAGGCGGCCAGCACGGCGTCCGCGCCCGCCGCTACGGCGGGCGGGAAGTCGCCGAGCCTTCCGGCGCCGCCGGAGGCGATCACCGGGACGGTGACGTGCTTGCGGACCGCCGCGATCATCTCCAGGTCGTAGCCGTCCTTGGTGCCGTCGGCGTCCATGGAGTTGAGCAGGATCTCGCCGGCGCCCAGTTCGGCCGCACGGTGCGCCCATTCCACGGCGTCGATGCCGGTGCCGCGGCGGCCGCCGTGGGTGGTGACCTCGAAGGTGCCGGCCTCGGTGCGGCGGGCGTCCACCGACAGGACGAGGACCTGGCGGCCGAAGCGTTCGGCGATCTCGCGGATGAGTTCGGGGCGGGCGATGGCCGCGGTGTTGACGCCGACTTTGTCGGCGCCCGCGCGGAGCAGCTTGTCCACGTCGTCGGCGGTGCGGACGCCGCCGCCCACCGTCAGCGGGATGAACACCTGTTCGGCGGTGCGGCGCACCACGTCATAGGTCGTCTCACGGTCGCCGGACGAGGCGGTGATGTCCAGGAACGTCAGCTCGTCGGCGCCCTCGGCGTCGTACACCTTGGCCATCTCCACGGGGTCGCCCGCGTCCCGCAAATTCTGGAAGTTGACCCCCTTGACCACCCGGCCGTTGTCCACGTCCAGGCAGGGGATGACTCGGACCGCCAGGGTCATGAATCCACGGCTCCTCTGAATGCTTCGAGTTCCACTGAGACCAGTACGCGCGAGTCGATGAAGCCCTCCACCACCAGCAGCGTGGTGACCGGGCGCACCGCGTCGAACAGCTCCTTGTGCGCGCGTCCGGCCGCGTCGACGTCCCGCGCGTGGGCGAGATGGATTCGGGTGCGGATCACGGACCCGGTGCCGAGCCCGAACTCCCCGATCGCCTCCAGCGCGAGGGTGAAGGCCTCCTTGGCCTGCTCGTAGGGGTCGCCCTCCCCGTGGAGCACATCGCCCCGGAAGGCGGTCGTGCCGCCCACCAGGACGCGGTCGCCCGCCGCCACGGCGCGTGCGAAGCCGAGGGTCTCCTCCCAGGGGTTCCCGCTCTGCACGCGTCGCACGGCGTCGGAGGTCATCGCGCGGTGTCCCGGTTCACGAGGTGGCCTCCAGGGCCTCTTCCAGGGTGAACGCCTTGGCGTACAGGGCCTTGCCGACGATGGCGCCCTCGACGCCGAGCGGGACGAGCGCGGCGATGGCGCGCAGGTCGTCGAGGGACGAGACGCCGCCGGAGGCGACGACGGGGCGGCCGGTGGCGGCGCAGACGTTCTTCAGCAGGTCCAGGTTGGGGCCCTGGAGGGTGCCGTCCTTGGCGATGTCGGTGACGACGTAGCGGGCGCAGCCCTCCTTGTCGAGGCGCTCCAGCGTCTCGTAGAGGTCGCCGCCGTCGCGGGTCCAGCCCCGGCCGCGCAGCGTGGTGCCGCGTACGTCGAGGCCGACGGCGATCTTGTCGCCGTGCTCGGCGATGACCCTGGCGACCCATTCGGGGGTCTCCAGGGCGGCGGTGCCGAGGTTGACGCGGGTGCAGCCGGTGGCGAGGGCGGCGGCGAGGGTGTCGTCGTCGCGGATGCCGCCGGACAGCTCCACCTTGATGTCCATCGCTCCCGCGACCTCGGCGATCAGCGCGCGGTTGTCACCGGTGCCGAAGGCGGCGTCGAGGTCGACCAGGTGCAGCCACTCGGCGCCCGAGCGCTGCCAGGCGAGCGCGGCCTCCAGGGGCGATCCGTACGACGTTTCCGTCCCGGACTCCCCGTGCACGAGGCGGACGGCCTGGCCGTCGCGGACGTCGACGGCGGGGAGGAGTTCGAGCTTGGCCATGTCTCTACAGGGTTCCGATCCAGTTGGTGAGGAGCTGGGCGCCGGCGTCGCCGGACTTCTCGGGGTGGAACTGGGTGGCCCACAGGGGGCCGTTCTCGACCGCGGCCACGAACGGCTCGCCGTGGGTGGACCAGGTGACCAGCGGAGCGCGGATCGCCGGGTTCGTGGTCCGAAGCGTCCAGTCGTGCACGGCGTAGGAGTGCACGAAGTAGAAGCGGGCGTCCGCGTCGAGGCCGGCGAACAGCTCGGAGCCGGCCGGGGCCTCCACGGTGTTCCAGCCCATGTGGGGCACGATCGGGGCCTGGAGCGGCTCGACCGAGCCGGGCCATTCGTCGAGGCCCTCGCTCTGCACGCCGTGCTCGATGCCCCGCGCGAAGAGGATCTGCATGCCGACACAGATGCCCATCACCGGGCGGCCGCCGGACAGCCTGCGGTCGACGATCCAGTCACCGCGCGCCTCCTTCAGGCCTTTCATGCAGGAGGCGAAGGCGCCGACGCCGGGCACCAGCAGACCGTCGGCGTTCATGGCCGTGTCGAAGTCGCCGGTGATCTCGACGTCGGCTCCCGCGCGGGCGAGGGCCCGCTCGGCGGAGCGGACGTTGCCGAAGCCGTAGTCGAAGACCACGACCTTCTTGGTGGCGCTCACAGGGTCACACCTCCAGGTACAGAAGGCCCGTGCCGAGACACATCGCGGCGCCGACCGACAGCAGCACGATGAGGTTCCTGGGCATCTTCTGCTTGGCGAAGGAGATGATCCCGCCGACGAAGAACAGGCCGACGACGATCAGGACCGTGGACATTCCGTTCATGGCTTACAGCGCGCCCTTCGTGGAGGGCAGGATGCCGGCCGCGCGGGGGTCGCGTTCGGACGCGTAGCGCAGGGCGCGGGCGAGCGCCTTGAACTGGCACTCCACGATGTGGTGCGCGTTGCGCCCGTAGGGCACGTGCACGTGCAGGGCGACCTGGGCCTGGGCGACGAAGGACTCCAGGATGTGCCGGGTCATCGTGGTGTCGTACTCGCCGATCATCGGCGCCATCTTCTCGGGCTCGGTGTGCACGAGGTAGGGGCGGCCGGACAGGTCGACGGTGACCTGGGCGAGGGACTCGTCCAGGGGCACCGTGCAGTTGCCGAAGCGGTAGATGCCCACCTTGTCGCCGAGCGCCTGCTTGAAGGCGGCGCCGAGCGCGAGGGCGGTGTCCTCGATGGTGTGGTGGGAGTCGATGTGCAGGTCGCCCTCGGTCTTCACCGTCAGGTCGAACAGACCGTGCCGGCCGATCTGGTCGAGCATGTGGTCGTAGAAGCCGACCCCGGTGGAGATCTCGGTCTTCCCGGTGCCGTCGAGGTCGATCTCGACGAGGACGGACGTTTCCTTGGTGGTGCGTTCCACGCGTCCAACGCGGCTCATACGCTCTGCTCCTTCTTGATCTCACGTACCGCGTCGAGGAACGCGTCGTTCTCGGCCGGGGTGCCCGCGGTGACCCGCAGCCATCCCGGTACGCCGTTGTCCCGGACCAGGACGCCCCGGTCGAGGATCTCGCGCCAGACGGCGTGGGAGTCCCCGAACCTGCCGAACTGGACGAAGTTCGCGTCGGACTCGGTGACGTCGTAGCCGAGCGCGCGCAGTTCGACGACCAGCCGGTCGCGCTCGGCCTTCAGCTGCTCGACGTAACCCAGCAGCGTGTCGGTGTGTTCCAGGGCGGCCAGTGCGGTCGCCTGGGTGACGGCGGACAGGTGGTACGGCAGCCGCACCAGCTGGACGGCGTCGACGACGGCCGGGTGCGCGGCCAGGTAACCGAGGCGCAGGCCCGCCGCACCGAAGGCCTTGGACATGGTGCGGGAGATCACCAGGTTCGGGCGTCCGTCGAGCAGCGGGAGCAGCGAGCCGCCGTGGCTGAACTCGATGTACGCCTCGTCCACGACCACCATCGACGGCCCCGCCGCCTGGGCGGCCTCGTACAGCGCGAGGACCGTCCCGGCGGGGACCGCGTTGCCGGTGGGGTTGTTGGGGGTGGTGACGAAGACGACGTCGGGACGGTGCTCGGCGATGGCCTGCCCGGCGGCGGCGAGGTCGATGGTGAAGTCGTCGTGGCGGGGCCCGGAGATCCAGCCGGTGCCGGTGCCGCGGGAGATCAGGGCGTGCATCGAGTAGGAGGGCTCGAAGCCGATCGCCGTGCGGCCCGGTCCGCCGAAGGTCTGCAGCAGTTGCTGGAGGACCTCGTTGGATCCGTTGGCCGCCCAGACGTTCTCCAGGGCGACCGGGTGGCCGGCCGTCCGGGTCAGGTACTCGGCCAGCCCGGTGCGCAGTTCGACCGCGTCCCGGTCGGGGTAGCGGTTGAGGTGCCGGGCGGCCTCACGGACCCGCTCGGCGATCCGGTCGACCAGCGGCCCGGGCAGCGGGTAGGGGTTCTCGTTGGTGTTCAGCCGGACGGGGACGTCCAGCTGGGGCGCGCCGTAGGGGGACTTGCCGCGCAGCTCGTCCCGTACGGGGAGATCGTCGATTCCGAAGCTCACTTGTTCTCAGGCACCTTCCACCCGAACCTTGCCTTGACCGCCGCGCCGTGCGCGGGCAGGTCCTCCGCCTCCGCCAGCGTGACCACATGGTGCGCGACCTCGGCCAGCGCGTCCTCGCTGTAGTCGACGATGTGGATGCCGCGCAGGAAGGACTGCACGGACAGGCCCGAGGAGTGGCAGGCGCAGCCGCCGGTGGGCAGGACGTGGTTGGAGCCGGCCGCGTAGTCGCCGAGGGAGACCGGGGACCAGGGGCCGACGAAGACCGCGCCCGCGTTGCGCACCCGGTCGGCGACGGCGGCGGCCGCGGCGGTCTGGATCTCCAGGTGCTCGGCGCCGTAGGCCTCGACGACCCGCAGGCCCTCGTCGATGCCG
Source organism: Streptomyces sp. CHD11 (assembly GCF_018638295.1). GTDB lineage: Bacteria > Actinomycetota > Actinomycetes > Streptomycetales > Streptomycetaceae > Streptomyces. Next base: position 50,724 of record NZ_JABTTS010000002.1, read on the forward strand.
TCGACCAGGACGATCGCGGACTGGCGGCCGGACAGGGCCGGGACGATCCGCTCGTCGATGTGCTTGCTGGCCTCGACCTGCGGTTTCAGTTCCTTCTCCACCGCGTCCGCGAGCTCGGCCGAGTCGGTGACCAGGACGGCGGCGGCCAGCGGATCGTGCTCGGCCTGGCTGATCAGGTCGGAGGCCACGTGCACCGGGTCGGCCGTGGAGTCCGCGAGGATCGCGATCTCGGTCGGGCCGGCCTCGGCGTCGATGCCGATCCTGCCGGTGAAGTAGCGCTTGGCGGCGGCGACCCAGATGTTGCCGGGGCCGGTGACCATGTTGGCGGGCGGGCAGGACTCGGTGCCGTACGCGAACATCGCGACGGCGGTGGCGCCGCCCGCCGCGTAGACCTCGTCGACGCCGAGCAGCGCGCAGGCGGCGAGGATCGTCGGGTGCGGCAGCCCGCCGAAGTCGGCCTGGGCCGGGGAGGCGAGCGCGAGGGACGGGACACCGGCCTCCTGGGCGGGGACCACGTTCATGATCACGGAGGACGGGTAGACGGCCCGGCCGCCCGGCGCGTACAGCCCCACGCGGTCGACCGGTACCCACTTCTCCGTGACGGTCCCGCCGGGCACGACCTGGGTGGTGTGCGTGGTGCGGCGCTGCGCCCGGTGGACGAGCCGGGCGCGCCGGATGGACTCCTCCAGGGCCGCGCGCACGGCCGGGTCGAGTTCCTCCAGGGCGCGCGTGAGAGCGGCGGCGGGGACGCGTACCCGGTCGAGCTCGACGCCGTCGAATCTCGCCGCGAAGTCGACCAGCGCCGCGTCGCCCCGATGATGCACGTCCTCGCAGATGGGCCGCACCTTCTCCAGGGCGGCCGCGACGTCGAAGTCGGCTCGGGGCAGCAGGTCGCGCAGGGCCGAACCCTCGGGAAGGGCGTCGCCGCGCAGATCGATTCGTGAGATCACGTGCTCAATTCTCTCAGACCGCGACCGTGGACCGTCCGCCTGTTCCAGTGGCTGATACGGACCCCCTCCGGTGACGGTCCGCGCACATGTCCGAGATCCTCTTCACTTTCCGTGTTCAACAGGTCACCGCACCGGGCATCACCGGTTGTACGAAGGGACGAACCGACGAGTAGGTGAGGAGGAGGGGAGGTCCGTGACCCACGGTGCGGGACCGGGCGGCGCGGAGCCGCCGGAGGACCTGACCGCCGCGGAGGCCGGGATGTGGCAGGCCTTCCGCAACGGCAGTGTGTACGACCTGAGCAGCGGCGACACGGTCGTCGACGATCCGCACGGAGGTCATCCGTGGGGACCGGAGCGGACGGTCCGGGCGCGCGTGGTGTGCTGGCTGCTGCTGGACGGCCCGCCCGCGCTGGCCGGGCGGGTGTCGTCGCTGAAGCTGGCCGGTGTGCAGATCAGCGGAGTGCTCGATCTCGCCGGGGGCACGGTGGTGCCGTACTGGGAGCTGCGCGGCTGCCGCTTCGAGCGGGACGTCCTGCTGCCGGAGACCCGGTTCACGACCGTGCGGATGGTGGACTGCTCGATCCCGCGCCTGGAGGCGGCCCGGCTGCACACCGAGGGCGATCTGCATCTGCCGCGCTGCCGGTTCCCGGGCGGCATCCGGCTCACCGACGCGCGGATCGGTACGGATCTGCTGCTCAACCAGGCGATCGTGCACCGGGACCGCCACGGCCGCTCGATAGCCGCCGACGGGCTGACCGTCGGGCAGGACCTCCAGGCGGAGATGCTGGAGTCGCACGGCGAGCTGAGCCTGCGCAGCGCGACGATCGGCGTCTCGCTGAGCCTGCGCGGCGCCCGGCTGGGCAACTCGCACGCCCGGCTCGCACTGAACGCCCCGCAGCTGACCGTGGAGCGCACGCTGTATCTGACCCCGGCGGGAGTGGGCGCCCAGGCGCGCAGCGGGATGACGCCGGCGCGCGGGACGCGGATCCAGCGGTTCGAGTGCCGGGGCGGGGTGCGGCTGGACGACGGCCGGTTCGGGGACGCGGTCGACTTCGAGGGTGCCCGGTTCCTCCTCACCGACGGGCAGGAGCTGTCGCTGCGCCGGGTGCAGACACCGGAGCTGCGGTTCCTCGGGGAGCGGCCGGCGCGCGGCAGGGTGGTGCTGTCGGGTGCGCGGGTGGTGAACCTGGTGGACCGGGCGGACAGCTGGCCGGGCCCCGGCCGGCTGCACATGGGCGGCTTCGTCTACGAGAACCTGGTGCCGCGCGGGCCGTTCCCGCTCGCGCTGCGGCTGCGCTGGGTGGACGCGGCGAGCGCCGAGTACAACCCGGAACCGTACGAGCGGCTGGCCGCCGTGCTGCGGGAGAGCGGGGAGGACGAGGACGCCCGGGAGGTGCTGCTCGCCCGGCAGCGCCGCCGCCGCGAGAGCCTGCCGCTCGCGGGCAAGCTGTGGGGTTACGCGCAGGACTGGACGGTCGCGTACGGCTACCGGCCGGGCCGGGCCGCGGTGTGGATGGCGGTGCTGTGGGCGGCCGGCTCGGTGGCCTTCGCGCGCGCGGACCACCCACCGCTGAAGAGCGGTGAGCATCCGGCCTGGAATCCGGCGCTGTTCGCGCTGGACCTGCTGCTGCCGGTGATCGACCTGGGCCAGGTGGGCTTCTGGCAGCTGCGCGGCGTCTGGCAGTGGCTGTCGGCGGCGTTCGTCCTGCTGGGCTGGATCCTCGCGACGACCGTGGCGGCGGGTGCGACGCGGACGCTGCGGCGCACGTAGGCCGCGGGGGTGCGGGCCGGGGTGCGGGGTGCGGGCCGGTCTGGGTGCGGGGGTGCGGGGCCGGTCTGCGGTCTGTTCCGCGGTCTGTGAGGACGTGCGGGGCTTCGGGGCGGTGCGCGACCGTGGTGACGCGTGCGGGAGGTGAGGCCGGTACGCAGTCCGTGGTGATGGTGTGCGGCATGTGGGGCCGGTGTGTGACTCATGGGGCGGATGTGACCGCAGAGGGCGGCGCAACGTGAGGGGCGCTCTGTTTTTTGCCGGGCCTTGACCGATCCCCGTACAACTTTCCGCGACTTCCGTGCGCCCTCTGGCGCTGCTGTGAACTGCGGACTTTCAATGGTCGACACAATGGCTCTGCTGCACGGGTTCACCCGTACGTCCCGGGTGCGAGGAAGGACGGCGGGCGCCGCGCCCCCCGTCCCCGCCGTACTGCCCGGCGACGACGAGATACTCCTCGACGCGCCCGACGACGTGCTGGGCCCGGCCCTGGTCGGCGCCGCCGACGGCGACCACACAGGGGCCGCTGGGCTGCTCGCCGCCACCCGGCACACCCGCTCCTGGGAGCACCGCGACCGGTATGTGCGCCAGCTGGCCGCCTTCGCCCGCGCGCGCCCCGGATGGCTGGACACCTGGCGCGCCCTCGCCCCGCGCGACCCGGACGCGCTGCTGGTGGACGCGCAGCGCGCGGTGGACCACGCCTGGCAGTCACCGGCCCGCACCGAGCTGCTGCGCGAGGTGAGCCCGCTGATCACGGCCGCCGCCCGGGGCGACCACCGCGACCCGGTGCCCTGGCGCCTGGCCCTGGACCACGCCCGGGGCACGCGGGCCGGCCACACCTACTTCGGAGAGCTGTGGGAGGCGGCGGTACGGCGCGCCCCGCACCACCACGGCTGCCATGTCTCGGCCCTGCGCTACCTGGCGTCCTCCTGGCGCGGCGCGCACCGGGAATGCCTGGACTTCGCGGACCGGGCCGCCCAGGACGCACCGGAGAACTCGCTCACGCAGACGCTGCCGCTGCGGGCGGCCTTCGGCTATCTGACCGACGACTGCGGTCCCGAGGTACCGCGGGAACGGCTCGAAGCGGCGGCCGACCGCGCCGGCGCGCTGTCCTCGCGCCTGCCCGCGAACGAGTCGTGGCCGGCCGAACCCCGCAACCTGCTGATCTACGTCCTGGTCCGCCTGGAACGCTGGCAGGACGCCCTGGACCAACTCCGTCTGACCGGCCCGTACGCCACCTCCTTTCCCTGGGACCGGGACGCCGAGGACCCCCTCGGACGGTTCCTGGAGGTGCGCCAGGGGGTGTGCGCGGCGGCCGTGTCCGGCTCCCCCACGGCCGGAAACGGTGTGTCCGTCCCGGCTTCCGGCCGTCCGAGGAGTGGGCGGGGCGGTCGACTCCGCTCCGGCGACCATTAGGCTTTTGCGTCGTGACCACCGTCCGGCTTCCGCTCTTCCCCCTGAACACGGTGCTGTTCCCGGGGCTCGTGCTCCCGCTCAACGTCTTCGAGGAGCGCTACCGCGCCATGATGCGCGACCTGCTGAAGACCCCGGAGGACGAGCCACGCCGGTTCGCCGTCGTGGCGATCCGGGACGGCCATGAGGTCGCGCCGAGCTCCCCCGGACTGCCCGACCCGACGGCCGTACCCGACCGGGGCCCGTCCGCGGGCTTCGGCCCCGAGCCGCTGCGCGCCCTCCACAAGGTGGGATGTGTCGCCGACGCGGCGACGGTCCGGGAGCGGCCCGACGGCTCCTTCGAGGTCCTGGCGACCGGGACGGCCCGGGTGCGGCTGCTGTCGGTCGATGCCTCGGGGCCCTATCTGACGGCCGAACTGGAGCCGGTCGAGGAAGAGGCGGGCGAGGAGCCGGGGGCGCTGGCGGAGGCGACGCTGCGGGCGTTCCGCCAGTACCAGAAGCGGCTGGCGGGAGCGCGGGAGCGGTCGCTGGCGACCGGCGCGGACCTGCCGGACGAGCCCGGGGTGGTCTCCTACCTGGTCGCCGCCGCGATGATGCTGGACACGCCGACGCGGCAGCGTCTGCTCCAGGCGCCGGACACCGCCTCCCGGCTCCGTGACGAGCTGAAACTCCTTCGCACGGAGACGGCCATCATCCGTAATCTGCCGTCGTTGCCGGCGTCGGAACTGACGCGCGGCCCGATGAGTCTCAACTGACCCACGACTGTCCGGAGCGGCGGCCATCATGGCGAAGAAGTCCAGGAAACAGCAGCCCGGGGGAACACCCGCGACGGTGGCGCTCACAGCGGCCGGGGTGCCGTTCACGGTGCACTCCTACGACCACGACCCCGCCCACCCGTCGTACGGCGAGGAGGCGGCCGAGGCGATGGGGGTCGCGCCGGACCGGGTGTTCAAGACACTGGTGGCGGACGTCGACGGGGCGCTGACGGTGGCGGTGGTGCCGGTGGCGGGCCGGCTGGACCTCAAGGCCCTCGCGTCGGCGGCCGGCGGCAAGCGGGCGGCGATGGCCGACCCGGCGCTGGCGGAACGTACCACCGGGTACGTGCGGGGCGGGATCTCACCGCTGGGCCAGCGCAAGAGGCTGCCGACGGTCGTGGACGAGTCGGCCACGCTGCACGACACGATCTGCGTCTCGGCCGGCCGCCGCGGCCTGGAGGTCGAACTCTCCCCCAAGGACCTGGCCGACCTCACCTCGGCGCACTTCGCCCCGATCGGACGCGTTCAGCCCCTCGACGGCAGACCCGACTTCGGCTGATCAGCAAGGGCATGCCGAAGAGAACCCGCGGACGCAAGTGGCGGACCAGGAAACACCGCGCCGACCACGGCCACCGCCCCGCCTGACCTCCCCCGCAATCAGTCACCCCTCAGGGCTGCACGGGCAGCCACCACAGCACCGCTGACGCCGGGCCCCCTCACGGCCCGGCCTCCCGGCCCCCGCGGACAGTCGTGCCGCAGGGCAGGGCGATGGGGGTCCCCCACGCTCGAGCGAAGCCGAGCGGGGGAGGGCAGGCGCGACAGCACCCCGCGAACACCGGGCAGCGCAGTCCACCCCCGCCGGGCCGCCACCCGGGCCGGCCCGGGGAGCTACCCCTGCGGCACGGACGGCTCCGGCGGCAGCAGGGGATCCGGGTCGCGGGGACCGAACAGGCTCGTCAGCCCCAGGTGCGCCACCAGCGCCGCGAACGGCCACGCCAGCAACGCCCCCTTGGCCCCCAGCTTCAACGGCGCGTCGAAGGTGACCCCTTTGCCGACACTCCGCGCGTGCGCGATCACGTCCTGCGTCGGCCCGAGCCACACCCCCAGCCGCCAGGCCAGTACCGATCCCAGCAGCCCCCCTGCCGCCAGTCCCACCACCAGCGGCACGCCACCGCGCCGCCGCAACAGAAACACGGCCAGCGCGCTCACCATCCCGAGCCCCAGCGCGAGGAGCGTGAACGTGCCGTCCACCGCGATCGCCTGCTCGCCCTCGGAGTCCTTGGCGTAGACGGCCCAGTTGTCGCCGACCACCGCACCCACCAGCGGCACACGCGGCGCCAGCCACCACCACAGCACCCCGAGCAGCACTCCGCCGAGCGCCACGGCCGCCGCGGTGACCGCCCCCTCGCGCAGTTCGGTCCGCGGATCGGTGCCGTCCTCCTCGTACCACCAGCCGCGCCGGGTGCCCCCGGCATGCCCGGACTTCCCGGCACGCCGGAACGCGGCGGCGGGCCCGTCGGACGACGGCGACTGCCACGCACCCCGCGCGGACTGGGCGGACTGCGCGGACTGCTCGTGCGGGGGCGGTGGTGGTGTCAGGGGAGCGCTCACCCCGCCATCGTGCCAGGCCCGGCTGTGCGGCGCGTCACCGGACGGCCGCTCTGCGGTACGCCCAGGTCGCCACGGCCAGCGAGATCACCCCGACGCCCCCGCACACGGCGAGGTCGGCGAGCACCCGGGCCCAGTCGGGGTCCGGTCCGAAGGTCCGCGCCAGAGCCTCGACGCCGTACGTCGACGGCAGCAGGTCGCGTGCGAGGCGCACGGCCTCCGGCATCCGCTCCGGCGGCAGCACCCCCAGCAACAGCGCGGCGGACATGCCGAGCTGCCCGAGGAGCGTGGCCAGTTCCGGCCGGGGCGCGAGCAGGCCGAGGGCCGCTCCCAGCCCGGCGAGCGCCGCGCCGGCCAGCGGGATCACCGCGATCAGGATCCACAGATGCGCCATCGGCAGCCCGAACAGCGCGCAGCCGAAGACGGCGGTCACCAGGGTCCCCGGCACGGTGAACGACGCGTAGGCGCCCGCGGCGCCCAGCACCACGGCGGCCGGCGGCACGGGCAGGGTCGCGTAGTGGTCCAGTCCGCCGCTGGCCCGCAGCTGGCCGAAGTACTGGGCGAGGAGATTCAGCGCGACGAAGGCGACGACCAGCACCGCCGAACCGGCGACCACGGCCCGCGCCTCGCCGCCGCCGTCCACCACCCCGCGCATCAGGACCATGATGCCGACCGACTGGAAGGTCGCCACGAACAGCAGTGGGATCCGCGCGACCCGGGCCCGGGACAGCTGCGCCCGGTACACGGCAGCCAGCGACGGCCACAACCGCGCCCGGGGGCCGAGCTCGGCCGCTTCCGGCGCGGCCTCCTTCGTGGTGGGGGCGCCGTCCGGCAGGACTTCGGCGGGTACGACACTCACGTCGTGCTGCGCTCCTTCGCTCGGAGGTTCACCCGGACGCGCGTGGGCGGTCGCCCCGTCCCTTACGGATGACACGGCCCGTGTACTCACGCCTTCACCAGTCCCTGTCGTACGGCACCGCCCAGCGCCAGGTAGACGTCCTCCAGGCTGGGTGTGGCCAGGGTGAAGTCGTCCAGGGCGGCGAAGGCGGCACCACCGGTGACGGTGGCGACGACCGTACGGGCCTCCTCGGGCGCCAGCCGCAGCGTCCAGCGGCGGCCGGACTCGACGACGCGGTCGCGCAGCGCGGCGACCTCGGGCACCTGCAACGGCGCGGCCTCGCGCCACACCAGATCGACGCGGATCTCACCCGCGACCCGTTCCTTGAGCCCCGACGGGGTGTCACAGGCGATGACCCGGCCGCGGTCGAGGACCGCGACCCGGTCGAGGACCGTCTCGGCCTCGATGACGTTGTGGGTGACCAGCAGGACGGTCGCGCCGCGCTCGGCGCGCCGCCGGTCGACGGCGGACCACACCGCGCGCCGGGCCACCGGATCCATGCCGGTGGTCGGCTCGTCGAGCACCAGCAGGGGCCGCTCGCCCACCAGGGCGGCGGCGAGGCAGGCGAGCCGGCGCTGACCGCCGGAGAGCTTCCGCAGCGGACGTCCGGCGAGCGGGGCGAGCCCCAGTTCGTCCAGGACGTCGTCCCGCTCGGCCCGTGCGCGGCGCGCGTCGAGGCCGCGCAGCCGGCCGGTGGTCTCGGCGGCGAGGGACACGGTGAGGTCGTCGAGGGCGGTGGACTCCTGCCCGAGGTAGGCGAGGATGCGGGAGGCCCGCTCGGGGTGGCGCACGATGTCGTGGCCGAGGATGCCGACACTGCCGCGGTCGGGCCGCATCAGTCCGGTCAGCTGGCGTACCAGGGTGGACTTGCCGGCGCCGTTCGGCCCGAGCAGGCCGAAGATCTCACCGCGCCGGATGTCGAGCCCCACGTCGTCGGTGGCCCGCACCTCGGGGGCCGGGGGCGCCCCGCGCCGCCCGCGCACCGCCGGGTAGGTCTTGGTCAGCCCGCGCACCGCGCACACGACTTCACCGTGCCGGAATTCCTGTACCGCGCGCGTACTCACAAGGGACGAGCCTACGGGGTCCGGCCCTCCGGCCCGTTCCCGGGGCACCCGGCCCACCGTCCCGCCCCGCGGTCCCGTACTCCGGCGGCCACCCCGGTTCCCGGCTCCCGCGAGCCACGTCAAACGCCCCGCGGGCCGGCGCGCGCGGCTCGCCCGGCGGCACCGGACCGGCGGGTGGTGAGCGGGCACGGAACCGGTGAATCAAGGGACCGTCCCAGGCCCGGGGGCGGAGCCGCCAGGCCCGGACCCCGCCCCGCTCACTCCCCGGCGGGAGCCCGTTCCGTACCGGTGCGCAGGTCGAGCTCGCGCCAGAAGCCCGCCCGGATGGCGTACCGGTCCCGTTCGTCGATCTGGTCGTCCTTGTGGGCGAGGAGGCCGAAGCGGGCGGCGTATCGCAGCAGCTCACCGTCGACGCGGTGCGGGATGCGCGGGTACATGACGGACAGCTTCTGGATGTGGCTCTGGTCACCGAGCCGCTCCACCCAGCGCCGGGCGAAGACCTGCCCCACCTCGAAAGGGTCCCCACCGACGGTGGTGATGTCCTCCTCACGGTCGGCCCAGCGCTGCTCCGCCGTGGTCAGCTGGGCCAGCGTCGGCATGGACGCGGCGTCGGGCGGCTCGGCGACGGGCCGGTCGACCCAGCCCTTGTCGGAGGACCACCGCAGCGTCGCGGAGGGCGGCTGCTGGGGCTGGTGCGGGCCGGGACTGCGCAGCGCGGCGAGGTCCTTCGGGGTGGGCACGCCCTTGGCCGCGGGCGCGCGTTCGGCGGTGCCGTTGTGCGGGCCGGCCGGGTGCTGCGGCTCCTGCGCGGTGCGCTCGGCCGCCGAGGCGAGCGCGGAGTCCGGCAGCGGGGCGGAGAGGATCGCGGCGATCTCGGGCCGTGGCACGGGCGGCGGCGCGCACACCCCGGTGTACTCCTTGGCCCGTACGGCCTGGGTGATCCACGCCCGGTCCAGCACCCGGCGCTCGTCCGCCTCCGCGACCAGGTCCTCGGACTGGTTGTAGTCGCCGTCGGCCGCCTGCACGGCCCACAGGTGGACGGCGACGCCGTGCTCCTTCGCCGCCATCATGCCGGGCAGCAGATCACCGTCCCCGGTGACCAGCACGATGTCGGAACAGGCGCGGTTGCGGGCGAGTTCGGTCAGCTCGGCGTGCATGGCCGCGTCGACGCCCTTTTGCGCCCAGCGGCCGTCGCTGCGGGTCAGCGCGCCGAGCCGGACGGTGACCCGGGGCATCACGCGCAGCCTGCGGTGCTCGGGCTGCGGGACGCGGTCGGGGGCGCCGTCGAACCAGTAGATGCGCAGCAGCGGCTGCCGTGTGTCGTTCTCCGCGCGGTCGCGCAGGCCCTGGATCAGGGCGGGGTGGTCCACGGTGATGCGGGACCGCGAAGGTTCGCCGGCGAGGAGACTCGCGGCGGCCCCCAGCAGATACCCGGCGTCCACCAGGACGATGCAGCGGTCCACGCGATCCACCCTCTTTCCGGGAGGTTTGCTTCGGGCTTGCTTCGAGTCTGCCCGACCTCGCCGGGGTTAACGGCCCGAACTCGATCTTCGGCGTGGCGTTTCCACACTTCCTCCCCCGACCATCCCGGTCACAGACGGTAATTGTCCGACATGCGTGGGTTATCGGGCTGTGTGAATCTGGATCCGGCCCTGGCCCCTAGTCCCCCACAGGAGGCATCACCATGGCCAAGAACAAGAACCGTGACCGTAAGCAGCCCCAGGCCGAACGCGCCCAGCAGGCGACGCAGCCGTCCACGATGGAGGCCCCGGACGAGCAGCGCACCACGCAGGTCATGCCCGGCGAGGCAGGCCGGGGCAAGGGCCGGCAGAAGCGCTTCGGCCACAACTGACATCGGCGGGACGGGCCGTTGCGCGGCCCGGGCAGATGACGAGGGGCGCACCCGCCACAGGGTGCGCCCCTCGGGCGTGCCGCGGGACGCGCGGCCCGGTCAGCCCGCCAGACAGGACGGTCCGAGAAGGACCTTCAGGTCGCCGAAGAGTGCCGGGTCGGGCTTGACCCGGTGCCGGTCCAGGCGCAGCACCGTCGTCTTCGTCGGCCCCTGGAGCTTGATCCGTACTTCGCTGTCGCCCCGGTGGTGCGTGAGGATCTCGCCGAGCCGGCTGACCATCGGCGGGGTCACCCGCGTCGCCGGGATGGTCAGCACCACGGGCGCGTTGGCGCCCGCGTTGGACAGGTCGGGGACCATCAGTTCCATCGCGACCAGTCGCGGCACGTCCTCGCGCTTGTCGAGCCGCCCCTTGACGAACACCACGGCGTCCTCGACGAGCTGGGTCGAGACGAGCTGGTAGGTCGCCGGGAAGAACATGCACTCCAGCGAGCCCGCGAGGTCCTCCACGGTGGCGATCGCCCAGGCGTTGCCCTGCTTGGTCATCTTGCGCTGGAGGCCCGAGATGATCCCGCCGATGGTGACCACCGCGCCGTCCCCGAAGTCGCCGCCGGTGAGCTGGGAGATGCCCGCGTCGGCCTTGTCGGACAGCACGTGCTCCAGGCCGAACAGCGGGTGGTCGGAGACGTAGAGACCGAGCATCTCCCGCTCCTGCGCGAGCAGGTACGTCTTCTCCCACTCGTCGTCGGTGAAGACGACGTCGAGACCGAAGCCCGGCTCACTGGTCTCCTCCTCGCCCATGCCGCCGAAGAGGTCGAACTGCCCCTCGGCCTCCTTGCGCTTGACCGCGACCACGTTGTCGATCATCGGTTCGTACTGCGCGGTGAGGCCCTTGCGGGTGTGGCCCATGGAGTCGAAGGCGCCGGCCTTGATCAGCGACTCGGTGGTGCGCTTGTTGCAGACGACCGCCTCGACCTTGTCGAGGTAGTCCGGGAAGGAGGCGTACTTCCCCTTGGCCTTGCGGGACTTGATGATCGACTCGACGACGTTGGTGCCGACGTTGCGCACCGCGGAGAGGCCGAAGAGGATCACGTCGTCGCCCTGCGCGGCGAAGTTCGACTCGGACTCGTTGACGTTCGGCGGGAGCACCTTGATGCCCATGCGGCGGCACTCGTTGAGGTAGACGGCCGACTTGTCCTTGTCGTCCTTGACGGAGGTGAGCAGCGCGGCCATGTACTCGGCCGGGTAGTTCGCCTTGAGGTAGCCGGTCCAGTACGACACCAGTCCGTACGCGGCGGAGTGGGCCTTGTTGAAGGCGTAGCCGGCGAAGGGGACCAGCACGTCCCACAGGGCCTGGATCGCCTCGTCGCTGTAGCCGTTCTTGCGGGCGCCCGCCTGGAAGAGGACGAAGTTCTTCGCCAGTTCGTCGGGCTTCTTCTTGCCCATCACGCGGCGGAGGATGTCGGCCTCGCCGAGCGAGTAGCCGGCGATGATCTGGGCGGCCTTCTGCACCTGCTCCTGGTAGACGATCAGGCCGTAGGTGACCGACAGCACCTCCTGGAGCGGCTCCTCCAGTTCCTTGTGGATCGGGGTGATCTCCTGGCGGCCGTTCTTGCGCTCCGCGTAGTTGATGTGCGAGTTCATGCCCATCGGGCCCGGCCGGTAGAGGGCCGAGACGGCGGAGATGTCCTCGAAGTTGTCGGGCTGCATCTGGCGGAGCAGCGAGCGCATCGGGCCGCCGTCGAACTGGAAGACGCCCAGCGTGTCACCGCGGCAGAGCAGTTCGAAGGTCTTGGGGTCGTCCAGCGGGAGGGAGAGCATCTCCAGGTCGATGCCCTTGTTGGCCTTCACCATCTTGATGGCGTCGTCCATGATCGTGAGATTGCGCAGGCCCAGGAAGTCCATCTTCAGCAGGCCCAGCGACTCGCACTGGGGGTAGTCCCACTGCGTGATGGTCACGCCGTCGGTGTGCCGGGTCCAGAGCGGGGCGTGGTCGACGATGGGTTCGCTCGACATGATCACGCCGGCCGCGTGCACGCCCATCTGCCGGACCAGGCCCTCGACGCCCTTGGCGGTGTCGATGACCTTCTTCACGTCCGGCTCGTTCTCGTACATCCCGCGGATCTCGCCGGCCTCGCTGTAGCGCGGGTGCGAGGGGTTGGTGATGCCGTCGAGGTCGATGCCCTTGCCGAGGACGTCGGCGGGCATGGCCTTGGTGAGCCGGTCGCCCATCGCGTACGGGTAGCCCAGCACGCGCGCGGAGTCCTTGATGGCGTTCTTCGCCTTGATCTTGCCGTAGGTACCGATCATGGCGACCTTGTCGGCGCCGTACTTCTCCGTCACGTACCGGATCACCTCGACGCGCCTGCGCTCGTCGAAGTCGATGTCGACATCGGGCATGGAGACGCGCTCGGGGTTGAGGAACCGCTCGAAGATCAGGCCGTGCGGGATCGGGTCGAGGTCGGTGATGCCCATCGCGTACGCCACGATCGAACCGGCCGCGGAGCCCCGGCCGGGGCCGACGGCGATGCCCTGGTTCTTGGCCCACATGATGAAGTCGGCGACCACGAGGAAGTAGCCCGGGAACCCCATCTGGATGATGACGTCCATCTCGTACTCGGCCTGCTTGCGGCGGTCCTCGGGCACGCCGCCGGGGAAGCGGCGCTCCATGCCGCGGCGGACCTCCTCCTGGAACCAGGTGACCTCCGTGAACCCCTCGGGGATGTCGAACTTCGGCATCAGGTCGCGCTTCTCGAACATGCCCGTGGTGTCGACCATCTCGGCGATCAGCCGGGTGTTGGCGCAGCCCTGCTGCCAGGCGTCCGACGAGTCGATGGCGTACATCTCGTCGGTGGACTTGAGGTAGTAGCCGGTGCCGTCGAACCGGAACCGGTCGGGGTCGGAGAGGTTCTTGCCGGTCTGGATGCACAGCAGCGCGTCGTGGGCGGTGGCCTCGTGCGCGTAGGTGTAGTGCGAGTCGTTGGTGACCAGCGGCGGGATGCCGAGCTTCTTGCCGATCTCCAGGAGGCCGTCGCGGACCCGGTGCTCGATGTCGATGCCGTGGTCCATCAGCTCCAGGAAGTAGCGCTCCCGGCCGAAGATGTCCTGGTAGTCGGCGGCGGCCTTGAGGGCCTCGTCGAAGTGTCCGAGGCGCAGCCGGGTCTGGACCTCGCCGGAAGGGCAGCCGGTGGAGGCCACGATCCCCTCGGACCACTGGGAGATGGTCTCCTTGTCCATCCGGGGCCACTTCTGCAGCCAGCCCTCGGCGTACGCGTCGGAGGACAGCCGGAAGAGGTTGTGCAGACCGGTGCTGTTCACGGCCCACATCGTCTTGTGGGTGTAACCGCCGGAACCGGAGACGTCGTCGCGCTTCTGGTGCGGCTGGCCCCACTGGATCTTGCGCTTGTTGCGCCGGGACTCGGGGGCGACATACGCCTCGATCCCGATGATCGGCGTGACTCCGGCCTTCTCCGCGGTGTGGAAGAAGTCGTACGCCCCGTGCAGGTTGCCGTGGTCGGACATGGCGATGTGCGTCATGCCCATGTCGTTACAGGCATCGAACATGTCCTTCAGCCGCGCGGCACCGTCCAGCAGCGAGTACTGGGTGTGGACGTGCAGGTGCGTGAACGGCGGCTTTGACACGGTTCGGCCTCCAAGAAGAACGCTGTGGCGCGGGGCGCCTCGGTGAGGGGTGGTGGTCGGGCGGCGGGAGGGCAGCCGGTGGACGGGGCGGTCCGGTGGTCAGCGTCGAAGTCTATGCCCCGGCACTGACACCCGGGGCCCGTCCCGGCGTACCTTCGGGCGGTGGCGCGGGCACTTTCGGTGACGTGTCACACGTTAGGCAGGGGACGGACCAGCCGTCCCGAAACATCCCGCACCTGGAGGCACAACGCGATGTCGGTCCCGCAGCTCAACGACGAGCACCGCGGTGAGGAGATCCTCGCCGTCCTCGACACCGCCTTCGGCGAACTCCTGGCCGCCGACCCGGCCGCGTTCCGGGTGAAGTTCCGGAAGATGGCCGCCTCGGCGTTCGCCTTCTACCGCGGGACGGCGAGCCTCTTCTACCACGATCTGGACGCGGAGAACGCCGGACGGGGTGGCGGGAGGACGCACAGCGGACCGTTCCTGGACGAGCGCACCTCGCGCGTGTGGATCCACGGCGATCTCCACGCGGAGAACTTCGGCACGTACATGGACTCCAACGGCCGCCTGGTCTTCAACGTCAACGACTTCGACGAGGCCTACGTCGGCCCCTTCACCTGGGACCTCAAGCGCTTCGCCGCCTCCATGGCGCTGATCGGCTACGCGAAGGCGCTCAGCGACGAGCAGATCACCGAGCTGGTGACCATCTACACGGTCTCCTACCGGGAGCGGATCCACGCGCTGGCCACCGGGGCGAAGAGCGACGAAGTGCCGCCCTTCACCCTGGACACCGCCCAGGGGCCGCTGCTGGACGCGCTGCGCGACGCCCGCTCGCTGACGCGCTTCGGGCTGCTGGACTCGATGACCGAGATCCGCGACTTCGAGCGCCGCTTCGCGCCCGGCGGCGGCGCGGTCGAGCTGGACGCCGCCACCCGCTACAAGGTACTCGCGGCCTTCGACGGCTATCTGGAGACCCTGCCGGACGCCTCGCTGGCCCGCCCGGACTCCTACCGGGTGAAGGACGTCGTGGGCCGCCGCGGCATCGGCATCGGCTCCGCCGGGCTGCCCTCGTACAACATCCTGCTGGAGGGCCACAGCGACGCCCTGGAGAACGACGTGGTGATCTACATCAAGCAGGCCCAGACCCCCGCGGTGTCTCGGCACGTCACCGATCCGGCCGTCCGGGAGTACTTCCGGCACGAAGGGCACCGCACCGTGATCTCCCAGCGTGCCCTGCAGGCGCACGCCGACCCGTGGCTGGGCTGGACCGAGCTGGACGGCTCCGGACAGCTGGTCGCCGAGGTCTCGCCGTACGCGGTGGACCTGGACTGGGGCGACATCGACGACCCGGAGGAGATCGCCCTGGTCGCCGCCGACCTCGGCCGGGCCACGGCGGCCATGCACGCGGCGGCGGACGACACCTCCGGTGAGTCCCTGGTGCCGTTCTCCACCGAGCGCGCCATCGACGCCGCGATCGCCGCCGACGAGGACGCCCTGGTCCCCCTCCTGGTCGACTTCGCCCACGACTACGGCGCCCGGGCGCGCGCCGACCACCAGACCTTCCTGGACCTGTTCCGCAACGGCAGGATTCCGGGACTCTAACGATCCGCCCGTCCACAGGATCCTTTTAGGGATCCCTTACCGGAGCACGTGACACACTCGGTCCCGCCATGGACATATCCGGAACCCAGCTCAGAGCCGTCCGCGCGGCGCTGTTCACGGCAGTCGTCGTGACACTCAGCACCGCGTCGCACGTGCTGCTGTCCGGGGCTCCGCTGCCGTTGAACACGGTGGCCGCGGTCGCCGCCGCCGTGTTCCTCCTGGCGTACGCCCTGGCGGGACGGGAGCGTTCCTTCGGCCGGATCGCCGCCCTGCTGATCCCCCTGGAGCTGGCCGCCGACACGGTCTTCACCACCGGCCAGCACGTCTGCTACGGCCGGATGGGCGGTCCCGTGGCGGGCCCGCTGCGCTCCGTCGGCTTCGACGTGCTGTGCGGCGACGGCACCAGTGTGGGCGCGCCGCTGGCCCGGGTCGCCGGGCACGGCGCCGGGGGCGGCGACCGGATGACGGTTCTGCTCGCCCAGGCCGACCCGGCCACGGCCTGGATGCTGCTCGGCGCGCACGTCGGGGTCGGTCTGTTCGCCGCCGCCTGGCTGCGCCGCGGCGAGCGGGCGCTGGCGCAGTTGCTGAGCGCCGTGGCGGCGACGGCCTCGACGGCGGTCCGGCCGCTGCTGCTGGCGGTCGCCGCGGTGACCGTGCGGCGCGCTCCGGACGTGCTCCGTCCGGTCCGTCCGGTCCGCCCCGCCGCCGTCGCCCGGACCCTGCTCCTCGCGCACTCCCTGGGACGGCGCGGGCCGCCGTGCTCCGCGGCTCTCGCCTGAGGCGATCCCGCCCCGGCGGCCACCCCCGAGCACCAGCAGTCCCCCCATACGTATCCCGCACACGCACGTGTGCGTCCCCCGTGGAGACATCACCATGAGCAAGCGGAACAGCCAGGCGGCGAAGACGGCGGCCCGAGAGCGTCTGCGCCAGGAGCGCGAGCGCGAGGCGAAGAAGGCGAAGGTCAAGCGGCAGGCCGTGGTCGCCCTGTCGGTCGTCGGTGTCCTCGCCGCCGCCGGCGGCATCGGCTACGCCGTCGTCCAGGCGAACAAGCCCGGGGCGTGGGACGCGGCCCTGGACCAGAAGATCGTCGCCCCCGCGAACACCTCGGGCGAGAACGGCACGACCGTCGTGATCGGCAAGGAGAGCGCGAAGAAGACCCTGAAGCTGTACGAGGACCCGCGCTGCCCGATCTGCGCCTCGTTCGAGCAGTCGGTGGGCCCGACCCTGCTGAGCGACTACGAGGCCGGCAAGTACAAGATCCAGTTCATCGGCGGCACGTTCCTCGACGGTGACACCGGGGACGGCGACCAGATGAAGGTCGGCTCCAACGGCGAGGGCTCCAAGAACGCGATGAGCGCCCTGGGCGCCGCGCTGAACGTGAGCCCGGAGGCGTTCCTGGAGTTCAAGGAGGCGCTCTACTCGGCCGAGTTCCACCCCGAGGAGTCGCAGGACAAGTTCAAGGACGACGACTACCTCATCGAGATAGGCGACTCGACCGACGCCCTGAAGAACAACAAGAAGTTCCAGGACGCGGTCACGAAGGGCACGTTCGACGCCTGGGCGCTGGCGATGTCCCACACCTTCGACACCAACGAGGACGAGGTGAACGGCACGCCGAGCCTCGTCATGGACGGCAAGAAGGTCACCGCCCCGGGCGGCCAGAACGCGCCCATGACCCCGGACGACTTCAAGACCGCCATCGAGAAGGCGCTGAAGGGCTGATCCGGGCGGGCCGGCTGACGGCACGCCGAAGAGCGGGCGAACTTCCGGAAGTTCGCCCGCTCTTGCGTGTACCTGTCAGTAGCCTGTTCGGCTGTGACCAGTCGACACAGATCATCCGAGAGCACCCTCCCCGCCACCGCGGACGTCAGCTCCCTCTCCCCGCGCCGCCGTACGGTCGTCAAGGCGGCCGCCGCCACCGCGGCGCTGGCCGGACCGCTCGCCGCCGCCCTGCCCGCCCGGGCCGAACGGCAGACCCCCGCCTTCCTGCACGGCGTCGCCTCCGGCGATCCGCTGCCGGACGGGGTCCTGCTGTGGACCCGGGTGACGCCCGTGCCCGAGGCGATACCCGGCTCGGGGCTCGGCCCCGACACCGAGGTGAGCTGGACCGTCGCCCGGGACAAGGCGTTCAGCGACGTCGTCGCGCGGGGATCCACCCTCGCCACCGCCGCCTCGGACCACACCGTCAAGGCGGACATCCGCGGCCTGCGGCCCGCCACCGACTACTGGTTCCGCTTCTCCTCCGGCGGCGCCGGCTCCCCCGCCGCCCGCACCCGCACCGCCCCGGCCGCCGACGCCGCGGTGACCGGGCTGCGCTTCGGTGTGGTCTCCTGCTCCAACTGGGAGGCGGGGCGCTTCTCGGCGTACCGCCATCTCGCGGCCCGGGGCGACCTGGACGCCTGGCTGCACCTCGGTGACTACATCTACGAGTACGCCACCGGCGAGTACGGCACCCGCGGCACCGTCGTCCGGCCGCACGCGCCCGCCCACGAGACCGTCACCCTCGCCGACTACCGCGTCCGGCACGCGCACTACAAGACCGACCCCGACCTCCAGGCCCTGCACGCCGAGGCACCCGTCATCGCCATCTGGGACGACCACGAGATCGCCAACGACACCTGGTCGGGCGGCGCCGAAAATCACACCGAGGGCGCGGAGGGCAGCTGGGCCGCGCGCCAGGCCGCCGCCAAGCAGGCCTACTTCGAGTGGATGCCGGTGCGGCCCGCGCTGGCCGGCACCACCTACCGCCGGCTGCGCTTCGGCCGGCTCGCCGACCTGTCCCTGCTGGACCTGCGCTCGTTCCGCTCCCAGCAGGTCTCCACCGGCGACGGCGACGTCGACGACCCGGACCGCACCCTCACCGGGCGCGCCCAGCTGGACTGGCTGAAGGCGGGCCTGACGGCGTCCGACACCACCTGGCGGCTGGTCGGCACCTCGGTGATGATCTCGCCGTTCTCCGTGGGTTCCCTGCCCGCGAGCCTGCTGAAGCCGCTCACGAAGCTGCTGGGCCTGCCGCAGGAGGGGCTCGCGTTCAACACCGACCAGTGGGACGGCTACACCGACGACCGCCGTGAGCTCCTCGCCCACCTGCGGGCGAACGCGATCCGCAACACGGTCTTCCTCACCGGCGACATCCACATGGCGTGGGCCAACGACGTGCCGGTGAACGCCGGTACCTATCCGCTGTCCGCGTCGGCCGCCACGGAGTTCGTCGTCACCTCGGTCAGCTCCGACAACCTCGACGACATCGTCAAGGTTCCCGAGGGCACCGTCACCGCGCTCGCCGCCCCGCTGATCCGGGCCGCCAACCGGCACGTCCACTGGGTCGACACCGACCGCCACGGCTACGGTGTGCTGGACATCACCGCCGAGCGGGCGCAGATGGACTACTACGTGCTCTCCGGCCGCACGGAGGCGGACGCCACGTCGCGGTGGGCCCGCTCCTACCGCACCCGCAGCGGCACGCAGAAGGCCGAGCGCGCACACGACCCGGTCTGATCCGTCCGGACCGCCGGTCCGGTCAGCTCTCCAGCGACTCGAGGAAGCCGAGAGCCACCCGCCAGGTGGTCTCGGCGGCCTCCCCGTCGTGGTCCGGCAGACCGGGGTCGGTGTAGAGGTGGCCGGCGCCCGCGTATCGGTACACCTCGACGTCGGCGCCGGTCCGGCCCATCCGCAGATACCAGGCGGTGAGCCAGTCGTCGGTCTCGAACGGGTCGGGCTCGGCCACATGCAGCTGCACCGGCAGCCCGTCCACCGCGGCGTTCTCCGCGATGTCCGACGTGCCGTGCAGGAGCAGCAGCCCGCGCGCCTTGTCGTCGCCGAGGGCCAGCGTCTGGGCGACGGACGCGCCGAAGGAGAAGCCCGCGTACACCAGCCCGCGCTCCGAGTAGGGCGCCGCCGCCAGCACGGCCCGCTTCAGCAGTTCGTCCTTGCCGGTCTCCTCCGTGTACGCCACACCCTCCTCGACCGAGTCGAACGTACGGCCGTCGAACAGGTCCGGTGTCCACACCTCGTGTCCGGCCGCGCGCAGCCGGCCGGCGGCCGCGGCCACCGCGGGCCTCGGACCGTAGACCGAGTGAAAGAGCATGATGTTCATGCGGCCCATGGTGCCAGCAGGGTGTGACGCCCCCGGACCCCGGCACTGCCCGCGTTGGTGCGGAAGTCACATGGTCATGCGGGTTCGTGCGGGCGCGGAGCCGGTTAGGTTCGGGGGCATGGATGACGTGCTCCGCCCATCGATCGTGGTCGGCAGCTCGGTCGTGCTCACGCTGCTGCTCGGCTGGGCCACCGACCTGCTGCTGCGCAAGGCCGACGAACGCCACCCCGAGACTCCGCTGTGGGGCCTGCTGCGCCGGGCCCGCGTCCCGTACCAGCTGGTGATCTGCGCGGCGCTGCTCAGAGGCTCCTACGAGGAGGCCCGGGTCTTCCCGGACCACGAGGTGGGCATCGGCAGGGTCCTGTCACTGGTGCTGATCGGGTCGGCCGCCTGGCTGGCCGTCCGGGTCGCGCTCGCGGTCGTGGAGACGTCGTACGCGCGCTACGCCAGCGCCCATCGTGAGCGCGACCCCGCCCGGGTCCGCCGGGTGCGCACCCAGGTGACGCTGATCCAGCGGGTGGTCACGGCGGTCGTCGGTGTGGTGGCCGTGGCCGCCATGCTGCTGACCTTCCCGGCGATGCAGGCGGCGGGGGCCTCGCTGCTGGCCTCGGCGGGAATCCTCGGCATCGTCGCCGGTGTGGCAGCGCAGTCCACGCTGGGCAACATGTTCGCCGGGCTGCAGATCGCCTTCGGCGACATGGTCCGCATCGGCGACACGGTGATCGTGGACGGCGAGTGGGGCACCGTCGAGGAGATCACGCTGACCTTCCTGACCGTGCGCACCTGGGACGAGCGCCGGATCACCATGCCGGTGTCGTATTTCACGTCCAAGCCGTTCGAGAACTGGTCGCGCGGAACACCCCAGATGACCGGCACCGTCTTCTGGCACCTCGACCACTCCGCCCCGCTGGACGCGATGCGCGACAGGCTCCGCGACATCCTCCGGGAGTGCCCGGCCTGGGACGGCCGCGCCTACAACCTGACCGTGACGGACAGCACCCCGAGCACCATGGAGGTGCGGGCCCTGGCGACGGCCAAGGACGCGGACGACATCTGGACCGTGCGGGTCACCGTCCGGGAGCAGATGATCCGCTGGCTGACCGCCGAGCACCCCTACGCCCTGCCCCGGGTCAACGCGGCCGACGCGGTGCTGCCGCCCGGCCGGGGCGGCCACCGCTCCCCCGACGGGACGCCGGGCGTACCGGCGGCCCGGCGGGTGCACCAGCATGCGAGGGAGCACTGAGCCCACCCCTCAGTGACCGCGTTCGGCTCCCCCGTTGACCTGGATGATCTGTGAGGTGATGTGCCCGGCGCCCGGGGAGGCGAGCCAGTGCAGGGTCGCCGCGACGTCCCCGGGCCTTCCTGTGCGCCTGTCCGACGTCTCGGCGATCAGCCGGGCCCGCCGCTCCTCGTCCAGGCCGTCGCCGAAGAACCCGGTGTCCTCGACGTAGCCGGGCGCGACCACGTTCACGGTGATGCCGTGCGGGCCCAGCTGCCGGGCCAGGGCATGGGCGTACGGGTGCAGCGACGCCTTGGCCGCCGCGTACGACACCCGTCCCGAGCCCCGGTAGGCGGCGATGGAGCTGAGGAAGAGGACCCGCCCGCCGGGTTCGGCGAGCCGGTCCCTCAGGGCTTCCGTGAGGAGGACGGCGGTGAGCACGTTGAGCCGGAAGGTGACGGTCCATTCCCGGGCCGCCGTGTCGAGCGGATCGTCGCCGCCGACCGGGGGCTCCAGCAGCCCGCTGCCCCCGGCGGAGTGGATCAGGACGTCCACCGCGCCGAACTCGCGTCCCACGAAACCCGCCACGCCCCGCACGGACTCCGGGTCGGTCAGGTCGGCCGCGTAGGTCAGGGCGCCCGGCACCGCCGCCCGTTCCAGGACGTCCCCGCGCCGTCCGAGCAGCAGCACCCGGTCCCCGTCGGCGGCGAACACCCGCGCGGCGGCCAGCCCGATCCCGGTACCGCCCCCGCTGATCACAATGTTGCGCGTCATGCCCAGACCCTACGGACAGAAGACCGCCGGTGCCGGCAACCCCGCGGCGCGCTCACCGCAGACTGCGCACGTCCAGCCGGCGCAGCACCCGGTCCACCACCTCGGGGTCGGCGCCCTGTTCGCCGCGTGCCGTCAGCACCTCGTGCCGGGCGGCGCTCAGCATCTCGCCCTCGACCCGCCGCACCCGCTTCAGCCGCAGTGCCCGCTGCCGGTACGCCTCCCGCCGCTCGTCGTCCGCGAGGTCGGGGCTGATCCGCACCCCGATGTCGAACGACCTGCGCAGCATCTGCTCGGACAGCTCGTCCGGCAGCTCCTCGGCCTGCTCGATCTCCCGCAGTCTCCGCTTCGCCGCCTTCGCCGCCCGGAGGGCCAGCTGCCGCTCGAACTCCTTCTCGCGCTCGCTGTCGCCCCGTACCCCCAGCCGGTTCACCAGCCACGGCAGGGTCAGGCCCTGGACCAGCAGCGTCGCCAGCACCACACCGAACGCGATGAAGACGATCTCGCCCCGCGCGGGGAAGTCGCCGCCGCCGTCGGTCTCCAGCGGAATGGCGAGGGCCAGCGCGACGGACGCCACCCCGCGCATCCCCGACCACCACATCACCACGGTCTCGCGCCAGCTCACCGGGATCTCCTCGCCGACGTCCCGGGCGGTGTGCAGCCGCTTGGTCAGCCAGGTCGCCGGCAGCAGCCACGCCAGCCGGACCAGGACGACCACGCCGACGACCGCCCCCGCCCAGGTGAGCAGCTCGCCCCAGTGTCCGGCCGCGCTGCCGACCGCGTTGTGCAGTTCGAGGCCGACCAGTCCGAAGGCGACACCGGTGACGAGGGTGTCCACGATGTCCCAGAAGGTGTGTCCGGCGAGCCGGGCCGTGACGTCGTCGGCGTCGGTGGCGTACTCCATCAGGAACAGCGCGGTGACGAGCACCCCGAGGACGCCCGAGCCGTGCAGTTCCTCGGCCAGGGTGTAGGAGGCGAACGGCACCAGCAGGGTCAGGGCGACCTGCAGGGTCGGGTCGCCGAGCAGTCCCATCACCTTGTTGGCGCACCAGCCGAGGGCGAGCCCGACCGCGATCGCGACCACCGCCGACAGCACCAGGTCGAGACCGGCCTGCCAGGGCGAGAAGGTACCGCTCACGGCGGCGGCGATCGCCACGTGGTAGAGCACGATGGCCGTGACGTCGTTGAAGAGCCCCTCCCCCTCCAGGATCGACACCAGCCGGCGGGGCAGCCCGAGCTTCCCGGCGACGGCGGTCGCCGCGATGGGGTCGGGGGGCGCGACCAGCGCGCCCAGGGCGACGGCGGCGGCCAGCGGCAGCCCCGGCACGATCGCGTGGGCGACGACGGCCACGCACAGGGTGGTGACGAAGACCAGGGCCACGGCCAGCAGGAGGATCGGCCGGACGTTCGCCGCGAACTGCCGCCAGGAGGTACGGCGGACGGCGGCGTAGAGCAGGGGCGGCAGCAGCAGCGGCAGGATCAGTTCCGGCGGGACGTCGACGTTCGGCACGAACTCCAGCACCGCCAGGACGATCCCGAACACCGTCATCAGCACCGGCGCCGGCAGCCTCAGCCGCTCCCCCACGGGAACGCTCACCACGGCGCCGAGCAGCAGGGCGAACAGCAGGGCCAACTGGTCCACGGTCAGTGCTCCCGGGGCCTCGACGATCGGTCAGCGGACGTCCCAGCCTGCCATGCGGCCGCCCCACCAGCGCGTTCGTGGACCAGGGCTACAGCGCGCGCCGCATCGCCCGGTGCGGCATACCGGCGTCCGGGAACTCGGGTCCGTACGCCTCGTACCCCAGCCGCTCGTAGAAACGCAGGGCGTGGGTCTGCGCGTGCAGGTCGACGGCGCGGATCCCCTGGTCGCGGGCCGCCTCCTCGATGGCCCGCACCAGGGCCGCTCCGACGCCGCGGCCGCGCGCCCGGCGGGTCACCGCGAGCCGGCCCAGGGAGCCGACGGCCGGGTCACCGCCGTTCTTCCCCGCGGCGGCCGCGCCGTACAGCAGGCGTCCGGTGCCGAGCGGGGTGCCGTCCTCCGCGACCGCCAGCACATGCACGGCGCCGGCGTCGTGGGCGTCGTACTCGATGTCCTCGGGCACGCCCTGTTCGGCGACGAAGACGTCCTTGCGCACCGCGAAGCATGCCTCGCGGTCATCGGGCTCCCGCGCCACGCGGACGACGTAGCGGCCGCTCATGCGTAGGTTTCCTCGCGGACCTGGTCCAGCGCCTGCTGCAGGTCGTCCGGGTAGTCGCAGGAGAACTCCGCCCACTGCCCGTCGCCGGGGTGCTCGAAGCCCAGCCGTACGGCGTGCAGCCACTGGCGGGTCAGGCGGAGCCGCTTGGCGAGCGTGGGGTCGGCGCCGTAGGTCAGGTCGCCGACACAGGGGTGCCGGTGGGCGGCCATGTGGACGCGGATCTGGTGGGTGCGGCCGGTCTCCAGCTTGACGTCGAGCAGGGAGGCGGCGCGGAAGGCCTCGATGAGGTCGTAGTGCGTGACGGAGGCCTTGCCCTCGGCGGTGACCGCCCACTTGTAGTCGTGCTGCGGGTGGCGGCCGATGGGGGCGTCGATGGTGCCGCTGGTCGGGTCGGGGTGGCCCTGGACGAGCGTGTGGTAGCGCTTGTCGACCGTGCGCTCCTTGAACTGGCGCTTCAGCGACGTGTACGCGTACTCGGACTTGGCGACGACCATCAGGCCGGAGGTGCCGACGTCGAGGCGGTGCACGATGCCCTGGCGCTCGGCGGCGCCGGAGGTCGAGATGCGGTACCCGGCGGCGGCGAGGCCGCCGATCACCGTCGGGCCGGTCCAGCCCGGCGAGGGGTGCGCGGCGACACCGACCGGCTTGACGATCACGACCACGTCGTCGTCGTCGTGCACGATCTCCATGCCCTCGACCGGCTCGGCGACGACCCGCACCGGCGCGGGGGCCCCCGGCATCTCCACCTCGAGCCAGGCCCCGCCACTGACCCGCTCGGACTTGCCGACCACCGATCCGTCGACCGTGACCTTTCCGGCCGTCGCGAGCTCGGCCGCCTTGGTGCGGGAGAAGCCGAACATGCGGGAGATGGCGGCGTCGACGCGCTCGCCCTCCAGGCCGTCGGGTACGGGCAGGGTTCGGATCTCGGGAATCGTGCTCACCCGTCGAGTATGCCGGACGGGTCCGGCACTCCCGTACGAGAGTGCCGGACCCCCAGTCCTTGCGGACGGTTCAGTCCTTGTGGACGGTGCCGTCCGGGTCCAGGCCCCGGAAGGACAGCAGCACGATCAGGATGCCGCCGCACACGATCGCCGAGTCCGCCAGGTTGAACACGGCGAAGTGCTTGGGCGCGATGAAGTCGACGACCGCGCCCTCGAAGACGCCCGGTGAGCGGAAGATCCGGTCGGTGAGGTTGCCGAGGGCGCCGCCGAGGAGCAGGCCGAGCGCGATCGCCCAGGGCAGGCTGTAGAGCTTGCGGGCGAGGCGGACGATCACGACGATCACGACTGCCGCGATCACCGTGAAGATGATGGTGAAGGCCTCGCCGAGGCCGAAGGCCGCGCCCGCGTTGCGGATCGCCTCGAACCTCAGCCAGTCCCCGATGATCTCGATCGGTTCGTGGTGCTCCAGCTTGGCGACCACGATCATCTTGCTGATCAGATCGAGGGCGTAGGCGACGGCGGCGACGGCGAACAGCACGGCGACCCGCCGCTTGCCGCGGGGCTGCCCGGTCCGCGCCGCCGCCGTCCCGTCGGTGCCGGTCCCCTCCTGCTCGTCCCGGTCCTGACCGTCCCGGTCAGCGCCCGGGGTGTCCGGCGTACCGATGATGCGCTCCGCCTCTGCCACGTGAGTCCCTCAGCCTAGGTCCTTGACTGAGGACGAGGGTACGGCACGGTCCGCACGGCCGCCGATCAGTACCGGCGCTCCTGCTTCTGCTTGCACTCCACGCAGAGGGTGGCCCTGGGGAAGGCCTGCACACGGGCCTTCCCGATCGGGTTGCCGCAGTTCTCGCACAGCCCGTAGGTGCCCGCGTCGAGACGCTGGAGGGCCCGTTCGAACTGGCTGAGCATCTCGCGCGCGTTGGCCGCGAGCGCGAGTTCGTGTTCGCGGGTGATGTTCTTGGTGCCGGTGTCGGCGTCGTCGTCGCCCGCGCCGTCACCGGAGTCCCGCATCAGACCGGCCAGAGCCTGCTCGGAGTTGCCGATCTCCTCGCGCAGCCGCAGCACCTCGGACATCAGCTCGGCCCGCGCGTCCTCGGCCTCTTGCGCCGTCCAGGGATCCTCGCCGGGACGCACCGCGAGCTCGCCCGGCTCCACCACGCCGATCCGGGCCTTGGGTACGGCGGTCGTCGCCGCCGTGGCCGCCGGGCCAGGGGTCTTCTTCGCACCCACTGTCGTCACTCCCGTCTGCGCCGCGGCCTCGGCCGCGCCCGCGTCATCGGCCGCGCTGTGCCCGGCCACATCCTGAGTGGACCCACTGGTCCGGACAGCGCCCTCGCGCTGCGCCCCCGCCTCGGCGGGGGTCTCCTCCCCGGCCGCCTTCTGCCCTGTCAACGTCACCCCGCCGGCCGCTCCCCGCACGGCGGCCTTCGCGGAGGCGGAGCGCGACCGCTCGCGGCCCGCGGCCTTCCCGGCCGGTGGGGTCTCCCGCGCGCTCGGCCGCACCGCCGGGTCCGTCTGCGCCGTGTCCCGCGCGGTCCTCTTCGCCACCATGGCCGCGCCCCCTTCACATATAGTGATCTTGCGCGCGAATCGTGCTGGGACGATAAATCGACTCGAGTCCCGCGGCAACGGGGCGCACCGCCCGATTCCCCCACCGCGCGGAGCACGCGATGAGCCTGCATCCGTTGTGCCCAGCTCCCCGCCGGGTATGCCGCCCGCACGGACGTTCCGGAATCCGAACGCGCGCACATGACCATTCGGGGCATGTCAGATCTTATGCCCACAGGAAAACCGGTCGGCCGCTGCCCGCACCGAGCCGTACACTGGGCGGAGCGAAAAGCGTGGATGGGGACGAGTAGCGGCGTACGCAGCCCAGAGCGACCCGGGGACGGTGTGAGCCCGGGGGTGAGCGCGACGTGAAGATCACCCCGGAGCCGCCGGAGGAAAGCCGCGGACGCGGCGAGTAGAACCGGTATCGCGACCCCAATGAGGGGGCTCACCGGAGCGTGCACAGCGCCGGGGGGCCAAGGAGGGTGGTACCGCGGGAGCGCGCCGACGGCGGCGCAGGGATCGACACAGCTCTCGTCCCTCCGGACGGAAGGCAGCAAGTCCGCCGGAGGAAGCCCGCTGATGACATCGCCGACGTACCACCAGGTACCCGCCCAGGTCGACCTGCCCGCGCTCGAGCACGCGGTGCTCGACTTCTGGCGCGAGCAGAAGATCTTCGCCAAGAGCCTGGAGCAGTCCGAGGGCCGCCCCGAGTGGGTGTTCTACGAGGGCCCGCCCACCGCCAACGGCATGCCCGGCGCGCACCACATCGAGGCCCGCGTCTTCAAGGACGTCTTCCCCCGCTTCCGCACCATGCGCGGCTACCACGTGGCCCGCAAGGCCGGCTGGGACTGTCACGGCCTCCCGGTCGAGCTGGCGGTGGAGAAGGAGCTCGGCTTCTCCGGCAAGCAGGACATCGAGGCGTACGGCATCGCCGAGTTCAACGCCAGGTGCCGCGAGTCGGTGACCCGTCACACCGACGCCTTCGAAGAGCTCACGACCCGTATGGGCTACTGGGCCGACCTCCAGGACCCGTACCGCACGATGGACCCGGAGTACATCGAGTCCGTCTGGTGGTCGCTGAAGGAGATCTTCGGCAAGGGCCTGCTGGTCCAGGACCACCGCGTCGCCCCCTGGTGCCCCCGCTGCGGCACCGGTCTGTCCGACCACGAGCTGGCACAGGGCTACGAGACGGTCGTCGACCCCTCCGTCTTCGTCCGCTTCCCGCTCACCTCCGGCCCGCTGGCCGGCGAGGCCGCGCTCCTGGTGTGGACGACCACGCCCTGGACCCTGGTGTCCAACACGGCCGTCGCCGCCCACCCCGAGGTGACCTACGTCGTCGCCACCGACGGCGAGGAGCGGCTGGTCGTCGCCGAACCGCTGCTCGCCAAGGCCCTCGGTGAGGGCTGGGAGACCACCGGCGAATCCTTCACCGGCGCCGAGATGGAGCGCTGGACGTACCGGCGGCCCTTCGGACTGGTCGAGTTCCCCGCCGAGGCGCACTACGTGGTGAACGCCGAGTACGTCACCACCGAGGACGGTACGGGTCTGGTCCACCAGTCCCCCGCCTTCGGCGAGGACGACCTCAGGGTCTGCCGCGCCTACGGACTGCCCGTCGTGAACCCCGTCCGCCCCGACGGCACCTTCGAGGAGGACCTCCCCCTCGTCGGCGGGGTCTTCTTCAAGAAGGCCGACGAGAAGCTCACCGAGGACCTCCAGCAGCGCGGCCTGCTCTTCCGGCACGTCCCGTACGAGCACAGCTACCCGCACTGCTGGCGCTGCCACACCGCGCTGCTCTACTACGCGCAGCCGTCCTGGTACATCCGCACCACGGCCGTCAAGGACGAGCTGCTGCGGGAGAACGAGAACACCAACTGGTTCCCGGACACGGTGAAGCACGGCCGCTACGGCGACTGGCTGAACAACAACATCGACTGGGCGCTGTCCCGCAACCGCTACTGGGGCACCCCGCTGCCCATCTGGCGCTGCGAGGAGGACCACCTCACGGTCGTCGGCTCCCGCGCCGAACTCACCGAGCTGACCGGCACCGACCAGTCGGAGCTGGATCCGCACCGCCCGTACATCGACGAGGTCACCTTCGCCTGCCGCCACGACGGCTGCGGGAAGACGTCCACGCGCGTGCCGGAGGTCATCGACGCCTGGTACGACTCGGGTTCGATGCCGTTCGCGCAGTGGGGCTACCCGTACAGGAACAAGGAGCTGTTCGAGGCCCGCTACCCCGCGCAGTTCATCTGCGAGGCCATCGACCAGACCCGCGGCTGGTTCTACACGCTGATGGCGATCGGCACCCTGGTCTTCGACAGATCCTCGTACGAGAACGTCGTCTGCCTCGGCCACATCCTCGCCGAGGACGGCCGCAAGATGTCCAAGCACCTGGGCAACATCCTGCAGCCGATCCCGCTGATGGACCAGCACGGCGCGGACGCGGTCCGCTGGTTCATGGCGGCCGGCGGTTCGCCCTGGGCGGCCCGCCGGGTGGGTCACGGCACCATCCAGGAGGTCGTCCGCAAGACGCTGCTGACGTACTGGAACACGGTGGCCTTCCAGGCCCTGTACGCCCGCACGGCGAACTGGGCACCGAGCGGGGCCGACCCGGCCCCGGCCGAGCGTCCCGTGCTCGACCGCTGGCTCCTCTCCGAACTGCACGCGCTCACCGACCAGGTGACCCAGGCGCTGGACGGCTACGACACCCAGCGGGCCGGCAAGCTGCTCTCCGCGTTCGTCGACGACCTGTCCAACTGGTACGTCCGCCGCTCGCGCCGCCGCTTCTGGCAGGGCGACAAGGCCGCGCTGCGCACCCTGCACGAGGTCGTGGAGACGGTCACCAAGCTGATGGCCCCGCTGACCCCGTTCATCACCGAGCGGGTCTGGCAGGACCTGGTCGTCCCGGTCACCCCGGGTGCTCCGGAGTCGGTGCACCTGTCCGTCTGGCCCGAGGCGGACCTGTCCGCCGTCGACCCGGAACTGTCGCAGCAGATGGTCCTGGTGCGCCGGCTGGTCGAGCTGGGCCGGGCCACGCGCGCCGAGTCCGGTGTGAAGACCCGCCAGCCGCTGAGGCGGGCGCTGATCGCGGCGGGCGGCTTCGACCGCCTCGGCCCCGAACTGCACGCCCAGATCACCGAGGAGCTGAACGTCGAGTCCCTGGCGTCGCTGGCCGAGGTGGGCGGCTCACTGGTGGACACCACGGCGAAGGCGAACTTCCGCGCGCTGGGCAAGCGGTTCGGCAAGCGGGTCCAGGACGTCGCCAAGGCGGTCGCGAACACGGACGCCGCCGCGCTGTCCCTGGCACTGCGCGAGGGCACGGCCTCGGTGGAGGTCGACGGTGAGACCATCGCCCTCGCCCCGGACGAGGTGATCATCACGGAGACCCCGCGCGAGGGCTGGTCGGTGGCCTCCGACGCCGGTGCGACGGTCGCCCTCGACCTGGAGATCACCGAGGAGCTGCGCCGCGCGGGCCTCGCCCGGGACGCGATCCGGCTGATCCAGGAGGCCCGCAAGAACAGCGGTCTCGACGTGGCCGACCGGATCGCCCTGCGCTGGACGGCCACGGAGGCGGCGACGGACGCCGCGCTGGCGGAACACTCCGCCCTGATCGCCGACGAGGTCCTCGCCACGGACTTCTCCCGGGGCGAGGCGGACGACGGCTACGGCACCCCGTTCACCGACGAGGGCCTGTCCCTGACCTTCCGGCTGCGCAAGGCGTGAACCCCGGGTGAGCCGGGCGCCCCGGTAGGGGCGCGGGACGGTGCCGACATGCGGCTCCGCCGCGTGCGCGCGACCAGCCACACACGACCCGCGGTCGCCGAACCACCTGCCCCCGCAGGCGGGACGGCGCCCATCGAAGGCCGGGGGCCACCAGGATCTCTGGTGGCCCCCGGCCTTCGGCATTGCGTACGTCGGACACAACACCCCGCCCCGAACAAACACCGCAGACAACAGCCGAACCCGGCGCAGCGAAAGGGCGGGGCCCCGGGTTGGTGAACCCGGGGCCCCGCCCTGAACGCTGCCGACTGCTACGCCGTACTCATGACCATGGGGCCGTCAGTTGTCGTCCTCGTCGATCAGGAAGCCGCGCATCGGCGAGGGCGCCTGACCCATCGGCGACGGGCCCTGCGGACGTACCGGCGCCATGGGCTGGGTCATCGCCGGCTGCATCTGCTGCTGGCCGCCGCCGTAGGACGGGCCGCCCTGCTGACCGGGACCGCCACCCATGCCCTGGTTCCCGCCGTAGGACGGCGCACCGGCACCGGCCGGAGCCATCGAGGGCGCCGGGGACGGCGGCAGCGACGGAGCGGCGCTGGCGGGCTGGCGCGGCGGGGCGAGCGAGTCGTCCGCCTGGGTCTCCAACTGACGCAGCTGGGACTCCAGGTAGGACTTCAGCCGCGTGCGGTACTCGCGCTCGAAGCCGCGCAGGTCCTCGACCTTGCGCTCCAGCGTGGCGCGGGCGGACTCCAGGGAGCCCATCGCGACGCGGTGCTTCTCCTGCGCGTCCCGCTCCAGGGCGTCGGCCTTGGAGCGGGCGTCCCGCTCGAGACCCTCGGCACGCGAACGCGCCTCGCCCACGATCTTGTTGGCCTCGGAACGGGCCTCCGCGATCGCCTGGTCGGCGGTCTGCTGGGCCAGCGACAGCACACGTGCGGCGCTGTCGCCGCCGGGGCCACCCTGGCCGGGCATACCGGGACCGCCCATAGGACCGCCCATGGGGCCGCCCATCGGGCCGCCGTGGCCCATCTGCCCCTGCATCGGGCCGCCCTGGCCCATCGGCCCGGGACCCTGGCCCATGGGGCCGGGACCCTGGGGGCCGCCCTGTCCGCCGGGGCCGGCGGGCAGCTGGGGAGCACCGCTCGGCAGCTGCGGGGGACCACCCATGGGTCCGCCCATCTGCTGCTGCGGCGGGCCCGATATGCCGGCGGGCACCGGACCGCCGGGACCTCGCATGCCCTGCTGCGGCATCCCCTGCTGCGGCATTCCCTGCTGCGGCATTCCCTGCGGGGGCATGCCCTGCTGGGGCATCCCCTGGGGCGGTCCCTGCTGTTGCTGCTGTTGCTGCTGTTGCTGCTGCTGCTGGTCCTGCTGCTCAGGAGGCTTGCGCATGTTCTGCTGGTTCTGGGCAGCGGCACGCGTGGCCGCGGCCAGCTTGGCGCGCAGGTCCTCGTTCTCGCGGAGCAGGCGCGTCAGTTCGGCTTCGACCTCGTCGAGGAAGGCATCGACCTCGTCCTCGTCATAGCCTTCTCGGAGGCGGACGGTCGTGAACTGCTTGTTCCGAACGTCCTCGGGGGTCAACGGCATCTCTTCACCTCAACGTAGTCATCGGCAGTCGGCAAGACCGTATCGTCCACAGTCACCTCGCGAGATTGCCCACGATCGAGATCAGGATGTAGACGATGATCATCAGTACGAAGAAGGACAGGTCGAGTGCCACGCCCCCGAGACGCAGCGGCGGGATGAACCGCCGCAGAAGCTTCAACGGTGGATCGGTGACAGTGTAGGTGGCCTCCAGTACGACCACCATCGCCTTGCCGGGTTGCCACGAGCGGGCGAACTGGAACACGTAGTCCATGACCAAACGGAAGATCAGCACGATGAGGAACACCATCAGCGCGATGTAGATCACCTGCGCGAACACGCTCATGGTCTGTTTTTCCCTCTCCCCTGTACCGCTCTTGATTCCGGTCCTGCGTCTCAGCTCTGGTTGAAGAACCCGCCCTCTGCGATGCGGGCCTTGTCCTCCGCCGTGACATCGACGTTAGCAGGCGACAACAGGAACACCTTCTGCGTCACCCGCTCGATGCTGCCGTGAAGACCAAACACCAAACCCGCCGCAAAGTCGACAAGTCGCTTCGCATCTGTGTCATCCATCTCAGTGAGATTCATGATCACCGGCGTGCCCTCACGGAAGTGTTCCCCGATGGTACGGGCCTCGTTGTAGGTCCGGGGGTGAAGTGTGGTGATCCGGTAAGGCTCTCGTTCCGACACGACCTTGGGCATGATCACCGGTGCGTTCTTCTCCAGACTCGCGCGTTCTTGTGTGATGGACGACACGGGCGCGATCCGCGCCGGACGTGGTGATTCCGCGGGGAGCGAAGCGGAACGGGCGACCGGTTCGCGCGGCGCGGGAGGGTGAGCGACTCGTACCTCTTCGCCCCTTTGGGGCTGATGTGATCCGTGGGACTGGTGGACCGGCTCGTGCCGCCGGTGGTGGTCCCGCTCGGGCTCCGGGTCGAGTTCGGGTTCAAAGTCGTCGTCTGGGTCGAATCCGCGGCCGTCGTACCCATCGTCCTCCACGAGGCCGAGGTAGACCGCCATCTTGCGCATCGCGCCGGCCATGCTCCGAGTCCTCCGCTCTGTGGTGGATCCGCTGACGACCGCCAAGTGCCCGCGATCCACTAGGTCTTTCGTCCGCTGTTCGGCGGAACTGACCATATTTTCTGCTGTGGTCCGACTTCTTGGCGACGTTACCCGAGGCCGGGGCGGACTCCGAGTACCGCACTGCCGACGCGCACATGTGTCGCTCCGGCGGCCACAGCCTGTTCGAGGTCCGCACTCATCCCTGCCGAGACCATGTTCGCAGCCGGATGAACCCCGCGCAGGTCGGTCGACAAATCCATCAACCGCTCGAACGCCGCCTGTTCACGTCCGGCGAACTCGCCGGTGAGCGGCGCGACGGTCATCAGTCCGCCGAGCCGCAGCCCTTCGGACCGCGCGACCAGCCCGGCCAGCTCCATGACACCGGCCGGCGCGACACCCCCGCGCTCCCCCCGGCCGCTCGCGCCGGCATCCAGCGCCACCTGGATCAGACAGCCGATCTCACGCCCCGCCCGCACGGCCTCCCTGGAGAGGGACGACACCAGCCGGGAACGGTCCACGGACTGCACAAAGCCGGCATAACCGACCACCGACCGCACCTTGTTGGTCTGAAGCTGACCGACGAAGTGCCAGGTGAGGGGCAGGTCCGCGCACTCGGCCGCCTTGGGCGCGGCATCCTGGTCCCGGTTCTCGGCGACATGGCGGACGCCGAGCTCCGACAGAATCCGCACATCGCTCGCGGGGTAGGTCTTGGTGACCACCACGAGGGTCACCTCCTCGCGCGCGCGTCCCGCCGCGGCACAGGCGGCGGCGATCCGCTCCTCCACTTTCGCCAGGTTCGCGGCGAGTTCGTCCCTACGGTCCGTCATGTCCCATCAGTCCAGCCACACATAGCCCGCGAGCCGCCCCGTGGTGCGGTCCCGGCGGTACGAGAAGTGATCAGCCGACTCACGTGTGCACACCGCCGACTGCTCCAGGTCGCGCACCCCGAGCCGTTCGAGTTGCGTCCGCACACCCGCGGCCACGTCGACCGCCGGTGTTCCCCAGCTCGTCGTGGCGCGCGCCGCCGGCTCGGCGGCGGCCACCTCGTCGCGCATCGCGTCGGGCACCTCGTAGCACCGGCCGCACACTGCGGGCCCGGTGCGGGCGACGATCCGGGCGGGGTCGGCGCCGAGGCCGGTCATGGCCCGTACGGCGGCGGGCACCACCCCGGCGAGCATGCCGGGCCGGCCCGCGTGCGCCGCCGCGACGACTCCCGCCACCGGGTCGGCCAGCAGCACCGGCACACAGTCGGCGGTGAGTACGGCGAGGGGGAGCCCGCGCCGCGCGGTGACGATCGCGTCCACCTCGGGGACCGGACGCTCGCCCCAGGGTTCGTCGACCACGAGCGCGTCGGCCCGGTGCACCTGGTTCATCCACACGACCCGGGCCGGGTCCACGCCGAGCGACTTGGCGGCCAGTTCGCGGTTGGCGCGCACCGCGCCGGGGTCGTCACCGGCCTCCCCCGCTCTCGACTCCGCTCGAGCGGGGGTACCCCCACCGCCGAGGTTGAGCTCCGCATACGGAGCGGCGCTCACCCCGCCCCACCGGTCGGTGAAGGCGAAGTGCGCGCCGCCCACGCTCTCGCGCCGTCCTATCACTTCAGGAAGTCCGGTACATCCAGTTCCTCGGCCGCGCTGTCGTACGTCCGCGAAGGCGGGACCGGGGGCGCGACGGCCGGGATGTCGGCCACCGGCTCCGGTACCACCGGCTCCGGGTCCTCCTTCGGCGTGACGCTGCCGAGCGAGCCGAAGGACGGGCGGCTCTCCGGCCGGCCGGCCGGGGCCGGCTCCTCGCGCTTGGCCGAGGACGACCCGATCACGTTGTCCCGCTTGGAGGGCGGCTGGCCGCCGTCGAAGCCGGCCGCGATCACGGTGACCCGGACCTCGTCGCCGAGGGCGTCGTCGATCACCGCGCCGAAGATGATGTTGGCCTCGGGGTGGGCGGCCTCGCTGACCAGCTGAGCGGCCTCGTTGATCTCGAACAGGCCGAGGTCGGAGCCGCCGGAGATGGAGAGCAGCACGCCGCGGGCGCCGTCGATGGAGGCCTCCAGCAGCGGTGAGGAGATGGCCATCTCGGCCGCCGCCACCGCGCGGTCGTCGCCGCGCGCCGAACCGATGCCCATGAGTGCCGAACCGGCCTCGGACATGACCGACTTGACGTCGGCGAAGTCGAGGTTGATCAGGCCCGGGGTGGTGATGAGGTCGGTGATGCCCTGCACACCGGAGAGCAGTACCTGGTCCGCCGACTTGAAGGCGTCGAGGACCGACACCTGGCGGTCGGAGATGGACAGCAACCGGTCGTTCGGGATCACGATGAGGGTGTCGACCTCTTCGCGGAGCTCGGCGATGCCGTCCTCGGCCTGGTTCGCGCGGCGCCGGCCCTCGAAGGTGAACGGCCGGGTGACCACACCGATGGTGAGGGCGCCGAGCGAGCGGGCGATGTTGGCCACGACGGGCGCGCCGCCGGTACCGGTGCCGCCGCCCTCGCCGGCCGTGACGAAGACCATGTCGGCCCCCTTGAGGACCTCCTCGATCTCCTCGCGGTGGTCCTCGGCGGCCTTGCGGCCGACGGCCGGGTTGGCTCCGGCACCCAGTCCGCGGGTGAGTTCACGGCCGACGTCGAGCTTGACGTCGGCGTCGCTCATCAACAGGGCTTGCGCGTCGGTGTTGATGGCGATGAACTCGACGCCCTTGAGACCGACCTCGATCATCCGGTTGATGGCATTGACACCACCGCCGCCGACACCGATGACTTTGATGACTGCGAGGTAGTTCTGCGGTGCTGCCACGTCGAAGGCCTCTCGCCTCGAGTTACGTGTCGCCTTCTCGCGGTTGCGCCGCGGTCCGGCGACTGATGCCGAATGGGACGGTCCGTAGCGCCGACCCGAACCCTAACGTTGAAGTTTAGGGTTACCAGTGTGTCTGTTCCCTGGAGTCCTCTGAACAGGACACTAAGTCGACAAGTGGCGCACGTTCAACGAACACGCCGAACCTCCCGTTTTTCTTTTCACCCTATGTGATCAGCCGTAGCGCTGCCCACTCAGGGTGCTGGCCTGCACTGATACCCGTCAACTGCCTGATGACGCCGGGGCCGTGGGAACGCTGACGTCGAAGTGCCGCGCGCGGGGCTCCGCTTTCAGCAGCGCGGTGAGAGTACGGCCCTTCTCGGCACCCTTCTCGGCGCTTCCCCAGTGGACCGTGCGGCCGTCCGCCAGTTCCAGCGAGATGTCGTCGTAGGAACGGACCTTGACGCTCCGCGTGGCCCTCGCCACGGCCTCGGGAAGGACGCCGGCCACCCGCGCCGCCGCGCGCGCCAGCCGGTCGTCGCCGAAGCGACGCAGGCTGGCCGCCGCGGAACCGCTCCCGGAAGTTTCCCATTTCAGCTCGGGTACACCGCGGGGCGCCTTGGAAACCGTCGCGAACCGGACACCCTCGTCGTCCACTTCGATGAACTTCCCGTCTTTGTGGACGACGAGAACCGGGGTGCGTTCCGTCACTTTCAGGGTGATTTCACTCGGCCAGGAACGCATCACGTCCACCGTCTCGATGCGGGGCAACGCCTCGGCCAGCCGGGCCTCGATCGTCTCGGTGTCGACGGAAATCAGCTGTTCCCCGAGCGGCACGTCGGCGGCCCCGCGTACCTGGGCCGGCGTCAGGACACCGGTCCCGGAGACGGACACGCGCTCCACACGCACCAGGTCCGACCCGTACAGCAGCCAGAAGGCGCCGGTTCCCAGGAACGCCAGGACGACCACCAGTGCGATCATCCGATGAAGGCGCCGTCGCCCGGACCTCCGGACGGGCGGCGGGCCGGACGACTCCCGCTTGCGTTCACCGCGCTCCACGGTGGTCGATCCGGCCACGCTCCCTGCCTTCCGTCATGCGCCCTCAACGATGTGCACGGGCGGCGATCGCCTCGTACACCATGCCGACGAGCAGATCGTCGGCGTCCCGGCGGCCGAACTCGGCGGCGGCGCGGGACATCTCGTACAGCCGGTGCGGGTCCGCGAGCACCGGCAGCACGGTCTGCTGCAGCCACTCCGGGGTCAGTTCCGCGTCGTCGACCAGCAGTCCGCCGCCGGCCTTGACGACCGGCTGGGCGTTGAGCCGCTGTTCGCCGTTGCCGATGGGCAGCGGGACGTAGGCGGCCGGGAGTCCGACGGCGGAGAGTTCGGCGACGGTCATCGCGCCCGCCCGGCAGAGCATCATGTCGGCGGCGGCGTACGCGAGGTCCATCCGGTCCAGGTAACTTACCGGGATGTAGGGCGGCATGCCCGGCATCTGCTGGACCTGCGGCAGTTCGTTCTTCGGGCCGACCGCGTGCAGGATCTGGATGCCGGCCTGCTGGAGCCACGGAGCGACCTGCTGGACGACCTCGTTGAGCCGGCGGGCCCCCTGCGAGCCGCCGGAGACCAGCAGCGTCGGCAGGTTGGGGTCGAGCCCGAACGCGGCGCGGGCCTCGGGGCGCACGGCGGCCCGGTCGAGGGTGGAGATGGAACGGCGCAGCGGGATGCCGATGTAGCGGGAGTTGCGCAGCTTGCTGTCGGGCGTGGACACCGCGACCTGGGCGGCGTACCGGGAGCCGATCTTGTTGGCCAGTCCGGGCCGGGCGTTGGCCTCGTGGATCACGATCGGCACACCGAGCCGCTTGGCCGCGAGGTAACCGGGCAGGGCGACGTAGCCGCCGAACCCGACCACGGCGTCCGCCTTGGTGCGCTCCAGGATCTGCTCGGCCGCCTTGATCGTGCCCCGCAGCCGCCCCGGGACGGTGATCAGCTCGGGGGTCGGCTTGCGTGGCAGCGGAACGGCGGGGATCAGCGCCAGTTCGTACCCGCGCTCGGGTACGAGGCGGGTCTCGAGGCCGCGTTCCGTGCCCAGGGCCGTGATGCCCACGGCCGGATCCTGCCTGCGCAGGGCGTCCGCGAGGGCGAGCGCGGGCTCGATATGGCCCGCGGTTCCTCCGCCGGCGAGTACGACATGCACCGAAATTCACCGCTCTCCGGACGAACGCACCCCCGGGGCGCGCCGTCGCATCGTGTTCCATCTCCGGGGCCCCTGAGAGCCCCTGACCCGCTTTTTACCAAAGCGGGGTTGCCGCATCGCAAGCGCCATCCGCGCAGCGGGGTCCTCACGCGCGAAGGCGATCAGCAACCCGATGGCGAACATGGTCGGCAGCAGGGCGGACCCTCCGTAGGAGAACAGCGGGAGCGGGACACCGGCGATCGGCAGCAGACCGAGCACCGCACCCATGTTGATCACGGCCTGGGCCGTGATCCAGGTGGTCACGCCTCCCGCGGCATACCTCACGAAGGGGTCCTCCGTGCGTCCGGCCACGCGGATACCCGCATAGCCTAGAGCCGCGAACAGGGCGAGTACCGACAGTGTCCCCGCCAGGCCCAGTTCCTCACCGGTGACGGCGAAAATGAAGTCCGTGTGAGCTTCAGGCAGTTGGCCCCATTTCTCCACGCTCGCGCCGAGGCCGGAACCGAAGATCCCGCCGGAGGCGAGGGCGTAGATCCCGTGCACGGCCTGCCAGCAGTCGACCGGGCCGGTCTGGGGCTCTGTGGCGCCGAGGCAGGAAAGCCTGGCCATGCGGTTCTCGCTGGTCCCGATGAGGAGCGCGCCGAGCAGCACGGCGACGGCCAGCACACCGGCGAACAGCCGGGTGGGCGCCCCGGCCAGCCACAGCAGGCCGAACAGGATCGCCGTCAGGATGATGGCCGTACCCATGTCGCCGCCCAGCATGATCAGCCCGAGCAGCATGAAGGCGGCCGGCACCAGCGGTACCAGCATGTGCTTCCACTGGGTCAGCAGCCGCCTGTCCTGCTTGCGGGCGAGCAGATCGGCGCCCCACAGGACCAGCGCGAGCTTGCCGAACTCGCTCGGCTGGAGCTGGAAACTGCCGCCGAGGGCGATCCAGTTCTGGTTGCCGTTGACCGCGACCCCTATCCCCGGCACCTGCACCAGGGCCATCAGGAAGACGGCTCCCGCCAGGATGGGATAGGCCAGGGCCCGGTGCAGTTTCACCGGCATCCGGGAGGCCGCGAGCAGCAGGACAGCGCCGATCCCGGCGGCCAGCAGCTGTTTGCGGAAGAAGTAGGAGCCCGGCAGTGACATCTGCAGCGCCGTGATCTGGGAGGCCGAGTAGACCATCACCAGGCCCAGCACGGTGATCAGCAGACTGCCGCCGAGGATCAGGTAGTACGCGGTCAGCGGCCGGTCCCAGGCCTTGCGCGCCCGGGTGACCAGGGTGCGGACGGGATTCTCGCGCGGGGGTCCGGGTACGGCGGGCCGGCGCGCGGCCCGCTGCACGGGCGGCCGGCCGGTACGGCTACCGGGCATCCCGGCCTCCCCGGTACGCCGGACGGCAGGACCCGGGGCCCGCCGTCCGGATGGCGCCGCGGACGCGGGCTCGGGCGCGCACTCCCCCGGCGGCGCCGGTGCCGGCTGCCGGGGCTGCGCCCCGGCAGCACCCTCCTCCGCCTCTCGGCCCCACGCTCCGGACCCCGCTCACGGCCCCGACGAGGTGCCGTCGGCTCCCCGCGTCCCGATCCCGATGACAGGCCCTAGACGGTCCCACGCGTCCCTCCCAAGGTCGCCCGGCGCCAGGCGGGCCGGGGGTCAGGCGCCGAGCTCGCGCACCGCCTGTGCGAACGCTTCACCGCGCTTGTTGTAGTTGGCGAACATGTCCATCGAGGCGCAGGCGGGGGCCAGCAGTACCGTGTCGCCGGGCCGTGCGAGCCGCTGCGCCTCCTGGACAGCCTGGAGCATCGCCCCAGTGTCGGTCCGGTCGAGGTCGACGACCGGTACTTCCGGGGCGTGTCGCGCCAGGGCTTCGCGGATCAGGGCACGGTCCCTGCCGATCAGCACGGCACCGCGCAGCCGCTTCGCGGAGTCCGTGACGAGTTCGTCGAAGGCGGCGCCCTTGGCGAGGCCGCCGGCGATCCACACGATCGACTCGTACGCCGCCAACGAGGCGCCGGCGGCATGGGTGTTGGTGGCCTTGGAGTCGTCGACCCAGGCGACGCCGTCCAGGTCGGCGACGTGCGTGATGCGGTGGGCGTCCGGGGTGAAGGCGCGCAGGCCGTCCCGTACGGCGCTCGCGGGCACACCGTAGGCCCGCGCGAGGGCGGCGGCGGCGAGGGCGTTGGCGACGTTGTGCGGGGCCGGGGGCCTGACGTCGGACACCTCGGCGAGTTCCTGGGCGTTCTTCTGCCGGTTCTCGACGAAGGCGCGGTCGACCAGGATGCCCTCCACGACACCGAGTTGGGAGGGTCCGGGGGGGCCCAGGGTGAAGCCGACGGCGCGGCAGCCCTCCTCGACGTCGGCCTCGCGGACCAGGTCCTCGGTGGCCTTGTCCGCGGCGTTGTAGACGCAGGCGATCCGATTGCCCTCGTAGACACGGCCCTTGTCGGCGGCGTACGCCTCCATGGAACCGTGCCAGTCGAGGTGGTCCGGGGCGAGGTTGAGCACGGCGGCGGAGTGGGCGCGCAGCGAAGGGGCCCAGTGGAGCTGGTAGCTGGACAGCTCCACGGCGAGCACGTCGTACTCCTCCTCGCCGAGCACCGCGCCGAGGAGGGAGACGCCGATGTTGCCGACGGCCGCGGTGCGCAGACCGGCCGCCTCCAGGATGGAGGCGAGCATCTGCACGGTGGTGGTCTTGCCGTTGGTGCCGGTGACCGCGAGCCAGGGGGCCGCGCCGGGCTTCCTGAGCCGCCAGGCGAGTTCGACGTCGCCCCACACCGGCACCCCGGCCGCCGCCGCCGCCGCGAACAGCGGCTTGTCCGGCCTCCAGCCGGGGGCGGTGACGATCAGTTCGGTGCCTTCGGGCAGACCCGCGGCAGAACCGCTGTCGGATGCGGTGCCGTCCCCGAGGCGGACGGTGACGCCGAGCGCCTCCAGTTCCGCGGCCTGCTCGCGGGCGCGGGCGTCGTCCCCGTCGTTGACGACGGTGACCTTCGCGCCGAGCCCGTGGAGCGCCCTGGCCGCCGGGACACCCGAGACGCCGAGCCCCGCGACGGTGACGTGCCTGCCCTGCCAGTCGGTCACTTGTCCGCTGCCCATCCCGCGTAGAAGAGACCCAGTCCGACGATCACACAGATGCCCTGGATGATCCAGAAGCGGACCACCACAAGGACTTCGGACCAGCCTTTGAGTTCGAAGTGATGCTGGAGTGGCGCCATCCGGAAGACCCGCTTACCGGTGAGCCGGAACGAGCCGACCTGGATGACCACCGACATGGTGATGAGGACGAACAGACCGCCGAGGATGGCGAGCAGCAGCTCGGTGCGGGAGCAGATCGCGAGTCCGGCGAGGACACCGCCGAGCGCGAGCGAACCGGTGTCGCCCATGAAGATCTTGGCGGGCGAGGTGTTCCACCACAGGAAGCCGAGGCAGGATCCCATCAGCGCGGCGGAGACCACCGCCAGGTCGAGCGGGTCGCGGACCTCGTAGCAGGCCCCCGGGTTGGTCAGGGTCTGCGCGTTGGCGCAGGACTCCTGCCACTGCCAGACGCCGATGAACGTGTAGGCGCCGAAGACGAGGACGGAGGCACCGGTGGCGAGGCCGTCGAGACCGTCGGTGAGGTTCACGCCGTTCGACATCGCGAGGATCATGAACAGCGCCCAGACCACGAACAGCACCGGGCCGATGGTCCAGCCGAAGTCGGTGATGAACGACAGCTTGGTGGAGGCCGGGGTGTTGCCGCGGGCGTCCGCGAACTGGAGCGAGAGCACCGCGAAGGCGATACCGCCGAGGAGCTGTCCGGCCAGCTTCGCCTTGGCCCGCAGACCCAGCGAACGCCGCTTGACGATCTTGATGTAGTCGTCGAGGAAGCCGACCAGACCCATGCCGACCATCAGGCCGAGCACCAGCACACCGGAGTAGGTCGGCGGCTTGCCGGTGATGAGCTTCGACAGGAAGTAGGCGGCGACCGTCGCCAGGATGAAGGCGATGCCGCCCATCGTCGG
Source organism: Streptomyces sp. CHD11 (assembly GCF_018638295.1). Taxonomy (GTDB): domain Bacteria; phylum Actinomycetota; class Actinomycetes; order Streptomycetales; family Streptomycetaceae; genus Streptomyces. Next base: position 92,383 of record NZ_JABTTS010000002.1, read on the forward strand.
CGTACCGCGCTTGCTGGCGTGCTCGCGCGGTCCGTCGTCGCGGATGTACTGCCCGTACCCCTTGCGGGCGAGCAGTTTGATCAGCAGCGGAGTGCCGCCCAGCGTCAGGAAGAGGCCAATGACTCCTGAGAACAGGATCTGATTCATCATCGGGCGGCGACCTCACCCTCGGCACCGGTCTCGAGCAGCGCCTGCGCCACGCTCTCGAGCCCGACCGAACGGGACGCCTTCACGAGTACGACATCCCCCGGGCGCAATTCGCTGCGCAACAGGTCGACAGCCGCCTGTGCGTCGGACACGTGCACCGACTCCTCACCCCACGAACCCTCGTTATATGCGCCCAGTTGCAGCCAGGCGGCTTCCCTGCCCCCGACCGCGACGAGCTTGCTGACGTTGAGCCGGACGGCGAGCCGTCCGACCGCGTCGTGCTCGGCGAGCGCCTCGTCCCCGAGCTCGGCCATCCTGCCGAGCACCGCCCACGTACGACGCCCTCTGCCCATGGCCGCCAGCGCGCGCAGCGCGGCCTTCATGGACTCGGGGTTCGCGTTGTAGGCGTCGTTGACGACCGTCACGCCGTCCGGGCGCTCGGTGACCTCCATCCGCCAGCGGGAGAGGGAGCCCGCCTCGGAGAGCGCGCGGGCGATCTCGTCAGCGGACATGCCCAACTCGTGGGCGACGGCGGCCGCGGCGAGCGCGTTCGACACGTGATGCTCACCGTACAGGCGCATGGTCACATCGGATGCACCGGAGGGTGTGTGAAGCCTGAAGGAGGGCTGTCCGCTGTCCGTGAGTCGCACGTTCTCCGCCCGAACGTCCGCTTCGTCGGACTCTCCGAAAAGGATCACCTTCGCCTTCGTACGGGAGGCCATGGCCCGTACGAGAGGGTCGTCCGCGTTGAGGACGGCGGCGCCGCCCTCCCCGGCCGGGGGCAGGGCCTCGACCAGTTCGCCCTTGGCCTGCGCGATCTGCTCCCGGCCGCCGAACTCGCCGATGTGCGCGGAGCCGACGTTCAGGACCAGGCCGACCTTCGGCGGTGTCAGACCCGCGAGGTAACGGATGTGGCCGATTCCGCGCGCGCCCATCTCCAGCACGAGGAACCGGGTGTCCCCGGTGGCGGTGAGCGCGGTCAGCGGCAGGCCGATCTCGTTGTTGAGGGAGCCGGGGGTGAAGACCGTCGGCGCCGTGCTGCCGAGCACCTGGGCGATGAGGTCCTTGGTGCTGGTCTTGCCGGCCGAGCCGGTGAGCGCGACGAGGGTCGCGCCCAGCCGGCCGACGACATGCCGGGCGAGGGCTCCGAGAGCCGCCTGGACGTCGTCGACGACGATCGCGGGCACCCCGACGGGCCGGGAGGCCAGCACCGCGGCCGCGCCCGCCTCGACGACCGCGGCCGCGTAGTCGTGTCCGTCCACGCGCTCGCCGGCGAAGGCGACGAACAGGCTGCCGGGCCCCGCCTCCCGCGAGTCCCGGACCACCGGCCCGGTGACCCGGACGGACGGGTCCGGTATGTCGTGCGTCTTCCCGCCGACGACTTCTGCGATCTCGGCGAGGGAGAGGGCGATCACAAGTTCATCCCTGGGTCTTCTTGATGGCTTCGCGAAGCACCTGACGGTCGTCGAAGGGACGCACCACCCCGGCGATGTGCTGACCCTGCTCGTGGCCCTTGCCCGCGACCAGCACGGTGTCGCCGGGCCGCGCCCTGGCGACGGCGGCGGCGATCGCGGCGGCCCGGTCCTCGAAGACCTGCACCTCGCCCCGCTCGTGGGCGGGCACCGAGGCGGCGCCCTGGAGCATGACGGCGAGGATCCCGAGGGGGTCCTCGGAGCGGGGGTTGTCGGAGGTCAGTACGGCGGTGTCGGCGAGCCGCGCGGCGGCGGCGCCCATGCGCTCCCGCTTGGTGGTGTCGCGGTCGCCGCCGCAGCCGAGCACGATGTGCACCTCGCCTTCGGTGACCTTGCGCAGGGCGCGCAGCACCGACTCGACGGCGTCGGTCTTGTGGGCGTAGTCGACCACCGCGAGGTAGGGCTGGCCGGCGTCCACGCGCTCCAGCCGGCCGGGCACGCCCGGCACGGCGGCGACGCCGTCGGCGGCGGCCTGCGGGTCGAGTCCCGCGGCAGCGAGGGAGACGATCGCGGCCAGGGTGTTGGCCACGTTGAAGGGGCCCGGCAGCGGCGAGCGCGCGGTGATCCGCTCACCCTCGGGGCCGACCACGGTCAGCGTCGAGTCCATCGGGCCGACCTCGACGTCCTCGGCGCGCCAGTCGGCGTCGGGGTGGCCCTCGGCGGAGTAGGTGACGACGGGGACGCCGGCCTCCTTGACGAGGCGGCGGCCGTACTCGTCGTCCACGTTGACCACGCCGAGCCGGCTGCGCGCGGGCGTGAACAGCTGCGCCTTCGCCTGGAAGTAGTCCTCCATCCCGGAGTGGAACTCCATGTGCTCCGGGCTGAGGTTGGTGAAGACCGCGATGTCGAAGACACAGCCGTCGACCCGGCCGAGGACCAGGGCGTGGCTGGACACCTCCATGGCGACCGCGTCGGTGCCGCGTTCACGCATGACGGCGAGGAGCGCCTGGAGGTCGGTGGCCTCCGGTGTGGTCCGCTCGGACTTGATGCGCTCGTCGCCGATGCGCATCTCGACCGTGCCGATGAGTCCCGTGCTGCGGACGGTCCTCAGACCGCCCTCGACGAGATAGGCGGTGGTGGTCTTGCCTGAGGTACCGGTGATGCCGATCTGGAGCAGATCGCGGCCCGGGTGGCCGTAGATGGTCGCGGCCAGCTCGCCCATCCGCGCGCGCGGGTCGTCCACCACCAGCGCCGGCAGTCCGGTCGCGGCGACGCGCTCGGCGCCGGACGGGTCGGTCAGTACGGCGACCGCGCCGAGGCCGGCGGCCTGGGTGACGAAGTCGGCGCCGTGGACGCGGGCGCCCGGGAGCGCGGCGTACAGGTCGCCGGGGCGGACGGCGCGCGAGTCATGGGTGATGCCCGTGACCCCGGCGGCCCGCTCCGGTACGGCGGCGCCCAGCTGACCGGCGAGTTCCGCGAGGGGTGTGGCGGAGACCCGGTCCGGGCGGGGCGGCCCCGGATATGTCACAGGGTGGCCCTTCTGGGCGGTTTGGGACTGATCGGCGTGTGGCACGGCGGTGAGCGTACCGGGCGTACCGGCTGAGGTGCGAAGCGAGGGGCGGATGCCGTGCTTGCCGGGGTCGGGGCTGTTCGTTGTCACGAGGTGGTTCCTGGTGGCTCGGTGCTCGGTACGGGTCAGGGTGTGAAGGTGACCGGAAGGCTGGCGGGGGCGGCGCCGGTCGGCGGGACCTGGAGGGTCTTCAGGGCGAACTCCATGACCTGCTTGTGGACCGGGCCGCAGATCTGACCCCCGAAGTAGCTTCCCTGGGTGGCGTTCTGGATGACGCAGTAGACGGTGATCCTGGGCTTGTCGGCGGGGGCGAACCCGGCGAAGGACGAGGTGTAGCCGTGGTACTTGCCGGTGGCCGGATCCACGCGGTTCGCCGTACCCGTCTTCCCCGCGACCCGGTAGCCCGGGATACGCGCCTTGGTGCCGGTGCCCTCCTCGTCGTCCACGACGGACTCCAGCATCCGGGCGAGCGTCTTCGCCGTCTTCTCGCTGACGACCCTGGTCTCCTTGGGCTTCGGGGCGGGGGTGAAGCGTCCGTCGGGTCCCTTGGAGCCGCGGACGAGTGTGGGTTCGATCCGGACACCGCCGTTGGCGATGGTCGAGTAGACGGAGGCGGCCTGCATCGCGTTGACGGACACGCCCTGGCCGAAAGGAATCGTGTACTGCTGCGAGGTGGACCAGGCGTCCGGCGGGGCGAGGATCCCCTTGGTCTCGCCGGGGAAGCCGAGGCCGGTGTGGTCGCCGAGGCCGAACCTGCGCAGGTAGTCGTAGAGGACCTTGTTGGCCGCGGCCTGGGTCTTGCCGAGCTGGCCGGTCGCGAGGATGGTGCCGATGTTGCTGGACTTGGCGAGCACGCCGTTGAGCGTGAGGTACCAGGTCGGGTGGTCGATGTCGTCCTTGAAGAGCCGGTCGCCGCGGTGCAGCCGGTTGGGCACCACGACATGGGTGCCCGGGGTGGCGGCGTTCTCCTCGAGAACGGCGGCCATCGACAGGACCTTGGCCGTGGAGCCGGGTTCGAAGGCGTCCTGGACGGCCGCGTTGCCGAGTGTCCTGGGATCGGCCTCGGAGAGGTCGTTCGGGTCGAACCCGGGCGCGTTGGCCATCGCGAGGACCTCGCCGGTGCGGGTGTCCTGGACGATGACGTAGCCGCGGTCGGCCGCTGACTCCTCCACCTGCTGGGCGATCGCGTTCTGGGCGGCCCACTGGATGTCCCGGTGGATGGTCAGCTCGACGTCGCTGCCGGGCACGGCCGGGGTCTCGGTGGCGCCGCCGGCGGTCGGGACGAGACGGCCGCCGGACTGGGCGTACCGGATCTTGCCGTCCTCGCCGGCCAGCCGCTTGTCCAGCCGGAGCTCGATACCGCCGCCGCCCTCGCCCTCGGCGTTGACCCAGCCCAGTATTCCGGCGGCGAGCTCCTTGTTGGGGTACACCCGCTTGCTGGTGGGCACGGAGAAGACGCCGGCCAGGACGTTGACGGTGGAGGTGTCATGCTCCGCCTTCTTGGCGAGGGCGGCCTTGAGGTCCTTGATCTGCGTCCAGACCTGAGGGGTCTGGCGGCCGGCCAGTTTGACGTAGCGCAGGGCCTTGTTCTCCGGCCGGAGCTTCTTGACCAGGTCGTCCTGGTCCTGGCCCAGGATCGGGGCGAGGAGGGCGGCGGCCTGCTCGGGGCCGTCGGCGATCTCCAGCTCCCCGGGGGCGAACATCGTGGGGTCGGCGGTGATGTCGTAGGCGTCGTCGCTGGTCGCGAGGGCCACACCGGTGCGGTCGGTGATCTCGCCGCGTTCGGCGGCCAGCACCTGGCCGACGTAGCGGTTCTGTTCGGCCTTGCCCGCGTAGGTGCTCGCGTCGACGGCCTGCACCTGGAAGAGGCGCACGACGAAGGCGAGCAGCACCAGGGTCAGCGTGACGCCGACGAGGCGCAGCCGGGGGCGCGGGCTGCCCAGGCGGATGACCTTGGGGGCCGCCGGACGGGGGCCCGATGGCCGGCGGGCCGGACGGGCGCCGGGCCCGGGGCGCCGTCCGGCGGCCGGCCGGGAGGGTCCGGGCACTCTGCGGCGGAGCGGTTCCCTGTCGGACACTTCCGTCACCTGCCGGGAGTCGGGGTCGATGCGGAGGAGGGGGAGGCAGCGGCGGCCGACGGGCCCGGCTCCGCGGCCGGGGGCGGGGCCGTCGCGGTGGCCAGCGCCTCGGGGGCGAGGACCAGGGGGGCGCGGGCGGCGGAGGCGGCGCCGGGTACGCCCTTGACCTTGCCGTCGAGGTCCAGGAAGGCGGGGCCGCCGCCGGGCACCATGCCGAGCTCGCGGGCCCGGCGCTGGAGGGCGTCGGGGGCGGAGTAGTCACCGATGTCCCGTTGCAGGGCCTGTTCCTCGTCGGTGAGGTCCTTGGTCTCCCGCTGGAGGTCGCCGAGCCGGAAGGCGCCCTCGCTGAGGGCGGAGTTCAGTACCAGGAGACCGATCAGGCCGCCGCCGAGGAGCAGCACGACGAGCAGGACGAAGGGGGTGCGGGCCGCCTGGGCCCGGCCGGTGGGCAGGAACTGCGCGAGCCGGGCCGCCCGCCCTCTCAGCCGGGGCCGTCCCTCCGGTCCGGGCCGCCCTTTCAGTCCGGGTTTCCTACTCACTCACACTCCCCTGAGTTCGTTCGTCCCGCCCGTACGCCGGCCCGTCACCCGCCTTGTGCGCCGTCCGTACCCTGGTGCCGTGCGCGGGCCCGGTACCGCCCGCGCCTCACCCGACGTCCTCCCGGATCCGCTCGGCGCCGCGCAGCCGCGCGGGGGCCGCGCGCCGGTTCTCGGCGATCTCCTCCTCGGTGGGAAGTTCGGCACCGCGCGTGAGCAGCTTGAGCCGGGGCTGGTACCGCTCCGGGACGACCGGAAGTCCGGGCGGGGCGGTGGTGGCGGCGCCCGCCGCGAACACCTGCTTGACGAGGCGGTCCTCCAGGGAGTGGTACGACAGCACGGCGATCCGTCCGCCCACGGCGAGGGACCCGACGGCCGCCGGGATCGCCCGCTCCAGCACCGTCAGCTCGCCGTTGACCTCGATCCGCAGGGCCTGGAAGGTGCGCTTGGCCGGGTTGCCGCCGGTGCGCTTGGCGGCCTGGGGCAGCGCGTCCCGGATCAGCTCCACCAGGCGTGCGCTGTTGGTGAACGGCTCCTTCTCGCGCTCGCGCACGACGGCGGACACGATCCGCTTGGCCTGCTTCTCCTCGCCGTAGGCGCGCAGGATGCGGACGAGCTCGCCGGGCGGGTAGGTGTTGAGGACCTCGGCGGCGGCGAGGCCGGTCGTCTGGTCCATGCGCATGTCGAGCGGGGCGTCCTGGGCGTAGGCGAAGCCGCGGTCCGCCTCGTCGAGCTGCATGGAGGACACCCCGAGGTCGAACAGGATGCCGCGCACGCGCGGGACACCGAGCCGGTCGAGTACGCCGGGGAGCTCGTCGTAGACGGCGTGCACCAGGGTGGCCCGCTCTCCGAAGGGGGCGAGCCGTTCGCCGGACAGGCGCAGTGCTTCCCTGTCCCGGTCCAGTGCGACGAGCCGGACATCGGGGAAGCGCCGGAGCAGGGCCTCGCTGTGGCCGCCGAGCCCGAGGGTGCAGTCGACCACCACCGCCCCGGGCTGCTCCAGGGCGGGCGCCAACAGGTCCAGGCACCGCTGGAGCATCACCGGGACGTGTCGACGCTGGCTCAAGGGGCCCTCTCAGATCCGGCCCGGCGTTCACGCACCGCCGGGTCCCCGCCCTCCCCCGGTGAAGGGGCGGCCGGCGCCGGAGCTTCGGCCGAGCGGCGGCGGGAGGAGGCCGAGCCGTACGTACGCGCCGCGCACGCGGGGAGAATCCCTGGTCGCGGCCAGGGGTCTCCGGGGGACATCAGTGCAGCGGGCGGTCTCGTCTCCCGCTGGCGTCACTTTAGTCCACGGTCCCGCCCGGTCAATCAACCGGCCTGCGCGTCGCGGCCCGCACCACGAGTCAAGGGATACATCGGGCGAATCATTCTGAGGAGGGGGCTCACACCACTCGTGTGGGTTACCTCACATCAAGGATCGCTGACGTTCTTTGTCCCCTCTCACAACGGGCCTGCCGTCCTCCTGACCATTACCGTCATGAGTATGACGACTTCCGCATCGGTCCCCGCAGGCTCCAGCACCGCCCCCGTCACCCCGGGCAAGATCACCGACCGTCTGGTCGAAGCGAACGAGCAGTACGCGGCCGCCTTCACCGACCCGGGCATGGACGCCCGCCCGGTGCTGCACGTGGCGGTGGTGGCGTGCATGGACGCGCGTCTTGACCTGCACGACGCCCTGGGACTCTCGCTCGGCGACTGCCACACGATCCGCAACGCGGGCGGCGTCGTCACCGACGACGTGATCCGTTCGCTCACCATCAGCCAGCGGGCCCTCGGCACCCGCAGCGTGGTCCTCATCCACCACACCAACTGCGGTCTGGAGTCCATCACCGAGGAGTTCCGGCACGATCTGGAGATGGAGGTGGGCCAGCGCCCGGCTTGGGCCGTGGAGGCCTTCCGGGACGTCGACCAGGACGTACGCCAGTCGATGGCCCGGGTGCGGACCTCGCCGTTCCTGCTGCACACCGACGACGTGCGCGGCTTCGTCTTCGACGTGAAGTCGGGCCTGCTGCGCGAGATCGACCCCGCCTGAGTTGGCACCCGCGCCGGGGATCTGCTGAACTCCGGAGCCGTTCCGGTCGTAAGACCTGACATATCGCTGTCAGTTGTCCACAGGCGAGTGACACGAATCGGTAACGGCGGCAACAATGCGGGAGTGGTGTCACGCGGAACTTTTCCGGTGTGGCGTCCGTGATTCGGGGTGGGCCGGTCCGCGGAGACGCGTCGGCCCGGGACATTTGGGGTTCCCCGCTCCTTCGAGGAGCGCGGGAAAAGGCCGAGGAGGGCCGGGTGACGACCTATGACGATCGAGCGAGCCTCACTGATCTGACCGCCGTGGTGGAGCGCGTGCGGAGTTCGGTGGAAGGCGTGATCGAGGGAAAGCCTGAGGTCGTACGGCTCTCGCTGACCGTACTGCTCGCCGAGGGACATCTGCTCATCGAGGATGTGCCGGGAGTCGGCAAGACGATGCTCGCCAAGGCGCTGGCGCGGTCCATCGACTGTTCGGTGCGGCGGATCCAGTTCACGCCGGACCTGCTGCCCTCGGACATCACCGGTGTGTCCATCTGGGACCAGCAGCGCCGTGACTTCGAGTTCAAGCCGGGCGCCATCTTCGCGCAGGTGGTGATCGGCGACGAGATCAACCGCGCCTCGCCGAAGACCCAGTCCGCGCTGCTGGAGTCGATGGAGGAGCGCCAGGTCACCATCGACGGCAAGACCTACGAGCTGCCCAGCCCGTTCATGGTCGTGGCGACGCAGAACCCGGTGGAGATGGAGGGCACCTATCCGCTGCCGGAGGCCCAGCGCGACCGTTTCATGGCCCGTGTCTCGGTCGGCTACCCGAGCGCGGAGGCCGAACTGCAGATGCTGGACGTGCACGGGGGCGTCTCCCCGCTGGAGGACCTCCAGCCGGTGGCCCACGCGCACGAGATCCTGAAGCTGATCGAGGCGGTGCGCGACGTGTACGTGGCCGCGCCGATCCGCCGGTACGCGGTGGACCTGGTCGCCGCCACGCGCACACACCCCGATCTCAGACTCGGCGCCTCGCCGCGCGCGACGCTGCACCTGCTGCGCGCGGCGAAGGCGGCGGCGGCCCTCGGCGGCCGGGACTACGCGCTGCCGGACGACGTGCAGGCACTCGCCCCGGCCGTCCTGGCCCACCGGCTGCTGCCCACCGCCCAGGCACAGCTCAACCGCCGGACCGCCGAGCAGGTGGTGCAGGAGATCCTGCAGCGCATCCCGGTGCCCACGGACCGGCCCCAGGCGCCGGCGGGCGGTCCGCCGCAGGGCGGTCTCGGACACAGCGGTCCGGAGTTCGGCACGCAGCCGCCCCGGAGGCTGTGATGACCGGCGCCGGCGCCGTCCACACGAACAGCGACACGGGCGACCGGAGCGGGATCAGGACCGCCCTGGCGGGACTCACCACCCGTGGCCGTTCCTTTCTGGCCGCCGGCGTGGCCGCCGGGGTCTGCGCGTATGTACTCGGGCAGAGCGATCTGCTGCGGGTCGGGCTGCTGCTGGCCGTACTGCCGCTGGTGTGCGCGGCCGTGCTCTACCGCACCCGCTACCGGGTCGCCGGCAGCCGCCGGCTCTCCCCCGGCCGGGTGCCCGCCGGCTCCGAGTCGCGGGTGCACCTGCGGATGGACAACGTCTCGCGGCTTCCCACCGGCCTGCTGATGCTCCAGGACCGGGTGCCCTACGTGCTCGGCCCGCGCCCGCGGTTCGTACTGGACCGGGTGGAGGCGGGCGGGCGGCGTGAGGTGTCCTACCGGGTCCGCTCCGATCTGCGCGGCCGGTACCCTCTGGGCCCGCTCCAGCTCCGGCTGTCCGACCCGTTCGGGATGTGCGAGCTGACCCGCTCCTTCTCGACGTACGACACACTGACGGTCATCCCGCGTGTCGAGCCGCTGCCGCCGGTGCGGCTGGGCGGCGAGGCGATGGGGTACGGCGACGGGCGGCAGCGCTCGCTGGCACTGGCCGGTGACGACGACATCATCCCGCGCGGATACCGCTACGGCGACGATCTGCGCCGGGTGCACTGGCGCTCCACCGCGCGGTACGGCGAGCTGATGGTGCGCCGCGAGGAGCAGCCGCAGCGTGCCCGGTGCACGGTGCTGCTGGACACCCGGGCCGTCGCCTACGAGGGCGCGGGACCGGACTCGGCCTTCGAATGGGCGGTGTCCGGCGCGGCCTCCGTCCTGGTGCACATGCTGGAGCGGGGCTTCTCCGTGCGGCTGCTGACCGACACCGGCACCTCGGTACCGGGCGAGGGGTCCGACGGTTTCGCGGGGGTGAACCAGGAGTCGGCGGACGCGGCCGGGCTGATGATGGACACCCTCGCCGTGGTGGACCACTCCGACGAGGACGGCATGTCCCGCGCCTATGACGTGCTGCGCGGGGGGAACGAGGGGCTGCTGGTGGCCTTCCTCGGCGACCTCGACGAGGAGCAGGCCGCGGTGCTGGCCCGGATGCGGCAGCGCGGCGGAGGAGCCCTCGCCTTCGTGCTGGACAGTGGGACCTGGCTCGGGGAACCGGCCGGTCTGCCCGGCGCGTTGGACAGGAGCGAGGGACGGCTGCGGATGCTGCGGGAGGCGGGCTGGACCGCCCTGGGAGTGCCGCGGGGTGCCTCGCTGGACGGGCTGTGGCGGCAGGCGGACCGGGAGCGGTCGGGCCTGGCCGTGGCGAGCGGTGGGGAGGGACCGTGATCAGCGGGCGGGCGAGGCTGGCCATCTGCGCGTGGGCGGCCACACTGATGGCGGCGTGTGCCCTGCTGCCGCTGGTCAGCGAGGCGACCTGGCTCGTCCAGTCGATGCTGCTGCTGGCGGTTCAGTCGGGCGTGGGCGCGGCCGGACGGCGGATACCGCTGGCGCGGCCGCTGACGGTGGCGGCGCAGTTCCTGGTCACCCTGGTGCTGCTGACCCTGGTCTTCGCGCGTGAGCACGCCCTCGCCGGGCTGATACCCGGTCCCGAGGCCTTCCGCCACTTCGCCGCGGTGCTGGAACAGGGCGGGGAGGACGTCGGCAGGTTCGCGATCCCTGCCCCCCTGTCCGACGGCATACGGCTGATGCTGGTCGGCGGAGTCCTGGTGATCGGGCTGCTGGTGGACACCCTCGCGGTGACCTTCCGCAGCGCGGCCCCGGCCGGACTTCCGCTGCTCGCGCTCTACTCGGTGGCCGCCGGGCTGTCCGACAACGGCATCGACTGGCTGTGGTTCCTGCTGGCGGCGGTCGGCTATCTGATGCTGTTGCTCGCCGAGGGACGCGACCGGCTCTCCCAGTGGGGCCGGGTCTTCAGCGGAACGGCCCGCGGCCCGGGCGCCGACCAGCCGGGCGCCGTCGCGCCGGTGCGCACCGGACGGCGGATCGGAGTGCTCGCGGTGGGCATCGCCCTGGTGCTGCCGCTCGGTCTGCCGTCGATGAACGGGGGGCTGCTGGATCCCACCGGTTCCGGTGTCGGCTCCGGCGGCGGCGGGGGCGGCACCATCTCCGCGGTGAACCCGCTGGTGTCGCTGCGCGACTCGCTGAACGTGGACGAGGACCGCCAGGTGCTGTCGGTGCGCTCCGAGATGGCGGACACGTCGGACCTGTATCTGCGGATCGTGTCCCTGGACGATTTCGACGGCACCACGTGGAAGCCGTCGAAACGGTCCATCACCACGGTGCCCGACGGCAGGTTCCCGACCCCACCCGGCCTCGGCCCCGGCATCGCGCGCACGGAGGTCGGCACGACGGTCTCCACCGCCGACTGGTACGGCCAGAACTGGCTGCCGATGCCCTACCCGCCGAGCGAGGTGAGCGTCAAGGGCGACTGGCGATACGAACCCGTCGGCATGACCCTGGTCGGCGATCACGGCCAGAACACCCGCGGTCTGACGTACGAGGTGCGCAGCCTCCAGGTGCAGCCCACCGCGGAGCAGCTCTCCGGCGCGCCGGAGCCGTCGCCCGCTCTGACGCGCGAGTACACCGAGCTGCCGGATTCACTGCCGGACCTGGTGTCCCGGACCGCCCGCGAGATCACCGAGGGCGCGGACAACGCCTACGACCGGGCGGTCAAGCTCCAGGAGTACTTCACCCTGAACGGCGGCTTCGAGTACGACACCGACGTCGATGTCGGCAGCGACTCGCAGGCGATCGCCCGCTTCCTGCGGGACAAGCAGGGCTTCTGTGTGCACTTCTCCTTCGCGATGGCGTCGATGGCCCGCTCCCTGGGCATACCGGCGCGGATCGCGGTGGGCTTCGCCCCCGGCACCCCGCAGGCGGACGGCACGATCTCGGTCGGGCAGCGGGACGCGCACGCCTGGCCGGAGCTGTACTTCGAGGGGGTGGGCTGGACCCGCTTCGAGCCGACCCCGACCCGGGGTTCGACGCCGCCCTACACCGTGCCGGACGCCGCGGACAGCACGCTGCCGGATCCGGCCCTGCCCTCGCAGGCCGCGCCCGATGAGCAGTCCGCAGCGCCGTCGGAGAGCGAGAGCTGCTCACCCGAGCGCAGGAGGCTGGACGGGTGCGGGAGCGAGTCGCCGCAGGCGGCACTGGACACGGGCGGGGACGGGCCGAAGTGGTACGCACTGCTGCTGTGGGCCCTTGCCGGTCTCGCCGTCCTGATGCTGCCACTGTCGCCGATGCTGTGGCGGCTGCGGATCAGAGCGGTGCGCCTGGGCGGGCACGGCCGGTCGGAGGCGGACGCCGCTCCGTACGTACTCGCCGTCTGGGACGAGCTGACCGACACGGCGTGGGACCACGGCATCTCACCCGACGAGTCGCTGACGCCACGCGGGGCGGCCGACCGCCTGGTGCGGCTGGGCCGGCTCGACCGGAGCGCGGCCGAATCGGTGCACCGGGTCGCCGGGGCGGTGGAGCAGGTCCTGTACGCGCCCAGGCCGCAGCCCACGGCGGGTCTGGCGGACGAGGCACGCCGGGCGATCGCGGGTCTGCGGGACACGGCGGGCCGGCGGACCCGGCTGCGGGCGGTACTCGCCCCGCGGTCGGCGGTGCGGGTCGCCTGGGCGGTGTCGGGCCGGTGGTCGCACCTCCGGACCCGCCTTTCGGCCCTCCGCCCGACCTGGCGACGCCCGTCCCGCCCGCCACCGCCACCACGGGCAATCGGGCCGCGGGGCGGCACGGGTGGGCGCGACGGCACGGCGTCGGCGCCGGGTTGCGCCATCGCCCCCGGCCCGCACCAACTCCCGGCGCCGGCCACACCGACACGTCAGCCGCTGAAGAGGCACGCCCGCCCGGGACGCCGAACGCCCCGAGACATGGTTGAGGGGGCGACCACCCCGTAGGTGGTCGCCCCCTCAACCATGTCTCATACGCGCCGGAAGACGGACGCGGAGGCGGACGTCACCGCCCGCCCTGCTCGTCACGCCGACGCTGCCAGCGCTCCTCGATGCGGTTCATCACGGAGCGACGCTGTCTCCCCTGACGACCCGCCTGCGGAGCATCTGTCGCACCGGCAGCCTGCTCACCCGGCTTGGGTGCCTTGCGCCAGCCGGTCACCGCGAGGACCGCACAGCCCAGCATCACGAGGAAACCCACGACACTGAGCCAGACCTGCTGGGCGACCATACCGGCCATGAGGAGCGCAATACCCACGAGGAAGCCCGCGACCGCCTGGTAAACCCGTCGCCGGGTGTACGTACGCAGCCCGCTTCCCTCGAGCGCCGTCGCGAACTTGGGATCTTCGGCGTACAGCGCTCGCTCCATTTGCTCGAGCATGCGCTGCTCGTGCTCCGAGAGCGGCACGGAGTCCTCCTCATCGTGCAGTCGCCGGGGCGACCCGGGGGGTCCCTTCAGGATAGGCAGGGAATCGCCCCCGTGAAACCCGCCCCTCTACGCCAATTGGCCAACCGGTCCCAGACATCACGTCCCGGCCCACTGAGGCTTCTCATTCCCCGGCGGCCGACCCGTCATGCCGGGCGGTCTCCCTCGATCATACGGCGCCCGGCCGCCATTCGGGTGGCCTGTGGCGCAGTCCATGCACAGCGGGGCCGCCGGACGCGTCGCTGATCAGCGACGCGTCACAGCACGCGGCTCACACCCCAGTGGTCCCCGGCGTCTCACCGAGCACATGGAGCTGGGTGGCCACGGAGTGGAAGGCGGCGACCTCGGCCGCGGCGGCCTCCAGTTTCAGCAGGGCGTCCAGGGCGCCGGGCTCGGTGTCGACGAGCGCACCGGGGACGAGGTCGGCGAAGACCCGTACGCCGTGCACCGCTCCGACGCGCAGACCCGCGTCCTCCACGAGTGAGGTGAGCTGCCCGGCCGTGAAGCGGCGCGGCATGGGGTCGCCCGCGCCCCATCGGCCGTTCGGGTCGGCGAGCGCCTGCTGGGCCTCCGTGAAGTGACCGGCGAGCGCACGGGAGAGCACGGCGCCGCCGAGGCCCGCGGCGAGCAGGCTGAGCACGCCCTCGGGGCGCAGCGCGGCCACCGCGTTGCGTACGCCCTCGGCCGGGTCGTCGACGTACTCCAGGACGCCGTGGCACAGCACGATGTCGTAGCCGCCGCGCTCGGCCACGTCGAAGAGGCCGCGGGCGTCGCCCTGGACGCCCTGGACCCGGTCGGCGACCTCGGCCTCGGCCGCGCGGCGCTCGAGGGCGAACAGCGCGTTCGGGCTGGGGTCGACCACGGTCACCCGGTGGCCGAGGCGGGCGAGGGGCACCGCGAAGTTGCCGCTGCCGCCACCGGCGTCGAGGACGTCCAGCGCCTGCCGTCCGGTCGCCTCGACCCGGCGTTCCAGGGCGTCCTGGAGGACCTCCCAGACCACGGCGGTACGGAGAGCGGCGCGGGGTCGCATCGGGTCCGACACGGTAGTGACTCCTCGGCGGGGTCCCGCCGGGGGGTTCGGCGGGACGGTCGGGCTTTGGGCGCTGTCCACCTTATGGCCTGCGCCGGGCCTGCCGGTCACCTGCGGGGCCCGCGGCCGAGGGCCCGGGTGTTCCGCCCCCGCCCCCCCTCCCGTCCCTTCCCCTGGGGCTCCGCCCCGGCCCCCCGTTCGCGCTGTTTCCCGCGCCCCCGTGGGTCCGCCCTCTCGCGTCGAGCCCCTGTGGGTCCGCCCCCTCCCGTCGCGCACCCGGGGCCTACGCCCCCAGGTCCCCGTTGCGCAGCCCCGCGCGCCCCTGGGGATCCCTCCCGTCGGCGCGTGGCTGGGGCAGGAGCGGCTGGGGAGACAACATGCGTTCCACCAGGCGGAGGAACGTCTTCACGTCGCGTATCAGGTCGTCGGCGTCACGGGTGGTGGCGGCGCCCTGGATGCCCGCCTCGGCGCGGGCGCGGCGCCCGGCCCCCGAGGCGAACAGCGCGCTCCACTCGGTCAGCTCGGGCGCTATCTCCGGAAGCACTTCCCAGGCGCTGCGGATTCTCGCCCGGCCCCGGGGTGAGGTCTCGGGCCGGCCGCGTGCGGCGAGCACGGCGGCGGCGGTGCGCAGTGCGGCGAGGTGGGCCGTCGCATAGCGCTCGTTCGGCGTTTCGAGGACGGTGGTCTCGTCGAGCCCCGCACGGGCCTGGGCGAGCAGGTCGAGGGCGGCGGGCGGGGCCGTGGCGCGGCGCAGCACGGGGTGGACGTCGCTCGCCGGGCCGTTCAGTGAGGGGGCAGGGCCGGCTGCACGGCGCCGACGGGCGGCGGCCGCGGAAGAGTTGGCCATGACGAACCTCCTGTCGTCTTCGTGACGGCACGCCCCGAGACGGGGTGCCGTATGTACACATCGTGAGGTATGGCACTGACAATCCGTTCTGACCTGGGCTTTCGCTTCGAGCGACCGTTCGAGCTGGTTTCTGCACTGACCAGTCGGCGGGAGAGAACGGAATGAACCTCGCCGGGGTGACCGACCTCGGCCCGGCTGTGGGTGGGCGCGAGGGTGGCGTACCTGCTGATCCCGCCGATGAACCGGCGCGCGCTCGCGGCGGGCGCCCCGGCCTGGCGGATCGCGCTGTCGGCCCGCCGCCGCCAGGTGTGGACACGGGACCGGCTGCACCCCGGGCTGAGCCTGTGATCGCGCGGGCCGGCGTTCCTGTGACAATCAGGACCATGGAAAGCAGCAGCACCACGCCGGGCGGCAGTGCCCGCCGCGAGGCCACCCGGCAGAAGCTCTACGAGGCGGCCGTCACCCTCATCGCCGAGCAGGGCTTCTCGGCCACCACCGTGGACGAGATCGCCGAGCGGGCGGGAGTCGCGAAGGGCACGGTCTACTACAACTTCGCGAGCAAGTCGGTCCTCTTCGAGGAGTTGCTGCGGCACGGGGTCGGTCTGCTGACCGCCTCGCTCCGGGACGCGGCCGAGACCACGGCCGCGAGGGGCGGCAGCAGAGTCGACGCGCTGGACGCGATGATCCGCGCCGGGCTGGTCTTCATCGACCGCTACCCGGCCTTCACCCAGCTGTACGTGGCCGAGCTGTGGCGCACCAACCGGGCCTGGAACTCCACGCTGCTGGTCGTGCGCCAGCAGGCCGTGGCGGTGGTCGAGGGAGTGCTGCACGAGGGTGTGGCGAACGGCGAGCTCAGCGAGGAGATCGATGTCCCGCTGACGGCCGCGGCGCTGGTGGGGATGGTGCTGGTGGCCGCGCTGGACTGGAAGTCCTTCCAGCCCGGGCGCTCCCTGGACGATGTGCACGCGGCGCTGTCCCGGCTGCTGCAGGGGCGGGTCAGCGGCCGCCCCTGACTCCTCCGCTCCCCGGCACATTCCTCCGCACCCCGGTACGTGAAGGCGCCGGTCCGGTGGTGGCCGCGTCCCCCGCGCCACCGGCCGGGCCGGCGCCTTCACGTGCTCCCCCGTGCGTTCCCCCGCGAACCCCGTTGCGGTCGTCCCCCGGGTTCCCCGTGTCTCACCTCCGCCGGCGGACTCCGGCCGAAGGAGCGGATCGCGGGCCCGGCCCGGCTCCGGCGCCCCGTGCCGCCGGTCTCCGGGCCGTGCCCCTCTCCGTGGTCTCCACTCTCTCCTCCCCGCAGGCCGGGGCCTATCCGCGCGCGTACTCAACCGGGCGGCTAGGTACGGGTACTCACCGGTGAGCACCCGTGCCCCTCCCGGCCGGGAGGGGTGGGCGCCCGGTGCCGGACGGCCGGTGCGGGCGGATAAAGTCGCCGGCATGGCACGGATTGCGGTGATCGGCGCCGGGGTGGGCGCGATGGCGGCCGCCGCCCGGCTGGCCGTCGCGGGCCACCGGGTGGCGGTCTACGAGCGGACGGAGACGTACGGCGGTGCGCTGCGCCGCGTGGAGCGGGACGGATTCTCCTTCGACACCGGGCCGGGGCTGCTCCCCCTTCCGGCGGTCTACCGCGATCTGTTCCTGAAGACCGGCAGGGAGCCGCTGGAGGAGTGCGTCGGGCTCGTCCAGGTCGACCCGTCGTCCCACCACGTGTTCGCGGACGGTACGCACGTGTCCCTGCCCAACGCGTCCCGCGCGGGTGTCGTCTCCGCCCTGGCGGAGAGCCTCGGCCCGGTGGCCGCCCGGCGCTGGGGCGACTTCCTGGTGCGGGCCCGGGAGGCCTGGGACCGCTCGCGCCGGCCGCTGCTGGAGGAGCCGCTGTGGCCCAACTGGCAGGTGCTGGCCGAGCGCGAGCCGTACCCGGCGGTTCCGCACAAGAGGCTGCTGCGCACCCGCACGGCGGGCACGCTCGCCGAGGTCGGGGCGTGGGAGCTGCGTGATCCCCGGCTGGCCGCGCTGCTGGAGAGCCACGCGCTCGCACTCGGTCTCGATCCCCGCGTCACCCCGGCGAGCGCGGCCGTGCTGCCGTACATGGAGCACGCCTTCGGCACCTGGTACGTGCGGGGCGGCATGCGGGAGCTGGCGCGGGCCGTGTACGAGCGGTGTCTGGCCCGCCGGGTGGAGTTCCGCTTCGGCGCGGAGGCCACCGGCGTGCTGGAGAAGGACGGCCGGGCGGCGGGACTGGAGCTGGCCGACGGCTCGGTGGCGGAGGCGGACCTGGTGGTCGCCGGGGTGCCGCCCGAGATGCTGGACCGGCTGAGCCGGGGCACGCGGGTGCGCGGTGCGGACGCGGTTCCCGCCCGGCGGGGGGCGGCGAGCCGGGTGACGGTGCTGCTGGCGCTGCGGGGCGGACGCCCGCAGGGCACACCGCACCGTACGGTCGTGCACGCCGAGGACCGCCGGGCCGAGCTGGAGTCGCTGTTCGGTGCCCCCGGGGGCCTGCCCGCCCGGCCCACCGTCACGGTGCTGCGGCCGGACGACCCGGCGCTGGTGCCGGACACCGGCCACGAGGCGGTCACGGTGACCTCCGTGGTGCCCGCGGGGACCGGGGAGGGCGTGGACACGCACGCCGAGCGCCTGATCACCGTCGCCGAACGGGCGGTACCCGGCCTGCGCGACCGGCTGGTCCACCGCGAGGTGCGCACCCCGGCCGACATCGCGGGGGAGACCGGCGCGGAGGGCGGCGCGGTGCCGGCGCCGGCGCTGGCCGCGGCGGGCGGACGGCTGCTGCACCCGTCCAACAGCACGGAACTGCCGGGGCTGTTCACGGTCGGCGGCTGGTCGCATCCCGGCGGCGGACTGCCGCACGCCGGGATGTCGGGGGCGCTGGTCGCGGGGCTGATCGTGGAGGGACCGGAGTTCCGCGGCTCCCAGTGAGCGCGCTCAGAAGCGGTACTGCTGCTCGTCGTACCCGTTGCCGTTCGTCTGTCCGTCGCCCTGGTACGGGTACTGCTGCTGTTGCTGTTGCTGTTGCTCCGGCGGGAGTTCGGCGCCGTAGGGGTCGTCGGCGCTGCGCTGCTGCGGGACCCACAGCCCGCCGGCCGGGGTCTCACCGCCGTAGCCGCCGGCGTACGGGTCCTGGGTGTGGGCCTGCTGGGCGTACTGCTGCGGATCCGCGTAACCGCCGGTGTCGTACGAGGTGGCGCCGTAGGTCGGGTTGCCGATGTACGGGTCGGAGTACGCGGCGTACTGCTGACCGGTGGTGTCGTAGCCCTGCTGCTGGCCGTAACCGGAGTAGTCGTAGGCGTAGTTCTGGTCGGCGCCCTGGGCGGCCGCCGCGTACTGGTCCTGGGACGGGTCCGGGTATCCGGGGTTCGTGCCGTACACGCCGTAGGAGCCGGTGTCGTCCGGCATGGGCTGCGGCTCGTAGACGGAGGTGGTCTCGGCGGCCGTCATCTGGTCGGTGCGGGCGGCGGGGGTGAACACGTCGTCGCGGTCGTAGTCGTCGTCCGCGCCGTAGCCGGTGCGGTTGTCGCGGTGCCCGGCGTCGCCGTAGCCGTCGTCGCGGTGGCCGTCGTCGCCATAGCCGTCGTGGGACGGCTCAGGGTCGGATGCCTCCGGGCCGGGCTCCTCGTGTCCGCGGCCGCCGCGGCCGCCCTTGACCGCGGCCAGTTTCGGCGAGTTGACCGCCCAGCCCGCCGCGAACCCGCGGCGGAACGACAGCGTGACGTAGGTCTGGCCGACCGCGAAGGCGGCGGCGCCGAGTCCGATGACGACCACGGACGGGATCAGCACACCGAGCACCACGCCGAGGAAGCCCGCGAAGGCGAGCAGCCGCCAGCGCAGCCGTGCCTTGTACTGCAGCAGCACCTCGCCGAGCAACCACAGCGCGACGATGCCGAACGCGATGTAGAGGACCGTCCAGCCCATGTACGCCCCTCTCCCAGTGGTCGCTACGCAGTGTGTCGTATATCCGTGCGACCGGTCTAGGCCCGCGATGGGTGGTGCAGGCCCAGGTTCTCGTAGATCTCCAGCGTCGCCGTGGAGTTGTTCAGCGTGATGAAGTGCAGTCCCGGCACTCCCTCGGCCAGCAACCGCGCACAGAACTCCGTGGCGAAGTCGATACCGATGGAGCGTACCGCCGCCGGATCGTCCTTCGCTGCGAGGATCCGCTCTTCGAGGCCGTCGGGGAACTCGGCGTTACTGAGCTTTGGCAACCTCTCCAGCATCTTCACGCTGGTCACCGGCATGACCTCCGGGATCACGGGGGTCTCGCAGCCCGCGGCGTGTACTCGGTCACGCAGGCGCAGATAGGACTCGGGCCGGAAGAACATCTGGGTGATCGCGTAGTCGGCGCCGGCCCGGCATTTGTCGACGAAGTGGGCGACGTCGGTGTCCCAGTCGGCGGAGCGCGGGTGCATCTCGGGGAAGGCGGCGACACCGACACAGAAGTCGCCCGACTCCTTGATGAGCCGGACGAGGTCGGCGGCGTAGGCCAGTCCCTGGGGGTGCTGCACCCATTCGCCCATGGGGTCGCCGGGCGGGTCGCCGCGCACGGCGAGCATGTTGCGGATCCCGGCGTCGGCGTACTGGCCGATGATGTTGCGCAGTTCGGCGACGGAGTGGTCGACCGCGGTGAGGTGGGCGACCGGGGTGAGGGTGGTGTCGGCGGCGATCTGCTCGGTCTCCTTGACCGTTCCCGCGCGGGTGGAGCCGCCGGCTCCGTAGGTCACGGAGACGAAGTCCGGGGCGACCGCCTCGACCCTGCGCAGCGCGCTCCACAGGTTCCGCTCCCCCTTGCTGGTTTTCGGCGCCGAGAACTCGAAGGAGTACGTCGTCTTGCCTGCGGCGAGCATGTCGCGCACGGTGCGTGCGCGGTCAGTCCGGGTGGATGCGGTTCCGAGGGCCATACCGGCAGGTTAGCCAGGGGGCGGCGGTCCCCCAACCAGAAGGGGGAGATTTGTCTGATATGCCGACTTGCTGTCCACTCCGTGGACGAATCTGAGACGCGCGGGGGTCATCCGGCGTCCGGAGTGGCCTGCCGGGTCCTCCTGGCGAACTCGGCGGCCGCCGCACCCGGGTCGTCGGCGTCGGTGACCGCCCGGACGACGACGACCCGGCGGGCGCCCGCGTCCAGGACCTCGTCGAGGTTGCCGAGGTCGATGCCGCCGATGGCGAACCAGGGCCTGCGGGTGCCGAGGCCCGCGGTGTACCGGATCAGGTCCAGGCCCGGGGCGTGGCGGCCGGGCTTGGTGGGGGTGGGCCAGCAGGGGCCGGTGCAGAAGTAGTCCACACCGGGCTGGACGGCGGCCGCGGCGGCCTCGGACTCGGCGTGGGTGGAGCGGCCGATCAGGGGGCCGTCGCCGAGTACCGCGCGGGCGGCGGACACGGGGAGGTCACCTTGCCCGAGGTGGAGGACGTCGGCGCCGGCGGCGTGGGCGACGTCCGCACGGTCGTTGACCGCGAGCAGCTTGCCGTGCCTGGCACAGGCGTCGGCGAGGACCGCCAGGTGCTCCAGCTCCTCGGCGGCCTCCATCCCCTTGTCCCGCAGCTGCACGACGTCCACCCCTCCGGCGAGCACCGCGTCCAGGAACTCCGGGAGGTCGCCCTGCCGCTTGCGCGCGTCGGTGCAGAGATAGAGCCACGCGCCGGCGAGTCGGTCACGTGCGGTGTCGGTCATACGGTGTCCCCCAGGGATGCGTGGAGCGTGCGGACCGGGCGAACCCGCAAGGCCGTCGCACGCCCCGGGCGGGCGGCGGCCGGCGCGACCGGACCACCGGCCGGGGCTCGCGATTCCCCGGCCGGTGTGGTCCCGGACTCCGGTCGGTGGGGTGCGGATCAGAGCGCGAGTGCCTGGGCCCGGCGCTTCACCTCCGTGCCACGGTTCTCTCCGAGCGCCTGCGCGGGGGTGCCCGGCAGGCTCGGGTCGGGGGTGAAGAGCCACTCCAGCATCTCGTCGTCCGTGAAGCCGTCGTCCCGCAGGAGCGTCAGGGTCCCGGTCAGCCCCTTGACGATCTTGTCCCCGTCGATGAAGGCGGCGGGCACGTGCAGCGCGCGGTTCTCACCCCGGCGTACGGCGATCAGCTGGCCGTCCTTGACCAGCTGCCGGACGCGCGTCACCTCGACACCGAACTGCTCGGCGATGTCGGGGAGCGTGAGCCAGGCGGGGACGAGAGCATCGATCTTTGCGTCAATCTCGGTCACGGGACAAGCCTGCCACCTGCCACTGACAGTCGGAAGCCGACCCCCGCCACCTGGCCGGACCCGCGGGCCGGGACCACGTCACGCGGTCGCCGACTTCAGCGGCCGCGCCGGGTCCGCCAGGAGGTCCGCGTCCATCACCGTGCCCGCCTCGATCAGCCGGCGCCCCTGCGCCAGGTCCCGGGGCCGCCCCACGGCGAGCAGCGCGACCAGGCGGGACTCCCGCAGCCAGCAGACACTCCAGGCTGCCTCTCCCGGCTCCCCGCGCCACACGGTCCGGTCGGCGTCCGCGTGGTGTCCCGCGTACTGGACGAAGCGCCCGAACTGCTCGGACCAGAAGTACGGCACCGGGTCGTACACCGCCGGGGCCCGTCCGGCCGGCCCGCCGAGGATGTTCACCGCGACCGTGCGCGGCCCCTGGAGAGCGTTGTCCCAGTGGTGGACCAGCAGACGTTCGCCGTAGCGCCCGGACGGGAAGGACGCGCAGTCGCCGACCGCGTACACGTCCGGCAGGGAGGTCATCAGATGGTGGTCGGCGACGACCTCGCCCCGCGTCCCGAGGTCGATCCCGGAACCCGCCAGCCAGGCCGTGGCGGGCCGGGCCCCGATCCCGACGACCACGGCGCCCGCGGACAGCCGCGTCCCGTCGTGCAGGACCACGGCGCCCGCCTCGACGCGCTCCACGCGCGCACGGGTGCGCAGCCCGACTCCGGCCTCGGCGTACCAGGCGGTCATCGGGGCCGCCACCTCCGCGGGCAGCACCTCGGCGAGCGGCCGTTCCGCGGCCTCCACGACGGTGACCGCGCACCCCGCCTCCCGGGCCGCGGTGGCGAACTCCGCGCCGATCCAGCCGGCGCCGACCACCACGATGTCGTGCTGCCGCGCGAGCACCGGGCGCAGCCGTCCGGCGTCGTCCAGGGTGCGCAGCAGATGCACTCCCCGGACGCCGTCCGCGCCCGGCAGCCGCACCGGTTCCGCGCCCGTGGCGATCACCAGCACGTCGTACGGGACCGGCCCGGCCTCCGTGTCCAGTTCGTGGTCGCCCGGACGCAGGCCCAGCACCTCGCAGCCGAGGCGCAGTTCGATGCCCAGTTCCTCGAAGTCGACGTCGAAGGCGGAGCCCTCGGCCTTGCCGAGCAGCACCGCCTTGGACAACGGCGGGCGGTCGTAGGGCTGGTGGGGCTCCGCGCCGATCAGCGTCACGGTGCCGGTGAAGCCCTGCTCCCGCAGCGCGGCCGCGGTCCGCACGCCGGCCATGCCCGCGCCCGCCACCACCACCCGCCGCGGTGCGGACCGTCCCGGTTCCTGTGTCTGCTCGCTCACCCGGCCACCCTAGTCACTCGGCCTTCGGCTGGTTCCCGTGCTCCGGGAGCTCCGCGGGCTGTTCCACCACGCTCGTCCCGCTGCCGGGCCGCGACTCCCACTCCCAGTTCTCCTCCAGCCGTACCCGCCCGTCGGGCAGTTCCACGACCGTGGACACACAGTGCCCCGAGGACGTCGTGCCGTTCCGCTCGAGCTGGACGTAGCGGAAGTCCAGCCGGTCCCCCGCGCGGGTGCCCACCAGATGACCGCGCACCACGTCGCCCCCCGCGTACTCGGCCCAGATCTCACCGTCCCTCTCGTGGTAGGTGAACCGGGTGCGGGTGCCGACCTGGCCGGGAGCCTGGTCGGCCACGGGTGCGAGGACGAGTCCGTCGAGCGATCGGGCCACTTGGAGGCTCCCTTGGCTATGCGTAGGGTGGCCAACGTAAGGCACTCGCGGGAGCCCGGACGCACCGGGCTGAGAGGGAGGCTGGCGGCCTCCGACCGTACGAACCTGATCCGGGTCATGCCGGCGAAGGGAGGGTTGGACGCCCATGTCACCCACGCGTACGTCAGACGTCCTCGTCGTCGGGGGCGGGATCGTCGGTCTGGCCACGGCCTGGCGGGCCGCGCGGCGCGGTCTCGCCACGACCGTGGTGGACCCCGAACCGGGCGGCGGCGCCGCCCAGGTGGCCGCCGGCATGCTGGCCGCGGTCACCGAACTGCACTACGGCGAGGAGACCCTGCTCGGCCTGAACCTCGCCTCGGCGCGGCGCTATCCCGATTTCGCCGCCGAGCTCACCGAACTCACCGGCCACGACCTCGGCTACCGCCGCTGCGGCACGCTCGCCGTGGCCCTGGACGCCGACGACCGCGCCCACCTGCGGGAACTCCACGCCCTGCAACAGCGGTCGGGGCTGGACGCGCAGTGGCTGTCCGGGCGGGAGTGCCGGCGCCTGGAGCCGATGCTCGCTCCCGGGGTGCGCGGCGGGCTGCGGGTCGACGGCGACCACCAGATCGATCCGCGGCGGCTGGCGGCCGCCCTGGTCACCGCGTGTGAGCGGTCCGGCGTGACCGTCCACCGGGGGTGGGCCGAACGGCTCCTGGTCGCCGGCGGCCGCGCGGGGGGCGTGCTCACCTCCGACGGCACCGAGTGGGGCGCCGGGCAGGTGGTGCTCGCCGGGGGGAGCCTCAGCGGCCGGCTCGCGGGCGTCCCCGCGGAGGTGCTGCCGCCCGTGCGGCCCGTGAAGGGGCAGGTGGTGCGGCTGGCGATGCCCGACCGTGCCCGCCCCCTCCTGAGCCGGACCGTGCGCGCACTCGTACGGGGCAGCCATGTCTACCTGGTGCCGCGCGACAGCGGCGAACTGGTGATCGGCGCGACCAGCGAGGAGATGGGCTGGGACACGACCGTCACCGCGGGGGGCGTGTACGAACTGCTGCGCGACGCCCACGAACTGGTCCCCGGCATCACCGAACTGCCGCTGACCGAGACCCGGGCGGGACTGCGTCCCTGCTCCCCCGACAACGCGCCCCTGCTCGGCCCGACCGAACTCGAGGGGCTGCTGCTGGCCACCGGCCACGGCCGCAACGGCGTCCTGCTGACACCGGTCACCGGCGACGCCCTGGCGGACGCCCTGACCACCGGTGAACTGCCGGAGGCCGCCCGCCCGTTCAGCCCCCGGCGCTTCGGCGCCACCGTCCTCACGGAGCAGCCCGCATGAT
Source organism: Streptomyces sp. CHD11 (assembly GCF_018638295.1). Classification (GTDB taxonomy): domain Bacteria; phylum Actinomycetota; class Actinomycetes; order Streptomycetales; family Streptomycetaceae; genus Streptomyces. The sequence goes on from NZ_JABTTS010000002.1 coordinate 116,985, forward strand.
CATCTCCGTCAACGGGGAGCACCGGGAGTTCGCGCCCGGCACGGCTCTCGACCTCGTCGTGACGTCGCTCACCGCGGCGCCCTCCGGGGTGGCCGCCGCCCTCAACGAAACCGTCGTCCCGCGCGCGCAGTGGCCCGCCACCCCCCTGACCGAGGGGGACCGGGTGGAGGTCCTGACCGCAGTCCAGGGAGGCTGACCATGGCCGACGATCCGTTCGTCCTCGGCGGCACGTCCTTCACGTCCCGTCTGATCATGGGCACCGGAGGGGCGCCGAGCCTCGATGTGCTGGAACGGGCGCTGGTGGCGTCCGGGACGGAGCTGACGACCGTCGCGATGCGGCGGGTGGACCCCTCGGTGCACGGGTCCGTGCTCTCGGTGCTGGAGAGGCTGGGCATCCGGGTGCTGCCCAACACCGCGGGGTGCTTCACCGCCGGTGAGGCGGTGCTCACGGCGCGGCTCGCGCGGGAGGCGCTCGGCACGGATCTGGTCAAGCTGGAGGTCATCGCCGACGAGCGGACGCTGCTGCCGGACCCGGTCGAGCTGCTGGACGCGGCGGAGACGCTGGTGGACGACGGGTTCACGGTCCTGCCGTACACGAACGACGATCCGGTGCTGGCGCGCAGGCTCGAGGACGTGGGGTGTGCGGCGGTCATGCCGCTGGGGTCGCCGATCGGGTCGGGGCTGGGGATCCGCAACCCGCACAACTTCGAGCTGATCGTGGAGCGGGCGGGGGTGCCGGTGATCCTCGACGCGGGGGCGGGGACGGCGTCGGACGTGGCGCTGGCGATGGAGCTGGGGTGCGCGGGGGTGATGCTGGCCTCAGCGGTGACGCGGGCCCGGGAGCCGGTGCTGATGGCTTCCGCGATGCGGGGGGCGGTGGAGGCGGGGCGGCTGGCGCGGCGCGCGGGGCGGATCCCGCGGCGGTGGTTCGCCAGCGCGTCGTCTCCCGCGGAGGGCATGGCCGTACTGGATCCGGAGCGGCCGGCGTTCTAGGTGCGCTCAGGTGATGCCCGGGGGCTGCCTGCCGGGCCCAGGGTGCCTCCCTCACTCCCGGCCGCGCTCGGGCCGGGGAGGCACGCTTGCCCGCGGTGGGCCCGGAGGCTGCTCACAGTCGGGTAACACAGGTCACAGGTCCGCCCCAACGGCGGTCGAACCGGTCAGGGCTGTCGGCGGGGCCTCGTAGACTCGCTCCGTGGACACGACCCTTCAGGACCCTCTGGTCGGGCAGGTGCTCGACGGCCGCTATCGCGTCGACGCGCGGATCGCGGTCGGCGGGATGGCCACGGTCTACCGGGCCATGGACACCCGCCTCGACCGCATCCTCGCGCTCAAGGTGATGCACCCCTCGCTCGCCGCCGACACCTCCTTCGTCGAGCGGTTCATCCGCGAGGCCAAGTCGGTCGCCCGGCTGGCCCACCCGAACGTGGTGCAGGTCTTCGACCAGGGCACCGACGGGGGATACGTCTATCTGGCGATGGAGTACATCGCCGGCTGCACCCTGCGGGACGTGCTGCGCGAGCGCGGGGCGCTCCAGCCGCGGGCCGCGCTGGACATCCTGGAGCCGGTGCTGGCCGCGCTCGGTGCCGCGCACCGCGCCGGGTTCGTGCACCGGGACATGAAGCCGGAGAACGTGCTGATCGGGGACGACGGCCGGGTCAAGGTCGCCGACTTCGGCCTGGTCCGCGCGGTGGACTCGGTGACCAACACCTCGGAGACCGTGCTGGGCACGGTCTCGTACCTGGCGCCGGAGCAGATCGAGAGCGGCGTCGCCGACCCCCGCGTGGACGTCTACGCCTGCGGCATCCTCCTCTACGAGATGCTGACCGGCGAGAAGCCGCACGAGGGCGACTCCCCCGCGATCGTGCTCTACAAGCATCTGCACGACGACGTGCCGCCGCCGTCGGCCGCCGTTCCCGGTATGGCGTACGAGCTGGACGAGCTGGTGGCGTCGGCGACCGCGCGCAACCCCGAGGTCCGTCCGCACGACGCGGTGGCGCTGCTCGCGCGGGCCCGTGACGCGCGCGGCCGGCTCAGCGGCGAGCAGCTCGACGCGCTGCCCCCGCAGGCGCTGACGTCCGAGCACGACAACGCCGATGACCGTACGAGCGTGATCCCGCGCGGGCTCAATGTCCCCCGTCCCCTGCCCGTCAACGAGGACGACGGCGCGGACCCGGTGCACCACACCAGCCGGTTCCGGTCACCGCCGCCGCTGCCGCCCCGGCGCCGGACGGCGCTGCGGCGCGGGCCGACGGCGATCGTGGTGGCCGTGCTGCTGGCTCTCGGGCTCGGAGCGGGCGTGTGGTACATCAACTCCGGCCAGTTCACCAAGGTCCCGCCGCTGCTGACGAAGACCGAGCAGGAGGCCCGGGACCGGCTGGCGGACGCCGGGCTGGGCGTGGGGCAGGTGGAGGAGGCGTACAGCGACACGGTGGAGCGGGGCAAGGTGATCAGCACCGATCCGGAGACCGGTGCCCGCATCCGGGGCAACGACTCGGTGTCGCTGACCGTCTCCAGGGGCCCGCAGACCGTGCGGGTGCCCGATCTCGACGGATACCCGCTGGACAGGGCCCGGTCACTGCTGGAGGACGAGGGCCTGAAGCCGGGCATGGCCACCCGCGAGTTCAGCGACACGGTGCCGGCGGGTTCCGTGATCTCCACGGAACCGGGCAAGGGCACCAAGGTCCGCGCGGACTCCGCGGTGGCGCTGACGGTGAGCAGGGGCCGTCCGGTGGACGTGCCCGATGTGGCCGGTGACGAGCTGGAGGACGCGCGCGCCGAGCTGGAGGAGGCCGGCCTGAAGGTCGAGGTCGCGGCCGAGCGGGTCAACTCCGAGCACGACGCGGGCGAGGTGGCCCGGCAGACCCCGGCCCCCGGCCGGCAGGTCGCCGAGGGCGACACCGTGACGCTGACACTGTCCAGGGGCCCGGAGATGGTCGAGGTGCCGGACGTGGTCGGCGACAGCGTGGACGACGCCAGGGAGCGGCTGGAGGGCGCCGGTTTCGGGGTGAAGGAGGACCGCGGGCTGCTCGGCCTGTTCGGCGACACGGTCAGGAAGCAGTCCGTGGACGGCGGGGACAGCGCGCCCAAGGGATCGACGATCACCATCGAGATCCGCTGACCGGAGGGCCCGGACGGACGGCGCACGCGCTCATGTCACCCTTGACGCGTGAAGAGTCACCCGTCCGGCCCCGCCCGCAACCCGATCGGCGGCCATGTTCCCGTGGCCGGCGGCCTGCACTCCGTCGGCCTGTCCTACGCGCGTGAGCTGCGTGCCGAGACCGTGCAGGTCTTCGTCGCCAATCCGCGCGGCTGGGCCACCCCGGCCGGCAATCCGAAGCAGGACGAGGCGTTCCGCGCGGCCTGCGCGGAGGAATCGGTTCCGGCGTATGTGCACGCCCCGTATCTGATCAACTTCGGCTCCCACACCGAGGCGACCGCGGAGCGCTCGGTGGAGTCGCTGCGGCACTCCCTGCGGCGCGGCCGGGAGATCGGCGCGCTGGGCGTGGTGGTGCACACGGGCAGCGCGACCGGCGGCCGGGAGCGGTCCGTCGCCCTGCGGCAGGTACGGGAGCGCGTGCTGCCGCTGCTGGACGAGCTCACCCATGACGACGACCCGTTCCTGCTGCTGGAGTCGACCGCCGGCCAGGGCTCCTCGCTGTGCTCGCGGACCTGGGACTTCGGGCCGTACTTCGAGGCGCTGGACGCCCACCCGAAGCTGGGCGTCTGCCTGGACACCTGCCACATCTTCGCCGCCGGACACGATCTGACCGGGTCGAGCGGAATGCGGCAGACGCTGGATCTGCTGGTGGACACGGTCGGCGAGGGGCGGCTGAAGCTGATCCACGCCAACGACTCCCTGGACGTGGTCGGCGCGCACAAGGACCGGCACGCCAACATCGGGGCGGGCCACATCGGCGAGGAGCCCTTCCGGGCGCTGATGAGGCACCCGGCGACCGAGGGCGTACCGCTGGTCATCGAGACGCCCGGCGGCAAGGAGGGGCACGCGGCGGACGTGGAGCGGCTGAAGAAGCTCCGGGACTCCTGAGCGGGTTCCCGGCGCCCGGCCCCGGGACCTCTCCTGGAGAACGCCCGGTCAGAGCTCGGGGCCCTCCCCCGGCTGCTCCTGGTAGGAGTAGCGCTGTTCCCTCCAGGGGTCACCCACGTTGTGGTACCCGCGTTCCTCCCAGAAACCCCGGCGGTCGGCGGTCATGTACTCCACACCGCGCACCCATTTGGGGCCCTTCCAGGCGTACAGATGGGGGACGACCAGCCGCAGCGGGAAGCCGTGCTCGGCGGTCAGCAGCTCGCCGTCCTTGTGGGTGGCGAAGAGGGAGCGCGCGGACAGGAAGTCCGCGAGCCGCAGGTTGGAGCTGAATCCGTACTCCGCCCACACCATCACATGGGTGACGTCGGGTGCGGGCGGGGCGATGTCCACGATGGTCCGCGCCGGGATCCCGCCCCACTCGGCACCGGTCATGCTGAACTTGGTGACGCAGTGCAGATCGGCCACCACGGTGTCGTACGGCAGTGCCGTGAACTCCTCGTGGTTCCAGCAGTGCTTCGCACCGTCGGCGGTGGCGCCGAAGACCCGGAACTCCCAGCGCTCGGGCCGGAACCTGGGCACCGGCCCGTAGTGCGTGACCGGCCAGCCCTTCTGCAGCCGCTGTCCCGGCGGGAGCTCCTCGGAGTGCGCCGTTCCTCCTGCTGCGCGCTCCCCCGATGCACGATCCGCCGGCTGACCCATGTCCCCATCCTGACAGACCGGGGGCGATGCCCCTGAACCGGGCCCGGCAGATTCATACAGAACCGAAGGAAATGGACTAAGTGTGCCCTTACTTACTAAGTCAACACTTACTGGACGATCTCACTCGCAGGTGCAATCATGCGCCCCAATCTGCCAGTCCCCCGCGCGGAAGGAGCCCATGCGATGCAGGGCGACCCCGAGGTCATCGAGTTCCTGAACGAGCAGCTGACCGCCGAGCTCACGGCGATCAACCAGTACTTCCTGCACTCGAAGCTGCAGGACCACAAGGGCTGGACGAAACTCGCCCAGTACACGCGCGCCGAGTCCTTCGACGAGATGCGTCACGCGGAGGTGCTCACCGACCGCATCCTGCTGCTCGACGGTCTGCCGAACTACCAGCGCCTGTTCCACGTCCGGGTCGGGCAGACGGTCACCGAGATGTTCCAGGCCGACCGGGAGGTCGAGCTCGAGGCGATCGACCGGCTGCGCCGCGGGGTGGAGGTCATGCGCAACAAGAACGACATCACCTCGGCCAACATCTTCGAGGCGATCCTGGCCGACGAGGAGCACCACATCGACTATCTCGACACCCAGCTGGAGCTGATCGAGAAGCTGGGCGAGGCGCTCTACATCTCGACGGTCATCGAGCAGTCCCAGCCGGACTCCTCGGGTCCGGGCACGGGCGGCTTCTCGACGCCCTGACGCGAGATCTAGGCGGCTTCCGGAAGCTCCGCCGCGAGGGGCCGGCCACCCTGCTCGATCAGTTCCCGGCGGGGGCAGGAGCCGCGGCCGAGCAGTGCCTGGATACGCCGTACACAGCCACCGCAGTCGGTGCCGGCCTTGCAGGCGGAGGCGATCTGCCGGGGTGTGTTCGCACCGGCTTCCGCGTGCCCCTTCACCTGTTCCTCGGTCACGCCGAAGCAGCTGCAGACGAACACGCGGGTCACCTCCCGACGGAGTACTGGGCCGAGCCGAACCGACCCTGGATCGGTGAGGCTAACCTAACCTTACCTGCCGCTCGGAGGGCACAGAAGAGGGGCGGGGCGTGATCCGATGTGATACACGCCCCACCCCTCACCACCGTGTCACCGGCCGGTCCGGCTACTGGTCCCGGTACATCTCCGCGACAAGAAACGCCAGGTCAAGGGACTGGCTGCGGTTGAGGCGCGGGTCGCAGGCCGTCTCGTAGCGCTGGTGCAGATCGTCGACGAAGATCTCGTCGCCGCCGCCCACGCACTCGGTGACATCGTCACCCGTGAGCTCCACATGGATACCGCCCGGATGGGTGCCGAGCTCCTTGTGGACCTCGAAGAAGCCCTTCACCTCGTCGAGCACATCGTCGAAGCGGCGGGTCTTGTGACCGGAGGCCGCCTCGTAGGTGTTGCCGTGCATCGGGTCGGTGATCCAGGCGACCGTGGCACCGGACGCGGTGACCTTCTCGACCAGCTCGGGAAGCCTGTCACGGATCTTGTCCGCGCCCATCCGGACGATGAAGGTCAGACGGCCGGGCTCCCGCTCGGGGTCGAGGCGCTCGATGTACTGCAGAGCCTCCTCGGCCGTCGTGCTCGGGCCGAGCTTGATGCCGATCGGGTTGCGGATCCTCGAGGCGAACTCGATGTGCGCGTGGTCCAGCTGCCGGGTGCGCTCCCCGACCCACACCATGTGCGCGGAGACGTCGTACAGGTGCCCGGTGCGGGAGTCGACGCGGGTCAGCGCCGACTCGTAGTCCATCAGCAGCGCCTCGTGCGAGGAGAAGAACTCGACGGTCTTGAACTCCTCCGGCTCCGCGCCGCAGGCCTGCATGAAGTTCAGCGCCTGGTCGATCTCACGGGCGAGCTGCTCATAGCGCTGGCCGGACGGGGAGGACTTCACGAAGTCCTGGTTCCAGGCATGGACCTGGCGCAGGTCGGCGTAGCCGCCGGTGGTGAAGGCGCGCACCAGGTTCAGCGTGGACGCCGACGCGTGGTACATGCGCTTCAGCCGCTCGGGGTCCGGGATCCGGGCCGCTTCGGTGAAGTCGAACCCGTTGACCGAGTCGCCCCGGTAGGTGGGCAGGGTCACGCCGTCACGGGTCTCGGTCGGCTTGGAGCGCGGCTTGGAGTACTGGCCGGCGATCCGCCCGACCTTCACCACGGGCACGGACGCGGCGTAGGTGAGGACGGCGCCCATCTGCAGGAGCGTCTTGAGCTTGCTGCGGATGTGGTCGGCGGACACGGCGTCGAAGGCCTCGGCGCAGTCGCCGCCCTGGAGGAGGAACGCCTCTCCCTTGGCGACGGACGCCATCCGGGCGCGCAGCTGGTCGCACTCGCCCGCGAAGACGAGCGGCGGATACGACTCGAGGTCCGCGATCACTGCGCGCAGAGCCTCGGTGTCGGGGTACTCGGGCTGCTGCGCCGCGGGCAGGTCTCGCCAGGTGTTGCCAGCGCTCGCGCTGGTCTTAGCGTTCACGGTCACGGGACCCACATTACGGGGTCGGATCGGTCGTCCATCCCGGCGCTCAACAAATGAGACAAGGGCCGCACAGCGCGAGGATGCGCTAGGGTCGGAGCCATGTTCGCGCACTCGACCCGTAACTGGTGGTGGACCGCTCTCCCGGCGGCCCACTGACTGCGCGTACGCACAGACTTCGCGAAGGCCGCCCGAGGGGCGGCCTTCGGTGTTTCCGGGGTCGTTCCTCTCCCTGTGACGAGACGAGGAACGCATGACGAACCTGGCACAGCTGCCCCACGACGACCGTCCCTTCGCCCTGCTGCGCCGCCGCACCCCGGGCCACGACCACGAGATGGTCGAGCTGCTGATCGGCCCGGTCGGCACCCGTGAGCGACTGGCCGGCCTCCCCGACGAGGGGCTGGCGCTCGTCCCCTTCCGGCAGATCCGCGAGCGCGGCTTCGACGTGCGCGACGACGGCACCCCACTGCTGGTGCTGACCCCGGAGGAACGCCACGAGATCCCGCTCGCCGAAGCCCTCGACCGGCTCCCCGCGCACCACGTCCGCGTCGAGGGCGGCCGCTTCGACGTCGGTGACGAGGAGTACGCGGAGATCGTCGGACGCGTCCTGGACGAGGAGATCGGGCGGGGCGAGGGCGCCAACTTCGTGATCCGTCGGACGTACGAGGGGGAGATCGCCGGATTCGGGCGGGCCGACGCGCTGGCGCTGTTCCGGCGCCTGCTGGAGGGCGAGCGGGGCGCCTACTGGACGTTCGTCGTCCACACCGGGGACCGGACGCTGGTCGGGGCCAGCCCCGAGGTGCATGTCAGAGCCTCCGGCGGAACGGTCGTGATGAACCCGATCAGCGGGACCTACCGCTACCCGGACGGGGGGCCGAGCCCCGAGCACCTGCTGGAGTTCCTCGCCGACGGCAAGGAGATCGAGGAACTGTCGATGGTCGTCGACGAGGAGCTCAAGATGATGTGCACCGTCGGCGACATGGGCGGGATCGTGATCGGCCCCCGCCTGAAGGAGATGGCGCACCTCGCGCACACCGAGTACGAGCTGCGCGGCCGGTCCTCGCTGGACGTGCGCGAGGTGCTGAAGGAGACCCTGTTCGCGGCGACCGTCACGGGGTCGCCGGTGCAGAACGCCTGCCGGGTCATCGAACGGCACGAGGTCGGCGGGCGCCGCTACTACGCGGGCGCGCTGGCGCTGATCGGCCGGGACGAGGGCGGCGCCCAGACCCTCGACTCCCCCATCCTCATCCGCACCGCCGACATCGACGCGGCCGGGCGGCTGCGGGTGCCGGTCGGGGCCACGCTGGTGCGCGGCTCGGACCCGGCGGGCGAGGTGGCGGAGACCCACGCCAAGGCGGCCGGGGTACTGGCCGCGCTGGGTGTGCGTCCCGGGCGCCCGCGCGAGGAGTCCGTACGGCCGGAGCTGGCCGACGACCCGCGGGTGCGGGCGGCGCTGGACGGACGCCGGTCCTCGCTGGCGCCGTTCTGGCTGCGGATGCAGGAACGGTCGGGCACCCTCACCGGTCACGCCCTGGTGGTCGACGCGGAGGACACCTTCACCGCGATGCTGGCCCATGTGCTGCGCGCCGCCGGACCGGACGTCACCGTGCGCCGGTACGACGAGCCGGGCCTGCGGGAGACGGTCCTGGCGCACGACGGCCCGTTGGTACTGGGGCCCGGCCCCGGCGACCCCTCCGACACGGCGGACCCGAAGATGCGGTTCCTGCGCGCCCTGACCGCCGACGTCCTCCGGGAGAACCGGCACGGCGTCCTCGGCGTCTGTCTCGGCCATGAGCTGATCGCGGCCGAGCTGGGCCTGGAGATCGTACGCAAGGAGGTCCCGTACCAGGGGGCCCAGACGGAGATCGATCTCTTCGGGCGGCCGGAGACGGTCGGCTTCTACAACAGTTTCGTGGCGCACTGCGACGACGACACCGCGCGGGAGCTGGCCCGGCACGGTGTCGAGGTGAGCCGCACGGCGGGCGGTGATGTGCACGCGCTGCGGGGGGCGGGGTTCGCCTCGCTGCAGTTCCACCCCGAGTCGGTGCTGACGCTGAACGGCGCGGCGGTGGTGCGGGAGCTGATGGGTCAGCTCCGCGGCACCAGCACGTTCTCCGAGCGCCGGCCCGCGGTGTAGTCGAGGACGTTGTCCACCGTGGTCGCGACGATCTGTCCGACGGCGTCCTCGGTGTAGTACGCCTGGTGGGAGGTGACCAGCACGTTGGGGAAGGTGACGAGGCGGGCCAGGGTGTCGTCGTCGACGGCCTCCAGGGACTTGTCGAGGAAGAACAGGCCCGCCTCCGCCTCGTACACGTCCAGGCCGACGCCGGTGAAGCGGCCCGCGCGCAGCTCGGTGACGAGGGCGGCGGTGTCAATGAGGCCGCCGCGGCTGGAGTTCACCAGGATGGCGTCGTCCCGCATCGTCTTCAGGGCGCCGGCGTCGATGAGGTGCTGGGTCGCGGGGAGGAGCGGGACGTGCAGGCTGATCAGGTCGGACTCGGCGAGGAGCTGCTCCTTGGGGACGTAGGTCATGCCGAGTTCCCGGCAGGCGGGGTTCTCGGCGACGTCCCAGCCGAGCAGCCGCATGCCGAAGCCGTGGGCGATCCGGGCGAACGCCTCGCCGATCTTCCCGGTGCCGAGGATGCCGGCGGTGCGCCCGTGCAGGTCTCGGCCCATCAGTCCGTCGAGCCGGAAGTCGAAGTCGCGGGTGCGGGTGGAGGCGCGGACGATCCGGCGGTTCACCGCCATCGCGAGGGTCCAGGCGAACTCGGCGACCGAGTACGGGGAGTAGTACGAGACCCGGGCGACCGTCAGGCCGAGGCGTCCGGCGACCTCCAGGTCGATGTTGTTGAAGCCGGTGGAGCGCTGGGCGATCATCCGGGTGCCGCCGGCGGCGAGGCCGGAGAGCACCTCGGCGCCGAGGTCGCAGTTGACGCTGGTGGAGATGATCTCGTGGCCGGCGGCGATGGGGGCGGTGTCGGCGTTGAGGAAGACGTCCACTCCGCGCACCGGGTGGTGGCCCGCGAAGGCCCGCTCGACCAGGGGCTTCTCGTCCGCCTGCACACCGAACGCCAGAATCTCCACGGGGTCCCTCCGGGGGTTGTGCCGGGTTTACTGCCGTGCCGGCGAATATACGGGGCGGGGAGGGGGTGTGCCTGGGCCGAACGGGGTAGGGCTCGATGTTTGCGCGCGCCCGGCGTCGAGGCTGGGCGGGGGGTGTCGCGCAGCCCGGCGCTTGCGGGGTGCCGTCGCGCCCACCCGTGCCGCCCTGCGGCACGACTGCCCGCGGTAGCGGGAGCGGCAGCGGGGCGGGGGCGGGATGAGGGCGGTGTCAGCCGAAGAAGACGCCGACCTCCTCGTAGAGTTGCGGCTGCACCGTTTTCAACTGCGCGGTGGCCGCGGCGATCGGCACGCGGACGATGTCGGTGCCGCTGAGCGCGACCATCTTGCCGAAGTCCCCGTCCCGCACGCAGTCGATGGCGTGCAGCCCGAACCGGGTGGCGAGCCACCGGTCGAAGGCGCTCGGCGTACCGCCCCGCTGCACATGGCCCAGGACGGTGGTGCGGGCCTCGTTGCCGGTGCGCTTCTCGATCTGCTTGGCGAGCCACTCACCGACCCCGGAGAGCCGGACGTGTCCGAAGGAGTCCAGCGACTGGTCCTTGAGCACCATGTCCCCGTCCCTCGGCACGGCACCCTCGGCGACGACCACGATCGGCGCGTACGAGGCACGGAACCGGGACGTCACCCAGGCGCAGACCTGGTCGACGTCGAAGGGCTGCTCGGGGACGAGGATGACGTTGGCGCCGCCCGCCAGCCCCGAGTGGAGGGCGATCCAGCCGGAGTGACGCCCCATCACCTCCACCACCAGCACCCGCATATGCGATTCCGCGGTGGTGTGCAGCCGGTCGATGGCCTCGGTGGCGATCCCGACGGCGGTGTCGAAGCCGAAGGTGTAGTCGGTGGCGGAGAGGTCGTTGTCGATGGTCTTGGGCACCCCCACACACGGAATGCCGTACTCGTCGGCGAGCCGGGTGGCGACGCCGAGGGTGTCCTCACCGCCGATGGTGATGAGCGCCTCCACGTCCAGCGCGGCGAGGTTCTCCTTGATCCGGCGGATGCCGTTCTCGTCGTTCAGCGGATTGGTCCGCGAGGAGCCGAGGATGGTGCCGCCGCGGGGGAGGATGCCGCGGACGGCGGGGATGTCGAGGGGGACGGTGTGCCCGTCGAGCGGGCCGCGCCAGCCGTCCCGGAATCCGGTGAATTCGTAGCCGTACTCCTGCACGCCCTTGCGGACGATGGCCCGGATGACGGCGTTGAGCCCGGGGCAGTCGCCGCCTCCGGTCAGTACTCCGACCCGCATGTGGAAGTGTCCCTTCGCCATGGTTGCCGAAATGCCGTTCTTTCCCACCTGCACGGTAAGGGTGATCCGGGTCACATCGACATGGTCGGGACGGTCAATTCCTGAGGCAACCAGGGGCGTTGATCCCCGCTACTCGTCGTCGAGGCCACGCTCGATGGCGTAGCGGACGAGCTCCACGCGGTTGTGCAGCTGAAGCTTGCCGAGGGTGTTCTGTACGTGGTTCTGCACGGTGCGGTGGGAGATGACGAGCCGTTCGGCGATCTGCTTGTAGCTGAGGCCCTTGGCGACCAGGCGCAGCACCTCGGTCTCGCGGTCGGTCAGCCGGGGTGTCCCCGGTTCGCCGTCGGCGGGAGCGGCACCGGCCGGTTCGGAGGCCAGCCGGCGGTACTCGCCGAGGACCAGTCCGGCCAGGCCCGGGGTGAACACCGGGTCCCCGGCGGCGGTACGGCGCACCGCGTCCTGGAGGTCCCCGGTGGACGCCGACTTCAGCAGATAGCCGGTGGCGCCGGACTTCACCGCTTCCAGGACGTCGGCGTGCTCCCCGCTGGCGGACAGGACGAGCACCCGGACGGCGGGGTTCGCGGCGACGACCTCCTTGCACACCTGGACGCCGGGCTTGCCGGGCAGGTTCAGGTCGAGGACCAGGACATCGGGCGAGGCCGCCTTGGCGCGGCGCACCGCCTGCTCGCCGTCGCCGGCGGTGGCGACGACCTCGAATCCCGCCTCGGAGAGGTCGCGGGCGACGGCGTCGCGCCACATGGGGTGGTCGTCGACCACCATCACCCTGATCGGGTCCGTGTCCTTCCCGGTGGTGTCCGTCATCGCCGCTCCGCCTTCCCCCGCGTGTCGTTCATCTTCTTCTTCGTCTCCTTGGGCACCTTCAGCTCGACCTCCGTGCCCTGCCCCGGTACCGAGATCAGGTCGGCGCTGCCGCCGAGGTCACGCAGCCGGCCCCGGATGGACAGGGCCACCCCGAGCCGCCCCTCGCCCTCGGCCCGGGCGAGCCGCCCCTCGGGGATGCCGGGCCCCTCGTCGCGGACGGTGACGATCACCTCGTCCGGTTCGTCCTCGACCAGGATCCACGCACGGGCCTGTTCACCGGCGTGCTCGCGCACGTTGTCCAGGGCCGCTCCCACGGCGGCTGCCACCTCCCGCGCGGCGGCCGGTGGCAGCCGCACCGGCGCTCCGGGCTCGGCGAGGCTGACCAGGGCTCCGGCGTAGGGGGCGAGCAGGGAGCGCAGGTCGACCGGCTCGTCGTCGTCCCCGGTGTCGTCCTCGTCGAGTGCCACGGCCCGTACGACGGCGCCCCGGGCGGCGTCCTCCGAGGCGCGGGAGACGGGTACGAGGCCGCCGGAGACGAGCGTGCGCAGCGCCACCTCCTGCTCGCCGGCCATCCGGCCCAGCTCCGCGGCCTCACCGCCGATCACGGCCCCGCGCCGCTGCACCATCGCCAGCACCTGGAGCACGCCGTCGTGGATGTCCCGCGCGAGCCGTTCCCGCTCGCGGGTCGCGGCCTCGATCTCCAGGGCGCGGGCGAGGGTGCGCTCGGAGGCGCGGGCGACCTCGACGACGTAGCCGATGGCGATGGAGGCGACCCAGACCAGGATCACGTTGTGCACGGTGTCGCGGGCGGGTCCGCCGCGCTGGATCAGGTTGGCGACGGCGACGAGGGTGGAGGCGAGGGCCGCCCAGCGCCAGCCGCCCTTGATGGCGAAGGCCAGCACGGATCCGGCGGTCCAGATCGACGGCAGGGTGGGGCCGCCCGTGTGGACGCGGTCGGGGTCGTCGACGAGGGGCGTGAGCAGGATGCCGGTGAGCGCGATGGTCAGGTCGGCGGTGAGGAAGCGCTTGGTGCAGGCGGCGGCGCTCACGACCCTGGGCAGGGTGGCGAGGGTCCACACCACCAGTACGGCGAAGAACCCGAGGGCGAGCCAGGGGCGGGCGAAGTTCTCGTAGGCGGCGGCGAACAGGCCGACCGCGTACATCATGGTGAGGACCCGGTAGCCGGCCAGCGCGCGCCACAGCGGCTGCTCGACCGACATGCGCATGACTCTCTCGCGCTTCGGCATGGTCCGTCCCCCCGCTCCCGCCCCGGTACCCGCTAGGGACCGGAGCGTCTCCCGGTCTCGTCCCGGTCGGCCTGCTCCATGGCGGCCCTCAGCTTCTCGGCCTGTTCCTTCTCCGCACGGGCGAGGGCGGCCTTCGCCTCCTTCTCCGCTTCCTTCTCGGCCTTGGCCGCCTCGGTGAGCTGACGCTTCATGGCGGTGGCGTACATGTCGACGTACTCCTGGCCGGAGAGCTTCATGATTTCGTACATGACCTCGTCGGTCAGCGCGCGGAGGACGAAACGGTCGTGCTCCATGCCCTGGTAACGGGTGAAGTCCAGGGGCCTGCCGATCCGGATGCCGGGCCGCATCAGCTTCGGCCTGACCTGCCCGGGGGGCTGGATCTTCTCCGTGTCGATCATCGCGACCGGGATCACGGGCGCCCCGGTGGCCAGCGCCACGCGCGCGAGGCCGCCCGGCTTGCCCCGGTAGAGCCGGCCGTCGGGCGAGCGGGTGCCCTCCGGGTAGATCCCGAACAGCTCGCCGCGCTCCAGCACCTCTATGCCGCTCCTGATCGCGGCCTCACCGGCGCCGCGCCCACCGGAGCGGTCCACCGGGAGCTGGCCCGCACCCTTGAAGAAGGCGGCCGTCAGCCGGCCCTTCATCCCCGGGGTGGTGAAGTACTCGGCCTTGGCGATGAAGGTGACCTTGCGGTGCAGTACGGCCGGCAGGAAGAACGAGTCGGAGAACGACAGGTGGTTGCTGGCCAGAATGGCGGGGCCCTCGGCGGGGATGTTCTCCAGGCCGTCCACCCAGGGCCTGAAGGCGAGCTTCAGCGGCCCTCCGATGGCGACCTTCATCGTGCCGTACAACAACCGAGTGCCTCCTGTGTGTGTAGGTCAGACCATATCCCGGGGGACCGTCAATGGCCCCGACGGCCCTGGTCGGTGTCAGTACGGTCGCGTACGGTGAAGGTCCTGCAATCCGTGTGCCGCCCGTGCCCCGGCCGTCATGACGCGCCGGCGCTTCCCCTCGACCGATCGAACAGGAGGCCGAAGGTGTCGGTCCTGCCCGGAGCCGAGCCGTACCGCCACGAGGGCGGGGAGACCGCCGTTCTCCTCTGCCACGGCTTCACCGGTTCACCGCAGTCCCTGCGCCCCTGGGCGGAGCATCTGGCCGCACGCGGCCTGACCGTCTCACTGCCACTACTGCCCGGCCACGGCACCCGCTGGCAGGACCTCGGGGTCACCGGCTGGCAGGACTGGTACGCGCAGGTGGACCGTGAGCTGCGGCTGCTGCGGGAGCGCTCCGAACGGCTCTTCGTGGCCGGGCTGTCGATGGGCGGCGCGCTGGCGCTGCGGCTGGCGGCACGGCACGGTGACGCGGTGAGCGGCGTGATGGTCGTCAACCCGGCGAACAAGATGCACGGAGTGGCCGCGCACGCCCTCCCCGTACTCCGCCATCTCGTCCCGACGACGAAGGGCATCGCGAGCGACATCGCCAAGCCGGGCAGCACGGAGATCGGCTACGAGAAGGTCCCGCTGCACGCGGCGCACTCCCTGCGGAACTTCTTCCGGCTCGTCGACGGCGAGCTGCCCCAGGTCACCCAGCCGCTGCTGCTGATGCGCAGCCCGCAGGACCATGTGGTGCCGCCCGCGGACTCGGCGCGGATCCTCGGCCGGGTGTCGTCCACGGACGTGACGGAGGTCCTGCTGGAACAGAGCTACCACGTGGCGACGTTGGACCATGACGCGGAGCGCATCCTCGAGGAGAGCACCGCGTTCATCGGCCGACTGGCACCCGGCTCCGTCCAGGAGCAGGAGACCGGTCTCGGCAAGGAAGGGACGACCACAGGTGGCTGAGAACGACTCGGACCGGGAAGGCCGCGAGCCGGAGGAGAAGGGCGTCCCCTTCGACGAGGCCGCCGCGTGGGAGGCGATCGTCACCGGGTACGGCGAGGAGCCGCCGGACCCGCCGGGCGCCAAGCCCTTCAAGTCCATCGAGGATCTGGCGCTGCTGGAGGCCGAGACCAACGACGAGGACGACGGCGACACGAAGACGGCACCCCGCAGGGCCGAGGACAAGCCGGCCAAGCCGCTCGGCGGCTCCGTCTCCTTCGCCCCCGGCGTCGGCGGTGGCGGCGGAGGCCCGCGTGACTACAGCGTGGCCGAGCCCGCGGAGGAGGACCTCGACGAGACCGACGAGGGCCACTTCGTCCCGCCGGAGCCCCCGCCGCTCCCGGAGACGGACGTGACCTCCCGGTTCGCCTGGCTCGGCGTCCTGGGCGGCCCGCTGCTCCTGCTGCTGGCGGTGCTCTTCGGCTGGTACATGACCTGGTGGATGACCACCCTGTGCATCGGCGGCTTCCTGGGCGGCTTCGCCACCCTGGTGATGCGGATGCGCACGGACGACGAGGACGAGGACGACCCGGGGCGCGGCGCGGTGGTCTGAGGCCGCGGGCAGGCGGTCAGGCTGCGGGCACCCGGACGGGGGCCAGCACCGGAAGATGATCGGTGGCCGCCGCGAGGTCCTCCTCCGTCACCCCCGGCTGCCCGAGCGGCACCCCGCACCCCAGCACCTCGACGCCCTTGCCGACGAACAGGGCGTCGATCCGCCGGTGCGGCTCGTCCCGTGTCCAGGTGTGCTCACCGCCCCAGGGAGCAGCGGCCCAGCAGTCGGTCAGGGTCTCCCCGATCCGCCGGAAGGTCCGCCCGCCCGCCCGCTCGTTCAGATCCCCGCCCGCCACGACATGCTGGACCCCCATCCCGGCAATCCGGTCGAGCAGCATGCCCGCCTGCTCGTACCGCTCGTCCTTCTCCAGCGACAGATGACAGCTCACCACCCCGAGCCGAGCCCCACCGAACCGCACCACCGCGGTGGCGAACCCACGCCGGTGCTGCCCCGGGGTGAGCGGCAGCAGTACATCCTCGGTCCGCTCGACGGTCGCCCGCAGCGAACACAGGAGGGCGGGCCCGGCGGCGGTGGCACCCCCGGACAGCATCACCAGCCCCGACTCCGACGCCAGCCGGGCCAGCTTCTTCCGCCACCGGAAGAACCGCGGCGCCTCCTGGACCAGCACCAGGTCGGGCGCACAGGCACTGATCACCCGGGCCAGCGCGTGGACGTCGTCCCGCATCGAGCGGATGTTGTAACTCAGCACCCGGACAACGGCCGAACCATCGGACTCGGTACGGGAGTCGGGCAGCAGCGGAGTCATCGCCATACGATCAAGATAGTCCGCCCCGCACCCTGACGCGGGTCAGCGCTCCACACGACCGACGAAGTCACGCCAGGCAACTCCGCGGACGACGAGCTGCGGCCCATCCTTCGCCTTGGAGTCACGCACATGCACGACCCCGGACGCGTGCGCCACCTCCACACAGCTGTCCCCCTGGGACCCGCTGTAGCTGCTCTTGAACCAGTCCAGCTCGCTGTTGGCGCTCATAGAGATCCTCGCATTCGCTGCAACAACTCCGCCGAGTCCGCCGGGGACAAGGCCTGCGAGCGCATCTTGGCATAGCGCATCTGCATCAGGCTGATGTCTTTTGGGACAGAGATCAGCTGTCCGGTCTGTTGTCCTTCCGAGTACCCGAACCACTGGTGTTCCGGCGCTTCCAGGAGTTGCATGGGTCCGTCCGTACCGGCGTGATGGGGCTGCCGCATCGGCATGATCTGCAGTTCCACGTTCCACAACTCGGTACACGCGAGGAGATGGTCGATCAGCTCCCGGGTGACATCCTCACCGCCCGTGTGCCGCAGCAGCACCGGCTCCTCGACGATGAAGCTGAACGCGATCGGCGGCCGGCGCCGGAGCAGTTCCTGCCGCGCCAGCCGGGCGGCGATCCTCTGCTCCAGTTGCTCCTCGCTGGGCGGAGGCGGCACGTTGAGCATCACAGCGCGGGTGTACGCCTCGGTCTGGAGCAGCCCCGGCACCACCCGGCACTCGTACGTACACAGTCCGACCGCCATCTCCTCCAACTGGGCCCACTCCCGGAACCACACCGCCAGCCCGCGCTGCCGCCCGAGATGCCGGACCATGGCCCGCAACACCCCGAACGCCTCCAGCTCCTCCTCCGCCCGCTCGACGAAGGCGGCGGTCGGCATGCGCCGCCCCTGCTCGACCGAAGCGACGGACGCATGGGAGTAGTTGAGCCGCTCGGCGAGCTGCTCCTGTGTCATCAGGGCACGTTCCCTGAACGTCTTCAAGGCCGCCCCGAATGCCTTGAGACTGTCGGACGACTCAAGCGTGCTGCCGTTCGCCATGGACGACGACCCCCTTGTCGCGTTACCGGCACACCTTCCAGCCGTACAACGCGCAGCCAGCCGGGCAGGGTTACGCACCGCCCCCGCTCACAGCCCGTACAAGACCTCGCGTACGCGTCACGCCTTCCGCCTCAGGAAACTCCCCAGACCCACGGCGTACACGACGGAAACCACGATGCCGAACGGTTCAAAGAGTCACCCATCCTCGTCATGTGAGTCCCGCACGAATCTCGACCACCAAACCAATCAGAGAAATGAACGCACAAACGCCGCCGGCGAACCGGGTCGACCTCGGCGAAGCCATTTCCGTGGGACCGGGTACCACGTCCACAAAGAAGAGAAATACCCGATCCCCCATGTGCGCGATATTGCAGGCGATTATAAGACCTAGGGGAAACATAACAGCCCAGAGCACTAGACTGCCGAAGCTCATCCCAGTAGGGCCACGTCCCGCAATTTCCAGCATGTCGACCTGATTCATTTACGCCAACTATCCACTTGACCATCTCTTCATCGGCTGACACCGCCCAGCAGTGCGGCTCCGGTGGATGACCGGGCGACCGGGCGACCGGGCGACCCGAGTAATTCAAGCCGATCAACCGAACAACGTCACACCTTTGACGACTGCCACCACGGCAGCGACGACCGTCAGAATGGCCCATACAACCCTGAGATGGTCAAAAGTGAATCGCGGGCCGGGCGGGCCTCCCGGCGCGACCCTCCCGATGATGTCGTACACCCGGACTGCCAGGTTTCGGTAATCGAGGGCGATCAGCGTGCCGAGGACAGAGACCGCCACGGCCCACACGAAATGAAACACACCTATTCCTCCCGTACGGGCCCAGGCAGGGGCCGGGTCCAGACCTTTCCCATGCAGGTCCGCTCGTCCCAGAGCGGTGCACATACGCCGCCAGTCCGCGATGTCCGGGCCCGTCGTGCAGGCCAGGCACTCCGGACGGCCCGCCTTCGTCTCACGCATGGGCGGCTCGGCCGTGCCAGGCAGTCGGGCGCACGCCGAGCAACCGGATGCCGGAACGGGAACCGCTGCGCCCGCCGTCCCCGGCGAGGGGATCAGGCGGGCGCAGCCGTGCGTGTGGCGGAAAGGGGATTACATGATCGGGTCCGGTTCGCGGGCGAGGTCTGCCGCGCCCACCAGGCCGGCCTTGTTGCCGAGTCGGGCGCCGAGGACTTCGGCGACCGGGCGCCAGTTACCGCCGACCAGCCAGCGCTTGTAGGACTTGCGGATCGGGCCCAGGACCAGTTCGCCCTCGTCGGAGAGGCCCCCGCCGACGATGAAGGCGGAGGGGTCGAAGAGGGAGGCCAGGTCGGCGAGGCCGGCGCCGACCCAGCGGGCCAGCTCGCGGTAGGAGTCGACGGCCACCAGGTCGCCCTGGCGGGCGGCCATGGAGACGTGCTTGCCCTCGATGCCCTCCGGGGTGCCGTCGCCGAGGGAGAGCAGCGTCTCCGCGTTCTCGGGGGTGGCATTGGCGCGCTGCTTGGCGTAGCGGACCAGGGCGCGGCCGGAGGCGTACTGCTCCCAGCAGCCCTGCGAGCCGCAGCCGCACAGCAGACCGTCCGGCACCATCCGGATGTGGCCGAACTCGGCGGCCACGCCGAAGTGACCGCGGCGCAGCTTGTTGCCGATGATCACGCCGCCGCCGAGGCCGGTGCCGAGGGTGATGCAGATGACGTTGCGGTGGCCCTTGCCGGCTCCGAACTTGTACTCGCCCCAGGCCGCGGCGTTGGCGTCGTTCTCGACGACCACCGGGAGACCCACACGGGCCTCGACCTTCTCCTTGAGCGGCTCGTTGCGCCAGTGGATGTTGGGGGCGAAGTAGACCTCGGAGCGCTGGCGGTTGACGTAGCCGGCCGCACCGATGCCCACGCCGACGATGTCGTGTCCGGCGCGTGCTCCTTCCACCGCGGAGGCGATGGCGTCCACGATCCCCTCGGGCGTGCCCGGGGTCGGCACCTTGTGGGTCGAAAGGATGGTGCCTTCCTCGTCGACCACGCCCGCCGCGATCTTGGTGCCGCCGATATCGACGCCGATGGTGAGTCCCATGAATCCCTCAGTTCCGGTCGAGCCCCGCTACCGCCAACGGTACCCGAGGCGCCGGTCTGGGAGGCCCGGTGTCCGCACGGTGGGCGACCCGGTGGACACCATGGGTGTCCTGCGGGCGGGCCCGTGCGGCGGTGAGGTCAGTCCAGGTCGATGTGCTCGCCCGAGGCGGTTCCCGGGTCGTCACCGCGGTCCCGGCGCTCGTCGGCGTCGCGGGGTTCGGCGTCGCGGGCCGTCCAGCGGCGCTCCTGGTCCTGGACCGCGGAGCGGTAGGCGGCGAGGAGTTCGTTGCCGGCGGCGGCGAGGTGGTCGAAGACGTCGGGGTTGCGCTCGATGACGGGCTCGACGGCGGCCTTCGCCTGCTGGACGACCTGGCGGACCACCTGCTGCGCGGCGGGGCCCGCGACCGCGCCGAGGAGCGGGGACTGGAGGCCGGAGAGCTTGTCGGTGACCGCGTCGACGAGCTTCTTCAGCTCCTCGGCCGCGGAGCCGGGGGGCGGGCCGTACTGCGCGCGGCGGCGGGCCCTCTCCGCCTCCAGGTCCTCGGCGGCGGCGGTCGCCCAGGCGTCCGCGTCCGGGTCCGCGGCGGGCGTCCGTACGTCGTCCTTCGGCTTGTCGGCGATCTCGTCGCCGGCGTCGTCGGACGGGGGGAGCTGTTCGCTCATGACGGACTCCTTGACTGCGGGTGGCACTGTCGACGGTACCCGAACGGCGGTCGTGGCTTCAGCGGGTGCGCGGCCACAGTGCCGGATCCGGCCGGAATCGGATGCGCAGTTCGTCCTCGCGCAGGGCGGCGCCGTCGACGGTGCAGCGGCGCAGCGCGGAGGGCAGCGGGACGGCGCGGCGGAACGGTCCGGCGGTGATGATCAGTTCGTCGCCGCGCCGGATGAGGTCGAGTTCGTCGCGGTGCGTGCCGGGGAGGGGGATGTGCCAGACGAGGACGCCGTCCTCGTCCGTGGGGGTCTCCCCGCTCGTGGGGGTCTCCCCGCTGGAGCGCAGTCGAGCGTGGGGGAAGGGCGGAGAGTGGGCGAGGTCGGTCACCGGCCAGTCCGGGGTGCCGCGGCCGGTTCCGGGGCCGGGCACGGCGAGTGCGGTGAGGTCGTCGGCGCCGCGCGGGTCGCGTCCCAGATGGGCGACCGGATGGACGTCGTACGCCTCGCGCCACTCGTCCAGGGTTTTGCGCTGCTGGGCGAGGGGGCCGGCGAGCCACCCCTCCGCGTCCGCGCCGGTCTCGGGCAGGACGCGGTTGGCGATCAGGGCTTCGGTGCGCAGTCCGCGCAGGGCGAGGCCGAGGGTGGCGGTGCGGACGGCGTCGGCGCCGGCTGGTCCCGGCTCGGCGACCAGGCGTACGGCGGTGTCGCGGTCGGCCAGTACGGCTTCCACGGCGGCGAGCTGGAGGTCGAGGCGGGCCGCCGCCTCGTACAGCCACTCCGCGGGCAGCGGGACGCCGGCGAGGCGGCCGAGTACGGGGCGCAGGGCGCGGGCCGCCTGCCGCTCGGAGGGGAGGAGGCGCCGGAGGTAGCGGCGGAGTTCCTCGGGGAGGGCGAGGAGGGAGAGGGCCCGGGAGGTGGGCGGGAGGTCCACGACCACGAGGTCGTAGGGCTGCTCCGGGAGCGTGGTGTCGCGCAGGGCGCGCAGGACGGCGAGTTCCTCGGCGCCGGGGAGGGGGCTGGTCTCCTCGGGGTCGAGGCGGGAGGCGCCGAGCAGGTTCAGTGCGGAGGCGGCGCGGTCCTGGAGGGCGGCGAGGTCGCTGCGGAAGCCGGTGTCGGGGTCGATGCGGCGGGCGGTGAGGCGGGGGGTGATCTCGGTGGGGCCGGCCCCGACGGGGGTGCCGAGTACGGCGGTCAGGGTGTCCGTGGGGTCGGTTCCGAGGAGGAGGGTGCGCGTGCCCTCGCGGGCTGCGGTGAGGGCGGTGGCGGCGGCGGTCGTGGTGCGGCCGCTGCCGCCGGGGCCCGTGATCAGGAGGGTGCGCATGGGGGTGAACGGTAGCGGAGCGCGTGCGCGGCGGGTGAACGGTCGGCGGAGGGCCGGTGCCGGGGCGGAGGTGGAGGTGGAGGTGGGGCGGGGGTGGGTGCTGCTTGCCCGCGTTTGCGGGGTGCCTCCCCCAGAGGGGGCACCCCCAGCGCCCGCCCGTGCCGCCCCAGCGGCACGACTGCCCGCAGCTGGGGGGGGCGTGGTTGGCCCGGCGGCACGACTGACCGCAACGGGGAGGGGTGTTACTCCGGGGTTGATTCCACTCGCTTCTTCAGGCCGGCCAGGGCTCGGTCGATGATGACCTTCTCCGCCTTGCGCTTGATCATGCCGAGCATGGGGATCTTGACGTCGACGGTGAGGCGGTAGGTGACCTCGGTCGTGTCGGGGCCCGCCGGGGTGAGGGTGTAGGAGCCGTCGAGGGAGCGGAGCATCTGGGACTTGACCAGGGTCCAGGAGACCTCGTGGCCGCCGGTCCAGGTGTATGCCAGGGTCTGGTCGTCCTTGATGGCACCCGCGTCCATGACGAGGCGCACCTGCTCGGCACGGCCCTGCTCGTCGGTCTCGAGGACCTCCGCCTCCTTCACCTCACCCGTCCAGTCGGGATAGCGGTCGAAGTCGGCGATCACCCCCATGACGTCGGCCGGTGCCGCCTCGATCGTGATGCTCGAGCTGGTGTGTTCCGCCATCGCCGTGGCTCCTCCGGATGCGGGCCGGTATGCGTGCAGCGGAAGGCTACCGTGCGTTGGGCCGGGCGAACTCCCCCGACCTGGGGCATCCGCCCCTTCCGGCCTCACCATTCCAGCGCCCAGGGCCGTCCGGTGCTCGCGAAGTGCCCCACGTTCACGCATTCGGTGGCGCCAATCCGCATCCGCCGTACCAGCGGCTGGTGCACGTGGCCGAAGAGGGAGTAGCGGGGGCGGGTGCGGCGGATGGCGTCCAGCAGGGCGCGGCTGCCGCGTTCGAAGCGGCGGGCGACGGTGTCGTAGACCAGCTCCGGCACCTCCGGCGGGATGTGCGTGCAGAGCACGTCGACCTCGCCGACGGCCTCGATCTTCGCCGCGTACTCCTCGTCGTCGATCTCGTACGGCGTGCGCATCGGGGTGCGCAGGCCGCCGCCGACGAAGCCGAAGGTCCAGCCGCCGATCTCCACCCGCCGGCCGTCGAGGACGGTGGTGCCGGGGCCCGCGTACTCCGGCCACAGGGGTGGTACGTCGACGTTGCCGTAGGTGGCGTAGGTAGGGGTGGGGAAGGCGGAGAACAGTTCGGCGTACTGCTTGCGGACCGCCGTCTCGATCGCGGCGGGCTTGTCCATGCCGATGCCGGCCCACAGCCCCCGCTGGAAGTCGCGGGCCTCCTCGAAGCGGCGGGCGGTGCGCAGCTCCACGATGCGGTCGGCGTTCTCCGTGCCGAACAGGTCGGGGAAGATGCCGCGCGAGTGGTCGGCGTAGTCGAGGAAGAGCACCAGGTCGCCCAGGCAGATCAGTGCGTCGGCGCCCTCGCCGGCCCGGGCCAGGTCGCGGGCGTTGCCGTGCACATCGCTGACCACGTGGACGCGCGTGCGCCGGTTTCCGCCAGGTGTGGATGCCATGGCGATCAAGCGTAATCGTGTGCGGCACGCGTGAACAATGGCGGGCCTACCTGCGGTTACTGGCTCGGCGGTTCAGGGGTGGACTACTGTGCGCAATGGAACACCAACCTGTGTGACGCAGCGAACATCTGGCGGGGACCCCCTGTCGTAGAGGCCATACCGGCGGGTAACGTCCGGGCAGTCCAGTCATGCTCGGGATTTCAACTTGTGAATTCGCGAGCACCCGCCCGAGCCTTGGACCGCACCGTCGCATCGCACAACGTCGTGGCGCCGGCGCCCTAAGAGGAGCAGCAGTTTTGCGCGAGTTCAGCCTTCCGGCTTTGTACGAGGTCCCCGCGGACGGCAATCTGGCCGACATCGTCCGCCGCAACGCCGCGCAGCATCCCGATGTCGCCGTCATCGCCCGCAAGGTCGGCGGTACCTGGCAGGACGTGACGTCCACGACCTTCCTCGCGGAGGTGCGGGCTGCCGCGAAGGGCATGATCGCCGCCGGTGTGCAGCCCGGTGACCGGGTCGCCCTGATGTCCCGCACCCGCTACGAGTGGACGCTGCTGGACTTCGCGATCTGGAGCGCCGGCGCGGTCACCGTGCCGGTGTACGAGACCAGCTCGGCGGAGCAGGTGGCGTGGATCCTCAGCGACTCCGGCGTCACCGCCTGCTTCGTGGAGCTCGACACCCACGCGGCGACCGTGGAGTCCGTACGCGACCGGCTGCCGGAGCTGAAGCACCTGTGGCAGATCGAGGCCGGCGGCCTGGACGAGCTGAACCGGCTCGGCAAGGGCGTCGCCGAGGAGACGGTCGACGAGCGCAGCTCCGTCGCGAAGGCGGACGACCCGGCGACCATCGTCTACACCTCCGGCACCACCGGCCGCCCCAAGGGCTGTGTGCTGACCCACCGCAGCTTCTTCGCCGAGTGCGGCAACATCGTGGAGCGGCTGCGCCCGCTGTTCCGCACCGGGGAGTGCTCGGTGCTGCTGTTCCTGCCGCTCGCGCACGTCTTCGGGCGGATGGTGCAGATCGCGCCGATGGTGGCGCCGATCAAGCTGGGCCTCGTGCCGGACATCAAGAACCTCACCGACGAGCTGGCCTCGTTCCGGCCGACGCTGATCCTCGGCGTGCCGCGGGTCTTCGAGAAGGTGTACAACTCGGCGCGGGCCAAGGCGCAGGCCGACGGCAAGGGCAAGATCTTCGACAAGGCGGCGGACACGGCGATCGCCTACAGCCAGGCCCTGGACACGCCGTCCGGGCCGCCGGTCGGCCTGAAGATCAAGCACAAGGTGTTCGACAAGCTGGTCTACGGCAAGCTGCGCGCGGTGCTGGGCGGGCGCGGCGAGTACGCGATCTCCGGCGGCGCGCCCCTGGGTGAACGGCTCGGCCACTTCTTCCGCGGTATCGGCTTCAGCGTGCTGGAGGGCTACGGACTGACCGAGTCCTGCGCGGCCACCGCGTTCAACCCCTGGGACCGGCAGAAGATCGGCACGGTCGGGCAGCCGCTGCCCGGCTCGGTCGTCCGGATAGCCGATGACGGCGAGGTGCTGCTGCACGGCGAGCACCTGTTCAAGGAGTACTGGAACAACCCGGCCGCGACCGCCGAGGCGCTGGCCGACGGCTGGTTCCACACCGGGGACATCGGCACGCTGGACGAGGACGGCTATCTGCGGATCACCGGCCGGAAGAAGGAGATACTGGTGACGGCGGGCGGCAAGAACGTCGCCCCGGCGGTCATCGAGGACCGGATCCGGGCGCACGCGCTGGTCGCAGAGTGCATGGTGGTGGGCGACGGTCGGCCGTTCGTGGGCGCGCTGGTCACCGTCGACGAGGAGTTCCTGGGCCGGTGGTGCGCGGAGCACGGGAAGCCGGAGGGGTCGACGGCGGCGGCGCTGAGCCAGGACGCGGATCTGCTGGCCGCGATCCAGTCGGCGATCGATGACGGGAACGCGGCGGTTTCCAAGGCGGAGTCGGTGCGGAAGTTCCGGGTGCTGCCCGCGCAGTTCACCGAGGAGTCGGGGCATCTGACTCCGTCGTTGAAGCTGAAGCGGAACGTCGTGGCCAAGGATTACGCGCACGAGATCGAGGCGATCTACGCCAAGTAGGCGGGGGCGGGGCGCTGTGGGGGTGCCTCGCGAGCGTCGTCGGCGGGTGCGGGTCGAGTGGGGCCTGGCGCGCAGTTCCCCGCGCCCCTGAGGCGCTGCTCCTGACGGCGTTCTTCAGAACAGCCGGATCAGGGCAGCCACCCCTCAGAGCAGTTTCTTCAGGTGCTCCGCCAGGAGGTCCCAGCGCCACTTCTCCTCGACCCATGTGCGACCCCGTTGTCCCATGCTGCGGCGGAGTTCTCCGTCGGCGAGGAGGGTGGTGAGGCGGTCGGCCGTGTGGGCGGGGTCGTCGCCCGGGACCACCCAGCCGGTCTCCCCGTCGAGGACCGCGTCGGGGGCGCCGCCGGAGTCGCCGGCGACGACCGGGAGGCCGGTCGCGGAGGCTTCCAGGTAGACGATGCCGAGGCCCTCGACGTCCAGGCCCCCGCGCCGGGTACGGCAGGGCATCGCGAAGACGTCACCGGCGCCGTAGTGGGCGGGCAGTTCGGACCAGGGGACGGAGCCGGTGAAGCGGACGGACGCGGACACGCCGGTGTCGTGGGCGAGGCGGCGCAGTTCCTTCTCGTAGGGGCCGCCGCCGACGATCAGCAGCACGGCGTCCGGTTCGGCGGCCAGGACCGCGGGCATCGCCCGGATGAGAGTGTCCTGCCCCTTGCGTGGCACCAGCCGGGAGACGCAGACGACCACGGGGCGGTCGGTCAGGCCGAGCCGTGCCCGCACCTCGTCGCCGCCCGAGGAGGGGTGGAAGGCCTTCTCGTCGACGCCGGGCGGCAGTTGCACCATCCGGGAGGCCGCTTCGGGAGTGAGCGCGGAGGCGATCCGGGAGCGGGTGTACTCGCCGAGGTAGGTGATCGTGTCCGTGGACTCCCCGATACGGCGCAGCAGTCGCCGGGCGGCGGGCAGCTGGGCCCAGCCGGCCTCGTGGCCGTGGGTGGTGGCCACGATCCGCTCGGCGCCCGCGCGGCGCAGTGCCGGTGCCATCAGGCCGAGGGGAGCCGCCGCCCCGAACCACACCGAGGTGCACCCGTGTTCGCGCAGCAGCCCGACGGCCCGCCGGGTGGCGGCCGGGGTCGGCAGCAGCATCGTCGTACGGTCGCGCACGACGGTGAAGGGCTGCTCGGCGTCGAAGGCGGCGGTCGCCTCGGCGCCCTCCCGGGAGCGCTTCCAGGTGGAGGCGTAGACGACGAGGTGCTCCGGATCGAGCCGTAGCGCCATGTTGTGCAGGAACGCCTGGATGCCGCCGGGCCGGGGCGGGAAGTCGTTGGTCACGATCAGGGTCTTGTGCATCGCCGCAGACCCTATCGAATCGCGATCACGTCATCCGTCCCGGCGGTGGTCGGTGGCACGTACACCGGCGTCCGGGACATCATGGCCCCTCACGACGGCGACGACAGCACACCGGACGGGCAGGCATCACGTGAAGACGACGGCCGCACGAGGGTCCCTCGCAGGGCTTCTGGTCATCTGGGGGCTGACGAGGACGGCGCTGCTGCTGTACGTGCTCAAGGTGATCGTCTTTCCGGGGCCGGACGTCACGAGTGACGTGTCGGTGATCTACCGGGGCTGGTACGACGTGCTGAGCACCGGAACGTTCCCGCTGGACGACGTGACCTGGCAGTATCCGCCCGCCGCGGCGCTGGCGATCCTCTCCCCCGGTCTGCTGCCGTTCCTGGAGTACGCCACCGCGTTCTTCCTGCTGGCCTTCGTCGCCGACCTGGTCACGCTGACGCTGCTGCTGCACGCCGGCCGCGGTACCGGGCGGACGCGCCGCGGTGCCTGGGTGTGGGTGGCGGGCGTGCCGCTGCTCGGACCGACGGTGTACGCGCGCTACGACGTGATGGTGACGGCGGTGGCGGTGGCCGCGCTGCTGGCCGGCGTCCGGCACCCGCGGGTGATGGGGGCGCTGGTCGGGTTCGGGGCACTGGTGAAGGTATGGCCGGCGCTGCTGCTGCTCGCGGTGCGGGAGCGTGGGGCGTGGGTGTCGGCGGTGGTGACGGCGGGCGGGGTGGCGGCGCTGTTCGCCGTGCTGATGCCGGGGGCGTTCGCGTTTCTGGGCTTCCAGCGGGACCGGGGGACGGAGGTGGAGTCGCTGGGGGCGCTGGTCTTCCATGTCGCGCGGCATCACGGCTGGGAGGGCGAGGTGCTGCTCAACTACGGGTCGGTGGAGTTCCTCGGGCCCTATGTGAGCTGGGTGAGCACGGGGGCGCTGTTCCTGACGGGGGCGGCGCTGGCGTGGCTGGTGCTGTGGCGGGTGCTGGCGAGTCGGTTCGAGGCGCACACGGTCGCTGACGCGGCGTTCGTGGGGGTGCTGATGTTCACGGTCACGAGTCGGGTGATCAGTCCGCAGTACATGGTGTGGCTGGTGGGGGTTGCCGCGGTCTGTCTCTGTTTCCGGGGGAGCCGGATGGGGGTGCCGGTGGGGATGGTGCTGGTGGCTTGTCTGGTGACGGTGCTGGAGTTTCCGGTGTGGTTCGCCCATGTGGTGGCGAGTGACGCCCTGGGGATCTCGCTGCTGGTGCTGCGTAATGGGTTGCTGGTGGTGGCGACGCTGGTCGCGGCTCGGGTGGTGTGGCGTACGAGTGTTGCGGAGCGGCGGGTGATTCCTGTGGCGTCCGGGACGGCGCGTGCGTCGGAGGCGCCGGTGTCGTCCTGATCCCGCGGGGTTCGGGGGTTCGCGGGGTTCGGGGGTCCGCGGAGTTGGTGTGGGCCGGGGGGTGGTTGCGCAGCCCGGCGCTTGCGGGGTGCCGTCGCGCCCACCCGTGCCGCCCCAGCGGCACGACTGCCCGCGGTGGGGCGGGTGCGCGTGGTGGGGCGTCAGAGGAGGGCGTGGTGGGGGTGTCCGCGGTGGGGCGGCGGCGCGTGGTGGGGGTGTCCGCGGTGGGGTGGGGTCAGCGGCGTTTGCGGTGCAGGGCGATCGCTGCGGCGGTGCCGCCGGCCACCGCGCCGACGCCCGCCGCCGCGGGGATGCCGACCTTGGCGGCCCTGCGGGCGGTGCGGTAGTCGCGCAGACGCCAGTCCATACGGCGGGCGTGCTTGCGGAGCTTGGAGTCCGGGTTGATCGCGTACGGATGGCCCACCAGCGACAGCATCGGGATGTCGTTGTGCGAGTCGCTGTACGCCGCGCAGCGGCCCAGGTCCAGTTCCTCGGCCAGGGCCAGGGCGCGTACCGCCTCCGCCTTGGCCGGACCGTGCAGCGGCTCGCCCACCAGTTTGCCCGTGTACACGCCGTCGACCGATTCGGCGACCGTGCCCAGTGCGCCGGTCAGCCCCAGCCGGCGGGCGATCACCGTGGCGATCTCCACCGGTGCCGCCGTGACCAGCCAGACCCGCTGCCCGGCGTCGAGGTGGGCCTGGGCCAGGGCCCGGGTGCCCGGCCAGATCCGCTCGGCCATGTACTCGTCGTAGATCTCCTCGCCGATGGACTGCAGCTCGCGGACGCGGTGACCCCGGACGATGGAGAGCGCCGAGTCGCGGGCCTCCTGCATGTGCTCGGGGTCCTCGACCCCGGCCAGCCGGAACCACGCCTGCTGCCAGGCGAACCGCGCGAGCTCGCGCGTGTCGAAGAACTTCCGCTTGTGCAGTCCGCGCCCGAAGTGGAACAGGGCGGCGCCCTGCATCACGGTGTTGTCCAGGTCGAAGAACGCCGCGGCCCGCTCGTCACCGGGTACCGGGAACTCGGGTTCGCGTTCGAGAACTTCCTGGGTGGACTTGCGTGCTGCCTCCGCCGAGGCCTCGCCTGCCAACACGCTCCGCGCCGTGGCGGAGCGCTTACGGGGAGTGAGCCATCCGAGAGCGGCCATGGCGTGAGCATAGCCAGTCGGCCACGGACTTCCGGAGCCGAGAGGTTCCGGCGTCGTGAACTCTCCGGGGCCACGGCGTTGCCGCGCGGGCGACAATGGCCCGTATGAGTCCTCTCTTCCGCCGCAACACCCCGGCCGTGCCGCGGGACCGGCTCGTCACCCTCATCGGCAAGCCCGGCTGTCATCTGTGCGACGACGCGCAGGTGGTGGTGGAGAAGGTGTGCGCCGAGCTCGGCGTGCCGTGGGAGCGGAAGGACATCACCCGGGACCAGGAGTTGTACGACGCGTACTGGGAGCAGATCCCCGTCGTGCTCGTCGACGGCGCCCAGCACACCTTCTGGCGGGTGAACGAGGACCGTCTCCGCAAGGCGCTGGGTGACTGACCGGCCAGTCCAATCTGGCGGAAAGTAGCTTAGGATCGATGGTGACTTGGTCTCGGGGGCGGGATTCGCAGAGGAGAGTGTGCGGTTTTGCCCCCGAAAGAAAAGGGACGGCGGTGCTTGTGCGCCGGTTCTGTGCGAGTGCGCCGGGCTTGCGTGACCCCGGTCACGTTGGCCGGGCAAATCGGACACCATCTTTGTGCACGCGTTCACAAAGACATAGCCTGCTTCCGACGGGGCGGTCCGGGGACGTATGACCTGACGTATGACCGCCTGAAGCCCCGCTCTACCCGCAGGAGCACCGTGGCAACTGGCCGAACTCACCGACCGGCGACCCGTAGCCGAGGGATTCCCGAGGCCACCGTCGCCAGGCTTCCGTTGTACCTCCGCGCCCTCACCGCGCTCTCCGAGCGCTCGGTGCCCACGGTCTCCTCGGAGGAGCTCGCGGCCGCCGCGGGGGTCAACTCCGCGAAGCTGCGCAAGGACTTCTCCTACCTGGGCTCGTACGGGACCAGGGGCGTCGGTTACGACGTCGAGTATCTCGTGTACCAGATCTCCCGTGAACTCGGCCTCACCCAGGACTGGCCGGTCGTGATCGTCGGTATCGGCAACCTCGGCGCCGCGCTCGCCAACTACGGCGGGTTCGCCTCCCGTGGGTTCCGGGTCGCCGCGCTGATCGACGCCGACCCGGCGATGGCGGGGAAGCCCGTGGCCGGCATCCCGGTGCAGCACAGTGACGAACTCGAGTCGATCATCCAGGACAACGGTGTGTCGATCGGCGTCATCGCGACTCCCGCCGGTGCGGCCCAGCCGGTCTGCGACCGCCTCGTGGCCGCCGGGGTCACCTCCATCCTCAACTTCGCGCCGACCGTGCTGTCCGTGCCGGACGGCGTCGACGTGCGCAAGGTCGATCTCTCCATCGAGCTGCAGATCCTCGCCTTCCACGAGCAGCGCAAGGCCGGTGAGGAGGCCGCGGCGGAAGCCGCCGCGGCCGCTCCCGCCCCCGTGCGCAAGGACTCCGCCACCGACCAGGGGCCCGACGGGGACGTACCCGCCGTGATGCCGGCATGAGTCTCCTCGTCGTCGGACTGAGTCACCGCAGCGCGCCGGTCAGCGTGCTGGAGCGGGCCTCGCTGGGCGTGGACGCGCAGACCAAGCTGCTGCAGGACACGGTCGCCGCGGAGCCCGCGGACGAGGCCGCGGTCCTCGCCACCTGCAACCGCATCGAGCTGTACGCCGACGTCGACAAGTTCCACGCCGGTGTCGCCGAGCTGTCCACGCTGCTCGCCCAGCACAGCGGCGTCGGCCTCGAAGAGCTCACTCCTTATCTCTACGTGCACTACGAGGACCGGGCCGTCCACCATCTGTTCTCGGTGGCCTGCGGGCTGGACTCGATGGTCGTGGGCGAGGGGCAGGTCCTCGGCCAGATCAAGGACTCGCTCGCCCGCGCGCAGGAGACGCACACCGCCGGACGGCTGCTCAACGACCTGTTCCAGCAGGCGCTGCGGGTCGGCAAGCGCGCCCACTCCGAGACCGGGATCGACCGTGCCGGGCAGTCCCTGGTCACCTTCGGCCTGGAGCAGCTCGCCCTCGGCGCGCCCGTCGAGAACTGGGCGGACGCCAAGAAGGCCCTGGTCATAGGTGCCGGTTCGATGTCCTCGCTGGCCGCGGCCACGCTCGCGCGGGCCGGTGTCGCCGAGATCGTCATCGCCAACCGCACGCCGGACCGCGCCGAGCGGCTGGTGCAGATCCTCACCGAGGGCGACGACACGAACGTGCTGGCCCGCGCGGTACCGATGGCCTCGGTGCCGTTCGAGCTGACACGTGCAGATGTCGTCGTCTCCTGCACCGGCGCGACGGGGCTGGTCCTCACGGGCGACGCGGTCGCGGCGGGTGTCGAGAGCCGTACCGGCGGCCGGCGGGCCGTCGTCGACCTCGACAACCTCGACAACCTCGACAACAGCGACGACAGCGACGACCTCGCCGTCCTCGGGGACGCCGGCGGTACCGCCGCGCGGACCCCGCTGCCGCCCGCCTCCGCCGGCACCGACGAGGACTGCCCGCTCGACCTGTCCGCCGTGGCGCCCGGTTTCTCCGTCATGGGCGAGGCGGCGGTCGCCGGTATGGACGCGGCGACGCTGGAACAGCACGCGGCGTGGGCCGCGGGGCCGACCGTCGACCGCCGGCAGGGCGGCCAGGCGGGCCGCGGCGGTCCGGAAGCCGACGCCGAGGCCGACGCCGAACTGATCGGCGCGCTGGCCGCTGCCGCCTCCACGGCCGGCCGGATCCCGGAACGGCGCCGCCCCGAACCGGTGGCCGAGCCGCCGCGCCCGGAACCCGTACTGTTCCTGCTGGACCTCGCCATGCCGCGTGACATCGACGCGGCCGCGCACCGGGTCACCGGAGTGCGGCTGGTCGATATCGAATCGCTCGCGGAAGCCTCCGCGGACGCTCCGATGGCTGCCGATGTGGACCAGGTCCGGCGTATCGTCTCCGACGAGGTCGCCGCGTTCGGGGCGGCACAGCGGGCGGCGCGCATCACGCCGACCGTCGTCGCGCTGCGCACCATGGCGGCCGATGTGGTGGCCGGAGAGATCGCCCGTCTGGAGGGGCGGCTGCCCGGCCTGGACGACAGACACCGCGCGGAGATCACACAGACCGTGCGGCGTGTGGTCGACAAGCTGCTGCACGCCCCGACGGTTCGGGTCAAGCAGCTCGCGGCCGAGCCCGGCGGCGCCGGGTACGCCGACGCGCTGCGCACCCTGTTCGACCTCGACCCCGAGACGGTGGCCTCCGTCTCCCGCGCCGAGGAAAGCACCGAGAAGCGAAACGCAAGAAACCGAGGGCCGGGATGACTGAGAAGGCACTGAGGCTGGGGACCAGGCGCAGCAAGCTCGCCATGGCCCAGTCCGGGCAGGTGGCGGATGCCGTGAGCCAGGTGACCGGACGGCCCGTGGAGCTCGTCGAGATCACCACGTACGGCGACGTCTCGCGCGAGCACCTCGCGCAGATCGGCGGCACGGGTGTGTTCGTGGCCGCCCTGCGGGAGGCGCTGGCACGCGGCGAGGTGGACTTCGCGGTGCACTCGCTGAAGGACCTGCCCACCACGCAGCCCGACGAACTGGTCGTGGCGGCCATACCGGTGCGCGAGGACCCGCGCGACGTGATGGTCACGCGCGACGCGCTGAAGCTGACCGACCTGCCGCGCGGCGCACGCATCGGCACCGGTTCGCCGCGCCGCATGGCGCAGCTGAACGCCTACGCGCGCAGCCATGGCATGGACTTCGAGACCGTCCCGATCCGGGGCAACGTCGACACCCGCATCGGGTACGTCCACAAGGGCGAGCTGGATGCGGTGGTGCTGGCCGCCGCCGGGCTGAACCGGGTCGGCCGCAGCGACGAGGTGACCGACTTCCTGTCGGTCGACACGATTCTGCCCGCCCCCGGCCAGGGGGCACTGGCGGTCGAGACCACCGCGGACAACGCGGAGCTCATCGCCGCGCTCGCCGAACTCGACGACCCGTTCACGCGGGCCGCCGTGACGGCCGAGCGTTCCCTGCTCGCCGCCCTGGAGGCCGGCTGCAGCGCACCCGTGGGGGCGCTGGCCGACCTCTTGAGCGACGGGCAGATCGTCAAGGAAATGCGCCTGCGGGGTGTCGTCGGGTCGACCGACGGTGCCACCCTGGTGCAGCTGTCCACCACCGGTCCCGTGCCCCGGACGTACGAGGCGGCGATGGCGCTCGGTCGCGAACTCGCCACCGAGATGCTCGCCCAGGGCGCGGCCGGTCTGATGGGGGAGCGAGCACAGTGAGCCCCACCACCCTTCCCGCCCCTCCGGAACACGGGCACGTCACCTTCCTCGGTGCCGGACCCGGGGATCCGGGACTGCTGACCCTGCGTGCCGTGGAGGCGCTGGCGAACGCGGACGTCCTCGTCGCCGAGGACGATGTCCTCGACGTCGTGCGCCGACACGCCAGGCAGGGCGTCGCCGAGGTGCACACGGAGGCCGATCCGCCGGTCCCGGGCACGCCCCAACTGACGGTCGTTGACGGCGCGTCAACTTCCGCCGGTGTCCCCCTGATGAGGGATGCGGCACATCTTGTCATGGAGGCCGCGCGGGGCGGCAGGCGGGTCGTGCGTGCGGTGTCCGGTGATCCCGGGCTCGACGCGTACGCCGCCGAGGAGATGCTGGCGTGTGCCTCGGCCGGGGTGCCGTTCGAGGTCGTGCCCGGTATCGCCACCGCGGTCGGCGTGCCTGCGTACGCCGGAGTGCCACTGCGCGACGCCGAGGGCGCGGACGTGCGGTTCGTCGACGCGCGTACGGCGTCGGACCGGTGCTGGACGGAGGTCGGGGCGTCGGACGGCACGGTGGTCGTCTCCGCCACGCTGGACACCGTCGCGGCCACGGCCGGCGAACTGGTGTCCGCCGGACGTAAGCCCGATACGCCGATGACGGTGACGGTCGGCGGTACGACGACCCGGCAGCGCACCTGGACGGCGACGCTCGGCACGATCGCGCAGACGCTGAAGCAGGCGAAGGTGCTGCCGTCGCCTGAGGCCGGCCGCCCGGTGATAGCCGTGGTCGGTGAGCGTTCCGCCCCCGCCCAGCGCGACCGGCTGGCGTGGTTCGAGTCCAAGCCGCTGTTCGGCTGGAAGGTGCTCGTCCCGCGCACGAAGGAGCAGGCGGCGTCGCTCTCCGACCAACTGCGGTCCTACGGTGCCGTGCCGAGCGAGGTGCCGACCATCGCGGTGGAGCCTCCGCGCACCCCGCAGCAGATGGAGCGCGCGGTCAAGGGCCTGGTCACCGGCCGCTACGAGTGGATCGCGTTCACGTCGGTCAACGCGGTGAAGGCGGTCCGCGAGAAGTTCGAGGAGTACGGGCTCGACGCGCGTGCCTTCGCCGGTATAAAGGTCGCCGCGGTGGGCGATCAGACGGCCCAGGCCCTGATCGACTTCGGTGTACGTCCGGACCTGGTGCCGAGCGGCGAGCAGTCCGCCCGGGGCCTGGTGGAGGACTGGCCCCCCTACGACCCGGTCTTCGACCCGATCGACCGCGTCTTCCTGCCGCGCGCCGACATCGCCACGGAGACCCTGGTCGCCGGCCTCATCGAACTGGGCTGGGAGGTCGACGACGTGACCGCCTACCGCACGGTCCGCGCGTCGCCGCCGCCGGCTCAGACCCGTGAGGCGATCAAGGGCGGCGGCTTCGACGCGGTGCTGTTCACCTCGTCGTCGACGGTCCGCAACCTGGTCGGCATCGCGGGCAAGCCGCACAACGTGACGGTGATCGCGTGCATCGGCCCGGCCACGGCGAAGACGGCCGAGGAACACGGTCTGCGGGTCGACGTCATGTCGCCGGAACCCTCCGTCCACAAGCTGGCGGAGGCCCTGGCCGACTTCGGCACCCGCCGCCGCGCGGCCGCACTCGACGCCGGTGACCCGGTGACGAGGCCGAGCGAGCGCCGGCCGGGGTCGCGCAGACGCCGGTCGACGACGTGAGGTGAGGTGGGGCGCTCTTCTCGGGGGCGCCCCGTCTTCGTCCGGCCTCCGACGTCATCACTGCGGTACCCCGTTCACTGTGTTGCGCCGAGGCGTTGCAGAGGGTTCGGGAGATGGCCGACACGCGCAGACGTGGCCCGCACCCGTGCATGCGGGCCACGTGCGTCTACTCCGTCAGCAAGGAGAGGCGTACGGCAGGAAGGCCGTCCAGGTGGTGGGGGTGAGCGTGAGGCGGGGGCCGTTCGGGTTCTTGGAGTCGCGGACGAGGATGCGCGCGGGGGCGGTGGACACCTCGACGCAGCCGGGGCCGTCAGGTGTGCTGTAGCTGCT
Source organism: Streptomyces sp. CHD11 (assembly GCF_018638295.1). Lineage (GTDB taxonomy): Bacteria > Actinomycetota > Actinomycetes > Streptomycetales > Streptomycetaceae > Streptomyces. The sequence continues at coordinate 152,568 of NZ_JABTTS010000002.1, forward strand.
CTTTATCCACTCGGGAGCGGTGCCTTCCCTTGAGGGTTTGTGGATCATTTCTCTCCCAGCACTTTCTCGATGAAGGCCAGCGACTCCCGAGGGGTGAGAAGCCTGAGCCCGGATGGTCCCGTAGCGGATGGGTGTTTCGCGGTCCGGAACCCGGCCGCTGCCGCGACTGCCGGTACGGACCGAGTACAACGAGCGTGGTGGCGAGTGCGGCCTGAGCCCGTGCCCGCCCGTGCTGTCCACCGAGGCAGCCCCCTACCGCGTGTGCCGTTCCCTGCGTGAGGTGCAGGGGGTCCGGTACCGGTCAGCCGCCCTGGCCGGCGCTGCCGATCGGGCCGACCCGCACCGGGGAGCCGGAGCCGTCCGTGACGGGCAGTGAGGCGGCGCCCGGCCAGTCGAGGGTGACCGACTTCGTCTCGTTCGGCGGGGTCACCACGAGCCCGGTGATGCGGGCGCCGGAGCCGCCCGTGTCGTTGGCCGGGTAGGAAATGGAGAAGGAGATCGACTCGCCGTCCTTCAGGACGGTGGCGGAAGCCGGCTCACCCGCGCGCTCCGCGGACACCGTCCCCGCGTTGGTCTCCAGGTCGACACCGGCGAAGCCCGCGATCGAGCAGTCCCGGCCGCCGCCGTTCGTGAACGTCACCGCGACGGTGTTGTCCTCGTCGCCGCCGATGGTGCTGTCCTGCGCCGTGACCTCCAGTTCGTCGGTGCGGCACTTGCCGGTCGCGCTCTGTACCTGGTCCGGGCTCTCCCCGGCGGAGTCCTTCGCGGCACCTTGATCCGAGCCGCCCGAGCTCGGGCCGGCGTTCGAGGAGGAGGGGGCGGACGCGGCGGGCGAGCCGTCCTGGGCCGTGGCGGCGTCGTCGTCGTTCTGGCAGGCGGTGAGTGAGAGACCCGCGACAACGGACAGGATTGCGATGGCGAACTTGTTGACGCGCATGGTGTCTTCCTCGGTGTCGGTCGGTGTGCCGCCCCGGCTCTGCGGGCGAGCGCTTCTGTACACCAGGACTCGCCGGTCCGATCTTGAGTTCAGCCCAACTTCCTTCCAATACACTCCTGTTACAGGGCGAGACGGGAGCGGCGCAGACCACCACCCGGGAATCCCGGCCGGCACGGCGGTTCCCGTACCGATTTCCGTCTGTCCGCAGCCGTCGTCCGCCGGGACGGTTTCGTGACCCGGCGGGCTTGACCGTAGCGGTGAGGTGTGGGGCGTATCACCTGAACCGAACACCGTGGCGTGCCGTTGTGGGAGCGGACGCATGTGAGTGCGTCACGCTGGTGAACGAAGCGCATGGTGCGCCTGGAGGTCGGAGTGAACAGGGGATCGAAGGCCGGCATAGCGGCGGGAGTGGTCGTGCTGCTCGGGGTCGGTGGGTACGCGACGGTGGAGGCTGCCGGGCTGCTGAAGAAGACGGGGCCGTTGTCGCAGGACGAGGTCCGCTCGGCGGCGGACGACTTCCTGGACGCCTGGGCGAAGGGCGAGGTGGCCGACGCCGCGGAGCTGACCGATGACGAGCGGCCGGCCTTCGACGCGCTGACCCGTTTCCGGCAGGACATCGGGCCGGACGTGTCGTTCCAGGCCCGGCGGCGGGAGGCGGACGAGGTGGCGTTCTCCGTCACCGTCCGGTTCGCGGAGAGCGGGGCCGGCCCGGACTGGACGTATGGCTCCTCGCTGAAGGTCGTACGGGACGAGGGGTCGGGTGAGCCCCGTGTCGACTGGTCGCCCGCCGTCGTCCATCCCCGGCTGGCCGACGGCGGCAGGCTGGCCCTGGTGGAGAACGACGCGTCGTCCATCGAGGCCACCGACCGGGACGGTCAGGAACTGACGGTCGAGGAGTTCCCGTCCCTGGCGACGGTGCTGCCCACGCTGGCGGAGCGGTACGGCGAGGGTCTGGGCGGTGAGCCCGGGGTCGAGGTGCGGATCACCGAGCAGGAGGGCGGGGCGGGCGGGCCGCTGCACGTCGTGTCGGAGGGGAAGAAGGCCGAGCTGCGCACCACCCTGTCCGCCAAGGCGCAGCGTGCCGCCGAGCGGGCCGTGAAGAAGTACCCGGAGTCGTCGGCCGTGGCGGTCGAGCCCGGCAGCGGTGACATCCTCGCCGTCGCCAACAACCGTGAGGACGGCTTCAACGCCGCCTTCCTCGGGAACCGCGCTCCCGGCTCGACGATGAAGATCGTCACCGCGGCGGCGCTGCTCGAGCAGGACCTGGTCGGCGCCTCCCGGCCGGCTCCGTGCCCCAGCACCGAGAGCTACGGGGGAGCCACCTTCCAGAACCTGGACAAGTTCGAGATCGACGGCGGCACCTTCTCCGACGCCTTCATCCGCTCCTGCAACACCACCTTCGTGAACTTCGCGGAGCGTGTCGGCGCGGACGGACTCGCCGGCGAGGCGAAGGAGGTGTTCGGGATCGGGCTGGAGTGGCGCAGCGGTGTGGCCACGTTCGACGGCAGTGTGCCCGAGGCGGAGGGGCCGGAACTGGCGGCGTCGATGATCGGGCAGGGCAAGGTGCAGATGAACGCGCTGACCATGGCGTCGGTCGCGGCCACGGCCTCCACCGGAACGTTCCGCCAGCCGGTCCTCGTGGCACCGGAGCTGGACGGCCGGGAGATCGCCGAGGCGCCCCGGTCCCTTCCCGACGGGGTCACCGAGCAGTTGCGCGGTCTGATGCGGCGCACCGCGGCGGAGGGGACGGCGGCCGAGGCGCTGCGCGGGCTGCCGGGGGACGTCGGGGCCAAGACGGGATCGGCGGAGGTCGACGGGGCGCAGACGTCGGACAGCTGGTTCACCGGCTTCCGCGACGACACCGCCGCGGCGGCCACGGTGGAGGCCGGCGGGCACGGCGGGGACGCGGCCGGGCCCATCGTGCGCGACATCCTGGCGGCGGGGAAGTGACATGCCGCGTCGCCTCGTCGCCGCCCGGAAGGGCGGGCAGGGCCGGATGAACGTGTCGCTCGGTGCCGGTGCCGGTGCCGTGCTGTTGCTTCTCGCTCTGCACGCGGGCGGAGAGACCGTGGAGGTGCCCGCCGGTGACGGTCGGGCGGACGTGGTCACCATGGGGCGGGTGTGCCGCTCCGAGCTGGCGCCGAACATGGAACTGTCCTGCGGTACCCAGGGGTTCGGCGATCTGCGGCATGCGTGCGGCGGACAGGCGGGCTGTGCCCGCACCACCGCGGTGACGGTGCGCAACAGTGGTCCCTCCGACGCCTTCGTGAGCGTCATCAGCGGGCCCCGCCAGGGAGTCCGGGAGCAGGGGACGGAAGAGAGGGTGGCGCCCCGGGACACGGTCACGCTCCGCCCCGACGGCGTGGGCTACCTGTTCGACATCGTCCTGCGCGCCTCCCGGTCCGCACCGGTGGAGCTCCGCGTCGTCCGCGTCACGGGAGCGCAGGTGACGGGGCATGAGCGGAACTGAGGAGACGCGCAGGGTGCGGCGGGGCGTGCGTACGTCCGTCCTGGTGCTGCTGCTCCTGTGCGCGGCGGCGTGCAGGGTGGGCGGTGACGACTCGGTGGGAGGGGAGCCGGAGGACGAGCCGGCGACGACGCGGTCGCCCACCGTCGGCGCCCCTCCGGTCACGCCGTGACGGGGTGCGGGACCGGTCGGGCAGGCGCCGGCCGTTGACGACCCGGGTCGGGCCCTGGCGGGGTGGCCGGGTCCTCCGGGGTGGCGGGCACCACAGGCCCGGTGACCTGGAAGGTCGTGCGTCGGACCGGATTCTCCGGCGGAGTCCGCCGCCCGCGGCGACCGCGAGGGCGGGCCCGCGCCGCGGACCGGCAACGACGTGAAGGACCATGACGGAGAGATCAGGGCACGGCCGGGTCCGGGCCGACTGTGCGTCGGTAAAGGCACCGGTGGGGCGGGCGTAGCGTAGGTGGTATGACGACGTACGGATCCTTCCCCGGTACGCGGCCGCGGCGTCTGCGGACCAGCCCCGCCATGCGGCGCATGGTCGCCGAGACCAGGCTGCACCCCGCCGACTTCATCCTCCCCGCCTTCGTGCGCGAGGGAGCGGCCGAGCCGGTGCCGATCGCGGCCATGCCGGGGGTCGTGCAGCACACGCGGGACAGCCTGAGGAAGGCCGCCGCGGAGGCGGTGGCGGCCGGGGTCTCCGGGATCATGCTGTTCGGGGTGCCGGAGGAGGCGAAGAAGGACGCCCTCGGGACGCCGGGAACCGACCCGGACGGGATCCTCCAGGTGGCCCTGCGTGATGTGCGGGCCGAGGTCGGGGACGATCTGCTCGTCATGTCCGACCTGTGCCTCGACGAGACGACGGATCACGGGCACTGCGGGGTCCTCGACGAGCGGGGGCGCGTCGACAACGACGCCACGCTGGAGCGGTACGCCGAGATGGCGCAGGTCCAGGCCGACGCGGGCGCGCACGTGGTCGGGCCCAGCGGAATGATGGACGGGCAGATCGGCGTCATCCGCGACGCGCTCGACCAGATCGGGCGGGAGGATGTCGCGATCCTCGCCTACACCGCCAAGTACGCGTCCGCCTTCTACGGGCCGTTCCGCGAGGCCGTGGCCTCCTCGCTGCAAGGTGACCGCAAGACGTACCAGCAGGACCCGGCGAACGTCCGCGAGTCGATGCGGGAGCTGGCGCTCGACCTGGAGGAGGGCGCCGACATGGTGATGGTGAAGCCGGCGGGCCCGTATCTGGACATCCTCGCGCGGGTCGCCGACTCGGTGGACGTGCCGGTGGCGGCGTACCAGATCTCCGGTGAGTACTCGATGATCGAGGCCGCCGCCGAGAAGGGCTGGATCGACCGCGACCGGGCGATCCTCGAGACGCTCACCGGCATCAAGCGGGCCGGCGCGCGCACCATCCTCACCTACTGGGCCACCGAGGCGGCCCAGAAGCTGAGCGCCGCTCAGTAGGTGAGCGCGTCCTGCATCGACCGCTGCCAGTACGTCACGGTCAGGCTGCTGTCGTAGTACACGCCCTCGGCCGGCAGGGACGGGAGTGCGGACGGGCCGCCGTCGCTGTTCGGCGTGCGGCCGTGGAAGCCGACGGCGAGCTTGCGGCCGGTGGTGCCGCCGTCGCCGCTGCCGTCGGCGGCCGACAGCAGCGCACCCGCGTACGCCGTCTCGCCCGGCTGCAGGCTCACGACTGCCTGCGGCTTCGACTCCTCGAACGGCTGCGGCGCCCACTGCATCTCGTCGAAGCGGAGCACCGGGTAGTAGGTGAGGTCGCAGAGCTTCGAGCCGGTGTTCTTGACCGTGATCAGCATGTGGTTGAGGGGGCGGGGGACCGGCCGGGCGGTGACGGCGGTGTTGGAGCCGTTGCAGGCGACGCGGTTCTCGGGGTCGTTGTCGGAGTCCTTCGCCCCGTCGGTGCCCGTGCCCTTCTCGGGGTCCGTGCCGGCCTGGGAGGGCTGGTCCGACGTGGTGTCGTCCGCCGAAGGACTCGCGGGCTGGTCCGGGGCCGCGGGGGCGGAGGGCTGTGACGCGCCCTCGTCGACGGTGCCCGTGCCGTCCTCACAGGCCGTGAGGGCGAGGGTGGCGAGGGTGATCCCGGCGGCGGCGAGCAGACGGAGGCGGGAGGCGCGCATGGTGAATTCCTTGTCGTGGATGACGAGTTCGGCGTGGCCGCCCGGCCGGTCGGCGGTAGCGGCGTGCTTGGATGACCAGAGCTTGTGGGGTGATCCGTCCCGGCCGCCACATCCAGCGGAAGGTCCGGGACGCTGGAACGTTCGTACCGCTGTGACCTGGGGAAACGACCATTCCCTGGAACGGTGGGACGGGATACGGGGAGGGAAGCACGGTGTCGGAGGACATGCCCGCGGCGGAGTTCGCGGCGCTGCTGCGGCAGTTGAAGGAGCGGTCGGGGCTCAGCTACGGGACGCTCGCCAAGCGGCTCCACATGAGTACGTCGACGCTGCACCGGTACTGCAACGGGGACGCGGTGCCGGCGGACTACGCCCCGGTGGAGCGGCTGGCGCGGCTGTGCAAGGCGGCCCCCGGGGAACTGGTCGAGCTGCACCGGCGGTGGGTGCTGGCGGACGCGGCACGGGGGCGGAAGCCGGGGCCCGCGGCGCCCGGAACTCCGGTGGCGGAAGCGCCGTCGCCCGGACCGGCGGTGCCTGAGCCCGCGGTGCCTGAGCCCGCGGTGTCTGAGCCCGCGGTGTCTGAGCCCGCGGTGCCGGAAGCACCGGGGAAGGAAGCACCGGAGAAGGACGCGGGACCCGCTGCGGAGGCCGGGTTCGTGGCGCTCGGCACCCCGGAAGGGGAAGGCTCCGGCGAACCACGCCCCGCCCCCCGGCCCCGCACCCGTACCGCCGTCCTGGCCGGGACCGCCGTGGCCGCCGTGCTCGTGGGTGTCACGCTCGCGGTGGGCCTGCCGGGCAGCGGGACCGGGACGGGCGGTGATGACCGCAAGGGGCCGGCCGGGGCGGCGAGCGCCGGCAATGAGGTCACCTCCTCACCGTCGCGCTCAGCCACCTCCACCCCGTCCGCCTCCCCGTCCGCCTCCCCGTCCGGTTCCCGCGGCGCGAAGGGCGGGGACGCGAGCGGCCCGCCCGCCGCCGGCTCCGCCGCCGCATCGAGCGCCGAGCCCGCGGACCGCGGCGGTGTGCCCGTCACCGTGCGGACCGAGCCGTATGCCTGGGAGAGCCCGTGTTCGCAGCGCTACCTGATCGACCGGCCCCCGGGCGAGATGGGACCGCCGCCGACGGAGCAGGACGCACCGGCGTGGGTCGGGGCCGCGGGCGCCGTCTCGTCAGGGAAGCAGTACGTCCGGCTGACCGTGCAGGGGACGAGCGCGGAGACGGTGGTCGTGGAGGCGCTCACCGTGCGGATCGCGGGCAAGCGGACGCCGCTCGCCTGGAACGACTTCGCCATGGGCTATCCCGGCGTCGGCTGTGGCGGGGGCGTGCCGACGCGTGCCTTCACGGTCGCCCTGGACGCGGCGCGGCCGGCCCTGACGCCGGAGGCCGGGAACCGCGACTTCCCCTTCAAGGTGAGTGAGTCGGACCCCGAGGTCTACTACATCACCGCCGACGCCTCCGCGTACGACGTGGACTGGTACCTGGAGCTGAAGTGGTCCAGCGGCTCCCGCGGCGGCACGCTCACCGTGGACGACAAGGGACGCCCCTTCCGCACCAGCGGCAACAACGGGCGCCCGGCGTACGAGTTCCCGCTGGGCGGCGAGGGGTGGGTGCCGGAGGGCACGACCCAGTCCGGCCAGATGTAGCGGGACTCCGGAAGGCGTCCTGCCGCCGGAGCCGGGGCGGTCCCGGCTCCGGCGGCAGCATCGAGGCACCGGGTGCGCCGACGCGGCGGGGCTTCAGGCCCTGGCGCTCAGCGTGTAGACCTTGTCGGTCATCGCCTTGTCGTCGTACACCGTGATCGTCACGCGCCGGCCCTCCGGAATGTCCAGATTCACCTTCCTGACATCCCAGGCATCGGACGTGCCCGGAGGCGTGTACAGCCCCCACCGTCCGCCGTCACCTTCGTAGGACACCTTGTAGTAGAGGCCGTCACCGTCGTTCGAGACGTCGTACACCCACAGGATCTCGTCGAGGGGATGGAACTCGACCTTGGCCAGCGCGTGGCCGCTCGCGTTGCCGAAGACGGCCTTGGTGCCCACTCCACCGTCGTCCTTCTGGAAGTAGGTGCCGTCGATGGCGTCGTTGAACCGGCAGGGGCAGTACACCGTCTGTGCGGAGTCGTGCTGGATGATTCTCGGATTGGGGCTGTAGGCGCTTGCCGGTGCGGCGGCCATGACAGTGGTGGCGATCGCGGCGGACGCCGCTGCGGCAAGGGTCGCGACGATCCGGTGGTGCATCCTCATCCTTTGATTCCCTCGGTAGGTTCACAGGGTGCGATTTCCGGTCAGCGTAATCAGCCGGTCCGTCCTTCTGGCAGGTCATCACCGCACCAGGGATATCCCGGGACGCGCCCCTCGCCGGCCTGCGAAGACCTGCGGGGGACCGGGACGCGACGGGACGTCCGGGACGCGGCGGGACGTGCGGAGGCGGGCAGGAATCCGGCGGCACCAAGTGCCCGCGCCCGCTAGGTTGTCGACTACCCGTACGACACCCCCCACCCCCCAGGGAGACGCCCATGTCCGGTGACGCGCTCAGCCAGGATCCCGCCGAGCTGCGCAGGCGGATCGACAGCAGCAAGGCGCATCCGGCCCGGGTCTACGACGTGTTCCTCGGCGGCAAGGACCACTACCCCGCGGACCTGTCGGCCGCCGCCGCGGCGCTCGCCGCGAATCCGCGCGGCTACCTCGACGTCCGGCACAACCGGGACTTCCTCCGGCGCGCGGTGAACACCCTGGTGACCGAGGACGGCATCCGCCAGTTCCTCGACATCGGCACCGGCCTGCCCACCGCCGAGAACGTGCACCAGATCGCCCAGGGTGTCGCCCCCGAGTCCCGGGTCGTCTACGTCGACAACGACCCGGTGGTGCTGGCACACGCGCGCGCCCTGCTCACCAGTGGCCCCGAGGGGCGTACGGACTACGTCGACGCGGACCTGAAGGACCCGGCGGCCATCCTCGAACAGGCCGCGAAGACGCTGGACTTCGACCGGCCGATCGCGCTGTGTCTGGTCGCCGTCCTGCACTTCGTCGAGGACGGGGAGGCGTACCCGATCGTGCGTCAACTCGTCGACGCGCTGCCCTCCGGCAGCCGTGTGGTGCTCAGCCACCTCACCGAGGATCTCAACCCCGAGAACGTCCGGGCGGTGCAACGCACGTACACCGAGCGCGGGTTCACCTTCGTACTGCGCTCGAGGGCGGACGTCGCACGCTTTTTCACCGAGCACGGCCTGGACGTCGTCGCCCCGGGCGTGGTGCCCGTCCACCGCTGGCACCCCGACCACGCCGCGCCCGTCCCCGAGCAGCCGGAGGCCTCCTACCTGGAGAGCCTCGACCCCATCGAGCGGGTCCGCTACGCCGACATCAACGACGTCACGGACGCCGACATCAACGTCTACGGGGCGGTCGGCGTGAAGGGCTGACGGCGGGGAGCACCGCGGCAGGGGCGCTACCGGGTGAGGCCGCGGTCCGGCCCTCCCGGAGGAGCCTCGGCGGCGGCCTCACCCACGCGGGCCTCGAAGCACTCCCGTTCGCCGGCGGCCGACGCGGGCAGGAAGCAGGACCGGACGACGCTGCCGGGGCGGGCCGCGGTCATCTCGGTGTAGACGTAGGTCTCCGTGTCGATCCTGTCCACGGCGCGCACCTCCCGGACCGGTCCGCCGGCCTCGACGTCCACCCGGTCGCCGATGCGGGTTCCCCACATCCGGGCCCAACTCGCCCCGCACTCCCGGCTGTGGCGCAGCTCCACGTGGGCTCCGGTGGCCGTGCGATACGTGGCGAGGGTGTCGGGGGCCACACCGCAGACCATGCGCATCGGGTCCCGGCCCTCGCAGGCGGCCTCGTGGCAGCGGGGCGTGAGGACGTACGGGGAGGAGGACGACAGCGGTTCGTCCGGTCCGGAGTCCCGCTGCGACAGCAGGAGCGTCACCAGCGCCACGCCGCCGGCGATCACGGTGTAGACCGAGACCAGCGCCACCAGGAGCCTGGCCCGCCGACGGCGTGACCGCCCGACGGCGGGGCTCTGCCGCGGTTCGGCGGGGGCGGGCACCGGGCCGGGGGAGACGGGGACGGAGGCGGGAGCGAGGACCGCCGCGCGTCCGCGCCAGTCCGATTCGGCGATCTCCCACAGCGCCAGCAGCCGTCCGTCCGGTTCGCCGGCGATCCGGCACAGGTCCCGGACCGCCTGCCGCGGGGGCATGGCCCTGCCGTTGAGGTAGCGCTCCCAGGAGGACTTGCTGTACGCCGTACGCTCCGCCAGCGCCGCCAGACTCAGTCCCGTACGGGCCCTCAGCTCGCGCAGCGCGGCGGTCAGCCGGGTGCGGGCCGCGGTCACTTCGGGGCCGCCCCCCGTAACGCCTGCCAGGTGTCCGGGCCGATGATCCCGTCCACCACCAGCCCTTCCCGGTCCTGGAGGCGTTTGACCGCGCGCTGGGTCAGCGGGCCGAAGATCCCGTCGACGTTCCCCGGCGAGACGCCCGTCCGGCGCATCAGGCACTGCGCCTCGATCACCTCCGGCCCCCTGGCGCCGTACGCCACGACGGTCTCCCGGGTGCGGCTGTGGCCCGCGTACCAGCGGTCGCCGGTCCGTTCCGGCCGGCAGGTGTAGAGGGCCGGCAGCAGGGATGCCGGATCGGGGACCGTGGTGTCCGTCGCCGCCGCGACCGTACCGGCGCGGGCGGCGTCGGCGGCGGCGCGGGCCTCGGCCAGTTCCACGGCCAGCGCGAGCACCGCGGAGACGGACAGCACCAGGGCCGCCGCTCCCGCCGTGACCGCGACACGCAGAGAACGCCCGTACGGCTGCCGCACCGCGGGCTCGTGCTCCGGTGCCGGCGGCGTGCCGGGCGCGGTGCCGGCGGCGGCCGCGTCTCCCTCCGCCCAGCGTTCGGCGGCGATCTCGTGCAGCACCAGCAGCCGGGCCGGATCGTCACCGCCGACGCGGGCCACCGCCTCGACGGCATCCCGGGGCGGCAGGGACGTGCCGCTCAGATAGCGTTCCCACGACCTCGTGCTGTACCCGGTCTTCACGGCCAGCTGACGCGTGCTCAGCTCACCGCGGTCCTTCAGCCTGCGCAGCCGCACGATCAACTGGCGTATCTCTGGGTGGAGTCCGGCGGGCAGTTCTTTCCAGCGCGACATGATCCCCGTCCCCCCGTTCACGTCCGGCAGCGTCGGTCCCGGTCGCGTGTTCCGGTCTCATTCTGCATCAGCCGCCACGATGGGCACAGTGCGGCCGTTCCGGCCAAGGGCCGAAACAGGCCACGGCGCGCGCCGTGGACGTCCCGCCGCACCGTCCCGGCGGACCTCGTCCCGGCAGGTCAGCGGGTGGGACGTCCCGTGAGGACGCCAGCTTCGTCTCCGCTGTGGCCGGGCGTTCCCCCGATCCCGCAGTCTCGTTGCGGAGCCGGCCGGTGAGGTCGGTTCCGCTCGTCGCACGTCAATGGAGGGGAACAGGATGCGAACGCTCACGAGGGCACTCGTCAGTGTCACCACCGCCGTCGGGATCGCCGCCGGAGGGCTGGCCACCGCGGGCACGGCCATGGCGGCTCCCGCCCAGACCCAGCAGCAGGCGGTGAGCGCCGAGGCCGTCGCGCCGCTCGCGGTGGTCAACCTCGGCCTGAGCACCGCGGAGGCCAAGAAGGTCCAGGACTGGCTGAAGCAGTACCACGGGTACACGGGCGCCAGGGACGGACAGCTGGGTACCAACAGCTGGAAGGCGTTCCAGCGCGGTCTGAAAGAGCACCATGGCTACAAGGACGCCATCGACGGGATCTGCGGACCCAACACGGTGGCGGCGCTGCAGCGCATGCTCAAGAAGTTCTGGGGGTACAACGGCGCCATCGACGGCATCGCCGGATCCGGGACCAAGGCCGCGTTCAAGCGGTTCGCCAACGGAAACCCTTCCTGAGCACTGACCGGCCACCCTGCCACCCACACCGCGGCCCGTCCTCCCTCCGGGGAGAGGACGGGCCGTGTGCCGTGTGCCGGCTGGAGGGCGCTCAGAGCCGCTCGGGTGTCCGGATGCCCAGCAGGGCCATGCCCCGGTGCAGGGTGGCGGCCGTGACGGCGCAGAGGAACAGGCGGTTCTCGACGTGCTCCGGCGAATCCGCCTTCAGCACGGGGCACTTGTCGTAGAACGTCGTGTACAGCGACGCCAGCTGGTACAGGTACGCCGCGAGCTTGTGCGGGGCGTACTCCGCGGCCGCCTCGAAGACGGTGTCACCGAAGGCGTCCAGGTGCAGGCCCAGCGCGCGCTCCGCCTCGTGCAGTTCCAGCTCCGGGTGGGCGGCGGGGCGGACCTCACCGGCCTTGCGCAGGATGGACTGGATACGGGCGTACGCGTACTGCAGGTAGACGGACGTGTCACCGTTGAGCGAGACCATCTGGTCCAGGTCGAACTTGTAGTCGCGGTTCGGCGACGTCGACAGGTCCGCGTACTTGACCGCTCCGATGCCGACCTGCGCGGCCCGCTCCCGGATCTCGTCCTCGGTGAGGTCGCGCGCCTTCTCCCGTACGACCTCGGCGGCCCGCTGCACCGCCTCGTCCAGCAGGTCCTCGAGCCGTACGGTCTCGCCCGCACGCGTCTTGAAGGGCTTGCCGTCCGCTCCGAGCACCGTGCCGTAGCCCATGTTGTGCGCGGTGACGTCGTCGCCGAGCCAGCCGGCCCGGCGGGCGGTCTCGAAGACCATCTTGAAGTGCAGTGACTGGCGCACGTCGACGACGTAGAGCAGCGTGTTCGCGTGCAGGTCGAGGACCCGGTTGCGGATCGCGGTCAGGTCGGAGGCCGCGTAGCCGAAACCACCGTCGGCCTTCTGCACGATCAGCGGAACCGGCTGGTCGTCCTTGCCGCGGATGTCGTCGAAGAACACCACGAGCGCGCCCTCGGAGCGCACCGCGACGCCCTTCTCCTCCAGGAGCCGGGCGGTCTGAGGCATGCCCTCGTTGTACGCGGACTCGCCGACGATCTCCTCGTCGCGGATCTCCATGTCGAGCTTCTCGAAGACGGAGTTGAAGTAGACCTTCGACTCGTCCACGAAGCGCTGCCACAGGTCGAGCGTCTCCTTGTCACCGGACTGGAGGGCGACGACCCGTGCCCGGGCCCGCTCCTTGAACTCCTCGTCCGCGTCGAAGACCGCACGCGACGCCTTGTACACCCGGTTCAGGTTGCTCATCGCCTGCTCGCCGTCGACCTCGGCCGCGGGGGCCAGCTCGCCGGGGTGCTCGAACAGGTACTGGATGAGCATGCCGAACTGGGTGCCCCAGTCGCCGATGTGGTGCCGGCCGATCGTCTCCTCGCCGGTGAAGTCGAGCATGGAGCGCAGCGCGTCACCGATGACCGCCGACCGCAGATGGCCGACGTGCATCTCCTTCGCCACGTTCGGCTGGGCGTAGTCGACGACCGTGACGCCCGGGTTCTCCTTCAGCGGCACGCCGAGGCGCTCGCCGTCCGCCTGCCGCGCGGCGAGGTTCCCGGTGATCGCCCGGTCCGCGACGGTGATGTTGAGGAAGCCGGGTCCGGAGACCTCGATGTCCTTGATCAGGTCGTCACCGGTGGTGATGTGGGAGACGACCTCGGCCGCCAGCTCGCGCGGGTTCGCCTTCGACTTCTTCGCCAGCGCCAGGATGCCGTTGGCCTGGAAGTCCGCCCGGTCACTGCGTCGCAGCAGCGGGTCCGCGGTTGCTTCCGGCCGGGTGGCGGAGAGGGCGGATTCGAGCTGCTGGTTGACGAGATCGGTGAGCGGTGTGACCGAGGCCATGGGAGTGGGTGCCTGTTCTCCTCGTGGGTTCAGATAGACACGGTCAGTATCCCATGGGGGGTGAACCGGTTTTTTCGGCCGCGGGGCGGCGGAGCCGGCCATCGGCACGGCCCGCGTCCCCGGGCGCGCTGGTGGAAAGGCGTTTTCGCCGTGGCCGCCGTTACTGGGAGAATGGAACGGTCAGCCGTGCGGCCGTGCCGGCTGGTCCAGCCCTTCAGGAAAGAGGACGTGCCGATCGTGGCTCAGAGCACAGAGACCACCGACTGGGTCTCCCGTTTCGCGGACGAGGTCATCGCCGAGTCGGAGCGCCGTGCCCCGGGCAAACCTGCGGTCGTCGCGTCCGGTCTCTCCCCCTCCGGCCCGATCCACCTGGGCAACCTCCGCGAGGTCATGACCCCGCACCTCGTCGCCGACGAGATCCGCCGCCGCGGCCACCGGGTCCGGCACCTGATCTCCTGGGACGACTACGACCGGTACCGCAAGGTCCCGGCCGGTGTCCCCGGCGTCGACGAGTCGTGGGCCGAGCACATCGGCAAGCCGCTGACCTCGGTCCCCGCCCCCGAGGGCTCGCCGCACCCGAACTGGGCCGAGCACTTCAGGGCCGCGATGGTCGAGTCGCTGGCCGGGATGGGGGTGGAGTTCGACGGGATCAGCCAGACGGAGCAGTACACCTCCGGTGTCTACCGGGAGCAGATCCTGCACGCCATGAGGCACCGCGGCGACATCGACGCGATCCTCGACCAGTACCGCACCAAGAAGGCCCCGGCGAGGAAGCAGCAGCAGAAGCCCGTCGACGAGGCCGAGCTGGAGGCCGCCGAGGGCTCCGGCGCCGCCGCCGAGGACGACGGCAGCTCGGGCTCCGCCGGGTACTTCCCGTACAAGCCGTACTGCGGCAACTGCGGGAAGGACTTCACCACCGTCACCTCCTACGACGACGACTCCACCGAGCTGACCTACGCCTGCACCGTGTGCGGCTTCTCCGAGACCGTCCGGCTGAACGAGTTCAACCGCGGCAAGCTGGTCTGGAAGGTCGACTGGCCGATGCGGTGGGCCTACGAGGGTGTGATCTTCGAGCCCAGCGGTGTCGACCACTCGTCCCCCGGCTCGTCGTTCCAGGTCGGCGGGCAGATCGTCGGGATCTTCGGCGGCGAGCAGCCCATCGGGCCGATGTACGCGTTCGTCGGCATCAGCGGCATGGCGAAGATGTCCTCGTCGAAGGGCGGGGTACCCACCCCGGCCGACGCGCTGAAGATCATGGAGCCGCAGCTGCTGCGCTGGCTGTACGCCCGCCGGCGGCCCAACCAGTCCTTCAAGATCGCCTTCGACCAGGAGATCCAGCGTCTCTACGACGAGTGGGACCGTCTCGACGCCAAGGTCGCCGGCGGCGATGCGCTGCCCGCGGACGTCGCCGCACACTCCCGCGCGGTGCGCACCGCGAGCGGTGGGCTGCCGACGACGCCCAGGCCGCTGCCGTACCGCACGCTCGCCTCGGTGGCCGACATCACCGCCGGGCACGAGAACCAGGCGCTGCGGATCCTGAGCGACCTGGATCCGTCGAACCCGCTGGGCTCCCTGGACGAGGCCCGGCCGCGCTACGACAGGGCCGAGGCGTGGATCAACCTCCACGTCCCCGCCGACCAGCGCACCATCGTCCGCGCGGAGCCCGACGCCGAGCTGCTGAAGTCGCTGGACGAGCAGGGACAGCAGTCGCTGCGGCTGCTGCTCGACGGGCTCGCCGCCAACTGGTCGCTGGACGGACTCACCCACCTCGTCTACGGCGTGCCCAAGGTCCAGGCGGGCTTCTCCGCCGACGCCGGCCCGAAGGAGCTGCCCCCGGAGATCAAGAGCGCCCAGCGGTCGTTCTTCGCGCTGCTCTACCACCTGCTGGTGGGACGGGACACGGGGCCGCGGCTGCCCACGCTGCTGCTGGCGGTGGGACAGGAGCGGGTGCGGGCCCTGCTCGGTCAACTGGTCCGTAGGTCAGCGGGGCAACGCGGCAACGGGTCGGTGCGAAGCCGGCGAACAGCACGCTCGGCAGCAGACGGTCAGGAAGACCCGGTGCGGCGCGGGACGCTGAGCCGGTGTGTGGGTCAACCCTGCGTCACGGCCGGCGGCCACAGCCGTCCGCCGCTCCGGTCCGCCGCTCGCTCGGTCGGTCGGACGCACGAGGCGACGTCGCTGCCGAGCCGCGTGACCCGCTTGGTGACGGGCGCCTCCGCGCCTTCCGGCGTGGCCCCGCGAGGGCGCCCGCGAACGTGCCGGAACGCTGTCTCGATGGCTGCGTCGTCCTCCAGGTAAGTCCAGGCAAGGGAGCCGTACCGCACTCGACGGAAATCGGCCGTGCCCCGGCGACCTGGCCCCCTTCACATTTCTCACCGACCGTCAATTGGCCTCGTGCAGAGCCGTATTGACGGAGCGGAAGAAGTCCTTCTTCCGGCCGCCGCCGAACTGGAGCACCGAGTTCCGGGTTCACGGGGATCCGAACTCCGTGAATGGGTGCTTCGGCTGGTGCGGGAAGGCGTCAGTGGATCTTCACTCTTTCTCCACTTGTGGCGCCACAACCTCCCCGTGAGGTGTCGTGAGTCACAGACCTCGCTGAAGTCGCGTCCAGTTTCGGCTGGTTGGCGGTGTGGACAGGGCATGGAGGGGCGGATTGCATGGAGGGGTGAACGGCTCGTGGAACAGGCGCGAGCCGTCGTTCCGTCGTGCGTCCGGGGGCATGTGAAACCACTTCCGACTGGGCATTCTCAAGAGCGTGCTCATTGTGCCCTGACGCGTCGCCGGACGCCGTTCGCACCGTTGTGAATCGTTCCGCCCGGGGGGTGGAACCGAAGACGCTTGGAGCGCGATGAAGTCCCCAGCCAGACCTACCGGAATCACGGGAAGAAAGCAGAGGAGGAAATTCCTCGTACGCACCCTCGCCACGGCGACGGCGGCCGGAGCCCTGGCCTGGGCGGCTCTGTCCGGCGCCTCCCTCACGGCCGCGCCCTCCCACGACAGCGCGTCGTCGACGGTCGCCGACGACGCGCCCGGCTACGCGGTCGAGGACTTCGACTACCCCGGCGCGGACCGCATCCTGGCCGAGCAGAACATCGTGCTCAAGCGGGGGGACGGACACATCACCCTGGTGGAGTGCGCCAGTGGCACGGGCTACATCGAGGTCCTGGCGCGGGAGCGGTCGGACAAGGTGTGCTTCAAGGTCGTGGGTGACTCCGGCTGGCTGACCCTGGAGATCCCCTCGGTGTTCTCCATGAAGGGCAACGACTACGACACCCAGGTCGACATGACCGTGGGCACCGAAGAGAAGTCCTACGACCTGGACGAGAACACCTGGACTCCCGTCGGTGAGAGCGCGGACGAACAGGGCCGTGAGCACATGCTCGTCGAGATCCGCAGCGCCAAGTAGCCGTCACCAGCAGGAACCGAGGATATGACCGATATGCACCCCAGTAGACGCCTGCGCCTCACCGCGCTCGGTGCGGCCCTGGCGGCAGGACCGCTCGCCCTGTCCGCGACACCCGCGGCCGCCGTGACGGGACCCGCGTCCCCGGCCGCCGACACCACGCACGCCTACGCCGCACAGCTGATCGTCGGCGATCACGACCGTGGCTGCTCCGGCGTCCTGGTCGACACCGAGTGGCTGCTCACCGCGGCCAGTTGCTTCGCCGACGACCCGGCGCAGAGCCTCGCGGTGGCCCCGGGCAAGCCGGCGGCGAAGACCTCGGCGACCATCGGCCGCGCCGACCTCACCGGCACCGGTGGCGCCGTCCGCGAGGTCGTGGAGCTGGTGCCCCGGACCGACCGCGACGTGGTCCTGGCCCGGCTGAACCGCCCGGTGACCAACGTCGCGCCCGTCTCCCTGGCCGCGTCCGCACCGGTCGCCGGAGAGGAGCTGAAGCTCGCCGGGTACGGCCGCACGGCCACCGAGTGGGCGCCCCTGAACCTGCACACCGGCACGTTCTCGGTGGACTCGGCCGAGGCCACCACCGCCGCGGTCACCGGCGTGGACGGCGTCGCCGCCTGCAAGGGCGACACCGGCGGCCCGCTGGTCCGCACCTCCGGCGGCACGCACCGGCTGGTCGGCCTCGCCAGCCGTTCCTACCAGGGCGGCTGCTTCGGCACCGACGAGGAGCAGACCGACACCGGCGGTGTCATCGCCCGCGTCGACGACCTGGCCGCCTGGGTGAACTCCAAGGCCGGAGCGGTCCGCGTCACCGACTTCGACTGCGACGGTGTCGAGGACGTCGCGATCTCCGACCCCGAGGCGACCGTCGGCGGCGACGCCGGAGCGGGCCTGGTCAGGGTCGTGTACGGCGGCGGCAAGGGCACCGCCGAGATCACCCAGGACCTCGACTGGGTACCCGGCGGCTCCGAGGCCGATGACAACTTCGGTGAGGCCCTCGCCACCGTCGACTTCGACGAGGACGGCTGCACCGACCTGGTCGTCGGCACCCCCGGCGAGAACCTCGGCGGGGCCGCCGACGCCGGCATGGTCGACATCCTGCACGGCGGAACCGGCGGCCTGGGCACGGGCGCCGTCAAGGCCACCCACTACGAGCAGGGCGCCGGCAACGGCTCGCTGGCCGCGTCCTCCTCCGAGGCCGGTGACCGCTTCGGCCACGCGCTGGCCGCCGGCACCAGCGCCGAGGGCAGGCCCTTCGTGCTCGCCGGTGCTCCGGGCGAGTCCCTCGGCGGCTCCGCCCAAGCGGGCCAGGCGTTCTACCTGCACGGCACCACCAACGTCGGGATCCACCAGGACAGGCTCGACGTGCCGGGTGCCGTGGAAGCGGGTGACCGCTTCGGCACCACCGTCGCGGCCGACGTCAACCACATCGCCATCGGGGCGCCCGAGGAAGCGATCGGTCCCGACGCCGGCGCCGGGAACCTGGCGGTCTTCTCCCACCGGCTGAACTCCGAGAACCGGCCCACCCCGCTGTTCGGCCTCGACCAGGACCTGGACACCGTCTCCGGCGGCGCCGAGGCGGGCGACCAGTTCGCCGCCTCCCTGTCCCTGGTCGCGTACCGGCCCTCCGGCGCCGCGACCGCCACCGAGTCGATCCTCACCGTCGGCTCACCGGGCGAGGACCTCACCATCGGCGGTGCGAACAAGACCGACACCGGTTCGGCCTACGCCTTCCGCGTCACCGCCGAGGGCACCTACACCCAGATCAACAGCTACTACCCCGGTACCTCCACCGACGACGTCAGTGGCACCTCGGAGGCCGGCGACCGCTTCGGCGCGACCCTCACCACCGTCAACACCGCGCCCCGCGAGGTCGGTACCGCGGCCACCCTGAAGATGGCCGTGGGCGCCCCCGACGAGGCCATCGGCACCACCGCCAAGGCCGGCTCGATCCTCACCTTCTCCCTGGTCGGCGCGCCCGGCGCGAACGAGCGGTGGATCGAGACGGGCGACGGCGACGGCGTCCCCGGCACGCCCGGTGCCAACCAGCGCCTCGGCTCCAGCCTGCACTTCACCGGCACCCACCTGTACGTCGGCATGCCGTACGGGCCGGGCAGCGGTGCGCTGCACGCGCTGCCGATGTCCAACGTGACCAACGGCACCATCGCCCCGGCCACCACCTACCGGCCCGGACAGGGCGGTCTGCCGGCGAGCGGTGTCCGCTTCGGCTACGCCGCCCGGTAGCTCCGCACGGCCCTGCCGGTGACAGGGGGTGTCCGGTGACCGTCAGGTCACCGGACGCCCCCTCGGCCGTGCTCGCGTCTCACGCGATGTGGTCCTCCTCCATCTCCGCCATGTGGCGGGCCTGGAAGCGTTCGGCCAGGGCCTTCAGGGCGCTCGGGCTCAGCACCGTGCCGTAGGTCGCCTCGATGTTGTCGCCGAGGACACGGGGGGTCGGATAGCTGCCGTCTATCGACTGACGGAACACCTGGTAGTACGCCTCGTCGTCCGGTTCGGTGGCGGGGGTGCCGCCGCCCTCGCCGAGCTCACGGGTGCGGCCGCCGGGGACCACCGGGATGGGGAAGCTGCCGGTCTCCTCCGGAGAGGGCTCCTGGAGGGGCGGCTCCTCCTGGTACTGGTCCTGGTACTGCTCGGCCTGCCGCTGTTCCGCGTACCAGCGGGCGTACTCCTGGTCGGGGTCGTAGGTGGGGTCGTATCCGCCCTGGTACGCGACCGTGCGGGGGTCCCGGGCGTGCAGCCACTGGTTCTGGTCGTCCGGGACGCCGTCCCGGCCGGTCGCACCGGGTGCCTCCCGGACGGTGTCCCGGAAGGGCTCGCCGGGGTGGTTGCCCACGAGTTCCAGCCGCTGCTCGTATGGAGCTGCCGCGCCCACCTCGGCCGCCCCGGCGGCGCGGCCGCCGCCGATGGCCGCCTCGGGAGCGGGGGCCGGAGGGAGAACGGCCGGTTCTATGCCCGCTGCCGCCAGGCCCGCCGGGGCCGTTTCCGCCAGGGGGACGCCGTACTTGGCGAGGCGCAGCGGCATCAGGGACTCGACCGGGGCCTTGCGGCGCCAGGCCCGGCCGAAGCGGGAGCGCATACGGGCCTGGTAGACCAGCCGCTCCTGCTCCAGCTTGATCACCTGCTCGTAGGAGCGCAGCTCCCACAGCTTCATCCTGCGCCACAGCAGGAACGTCGGGAGCGGCGACAGGATCCAGCGGGTGAGCCGGACGCCCTCCATGTGCTTGTCGGCGGTGATGTCGGCGATCCGGCCGACCGCGTGCCGGGCCGCCTCCACCGAGACGACGAACAGGATGGGGATCACGCTGTGCATGCCCACACCGAGCGGATCCGGCCATGCCGCCGCGCCGTTGAACGCGATCGTCGCGGCCGTCAGCAGCCACGCCGTCTGCCGCAGCAGCGGGAAGGGGATGCGGATCCAGGTCAACAGCAGGTCGAGCGCCAGCAGGACGCAGATACCGGCGTCGATACCGATCGGGAAGACGTAACTGAAGTTCCCGAAGCCCTTCTGCAGGGCCAGTTCACGGACCGCCGCGTACGAACCCGCGAAGCCGATGCCGGCGATGATCACGGCTCCGGCGACGACCACGCCGATGAGAACCCGGTGCGTCCGTGTCAGCTGAATGGGCGCGGCCACCCGTACTCCCCTCCCAGTGCGTGTTGTTGCGCGCAACAGAGTGGCACATGTGTGCGGGTGACGGGTGGCCGGTTCTGATTCAGCGGGCTCAGCTCTTGTCCGGAGCGGGCTCCGAGGCCGTCGCGGAGGGCTTCTTCGACGCCGGAGCGGACGGCGAACCGCCGGCCGCGGCAGTGCCGTTGGCCTTCGTCACCGAGGCCACCGCCTCCCTGGCCGCCTTCGTCGCGTCCTTCAGCAGGTCGTCGCCGTCCGGGGTCTTGTCCCCGGCCAGACCGGCGCCGTTGTAGTCGAGCGTGACGACCACGTTCTCGACGCGCGCCACGACCGTCTGCTGCTTGAAGGTCCCTTCCTTCTTCTTCAGGTCATAACTCACCGTCGTCGCCTCGTCACCGGTTCCGGCAAGCGGCTTCGCCGTGATGCTCTTCGCCCCCGCGGTCGCCCGGACGTCCCGCACCTGCTTGGTGTAGAACTCCCCGGCCAGCTTGTCGCCCGCCCCGCGGGTGGTGTCGGAGTCGAAGCGCAGCAGCGACACGTTCAGCCAGCGGAACTGCGACCCCTTCACCCCGTTGCTGTCCAGGCTGCTCCAGGAACAGCTGGCGCGGGTGGAGACATCGTCCGAGCCGCCCTGCTTGCCCGACTTGGCCTCCGGGGCCAGGTTTTCCAGGGTCTTCTTCGACAGCACCCCGCACGCCTCGGGCAGTGTCCTGTACGCCGCCGCCTGCACGGTCGGGGACGGGCTCGCCGACGCCGACGCGGCGTCGCCGGCTCCCGTGTCCCCGCCGTCGCCGGAGCCGGAGTCCGAGGAGCAGCCGGCGGCGATCAGCATCACCGGGACGGCGGCCGCGCCGACAAGGACGCGGGTGAGTCGCTTCGCTCGCCCGGTCTGCTCTCGCTGTGCTCGTCGCTGCATGGTTCCTTCACTCATGACGCTCGTGTTCCCTGCGGTCGGATCGGAGTCCGAGGGGTCACGGTACGCGGTGAGGCAGCCCCGCGGTCTTCCTTCGGGTGCTTTGCGAAGGTGAGTCAGGAGGCCGTGAACGCGCCTCAGCCGCTCAGTGAATCGGCCAGCTCGGCGGCCAGTTCCCGGGCCCTGTCCTGCATTTCCTCGCTGTCCGGGACGGCGCCGACGGTCATCGGCTGCTCCATGTACTCGACGGTCACGATCACATTGGACGTGCGGAACGCCACAGTCACCGTGCGCTGCTGAGCGGTCGAACCGGCACTGTCGAGCGCGTCGTCGAGGAACGCCTCGTCCCCGAGCTCCTCCAGAACGCGGGGCTGGAGTCCGGAGGGGGTGGCGTCGGGCGAGCCGGACGCGGGAGCGGAGGCGGAGGAGGGGGCGGACGGGGAACCGGCCGGGGACGAACCGGCGTCCGCGGACGACTCGGTGGAGGGCGCGGCGGAGTCCGTCGACGTCACCACCGGCTCCGGGAGCCGCGCCTGCGAGCGCTTCGCCGCGAAGAGCTGTCCGGCCTGGGCGTCGTCGCTGACGGTGTTGTCGTAGGAGACGACCCGCTCGAAGTCGACCAGCAGGTGGTCGGTGGCCCGGGCCGACTCCACCTTCCAACGGCAGCCCACCTTGCGGTCGGTGTCGTAGGTGAGTGTCGCCTCGCCCGCGTACGCCTTCTCGCGCTTGCCCTCGTCGGTCATCTCGCCGATGCCGGGCAGGAGTTCGTCGAGCGTCTGGGTGTCCACGGCGTCGCACGGCTCGGGCAGGGTGGCGTACCTGCCGGGCTGGGCCGCCTGGGTCGCCGTACCGGCGCTGCCCGGGTTGGAGTTGTCCGACGGGCCGCCGTCGTCCGGGCTGCCGGTACAGCCGGCCAGTACGGCCGCCAGGAGCGCGGCGACGCCGGGTACGTACGCCTTCCGCTGCACGGTCGGGCTCCTCTCGAAGGTGGGTGCGGGCCGGTGCCGGCCGGGCTCTCCCAGTGTCCCCGCCGGTTAATCGTTTGCCGCAGGGGGGCGCCCTTCGCAGACAATGTGTATCGCACGCACTGCCGTGGACGCCGGTCCGTCATCCTTTTCCGCCGACCTTGGCGCCGGTTTTGCGATTCATGAACTTCTGTTTGTCTTCCGGGGGAATGAGGACGTTATGTCGTACGTGGAAGTGCCGGGCGCGAAGGTACCGATCCGGATGTGGGCCGACCCGGCCACGGTCGAGGAGGGCGCGCTGCAGCAGCTGCGGAACGTCGCCACCCTGCCGTGGATCAAGGGTCTGGCCGTGATGCCGGACGTGCACTACGGAAAGGGTGCGACGGTCGGCTCGGTCATCGCGATGCACGGCGCCGTGTGCCCGGCGGCGGTGGGCGTCGACATCGGCTGCGGGATGTCGGCCGTGAAGACGTCCCTGACGGCGAACGACCTCCCGGGCGACCTCTCGCGGCTGCGGTCGAAGATCGAGCAGGCGATCCCGGTGGGCCGGGGCATGCACGACGACCCGGTCGACCCGGGCCGCTTCCACGGGCTGGCGACGGCGGGGTGGGACGACTTCTGGGGCCGCTTCGGCGGAGTGGCGGACGCGGTCAAGTTCCGTCAGGAACGCGCCACGAAGCAGATGGGAACGCTCGGATCCGGAAACCACTTCGTCGAAGTGTGTGTGGATACATCGGATGCGGTCTGGCTGATGCTGCACTCCGGCTCCCGGAACATCGGCAAGGAACTCGCCGACCACCACATCGGCGTGGCCCAGAAGCTCCCGCACAACCAGAACCTGGTCGACCGCGACCTCGCCGTCTTCGTGTCGGACACCCCGCAGATGGCGGCGTACCGCAACGACCTGTTCTGGGCGCAGGAGTACGCGAAGTACAACCGCTCGATCATGATGGCGCTCCTGAAGGACGTGGTCCGGCGGGAGTTCAAGAAGGCCAAGCCGGTCTTCGAGCCGGAGATCAGCGCACACCACAACTACGTGGCCGAGGAGCGCTACGACGGTGTGGACCTGCTGGTGACCCGC
Source organism: Streptomyces sp. CHD11 (assembly GCF_018638295.1). Lineage (GTDB taxonomy): Bacteria > Actinomycetota > Actinomycetes > Streptomycetales > Streptomycetaceae > Streptomyces. The sequence continues at coordinate 175,871 of NZ_JABTTS010000002.1, forward strand.
AAGGGAGCGATCCGGGCAGGCTCCGGGGACTACGGGATCATCCCGGGGTCCATGGGGACGGGTTCGTACATCGTCAAGGGTCTCGGGAACGCGAAGTCCTTCAACTCGGCGTCGCACGGCGCCGGTCGGCGGATGAGCCGCAACGCGGCGAAGCGGCGCTTCTCGACGAAGGATCTGGAGGAGCAGACGCGGGGTGTGGAGTGCCGCAAGGACTCCGGCGTCGTGGACGAGATCCCGGGCGCGTACAAGCCGATCGAGCAGGTCATCGATCAGCAGCGGGACCTCGTGGAGGTGGTCGCGAAGCTGAAGCAGGTCGTCTGTGTGAAGGGCTGAGGCGGCCGGGGAGGTGAGGGGCGGGCTCCCGGCGGGGCCCGCCCCTTCGCGTGGTCGTGGCGGACGTCAGAGCTCGCGGTGGACCTTGGTGTTGGAGGCCTGGGCGCGGGGGCGGACGACCAGGAGGTCGATGTTGACGTGGGGCGGGCGGGTGACCGCCCAGGTGATGGTGTCGGCCACGTCGTCCGCCGTCAGGGGGTCCGGTACGCCCCGGTAGACCTTCTCGGCCCGCTCCGTGTCGCCGCCGAAGCGGGTGAGGGCGAACTCCTCGGTCCTGACCATGCCGGGCGCGATCTCGATGACGCGCACCGGGCGGCCGACGATCTCCAGACGCAGGGTCTCGGCGAGGACGTGGGCGCCGTGCTTGGCGGCGACGTAGCCGGCGCCGCCCTCGTAGGTGGAGTGACCGGCGGTGGAGGAGACGACCACCACCGTGCCGTCGCCGCTCGCGTCCAGCTTGGGGAGCAGGGCCTGGGTGAGGTGGAGGGTGCCGAGGACGTTGGTCTCGTACATGGTGCGCCAGTCGTCCGGGTCCCCGGTGGCGACCGGGTCGGCGCCGAGCGCTCCGCCGGCGTTGTTGACGAGCACGCCGACCGTCCTGAAGGCGGTGGCGAACTCGTCCACGGCCTCGCGGTCGGTGACGTCGAGGGGGTAGGCCGTGGCCTGGTGGCCGGCCGCGGTGATCTCCTCGGCGAGGGCCTCGATACGGTCCTTGCGGCGGGCGGTGAGGACGACGCGGTACCCGGCCTCGGCGAGCCGGCGGGCGGTGGCGGCGCCGATTCCGCTGCTGGCGCCCGTGACGACGGCGATACGGGACGCGGCGGGCGGTACGGCGGTGGCCATGGGGCTGCTCCTCGGGCGGTGGGGGCCGGGCCCGGTCAGCATATGCGGGGCGGTGGGAGGGGCGTCGGCCGCTGTCCGGGGACCCCCTGGTCACGGTCACGCGGGTGCGTCGCCGGGCCCCGGCCGCAGCGGGCGCGGAGCCGGCAGGCGGCGGCGAAGCCGCGGGCGCCGGGGGCGAGGACACCGCAGGCCGCCCGCGTCCGGCCGGTTCTCCCGGACGCGCCGTCGGTCCCGGGAGCGCGGCGGGCGGCGGACCGGCATGCGCGCGGCGTCGCGCGCGGACCGGTGTCACCTGTTGGAGGGCGCCTGAGGGGAGGCCGAAGCGGGGATGCATGGGGTGCATCCGACCGGGAGGAGTGGGCATGGCGGTGACCGCGCGGCCGCGGCTGATGGCTGAGCTGGCCGTGGTGTCCCGGCGGTACATGGCGTCGTACGCGCTGCTCAACCAGGCGCTCGCCGACCATCTGGGGCTGCACCCCACCGATCTGCAGTGTCTGAACCTGCTGACGCTGGAGGGCGGTCCGGTGACGACCGGACGGATCGCCGAGTTGACGGGGCTGACGACCGGGGCGGCGACGCGGCTGGTGGACCGCCTCGAGCGGGCGGGGTACGTGGTGCGGGGACGGGACGCGGGGGACCGGCGGCTGGTGCTGGTGGCGCCGGTGCCGGAGCGGGCCGCGGAGTTCGAGCGGGTGTGGGACCGTCTCGGGGGCGGCTGGGTGGCCCTCTTCGACGACCTGGACGACTCAGGGCTCGCCCTGTTCATCGACCACATGAGGCGTACGACGGATTTCGCCGCCGAGCAGGCCGCGCGGCTGCGGTCGGGGGAGGTCCGGGAGGTCTGAGCCCTGGCCGGCGGGCGGGTCATGCCGGGGACGCGGGGGCCGGCGTGCCCGTCCGCGGCGTGCGGCCGGACGCACCGGACCCCGCTCACCCGGGCTGTCAAAGCGCCGCCGGTCCTCTGCGGCTTGATCCGCCGGCCAGTTCCCTGGGCGGTCAGGGCGGTCAGGGCGGTCAGGGCGGCCGGGCCCGGGGTACCGGGGAATAGCAGGGGGGAGGGTGTCGTTCCAGGGGTATGGTTGAACCGTCAACAACCTGGAGGATGAGCGGCCATGCAGTTCGGGATCTTCAGCGTCGGGGATGTCACCCCCGACCCGACGACGGGGCGGACGCCGACCGAGCGCGAGCGGATCAAGGCCATGGTCGCCATCGCGCTGAAGGCCGAGGAAGTGGGCCTGGACGTCTTCGCGACCGGTGAGCACCACAACCCGCCGTTCGTGCCGTCCTCACCGACCACCATGCTCGGCTACATCGCGGCCCGCACCGAGCGGCTGGTCCTCTCCACCTCGACCACCCTGATCACCACCAACGACCCGGTGAAGATCGCCGAGGACTTCGCGATGCTCCAGCATCTGGCGGACGGCCGGGTGGATCTGATGATGGGGCGCGGGAACACCGGCCCGGTGTATCCCTGGTTCGGCAAGGACATCCGCCAGGGCGTCAACCTCGCGATCGAGAACTACGCCCTCCTCCACCGGCTCTGGCGCGAGGACGTCGTCGACTGGGAGGGGAAGTTCCGCACCCCGCTGCAGGGCTTCACCTCCACGCCCCGCCCGCTGGACGGCGTACCGCCGTTCGTCTGGCACGGCTCCATCCGCTCGCCGGAGATCGCCGAGCAGGCCGCGTACTACGGCGACGGCTTCTTCCACAACAACATCTTCTGGCCGGCCGACCACACCCGGCGCATGATCGAGCTGTACCGGGCCCGGTACGCCCACTACGGGCACGGCACGCCCGAGCAGGCGATCGTCGGCCTGGGCGGCCAGGCGTTCATCGGTAAGAACTCGCAGGACGCGGTGCGCGAGTTCCGCCCCTACTTCGACGTCGCGCCGGTCTACGGGCACGGGCCGTCGCTGGAGGAGTTCACCGCGCAGACCCCGCTGACCGTGGGCTCCCCGCAGCAGGTCATCGAGAAGACGCTGTCGTTCCGCGACTACGCCGGTGACTACCAGCGCCAGCTGTTCCTGATGGACCACGCGGGGCTGCCGCTGAAGACCGTGCTGGAGCAGCTCGACCTGCTCGGCGAGGAGGTCGTGCCGGTGCTGCGCCAGGAGTTCGCCAAGGACCGTCCGGCCGGCGTGCCGGACGCGCCGACCCACGGTTCGCTCCTGGCGGCCGCCGGGCGCGGGAACGCCGGGCGCGAGGAAGCCGGGCGCACGGAAGGAGCGCGGGCATGAGGCTCGTCGTCGTATCGGCCGGACTGAGCGTGCCGTCGTCCACGCGGCTGCTGGGGGACCGGCTGGCCGCCGTCGCCGCTCCGGCCGCGACCGCCCCGGAACCCGGCCCCGCGGACATCCGGGTGGTCGAGCTGCGCGACCTCGCCGTGGAGATCGCGCACACCTTCACCAGCGGTTTCCCGGGCCGGGCGCTGTCCGAGGCCTTCGACGCCGTGACGGGGGCGGACGGGCTGATCGTGGTCACGCCGGTGTTCTCGGCGTCGTACAGCGGGCTGTTCAAGTCGTTCTTCGACGCGCTGAGCGTCACCGACCCCGACGCCCTCGCCGGGAAGCCGGTGCTGATCGCCGCGACCGGCGGCAGCGCACGGCACTCGCTGGTGCTGGACCACGCGCTGCGCCCGCTCTTCTCCTACCTCAGGGCCGTCGTCGTCCCGACCGGTGTCTACGCCGCCTCCGAGGACTGGGGCGCGGAGGGCCTGGACGGCCGCGTCGAACGGGCCGCCGGGGAGCTGGCCGCGCTGATGGCGGGCCTGTCCTCCGCCCGCCCGCTGCCCCGGCGTGACTCCTTCGAGGAGGTCACCCCCTTCGAGGAGCGGCTGGCGGCGCTGCGTCCGGCCGGGTGACCGCGAGGCTCCCGGCGGGGCGCCGGCGCACCCGCCGGCCCGCGGCGCGTCCCGGGACGGGGCCCGCGCGGCACGGGTGAGACGCGGGTGAGAAGCGGCCCCCGGCGCCGTCCACCGGCACCGGGGCGGGCCGGCGGTTGGCACACTGGGCGCGTGGCCCACACCCTCCTGCTCGCCGAAGACGACCGCGCCATCCGCAACGCGCTGGAGCGCGCCCTGACCTTGGAGGGCTACCACGTCACGGCCGTCGCCGACGGGGTCGAGGCCCTCGCGCACGCCCACCGCACCCGGCCGGACGTACTGGTCCTCGACGTGATGATGCCCGGCATCGACGGACTCCAGGTGTGCCGGGTGCTGCGCGCCGAGGGCGACCGCACACCGGTGCTGATACTGACGGCGCTGGTGGAGACCGCCGACCGGATCGCCGGACTGGACGCGGGAGCCGACGACTACGTCGTCAAGCCGTTCGACGTCGAGGAGGTCTTCGCCCGGCTCCGTGCCCTGCTGCGCCGCGCGGCCCCCGTCCCGCCCGTCCCGGCCGATCCGGCCGCAGAGCCCGTCGGGACTCCGGGGCGGTTCGTCGCCGCCGCCGGGCTGCGGATGGACCCGCGGGCACGCCGGGCCTGGCGGGGCGAGCGCGAGCTGGAACTGACCCGGACCGAGTTCGAACTGCTGGAACTGCTGATCCGCAACGCCGGGGTCGTCCTGGAGCACTCCGCCATCTACGAGCGGATCTGGGGCTACGACTTCGGGCCCGGGTCCAAGAATCTCGCCGTCTACGTCGGCTATCTGCGCCGCAAGCTCGACGAGCCCGGCGCACCCCAGCTGATCCACACGGTGCGCGGGGTGGGTTACGTGCTGAGGGCCGGATGACCGCGGGCGGTACGCGCGCGACCCCCGGCCCGGTACCGCGCCGGCGGCTGCGCCTGCTGTCGCTGGGGACCACCTTCGCGGTGGCGTTCGCGGCGGTCACCGCCACGGTCACCGTGCTCGTCGGGATCCTCTCGTACAACGCGGCCGCCCGGCTGCTGCGGGTGGACCAGCAGTCGGTGTTCGACGAGGTCGTGCAGGATCTGCGGAGCGAGGTCCGGGACAACCGGATGGCGCCGCTCGACTTCTCCTCGGCCGCGCCCGGCCACGATCTGGTGCGGCCCGCACGGACCGACGTCCAGGTGCTCGGCCCGGACGGCAGCGTCTTCGACCCGGGCGACCCCGGACTGCCGGTGGTCGACGCCGACCGCCGCATCGCCGGGGCCGACACGGCGGGCCGGGCGGTCGTGCACGCGGGCGTCGACGTCGGCGACGACGTCTACCGCGTGGCGACCGTCTCGCTCGGCGGCGAGCGGGGCGCGGTGCAGGTCGCGCAGGAGTTCAGCGACACCGAGGACCTGCTGCGGGCGCTCCAGCGGCGCACCCTGATCCTGATGGCGGCGGTGGTCGTCGGCGCCGGACTCTTCGGCTGGTGGCTCGCCCGGCGCATCACCCGCCGCCTCGTCGTCCTCACCAACGCCGCCGAGGTCGTCGCCCGCACCCGCCGGCTCGGCATCCAGGTGCCGGTCACCGGCAACGACGAGGTGGGGCGCCTGGGCCGCGCCTTCGACCGGATGCTGGGGCGGCTCGCCCAGTCCGAGGAGGACCAGCGCCGACTGGTGCAGGACGCCGGGCACGAACTGCGGACGCCGCTCACCTCGCTGCGCACCAACATCTCGCTGCTGCGCCGCGTCGACGAGCTGCCGCCCGGCACCCGCGAGGAACTCGTCGCCGATCTCACCCAGGAGGCCCGCGAGCTGACCGACCTGGTCAACGAGCTGGTCGAGCTGGCGGCCGGCCAGTCCGACACCGAGCCGCCGCAGCGTGTCGACCTTGCCGGCATCGCCGGGGACGTGGCGCGACTGGCCCGGCGGCGCACCGGACGGGAGATCGTGGTCCGCGCGAGCGGTGACACGACGACCGACGGGCGGCCGGGCATGCTCACGCGGGCGGTGTCCAACCTGGTGGAGAACGCGGTCAAGTTCGACCGGGGCGGGCACGCACCGGTGGAGATCCGGGTCTCCGGTCCGGCGCGTCCGGGGACGGTGCGCGTCGAGGTGCGCGACCGGGGGCCGGGGATCGCCGACGACGACCTGGTCCACGTCTTCGACCGTTTCTACCGGGCCGCCGACGCCCGGTCCCTGCCGGGATCGGGCCTGGGCCTGTCCATCGTCCGTGAGGTCACGCTCGCTCACGGCGGGGCCCCGTACGCCTACCGCCGGGAGGGCGGCGGAACAGTGACCGGGTTCACGGTGGGCGGCGCCGCGGGAACGGGGACGGACGAGCGCGAGCGACGGTGAGTACGGCCCGCACGCCCCGCGGGCAGTGGTGCGACAGGGCGACGGGGCGACGGGGCAACAGGGCGATGGGGTCCCCCGCTCGAGCCCGTCGGCACCGGGTGAGGAGGAGCGGACCACCGTACGGGTGTGGAGTGAGGGGCGGATCACCCCCGGTGTTCCGCGCGATGACCTGACCCAGGGATCCCCGTCGTGGGAGACTCGGGCCCGTGATCATCGAACGCGCGTACGCACACGCGGGTTCCCGCGACCCGGGGGAGTGGCCCTGGTCGGTCCCCTGCGTGCGGGAACTCCTGGGCGACGGACTGCGTTTCACCGCCCCGGTGACCTTCGTCGTCGGTGAGAACGGATCGGGCAAGTCCACCCTGGTCGAAGCCCTGGCCGAGGGCTTCGGCCTGGACCCCTGGGGCGGCTCCCACGAGTGGCGCTACGCGAGTCACCGCGCCAGGTCCGTCCTCGGCGAACGCGTCCGCTTCGACGCGGCGCCCGGGGGCCGCCGCATGCTGGCCTCCTGGTCCGCCCGCCAGGGCTTCTTCCTGCGCGCCGAGACGGCCCTCGACGCCCTCGGCCGGGAGGGTCTCGACCCCGACGGGCGCAGTCACGGCGAGGGCTTCCTCGCGGCGTTCCGCGGGAAGTTCCTCCGCCCCGGCCTGTACGTCCTGGACGAGCCCGAAGCTGCCCTTTCCTTCGCCTCCTGCCTGGAACTGCTCGGTCACATCGACCAGTTGACCGGCGCCGGGGCGCAGGTCATCTGCGCCACCCACTCCCCGCTGCTGACCGCGCTGCCCGGCGCGGACATCGTCGAGGTCGGCGACCACGGCATGCGCCGCACCTCCTGGCAGGACCTCGCCCTGGTCGACCACTGGCGCCGCTACCTCGCCGACCCGGGGACGTATCTGCGGCACGTACTGCGATGACGCCCCCGCGCGGGGGTTCTCCGCTTTCTGTTATCCGGGCCGCGGCGGTGGCTCTCCTGCTGTGACAGGCCAGGGCAGTACGGACGGACCAGGACCGAGAAGGAGCGTGGACGAGCGTGGCAGCGAACAGCGGACCCGGCAGGGAGACGGTCGAGGCGGCCCAGCGCGGCGACATGCGCGCACAGGACGAACTCGTGGCCGCGTACCTCCCGTTGGTCTACAACATCGTGGGCCGGGCACTGAACGGGCACCCCGATGTCGACGACGTGGTGCAGGAGACCATGCTCCGCGCCCTCGCCGCGCTGGGCTCGCTGAAGGACCCCGACGGCTTCCGGTCCTGGCTGGTCGCCATCACCATGAACCAGCTCCGCCACCACTGGCGCGATCACCGTACGGCCCCGGCCCGTTCGGCGCTGCACGACGCGTACGAAGTCGCCGACCCGGGCGCCGACTTCGTGGACCTGACGATCGTCCGGCTCGGCCTGGAGGGCCAGCGGCGTGAGGCCGCCGAGGCCACCCGCTGGCTGGACCCCGACGACCAGGCGCTGCTGTCGCTGTGGTGGCTGGAGGCGGCGGGCGAGCTGTCGCGGGCGGAGGTGGCGGCGGCGCTGGAGCTGTCACCGCAGCACACGGCGGTGCGGGTGCAGCGGATGAAGGCACAGCTGGAGACGGCCCGGCTGGTGGTGCGGGCGCTGGCCGCCCACCCGCGCTGTGTGCTCCTCGACGACGTGGTCGCGCCCTGGGACGCGGTCCCCGGCGCACTGTGGCGCAAGCGGATCGCCCGACACGTCCGGGACTGCACGGTCTGCGCGGGCTTCGAGTCGGGACTGGTCCCGGCGGAGGGCCTGCTGGTCGGCCTGGGACTGGTCCCCGTGGGCGCGAGCCTGCTCGCCGCATCCGCCCTGTTCACCGTCTTCGGCTCCGGAACGGCGGACGCGGCGCCGGTCTCCTTCGCCGGGGAGCCGACGGGACCGGGGGCGGGGGCCGGGACCGACGGCTGGGGTTCGGCGCCGGCCCCGGGCGGGGCGCCCGGGGGCCGGAGCGGGACGTGGGGCGACCCGGACCGTGCGGGGAGCGGCTCGCACGACCGGGCGGCCGGTCACGGAGACGGCATCGGTGGTCCGGCGCGGGCCGCCGATTCTCCCGCCGGGACCGCCGATTCCCCCACCGGGAGTCCCGAAGCGGACGCGGTGGTGGGCCACCGTACGAACCTGCGTGCGCGCAGCCGTCAGCGCAGGCGGCGCGGCAGGACCGTCGCCGCCGTGGCCGCCGCGCTGCTGGTCACCGGCGGTGTGATATCCGGGATAGCCGTCCTCACCCCCGACGGAGACGCCGACCGGGTGCGGGCGGCCTCCGAGAGCGGACCGGAGTCGGGTGTACCCACCCCCGGAGCGGCCACCCCGTCCGCCGAGGCCTCCTCCCCCTCCCCTTCCGCCTCGGCCTCCCCGTCGGCCCGTGAGACGAGCAGGAAGCCGACAACGTCCGCCACGCCCCGCCCGGAGAAGTCCGAGGCGAAGTCCGCCCCCGCACGCACCACGGCCCCCGCGAAGCCGCCGGCGCAGCCGAAGCCGGAGCAGCCGGACGAGCCGGCCGCGCCCCCGGCCCAGGGCGCCGCCGCCCAGGTCCTGAGCCTCACCAACACGGAGCGCTCCAAGGCGGGTTGCGGCCCCGTGAAGCTGGATGACCGGCTGGCCAGGGCGGCTCAGCTGCACAGCGAGGACATGTCCGCCAACGGCTACTTCTCCCACACCGGCCAGAACGGCAGCAGCTTCGTGGACCGGGCCAAGGCGCAGGGCCACCCGAGCCCCGGTGCCGAGAACATAGCTCAGGGCCAGAGCTCCGCCGCGAGTGTCATGGACGCCTGGATGAACTCCGAGGGCCACCGCGCGAACATCCTCAACTGCTCGCTCAAGAGCCTCGGCGTCGGCGTGACCCAGAACGACTGGACGTGGACACAGGTCTTCGGTTTCTGACCCGCCGCCCGGCTGCCGGGTGCAGCCGTGGACCGGCCCGCGGGCCCGCCGTCCGGTTACCGGCCGGGGGCTTCCCAGGCGAAGCCGTCCGGGTCGGTGAACGGGCCGACCGGGCTGGTGATCGCGAGCCGGTGCGAACCGGTGCCGTCGCCGGGGACGCCCGCCACCTTGGCGAGGCCACGGCGCTTGTAGAGGGACAGTTTGACGGTGTCGGGGGCGGTGGTGAACTCGACGTACTTGCCGCCGAAACTCTTGCCCACGGTCATGCCCCGCCCGACGTAGAACCGCTTGCTCGCCCTGACGTCCTCGACACCCAGCAGGAGCACGATCTCGTCGATGTCCCGCGTGGCCGGCCCGGTGTCCTTCTTCGTCGACGTGGCGAGCTGCCAGACCGTCCCGTCGGGGGCCCGGACGACACCGCCGTAGCCCCACAGCGACTTGGCGGTCGGCTTGATCTCGGTGGCGCCGGCGCCGAGAGCGGCGGCCTGGAGCGCGTCGACGTTGCCGGGCCGGGACACCACCAGGGAGAGCGTGAAGCCGCGGAATCCGGTCGAGGGAGCCTCCGCGCCCCGCACGCGCACCCGCGCCGGGTCCAGGGCGAAGGCGTCGGCGTAGAAGCGTGCGGCGGCCTCGGGGTCGGCCACTTCCAGGGTCACGGAGTCGATGGAGTTCATGCCTTCGACGGTAGGGGTGGCCGGGCCGTCACCGCTTCTCGAGAACTGACCGGTCGGGGCGGCACGGTGACGGGCGGCACGGTGACGGTGCCGGCCGCACCGCGGATCCGGGGTGCTCCGGTCAGTGACCGCCGGTGAGCTCACCGCTGAGCGTCTGGTGGATCCGGGCGCTGGGTTCGTTCAGCCCGACGATCTCCACGCTCTTGCCGCGCCGGGCGTACTTGGTCTCGATGGCGTCCAGCGCGGCCACGGACGAGGCGTCCCAGATGTGGGCGGCCGACAGGTCGATGACGACCTTGGCGGGGTCGGTGCCGTAGGCGAACTGTCCGACCAGATCGTTGGAGGAGGCGAAGAACAGCTCGCCCGTGACCCGGTAGACGACCGTGCCGCCGTCGGGGTCGGTGACGGCGGTGACCTCGGCGAGGTGCGCGACCCGCTTGGCGAAGACGACCATCGCGGTGACCGATCCGACGATCACACCGACCGCCAGGTTATGGGTGGCGACCACGCACACGATCGTGACCACCATGACGGTGATCTCCCCGGCCGGCATCCGGCGGAGCGTCCTCGGGGCGACGGAGTGCCAGTCGAACGTGGCGAACGACACCATGACCATCACCGCGACCAGCGCCGCCATCGGAATGTCGGAGACGACCGGCCCGAAGACGACGCACAGCACCATCAGGAACGCGCCCGCCAGGAACGTCGACAGCCGGGTACGGGCGCCGGACACCCGCACATTGATCATCGTCTGGCCGATCATCGCGCAGCCGCCCATACCGCCGAAGAAACCGGTGACGATATTGGCGACCCCCTGGCCGACGGACTCGCGGGTCTTGGAGGAGTGGGTGTCGGTGATCTCGTCGACCAGCTTGGCCGTCATCAGCGACTCCATCAGCCCGACCAGTGCCATGGCGAGCGCGTACGGCGCGACGGTGGTGAGCGTGTCGAACGTGAACGGCGCGTCCGGCAGCCCCGGAACGGGCAGCGAGGACGGCAGCTCGCCCCTGTCGCCGACGGTCGGCACCGCGATCCCGGCCCCGACCGTGAGGACGGTGAGGACCACGATGGACACCAGTGGCGCCGGGACCACGGTGGTGACCCGCGGGAAGAAGACCATCAGCGCCAGCCCGGCGGCGAGCAGCGGATAGACCGGCCATGGCACGTCCGTCAGCTCCGGCACCTGGGCCATGAAGATCAGGACGGCCAGGGAGTTCACGAAGCCGACCATCACGCTGCGCGGCACGAAGCGCATCAGCCTGGCCACCCCGAGCGCGCCGAGGACGATCTGGAACACACCGGCGAGGATGACGGCCGCGACGAGGTAGCCGAAGCCGTGTTCACGGTTGAGCGGTGCGATGACCAGGGCGACGGCACCCGTCGCCGCGGAGATCATGGCCCGGCGGCCGCCGACGACCGCGATGGTCACGGCCATCGTGAACGAGGCGAACAGACCGACCGCCGGGTCGACCCCGGCGATGATCGAGAACGAGATCGCCTCGGGAATCAGCGCCAGCGCGACCACGAGGCCGGCCAGCACCTCGGTGCGCAGCACCTTCGGGTCGGAGAGCCAGGACGGGCGGCGGGAGCCGCGCAGCCAGGCGGACGGGGACAGAGCGGAGGTGGGCAAGAGCGGGGAACCTGTCGTGCTCGGGCACGCCCGGCGTCGGAGCGGGCGTGCGAGAAACGATGCGGGGACGTGCGGAGGGGGGAACGTCGTGGGGCGTACGTGCGCGGGGACGATGCCGGGCGTGCGGCGAAGAGCGGGGCGGTCGGCGTCGAGGTCCGCGAGCGGTGCGGACCGGGCGGCGTCAGGGGGCGGCGGAGGACCCGCAGGCGGGGGCGGTGGGTGCCGTCGCGGAGCGAAGGGTCACGGCGGGCAGACGGCGCCGCCGGGCATCACGGACACGCACACGCTCTTTCCTGTGGACAATGGTCTTCGCCGGGGGCTTCGTCGGCCCCGACACGGCTGACCCGGAAGACTCTACCCTAACGTTAGAGTAGAGAACGGCGTCGGTCACCGGCGGCCATCCGGCGCGAGACCGAGGACAGAGGACGGCACCCGCGTGAGCAGCGCACACATGCAGATCGGCGAGGTCGCCGCACGGACCGAGCTGTCGCTGCGCACCATCCGGCATTACGAGGAGACCGGTCTCGTCATCCCGTCCGCCCGTTCCCAGGGCGGCTTCCGTCTCTACACGGAGACCGACGTCGCCCGGCTGAGGGTCATCCGCCGGATGAAGCCGCTCGGCTTCTCCCTCGAGGAGATGCGCTCCCTGCTCGACGCCACCGACCGCCTCGACTCGGGGGACGGACTCTCCCCGGAAGTGCGGGAGTCCCTGCTGGAGCGCATCCGCGACTTCGAACGGGCGGCCCAGCAGAGGGTGGAGACCCTGCGCACCCAGCTCGCCCGCGCCGAGGAGTTCGCCGCGGACCTCGCCGGACGCCTCACCCCGGCGGCCGCGCCGACGCCCTGATCCACGGGCGGAATCCCGATCCTCGCGCGGCGGCCCGTACCCGGATGCGACGATGAGGGCGCCATGACAGCAGGGTGGTGCGCTCGCACGGTACGGGCCGCGGTGTTCGCGGCCGTCTGCGTGCTGCTCGCCGGCGTGGGCCACGTCATGATGTCCAACAGTGACCTGCCCGCGTGGACACTGGCCGCCGGTGTGGCCGCCACGGGCGTCGCCGGCTGGTGTCTGGCCGGCCGGGAGCGGGGCCTTCCCGTGGTGGTGGCCGTCGCGGTCGCCGCCCAGACGGCACTCCACTCGGCGTTCTCCCTCGCGCAGCCGGCCGCGGGGGACGCCACCGCCGCGGGCGCGCACACCATGGGGCCGGGGCACATGTCGTCGACGCCCCTGTCCGGGATGCGCATGGGGCACATGGAGGGGCACCCGGCCGCGGACTCCCTGAGCCACGCGGGGCACTCCATGACCGGCGGCGGCGCCGGCGACACGTCGTCGATCGGGATGCTCGCCGCCCACCTGCTCGCCGCGCTCCTGACCGGACTCTGGCTGGCCCACGGAGAGCGGGCCGTCTTCCGTATCCTGCGGGCGGTGGCCGGATGGCTCGCGGCGCCCCTGCGGCTGCCGCTCGCTCCGTCCGCCGCCCCGGGCCACCCCCGCCCCCGCCCCCGCCGGCCTCGCTCGGACCGTGCGCCCGGCGGGGGTCTTCCCGTCCACACGATCACCTCTCGGGGCCCGCCCCCGGGGACCGCTGCCGTCTGACGGCAGCCGATGTCCCGAGGCCGCCCCTGCGGCCCCGGGCTCCGGCCGTACGTGCGCACCGGCGCACCGCAGCAGCTCGGCCGCGTCGCCGTGCGGGGACGTATGCGCAGGTACTGCTTAGGTACATGCACTCCCTGCACGTATGCGCGTACGTGTGCGCGTACGCGCGCATGCCTGTCGCCGCCTGCCGCGCCCGTGTGCCGTAGGGCCGCCACCCCACCTCACCGGACCGCCCACGCCCCCGCGCGTGCCCCGGTCCGGATCACGGATCCGAGAAGGACACCAGGTGATCCCCTCCGCCCTGCCCCGTACCCGCGGCGAGACCGGACCCGATCCCTCCGCCGACGAGCCGATAACCGCCTGGGCGCTGGCCGCCCGGAGCGGTGACGCGGACGCCGGCGAGCGGTTCGTCCGCGCCCTGCACCGCGACGTCCTGCGCTACGTCACCCACCTGTGCGGCGATCCCCAGGCCGTGGACGACCTCGCCCAGGACACCTTCCTGCGCGCGCTCGCCGGTCTCCACCGGTTCGAGGGCCGTTCGTCGGCCCGGATCTGGTTGCTGGCCATCGCCCGCCGCGCGGTCGTCGACAGCTACCGCCACGACGCCGCCCGGCCCCGGCTGTCCGACGCCCCCGACTGGCAGTCCACCGTCGAACGGTCCCAGCCGCGCGGCCTGCCCGGCTTCGACGACGGCGTCGTCCTGCTGGATCTGCTGGCCACGTTGCCCGACGAGCGCCGCAAGGCGTTCGTCCTCACCCAACTGCTCGGCCTGCCCTACGCGGAGGCAGCGGAACTCACCGGCTGCCCCGTCGGCACGGTCCGCTCCCGCGTGGCCCGCGCCCGTGCGGCCCTGCTGGCCCTGGTGGACGACACGGAACCCGCCTGACCGGCCGCGCCGTGGCCGCCGCGCCGGCGGCGAACGGCACACGGCAGGCGGGCGCGGGCCACCGGCCGACCCGGGGCGCCGCCGAGAACCGCGGCACGCCGACGCGGCCGGCCCCGCACGCAGCAGTGCGGTGCCGGCCCTTCGCGTTCCTCCTCAGTGGTAGGCGTGGACGACCGCGTGGCCCTTGCCCCGGCCGATCATCCACTTGTTGACCGGAGTGGTGATCAGGAACGCCACGGCGAAGCCGCCGAGCAGCGCGTACCAGAACAGTCCGTCGGACAGGTGCGCCTCCATCGCTCCCGGGGTCAGCGCGATGATCGCGTTGTCGACCAGTTCCATCACCGCGATGGAGACGGTGTCGGCGGCCAGCGCGACCCTGACCGCGGTCCTCAGGGACACTCCGGCGCGCACCACCGCGAAGAGGGTGAAGGAGTAGCCGAAGACGAAGGCGAGGGTGATGGCGAGGGCCATCGTCGGGACGTTGCCCCACATCAGGGAGGTGCCGATGACCATGCCGAGGATCTCGCCGACGGCGCACCCGGTCAGGCAGTGCAGTGTCGCCCTCACCGCCGTCGCCCAGGTCGCGCCGTGCGCCGGGCCTGCGTGGTCGTGTGCGGTACCGGACGGGTGGTGCGCGGTACCGGAGTGGCGGTGTGTGCCGTGGTTCATGCCTCTCATCCCCGATCGACGTACCGACGAGTACCCGTATGGGTTCGGACACCACCAACTTGATACCCCCCAGGGGTATTCCCGTTCGCCCGTGCGGAGGGGAAGGACGCTCGCCTCCCCGCCTGGACGGCTCGTGACGGCACGCCCGACCTCGCCGCCGGAAAAGCAGCGGACCCCGGGGGTGCCGTGACGCGGTGGATGGGGACCCGGACCCCGCAGCCGATGCGCTGAACCACCCGCTGGAGAGGAGCGGCCGTGACCGTCTCGATCACCGTCCAGGAACCCGCACAGCTCGGCGGCAGCGCCAGCATCCTGATGCGCCAGCGCCGGGACCACGCACGACTCGACGCCCTGATGAACCGCTGGCAGGCCGGTGGAGTCACGGACGACGAGCTGGACGCGCTGTGGCAGGACATCGTCCAGCTGGTGTTCAGCCACGCCTTCGCGGAGGAGACGGTCCTGTGGCCCGTCCTGCGCCGTACGGAGGCCGACGGCGAGGAACTCACCGGCAGGGTCGAGGCCGAGCACCAGGCGATCAACGACCTGATCGCACAGGTCGGGAAATCACCCGACGACCCCCGGCGCACCGAGTGGATCCAGCAGGCGTTCGCGCTCATCCGCGAGGACATCCGCGACGAGGAGGACGAACTGCTGCCCCGGCTGAGGGAGAGGTTCGGCGACCGGCGGTTGCGTCGCATCGGCGCCGCCTGGGAGGCCGTACGGGCGACCGCCCCGACCCGCCCGCATCCCGGCGTCCCCCGGCGCCCGCCGGGAAACGCCCTGCGAGGGGTGCCGCTGAGCGTCTTCGACCGGCTGCGCGACCTCGCGCCGGGCAGCGGTCCCGCCGCCCGGCGCGCGGCGCTGGTCGTCTGCGGCGCCGCGGGGGTCGCGGGCGCCGCCGCCCTGATGATCCGCGCGGCTCGCCGTCCGGAGCACGCGCGGGGCCGGCACCCGCGCAGGCCGACCTGCGCGTGACCCACGCCTGCGCGGGGCAGTGACCGCCCCCACCTGACCACGCCGCCGCGGCGTGATCAGGTGGGGGCGGGAGGAAGGGTCACTCGCCGGTCGCCCGGTCCACCAGCGCGCCGTACGTCAGCTGCAGGGTGTCCGCGGCGGCCAGCGCGGTGAGCGCCCCCATGGCGGTGCGGGTGGCACGCGGCCAGAGCAGCTGTCCGGCGGTGAGGGTCGAGGCCACCCAGACGCTCATGCAGAACGGGCACGTCACCAGCTCACCGACGGTGTCCTTGGCGCCCCCGGAGCGTGCCTCCTCATGCAGCTCGGCCGGCCCCTGCGGGCCCTGGAACGTGGTGAAGGGGGCCCGCAGCGGGCTGGTCACCGACGCCTTGCTCAGCAGCCGGCTCAGCCGGAACGTCGCCACCGCGGTCAGTGCCACGTCCCACGGCTCGGGCCGGTCCGGCAGGGGACGGCCGCGCGACGCGACCACCGTCGCCCACCCCGCCGTGTACACGCCGAAAGCGGCCATGGCGGCCAGATATCCGCGCAACGGGCGGTCCTCGTCCGCCGCGTAGGTGCGCTCGGTGTGTCCCCACCGCCGCCTCAGAGGTTCCGCGAGCCGCGCGAAACGGCCCTCAGCTGCTGCGCCCATGGCCCTCTTCCTCTTCCGCCCGTGCCCCGCCGGTTTCCCGCTCGTCCGGTCCCTCCACGCCGTCCTCACGCCGCAGCCTGATCTCCACGTGCCCGCCGACGACGCGGGTGTCGAAGGCGGGCTGGGGCGCGGTGGCGGGCCCGCGGACGTTCCAGCCGTCCGAGAGCCGGAACACGCTGCCGTGCCAGGGGCACCGGACACACCCGTCGTCGACCGTGCCCTCCGACAGCGGACCCGCCAGATGGCTGCACCGTTCGGCCAGTGCGTGGAAGGTCCCGCCGGTCTCGCGCACCACCAGTACCGGCACGTCGTCCACGGCGCGCCGCACGGGCCGGCCGGCGGGGAACTCGTCCACCGCGCCGATCCTGTGCCAGCCTTCGCCGACGACGTGCGGTACCTCCTCGGCGTGGTTGGCGCCGGAAGCCTGGCGGTAGGCGAGGTGGCCGCCCAGCATGCCGCCCAGGCCGACCGCCGTCAGCCCGAGGAAACCGTACGCGCGGCCCGCTCCGGCCCGTCCGGTGAGGCGGCAGAGGAGCGAGGCGCCGTACAGTCCCACGGCCGCCGTGTTGGCCACGGCGTGCACCAGTCCCACCCGTGTCTGCTGCCGGCGCAGCTCGGCCCAGTCCACCGCGCCCGCCAGCGCGGCGGGACCGGCCGCCGCCAGACCGACGCCCACCAGGAGGCCGGCCTCCCGGCTGCGGCCGGGGCGCAGGTCGAGTACGGCGGCGGACATCCAGCTGCCGATCGGCACCTGCACCATCAGGGGGTGCACGGGATGGCCGAGCCACCGGCCGTGCAGGGCGTCCCGTGCGCGGCCGAGCGGGAGGGACCGGACCCTCCGGGTCAGCACGTCGATCGCCGCGTCCGCCCTGGGATCCCGCTCCAGGGCGTCCAGCAGCCACAGCGTCCGGTTCTGGCCCGCACGGCGGCGACCTGGCTTGTTGCTCATGGGCGGAGGGTCCCCCCGGAGGCAGGGGACAAACAGCCGGCCAGGAGGCCGGGCGGCCGGGCGGCTCCGTGTCCCGCCCCGGCCGGGCGAGTGTCCCGCCCCGGCCGGGAGGACGCGGAGTCAGCCCTTGCCCATGGCCTTGTGGACGGCGTCCTTGGTGCGGTCCATCAGGGCGGCGACGGGACCGAGGGCCATGTTCTTCGCCCCGGACTCCACGCCCGGGTGGGGCCGGGTGGGTGCCATCGCCTCGGCGGCCTTGATGGCCTTGGCCATCGCGGCGAGGCCGGCGGCGTCGGTGCTGCGGCGGATGTGGGTGAACTCGTAACGTTCCTCGGCCCGCGCGTGCTCCTGGACGTCCTTGCGCAGCTTGAGCAGCTCGGGCATGAACGCCGGGTCGTCGGTGTCCATCCCGTCGAGCGCGGACAGGGTCTCCTTGGCCGCCTTCTCCTCGGTGAGACGGTCCTTCACCACCTGGTCGCCGCCGGGGAAGCCCTTGCGGGCGAAGGGGTGGACGACCTCCTCCTCGGCGGTCTCGTGCACGGCCAGCAGGCGCACCAGGCGGCGGAACGCGTCCCGGCGCTCCTCCCCCTCGGTCGCCTCGACCTCGTCGAAGAGATTGCGGATGTCGCCGTGCTGGCGCATCAGCAGGGCGACGACGTCGTCGTCCTTGGCGTGGTCGTCCCCGGCGTGCGGGGTGTGCAGCTCGGACATCCCGGCCTCCTACTTCTCGCGCTGGGAGGGGTCGGGGTGCTCGCCCTCGGACTGGACGCGGTACTCGCGGCCGAACATGGCGTCGTGCTCGGCCATGACCCGGTCGCTCGGCGGGTCCTCCCCGCCGTGGATCTGCTCCTGCATCTGCTCGAACCGCTCGTGCGCCTCACGCACGTAGCCGGCGCCGAGCGTGGTCAGGTCCATCTGGGTGTCGAGCAGCTCGCGCAGATAGCCCTTGTTCGGCTCGAAGGTGAGCACGTTCGGCAGCTCGGGCGCCAGCACGGAGGCGGGGTCGCGGCCGTCGTGGCGGCGCATCAGGTCGCAGGCGGCGTGGAGGTGTTCCAGCTCCATGTTCAGGTGCAGCTCCCAGATGGCCTTGATCCTGGGGTCACTCTCCTGCTCCATGAAGGAGTGGTAGAGGTAGCACTCGTTGTACTCGTGGTTGACGAGCTGCTCCCACCACGTCTCACCCGGGTCGACCAGGGACTCGTAGTGGGTGACGTGCTCCTCCTCGATCAGCCCGATCTCCTGGTAGAGCTGACGGGCGATCGGCTCCATGTAGGTGGGGCCGGTGTTCATGTAGAAGTTCATGGTCTGCTGCTCCGCCGACATGATGGTCAGCGCGTGCAGCTTGGACAGCGGGTTCGTCCGGTCCTTGGCGTACGGGTCACGGACGTTGTCGACCGGATTGCGGTGGTGGAACCGGGTGGGACGGCCGGGCATGACCTCGGTGAGCCCGTCGACGATGGACTCGGCCTTGCGGTGCTCGATCATCTCGTACAGGTTCGCGTACCGGTACAGGTGGTCGAAGTCCTCCAGCACACCGAACTGGTACGCCTGCTTCAGATACGGGTCCGGCTCCATCCGCGCCACCCACGCCGTCAGGTCCACCGCTACCTGCTCGTAGGCGATCGTCGTCTCCAGCACCGAGGACACGCCGGGGAGCAGCCAGTTCACGACCTTCTGCTGCTGCGCCTCGATGTAGCGGACCCGCGCCAGCTGCCGCTTGATCTCGGGATCGCGCGTGTGCCGGGCGAGCTGGTGGCTGAACAGGATCGCCTCCACCTCGATCCCGTTCATCGTGATGATCCGGCACCGGGTGTACGGGTCGCAGTGGTCCGGGTCGATCGGGTCCACGTTCAGCTCACGCCAGTTGCGCAGCTGACGGTCCAGCGGGATACCCCGCTGCTCCAGGGGATTGAACGTCATGGGCATGCTCCTGAGGACGAGGGGGGACTCGCGCGCCGTGGGGTACCCCGTTCTCGGGCGACGAGCACAGACGTGGTCCTCAGTCTGTTCACGGGGGTCGCTTTCCGGCCACCGCTCACACCCGCGATGCGCGGGGTTCCCTCCAGCGGGCCAACCGGACGGGCGAAGCGGGCGCCGGACGGGCCGGGTGGCGGAGCGCCGCGCGCGTGAGTGCCGCGGACGGGGGAACCTGCGACCGAGGCGACTTCGAACGGCTTCCAGCGGAACCCAGGACCAGGAACGGAGAAGGGCGATGGCCACCACGGTGGGCGGGGCGCGGGCCGGCACGGGACAGCCGGTGAGTATCCGGATGCCGGGCATCGTGCTCGGAGTGGGGATGGGCGGATTCGTCGAAGGGATCCTGCTCCACCAGCTCCTGCAGTGGCACCACATGCTCTCCAGCACCAATCAGGACCGCATCGGGGTGAAGTACTACGACCCCGACACGGTTTCCGGTCTGGAGATGAACACCCTCTGGGACGGCGTCTTCCACACGGTGTGCTGGCTCGCGGTCCTCCTCGGCCTCGCCGTCCTGTACGCGCGGGTCACCCACGACCGGCGGCGGGTGTGGACCTCACGCGTGCTGTGGGGGTGGATGCTCGTCGGCTGGGGCCTGTTCAACCTCGTCGAAGGCCTTCTGAACCACCACATCCTGGGCATCCACCACGTCTACGCCGGAGACGGCCAGGTCTGGTGGGACATCGGCTTCCTCGTGCTGGGCGCCCTGCTGGTCGCCGGCGGCTACCTGCTCCAGCGCAGCGGCCGGCCCTTCGAGCCGGGCACTCCCACCGGCCGGAACGCCTGATGGACCACCACGTCCACGACCACGGGCACGACACGGGCGGCAGCCACACCGACGCTCTGGAGTGGCTGCCGCCCGCGCTCGCGCTGCTCGCCGCCGCCGGCCTCTACCTGCTGCTCGTCCGCCGGGCACGCCACCGCAATCCGGCGCTGGGCTGGAGCCGGTGGCGGACCGGCTGGTTCCTGTGCGGCGTCGTCCTGCTCGGCGCCGCGCTGCTGCCACCCGTCGCGCCCCTCGCGCACGCGGACTTCCGCGGCCACATGGCCCAGCACCTGCTCATCGGCATGTACGCGCCCCTCGCGCTCGTCCTCGCGGCCCCCGTCACCCTCCTGCTGCGCACGCTGCCCGCAGCGCGGGGACGGCAGTTGACCGCCGTACTGCACAGCCCGCCCGTCCGGGTGATCGCCCACCCCGCGGTCGCCCTGGCCCTGTCCACCGGCAGCCTCGCGGTCCTCTACTTCACCCCTCTCTACAACGCGACCGCGGGCAGCCTGGCCGCGCACTGGCTGCTGCACGCGCACTTCCTGCTCTCCGGCTGCCTCTTCGCCTACGTCATCGCCGGCCCCGACCCCGCACCGTCCCGCCCCGGCGTACGCGCCAGGCTGGTCTACCTCGGTGTCGCCATCGCGGTGCACGCGGTCGTCTCCCAGCTGATGTACGGCGGCTTCTGGGCCGACATCCACGCCCCCGTCCACCAGGTCCAGGGTGGTGCGCAGATCATGTACTACGGCGGCGACATCGCCGAACTGCTTCTGGCGGCCGCCCTGGTCGCCACCTGGCGCCCCGAGCCCCGGCGCACGGCGCACCGTGCGGCTGCCCCGTCCCGTGAGGTCACGGCACGCGCCTGACCCGACCGACCGCCGGACAGCACCGGTCGGGTCAGGTCAGGTCGGGCCGGGTCGACGGAGACGATGACGACGCCCTCGGGTATCCCGCTCACGCCGCCTCCGGCTTCACCGGGGCGATCTCGGCGATCGGGTCCTCGCCCGGGGTCTTTCTTGATCTCGCGCGAAGGGGGCGGACGGCCTCGACGCGGTCGCCCGCCAGGTGGGCCGGCACGGTGGCGGCCAGGGCAGCACCCCCATGTGCTGCCTGTTGCCTGCTGCCTGTCCGGCTGTGGTGACTGACCGCTGACCGGCAGCGGTCAGCCGCGCAGGTCGAGCATGGCGGCCATGGCCGTCACCACGGCCGGGGCGACCTGGTAGTAGACCCAGGTGCCGCGCCGCTCGGAGGTCAGCAGGCCGGCCTCGCGGAGCTTCTTCAGGTGGTGGGAGACGGTCGGCTGCGAGACGCCGACGTCCGCGATGTCGCACACGCACGCCTCCCCGCCCGGATGCGAGGCGATTTTCGAGAAGAGGCGCAGCCGTACGGGGTCCGACAGGGCCTTGAACATGGCGGCCATCTTCTCCGCGTCCGCCGGGGAGAGCTCCCCGGCGGTGATCGGCGGGCAGCACGGCACGGCGTCGCCGTCGGTGCAGGACGGCGAGTTCCACGACCTCTGATTTCGGCATGCATCTATATTGATACGCGTCGATGTGGGTGGCAAGCTCCGTGGCGTAGGCAGGTATCGACAGGCATCGAAACAGGGAGTCGTCGTGGCCACCACCCTCCGTACCGTGCTCACCGCGGTCCGAGCCCGCCGCACCGCCCGCCACCTGGCCGGCGTCAGCTTCTGCGACTGCTGCGCCCAGGTCGCGAGGGTGAGGGCGGTCGGTCGGGAGTGCTGTCGGCCGTTCGGCCGCCCGGGTGGCGCGGTCGCCGCCGACTCGAACGCAACGGGATGGTCGAGCGCCGCGTGCTGCCGACCTCGCCGGTCGGCGTCGAATACTCGCTGACCTCCCTCGGCGAATCCCTGCGCGAGCCGTTCGCCCACCTCTACGACTGGACCGTCGCGAACGCCTCCGAAATCCAAGCACGCCAGCGCGACTACGACCAGCGAGCCCCGCGCTGAACTGAGGGCTGTGGGCCGGGTGCGGATGGAGTCACAGCGGCTCACGGCCTGCCCCACGAGCTTCCCAGAGCTGGAGATACCCCCATTGACAACCACCCACAACACCGGCGGTGACAACAAGCCTGCCTTAAGTGACAACTACCGCGCTTCGGCTCATCTGGCCAGCTCAGACTGAGGATGGAAAGGGCTCACTGTTGCCCTTCAGCCTTGCGGCGCCGTAGCGAGCGCCTGCCGTGCGGCGCATGGTTGATGCGGAGCGCCTGCCCAGCAGCGAGTTGGAGAGCGGGATCGTCAGCCTGAGATTGCCCGAGCGACGTGATGCCGAACCCCGCGCCAGCGAGAGGTCCACCACGACTTCGAGCGCGGCCGGCACCTTCGGTACGAGGGCAGCTCATCAGCCGCCGCGTACCCTTCCAGCTCCTTCAGCGCCCAGGCGCGCAGTTGCCCGTGGTGGGCGTAGCCAGCCAGCATGATGCACCGCCGGAGGGCGGTAGCGAGAGATGCGGTGTCATCCAGGACGTCGCGCTCAAGCTGCTCCAGCCCCCGGATGTCGGGTGTCGTCACGGTGTCCAGTCTGCCCTGCCCCACTGACAGCACTGGTCGATTTCGTCGTCCTGGCACCTCGCCTTGCCATCAGCGCCGAGGGAGTCATGGGCTCCAGTTGCTGACTCAGTCCCGAAGGTCTTTGATCATGACCGCGTACACCGGTGAGTCGGCGAACGGTTGCTGCTCGCCGACTCTGGCGTATCCCCAAGTCTCGTAGAGCGCTTGGACCTTGGGGTGTGTGACGTCGACCAGCAGCACGGCGAGGTCTTCCGTACGTTCCTTGAGTAGCGCCTCGTGCAGGCGGTCGGCAATTCCCTGCTTGCGCCAGCTTGGGCGCACCATCACTTCGGAGACCGCGTAGGTGGAGGAGTAGCCGTTGTTCGGCTCGTACGCGGTGGAGCGCCACCATTCGCGGCCGGGGGCGAGCGGGGCGCCGTAGGCGAAGCCGACCGGTTCGTCTTCGTCGTACGCCACCACGCAGGAGAAGCTGTCCATGCCGGTCCAGTGGTCGACGAACCAGGCGAAGCGCTGGTGGAAGGGGTCGTCCATCTGGTCGGCGTAGGCATCGGCGTGTACGTCGATGAGCATCTGCCGGAAGCCTTCGGGAAGGTTTCCGTGCTGGAAGTGACGCAGGTCGGTCACGCTCGACTCCATTCGGTTCGCATGCGGTCTGCCCAGTCTCGTGCGTAGGAGGCGGAGGGAGCCATGACGAACAGGCCCCGGTGGAAGTCGCCCATGAGCGTGCGCATACGGCCGGGCAATGGGTCGCCATCCATGATGGTGAAGACGTCGGTGGCTGAGGCCGTGGCCTGTTCGGCCGCTCCCTGGTGGAGCTGTGCGAGGGCGAGCTGGGCGGTCGCGAGGGCCTTGTTGCGCCGGAAGGCGGTCGGGATCCTGGCCAGCGCGCGGTGAGCCATCGCTTCGGCATGAGGGTGGCGTCCGCTGTTGAACTGGACGATTGCGGCGAGGTGGTCAAGTTCGGCCTGCCCGTAGAAGGCGGTCCAGCGCGGACGCTCTCGGTCGGCCACCCTGGTGAAAGTGTCCTGGGCTGATCCCAGTGAACGCAGGCCCGCACGGCCGTCACCGAGAGCCGCGTACGCGAGGGCGACGCGGACTCGGCCCAGCGAGTCGAAGAACGGGTCTCGGCGAGCCGCTGAGGAGGCTTGCGCGGCCTGAGCTGCCGCGAGCGCCTCGGGCCAGTTCTGTCGCTGGTAGGCAAGCATCGAGAGGTTGACCCAGACCCGCATTTCGGTGGGGCCGTCCTGGGAGAGGCCGGCGTACGTCGCTGATTCGTTCAGGTAGCTCTGGGCCTGGTCGAGATTGCGGGCGTCGATGCAGGACCAGGCGGCGATGGTGGTGTACTCGGCGGCCAGTGCGTACAGGGCTCGGCGGACGCGTTCGCCGGCGTTGCGCTGCTGTAGTTCCAGCACCCTGGTGCGGCCCTGGGCGGCGGCCTTCTCCAGTGCCGTGTGTCCGCCCTGGCGGTCGTCGGCTTCGACAAGGGCGTTCATCCCGGCAGCGACCCGGGCCACGTCCGACATGCCGACGGTCCGGCGTTGCGCCGCCAAGGGAACGGCGGCAGCTGCGCTTCCGGTCGCTGAGGTGAGGAAAGTGCGACGCCGCACGGGGTCCTCCTGCGGGTGTTGCATGGTGCGTGGTGCGCTGAACCCTAAGTCCTCGACGGGACAACCGAACACTCGCTCCAGGGCTGCACATGTGCGTCCGATGGGGCGGCGGGAGGTCCCATTGAGGAGGTTGCGGATTGTGCGGTCGGACACGTCACCGGGCCTGCCGGTGATCTCTGCCAGCGCAGCGTTCATCCGACCAGCCAATTCTTCCTGGGTGAGCCCGAGTTCCTCCATCCGGCTCTTGAGGATGGCGTTCGCTCCCATGGACCGACCGTAGCCCTGTGGTCACTGGCCGAACCAGACCCGAGGTCATCGGAGCGTAAAGTCTTCCGGTTCGCGGAGGTACGGCGGGGCACGACATTTCCTGTTCGCCGTCGGCCAAGGGCCGTTGACTCGGTACCAGCCGTTGAGCGGGCGAGATTCACGTTCCTGCCTCTCGATGGCCTGGAGGAAAGCCCGCACCTGCGCACCTGTCGGGGGCGGGCGTCCCAGCCTCGGAGGGATGACCCCTTGACCATGACCGCCGCCACACCAACAGCGACCGGTGTCCCGGGCTACACCGAGACGATGCCGTGCGAGCCGGAGTCCGCGCGCCGCGCGCGTCTGCTTGTCTCCGCGGCTCTGGACACCTGGGGCATAGGCGAGTTGGCCGAGGTAGGTACTCTGCTCGTCTCGGAGCTGATCAGCAATGCCGTCGGCCACACGCCCTGTCGCGTGATCCGTGTGGCGATTCGGCGCGAGACGGCCGAAGTGATTCGGATCGGCGTTGCCGACAAATGCCGAGACACCCCGGAAATGGGTTGTCCTGAAGGTGACTCCGAGGGCGGCCGAGGTCTGCTCCTGGTGGAGTCGCTGAGCTGGCGGTGGGGCTACGACCTGCATCGTTGGGGCAAGCTCGTCTGGGCAGAGTTGCGGGTGCCGGCCGCATGCTGATCTCGCGTATCTCCTTACGACTCCTGCCCTCGGAGGAACTGGTCGGCGACCCGTTCCCGGACGCGTGCGTGCAGCTGGCCTTCGGCCCGACGCGTCCGTCTGACAAGGCCCGCGCGGTTGCTGTCCCAGAGCCGGTCCGGGTAACTCCCGCCGACCTTGTGCGGCTGCGCGTCGAGTCGGGTCTGGCTCTCGGCGAGATCCGCACGGAGATGCAGCGTGCCGAGATCGCGTGGCGGCAGCAGCTCAGCCGCCGGTACGGCGACGGCCGACTGGCAGTCGAGGCTCGCGCACCGGACATCAGCCTCCTTCAACGGGTCCTGGAGGGGTTGCGGAATCCCGGTCCGGTTTCGACGTAGGCCCCGGCACCTCTTCTTCCCGGCGCCCCTGGGACTCCCGCACAAGCAGGATCGTGTTCCTCGATGCCGTGCGGGTGAGCAAGTCGGACGAAAGACAGAACTTCTGACAGGAAGGAAGACCGTGTTCAACCACATGGATCGATTCCCCACGGGCAGCCCGCTGCCGCAGGGGCATCCGACGGCGGCCCCGTGGGGTCTTCGTCGCATCGCCCCGTACCCGCCCGTCGAGGGCCCCGCCTACGCGACGGTGACGCTGGATCCGGAGACGCAGACCGCTCGGTACTTCGACACTTCCGGGGCGCCCACCATGTCCCCGGGCCACGGCACATCCTCCGGCACGAATCCTGCGACCGGCACCACGGGCCAGGGCGACCGCAACAGCGACTCCCCGGACAGCGACACGGGGAACGACACCGACCAGTGACCGTGGTGACGAACGACGATCGTCCGGTCCTGGTCGTCACCAACCTCGACGACCCGACCGCGGACTTCGTGATCGCCGAGCTGCACGACCGGGGTGTCCCGGTCGTGCGGTTCGACTCCGGTGACTTCCCCGCCATTCTGTCGTGTTCGGCCACCATTGGCGGTACTGACAGGTGGTGGGGAAGCGTGCAGACCCCGAGCCGACGCGTCGACCTGGGCGCGGTGCGTTCCGTGTACTACCGGCGCCCCTCCGGGTTTGCCTTCCCCCACCTTGACAAGCAGGACGAACGGTTCGCCGTTGCCCAGGCGCGCTACGGGCTCGGAGGCATCCTGACCTCGCTGCCCGGCTGCCTTTACGTCAACCACCCCCATCGCATCGGCGACGCCGAGTACAAGCCAGCCGGGCTCGCGGCAGCGGCGGCGGCCGGCTTCACGCTTCCGCCGACGTTGATCACCAATGTTCCCGACGACGCGCGGGCCTTCATCAAGGCGCAAGGTGCCGTCATCTTCAAACCGATCTCGGTTCCGCTCTACCTGGTCGACGGCAAGGCCCAGACCGTCCCCGTGACCGCGGTGACCGCCGACGAGATCGACGATTCCGTGTCGGGAACCATGCATCTCTTCCAGAAGCGGGTGCACAAGGTTGCCGACATCCGGGTGACTGTGATCGGCGAGCAGATCTTCGCCGTGCGGATCGACTCCGGTCTCCTCGACTGGCGTACGGACTACGGCACTCACACATACACGCCGCTTGCTGCGCCACCCGCGGTGGAGCGATCGATGCGTGCCTATCTGAAGCACTTCGGGCTCGTCTTCGGGGCGTTCGACTTCGCTCTGACCGACCGCGGCGAGTGGATTTTCATCGAGTGCAATCCTTCCGGGCAGTGGGCATGGATGGAGCCGCCGACCGGTCTGCCGATGACTGCCGCACTCACCGATCTCCTGGAAGGAGGACTCCGTGGCCAGTGAAACCGACATCGAGACGGCCGCAGCCGATCTCCGGCGTCGGCTCGCCCGACAACTGGAGAAGGACGGCTGGCTGCGCTCGCCGCAGTGGCGGGCCGCCGTGGAGGCCGTGCCCCGCCATAGATTCATCCCGCGTTTCTACCGGGAGAGCCGCGCCCCGGGTATCACCACCTGGGAGCCGGTCACACCGGAGACGGTCGGTAAGGAGGAGTGGCTCCAGCGCGTCTACACCGACGAGACATGGATGACCCAGTTCGACGGCCGGGACATCGACTGGGCCGACCCGAAACCGATCAGCAACGCGATCCCGACCTCGTCGTCGACGTTGCCGAGCCTCGTGGTCCGGATGCTCGAAGACCTGGATGTGCAGGACGGTATGAATGTGCTGGAGATCGGCACCGGAAGCGGCTACTCGACAGCACTGATGTGCCACCGGCTCGGCAGCGAGAGCGTGACCTCGATCGAGACGGACAGGGGCGTGGCCCGACGAGCCGGCCGCGCCCTCAACGGATCCGGTCATACCCCCCACCTGCTGGTGGGGGACGGTCGAGCCGGCCACCCCGACGGAGCCCTGTACGACCGGCTGATCGCCACGTGCGGCTTCCGCAGCATCCCGCCCGCCTGGCTGGAACAGGTCCGGCCGGGCGGCCTCATCCTCACCACCCTTCGCGGCTGGATGCGTTCCCTCGGCCTGGCCAAACTCATCGTCACCGGTGACAGCGCGAGCGGCTGGTTCAGCGAGGACGACCCGAGCTTCATGATCGCCCGCCAGCAGGACGCACCGGAGAGCCTCGGCATGGTGCCGGGCCCCGACGACGGAACGGCACGGAAAGCCGTACGCGGGCCAGAGCTTCTCACTAGCTCCGGGTCGGCGTTCATGGCGCAGCTCGCGGCGCCGGACGCCCGCTTCTTCTCGATGGCGGTCGACGGCGGCCCGGTCAGCACGTTTCTACTGGACAGCGTTACCGATTCCTTCGCTGTCCTCGCTCCCACGGACGACGGCTGGCAGGTCCGTCAGGGCGGCCCCCGCCGCCTGTGGGACGCGATCGAGTCCGCGGTGGCCACCTGGGAGGAGTATGGCTCACCGAACACCGCGGCGTTCGGCGTGACCGTCTCCCGCGACCAGCAGGTCGTCTGGCTGGGGAACCCGAACGGCCCACGGTGGCCGCTACCCTCCTGAGACAGCCGCCACCGACGCGAGGAACGCCAGGATGGACGACGAACCGCTGACGGACTGGGCGGAACGCCGTGACGCGAAGATCGGCCGACTGCGCGCCGTGCCTGTCATGCCCGGCGACGGGCCCAGGGCATCACATCTGAATCCGGATGCGCCCCGCGCCATCGAGCGCTGGAACGGGCACACATGGGAGCTGTACGGATTCGCAGCCAGCCTGGTCGAGGCCCAAGCCATCCTGTACCCGGAGGCCAACAAGCCCTCACCCTCAGGGCCGGTGTCGAAGCCGCTCGGCTCCGGCACCGGCAAGCACCGCAAACCCCAGGCGCCCAGGCCGGACGGTGGCGGCCGGGCAGAGAGGTGATCAACGCCGCCGTGCCTGAGGCTGCGGCGGGCGAGGAGCAGCGGGATGCCCCTCGACGTAGTGCGTGCTGGCTGCTCGGGCTCGTGGGCCGGGTGCGTGGCGTTCGCCGAGGCGGCGGATGCGCCAGGTCAGTGCTTGTGCGGGGCTGTGGGTGTCGCCCCCGGCTCAGGGCCACACCAGGCAATAAGGCTGATGCCCCGCCTCATGCAGCCGATGCGAGAAGTCCTGCCACTCGTGCAGCAGCTGGTACACGTTGAACGCGTCCCGGGGGCCGCCCCGGTCCGGGACCGTGGACCAGATGAAGGCCGCCGCGCCGACCGCCTCCTCGCCGATGCCGCGCAGGGGGTCGACGACCGTCATGGGAAGCTTCACGACCGCGTAGTCCGGGTGCAGGACGACCAGTTCCAGGGGCGGGACCTTGTTCAGGGGGACGCCCTCGATGCCCGTGAGGACCATCGCGGCCATGGTCTCCGGCTTGATCTTGGTGAACATGCCGCCCATGCCGAGTTCGTCGCCGCCGAGTTCTTCGGGGCGCATCGAGATCGGGACGCGGGCCGCGGTGGCGCCGTCCGGCGCGCCGAAGTACTTGTACGTCACCCCCACCCGACCACCATTCCTGCTCTCCGACCCTCTCAGCGGGCCGATCCGATCGGGCTCGCCACGCGTCTCACGCGTCGCGTCCGGGTCCTCCACCTCGCGCCGGTGCTTTCCCCGCCTGGCACGCCGAGGACCCAGGTCGTCAGTCCCCTCGCCCAGTCCGCCACCGCGATGCATATCTCCACCCGACTGCTTTTCTAGGACGCGTGGCCCCCGCCGCGCAACCCGATCATCGTGACAGTGACCTCCCCCACGGTCGCACGCCGAAACGTGCGGTGAAACATCTTGTCCGGGAGGCCCTCGCAGCCGCCCCCCCCTGGCCGTGTGAGCTGTGTGTATCCGACGCCAGTTTCGCAGATCACGCCCGCACGGGGGCCGGATGCCGCAGGCCGCCCCTGGCCTACCCTGAAACAGGTCACACGTACCCGCAGCCCGGCGAGAGGCCGGGACGTCGGAGAAGGTCGGAGAAGTCGCAGGTCATGAGCGAACTGCCATATTCGTACGAAGCCCAAGCCTCGCAGGCGCTGTTCGATCGTGCCGCGGCCGTCACCCCCGGGGGCGTGAACTCGCCGGTGCGTGCCTTTCAGGCCGTCGGCGGCACGCCCCGGTTCATGGTGTCCGGAACGGGCCCCTATCTGACCGACGCCGACGGGCGCAGTTACGTCGACCTGGTCTGCTCGTGGGGTCCGATGATCCTCGGGCACGCGCACCCCGAGGTGATCGCCGCCGTGCAGGAGGCCGTGGCGCGCGGTACGTCCTTCGGTACGCCCGGTGAGGGAGAGGTCGCGCTCGCCGAGGAGATGGTCGCCCGGATCGAACCGCTGGAGCAGGTGCGGCTGGTCTCCAGCGGCACCGAGGCCACCATGTCGGCGATCCGGCTCGCGCGCGGTTTCACGCGGCGCGCCAAGGTCGTCAAGTTCGCCGGCTGCTACCACGGCCACGTCGACTCGCTGCTCGCCTCCGCCGGCTCCGGGCTGGCCACCTTCGCGCTGCCCGACACGCCCGGTGTCACCGGCGCGCAGGCCGGCGACACGATCGTGCTGCCCTACAACGACCTCGACGCCGTGCGCGCCGCGTTCGCCGCGCACCCCGGTGAGATCGCCTGTGTGATCACCGAGGCGTCGCCGGGCAACATGGGCGTCGTCCCGCCGCTGCCCGGGTTCAACCAGGGCCTGAAGGACGCGTGCGCCGCGAACGGCGCGCTGTACATCTCCGACGAGGTCATGACGGGCTTCCGTACCAGCCGGGAAGGCTGGTACGGCGTCGACGGGGTCCGGCCCGACCTGATGACCTTCGGGAAGGTGATGGGCGGCGGCTTCCCGGCCGCGGCCTTCGGCGGGCGCGCCGACGTGATGGGTCACCTCGCCCCGGCCGGGCCCGTCTACCAGGCCGGCACCCTCTCCGGGAACCCGGTCGCCACCGCCGCCGGGCTCGCCCAGCTGCGGCTGCTCGACGACGCCGCGTACGAGAAGGTGAACGCCGTCTCCGCGCGGATCCGGTCGCTGGTCACCGAGGCGCTGACGAAGGAGGGTGTCGCGCACACGCTGCAGAACGCCTCCAACATGTTCTCGGTCTTCTTCACCGACCGGCCGGTGCGCGATTACGACGACGCCAGGACTCAGGAGTCGTTCCGCTACACCGCGTTCTTCCACTCGCTCCTCGCCGACGGTGTCTATCTGCCGCCGTCGGCGTTCGAGTCCTGGTTCGTGTCCACGGCCCATGACGACCGGGCCGTCCAGCGCATCGCCGACGCCCTTCCGGCGGCGGCCCGAGCGGCAGCGGAGGCCACCGCATGAGCACCCCCGAGAAGGACGACGACCTCACCGTCGTCCACCTGATGCGGCACGGCGAGGTCGAGAACCCGGACGGCGTGCTGTACGGCCGGCTGGCGGGCTACCACCTCTCCGAGCTGGGCCGGCGCATGGCCGACCGGGTCGGGGAGCATCTCGCCTCCCGTGACATCACCCATGTCGTCGCCTCCCCGCTGGAGCGGGCGCAGGAGACGGCCGAGCCCATCGCCAAGGCGCACGGCCTGGACATCGCCACCGACGAGCGGCTGATCGAGGCGGAGAACGTCTTCCAGGGCAAGACCTTCGGCATCGGGGACGGCGCGCTGCGCCACCCGGCCAACTGGAAGCACGTCGTCAACCCGTTCAAGCCGTCCTGGGGCGAGCCGTACGTCGATCAGGTCGTCCGCATGACGGGCGCGCTGAACGCGGCGAAGGACGCGGCGCGCGGACACGAGGCGGTGCTGGTCAGCCATCAGCTGCCGATCTGGATCGTGCGGTCCTACGTCGAGAAGCGGCGGCTGTGGCACGACCCGCGCAAGCGGCAGTGCACCCTCGCCTCGCTCACCACCTTCACCTACCGGGGGGACGGCATCGTCTCCGTCGGCTACAGCGAGCCGGCCCGCGATCTCGTCCCCGCGCATCTGCTGGCGGGTGCCAAGCCGGTGAAGGGGAAGGGAAAGGCCTTCGGGGCCTAACGGCCGCAGTGTCCGGAAGGTGACGCGCTCCCCGCGCTTCGTTGCGAAACCGCCGCAAGCGAGGGGGAACCCGGTTCGCCGTCACGTCCTCTGAAGAAGTGACCACCAGAGGACGTGACGAAGGGGAACGCCATGGGCGCTCTCTCCCGCAGGGGAATGCTCGGGCTCGGCGCGGGAGCCGGTGCCGCGGCCGCCGTCTCGCTGGCCGGCTGCGGCGGCTCGGGCCCGGACGGCGCGGTCCCCGGCGACGGTTCCCGCTCGGGCGGCGACCGGTCCGGGACCCCGAGGCCGAAGCCGACGAGGACGGCCCGTCCGATCGGTGACGGCTCCACCTCCTTCACCGGCAGGCAGCCCCACCAGCCGGACCGGCCGGTGCCGCTGGAGCCGGGTCAGACGCCCCCGCAGTTCGTCGTCTTCTCCTGGGACGGGGCGGGTGAGGTCGGCAACGGGCTCTTCCCGCGCTTCCTGGATCTCGCCAAGGAGCACGGCGCGTCCATGACCTTCTTCCTCTCGGGCGTGTATCTGCTCCCCGAGTCGAAGAAGCGCCTCTACGACCCGCCGAACAACCGGCGCGGCGCCTCCGACATCGGCTACCTCACCGACGAGCACATCAAGGACACGCTCAGGAACCTCCGCCGTGCCTGGCTCGAGGGCCACGAGATCGGCACCCACTTCAACGGCCATTTCTGCGCCGGCTCCGGCAGCGTCGGCAACTGGACGCCGCAGCAGTGGCGCAGCGAGATCGAGCAGGCCATGTCGTTCGTGAAGGAGTGGCGCACCAACTCCGGGTGGACCGACGTCGAGTCCCTGCCGTTCGACTACGACAAGGAGCTGACCGGCGGCCGTACGCCCTGCCTCCTCGGCCAGGACAAGCTGCTGCCCACCGCCCGCGACCTCGGCTGGCGCTACGACGCCTCGTCGCCGGGCGGGCGGCAGGTCTGGCCGTCGAGGAAGAAGGGCATCTGGGACCTCCCGCTCCAGCAGATACCTTTTCCCGGACGTTCCTTCGAAGTCCTGTCGATGGACTACAACATGCTCGCCAACCAGTCCCTCAACACGACGAAGGCGCCCGCCCACAACTACCCGGGCTGGCGCGAACAGGCGGCCGGATCCTACATATCCGGCTTCGAGCGGGCCTACGAGTCGAACCGGGCACCCTTCTTCGTCGGCAACCACTTCGAGGAGTGGAACGGCGGCATCTACATGGACGCCGTGGAGGAAGCGCTCCGGCACATCGCGCGGGAGAAGGAGAAGGGAGGCGACGTGAGGCTCGTCTCCTTCCGGCAGTTCACCGACTGGCTGGACGTGCAGAAGCCCGAGGTGCTGGAGCAACTGCGCACCCTGGACGTGGGGCAGGAACCGGCCGGTGGCTGGAAGGCGTTCGCGAAGGACGCCGCCGGCTCGGCGGGAGCGGGCGGGGGCACCGGGGGAACGGGCGCCGGCAGCACCGCCTGATATGCGGATTTCCGCCCGAGAGGGGGGTGCGCAAGATCCCCTGAACGGGCATGCGAAACTTTTCACATGAGTGCCGCCAGCCGTGCCCCCCAGCGCTCGGACCGGGCCCCCCGGAACCCGGGCCGCGCCACCCGCTTCCGTGGTCGCGCCGCCCTGGCGACCCGCTTCTCCCGCCGGGCCACCCTGGCCGCCGGCGCCGCCGTGACCGCACTGCTCGTCTCCGCGTGCGGCTCGGGCGGGACGTCGGGCGGAGGCGGGGACACCAACTTCGTCGCCGGCACGGACGGTATCTCCACGGTCCCCGCGGGCAAGCGCGTCGCCGCGCCCGAACTGTCCGGGAAGACGCTCGAGGGCGAGCAGCTCGACGTCGCCGACCACCGGGGCAAGGTCGTCGTCCTCAACGTCTGGGGCTCCTGGTGCAACCCGTGCCGTGCGGAGGCCAAGTACTTCGCCGCCGTGGCCGAGGACTACGCCGACCAGGACGTGCAGTTCGTCGGCATCAACACCCGGGACGGCAGCACCACGGCAGCCCTCGCCTTCGAGAAGGACTTCGGCATCCCGTACCCGAGCCTGTACGACCCCACGGGCAAGCTGATGCTCCGCTTCGAGAAGGGCACCCTCAACCCCCAGGCCGTCCCGTCCACCCTGGTGCTGGACCGGGACGGGAAGATCGCGGCCCGCTCG
Source organism: Streptomyces sp. CHD11 (assembly GCF_018638295.1). Lineage (GTDB taxonomy): Bacteria > Actinomycetota > Actinomycetes > Streptomycetales > Streptomycetaceae > Streptomyces. Next base: position 209,458 of record NZ_JABTTS010000002.1, read on the forward strand.
CTGACCGCGCTCGACGAGGAACGGCTGCTGAAGATGCTCGAGCCGGTCGTCGCGGAGAAGTGAGAGCAGCGACGTGACGCCCCTGTACACGCTCGCCGCCGAGACGGGCTACAACGGCACGGTGCTCAACGGCGCCCTGCTGGTGGCCCTCCCCATCGCCGTGCTCGGCGGGCTCGTCTCCTTCTTCTCGCCCTGCGTCCTGCCCCTGGTCCCCGGATACCTCTCCTATGTCACCGGTGTCTCCGGCACCGACCTGGCGGAGGCCCGGCGCGGCCGGATGGTCGCCGGCGCGTCCCTGTTCGTCCTCGGCTTCACCGTCGTGTTCGTCTCGGGCGGCGCCTTCTTCGGCTACTTCGGGCAGACCCTCCAGGAACAGTCGGGCGTCCTGTCCAAGGTGCTCGGCGTCCTCATGATCCTCATGGGCGTCTTCTTCATGGGCCTGATGCCCTGGCTCACCCAGCGCGAGTTCCGCTTCCACAAGCGGCCGGCGGCCGGACTGGCCGGCGCCCCCGTCCTGGGCGCCCTGTTCGGCATCGGCTGGACCCCCTGCATCGGCCCCACCCTCGCCTCCGTACTGACCCTCTCCGCTCAGCAGGAGAGCGCCGGACGCGGCGCCGTACTGACCGTCGCGTACTGTCTGGGGCTGGGCCTGCCCTTCGTGCTGGCCGCCGTGGCCTTCCGCAAGGCGCTCGGTGCCTTCGGGTGGATCAAGCGGCACTACGTCTGGGTCATGCGCGTCGGCGGCTCGATGATGATCGTGACCGGTGTGCTGCTGCTCACCGGCGCGTGGGACAGCCTGGTGGCTCAGATGCAGACCTGGTCCAACGGTTTCACGGTGGGGATCTGACCCGATGAGCGACACCACGACGGACAACACCCCGAAGACGGCCGGCGACGACCAGGACCTCGGCGCCGCCGGCTCCCAGCTGTCCACCGCGCCCAAGGAGGAGCCGGCCCACCTGCCCTCCCTGGGCGTCATCGGCTGGGCCCGCTGGTTCTGGCGGCAGCTCACCTCCATGCGGGTCGCGCTGCTGCTGCTCCTGCTGCTGTCGCTCGGCGCGATCCCCGGCTCACTCATCCCGCAGACCGGCATCGACGCGACCCAGGTCGCCGACTTCCGTGAGCGGCACGACATCCTCGCGCCCCTCTACGACAAGCTCGGCCTGTTCAACGTCTACAGCTCGGTGTGGTTCTCGGCGATCTACATCCTGCTGTTCATCTCCCTCATCGGCTGCATCGTGCCCCGCACCTGGCAGTTCGTGGGCCAGTTGCGCGGCCGCCCGCCGGGCGCGCCCCGGCGGCTGACCCGGCTGCCCGCCCACACCACCTGGCGCACCGGGGCCGCACCCGAACAGGTCCGCGAGGCCGCGCTCGCCCTGCTGAAGAAGCGCCGCTTCCGCGCCCACGCCGTCGGTGACGCCGTCGCCGCCGAGAAGGGCTACCTGCGCGAGGTCGGCAACCTCCTCTTCCACATCGCGCTGATCGTGATGCTGATCGCCTTCGCCTGGGGCCAGCTCTTCAAGTCCGAGGGCAACAAGCTGATCGTCGAGGGCGACGGCTTCGCCAACACGCTCACGCAGTACGACGACTTCAAGTCCGGGAACCTCTTCACCAACGAGAACCTGGAACCGTTCAGCTTCGACGTCGAGGAGTTCACCGGCACCTACGAGCGCACCGGCCCCAACAAGGGAACGCCGCGCACGTACGAGACGGAGCTCACCTACGCGAAGGGTGCGGACGGCGAGGAGAAGAAGGCCCTCGTCAAGGTGAACAAGCCCCTGGAGATCGGCGACGCCAAGGTCTACCTCGTCAGCCACGGCTACGCGCCCGTCCTCACCGTCCGCGACGGCAAGGGCGAGATCGTCTACCAGGACGCGGTGCCGCTGCTCCCGCTGGACTCCAACGTCACCTCCCAGGGCGTGGTCAAGGTCCTCGACGGCTACCGCAACCCCGGGGGGAAGAAGGAACAGCTCGGCTTCAACGCCTTCTTCGTGCCCACCTTCGGCGGCTCCGCCAGCGGCACGATGCTGTCCCAGTTCCCGGCGCTGGACTATCCGGTGCTCGCCCTGTCCGCCTACCACGGCGACCTGAAGGCCGACTCCGGCATTCCGCAGAGCGTGTACCAGATGGACAAGACCAAGATGAAGGAGTTCAAGGACGCCGACGGCGAGCTGTTCAAGCAACTGCTCATGCCCGGCGAGACCATGACGCTCCCGGACGGCGCGGGCTCGGTCACCTTCGAGAAGGACATCAAGGAGTGGGCCGGCTTCCAGATCGTCCAGGAGTCGGGCGCCGGCTGGGCCCTCGGCGCCGCCGTCGCCGCGATCGCCGGCCTGGCGGGCTCCCTGTTCATCCAGCGCCGCCGCGTGTGGGTGCGCGCGGTCGAGGGCCCCGACGGCGTCACCGTCGTCGAGATGGCCGGCCTCGGCCGCAGCGAGTCCGCGAAGGTACCGGAGGAGCTGGGCGACCTCGCCGGCCTCCTCTACGACCAGGCGCCCGGCGTCCCGGACCCCGTCCCGGACGACGCCGCCCCGGACGCCTCCGACCCCACCGATTCTCAAGCCGCACCTGCCGAAGGGGCTGAGCAGCAGTGATTGTCGCCGCCGCGACCAACGAGAACCTCGCGGAGATCAGCAACGTGCTGATCTACTCCGCGATGGCCGTCTACACCCTGGCCTTCTTCGCGTACATCGCCGAATGGCTCCTCGGCAGCCGCAGCAGGGTCGCCCGTACGGCCGCGGCCCTGACCCCCGGGGCGGCGGCGAAGACGGCTGCCCCGGCCGTCACCGTGAAGCAGGCCGGCGGCACCGCCGTACTGGAGCGGCCGAAGGTCGTCGTCCGTGCCGCGGCCGGCTCGCGTGACGTGCCGGACGGGCCCGGAGCGCACGGCGGGGACGAGAAGGGCGACCTCTACGGGCGGATCGCCATCTCCCTCACCGTGCTCGCGTTCGCCCTCGCCTTCGGCGGTGTGCTCACCCGCGCGCTGTCCGTGGAGCGGGCGCCGTGGGGCAACATGTACGAGTTCAACATCACCTTCTCCACGACCGCGGTCGGCGTGTACCTCGTCCTGCTGGCGCTGAAGAAGAACGTCCGCTGGCTCGGCCTGTTCCTCACCACCTCGGTCCTCCTCGACCTCGGTCTCGCCGTCACCGTCCTGTACACCGAGAGCGACCAGCTGGTCCCCGCCCTCCACTCGTACTGGCTGTACATCCACGTCTCCACGGCGATCCTGTGCGGCGCGGTCTTCTACGTGGGCGCGTTCGCCACGGTGATGTACCTCTTCAAGGACTCCTACGAGAACAAGCTCGCCAACGGTGGCAAGCCGGGGAGCTTCGCGACCTCGTTCCTGGAGCGGCTGCCCGCCTCCTCCTCCCTGGACAAGTTCGCCTACCGCGTCAACGCGGCCGTGTTCCCGCTGTGGACGTTCACGATCATCGCGGGCGCGATCTGGGCGGGCGACGCGTGGGGCCGGTACTGGGGCTGGGACCCCAAGGAGACCTGGTCCTTCATCACGTGGGTGGCCTACGCGGGTTACCTGCACGCCCGCGCCACCGCCGGCTGGAAGGGCCGCAAGGCCGCGTACCTCGCCCTGGCCGCCTTCGGCTGCTGGCTGTTCAACTACTACGGAGTGAACATCTTCGTCTCCGGCAAGCACTCGTACGCGGACGTGGGCCTGGGCGCGCTGCGGGCGGCCGGCTTCTGACGCACAGGGGGTGAACCCAGCCCTTCCGGCGTTCGGGGAGCGGGGTCCGCGGCGGAGCCCCGGTTCCGGTCCGGGAAGGGGCGGCGGGGGCGGGGATCCTCCGCCCGTACCCCCTCTGTACCCTGGCCCGATCACCGCCGCACGCGCGGCAGTTGGGCTCTGGCGGAAGGAACGACATGGGTGCTCCGGTACTGGAGGAGCTGCGGGAGGTCTGCCAGCCGCAGGCCAAGATGGAGAGCCGCAACGGCGAGCACTGGGCCGGCCGTCTCTACATGCGGAAGATCTCCCTGCGCACCACCCGCCACCTGGTCCGCACCCCCGTCACCCCCGACCAGCTCACCTGGACCATGGTGGTCTGCGGAGTGGCCTCCGGCGCCGCCCTGATGATCCCCGGCCTGACCGGCGCGATCCTCGCCGTGATCCTCATGCAGCTGTTCCTCCTTTTCGACTGCGTCGACGGCGAGGTCGCCCGCTGGAAGGGCCAGAACAGCGCGACCGGCATCTACGTCGACCGCCTCGGCGCGTACCTCGCCGACGCCGCGCTGCTGGCCGGCGCCGGCTACCGCGCCGCCGAGTCGGGCGCCGGCGGCTGGCTGTCGGTCGGCATCGCCACCGCCCTCGGTGTCGTCCTGCTCAAGGCCTCCACCGACCTGGTGGACGTCGCCCGCGCCCGCCGGGGCCTGATGGTCGCCGACGACGAGTCGACCCGCCCCCGCTCGCAGGGTGTCGCCACGATCCGCCGTCTCGCCGCCGCGTTCAAGATCCACCGTGTGACGAACGGTATCGAGGCGTCCCTCGTCCTCCTCGTCGCCGCCGTCGCCGACGCGGTGACCGACAGCATCGACCCGACCCGCTGGGCCCTGGGCGCCCTCGCCGTGATCACCTGGGTCATGGTCCCGGCCCACCTGCTGTCGATCCTGTCGTCGTCCCGCCTGCGCTGACGGCGCTCCGCGGAGGGGCAGCGCCCACGACCTCCGCGAGCAGGCCGTAGTACTCCGCGGGCCGGGACTCGAAGTCGACCCGCGCGGCCAGCCCCGCCGGGTCGCCGTCCATCCCCCGCAGGAGATCGACCGACACCTGACCGAAGCGCTCCACGTCGCCGTGCCGCTCCGCCTGGAGCAGCAGCGTGCGCAGCTCGGCCACGGCTGCCGGCACACCCTGACGCTGCTCACGGCTCGCGTCCAGCATCCGCCTCCACCCCGCGGCGGGCGCGGCTGCGGCCAGCTGCTGCTCCAGCAGGCCGGCCAGCCGTTCGCCGGCCTCTGCCGTGCTGCGCGCCGCCGGTCCGGCTTCCACCAGCACCCGGAGCGCGTTGAGCAGCGCCGCGGTACGCGGACCGGGCGGGTCCGTGTCCAGCGGCACCGTCGTGTCGGCCCGTACTCCGGCGGCCTTCCGCCGCGCGGCGGCCGACACCTTCTCGGCCGTACGCCGTCCCACACCGGAGGCCTCCGCCACACCCCACGTTCCGGCGTCGAGCACGTCCTGAACGCTGCGTATGCCGCCGCGTTCCAGCTCCTTCGCGGGCAGGAGCACGAGGCCGGCCCGGCGGAGCTTCGCGACCGGCATCCGCTCCAGCCGCTCGCGCACCGCTTCCTCGTACAGCGGCGTCCAGGCGTCCCGGACCGCCCGCACGGCCCGCGCATGGTCCTCGCTGACCCGGGCGGCGATTCCACGCAGCCGCCCGGCCAGGCGGACGACGCGTGGGCTGACGCCGCTCAGCCGGGACAGGGAGCGGATGTTCCCGCCGATGACTCCGATGGCCAGCAGCAGTGTCCCGACCGCCACCAGCGTGTCGGACGCCGTGCTCCAAGCGCCGCCGGGCCATTCCTGCTCCGGCGAGAACAGCTCGCCCCGGTCCGGCCCTTCGGCGATCACCCAGCCCGAGTCCCAGCCGATGGCGATGTTCGGCTGGTAGTTCGGCGACTTGAGCGACGGGGACCGGTCCGCGTCACAGAGGTACGGCCCCTCGTGTCTGCCGGTTCCGTACGGATCCTCCCACTGGACCCTGCACGTCCCGTCGGACCTCTCGCTCAGCACGGTCAGGTCGACCTGCTTCAGCTCGGGGTACTCCGGAGCGGCCAGGAACACGGCGATCGAAGAGCCGAACAGCACCAGCCCCACGGCCACGACCCACCGGAAGAAGGGCACATGCTTCATCCCGGACCCCGTTTCGTTCGTCTTCCACGCCCCCTGACGTGCCCCTCACCCTGTCCGGGGCGCATCCGTCCCGGCAACGACGGAAACCGGCAGTCGGTACGGGCCCGGTCCTGCCTGCCCCCGGCAGTCCTCACCTCCGGCGGTACGGCGGCGCGCCTCCATACTCCGCGCTCCGATGCCGGCGCGGCAGCACGTTCGCGTCCGTCCCCGCCGTACCGTCGAACCCGGTCCTGGCCCGGTGCTGGTCGTCAGCCGGTCCGCCTGGGCGGTGTTCACCGCACAGGGCCTGGGCAAGCACCCGGCCAAGCACCTCTGGAGGAACCTGGTGGCTGTGGACCTCTCCTTCTACAAGTCGTACCTCGTCGAAGAGATCCGGGAAGAAGCCCGCGCCGAGGGTCGTGCCGAGGACGTTCTGCTCGTCCTGGAGCAGCGAGGCCTCGACGTCTCCGACGACGTCCGGAGTCGTATCACGGGCTGCGCCGACGCCGATGTCCTCCGTCGGTGGCTCGCCCGTGCCGTCACCGTGCCGAAGGCCGAGGAGATCTTCGCAGAGGAGTGATCCGACCGGGCCGCGCTCGGGGGCACGGGCTTCGTGATCAGCCGGCTCCGTGCTGACCGACCGCCAGATCCGGTCCGGCAGGACATCCGCGTACGAGGGATTCGAGGATCGAGACGGGCAGGGGCGCGAACTCTCCCGACACGACGTGCCGGCTCACCCACGCCGAGAGCGGGGTGAGCCGGGCTCCTGGGCGTCACTGCGGCAGGAGACCCGAATCGCGTTGGTCGCGGAGGAAGGATACGGCCGCACGAGGGCCTCGACGCCGGTGCGGGCGGACGGCAGTGGCGGAACACCTGTCACTTCGGGCAACCGGAGCGGGGACCCAGGGATTCGTCCGGACGCTCCGGCGTCAGGAAGGGAAACGTGGAGCCGGCCTGTGCGGGCCGGTCAGCCGGCTCCGCCGCGGTCGCCGTCCCCCGGCTTGTCGTCCTTGTCCTTGTCGTCGTCCAGCGACTTCAGGAAGTCGGGGTTGTCGTCCGGAGCCACCCACTGCCGGCGGCCGCCGCCGCCCCCGCCCCACACGGAGCCGCCCTCGCCCGCGGGGTGCCGCTTCTTGCCGGCGATGATCCAGGAGAGGGAGCCGACCAGCGGAAACACCAGCACGAGGATCGCCCACAGTGGCTTGGGCATGTGGCGGATGTCCTCGTCCTTCGTGCTGATGCAGTCGATGAACGCATACACACTCAGTGCCAGTGGCACGAGGAACATCAGCACCCGCAGCATGGGGCCTCTCCAGCGAAAGCAAGCGAAAGCGGTGGGCGGTACAGGCCCAGGGTAACCGCTCGGGGATACTTGACCGCATGGCTTACGACGATCTTCGCTCCCTGCTCAGGGCGCTGGAGCGCGAGGGTGACCTCAAGCGCATCAAGGCAGAGGTCGACCCGTTCCTGGAGGTCGGTGAGATCGTCGACCGGGTGAACAAGGCCGGCGGTCCCGCCCTGCTCTTCGAGAACGTGCGCGGCTCGAGCATGCCCCTCGCCATGAACGTGTACGGCACCGACCGCCGCCTGCTGAAGGCGCTCGGGCTGAAGTCGTACGCGGACATCAGCGACAAGATCGGCGGGCTGCTCAGACCCGAGCTGCCGCAGGGCTTCATCGGCGTGCGTGAGGCCTTCGGAAAGCTCGGCTCGATGACGCATGTGCCGCCGAAGAAGGTGAAGACCCAGGACGCGCCCGTGCACGAGGTCGTCCTGCACGGCGACGACGTGGACCTCGACGAGCTTCCGGCGCTGTTCACCTGGCCCAAGGACGGCGGGTCCTTCTTCAACCTGGGGCTCACCCACACCAAGGACCCCGAGACGGGCATCCGCAACCTCGGCCTCTACCGGCTCCAGCGGCACGACAAGCGCACCATCGGCATGCACTGGCAGATCCACAAGGACAGCCGCAACCACTACCAGGTCGCAGCACGGCGCGGTGAGCGGCTGCCGGTCGCCATCGCCTTCGGCTGCCCGCCAGCGGTGACGTACGCGTCCACCGCGCCGCTGCCCGGGGACATCGACGAGTACCTGTTCGCCGGGTTCGTCCAGGGCAAGCGGATCGAGATGGTCGACTGCAAGACCGTTCCGCTCCAGGTGCCCGCGCAGGCCGAGGTCGTCATCGAGGGCTGGCTGGAGCCCGGCGAGATGCTGCCCGAGGGGCCCTACGGCGACCACACCGGGTTCTACACCCCGCAGGAGCCGTTCCCCGCCCTGAAGATCGACTGCGTGACCATGCGGAAGCGCCCGCTGCTCCAGTCGATCGTGGTCGGCCGGCCGCCGACGGAGGACGGCCCGCTGGGCCGGGCGACGGAGCGCTTCTTCCTGCCCCTCCTCAAGATCATCGTCCCGGACATCGTCGACTACCACCTCCCCGAGTCCGGCGGCTTCCACAACTGCGCGATCGTCTCGATCGACAAGAAGTACCCCAAGCACGCCCAGAAGGTGATGCACGCCATCTGGGGCGCCCACATGATGTCGCTGACCAAACTGATCGTGGTCGTCGACTCCGACTGCGACGTCCACGATCTGCACGAGGTCTCCTGGCGGGCCCTCGGCAACACCGACTACGCCCGTGATCTCACCGTCGTCGAAGGTCCCGTCGACCATCTCGACCACTCCTCCTACCAGCAGTTCTGGGGCGGCAAGGCGGGCATCGACGCGACGAGGAAGTGGCCCGAGGAGGGGTACACGCGCGACGGGGGCTGGCCCGACATGGTGGAGTCCGACCCCGACACGGCGGCGAAGGTCGACCGCCGCTGGAAGGAGTACGGACTGTGAGTTCCGACGGCGCGGGCGGACCGGCGCTCTTCATCGGCACCGACACCGACTATGTCGCCCTCGTGCGCCCCGAGCTGGACCCGGGCGACGAGGGAGTGCGCCGGGCCGCCGAGGAGGCGGGGGTCACGCCGGAGGAACTCGCCGGTTCCGCGGACACCTGGGCGGTGCTCTTCGAGCAGGACGGCGAGGGCGACGGCTTCGAGCTGCCCGGGGTGCGCGACGCGGAACCCGCCGAGTTCGCACGGCGGCTGCGTGACGAGCTCGCCGCGGCGGACGGCCCGTTCACCGTCGACGGCGGCGCGGTGCTGCGGCTGGACGGCCGCCCGTCCGGCACGGACGCCTACGTCTTCACCGCGCACCTCACCCCGCCCGACGACGCCGGCACGCCGCTGACCGTGGAGACGGGACCGCTGTCCGCCGCCGCGCTCCTCGCCGACCTCGACACGTTCCTCGGGAGCCTCGCATGATGACCACCGCCGACGGGGTCGTGGGGTCGGACCCGGCCCCGCGGCCGGGACGCACCAAAGCCTTCCTGCGCCTCGTCATGATCGAGCACTCGGTGTTCGCGCTGCCCTTCGCCTACATCGCCGCGCTCACCGCGATGTACGAGTGGGACAAGAGCATCCGCTGGGGCGATCTGCTCCTGGTCACCGTCGCCATGGTCGGGCTGCGCACCTTCGCGATGGCCGCCAACCGGATCATCGACCGCGAGATCGACGCCCGTAACCCGCGCACCGCGCACCGCGAACTGGTCACCGGCGCGATGTCGGTCAGGCACGCCTGGACCGGCGCGCTGATCGCCCTCGCCGTCTTCCTCGGCGCGGCGGCCCTGCTCAACCCCCTCTGCCTCGCCCTCGCGCCCGTCGCCGTGATCCCGATGGTGGTCTATCCGTACGGCAAGCGGTTCACCGACTTCCCGCAGGCCATCCTTGGGCTCGCGCAGGCCATGGGCCCGGTCGGCGGCTGGCTGGCCATCACCGGTTCGTGGTCCTGGGACGCGGTCGTCCTCGGTCTGGCGGTGGGCATCTGGATCGGCGGCTTCGACCTGATCTACGCCTGCCAGGACGTGGACGCCGACCGCGAGGCCGGTGTGAAGTCGGTCCCGGCCCGCTTCGGGATCCCGGCCGCGGTCCGGGGCGCCCGTGTCTGCCACGCCGTGACCACCGCCCTGTTCGTCTGGTTCGCGCTCCTCACCGACGCGGGTGCCTTCTTCTGGCTGGGCCTGCTGATCGTCGCCGCGGCCTTCGTCTACGAACACACCATCGTCCGCCCGACCGACCTGACCCGCCTGAACCGGGCCTTCTTCAGTGTCAACGGCTTCATCGGCATCGCCCTGTTCGTCTGCGCCCTGCTGGACCTGCTGGTGCGTGGTCTGACGGTGTAGAGCGGCGGTGCGCGGTGGCGCGTTCCGCGTGCGGGCGGGACCGGCGTCCCGTGGGAACCCGGAACGGTGTCGTGGGACGGTGGGTTCTCGCAGGTCAGGGGCGTTTCTGTCTCATGGTGTTCCGGGAAGTCGTCACATCCTCGGAGCCTCTTCCTTTCGCTGCCTGCCGCCCCGCAGTCTGGGTGCCGAGCCGGCCGGAGCGGTCGGCTCCGCCCAGGAGAGGACGATGCACGTGCGTGCACAGAGGATGCTCGTCGGAGTCACCACCGCGGTGGTGCTGGCCGCCGGCAGCGTGGCGACCGCAGGCACCAGCTTCGCGGCCTCCGCGCCGGCCGCCGAGACCGTGACAAGCGCCGGCTCCGTGGCCGCGGCCCAGGTGGTCAACCTCGGCCTGACCATCGCGGAGGCCAAGAACCTGCAGCGCGGACTCAAGGCGAGGTGGGGCTACACCGGAGCGATCGACGGACAGCTCGGACCGGAGAGCTGGAAGGCCAACCAGCGTGCGTTCAAGGCGGAATACGGTTACACCGGTCCGATCGACGGAATCGTCGGACCGGGCACGATATCCGCGATGCAGCGCGGTCTGAAGCAGCTCGGTTACTACACCGGGGCCATCGACGGGATCGCCGGCCCGGCGACCCAGGCCGCTCTGAAGAAGTACGTCAACGCACACGACTGGTGACGTGTGAGGTCGCTTCGGCGACCCACTGTCCGGGCGCCGCTGACGGGGGGCGCCCGGGCGGATGCCCTGCGCGATGGCCCGGCAGGGCTCACGAGGGGGCGCGGCAGCATGGCTGACGTGTCCCCTCGCACCCGTCCCGACAGCCCGTGCGGGACCGGTGCTGCACCCCTCTCAAGGCGTCAGCGCATCCCGCCGGTTTGGATCACGGCGGAAGAGGAACGCCGCCGTCACTCCCGCCGCCAGGCCGATCAGGTGGCCCTGCCAGCTGACGCCGGACTGGGTCGGGGCGAGGCCCGCGAGGATGGAGCCGCCCCAGACCGCGGCCACCAGGACGCCGGCCAGGATTCCCAGCGGGCGCCGCTCGACGAAGCCGCTGACCAGCAGGAAGCCGAAGAGGCCGAAGATCAGGCCGGAGGCGCCCGCGGTGTTGGTGTGCTGCGGGGATATGAGCCACACGCCCAGACCGTCGGCCACGACGATCAGCGCGCAGACGGCGAGGAACCGGCGTATCCCCCCGAGCGCCGCCAGGAAGCCGAGCACCAGCAGCGGCACGCTGTTGGCGGCCACATGGGCGAAGCCGAAGTGGAGGAAGGCGGCCGGGACGATGTCGACCAGCTCGGACGGGGTGCGCGGCACGACGCCGTGGTCGTCCAGCGCGTGTCCGGTGGCCACGTCGATCACTTCGAGCAGCCACAGCAGGGCCACCCAGCCCACCATCAGCTTGGCCGCGGTCCTCACCCGGTCACCCTGTGACCACTCCGGACGCCAGCCCGACATCATCCACCCCCTCCGCCGCCGTCGGCCCGTTCTCCTTGAGGAACGCCCGGCCCCCCTTGCCCGGTTCCCTCCCCGTGACTCCCGATAGGCTCGGTGTCGTGAACCCAGTCAAGCCAGGAGAGACGCGGCGTACGCCTTGGATCGTAGGGGTCTCCGGCGCTTCCGGCACCCCGTATGCCGCGTCGGTGCTGCGGGCGCTGCTCGCCGCCGGTGAGAGCGTCGATCTCGTCGTCAGCCGGGCCTCGCGGCTCACCCTGCTGGACGAGACCGGCATCGCCTTCCGTGACGCCCACTGGCGCGACGACCTGCGGCAATGGCTGTCCCGTGGGGCGGACGGGAAGCCGGACACCTTCACCGCCGACCTCGACCTCGACGGCGTACGGCACTGGGCCGCCGGCGACCTCGCGGCCGGGCCGTCCTCGGGGTCGTACCCGAGCAAGGGCATGCTGATCGTGCCCGCCTCCACGGCCTGTGTGGCCGGGGTGGCGCTCGGCCTGTCCAAGGACCTGCTGCAGCGGGTGGCGAGCGTGACCCTGAAGGAGTCGCGCACGCTGGTGGTGGCCGTGCGGGAGACCCCGCTGAACGGCCAGACCCTGCGGCACCTGGTGACCCTGGACGACGCGGGCGCGAGCGTGGTGCCCGCCTCACCGGCCTTCTACGCGGGCGCGACGCACATCCAGGACCTGGTGGACTTCGTCGCCGGACGCGTACTCGACGCGGCGGGTGTGGAGCACCGGCTCTACCGCCGCTGGAAGGGCGGACTCGGCGGCGGATCCCGCACCGACTGAACACCTCACCCCCGCGACGGGCGGCCCCCGGCGAGCACCGCGGTACCGGGCCGCACGGCAGCACCGGCACAGCAGCACCACCCTCTTCAAGAACGTTCGTACCTCTTCAGTGGAAGGCTTCGATTCGAATGGACGCGGTGGACAGGCAGCTCATCCAGGCCCTGAGAGAGAACGGCCGGGCCTCGTACGCGGAGCTGGGGCGCCTCGTCGGGCTGTCGGGGCCCAGTGTCACCGACCGCATCAACCGGCTGGAGGCGGCCGGTGTCATCACCGGCTACCGCGCCACGGTGGACGCCGCCTCGCTCGGTCTCGGGGTCACCGCCCTGATCGGCATCTCGCTCTCCGACGCCGCCGACCACGAGGACGTGGCGCAACGGCTGAAGGATCTCGGCGAGATCGAGGACTGCTGGTTCATCGCCGGCGACGACTCCTTCATGCTCAAGGTGCGGGCGAGTGACGTGGACGGTCTGGAGAGGACCATCCGCCGGCTCTCCGGCACCAAGGGCGTCTCCCGGACCCGTACGACGATCGTGCTGTCCACCAAGTGGGAGAACCGCGTGGGGGAGCTGCCCGAAGAGGTGCAGTAGGCGCGGTGCGCAGCGCCGCCCGGGGCCCGAGCGCCCGGAGGGCGGGGGAGTACGGTGGGCGGGATCCGTCCGAGGCGGCCGGAGAGGCCGAAGCGGTCAAGAGGCCGAGGAAAAGAGGAGCGGCATGGATGTCGGGCTCAAGCGCGAGCTGGAGGAGAAGATCGGGGCGGGCGAGCGCCTGACCCGTGAGGACGGCATCGCGCTGTACGAGTCGGACGACCTGGCCTGGCTGGGCGGGCTGGCGCACCAGGTGCGGACGCGGCTGAACGGTGACGTCGTGCACTTCAACGTCAACCGCCACCTCAACATGACCAACGTGTGCACCGCCTCCTGCGCCTACTGCTCCTTCCAGCGCAAGCCGGGGGAGAAGGACGCGTACACGATGCGCATCGAGGAGGCGGTGAAGCTCGCGCAGGAGATGGAGTCGGAGAACCTGACCGAGCTGCACATCGTCAACGGGCTGCACCCCAGCCTGCCGTGGCGCTACTACCCGCGCTCGCTGCGGGAGCTGAAGGCCGCGCTGCCGGACGTCTCGCTCAAGGCGTTCACCGCCACCGAGATCCACCACTTCGAGACCATCTCCGGCATGTCCGCCTCCGAGATCCTCGACGAGCTGATCGACGCCGGCCTGGAATCCCTCACCGGCGGCGGCGCGGAGATCTTCGACTGGGAGGTGCGGCAGCACATCGTCGACCACCGCACCCACTGGGAGGACTGGTCGCGCATCCACCGGCTGGCGCACGAGAAGGGGCTCAGGACCCCGTGCACCATGCTGTACGGCCACATCGAGGAGCCCCGCCACCGCGTGGACCACGTGCTGCGGCTGCGTGAACTCCAGGACGAGACCGGCGGCTTCCAGGTCTTCATCCCGCTGCGCTACCAGCACGACTTCGTGGACGTGAAGGACGGCAAGGTACGCAACCGGCTCCAGGCCCGGACCCAGATGGCGACCGGGGCGGAAGCCCTGAAGACCTTCGCCGTGTCGCGGCTGCTCTTCGACAACGTGCCGCATGTGAAGGTCTTCTGGGTGATGCACGGTGTCCAGACGGCGCAGCTGGCCCTCCAGCACGGCGCCGACGACATGGACGGCTCGGTCGTCGAGTACAAGATCACGCACGACGCGGACAACTACGGCACGCCGAACAAGCTGACGCGCGAGGACCTGCTGGACCTGATCCGGGACGCCGGGTTCCGGCCGGTGGAGCGGAACACGCGGTACGAGATCATCCGCGAGTACGACGGCGCGGACCCGGCACGCCGGGAGTCGCCGCAGCCGATGCGGGTGTGAAAGGGCCGGGCCCCCGGGCCGGCTGCGGCCGCGTGGGGGCCCGGTCGCGCGGTTCCCCGCGCCCCTTGGGCCGCCCACCGGGTCGGTCATGGGCTGCGCGTGCACTGAAGTAATGGTTGGACTCGATTGATGCCGCTTACCTTCACCTTCGATCCGGTCGTCACCCCCGAACTCCGCGACGGCCTTCTCGATCTGTGGGCCGAAGTCACCAACGCGGGCGGAGCGGTCGGCTTCGTGCCGCCGGTGACGCGGGAGGACATCCGCCCCGGGCTGGTGCGGCAGTTGGTGTCGATGGCCGAGGAGCGCTCCCGGCTGCTCGTCGGGCACGACGAGGAGGGGCGGGTGGCGGCGACGGCGTTCCTCACCCTCAACACCCACCACCTGATGACCCACTGGATCTGGCTGTACACGGTGATGGTCCACCCCCGCCACCAGGGCCGGGGGTACGGCCGTGACCTGCTCGCCGCCGCCGAGCGGGCCGCCAGGACCCTCGACGGCGCGGAGGCGATACGGCTCACCTGTCGCGGCGGCCTCGGGCTGGAGCGCTTCTACGCCTCCTGCGGCTACAAGGAGGTCGGCCGGGTCCCGGGCGCCATCCGTGTGGCCCCCGGCGACGACCGGGACGACGTCATCATGCTCCTGCCGCTGACCTGAGGCCGGTGCCGCCGGCCCGTACCCCGCTGAAAGATCCTCCGCCGGTCGTGCTTCACTGGACGTTGACATTGTCCCTTTGGGGCGTTCTGACCGTACGCAGGGAAGAGTGGATGAGATGCTCCGCTACACGCTGATGCGCCTCGGGATCTTCGCGGGCTGCCTCGTGGTCGTCTGGGGCCTCGTCCACTCCGGCCTCGCCCCGCGCGGCCTCGGCGACTCCAACGGTCTGTGGATCATCGTGCTCGCCATGCTGATCTCCGCTCCGATCAGCCTCGTCGTACTCCGCAAGGAGCGTGACCGGGCCTCCGAGCGGATCGTGCGCCGGGTGGACCGCGCCAAGGTCAGCCTGGAGGCCAACCGCAGCATGGAGGACACGGCCGACGACTCCGCCCGCGCACAGGGCCAGGCTTCGTAACGTCCGTCACAGCCACGCACCGCGCTTCGGCGCCCCGGGTCCGGCGAATCCCCTGGAAACCCGGGGCGCTTTGCGTTGTGTGGATGGATCAACGCCCACGCCTGTCAAAGTAAGGCTTTGAGGATCTCAAAGCCCAGGTGTTACGGTCTTCGGGTGAAGTCAGCAGCCGTGTTCCCCACGCCCCGGAGTGTTCCGCTCGTGGCGCGCCTGCATGTGGACCTCTGCCGCGTCACCTCCGCGAACTGTCGCCCCTGACGTTCCGCCGCGCACGAGTCCACGTCACCTTTCCCTCCGCGTCCCCGCGCGCCCCCCTCACCGGAGCATGTCCGTGTCCACGAACACGCAGTTCAAGCTGCCCGTACGCGCGCCCTTCTGGGCCCAGATACTCGCCGGCCTCGTCCTCGGCGTCCTGCTCGGCTGGCTCGCCCGCAGCCAGGACGTCTCCTGGCTGGTCACCACTCTGGAGAAGGTCGGCGGCACCTTCATCGGCCTGCTGAAGCTCGCCGTCGCCCCGCTCGTCTTCTTCGCGATCCTGGTCTCCATCACCAACCTGCGGAAGGTCAACAACGCGGCCCGGCTGGCCTCGCGGACCCTCCTCTGGTTCATGATCACGTCGCTGATCGCGGTGGCGATCGGCCTGGTCATCGGCCTGGTCACCAACCCGGGCGCCGGTACCGGCCTCACCCCGGCGGACGGCTCCGCACCGGAGAGGTCCGGCTCCTGGATCGACTTCCTGACCGGCATCGTGCCGACCGACGTGATCACGCCGTTCACCGAGCTGAACGTCCTGCAGATCGTCTTCATGGCCGCCGTCGCCGGTATCGCCGCCCTCCAGCTCGGTGAGAAGGCCCAGCCGATCCTCACCCTGAGCGAGTCCGTCCTCGAGCTCCTCCAGAAGGCCCTGTGGTGGGTCATCCGCCTCGCCCCGCTCGGCACCGTCGGCCTCATCGGCAACGCGATCGCCACCTACGGCTGGGACCTGATCGGCAAGTACGCCACCTTCACCGCCGACATCTACATCGGCTGCCTGATCGTCCTCTTCGGCGTCTACCCGGCGCTGCTCGCCACCGCCGCCAAGGTCAACCCCGTCCAGTTCTTCAAGGGCGCCTGGCCCGCGATCCAGCTGGCCTTCGTCTCCCGCTCGTCCGTCGGCACCATGCCGCTGACCCAGAGGGTCACCGAGCGCCTCGGTGTGCCGAAGGAGTACGCCTCCTTCGCCGTCCCGTTCGGCGCGACGACGAAGATGGACGGCTGCGCCGCGATCTACCCGGCCATCGCCGCGATCTTCGTCGCCCAGATCTTCGACGTCCCGCTGGGCGTCGGCGACTACCTGCTGATCGCGTTCGTCTCGGTCGTCGGCTCCGCCGCCACCGCGGGCCTCACCGGCGCGACCGTCATGCTGACCCTCACCCTCTCCACCCTGGGCCTGCCCATGGAGGGCGTGGGCCTGCTCCTGGCCATCGACCCGATCCTCGACATGATCCGCACCGCGACCAACGTCGCCGGGCAAGCGCTCATACCGGTCGTCGTGTCCGCCCGTGAAGGGCTGCTGGACCGGAAGGCGTACGACTCCGTCCACGCCTCGCCGGTCGACGAGGCTTCCGCGGACGAGACGCGGCGGGTCCCCGCGGCGGCCTGAGAGTCCCCGTGCCCGGGTGAGGGGCGCTTCCCGGCAACCACCGGCAGGTGACCGTTGCTGGGGGCGCCCCTTATCCCTGTCCCCCCGATGGTGTGGAATCACTGGACCACGTGCATCGTGCGCAGCACGCGCACCCTACGCATCACGTGGACCATGAGGGTGATCCGGCAGGGATCAGCACCACACGCGAAGGGGGAACCCATGGCACGTACGCGGGCGCAGAGCCTACGCAGCGTCGCCGAGGCGGTCGCGTCCGGCACCGATCCGCGAGCGGCGGCCCAGGACGAGCTGCGCCGCCGCGTCGGAGGCGGCGGCACGTCGTCGCGGGGCGGCGAAGAGGACCGGGGCGGACGTCAGGAGACCGAGGGCGAGGGGATGGACCCCGCCGACTTCCCGGCGGCCCGGGAACAGGACGGGGGCTCCGTCGACACCGTCATGCGGCAGAAGACGGTGCCGCTGGACGAGGCCGGGGAGGCACTCGGCCGCAGTGAGCAGCTGCGCGAGGACGGCGAGCTGGTGCACGCCATCTGCCCGATGGTGATGCCCAGGGGCCGCTCGCTGCTGTCCATGCTGCCCGTGCTGTCGCTGCTGGTGATCGGTGCCGTGGGCGCGTCGGTGGTGTCGGCGACCGGGAGCGACGGGCTCACCAACCCGCTGTTCGGACTGCACTACTGGGTCATCGCGCTGCTCGCCGTCGCGTTCGTGTGGTGGCGGCAGGGCCTGGTCATGGTGCCGGACGGCTGTCAGGCGATGATCACCCGGTTCGGCAAGCTGGAGAAGGTCGTCGGACCCGGCCGGGTCACGCTGCTCAGCCCCTGGAAGCGGGTGTCGTACATCGTCAACACGGTCCGCGAGTACCCGTTCAACGCGCCGGTGCGCGAGGCCCCGACCAAGGGCGGGGTCAAGGCGTCCATCGACCTGTTCATCCAGTTCCGGATCAGCGACCCGGTGGAGTTCGTCTACACGCTCGGTGCGGTGCGCGGGTTCGAGGAGAAGCTGGGCAACGCCGTCAGCGAGACCATCCGCAGCCTGATCTACGAGCAGGAGGCGTCCGGGATCTACGACATGGTCGGTGAGGACAGCGGCCGTCTGCTGGAGCAGCTCAACCAGCAGTTCCGTCCCGCGGTGGAGCTGACCAACGCCAACATCACGCACGCCGAGCCGGCGGACCGGCGCTACCGGATGGACCTGGCCGCCCCCGAGATGGTCCGCATGGCCAAGGAGGCGTACACCCACGAGTACGCGCTCCAGCTGCGCAAGGAGCAGGACGAGGGCGACCTGAGCAAGGAGCTCGCCTCGAGCCAGGAGACGCTCTCCGCGATCCAGGCCGACATCGCCCAGTACCAGGCGCAGATGGACACCGCCGTGGAGCGCGAGACCAACCGCGCCGAGGCGCTGGCCCGCCAGCGCTATGTCCAGGCGGAGTCGGAGGCCAAGGCCAACGCGGCGCTGCTGGAGGCGCAGGCCCTCGACATCCGCGCGGTGACCGCCGCGCAGGCGCCGGAGATCCTCGAGTACCGCTATCAGCAGCAGGTCCTCGACACCCTGGAGCAGGTCGCCGACCATCTGCCCCGCCTGGTGCGGATCGGCGGGGTGGACGGTACCGGGGCGGCCGGGATCGACTTCCTTGAGCTGGCCCGTGAGCTGGTCGGCGAGCGCGGGGCCGAGCTGTTCTCCGAGGAGGACATGGCCGCCGTACGGGGCCGGCTGACGGAGGTGTCGGAGCGGATCGCCGCCCGCGAGGAGGAGATCGGCGAGCTGCTGGCGGCCGAGCGGCCGACGGTGCCGCAGGCGCCGGAGGCCGCCGGTGCGGGCAGGGCGCCCGAGGGCGTGGTGGCGGGCGATGTGCCCGGGGCCGCCGGGAGCGCCGCAGCCGGTGATGTGCACGAGTCCGCCGAGGAGGACCTGAGTTGAGTTCCGCCCGAGTTCACCGCCGTTCGGTCATCTCCGAGGCCGTCGCTCCCTGGAGCGACATCGCCCGTCTGCTCCGCGGCGGCGAGGCCGACACCCTCATTCCGGTGATCATCCCCCGCCACCGCCGCCGGCTGTGGTGGATGCTGCCGCTCTGGCTGGGCGTGTACGCCCTGCTGATGGGCGTGATGCTGACGCTGCGGGAGGCCGACTCCGACGGGGCGGCCGACCTCGCGTACGGCGCGCTGGCCACCCTCTCCTACGTCGGCGGCGTGGTGCTGCTGGTGATCGGCGCGCTGTGGTGGTGGCGCTCCTCGATCGTCGAGATCGAGCAGGGCACCAACGGCGTGCTGACCCGCTACGGCGCGGTCACCCGTACGCTCGACGCCGGCCGGCACTACCTCTGGCACCCCTGGTCGCGGGTCGACTTCGTGGTCGACACGGCCACCGAGATCCCGTACTCGGCGCCGGTCATGGCCTGCCCCACCCAGGAGAACGTGCCCCTGCGTTCGATCGAGTTCTTCCTGAAGTTCAGGATCACCGACGCGGTGCTGTTCGTCCGCACCATCGGTGCCGGCAACTTCGACCTGGTGCTGTCCAGCGCCGTACAGGACGCGATCCGGCAGCGGGCCCGCCAGATGCGCACCGAGCGTGCCTATGATCTGCGCGGTTCGGACGTGGCCGACATGCAGGAACTGCTCAACCGGCAGCTCTCCCGCTACGGCGTGCGCATCACCGGCTGCAACATCCCCGATGTGCAGCTGCCGACGCAGTACCAGCAGCACCTGGCGACCCGGGAGCGGATCGCCAAGGAGCGCACGGCCTACGAGCAGGAGTGGGGCCTGACCCGCAAGCGGCGCATCGACTACCTGGGCATGGACATCGAACGGGCCAAGAAGGTCCGCGACGCCCGTATCGTCGAGGTGAAGGCCGCGCTGAACCGGGCCCGGGAGGAGGTCGCCCAGCTGCTGGAGCGGCAGGAGACCGAGGCCCAGCGGGTGCGGTTCGAGATCGAGACGCGCGGCCGCAGCGGACTCATCGCCGCCGAGAACGAGGCCCGTGCGCAGCGTGCGCTGGCCAAGGCGTACCGGGACAACCGGGCGGTGCTCCAGTACGAACTGGCCCGCCGGCGGCTGGAGGTGGGTGCCGGACTCGCCGGGAAGGCCCCGCAGCCGGTGGTGGTGCGTACCGACGGCGGCACCGACACCTCGGCGCTGTCCACGCTGTTCACCGCTCAGCTGCTGCCGCGGCTGACGGGGAGCGACCGGCCGGTTCCCGGCGACCGGGCTGTGTGGGGGAACGACGGCGGCGACGCCCCGCGGTAGGGGACGGACCGTACGCTGTGTCCCATGGGTGCCGTGAAGAGCAAACGGATGCCGCGTGCGGTCCGTGAACAGCAGATGCTGGACGCAGCCGTACGTACCTTCGGGCAACGCGGGTACATGGCCGCCTCGATGGACGAGATCGCCGAACTGGCGGGCGTGTCGAAGCCGTTGGTGTATCTGTATCTGAACTCCAAGGAGGACCTCTTCACCGCCTGTATCCGGCGGGAGGCGGGGGCCCTCACCGAGGCGGTCCGGGCCGGGGCCCGTCCGGAGCTGGCGGCGGACCGCCAGCTCTGGTCGGGCCTCACGGCGTTCTTCACGCACACCGCCCAGCACCCGGACGGCTGGGCGGTCCTGCATCTCCAGGCTCGCACGCACGGTGAGGTGTTCGCCGCCGAGGTGGCGGCGATGCGCGCGGAGATCGTGGCGTTCGTGACCCAGCTGATCCTGGCCGCCGCCCGCGAGGCCCATCGTGACCCCGACTTCCCCGAGCGGGAGGTCTCCGGGCTCGCCGAGGCCCTGGTCGGTGCCGCCGAGTCCCTCGCCGACTGGGCGAACGCCACGTCCGGGGTCACGGCCCGGCAGTCGGCGGCCACGCTGATGAACTTCGCCTGGGCGGGGCTGGGTGACCTGATGGCCGGTGCGCGCTGGATACCGCCGGACGATGCCGAGTCCGACGGCGCCGCCGGTGCGGCTCAGGCCGGGCGGACCTCCCCGGTGAGGTGAAGCCGCCCGCCGGCGCCGCGCAGTGCGAAGCGTCCGTCCTGTGCGGCGTAGGTCACCGTGCCGGGCAGGAGCACCGGCGCCCGGAAGTCCGCCCGGACCGTCGTCGCGCCGGGGGCGCCGTGTGCGGCCAGGCAGCGGGCCACGGTCCACATGCCGTGCGCGATGGCGCGGGGGAAGCCGAAGAGCCGGGCGGTGAGCGGGTACAGGTGGATCGGGTTGCGGTCGCCGGACGCCGCACCGTAGCGCCGGCCGAGGTCCGGGGCGAGGTGCCAGTCGTGGCGGGCGGGGAGGGGGGCGGGCGCCTCCTCCGGGGGCGCCGCCTCCGTCGCGTCCTTCGCCTCCGTCGCCTCCCGCACGTCCCGCGGTTCCGTGGGGAGCGTCGTCTCCGCCGGCTCCCTCGCGTCGTACGAGGGCGCGGTGGAGGTCCGCTGCCGGGCCAGGTAGGTGCTGCGTGACTCCCACACGAGCTGCCCGCCGGAGCGCAGCTCCGTGACCACGGCGGCCTCCGTGCCGCGCCGGTGCGCGGCCAGGCCGTCGATGTACACGGTCAGGTCGTGGACGCCGGCGGACGGTGTCGCACGGTGCCGGGTGATCGCGATCGAGGTGTGGACGAGACCCAGCAGCGGCAGCGGGAAGTCCCGCCCGCTCATCAGCCGCATGGCGAGCGGAAAGCCCAGCACGTGCGGGTACGTCACCGGCAGCTCGTCGCCGCCGGCCGGAAAGCCGCACACCCGCTCGTACGCGGCGAGCCGGGCGGGATCGGCGCGCAGGGCGGGCAGCACCAGCCGGGTCCGGGGCCAGTCGGAGCCGGGGCGGGGCCGTTTGAGGGGGGACAGCAGGGCGCCGCGTGCGAGGAACGGCGCGAGGGAGGGGGGCGCGGTGAGTTCGACCGTGGGTGCGGGGGTGGGGGTCATGGTGTGCTCACGCGCCCAGCAGGCTCTGGCCGCAGACCCGTACGACCTGCCCGTTGACCGCGCCGGAGGCCGGGTGGGCGAGCCAGGCGGTGGTTTCGGCGACGTCGGCGGGCAGTCCTCCCTGGGCGAGGGAGTTCATCCGGCGTCCCGCCTCACGGATGAACAGCGGGACGGCGGCGGTCATCCTCGTCTCGATGAAGCCCGGCGCCACCGCGTTCACCGTCACCCCGTGCCCGGCGAGCGCCCGGGGTGCGAGGGAGCGGACGAGGCCGGTGATTCCCGCCTTGCTGGCACCGTAGTTGGTCTGCCCGGCGTTCCCGGCGATCCCGGCGATCGACGCCGTGGCCACGATCCGCCCGCCCCGCTTGAGGGCCCCGGCGGCGAGCAGCGCGTCGGTCGTGCGCAGCACGCTCGCCAGGTTCACCTCCAGTACCGGACTCCAGCGGTCCGAGGGCATGTTGACCAGTCGGCGGTCCCGGGTGACGCCCGCGTTGTGGACGAGTACGTCGATGCCGCCGGGGAGGGCCTCGGCGATGCGGGCGCCCGCGTCGGTGGCGGTGATGTCGAGGGGGAGCGCGATGCCGCCGAGCCGTTCGGCGACGCGGCGGGCGTCGGGCTCGGCCGGGGGGACGTCGAGGACGACGACGTCGGCGCCGTCCCGGGCCAGCGTGGCGGCGACCGCCTCGCCGATGCCGCGCGCGGCGCCGGTGACCAGGGCGGTGCGGCCGGCGAGGGGGCGGTCGGGGTCGTAGGGGGCGGTGGGCCGGTGCGGGCCGGTTTCGATCACCTGGCCGCTGACGTAGGCCGATTTGGGGGAGAGGAGGAAGTGGAGGGTCGACGCGGCGGCGTCGGCGTCGGTGAGGCGGACCAGGTTCACGGTGATGCCCCGGCCGGTCTCCTTGCCGAGGGAACGGGTGAAGCCCTCCAACGCCTGCTGGGCGGCGGCCTGATGGTGGTCGTCCGGGTCGAGTGGGGCGCCGAGCACCACGATCCTGCCGCTCGCGGCGACCGACCGCACGACGGGATGCAGCGCCGCGTGCACCTCGCGGAGGCCGTCGACGTCCCGGACCCCGCCGGCGTCCAGGACGACGGCGGCCGGGCGGCCCGTGGCGTCGTCCGTGCCGAGTCCGGTGCGGGCGAGCACGGGAGCGAGGCCGAGGGCGGACTTCCCGGCGGTGAGGTGGAGCAGGCCGCCGTCCAGGTGAGGACGGTCGGGTGACCAGCGGTGCAGCGGCGCGGGCCGGGGGAGGCCCAGGCGGCGTGTCAGGAAGCGGCCGGGCGCGGTGCCGGTGAAGCTCAGATAGCGGTCGGCCATGGGGACTCCTCCGGGGGCATGTGGTGCTTGCCGCGCTCGTCCTGCTTGCTTCGGGCGTGCTGTGCGCGGTGTGCTCGCGCTTGCTTACTCTGAAGTAAGGTTACCGGAGGTAATCCTATGTCACCGGTGAGGAGAAGGTCGAGATGAGCACTCTGGAACCGGCTGCCGTCCGGCGCGTCGCGGTCATCGGCGGCAGCCGTGTCCCCTTCGCCCGGTCCGACGGCCCCTACGCCACCGCCTCCAACCAGGAGATGCTCACCGCCGCCCTGGACGGCCTGGTCGAGCGGTACGGGCTCCAGGCGCCGGGCGCGGTGGGTGAGTTCGTCGCCGGGGCGGTCCTCAAGCACAGCCGCGACTTCAACCTCGCCCGGGAGACGGTCCTCGGATCACGGCTCGACGCCCGCACCCCCGCCTACGACATCCAGCAGGCCTGCGGCACCGGACTTCAGGCCGTCATCGCCGCCGCCAACAAGATCGCCCTGGGCCAGACCGACGCCGCGATCGCCGGCGGCTCCGACACCGCGAGCGACGCGCCCCTCGGCGTCAACGACGACCTGCGCAAGGTGCTGCTCGAGGCGCGCCGCGCGAAGTCGGCCGGCGCCCGCCTGAGGGCGCTGGCGAAGGTGCGCCCCCGGCACCTCGTCCCCGACATCCCGCGCAACGCCGAGCCCCGTACCGGACTGTCCATGGGCGAGCACGCGGCGGTCACCGCCCGCGCCTGGGGCGTCTCCCGCGAGGCCCAGGACGAACTCGCGGCCACCAGTCACCAGCGGCTGGCGGCGGCGTACGAGCGCGGTCTGCTGACGGACCTGGTGGTGCCGTTCCGCGGCCTGGCCCGGGACCACCATCTGCGCCCCGGCTCGACGGTGGAGAAACTCGCCACTCTGAAGCCCGTGTTCGGTCTCGACCACCCGGGACCCACCATGACGGCGGGCAATTCGACCCCGCTCACGGACGGCGCGGCACTGGTGCTGCTGGCGAGCGAGGGGTGGGCGAGGGAGCGGGGCGTGGAACCGCTCGCGTACCTCACCGCGTACGAGACCGCCGCCGTGGACTTCGCCGCCGGGGATGTCGCAGGCGGCGAGGACGGACTGCTGATGGCACCCGCGTACGCGGTCCCGCGGATGCTGGAGCGGGCCGGACTGGGAATGGCGGACTTCGACCTGGTCGAGGTGCACGAGGCGTTCGCCTCCCAGGTGCTGGCCACGCTGGCCGCCTGGGAGAAGCGGGGCCTGGCGCCCGTCGACCGCGCACGGCTGAACGTCGCCGGCTCCTCCCTGGCCACCGGCCACCCCTTCGCCGCCACCGGCGCCCGCGTCGTCGCGACGCTGGCCACCCTCCTCGCCGAACGGGACACCCCGGGCCGGGGGCTGATCTCCGTCTGCGCGGCGGGCGGACAGGGAGTGACGGCGATCCTGGAACGCCCGTGACCGGGCGTGGCCGCGGGCACGCCGCTCGTGGCCGCCGGCGACCCCGGCGGCGACCGTCCGGAGCTCACCCGTGGCCATCGGTGACCCGGCACGCGCGCCCCGAAGGCGGTACCCGGGTGACCCCCGACACTGCACACGCCCGGCCCGGGACCACCGCCGTACCCGCACAGACCCCCCACGTCACCGCCGTACGATCCCCGCACCGACCGGCGCCGTCCCGCTCCCCGGGACCCGCCGGTGAGCGCCTCGGCGTGCGAGGCACGTACGTCGCGGCAGCCAGCAGTTCCCCTGCACGTCCCAGGAGCCGCCCGTGTCCACCGCGCATTCCTCCACAGCTCTCGACGACGACGTCTACGGAGCGCCCGTCCTCGTCGAGCCCGAGACCCGGCGGCTGGACGGAGTCGTCCGGGAAGCGGCCGTACCGCCCTTCGCGAAGCCGGTACGGCACGGATCACTCGCCGACCTGCCGTTCGAGAACGCGAGTACGGAACCCGACGCGGTGGTGCTGAGCCGCAAGACGGCCGACGGCAGCTGGCGGGACGTGACGGCGAAACGGTTCGCCGCCGAGGTCCTGGCCGTCGCGAAGGGCATGATGGCCGAGGGGCTGGTGCCGGGCGACCGGGTCGCCGTCATGGCCCGCACCGTCTACGAATGGACGGTCCTCGACTTCGCCGCCTGGGCGGCGGGACTGGTCACCGTCCCCGTCTACCCCACCTCGTCCGCCTATCAGGCCCGCTGGATCCTGCAGGACTCCGGCGCGGTCGCCCTGATCACGGAGACCGCGGGCCAGGCCGCCGCCCTCGGCCCCGAACTCCCGCACCTGCCCGACCTGAGGCGGCTGTGGGTCATGGAGAAGGGTCACGTCGACGCGCTCGCGGAAGCGGGAACGCACCTCCCGGACGCCGAAGTGGAGGTACGCCGGGGCATGCTGGGCCCCGACACCCTCGCCACCCTCGTCTACACCTCGGGCACCACCGGCCGGCCCAAGGGCTGCGCCCTCACCCACGGCAACTTCTTCGCCGAGGTGGACAACGCCATCGAGCTGCTCTACCCCATCTTCCGTGCCCGGACCAGCGAAGAGGCCTCCGTGCTGCTCTTCCTGCCCATGTCGCACGTCTTCGGCCGCATGGTGGCCGTCGCCTGCGTACGGGCCAGGGTGCGCCTCGGCCACGCGCCGAGCCTGGCCGCCGAGGACCTGCTGCCGGACCTGGCGAGCTTCCGGCCCACCTGCCTGCTGACCATCCCGTACATGCTGGAGAAGGTCTTCAACTCCGCCCGTGCGAAGGCGGAGGCGGGCGGACGGGCCGCGACCTTCGACCGCGCGGCGGCGGTGGCGCGCCGCTGCGGCGAGGCCATGGAGAACCGGCAGAACGGCGCGGGCTCCGGCCCGGCCCGCTCCCTGAAGGCGGCCCGCGCCCTCTACGACCCGCTGGTCTACCGCAAGATCCGCAAAGCCATGGGCGGCAGGGTCCGCTACGCCATCTGCGGCGGCTCCCCGCTGGGCCGCCGCCTCAGCGCCTTCTACGCCGGCGCCGGCATCGAGATCTTCGAGGGATACGGACTGACGGAGACCACCGGCGCCTCCACGGTGACACCCCCGCTGAAGCCCCGCCTCGGCACGGTGGGCTGGCCGCTGCCCGGAACCCGTATCCGGATCGCGGCGGACGGCGAGATCCTGGTCGGCGGAGAGCACGTACTGCGCGGCTACTGGGATCCCCAGGCGGGCGGTGTCGTCCCCGCCGCCCCCGACGGCTGGCTCCCCACGGGTGACATCGGCGAGCTGGACGACGAGGGTTATCTGACCATCACGGGCCGCAAGAAGGAACTGATCATCACCTCGGGCGGCAAGAGCGTCGCCCCCGCCCCGCTGGAGAACTGGCTCCGCTCCCATCCCCTGATCTCCCAGGTCATGGTGGTGGGCGACAACCGTCCGTACGTCACCGCCCTGGTCACCCTCGACCCCGATGGCATCACCCACTGGCGCCGGATGAACGGCAGGCACCCGGTCCCGGCGGAACTCCTCACCGGTGACGAGGAGCTGCTGGCGATCATTCAGCGGGCCCTCGACGAGGCCAACAAGATGCTCTCCCGCCCGGAGTCGATCCGCCGCTTCACCGTCCTCCCGGTGGACTTCACCGAGGAGGCGGGCCATCTCACCCCGTCGATGAAGCTGAGGCGCGAGGCGGTCATGCGGGACTTCGCCCGGGAGGTGGAGGCGCTCTACGGGGGGTAGGTCACCCCGGGCTGTCGTGGAAGGTCCGGGTCGCGGCCACGTGACCGGCTTCGGCGTCGGTGGATGTCACGGGCGGGGACCCTGCCCGCGCCCACCGACAGCCGGGTGCGGCAAAGGCAGGAGCCCCGTCGCCTGACGGCGCGGGGCTCCTTGGGTACTGCTGGTCGTTCCCGGATCGGAAGATCAGACCGGGGTGACGTTCTCCGCCTGCGGACCCTTCGGGCCCTGCGTGACGTCGAAGGACACCTGCTGGTTCTCCTCGAGAGAGCGGAAACCGCTCGCGTTGATCGCGGAGTAGTGGACGAAGACGTCGGGGCCGCCGCCTTCCTGGGCGATGAAACCAAAGCCCTTTTCGGCGTTGAACCACTTCACGGTTCCGGTAGCCATAAGCCCTCCCTGGGCCCAAAGGGTTGCCCTGCTCCAGAACCCAGCAAGTGTGAAGACCAATTCCGCACAACTGCATCCGTCTGAGAACGACGAGAGCCCGCGGTCACATGCTCCGCAGGCTCTGTACTGCAAGGGAAACCAAACTGCAACTTGCGAAGAAGCCTAGCACGCAGGTGCCCGGATGCAATAGATCTCAAGATCACGCCACCGGAATGTTCTCCCGTCCCGTGCGCCCCACCCGTTCCGGCCGTGTACGGCCCCCCGGAGCGGTTCAAAGGTGCGCAAGGGGGTGGAGGGTCCCTCGCTCCCGCCGAGGGCTAGCCTCACGATGTGGACAATCCTCGCACCCGGCCGCGCGTCGGCCACATCCAGTTCCTGAACTGCCTGCCCCTCTACTGGGGGCTCGCGAGAACCGGCACACTCCTCGACTTCGAGCTGACGAAGGATACCCCCGAGAAGCTCAGCGAGCAGCTGGTGCGGGGCGACCTCGACATCGGACCCATCACGCTCGTCGAATACCTCAAGCACGCGGACCGGCTCGTCGCCTTCCCCGACATCGCCGTGGGCTGCGACGGCCCGGTGATGTCCTGCGTGATCGTCTCCCAGGTGCCGCTGGACCGGCTGGACGGTGCCCGGGTCGCCCTCGGGTCGACCTCCCGCACCTCGGTACGCCTCGCCCAGCTGCTCCTCGCCGACCGGTACGGCGTACAGCCCGACTACTACACCTGCCCGCCCGACCTGAGCCTGATGATGCAGGAGGCCGAGGCGGCCGTCCTCATCGGGGACGCGGCCCTGCGCGCCAACATGGTCGACGGCCCCCGCTACGGCCTGGACGTGCACGACCTGGGCGCGCTCTGGAAGGAGTGGACGGGCCTGCCGTTCGTCTTCGCGGTCTGGGCGGCGCGGCGCGAGTACGCGGAGCGTGAGCCGGCCATCACCCGCAAGGTGCACCAGGCCTTCCTCGCCTCCCGCAACGTCTCCCTGGAGGAGGTCGACAAGGTCGCCGAGCAGGCGGCCCGCTGGGAGGCCTTCGACGAGCGGACCCTGGCGCAGTACTTCACCACCCTCGACTTCAGCTTCGGCGCCCCGCAGCTGGCGGCGGTCGCGGAGTTCGCCCGCAGGGTCGGGCCGACGACCGGATTCGCGGCGGACGTCGCGGTGGATCTCCTGCGGCCGTGAGACCGGATCCCGTGCGGCCGTGAGACGCGGAGGCGCGCGCACTACCCTGCTGGAAGGTTCCGGCAGACGGGGCGCGACGGGGGAGGGGTGGACGCCATGCGGCCGCTCGATGTGGACGAACCCACGGTCGTGGGGCCCTACCGGCTGCTCGGCCGGCTCGGCTCCGGCGGCATGGGGCGGGTCTACCTGGGCCGCAGTGCCGGGGGCCGCACCGTCGCGGTGAAGATCGTGCACCCGCACTTCGCGCTGGACGAGGAGTTCCGCGCCCGGTTCCGCCGCGAGGTCGACGCGGCACGCCGGGTCGGCGGCGCCTGGACGGCGTCCGTCCTGGACGCCGACCCCGGGGCCCGGGTGCCGTGGGTCGCCACCGCCTACGCGGCCGGACCCTCCCTGGCGGCCGCGGTCACCGACGCCGGCCCCCTGCCCGCCCACACCGTACGGACCCTGGGCGCGGGTCTGGCCGAGGCGCTGACGGCGGTGCACGAACTGGGGATGGTGCACCGGGACGTGAAGCCGTCCAACGTGCTCCTCACCCTCGACGGCCCGCTGCTGATCGACTTCGGCATCATCCGCGCCATGGACGGCACGGCCTCCCTGACCTCGACCGGGGTCTCGATCGGCTCACCCGGTTACATGTCCCCCGAGCAGATCCTCGGCAAGGGGGTGACGGGCGCGGCGGACGTCTTCTCGCTGGGCGCGGTCCTGGCGTACGCGGCGACCGGCGGTCCGCCCTTCCCCGGCGACTCCTCGGCGGCACTGCTCTACAAGGTGGTGCACGAGCCGCCGGAACTGGGCGACTGGGACGGGGAGGTCCGCGAGCTGACCGAGGCCTGCCTGGACAAGGACCCGTCCGCGCGACCGGCCCCCGCCGAGGTGTCCCGGCGGCTCGCTCCCGAGGGCGGCGCGGCCCGCCTGGTGGCGGGCGGCTGGCTTCCCGGGCCCCTGGTGGAACAGGTCAGCCGGGCCGCGGTGCGGCTGCTGAACCTGGAGGCGACGGGGGACGGGGGCGGGGAGGCGCCGGCGTCGGGGCCGGTGGGGTTCAGCAGGCCGTCGGTGGGCGAGTCCTCCGGGGCCGGGGACGCGGGGGCCGGTGACGCGTGGGCGGCGGGGGTGCCGAGCGGCGGGGCAGGTGGTCCGTCGGCCGGGAACCTGCCGATCGCGGAGTTGCCGGCCGAGGGCGCGGGGGGCGGGGTCTTCGGACCGCCACCGGTGATGCCGGCGCCGGAGGCGTGGGGGAGCGGGTCCGTCCTCCCCGAGCAGCGTGATGCCGCCTCCGGCCCGGACACCGGCCCGGATCCGCGGGCGAACCCGTACGCGGATCCGCGGGCGGCACCCCACCCGCCGGCCGGGCCGGCCGGCGCGGGAGACGGGGACCGCCCCGGCAAGCTCTCCGTCTCCGTGGCGGCCACGGCCGCCCCCGGCGCCGGCGGCAAGGGCCGGCGGGTGAGCTGCACGGTCGCCCTCGCCGTCGCGGGCGCGCTGGCCGCGGTGACCGTCGGATCGGCGTTCGTGTTCGACATGCTGCCGGGCACGGCCAACTCCCCCGGCGACCACGCGGACTCCGGCGGCTCCAGGACCCAGGAGCCACCCGCCACGGTCCCTGCCACCGTCCCCGCCGGCTACCTCGGCACCTGGGAGGGGCAGGCCAGCTCCCGGGAGACCATCGCCATTCCGCTCGGCACGTTCCGGGTGACGCTCAAGGAGGCGGCGGTGGGCGAGCGGGTGGGCACCCTCCGGCACACCGACATCTTCGGCGGTGTCTGCGACGACGTACTCACCCTGAAGCAGGTGACGGCCAGGCAGATCGTCACCACCTCCGTCGGCGCGAAGGACAACCGTGGCGTCTGTGACCAGGAGCCCCACACGGTCCGCCTCACGCCGGCCGGCGACGACCTCGTCTACGAGTCGGACAGCAAGCCCTCCGGGCGCCCGAAGGCCCGTCTGTCAAAGGTCGGTTAGTCCGCCCGGAGCCCCGCCCGCCCGCCCGCCCGGCCGGGCGGGCACCCGGGCCCGGAGAGCGAACGCGTGGATGATCGTCCCGTACGGTGTCCGGTTGCGACACTCACGCCCCTCGCTCACACCCGCGGTCGCCCGACCCGTTGATCCCGACCGGGGAGGAGAGCTGTGGGCGGCCGCCACCGCTCCTTCCGGCACCCGGGGGCGGAGCAGGCCCGGGAGAAAGGCCGGGCGGAGGTCTTCGACCGCGGCCGTTCGATTCCCTAGGATCTCGGCACGCTCAGCAGACCCTCCTTCCACACCCAGGAGACCCGTCATGCCACGACGCCTCGGTCCCAGCCCGTCCAGCTCGGCGGCCCCGGGCTGCAGGGCGTCCTCCCCGGCCCGGCGCGAGACGGCCGCGGCGGCGGGATGACCGGGCACCCGGACGTCCTGCTGATCGTCGCCGCCGCGCTGTGGGGCGTGGCGGCCGGCGCGGTGCTGCCCCGCGCGGCCTACCGGTTCTCCGTCCCGTCCGGGGAGGAGTGGCGGACGGCGTGCCCGGCGGGGCATCCGGTGCGCGGCTGGCTCGGACCGGCACGGTGCGGGCCCTGCGCCGGACCGCCGTACGGGCCGGGCGCCGCTTCCGCCGTCGTCACCGTCCTGGTCTGCGCCGTCCTCGCCGCCGCCACCGGGAGCCGGCCCGAGCTGGGCGTCTGGCTGCTGCTCGCGCCCGTCGGGGTGCTGCTGGCGATGGTCGACTTCCGGGTGCAGCGGCTGCCCGACCCGCTCACCCTGCCGTTCGCCGGGGCCGCCCTCGTCCTGCTGGGCCTGACCGCACTCGTCCCCGAGCACGCGGGCGAGTGGACCACGGCCCTGCTGGGCGCGCTCGCGCTCGGCGCCGGCTACTTCGTGCTGTTCCTCATCAACCCGGACGGTATGGGCTTCGGCGATGTGAAGCTGGCGCTCGGCGCCGGCGCCGTTCTCGGCTGGTACGGCTGGCCGGCGGTGATGCTCGGCACCCTCGCCGCATTCGTGTCCGGGGCGCTGTACGGGGGCGCGCTGGTCGTCGCCCGGAGAGCGGGCCGCAAGACGGCCGTCCCGTTCGGGCCGTTCCTGATCGGCGGCGCCTTCGCGGGGCTGCTGATCGGTGCGTACGCAGCCTGACGGCAGCCGCGCGAAGCCGCTGACGTACGCTGGATCGGTCCGTCCACAACCCTTATGAAAGGGATGCCGGTGACCGAGAAGGCCGACCTTCAGACCGTCCTCGACCGTGCCGCCGCCGGTGGGCGGATCACCCCCGAAGAGGCCCTCGACCTCTACCGCGACGCCCCGCTGCACGCGCTGGGAGCCGCCGCCGACGCCGTCCGCAGGCGCCGGTACGCCGGTACGGAGCACATCGCGACGTACATCATCGAGCGGAACATCAACTACACGAACGTGTGCGTCACGGCGTGCAGGTTCTGCGCCTTCTACGCTGCCCCGAAGGACACGGCGAAGGGCTGGACCCGCGACCTCGACGACATCCTGCGGCGCTGCGCCGAGACGGTCGAGCTCGGCGGTACGCAGATCATGTTCCAGGGCGGTCACCACCCGGACTACGGCGTCGAGTACTACGAGCGGCACTTCTCCGCCATCAAGAAGGAGTTCCCGCAGCTCGTCATCCACAGTCTGGGGGCGAGCGAGGTCGAGCACATGGCCCGGATCTCCGGGGTCCCGGTCGACGAGGCCATCACCCGGATCCACGAGGCCGGACTCGACTCCTTCGCCGGCGCCGGCGCCGAACTCCTCCCCGCGCGGCCGCGCAAGGCCATCGCACCGCTCAAGGAGTCCGGCGAGCGCTGGCTGGAAATCATGGAGATCGCGCACAACCTCGGTGTCGAGTCCACCTCCACCATGCTGATGGGCACCGGCGAGACCAACGCCGAGCGGATCGAGCACCTGCGGATGATCCGGGACGTACAGGACCGCACGGGCGGCTTCCGCGCGTTCATCCCGTACACCTACCAGCCCGAGAACAACCACCTGAAGGGCCGTACCCAGGCCACCCTCTTCGAGTACCTGCGGATGATCGCGATCGCCCGGCTCTTCTTCGACAACGTCGCCCACATCCAGGGTTCCTGGCTGACCACCGGCAAGGAGGTCGGCCAGCTCTCGCTGCACTACGGCGCGGACGACCTCGGCTCGATCATGCTGGAGGAGAACGTGGTCTCCTCCGCCGGTGCCCGGCACCGCTCCAACCGGATGGAGATCATCGACCTGATCCGCAAGGCGGGCCGGGTGCCGGCGCAGCGGGCGACGACGTACGAGCACCTCGTCGTGCACGACGACCCGGCGAACGACCCGGTCGACGACCGTGTGGTCTCCCACATCTCCTCCACGGCCATCGAGGGCGGCACGGCCCACCCGGAGCTGACGCTCCTCGCCCCCAACTGACGCCGCCGTGCTGACCCTTCACACCGCCGACGCCTCGCCCGGGGCGGCCGTCCTGGTCGACGGCGCGCACATCGCCGCCCTCGGCCCGTACGAACGGCTGGCCGCCGGTCACCCGGGCGC
This sequence comes from Streptomyces sp. CHD11, assembly GCF_018638295.1. Taxonomy (GTDB): domain Bacteria; phylum Actinomycetota; class Actinomycetes; order Streptomycetales; family Streptomycetaceae; genus Streptomyces. The sequence continues at coordinate 242,260 of NZ_JABTTS010000002.1, forward strand.
CCGGGTGCGGCGGTGGCCCGGCATCCTGACGCCGGGGCTGCTCAACCCGTACGGCCCGGAGCTGCTGGAGCAGGCCTACCACCCCGATCCGCGCGAGGCCGGCCGGCTCGGTACCGAGCCGGTGTTCGGGGAGCGGGCGCGGGCCCTTCTCGGCGCCGGCCCGTCCGCGCGGGGCGCCAGCGCGCGCCGGGGAGTGCAGCGCATGCTGGCGCACGGCACGGTCGCGATCGCCGGTGAACTGCGCGGCCGCCCGGCCCTGGACGCGGTGCGCGGGGCCGGCCTCGCCGTGGCGGGGCGCCCGGCCAGGCTGCCCGGTCCGCCGGCGCTCTCCCCGGTGCCTCTCGTGCTGCTGCCGGGCCTGCGCGCCGGGAGTCCCGCGCGCTTCGCGGTGTTCGACGTGCCCGACCGGGACGCCCTCGTGCGGAACGGCGCGGCCACGTGCGTGGTCACCGTCGTGGGCGGCCGCATGGTGTACCGGCGCGCGTAGGACGACAGGGGCCGCCTGCCACAATGGCCCCGTGACCCGAGCCAGCCTGAACAAGCAGCCGCACGAAGTCGCCTCGATGTTCGACGAGGTCGCGGAACGGTACGACCTGACCAACGACGTGCTCTCCCTCGGCCAGGACCGGCGATGGCGCAAGGAGGTCGCGAAGGCGGTCGACGCGCGGCCCGCGCAGAAGGTCCTGGACCTGGCGGCCGGCACCGGCACGTCGTCGATGCCCTTCGCCGCCACCGGCGCCTACGTCGTGCCCTGCGACTTCTCCCTGGGCATGCTCCAGGTCGGCAAGCGCGACCGCGCATGGCTGCCGTACACCGCGGGCGACGCGACGAGGCTGCCGTTCGCGGACGACGTGTTCGACGCGGTCACCATCTCCTTCGGGCTGCGCAACGTGCAGGACACGGACGCGGCGCTGCGCGAGATGCACCGGGTGACCCGGCCCGGCGGGCGGATCGTCATCTGCGAGTTCTCGCACCCGACCTGGACGCCTTTCCGCACCGTCTACACCGAGTACCTGATGCGGGCGCTGCCGCCGGTCGCCCGGTCGGTGTCGTCCAACCCCGACGCGTACGTCTATCTCGCCGAGTCCATCCGCGCCTGGCCCGACCAGCCGGCCCTCGCGGAGCGGCTGAAGGACGCCGGCTGGTCGAAGGTGGCGTGGCGCAATCTGACGGGCGGCGTGGTGGCGCTGCACCGTGGGTTCAAGGACAGCTGAGCGGCATGGCGCCCTGTGCTTCAGGGGCGGCCGAGCGGCACGGCGCAAGGGCTGCTGCCGTGCGGCTCGTCCAGTTCGCGCCGGAGCCCGCCCGCGGGCGGCAGGGGGCCGCGAGGTTCACGGACCCCTCCGCCTCCGCCGTCGCCCTCACCGAAGTCGAACCACACGTGGACCACGGAGTCCCGGGGCACCTCGGTGCCCGCCCGCGGGTACTGGCGCACCACGTACTCGACGACGGTGAGAGGGAAGTCCGGCCGGTCCGGGGCGTTCACGGACAGGCCCCGCGCACGGACCGCCTCACGCGCGTCCACGGCCATCAGGCCGACCAGGCGCGGCACGCGCACCTCGGGTGTCCTGTGCCCATCGGGTGTCACACGCACGGACGTCACCCCCCTGCGGTACCGGCAGAGTAGACCGGAGGGGCGCCCGCCGGAAGCGCCGGGTGGCGTTCCGTGACAATTGACTACGGTGAGTGAGTGCGGGGGTGGTGGCCGGGGTCAGAGGGCCAGGCGATAGCAGTGGGCCTCACGCCGCGAGACCGGTGTCATGAAGGTCTCGGCGAGGTGCATCCCCAGCCGCCGGGTGACCGCCACGGAGCGGGCGTTGCGGGCGTCCACCATGGCCACCACGCCCTTCGTGCCCGCCGCCCGCACCCGTTCCAGCGTCTGCCGGGCCGCCGCCGTGACGTATCCCCGGCCCCAGTGCTCCCGCGCGAGGCGCCAGCCGATCTCGATCTCGCCCGCCGGACCCCAGTCGCGCTCCCACGGCTGGGCGCCGGTGAAGCCGATGACCCGGCCGGACTCGTCGAGCATGGTCCACAGGCAGAAGCCGAGCTGGGCGTCGTGCCGGCGCTGGCGGGCGGTCAGCTCCTCGTAGACCGACAGGTCCGCCGCCTTGCCGCCGTGGAACTCCATGACGTCCGGGTCGTCGAAGATCCGGTGCCAGGCGAAGGCGTCCTCATGGGTGGGGACACGCAACCGTACAGCGGGGAGAACTCGGTTCACGGGGCAGCCCTTCAGCCGGGTGATCAATTCTGCTGAATAGACTGCCCGTGTCCAGTGCCGGTCGGCACGCACCTTTCGAACTCTGGGGAGAACCCGCCGTGACCGAGCCCCTCTCCGACAACACCGCCGATGTGATCGTCGTGGGCGCCGGGCCAGCCGGCTCCACCACCGCCTACCACCTGGCCCGGTCCGGACTCGACGTACTCCTGCTGGAGAAGACCGCGTTCCCGCGGGAGAAGGTGTGCGGTGACGGCCTCACCCCGCGCGCCACCAAGCAGCTCGTCGCGATGGGCATCGACATCTCCGAGGAGGCCGGCTGGCTGCGCAACAAGGGCCTGCGCATCATCGGCGGCGGGGTCCGCCTCCAGCTGGACTGGCCGGATCTCGCCTCCTTCCCCGACTACGGTCTGGTCCGCAAGCGCGACGACTTCGACGAGCAGCTCGCCCGGCAGGCCCAGAAGGCGGGGGCCCGGCTGTACGAGCGCTGCAACGTGGGCGCGCCGGTCATCGACGACCGCACCGGACGCATCACGGGCGTGAAGGCCAAGCTCGGTGAGGAGAAGCGGGAAGTCACCTTCCACGCCCCGCTGGTGGTGGCCGCCGACGGCAACTCCACCCGGCTGTCCCTCGCGATGGGGCTGCACCGGCGCGAGGACCGGCCGATGGGCGTCGCGGTCCGTACGTACTTCACCTCGCCCCGCCATGACGACGACTACCTGGAGTCCTGGCTGGAACTGTGGGACCGCCGGGGTGCGCAGGACCGGCTGCTGCCCGGCTACGGCTGGATCTTCGGCATGGGCGACGGGACGAGCAACGTCGGTCTCGGCGTCCTCAACACCTCCGACTCCTTCAAGGAGCTGGACTGGCGCGAGGTCCTCAAGGCCTGGTGCGCGTCCATGCCGGAGGACTGGGGCTACACCCCGGACAACATGACCGGCCCGATCCGCGGCGCCGCGCTCCCCATGGCCTTCAACCGCCAGCCGCACTACACCCGGGGGCTGCTGCTCGTCGGCGACGCGGGCGGTCTGGTCAACCCGTTCAACGGTGAGGGCATCGCCTACGCCATGGAGTCCGGGCAGCTCGCAGCCGAGGTGATCGTCCAGGCGCACGCGCGGGCCACTCCGGCCCAGCGGGAGATCGCCCTCCGGCGCTACCCGCGCGTCCTGAAGGACACCTACGGCGGCTACTACACGCTCGGCCGCGCCTTCGTGAAGCTCATCGGCAACCCGAAGGTCATGCAGATCGCCGCCCAGCGCGGACTGACCCACCCCATGCTGATGAGGTTCACCCTGAAGCTCCTCGCCAACCTGACCGACCCGACGGGCGGGGACGCGATGGACCGCATCATCAACGGGCTGAGCAAGGTGGCGCCGAAGGCGTGACGCCTCCGCGGTGCGCGGCGTCCGCTGTCGTCCGGGGTGACCTGTGGACCGGTGAGGCGTGCGCGGCCGTGGTACCTCCGGCGCCGGCGGTGTGGTGCTGATCGGCGGGGCGGTGCTGCCGGCACCGGGCCCCGGTGCGTGCGCGGTCGTGCTGCCGCGCCGGCGCGCACGGCGCGGCGGCGGCGCCGTCGCCTGACCGAGACGCCGTGAGCGGCGCTGTGGGCGGCCGGGGTCCCGGGAGGGGCCCGCGGGGGCCGCTCGCGCCCGTGTGGGCGCAGGGGAGGCCGTCACGGGGCCGCACGGGGCGCCGGCGGCGCGCGGGCGGGCCGCCGGCACGTCGTGAGCGTGGAGCATTTCGGGCAATCGGGCGATCTTGGCCGCTGTGTGACGTGTGCGGGGCGCACGGGGCCCTGGGGCCACCGTGCCGGGCGCACGGGGCCGGTGGGCCGCCGTGCCGGGCGCACGGGTCCGGCGGAGTGGAGGGCGCGGCGGCGCGGCGCACGAGGGAGGGCCGCCGCCCGGCGGGGCAGCGGCCCTTCAGCCCGTGGGAGCGCGGCTCACGGCCCGCTCCCGGAGCGCACGGCTCAGAGCACGCGCACGGCACCCGACGCGGGGTAGCCGGACAGATCCTGGATGACGACGCCCTTCGCGGAGTTGGCGGCGTCCAGGTACTGGCCGTCACCGATGTAGACACCCACGTGGTACGCGGAGCCCTTGCCGCCCCAGTACAGGATGTCGCCGACCTGGATCTGCGACAGCGGGATGTCGGTGCCGACCATCGACTGGTCCTGCGAGACGCGCGGCAGGTCCACGCCGACCTGCTTGAACGCGGCCTGCACCAGGCTCGAGCAGTCCCAGGCGTTGGGACCCGTGGCGCCCATGACGTAGGCGTCGCCCACCTGGGCCTTGAGGAACGAGATGACCGACGCGACGCTGCCACTGGCGGGCGCGGAGGCGGTCGTTGCCGTGCCCGTGGAGGCGGAGGCGGTGCTGCCCAGGGCAGGCCGCTCGGCGTCGCGTGAGGCGCGCTCCGCGGCGGCCTTGCGGGCCTCCTCCGCCTTCTTCTTCGCCTCGGCCTTCTGCTTGGCCTCGGCGAGGTCCGCCTTGGCCTCCTGAGCGGCCTTCGCGGCGGCCGCGTCGCGCTCGGCCTGCAGCTGGTAGTTCGCGGCTGCCTGCTGGGTCGCGTCCGCGGACTGGGCGACCTGGGCGGCCAGGTCGGCCGTCAGGGTGGGCAGTTCGAGGGTCTGCGTCACCGGCTCGGCAGCGTTCGCCGAACCCGACGCCCCGGCCACTGCGAGGGTGCTGAGGACGCCACCGGCGACTCCGGCCCGCATCGCCATCGTGGACGACGCGGTGCGGCGGGGTTTCCGGTGGCTGCGTATGTGAGCGGTGTGGGACATGGGAACAACCGGTACCAGGGGCTCCTTCATATCCACAAGAAACGTGTGCTGCGCCACAATTGTTCAACGGAGGGCCCGAATCCCGGGAACGTCGCCCCTTATTGACGCCGTAACGGACATTGCGGGCGCCCGTGATCGGCCGTTGATCACGCACTTTCATCGTTACGTCCGAATTGCCCCGCGCCTACCACTGGTTGGATTGGTTGGCCAAGCCCTCCTCTCCTCCGGTCCTCGCGGATGTGACGCACGTCACGGAACGATTCCACCAGTCGTCGCGTCCGGCGGGCCGGCGGACGATGCGGACGGCCGACGGGGGTCCCGGACATCCGCGGGCGGTGCCGTCGCGCCGCAACGGGCGGCGCGGTGGCGGAACGTGACCGGATTGTGACCCGGTGAGTTCGTGAACGCGTGCACACGTTCACACCCGCCCTGGCGGCCCCTCCGGGGTGTGAACGCGGCCTCTACCAAGAGATCGGGTCCAGCACCAATTTGCCTGTGAAGAAAGTGCCTTGATAGAAGGCTCAGCCCTCTGAGCTGCATCGACCGGTCAGAATGTCACCTTTGGTGATCGCGCGGACGCTTGGCGTGCGAAGATCACCGCTCATCCGACTTCATGATCGTTCGTCAGGTGGTGGAGATCACAAAGCTTGAGTCAGACCCCGTGTCGCAGATCACAGACCCTCGGGCATAGGATGCGGAGCGGTTGGGCTTGTGACCTGCTTCACATGTTCTCGATCTTCGCCGGGGCGGGCGTGGTTCGTGGGGCTGTCGGGGCGGCGGAGCCCGATGCACGACTCCCCGAGGGGCTCAAATTCGTTCGCCCCCGGGGGGACCCCAAGCAGTCAATGCCGACTGAGAGGAGCGAGGAGCGGTGAACGCGTATGCGCCCATCCTCGTACTGGGAGCCCTCGGGGCAGGCTTTGCGATCTTCTCCGTGGTCATGGCCACGCTGATCGGTCCGAAGCGGTACAACCGCGCCAAGCTCGAGGCTTACGAGTGCGGTATCGAGCCGACCCCCACGCCGGCGGGCGGCGGGCGCTTCCCCATCAAGTACTACCTGACGGCGATGCTCTTCATCATTTTCGATATCGAGATCGTCTTCCTCTACCCCTGGGCCGTCACCTTCGACGCCCTGGGGATTTTCGGGCTCGTGGAGATGTTGCTCTTCGTGCTCACCGTCTTCGTCGCGTACGCGTACGTATGGCGGCGCGGCGGCCTGGAATGGGACTGAGGGGCCATTAGTCATGGGACTCGAAGAAAAGCTGCCGAGCGGATTCCTGCTGACCACCGTCGAGCAGGCCGCGGGCTGGGTGCGCAAGTCGTCCGTCTTTCCCGCCACGTTCGGCCTCGCCTGCTGTGCCATCGAGATGATGACCACCGGCGCCGGCCGCTACGACCTGGCGCGCTTCGGCATGGAGGTCTTCCGCGGCTCACCGCGGCAGGCGGACCTCATGATCGTCGCCGGGCGGGTCAGCCAGAAGATGGCGCCGGTGCTGCGGCAGGTCTATGACCAGATGCCGGACCCCAAATGGGTGATCTCCATGGGGGTCTGTGCCTCCTCGGGCGGCATGTTCAACAACTACGCGATCGTCCAGGGCGTCGACCACATCGTCCCGGTCGACATCTACCTCCCCGGCTGTCCGCCCCGTCCCGAGATGCTGCTGGACGCGATTCTCAAGCTCCACGAGAAGATCCAGAACTCCAAGCTCGGCGTGAACGCCGAGGAGGCGGCCCGCGAGGCGGAGGAGGCGGCGCTCAAGGCCCTGCCCACGATCGAGATGAAGGGGCTGCTGCGATGAGCGACGCGAACAACACCGCGGGTGACGGCGCGAACCCCGAGAAGGACCTCTCCGCGGAGAACCTCCCGGGCCAGCGCGGCCAGGGCGGTGAGGAGATCCGCGTCCAGCGCGGCATGTTCGGCGCCAACAACGGCGGCGACACCTCCGGATACGGCGGACTGGTCCGCTCGGTCCGCCTCCCGGGACCGGCGGCCCGCCCCTACGGCGGCTGGTTCGACGAGGTCGCCGACGAACTCGAGGGCGCGCTGGAGGAGCAGGACCTGCTCCCCGGCAACGCCATCGGGAAGACGGTCGTGGACCGCGGCGAACTCACCTTCCACATCGAACGCGAGCACCTGGTCCGGGTGGCGAGGACCCTGCGCGACGACCCCGCCCTGCGCTTCGAACTGTGCACCGGCGTCAGCGGCGTGCACTACCCGAACGACAAGGGCCGCGAGCTGCACGCCGTCTACCACCTGCGCTCGATCACCCACAACCGGCTGATCCGCCTCGAGGTCAGCGCGCCCGACAGCGACCCGCACATTCCGTCGCTGGTTCCGGTCTATCCGACGAACGACTGGCACGAGCGCGAGACGTACGACTTCTTCGGCATCGTCTTCGACGGTCACCCGGCCCTGACGCGGATCATGATGCCGGACGACTGGCAGGGCTTCCCCCAGCGCAAGGACTACTCCCTCGGCGGCATCCCCGTCGAATACAAGGGCGCCCAGATCCCGGCTCCGGACCAGCGGAGGTCGTACTCGTGAATACCCCGCACGCCTCCCCTCGCGAAACCACCGAGGGCACCGTCTACACCGTCACCGGCGGTGACTGGGACGAGGTCGTCGAGAGCGCGGCCCGGACCGACGACGAGCGCATCGTCGTCAACATGGGTCCGCAGCACCCGTCCACCCACGGGGTGCTCCGGCTGATCCTGGAGATCGACGGCGAGACGGTCACCGAGGCCCGCTGCGGCATCGGCTACCTCCACACCGGCATCGAGAAGAACCTCGAGTACCGGAACTGGACCCAGGGCACCACGTTCGTGACGCGCATGGACTACCTGACGCCGTTCTTCAACGAGACGGCGTACTGCCTCGGGGTCGAGGAGCTCCTCGGCATCGAGGACCAGGTACCCGACCGCGCCTCGATCGTCAGGGTGCTCCTGATGGAGCTGAACCGGCTCTCCTCCCACCTGGTGTGCATCGCCACCGGCGGCATGGAGCTCGGCGCCACCACCATCATGATCTACGGGTTCCGCGACCGTGAAATGATCCTCGACATCTTCGAGCTCATCACGGGCCTGCGGATGAACCACGCCTATGTCCGCCCCGGAGGACTCGCCCAGGACCTGCCGCCCGGTGCGGTGGACCAGATCCGCGAGTTCGTGAAGAAGATGCGGAAGAACCTCCCCGAGTACGACAAGCTCGCCACCGGGAACCCCATCTTCAAGGCCCGCATGCAGGACATCGGCTATCTGGACCTGGCCGGCTGCATGGCGCTGGGCGCCACCGGCCCGGTCCTGCGCTCCGCCGGCCTCCCGCACGACCTGCGCAAGGCCCAGCCGTACTGCGGATACGAGACCTACGACTTCGACATCCCGACCGCGGACACCTGTGACTCCTACGGACGCTTCCTGATCCGGCTGGAGGAGATGCGCCAGTCGCTGCGCATCGTCGAGCAGTGCCTGGACCGGCTCCAGCCCGGACCGGTCATGGTCGCCGACAAGAAGATCGCCTGGCCCGCCCAGCTCGCCCTGGGACCGGACGGACTGGGCAACTCCCTCGATCACATCAAGAAGATCATGGGCACCTCCATGGAGGCCCTGATCCACCACTTCAAGCTGGTCACCGAGGGCTTCCGCGTCCCGCCGGGCCAGGTGTACACGGCGGTCGAGTCACCCAAGGGCGAGCTCGGGGTGCATGTCGTCTCCGACGGCGGCACCCGCCCCTACCGGGTCCACTTCCGCGACCCGTCCTTCACCAACCTGCAGGCCATGGCGGCGATGTGCGAGGGCGGCCAGCTCGCCGACGTCATCGTCGCCGTCGCGTCCATCGACCCCGTGATGGGAGGCGTCGACCGGTGACCACCTCATCTTCCGAGCGGTCCGATCGGGGCGTCAGCCTGGGCATGCCCCAACTGCCCGCGCCCGCCTACCCGGACGACGTCCGGGCCCGGCTGGAGACCGACGCGCGCGAGGTCATCGCCCGCTACCCGGACTCCCGCTCCGCCCTCCTGCCGCTGCTGCACCTCGTGCAGTCGGAGGAGGGACACGTCACGCGCACCGGGATGCAGTTCTGCGCGGACATGCTGGGGCTGACCACGGCCGAGGTGACCGCGGTCGCCACCTTCTACACCATGTACCGGCGCCGGCCGAGCGGTGACTACCAGGTCGGGGTGTGCACCAACACCCTGTGCGCCGTCATGGGCGGTGACGCGATCTTCGAGGAGCTCCAGGAGCACCTGGGCGTGGGCAACGGCGGGACCACCGAGGACGGCTCGGTCACGCTGGAGCACATCGAGTGCAACGCGGCCTGCGACTTCGCGCCCGTCGTGATGGTGAACTGGGAGTTCTTCGACAACCAGACGCCCGAGAGCGCCAAGGGCATGGTCGACGACCTGCGCGCCGGCCGCCCGGTCGCGCCCACCCGCGGGGCGCCCCTGTGCACCTTCAAGGAGACCGCCCGCATCCTGGCCGGTTTCCCCGACGCGCGCGAGGGCGCCGTCGAAGCCACCGGCAGCGCGGGCCCGCCCTCCCTGATCGGCCTGAAGCTGGCCAAGGGCGAGACCGCACCCCCGCGTGTGGTGCACCCGCGCGGCGAGGCCCCCCGGGACACACCGCCGCACGAGCCGTCGCCGGCCGAGCACCTGAGCTCGCACGACGCGCCGCAGGACACATCGGCCTCCGACCCGTCCCACCCGTCGGGACCGGTCGCCGAGGAGGGGGAGTGATGACCTTGGCACCCGAACTCAAGGACATGAGCCCGGAGAAGCTGCTCGCACCCGTGCTGTCCGCCTTCTGGGACCAGGACAGGTCCTGGTCGCTGGACGTCTACCGGAGGCACGAGGGCTACGAGGGGCTGCGCAAGGCGCTCGCCATGTCACCGGACGACGTCATCGCGTACGTCAAGGAGTCCGGTCTGCGCGGACGCGGCGGTGCCGGCTTCCCCACCGGGATGAAGTGGCAGTTCATTCCCCAGGGGGACGGCAAGCCGCACTACCTCGTGGTCAACGCCGACGAGTCGGAGCCCGGGACGTGCAAGGACATCCCGCTCCTCTTCGCCAACCCGCACAGCCTCATCGAAGGCATCGTCATCGCCTGCTACGCGATCAGGTCGTCCCACGCCTTCATCTATCTGCGCGGTGAGGTCGTCCCCGTGCTGCGGCGGCTGCACGAGGCCGTGCGCGAGGCCTACGCGGCCGGCCTGCTCGGCGAGAACATCCTGGGCAGCGGACTCGACCTCACGCTCACCGTGCACGCGGGCGCGGGCGCGTACATCTGCGGTGAGGAGACCGCGCTGCTCGACTCGCTCGAAGGCCGCCGGGGCCAGCCGCGGCTGCGTCCCCCCTTCCCCGCCGTCGCGGGCCTCTACGCGTGCCCGACCGTGGTGAACAACGTCGAGTCGATCGCGTCGGTTCCCGCCATCATGAACCGGGGCAAGGAGTGGTTCCGCTCGATGGGGAGCGAGAAGTCGCCCGGCTTCACCCTCTACTCCCTGAGCGGGCACGTCACGAACCCCGGACAGTACGAGGCGCCCCTCGGTATCACCCTGCGCCAGCTGCTCGAGATGAGCGGTGGCATGCGCGCGGGCCACCGGCTGAAGTTCTGGACGCCGGGCGGCTCCTCGACGCCGCTGCTCACCGACGAGCATCTCGACGTCCCGCTCGACTACGAGGGAGTGGGCGCCGCGGGTTCCATGCTCGGCACGAAGGCCCTGCAATGCTTCGACGAGACCACCTGTGTCGTGCGCGCCGTGACCCGCTGGACCGAGTTCTACGCCCACGAGTCCTGCGGCAAGTGCACCCCCTGCCGGGAGGGCACGTACTGGCTGGTCCAGCTGATGCGGGACATCGAGGCCGGCAAGGGGCAGATGTCCGACCTCGACAAGCTGAACGACATCGCCGACAACATCAACGGCAAGGCCTTCTGCGCCCTCGGTGACGGCGCGGCCTCGCCGATCTTCTCCTCGCTGAAGCACTTCCGCGAGGAGTACGAGCAGCACATCACGGGCCGTGGCTGCCCGTTCGACCCGGCCAAGTCCACGGCCTGGGCCGACCGTACGGAGGTGCACGCATGACTGTGACCACCAACGCTCCCTCCGGCGGGGGAGAGGCGGCGGTTCCGCCCGAGGACCTCGTCACGCTGACCATCGACGGCGCCGAACTCAGTGTGCCCAAGGGCACCCTGGTCATCCGGGCCGCCGAGCAGCTCGGCATCGAGATCCCCCGGTTCTGCGACCACCCGCTCCTCTCCCCGGCCGGTGCCTGCCGCCAGTGCATCGTCGAGGTCGAGGGCCAGCGCAAGCCCATGGCCTCCTGCACCATCACCTGCACCGACGGAATGGTGGTGAAGACCCAGCTCACCTCGCCCGTCGCCGAGAAGGCGCAGCAGGGGATGCTGGAGTTCCTGCTCATCAACCACCCGCTGGACTGCCCGGTCTGCGACAAGGGCGGCGAGTGCCCGCTGCAGAACCAGTCGATGTCGCACGGCCACGCCGACTCCCGCTTCGACGGCAAGAAGCGCACCTACGAGAAGCCCGTCCCGGTCTCCACCCAGGTGCTGCTCGACCGCGAGCGGTGCGTGCTGTGCGCCCGCTGTACCCGGTTCTCCAACCAGATCGCGGGCGACCCGATGATCGAGCTGCTCGAGCGGGGCGCGCTCCAGCAGGTCGGCACCGGTGAGGGCGACCCCTTCGAGTCGTACTTCTCCGGCAACACCATCCAGATCTGCCCGGTCGGCGCGCTCACCTCGGCGGCCTACCGGTTCCGCGCCCGCCCCTTCGACCTGATCTCCTCGCCGTCGGTGTGCGAACACTGCTCCGGCGGCTGCGCCACCCGCACCGACCACCGGCGCGGCAAGGTCATGCGGCGGCTGGCCGGCAACGACCCCGAGGTCAACGAGGAGTGGATCTGCGACAAGGGACGCTTCGGCTTCCGCTACGCACAGCTGCGGGACCGTCTCGACACCCCGCTGGTGCGCAACCCGGAAGGTGAGCTGGAACCGGCGTCCTGGCCCGACGCGCTGCAGATCGCGGCCCAGGGCCTGCTGGCCTCGCGGGGCCGCACCGGTGTGCTGACCGGCGGCCGGCTCACCGTCGAGGACGCCTACGCGTACAGCAAGTTCACGCGCGTGGCGCTCGACACCAACGACATCGACTTCCGCGCGCGCGTGCACAGCACGGAGGAGGCCGACTTCCTCGCCGCGCGGGTGGCGGGCCGCGGCCACGACCTCGACCGTACGGGCGTCACGTACACCTCGCTGGAGAAGGCGCCCGCCGTGCTCCTGGTCGGGTTCGAGTCCGAGGAGGAGGCGCCCGGTGTCTTCCTGAGGCTGCGCAAGGCCTGGCGGGGACACGGGCAGAAGACCTTCGCCCTGGCCACGCACGCGACGCGCGGACTGGAGAAGGCGGGCGGCACCCTGCTGCCGGCGGCTCCGGGCACCGAGACCGAATGGCTGGACGCGCTGTCGGGCGGGGACGGCCTGGAGGGCGACGGGGCCAGGGCCGCGGAGGCGCTGCGGGCCGAGGGCGCGGTGATCGCCGTCGGCGAGCGGCTGGCCGCCGTCCGGGGCGGGCTGACCGCCGCGGTCCGGTTCGCCGCCGCCACCGGTGCCCGGCTGGTATGGATCCCGCGCCGGGCCGGTGAGCGCGGAGCGGTGGAGGCGGGCGCGCTGCCGTCGCTGCTGCCGGGCGGCCGCCCGGCGACCGACCCGCGTGCCCGCGCGGAGATCGCCACCGCCTGGGGCGTCGCCGAACTGCCGCACCGCTACGGCCGTGACACCGGCGAGATCGTGGAGGCGGCGGCACGCGGTGAGCTCCAGGCACTGCTGGTGGCGGGGGTGGAGGTCGCCGACCTGCCCGACCCGGCACGCGCGCGTGCCGCACTCGCCGAGGCCGGGTTCGTGGTCTCGCTGGAGCTGCGGCCCAGCGAGGTCACCGAACTCGCCGATGTCGTCCTGCCGGTCGCCGCGGTCGCCGAGAAGGCGGGCACGTTCCTCAACTGGGAAGGCAGGGTCCGCCTCTTCGATTCGGCGCTCAAGCCCGAACAGATGACCCGGCGGGTCGCGCCCACCGACGCGCGCGTCCTGCAGATGCTGGCCGACGCCATGGACATCCACCTGGGCCTGCCGGACCTGCGTACGATCCGTGCGGAACTCGACCGGCTCGGCGCCTGGGACGGTTCCCGGGCCACCGACCCGCTGGAGAGCGCGAGCGCCCTGCCCCGGCCGGCCGCCGGGGAGGCCGTGCTCGCCGGACACCGGCTGCTGCTCGACCACGGCCTGCTGCAGCTGGGCGACGAGGCGCTGGCCGGTACCCGGCACGCCGCCCGCGCGCGGGTGTCGGCGGCCACCGCCGCCGAGGCCGGTGTCAAGGACGGCGACGTGCTGTCGGTGACCGGCACCGCCGGAACCGTCGAACTGCCGCTGGCGGTCACCGAGATGCCCGACCGCGTGGTGTGGCTGCCACTGAACTCCGTCGGCGGCGGGGTCGCCTCCGGCACCGGGGCACAGCCCGGATCCCTCGTCCGCATCGGCCCGGCGACGCTCGCCGGCGAGGCCCCCAAGGAGGTGGAGGCATGAGCCCGAACCTCCTCGCCGCTGAAGACCTCTCGATGTTCGGCCGCGATCCCTGGTGGCTGATCCTCGTCAAGGCGGTGTTCTGCTTCGCCTTCCTGATGGTGACCGTGCTGCTCTCCATCGTCATGGAGCGCAAGGTCGTCGCCTGGATGCAGCTGCGCGTCGGCCCCAACCGGCACGGCCCCTGGGGCATGCTCCAGTCGCTCGCCGACGGCGTGAAGCTGATGCTCAAGGAAGACGTCATCGTCAAGCGCGCGGACAAGGCGGTGTACGTCCTCGCGCCGGTCGTCGCGGCGGTCCCCGCCTTCATGGCGTTCGCGGTGATCCCCTTCGGGCCGGCCGGCAACGAGGTCTCGATCTTCGGCCAGCGCACCACGATGCAGCTCACCGACCTGCCGATCGCGGCGCTCTACCTCCTCGCGGTCGCCTCGGTCGGCATCTACGGCATGGTCCTGGCGGGCTGGAGCTCCGGCTCCACCTACCCGCTGCTGGGGGGCCTGCGCTCCTGCGCGCAGATGATCTCGTACGAGATCGCCATGGGCGCGGCGTTCGCCTCCGTGTTCCTCTACTCGGGGTCGATGTCGACGTCGACGATCGTCGAGCAGCAGGCCGACCGCTGGTTCGTCCTGCTGCTGCCGGTCTCCTTCCTGATCTACATCGTGACGATGGTGGGTGAGGTCAACCGCGCCCCCTTCGACATGCCGGAGTCCGAGGGCGACCTGGTCGGCGGATTCAGCACCGAGTACTCGTCGATCAAGTTCGCGATGTTCATGCTCGCCGAGTACATCAACATGGTGACCGTCTCGGCCGTCGCCGTGACGTTCTTCCTGGGCGGCTGGCGGGCCCCGTGGCCCGTCAGCACCTTCTGGGAGGGCGCGAACCACGGCTGGTGGCCGATGCTGTGGTTCACCGGCAAGTTGCTGAGCCTGCTGTTCTGCTTCGTGTGGCTGCGCGGCACGCTGCCGCGGGTGCGCTACGACCAGCTGATGAAGCTGGGCTGGAAGGTGCTCATCCCGGTCGCGCTGGTGTGGCTGATGGCGGTCGCCACCGTGCGGGCGCTGCGCAACGAGAACTACGAGTTCGCCGACATCGCGCTCTACATCGCAGGCGCCGTCCTCACCCTGCTGCTGCTCTCCTTCGTCGCCGACATGTTCCGGTCGAGGGCGAAGGAAGCGGAGCAGCCGGAGGAACCTCCCGCCTTCGACCCCATGGCGGGCGGATTCCCCGTACCGCCGCTGCCAGGACAGGAACTGCCGCCGGTGCCCCGGCGCCGCCCGCACCGCGAGCGGGAGCTGATTGCCAGTGGTGGCCCCGATACTCAGAGTGACGGATCTCTGGGCGGATCTACGGATGGAAAGGAGGCGTCCGATGGCTGAGGAGCCCAAGGAGACCAAGCCCGGTTTCCTGAATCCCGTGGCCGGCTTCGGCGTGACCTTCAAGGCCATGTTCAAGAAGCGGTTGACCGAGCAGTACCCGGAGCAGCAGAAGACCACCGCTCCGCGCTTCCACGGACGGCACCAGCTCAACCGCCATCCGGACGGCCTGGAGAAGTGCGTCGGCTGTGAGCTGTGCGCCTGGGCCTGTCCCGCCGACGCGATCTACGTCGAGGGCGCGGACAACACCGAGGAGGAGCGCTACTCGCCCGGCGAGCGGTACGGGCGGGTGTACCAGATCAACTACGCCCGCTGCATCCTGTGCGGCCTGTGCATCGAGGCGTGCCCCACCCGCGCGCTGACGATGACCAACGAGTTCGAACTGGCGGACTCCAGCCGTGCCAACCTCATCTACACCAAGGAGCAGTTGCTCGCCGGTCTGGACGAGGGCATGGTCGACTCCCCGCACGCCCTGTACCCGGGCACCGACGAACAGGACTACTACCGGGGCCTGGTGACCGAGGCCGCCCCCGGTACGGAGCAGCAGACCGCCCACTCCAAGGGCGAGGTGGTGCAGGAGGCCGCCTCGACCTTCGGCGCGGAGGAACCGGCGTCGGAGGAGGTGATCAAGCGATGACCGGACAGCTCGCCGCCTACTCCACCTCCACCGGAGAGGCGTTCCAGTTCTGGATCCTCGGCACGGTCGCCGTGATCGGCGCCCTGTGCACCGTCTTCCTGCGGCGGGCCGTGCACAGCGCGCTCTGCCTCGCCGGCACCATGATCATCCTGGCGGTGTTCTACCTGGCCAACGGCGCCTACTTCCTGGGCGTCGTGCAGATCGTCGTCTACACCGGCGCGATCATGATGTTGTTCCTGTTCGTGGTGATGCTGGTCGGCGTCACCGCGGCGGACTCGCTGAAGGAGACCATCAAGGGCCAGCGCTGGCTGGCCCTGCTGTGCGGTCTCGGCTTCGGCGTCCTGCTGGTCGGCGGCATCGGGAAGGCCTCGCTCGGCGAGTTCAACGGCATCGGCGAGGCGAACGCGGGCGGCAACGTGCAGGGTCTCGCGGCCCTCATGTTCACCAGGTACGTCTTCGCCTTCGAGATCACCGGCGCCCTGCTCATCACGGCCGCCGTCGGCGCCATGGTGCTCACCCACCGGGAGCGCACCGAGCGGGCCAGGACCCAGCGGGAGCTGGCCGGGGAGCGCGTGCGCGAGGGCAGGCACCTGCCGCCGCTCCCGGCGCCCGGTGTCTACGCCCGGCACAACGCCGTGGACATCCCGGGTCTGCTGCCCGACGGCACCACGTCGGATCTCACCGTCAGCAAGACGCTGCGCGACCGCGGTCAGGTCCGTGACGTCTCGCAGGAGGCGATCAGCGACCTGCGGGCGATGGAGCAGCGCGCGGAGGAGCGCCTGGAGCGCACGGCGATCGACCCGCCGGCGTCTCAGCGGGCCGAGGAGGCGCCGAAGTGAATCCCGTCAACTACCTCTATCTGGCAGCGCTGCTGTTCACGATCGGCGCCACCGGTGTACTGATCCGGCGCAACGCGATCGTCGTGTTCATGTGCGTCGAGCTGATGCTCAACGCCTGCAACCTCGCCTTCGTCGCCTTCTCCCGGATGCACGGCAACCTCGACGGCCAGGTCATCGCCTTCTTCACGATGGTCGTGGCCGCCGCGGAGGTCGTGGTCGGGCTGGCGATCATCGTGTCCCTGTTCCGTTCCCGCCACTCGGCCTCGGTCGACGACGCCAGCCTGATGAAGCTGTGAGGGGCTGCTGAATCGTGGAGAACCTGATTGCGCTGCTGGTGGCGGCGCCCCTGCTCGGAGCGGTGGTCCTGCTGTGCGGCGGACGCCGGCTGGACGCCGTCGGCCACTGGATCGGCACGCTGCTCGCGGCCGTCTCCTTCGCGCTCGGCCTGGTGCTGTTCACCGACCTGCTGGGCAAGGGCGCCGGGGAACGCACCGTCACGCAGCACCTGTTCAGCTGGATCCCGGTGGAGGGTTTCCAGGCCGACGTCGCCTTCCGGCTCGACCAGCTGTCGATGACGTTCGTCCTGCTGATCACCGGCGTCGGCTCACTGATCCACCTGTACTCCATCGGGTACATGGAGCACGACGAGCGGCGCCGCCGCTTCTTCGGCTACCTGAACCTGTTCCTCGCGGCGATGCTGATCCTGGTCCTCGCCGACAACTACCTGCTGCTGTACGTCGGCTGGGAGGGCGTCGGTCTCGCCTCCTACCTGCTGATCGGCTTCTGGCAGCACAAGCCCAGCGCCGCCACGGCGGCGAAGAAGGCATTCCTGGTCAACCGCGTCGGCGACATGGGCCTGTCGATCGCGATCATGCTGATGTTCCTGTGGTTCGGCACCTTCGCCTTCGGGCCGGTGCTCGGCGGCCAGGGGGAGGCCGCCCTCGCGGGCGAGGCCGGCGAGGGCAAGCTCACCGCCATCGCCCTGATGCTGCTGCTCGCCGCCTGCGGCAAGTCTGCCCAGGTGCCGCTGCAGTCCTGGCTCGGGGACGCGATGGAGGGCCCGACCCCGGTCTCGGCCCTGATCCACGCCGCGACCATGGTGACGGCGGGCGTCTATCTGATCGTCCGCTCGGGGGCCATCTTCAACGGCGCTCCCGACGCCCAGCTGGTCGTCGCCATCGTCGGCGCGGTCACGCTGCTGTTCGGTGCGATCGTCGGTTGTGCGAAGGACGACATCAAGAAGGCACTCGCCGGCTCGACCATGTCGCAGATCGGCTACATGGTCCTCGCCGCCGGCCTCGGCCCCATCGGCTACGTCTTCGCGATCATGCACCTGGTCACGCACGGCTTCTTCAAAGCCGGGCTGTTCCTCGGCGCCGGTTCCGTGATGCACGGGATGAACGACGAGGTCGACATGCGCCGCTACGGCGGCCTGCGGAAGTACATGCCGGTCACGTTCGTCACCTTCGGCCTCGGCTATCTCGCGATCATCGGCTTCCCGGGCCTGTCCGGCTTCTTCTCCAAGGACATGATCATCGAGGCGGCGTTCGCCAAGGGCGGTACCCAGGGCTGGATCTTCGGCGCCTGCGCCCTGCTGGGCGCGGCCATCACCGCGTACTACATGACCCGCGTGATGCTGATGACGTTCTTCGGGGAGGAGCGCTGGCGCAACGCGCCGGCGCCGTCCCCGGCGGAGCCGGACGTGGAGCCGGCCGCCGCGACCCGCGGCGCCTACGAGCCTCCGCACCCGCACGAGTCGCCGAGGAGCATGACGATCCCGATGATCGTGCTCGCCTTCGGTTCGGTCTTCGCCGGCGGGATCTTCGGCATCGGTGACCGCTTCGTGCACTGGCTGGAGCCCATCACCGGGCACGACCACGGCCACGCGCCGGTCAGCGCCCTGACGGTGACCATCGCCACGGTCGCGGTGATGGTCATCGGCGTGGCGGTCGCCTGGGCCCAGTACGGGCGCCGGCCGGTGCCGGCGGTCGCCCCGCGCGGGTCGCTGCTCACCCGGGCCGCCCGGCGCGACCTGCTCCAGGACGACTTCAACCATGTGGTGCTGGTCCGTGGCGGCGAGCACCTCACCCGCTCGCTCGTGTACGTCGACCACACCCTGGTCGACGGGGTCGTCAACGGCACGGCGGCCTCCATGGGCGGCCTGTCCGGGCGGATGCGCAGGCTGCAGAACGGCTTCGTGCGGTCCTACGCGGTCTCCATGTTCGGCGGCGCGGCGGTCATCGTCGCCGCGACGCTGCTGATGAGGGCGGTCTGATACCGATGTCCTTTCCTCTGCTGACAGCGACGGCGGCGCTCCCGGCCATCGGGGCGATCGCCACGGCCGCCGTACCGGCCGCGAGGCGCACGGTGGCCAAGTGGCTGGCGCTGCTGTTCTCGATCGCCACCCTCGTACTGGCGATCGTCGTCCTGGTGCGGTTCGACCCCGGCGGTGACCGCTACCAGCTCACCGAGTCCCACGCCTGGATCGCGGACTTCGGCGTCCGGTACGAACTGGGTGTGGACGGCATCGCGGTCGCGCTGATCGCGCTGACCGCCCTGCTGATCCCGTTCATCGTCCTCGCGGGATGGCACGACGCCGACCCGATGGAGACGGGGAACAAGAGGTGGCGGCCCACGCAGGGCTTCTTCGCCCTGATCCTCGCCGTCGAGGCGATGGTGATCATGTCCTTCGAGGCCACCGACGTCTTCCTCTTCTACATCTTCTTCGAAGCCATGCTGATCCCGCTGTACTTCCTGATCGGCGGCTTCGGGGACCGTGCCCACGAGCACGGTGAGGAGAAGGGGGCGACCCAGCGTTCGTACGCGGCGGTGAAGTTCCTGCTCTACAACCTCGCCGGCGGTCTGATCATGCTGGCCGCGGTGATCGGGCTGTACGTGGTCGCCGGAAACTTCTCGCTCCCCGAGATCGCCGAGGCGCGGGCCAACGGCACGCTGGAGATGGGGACCGGCACCGAGCGCTGGCTGTTCCTCGGCTTCTTCCTGGCCTTCGCCGTGAAGGCGCCGCTGTGGCCACTGCACACCTGGCTGCCGAACGCCATGCAGGAGTCCACCGCGCCGGTGGCCGTGCTGATCACGGCGGTCGTCGACAAGGTGGGCACCTTCGCGATGCTCCGCTTCTGCCTCGGGCTGTTCCCGGAGGCCAGCAAGTGGGCGACGCCGGTCGTCCTCGTCCTGGCGGTCATCAGCATCATCTACGGTGCGCTGCTCGCGGTCGGCCAGCGCGACATCAAGCGGCTGATCGCGTACGCGTCGATCTCGCACTTCGGCTTCATCGTCATGGGCATCTTCGCCATGACCAGCCAGGGCCAGTCCGGCGCGACGCTGTACATGGTCAACCACGGCATCTCGACGGCCGTGCTGATGCTGATCGCCGGGTTCCTGATCTCGCGGCGCGGGTCGCGGCTCATCGCCGACTACGGCGGTGTGCAGAAGGTCGCCCCGGTGCTCGCCGGCACGTTCCTGATCGGCGGTCTCGCGACCCTCTCCCTGCCGGGGCTCGCCCCCTTCGTCAGTGAGTTCCTGGTCCTGGCCGGCACGTTCACCCGCTACCCGGTGATCGGGATCATCGCCACCTTCGGCATCGTCCTCGCCGCGCTCTACGTCCTCGTCCTCTACCAGCGGACGATGACCGGCCCGGTGAAGCCCGAGGTGGCCACGATGCCCGACCTGCGGGTGCGGGAGATCGCGGTGGTGGCACCGCTGGTCGTGCTGCTGGTCTTCCTGGGCGTCTATCCGAAGCCCGTCACGGACATCGTGAACCCGGCGGTGCAGCACACCATGTCCGACGTGGATATGAAGGACCCCCAGCCCGAGGTGGAGGCGGCCAAGTGAGCGCAACAGCAGCCGTCCACAGCCTGTGGACAACGGCGGCCGCGATCGACCCGATCGCGAAGATCGACGCGCCGAAGATCGAATACGGACAGCTCGCCCCCACCCTGATCGTCGTCGGTGCGGCGGTCGTCGGGATCGTGGCCGAGGCGTTCGTACCGCGGAAGTCCCGCTACTACGTACAGATGTTCATCTCCGTGGTCGCGCTGACCGCCGCGTTCGCCGCGGTCGTGGCGCTCGCCGTGAACGGCTACGCCACGACCAAGGCCGGTATCGCGGCGATGGGCGCCATCGCCGTCGACGGACCGGCCCTGTTCCTGCAGGGCACCATTCTGCTGACGGCCCTGGTCGGCCTGTTCACCTTCGCCGAGCGCCGGCTCGATCCGGAGGCGCACGGCAACCGCGTCGACTCCTTCGCCGCGCAGGCCGCGGCGGTACCGGGCAGTGACAACGAGAAGAAGGCCGTCAAGGCCGGGTTCGCCACCACCGAGGTGTTCCCGCTGCTGCTCTTCGCGGTCGCCGGCATGCTGGTCTTCCCGGCGGCCAACGACCTGCTGACGCTGTTCGTGGCGCTGGAGGTCCTCTCACTCCCGCTCTACCTGATGTGCGCGCTGGCCCGCCGCAAGCGGCTGATGTCACAGGAGGCGGCGGTCAAGTACTTCCTCCTCGGCGCGTTCGCCTCGGCGTTCATGCTCTTCGGTATCGCCCTGCTGTACGGCTACGCGGGCTCGATGTCGTACGCGGCGATCGCCCAGGTCGTCGAGGGCACCGTCACCGATGTCACCCCGGCGCTCGCCGGCACCATGGGCAACGACGCGCTGCTGCTGATCGGTGCCGCGCTGGTGGTCATGGGCCTGCTGTTCAAGGTCGGTGCCGTGCCCTTCCACATGTGGACGCCCGATGTGTACCAGGGCGCCCCGACACCGGTGACCGGGTTCATGGCGGCGGCGACCAAGGTGGCGGCGTTCGGCGCCCTGCTGCGGATCCTGTACGTCGTGCTGCCGGGTCTGCGCTGGGACTGGCGGCCGGTCATGTGGGGTGTCGCCATCGTCACCATGGTGGTCGGCGCGGTCGTCGCGATCACGCAGACCGACATCAAGCGGCTGCTGGCGTACTCGGCGATCTCGCACGGGGGCTTCATCCTCGCGGGTGTCATCGCGGCCACGCCGTCGGGCATCTCGTCCGTGCTGTTCTACCTGGCGGCGTACTCGTTCGTGACGGTCGGCGCGTTCGCGGTGGTCACGCTGGTCCGCGACGCCGGCGGTGAGGCCACGCACCTGTCCAAGTGGGCGGGGCTCGGCCGTCGCTCCCCGCTGGTGGCGGGGGTGTTCGCGGTGTTCCTGCTGGCCTTCGCCGGCATTCCGCTGACCTCCGGGTTCACCGGGAAGTTCGCCGTGTTCAAGGCGGCGGCGGAGGGGGGAGCCGTCCCGCTGGTCGTGGTCGGTGTGATCGCGTCGGCCATCGCGGCGTTCTTCTACATCCGGGTCATCGTCCTGATGTTCTTCAGCGAGCCGCGCCCCGGGGGCCCGACCGTCGCGGTGCCGTCACCGCTGACGATCACGGCGATCGGGGTCGGCGTGGCGGTGACGGTGGTGCTCGGCGTGGCACCGCAGTACTTCCTGGAGCTGGCCGGAGACGCGGGAGTGTTCGTGCGCTGACCCGCGCCCGGAGGACGAGGCAGCGGCCCGGCACCCCGCGGACGGGGTGCCGGGCCGCTGCCGTGGGCGGGCGCCGGGACACGCCCCGCCTCCCGATGGACCTGTGGACAACTCCGGGGCTGTCGGTGCGGGCGCCTATCGTGGACGCAGTGGTCGAGGGACGACGCACGGGGGACAGGACGATGCAGGGACGGGCGGTGCCGCCGGGATGGCAGTGACGGATGGTGAGGCACTGGCGGTGCTGCACCGGGTCTTCGGGTACGAGACCTTCCGAGGTGAGCAGGAATCGGTGGTCGAGCATGTGATCGCGGGCGGCGACGCCGTGGTGCTCATGCCGACCGGCGGCGGAAAATCGCTGTGCTATCAGATTCCGGCCCTGGTCAGACCGGGTACGGGGGTCGTGGTCTCCCCGCTGATCGCGCTGATGCAGGACCAGGTGGACGCGCTGCGGGCACTGGGTGTGCGCGCGGGGTTCATGAACTCCACGCAGGACTTCGACGAGCGGCGGACCGTCGAGGCGGAGTTCCTCGCCGGTGAACTGGACCTGTTGTACCTCGCTCCGGAGCGGCTGCGGACGGAGAGCAGCCTCGATCTGCTCTCGCGCGGCAAGATCTCCGTCTTCGCCATCGACGAGGCGCACTGCGTGTCCCAGTGGGGGCACGACTTCCGGCCGGACTACCTCAGCCTCTCCCTGCTGGGCGAGCGGTGGCCGGAGGTGCCCCGGCTCGCGCTCACGGCGACCGCCACGGACGCCACGCACCGGGAGATCACCGACCGGCTCAGGATGCCGGAGGCCCGGCATTTCGTGGCCAGCTTCGACCGGCCCAACATTCAGTACCGGATCGTGCCCAAGGCCGACCCCCGCAAGCAGCTGCTGAGCTTCCTGAGCGAGGAGCACGCGGGCGACGCGGGCATCGTCTACTGCCTCTCGCGCAACTCCGTGGACAAGACGGCGGAGTTCCTCTCCCGCAACGGCATCGAGGCGGTGCCGTACCACGCCGGGCTCGACGCGGGGACACGCGCCGCGCACCAGGCGCGGTTCCTGCGGGAGGAAGGGCTGGTCGTGGTGGCGACCATCGCCTTCGGTATGGGAATCGACAAACCGGACGTCAGATTCGTCGCCCACCTCGACCTTCCCAAGTCGGTCGAGGGCTACTACCAGGAGACCGGGCGCGCAGGGCGTGACGGACTGCCGTCCACGGCCTGGATGGCGTACGGGCTGAACGACGTCATACAACAGCGGAAGCTGATCCAGTCCGGGGAGGGCGACGAGGCGTTCCGGCGGCGGGCGAACCAGCATCTGGACTCGATGCTGGGGCTGTGCGAGACCGTGCGGTGCCGGCGCGGGCAGCTCCTCGCCTACTTCGGTCAGGAGCCCGCCCCGGCGGGCTGCGGCAACTGCGACACCTGCCTCGTTCCACCGGAGACCTGGGACGGGACGGTCGCGGCGCAGAAGGTGCTGTCGACGGTGGTGCGGCTGCAGCGCGAGCGCGGCCAGAAGTTCGGCGCGGTGCAGATCGTGGACATCCTGCTGGGGCGGCGCACGGCCAAGGTCATCCAGTTCGACCACGACCAGCTGTCGGTGTTCGGCATCGGTGAGGAGCTCAGCGAGGCCGAGTGGCGGGGTGTGGTCCGGCAGTTGCTCGCCCAGGGACTGCTCGCGGTCGAGGGGGAGTACGGCACGCTGGTGCTGACCGAGGAGAGCGGGGCGGTGCTGCGGCGGGAGCGGGAGGTGCCGCTGCGCAAGGAGCCGAAGAAGCCGGCGAAGACCTCCGGGGGACGCGGAGGCGGCAAGGCGAAGACGGCCGCGGCCGAGCTGCCGCAGGAGCTGCTGCCCGCGTTCGAGGCGCTGCGGGCCTGGCGCGCGGAGCAGGCGCGGGAGCAGGGCGTCCCGGCGTACGTCATCTTCCACGACGCCACGCTGCGGGAGATCGCCACGGTGTGGCCCGCCTCGGTGGCCGAGCTGGGCGGGATCAGCGGCGTGGGGGAGAAGAAGCTGGCCACGTACGGGGAGGGCGTGGTCGCGGTGCTGGCGGCTCTCACCGGGCCGGGGGACGCGGGTGCGGGCTCCGGACCGGCGGGCGGCCCCGACGCGGAGGGCCCCGGCGACTGGCCCCAGGAGGAGCCGGAGCCGGACGGATGGGAGTGAGAGCCGTGGGCCCCGGCGTGGGGTGCGCCGTGAGGTGATGCGGTGTCAGTGCCCTGTGCCAGAGTGCGGGACATGAGAAATCCTGACGAATTCCGTGCAGCGGCCCGCGAGTTGGGCGTGTCCGACGCTTCTCTCACACTGATACTCAAGCATCTGCGGCCCGCCTACGCGCTGAGTGTCGGGGACGGATCGGCGGGGTGGCTGGGCGGGTACCCGGAGCTGCCGGCCGGCATGCCGTGGGACGGCGAGCAGGTCCTCGTCGCCGCCGTCGACCTGGCGGCTCTGCCCGAGCACTCCCTGGACACCGGGCTGCCGGGGGAGGGCCGGCTGCTGTTGTTCGCGGAGGAGTACATGGACAGGTTCGCCACGCTGGACGATTACGACGGATCGACCACCCTCCCCTACACGCTGTACATACCGCCGGGGACGGAGACAGTCGCCTGGGACTCCTCCTCCGGGGGCGAGTTCTTCGTCCTCGATCGCAGGCCGCTCCAGGCCGAGACCGTCTGGGACCTGCCCGAGGACATGCACCTGGACAACTTCTTCAGGGACCCGGCGGACATGGACGCCGAGGAGCGGGAGATGTACGAGGAGGCCGTGGCCCTCGACGCGGCGGTCGAGGAGTTCCGGTCCCTCGCCGGGCATCTGGCACCCCTGGATCTCGCCGACTCGTACTACGTGAAGCTGTGCGGAGTGGCGCACCCCCAGCAGGAAAGTGTGGAGACCGCGGTCGTCGACCGGCTCGAGGAGCGGAAGGAGGTGGGCGCGATCGGCCCGTATCCGGACGCGTACGAGTCCGGCTTCGTCACCAGGGAGGAGCAGGAAGCGGCCTGGAAGCCCCTGGCGGAAGCCGGCCAGAACGGTCTCTTCCACGAGGGTGACGGGGTGCTGTACTGGATGGTTCCGGGCGTCGACCTGGCCCTCGGCAGGTTCGACCGCACCGAAGTGGTCTACCAGTGCTGACCACCGCGCGGTGACGGCGGTGGACGCCTGACGACAGGTCTCCTAGGGCAGAGTGCTCAGCAGGCCCGGGGCGAAGGTGATGAGCAGCGGTACGAGGGGGACCAGACTCGCCGCCGTCGTGGTCAGGACGCGGTCGCGGCGGCCGAGGCGGGGCGGAGGTTCCAGGAGGCGGTCGACGCGCTCCCCCAGCAGGCGGTGGCTGGAGGCGCAGGAGAGCACACCCCGGTGCTGGTTGAGCTCGATGAGCGCCAGGGCGGTGGTCAGATGGCCGCAGCGCCGGGAGGCCGTGTCGTCGGCGGACAGCTCGACCAGACGGTGGGTCTGGTCGCAGAAGTGGGCGAACAGCGGGATCCGCGGAAAGCCGGTGGCCAACGCCGTGGAGAGGTGCAGCAGCCAGTCGTGGCGGGCGCGGGCGTGACCGCGCTCGTGGGTGAGGACGGCGTCGAGCTGGTGGTCGGTGAGGCGTTGCAAAGCGCCGGTGGTGACGATCAGCTGGGGCGGACTGCCGGGCATCCACCAGGCGTCGGGGTACTCGTCCTCCAGTACCAGCAGGGGACCGCGGGAGACGGGGAGGCCGGCGGGCAGATCGGGCGCCCGCTCCCGCAGGAGCGCCCGGGACCGGGCACGGCGGCGGCGGGCCTCGACCAGTTCGCGTCCCAGCACGGCCGTCGTCCAGGCCGCCCCGCAGGCGAGCAGCACGGTGAGGACGGCAGTCCAGGGCGAGGCGGCCGACAGGTCGTAGGCCTCGGACACGGCCGGCGGGGCCGGAGCGAAGAGCTGGGCGCGGACGGTGCCGAAGACGGCCGCGGCGCCCAGCGCGAGAGCCGTCAGACAGCACAGCAGCACGGTGGCGACCAGGCACTGCCACACCCACAGCCCGACCACCGGCTCCCGTTCCGGCCAGGCCGCCCGGGTCAGCGCCCGGGGGACGGGCACGGCGGCCGTCACGGCGACAACACTCAGCAGGAGCAGGCAGAAGGCCATGCCACGGGCTCCGGATCCTGTCGGAAGGGACGGCTCGGGGGCGTGCGGGTCGTGCGGGTCGTGCGAGGTGTGCGAGGCGTGCGTGAGAAGGGGGTGCGTGGGCGCGCGGACACGCGCACACCGCCCCACGCCGATTATGACGGCGAAGGGCGGTGTGAGTCAGGGGGCTTCGGGGATCGGACAGGGCCGGCAGGGTCAGGGCGCGGGGACCACACGTCCCGTGACCTCGCCGAGGCCCACCCGCACGCCGTCCGGCCCCGGTGCCCAGGCGGACAGCGTCACCACGTCCCCGTCCTCGAGGAACGTCCGCTTGCCGTCCGGGAGTTCGAGGGGCTCGCGGCCGTTCCAGGTCAGTTCCAGCAGCGAGCCGCGCTCCCGCTCGGTGGGGCCGCTCACCGTGCCGGAGCCGTACAGGTCACCGGTGCGCAGCGAGGCGCCGTTGACGGTCATGTGGGCGAGCTGCTGGGCGGCCGTCCAGTACATGGTCGAGAAGGGGGGCTCGGAGACGACATGGCCGTTGACGGTGACGGTGATCCGCAGGTCGTAGCCGCCGGGTTCCTCGTCGGCGTCGTCGAGGTAGGGCAGCAGCTCGTGGGTGCGCTCCGGCGGTGCCACCCGGGCCTCCTCCAGCGCGTCCAGCGGGGTGATCCAGGCGGACACCGAGGTGGTGAAGGACTTGCCGAGGAACGGGCCGAGGGGGACGTACTCCCAGGCCTGGACGTCGCGGGCGGACCAGTCGTTGAGGAGGCAGAGGCCGAAGACGTGGTCGCGGTAGTCGCCGAGCGGCACCGGACGGCCCCGCTCGGACGGTGCGCCGACGACGAAGCCGACCTCGGCCTCGATGTCCAGCCGGACGGACGGCCCGAAGACGGGGGCGGCGTCGGTGGGCGCCTTGCGCTGGCCGCAGGGGCGGACGACGTCGGTGCCGGACACCACGACCGTGCCGGACCGGCCGTGGTAACCGATCGGCAGGTGCTTCCAGTTGGGGGTCAGTGAGTCCTCGGCGTCGGGCCGGAAGATCCGGCCCACGTTCCGGGCGTGGTTCTCCGAGGCGTAGAAGTCGACGTAGTCGGCGACCTCGAAGGGGAGGTGCAGGGTCACCTCGGACAGCGGGTGGAACAGCGGCTCGACGGTCTCCCGGTGCGCGGGGACGGTCACCCAGGCCGTGAGCGCCCGCCGTACGTCCGACCAGGCAGTACGGCCCGCCGCCAGCAGCGGGTTCAGGGTCGGCCGGGCGAGCAGTGAGGCGTAGGGGGAGCCCAGCGCGTGCGCCGCCGCGCCGGCGTCGAGGACGTGGTCGCCGAGCCGGACACCGACGGTCCGCTCCGACGAGCCGGGAGGAGAGAACACGCCGTACGGCAGATTATGCGGGCCGAAGGGGTCGCCCTCGGGGACATCGAAGGGGGGCATCGGGTGCTGCCTCGCTTTCGTGTGCGCAGGTGCTCCACGTGTCCGTGGCCGTGCCACACGTTACGGGTGCCGCGGCGGTCTTGGGCAGAGCGGGAGGGGTGATGCGGCGGCGAAGCGGGTGCGTGGGCGTGGAGACGCGGCCCCAAGAGCGTCACGCGCCGCTGGTTCCGGCCGCCGGACCGCGGCGGGTGCAGGCGCCGTCGCACCCGCTCGACGCGACGACCGGGGTGCGCGGTGCGTTCGCCGCGTCGCGCGGTTCCCGCCGGCGTTCCCGTTCCCCCCCGCCGAGCTCCTCGGGCCGCGGCACGCGCGCGTCCCCTGCTCACCTGCCCCCGGGTCAAGTCGCCCTGGACTCCGGGAAGGTACCGCCCGGTCCCGGGTGGACGGTGGAGAGCGGACGATGTTCCTGCCAACCGGTGAAACAGTCATGAACCGGTCCGTACCCGGTGCCCACGGAAGGGGAATCGCACCGAAAGCGAGCGGATACGAGCACCGTGAATCGGACGGTCGTGTTGTCCGTATTCTCTGATCATGGCCGCACCCACCGATTGTTCGCTCATCGCCACCGACCTGGACGGGACGCTGCTGCGCGGCGACGACACCCTGTCCGACCGGTCCCGCGCCGCCCTCGCGCGGGTGGCGCAGACCGGTGCCCAGCACCTCGTGGTGACGGGCCGCCCGGCCCCCAGAGTGCGGCCGCTCCTCGACGATCTCGGCAGTACCGGGCTCGCGGTGTGCGGACAGGGCGCGCAGGTGTACGACGCCGGCGCGGGCCGGCTGCTGTGGTCCGTCACGCTGGACCGGGAACTGGCGGAAACCGCTCTTGGCAAGATCGAGGCAGAGGTGGGGGAGGTGTACGCCGCGGTCGACCAGGACGGGGTCGACGGGCTGACGCTGATCGAGCCGGGTTACCTGATGCCGCACCCGACGCTGCCCGCGGTACGGGTCGAGCGGCGGAGCGATCTGTGGGAACGGCCGATCAGCAAGGTGCTGCTGCGCCACCCGCGGCTGTCCGACGACGCGCTGGCCGCGGCGGCGCGCTCGGTGGTCGGTTCGCTGGCCACGGTCACCATGTCGGGGCCGGGGACCGTGGAGCTCCAGCCGTGCGGGGTGACCAAGGCGACCGGGCTCGCGCTGGCCGCCGAGCACCTGGGGCTGAGCCCGGCGCGGACGGTGGCCTTCGGCGACATGCCGAACGACATCCCGATGTTCGACTGGGCGGCGCACGGCGTCGCCATGGCGAACGCGCATCCCGAACTGAAGGCGGTGGCCGACGAGGTCACCACGTCGAACGAGGACGACGGCGTGGCCGTCGTCCTCGAGCGACTGTTCGGGGGTGCGGCCGTGCTCGGCCGTCAGCGGTCGGCTCAGTACGCGCCGAAGACGTTGTCGATCGAGCCGTAGCGGTCGGCGGCGTAGTTGCAGGCCGCCGTGATGTTCGCGACCGGGTCGAACGGGTCGAAGACGGTGCCGGGCACGTGGTACGCCTGGAAGGTCGGGTCGATGACCTGCAGCAGCCCCTTCGAGGGGGTGCCGGCGGCCGCGTTGGAATCCCACAGGTTGATGGCGGCCGGGTTGCCGGAGGACTCGCGCATGATGTTGCGGTGGATGCTCTCGTAGGAGCCCGGGATGCCGTGCTGCGCCATGACCGACAGCGACTCGCGGATCCAGCCGTCGAGGGTGTCCGGGTACGTCGTCGTGCTGGTGGCGGTGGTGGGCGCCGTGGTGGCCGCGGCGGCACCGGTGGCGCCGAACAGCGGGAGGGCGACCACGGCGACGCCGGTGCCGGCGACGGCGAGGGAGCGGACGAGGCGGCGGCGGCCGAAGCGGGGCTGACCGGAAGCGGGCATGTCTGTGTTCCTCTCCTGCGCCTGCGAGGTGAGCTGTCGGGTTCGGGCGGGAGAGTGCCCGGCCGTGCCCCTGCGGGCATGGCTTCACCCCGAGCCGTTCCGGCGCGTGGCCGGCCCGGCGGCTTACCTGGGTCCCCCGCTCCTGCCCTGCGTGAGTTCGTCGGTGGGTGTGATGCGGGCGGTGGCAGGATTCGGCGTCCGCCCGGCAGGCCCGGAACGTATGCGAGAGCGGATGTCGGGAACAAGTGAGGACGTCACACAAGAAGCCCTTTGATCTTCGAATGGGCGATTTGGGAAGCTCGGTCCTTTGTGGGTGCCAAGGGTCAACTCCGCTTCGGGCAACGGGCGGAGACGGCTGCGGGGGAGCCGTGGAGGAGGCGGCTCGCGCGTGACTCACTTCACTGACCGCGAGGCGGGTGGCCATTTGCCGCCAAGGGGAAAGCGTGCGCCAATTGCGGCGAATCGGGCGACGTGCCGGGCAGGATGGTCCGGGCATCATTGAGTCCGGAAAGCAGGGGAATGTCCGTTGTCGGTGAACGGTCGGAAACGCCCTGCTCCCGATCTCGTATCGCCCTGCCTGGAACCCCGGGTGCCGGTGGTGATCGAAAGGTGACCGGATACGCTGACTCGAGTGAGGGCAGCGACCTATCGACATTCCCTGTGATCGCCAGTGGACACCAGCAGACAGGAGACCCCACGTGACCGTCGTCGGGCCGTTCGGGCTGAGCGTGCGGGACCAGGCTCTGGAAGCCGATGTCCAGGCCGGAATGACGGCTGTCGAGGAAGGGCTGATCGAGGCCACCAAGAGTGAGGTCCCCCTCATCACGGGTGCCGCCCAGCATCTGGTGCGGGCCGGCGGCAAGAGGTTCCGTCCGCTGCTCGTGATGCTCGCCGCCCAGTTCGGCGACCCCTACGCGCCCGGCGTGGTGCCCTCCGCCGTGGTGGTGGAGCTGACCCACCTGGCCACGCTGTACCACGACGACGTGATGGACGAGGCCGAGGTGCGGCGCGGAGTGGACAGCGCGAACACCCGCTGGGGCAACTCCGTCGCGGTCCTCACCGGCGACTTCCTCTTCGCGCGGGCCTCGCACATCCTGGCCGACCTCGGCCCGGAGGCGGTGCGGGTGCAGGCCGAGGCGTTCGAGCGGCTGGTCACCGGTCAGATCCTGGAGACGGCCGGGCCGCAGGACGGCCGCGACCCGGTCGACCACTACCTGGACGTGCTCGGCGGCAAGACCGGCTCGCTGGTCGCCGTCTCCTGCCGCTTCGGCGCGATGATGTCCGGCGCCGACGAGACGGTGGTCGACGTGCTCACCCAGTACGGCGAGCGGCTCGGCGTCGCCTTCCAGCTCGCCGACGACGTCCTGGACATCGCCTCCGACACCCACGAGTCCGGCAAGACCCCCGGCACCGACCTGCGCGAGGGCATCCCCACGCTGCCCGTGCTGCGGCTGCGCGAGCGGGCGGCCCGGCTGGGGGTGGCCGAGGACATCGCCCTGTGCGAGCTGCTCGACTCCGACCTCACCGACGACGCCCGGCACGCCGAGGCGCTGCGGCTGCTGCGCGCCCACCCCGCGCTGGAGCAGGCCCGCCGGGACACCGTGCGGTACGCGGAGGATGCGCGCGCGGTGCTGGCCCCGTTGCCGGAGTGCGACGCGAAGGCGGCACTCGTGCAGCTCTGCGACGCGGTGGTGCACCGCGCGGGCTGAGCCGGCGCGGTGGTGTTCCACGGGAGCTGAGCCGGTTCCTGCCGGGCCGTCACCCGGTCCCCGCGTCACCCCTCCTCGCGACCCCTAGTGGTCACAGGAGGAATCCGTCCTCCGTGTCATACCCCAGCAGTACATGGAGTTGCGCCCGCGGTCTGACGTATTCACCTGCCGGATTTGGTCAGATGGACAACGACGGACAACACCACTTCTCACCGGTTCGGGTGAGAATGGCGGCTCAGGGCGAGACTGGTGCGAGGAACACGAGACGGAAGCCGCCGCCGACCACGGAGGGCACACATGGCACCGTACGAATCCGACGACAGGACCACCGCGGGGGAGGTCGACGAGCCGCGCACGGGGCGGCGCAGGGCCGCGCGGTACGTCGTCCCGGTCACGGTGATGGGAGTGGCGGCCGCGACCATCGGGCTCGTCCCCGCGATCGCCAGCTCCGGCGATCCCGACCTCCCGGAGATCACCGCCGCACAACTGATCGAGAAGATCGCGCAGTCGGACGTCGAGCAGTTGTCCGGCACCGTGAAGATCACCACCGACCTCGGACTGCCGGACCTGGGCGGACTGGAGAGCGGCCTGATGTCCGGTGCGATGGAGCAGGGCGGTGACGACGGCTCCTCGGCCGATCCGTCCGCCAAGCTCACCGAACTGGCGTCCGGCACGCACACCCTGCGGATCGCGGCCGACGGCCCGGACCGGCAGAAGGTGTCGATCCTGGAGAACGCCGCCGAGTACAGCCTGATCCACAACGGCAAGGACGTCTGGGGCTACGACAGCGCGTCCAACGAGGTCTACCACGGCACGGCCGAGGCCTCCGGGAAGGACCGGGAGCAGCGGCGGCCCCCGGCCACCCCGAAGGGCTTCGCCGAGGAGGCGCTGAAGGCGGTCGACGACACCACGTCCGTGACCGTCGACGGCACCGCCCAGGTGGCCGGCCGGGACGCGTACAGGCTGGTCGTCAAGCCCAGGCAGTCCGGCTCCACGGTCGGCGCGATCAGCATCGCGGTCGACCACAGGACCGGTATGCCGCTGAAGTTCACGCTCACCCCGTCGAGCGGCGGCGCGGCCGTCGTGGACGTCGGCTTCACCAAGGTGAGCTTCGACCGGCCGGCCGCGTCCACGTTCGAGTTCACCCCGCCCAAGGGCGCGGAGGTGACCGAGGAGGGCGCACTGGACCGGGGCCGGGAGCACTCGCGGGGGCCGGAGCGCGGGCCGAAGTCCGAGGAGGACCTCGCCAAGGGCCTCGACGGGATGCGGATGCTCGGCGAGGGCTGGAACACCGTCGCCACCTTCGACACCGGCGCCGGGGGCGGCATGCCCACCGGTGACGCCGGCGGTGACGTCGAGGGCTTCCTCGGCTCGCTCGGTGACCAGGTCAAGGGCGAGTTCGGCACCGGCACGGTGTTCAGCACCCGCCTGGTCAACGCCCTCTTCACCGACGACGGCAAGGTCTATGTGGGCGCCGTCACCAAGGACGCGCTCGTGAAGGCGGCCGACGCGGGGAAGTAAGGCCCCCGGGGCCGGCCGCGACAGGGAACGAGGGAGCCGATGGGCGAGGCGTCCGCCAGGGAGCCGGACGGCGCGGGCACGCAGCCCGGCGCGTACGAGGGTGACGGTGCGGTCATCACCACCCGCGCGCTCACCAAGCGCTACCGCGGCGGACAGCTCGCCGTCGACGGTCTGCACCTGACCGTCCCGGAGGGCAGCGTCTTCGGCTTCCTCGGCCCCAACGGCTCGGGCAAGACCACCACCATCCGCATGCTGATGGGTCTGATCGAGCCGACCTCCGGCACGGCGCACGTCCTGGGGCGCCCCATGCCGCGCTCCGCGCGCGCCGTGCTGCCCCATGTCGGGGCCCTCATCGAGGGCCCCGCCCTCTACGGCTTCCTCTCCGGACGCGACAACCTGCTCCGCTACGACGCCGCCGACCCCACCGCCGATCCGCGCACCCGGCGCGTCCGCGTCGCCGCCGCACTGGACCGGGTGGGCCTGACGGCCGCCGCCGGCAAGAAGGCGAAGGCGTACTCCCTCGGTATGAAGCAGCGTCTCGGCCTGGCGGCCGCCCTGCTGCAGCCGCGCCGGCTGCTCGTCCTGGACGAGCCCACCAACGGCCTCGACCCGCAGGGCATGCGGGAGATCCGCACACTCGTCCGCGCACTGGCCTCGGACGGGACCACCGTCTTCCTCTCCTCCCACCTGCTCGACGAGATCGAGCAGGTGTGCACCCATGCCGCCGTGATGACCCGGGGCCGCCTGATCACCCAGGGCCCGGTCGCCGACCTGGCCGCGGGCTCGCGTGGCCGGCTGGTGGTGACCACACCGGACCCGGCCGACGCCGCCCGGGTGCTCAAGGAGCAGGGGGTCGCCGATGTCGTGGTGGCCGAGGACCGGGTGACCGGAGAGGCACCCGAACGGGACCTCGCCGAGGTCAACGCGGCACTGGTCACGGCCGCCGTCCGAGTCCGCGGTTTCGGGGTCGAACGGGCCTCCCTGGAGGACGCGTTCGTGGCACTGACCGGGGAGGGCTTCGATGTGGCGGGCTGAGGCGGCACGGAAGGCGAGCCCGCTGTGGACCCTCGGTCTGTTCCGCAGCGAGCTGCTCACCACCTTCCGGCGCTGGCGCACCCTCGCCCTGCTCGGGGTGCTGGCGGCCGTACCGGTCCTGGTCGGCATCGCCGTGCGCATCGAGACCGGTGACGGCGCGTCGGCCGGCGGCGGGGGCGGCGGAGGGCCGGCGTTCATCTCGCAGATCACCAACAACGGCCTGTTCCTGGTCTTCACCGCGCTCGCCGCCACCCTGCCCTTCTTCCTGCCCATGGCGATCGGGGTCGTCGCGGGCGACGCCCTCGCCGGCGAGGCGAACGCCGGCACCCTGCGCTACCTCCTGGTCGCCCCCGCCGGCCGGACCCGCCTGCTGCTCACCAAGTACGCGGCGGTCATGACCTTCTGTCTGGTCGCCACCCTGGTGGTCGCCGTCTCCGCGCTCATCACCGGCGCGCTGCTCTTCCCGCTCGGCGACCTCACGACCATCTCCGGCACCCGGATCGACTTCTCCGAGGGTCTGGTCAGAACCCTGCTGATCGCCCTGGTCGTCGCCGCGTCCCTGACCGGGGTGGCGGCGCTCGGCCTCTTCGTCTCGACGCTGACCAACAGCGGCATCGCGGCGATGGCGACCACGGTCGGGCTGCTGATCACGGTCCAGATCATCGACCAGATCCCGCAGCTGCACGCCGTGCACCCCTACCTGTTCTCCCACTACTGGCTGTCCTTCGCCGACCTGATGCGCGAACCGGTCCACTGGGAGGACCTGACGAGGAACCTCGGCCTCCAGGCCCTCTACGCGGCCGTCTTCGGCTCGGCGGCCTGGGCGCGGTTCACGGCGAAGGACATCACCGCGTAGGCCGTACGGGCAGCACGGGCGGGCCGGGGCGCGTGACGGTCCGGCCCGTCCCCGGACACGCGGCCGAGTCGTTCAGCGTGCCGATCAGCGGGCCGGCGACGACCGGCCTCTCGTGGGCGAGCGCGGTGACGCCGCGGAAGGTGCGCCCCGCCATGGCGGTCTCGACGTCGAGTCCGGCCGTACGCAGCCGGCCCGACCAGTGGTCCGGGTAGCGCTTGGTCCCGGCGGAAGACCTCGGAGGTCCGGAGTTCCCGGGGCCGCGACGGCTCAGGCGAGGGCCCCGCGCCGCTCCGCCTCCCGCGCCACGGCGAGCAGCAGATCCTCCCGCCCGCGCGGGGCCACCAGCTGGAGCCCCGCCGGGCAGCCGTCGGCACCGAACCCGGCAGGGAGACTCAGCGCGGGGTGCCCGCTGACGTTGAACGCCCAGGTCAGCGCGGTGGAGTAGACGTCACCCGGGCCCTGGTGGCCATGCGGTGCGGTGGGTGTCGCCGGAGTGAGCAGCAGGTCGGTGCCGGCGAAGAGGGCGTCCAGGCGGCGGTTGTTCCCGGCGCGGACGCGGTGGGCGCCGGTCCGGTCGGCGCCGGGAGTGCGCAGGGCCGTCCAGGCCGGGGCGGGGTCGAGCAGCGAGAGCCGTTCCGGGGGCCGCACCAGCCGTACGATCCCCGCGTCGACGAGCCGGCCGGCCGCCGACCGGGCCGACGCGACCGGCTCCGGATCGGGACGGGCGAAGCCGAGGCCGGGGGACCACACGGCGGACAGCGGCCGGCGTACGGGCGCCTCGTCCACGCCGGACGGCGGCCGCACCGCCCGCCACCAGGCCGTCGCGTCCGCGGCCGTACGGGTCAGAACGCCGGGAGCCGCGAGGCCCGTACGGTCGGGGGAGGGGAGCAGGCCGCCCGTGATCTTCAGGCCGACGACCCCGCACCACGCCGCCGGGATCCGCACCGAGCCCGCGCCGTCACCGCCCGTCGCCAGCGGCACCAGCCCCGCCGCCACCGCCACCGCCGCCCCGGCGCACGAACCGCCCGGGGTGCGGTCCGACCGCCACGGATTGACGGTACGGCCGTGGGCCCCGAGCCCCCAGGTCTGCCACGGCGTCCCCGGGCCGGGCACCGAGGTGGCGCCCACCGCGACACACCCGGCCGTGAGCAACGGGCCCGCCGTCCGCAGTCCGTGCCGTCCCTTGACCGCGATCGGCACCCCGGCCAGCGGCAGCCGCTCCCCGGCGGCGACGCGGGCGTCCACCTCCGCCGCCCGCCGCAGTGCCTCCCCGGCCCACACCTCGAGGAAGGCGCACAGCACCGGGTCGGCCCGGTGGATCCGTTCCAGCGCCCCGGAGACCACTTCCACGGCCCGGAGCGCGCCCCCGCGCACGGCGGAGGCGATCTCCGTGACGCCGTCCCCGCTCAGCGCGTCGCACCCGTCAGCCGGGCCGGGGAGTCCGTCCCGTGCGGTGGCCGGCCGCCCAGGCCGCCCACGCGCCACTCGGGCACCCAGGGGACCCGGTACACGTCGATCACCGACTCGACGAGCCGGATGCGGTGGGCGAGGGGGCGCGGCAGCCGTCCCGGCGCGTCCGCCACCAGCACGACGGCCTCCAGGTCGAGTCCCGGGGGCGCCTCCCCGCTCCGGAACGCCTCCACGGCCGGAATCACCGAGTCCAGGCCGGCCGCGTGCGTCCGGGCGACGAACAGCACCCACCGAGGATCGGCGGGCCCGGGCCAGGCGCGTCCGCTGTCGTGACCGCCGTAGACGGCGGCGAGTGTGGAGACACCCGCGCCACCGTGCAGGCCGACCCAGGAGAAGCGCCGGGGCGTCGCGTGCGCGGGGGCGTGCTCCGGCGGGGTCGCCTCCGCGCCGGGGGGCGCCACCGGCCCCCGGATCCAGATCTCGGGTCCCTCTCCCATGCCTGTCCGCATGTTCCCTCTCCTGCTCGTCACCTCGATCCTCATGCCGCCGGACGGAGGTGAAACCAGGGCCGGCGGCCGTTGGGACGAGCCTGTGACACCGCGGTGACGTGAGAAGCGCGGGCGAGCGGACAGACTCGACGGTAGGTGTACGACCCGAATGAGGGAACGATGTCGCGACTCAGCCGCGAGAAGAAGCGGGAACAGCAGCAGGACGCGCAGGCGGCGCACCGTGCGGCGGCGCCGATCGAGGTCCATGTTCCCGCCGGAGCCGGAGCCGGAGCCGGAGCCGGAGCCGGAGCCGGAGCCGGAGCCGGCGCGGGCGCGGGAGTGGCGTCGGTCGACGGGGTATCGGTGATCGCGGGGCCCGGTGAGGAGATCCAGCACGCGGTACTGGCCCGTCTCCACCGCATCGCCATCGCCTCCGGGCACGCCGTCCTCGCCGTCGTACGCGACGAGCGCATCGGCTATGCCGTCCGGCTCCAGGTCGAACCGGACGGCTCCAGCCGCTTCACGGCGGAGCCGGACCGCCTGAGCCCGGACCGCGACCGTGAACGGGACCGTGACCGTGACCGGGACCGTGACCGGGGACCGGCGGACGCGGGGGACACGGCGGAGCCCGCGCGGGTGCCCGACGCGGACCGGCCGACACACCTCCTGCGCTCTGTACCGGAACCGCAGGCAGCCTCGGGCCAGGCGTCGGGGCAGGCTCTGGGCCACGCCTCGGGTCATGCCCCGGGGCAGGTAGCCCCGGGTCAGGCTCCGGACCGAACCCCGGGCCCGGCCGCCGTGCAGGACGCCACTCCCACCTTCAGGCTGCGCCCGGCCTCCGCGGCACAGGCTTCCGGGGACGCCGTACCCACCTTCGCGCTGCGGTCCGTACCCGAGCCGGTGGAGGGCACGTCGCCCGGCACCGTCGCGCCCCCCACCGGCGAGTTCGGTCCGCCCCCGCCCATGGACGCCGGATCGCGGCACCCCGCGGAGCCGTCCTCCGGGCCCGGCCTTCCGGCGTCCCCCGCGCTCACACCGCGGTCGTCCTCCGGGTCCATGTCCCGCCCGCTGACCTCCGGCGCCACACCCGAGCCCGACCTCGGGTTCGACCCCGACCCCAGGCCCACCCCGCCCCGCGGCTTCGACGCCGTGGCGGAGGCGGTGCTCGGCGACGAGCCCTTCACCACCTCCGGCTCGAACCACCTCGCCGACCCCATGGCCCGGGTCAACGAGGCCGTCCGGTCCGGCCGGATCGACACCGCCGCCAGCCTGGCCGAGCAGACCGTGGCGCAGGCGTCGGCCACTCTGGGCCCGGAACACCCGGAGGTTCTCCGCCTGCGCGAACTCACCGCGTACATCGCCTACCTGGCCGGTGAACCGCTGCGCGCCTTCCGGCTCTCCCTCGACCTGGCCCTGATCTGCCGCCGGGCGGCGGATCCGGAGGCCGCCTACGGCAACGTCCGCAGTGCCGCCACCGCATGGCGCGGGGTGCGCGACCCGCTGCTCGGCCTGGAGCTCGGCCACGAGCTGATCGCGCTGTGGAGCGAGCTCGCCGCCGGGGGCGGCGCCGCCGCCGACGAGATCGAGGAACTGGAGTCCGCCCGCGCCCGTATGGGCCGCCTGACCGGACGGGCCCGCGCGCGGCAGTCCTGAGCCGGGACCGGCGTCCTCACCCGGCACTCAGTGCAGGCAGAACTCGTTGCCTTCCGGGTCGGTCATCACGGTCCACCCCCCGGCAGGCTCCTCCACCCGCCGCAGCACACGTGCCCCGATACCCTCCAGCCGCCGGAGTTCCTCCTCACGGCGCCCCGCACCGGGATGCAGATCGAGGTGCAGCCGGTTCTTGACGGTCTTGGGCTCGGGGACCCGCTGGAACAGCAGCCGCCGCCCGAGGCCGGTGCCGCTCTCCTCGTCGTAGGGGTCGTCCGGGTGCCGTACCGCCGCCAGGTCGCGCCAGGCCCGGCGGTCGTGGGATTCCACGACGAGCTCGGCCGGCACGGCTCCCGCGCCGAGCAGCTTCCCGATGAGGGCGCTGTTGTCCTCGACCACGTACCGCAGGGCGGAGGCCCAGAAGTCGGCCTGCCTGTGCGGGTCGGCCGCGTCGATGACGACCTTCCAGTGCACGGGCGCGGCCGGAGTCGGTGTCTGCGTCATGCGACCAGTTATAGGGCCTGGCGCTGACATCGACGCTGCTGCCGTCGCGTCTACGGCCGAACCTCCACCGCGTCCGGCTGCGCGGCGGCGGGCCCGTCCGCCGGGCCGTGTGCCGCCCGCCCCGCCCGTTCCGCCCGTTCCGCGGCGAGCGTGCGGGCGGTCCGGCGGGCGGTGCGCAGCGCGTCCCAGGTGAGCAGGGCGAGCGCCAGCCAGACCAGCGCGAAACCGGCCCAGCGCTCGGGTGGCATGGCCTCCTTGAAGTAGAGGACGCCGAGCAGGAACTGGAGGACCGGTGTCATGTACTGCAGCAGCCCCATCGTGGACAGGGGCACCCGTATGGCGGCCGCGCCGAAGCACGCCAGGGGGAGCGCGGTGACGACGCCGGCGGCGACGAGCAGCAGCGCGTGTCCCGTCCCCTCCACGCCGAAGGTGCCGTCGCCGCGGGTGGTCAGCCACACCAGATACGC
The DNA here is from genome assembly GCF_018638295.1 of Streptomyces sp. CHD11. GTDB lineage: Bacteria > Actinomycetota > Actinomycetes > Streptomycetales > Streptomycetaceae > Streptomyces. The sequence continues at coordinate 281,186 of NZ_JABTTS010000002.1, forward strand.
GAGCGCGGGCAGGAACTGGATCGCGCTCTCGGCCGCCAGGGACTCGACGCCGCCGAGGTTGACCTTCTTCTTCACCAGCCCGTAGGTGGCGAAGGAGAGGGCGAGGCAGAGCGAGATCCACGGGGGCTGGCCGTAGCCGACGGTGAGGACGACCACCGCTGCGGCGCCGACCCCGACCGCCGTCCACTGTGCGGGCCGCAGCCGCTCCTTCAGCAGCAGCACGCCCATCGCGATGGTGACCAGCGGGTTGATGAAGTAGCCGAGGGATGCCTCGACGACGTGCCCGGAGTTGACCGCCCAGATGTAGACGCCCCAGTTCACGGTGATGACCGCCGAGGCGACCGTGACCAGCACCAGCCTGCGTGGCTGCCGCAGCAGCTCACCGAGCCAGGCCCAGCGGCGTACCAGGAGCAGTGCGGCGGCCACGAAGAACAGCGCCCAGACCATCCGGTGGGCCAGGATCTCCACCGCTCCCGCGGGCTTGAGCAGCGGCCAGAACAGGGGCACGAGCCCCCACATGCCGTACGCCGCGAAGCCGTTCAACAGTCCTGTGCGCCGCTCTGCGGCCGGCTTCCCGGTCACGGGTCCTCCTTCGTGCCTGACACGTGCCCTGTCTCCCGCGGCGCTCGCCGAACGCGCGCGGCGTACGCCGACGACGGTAACGCCGGACACCCCCGCGTGTCATGCCCGTATCGGCATACGGTCATGACACACGGGGGTGTCCGGGGGGCCCGGGGCCCGACGGCGCCCGGGTCAGTCCTTGAGCGCGGCGGCGACCGCCTCGGCGAGCGGGGTGGTCGGGCGCCCGGCCAGCCGGGACAGGTCGCCGCTGTCGACCACGAGCTCACCCTTCTCGATCGAGACGTCCACGCCCGCGAACATGGCCGCCATCGGCTCGGGTACCCCGGCACCGCTCAGCATGCCGGTGAGCGCCTCGGGCGTGACCGGGTTGTAGACGATCTCCCGGCCGGTCTGCCGGCTCAGCTCGGCCGCGTACTCGGCGAAGCTCCACGCCACATCGCCGCCCAGTTCGTACGTCCGGTTCTCGTGGCCCTCGCCGGTCAGTACCGTGACGGCGGCGGCCGCGTAGTCGGCCCGCGAGGCGGAGGAGACCCGGCCCTCACCGGCGGCGGCGAGGACCGCGCCGTGCTCCAGGACCGGGGCGAGGTTCTCGGTGTAGTTCTCGTGGTACCAGCCGTTGCGCAGCAGCGTGTACGGCACGCCCGAGCCGAGCAGTGCCTGCTCGGTGCCGCGGTGGTCGTCGGCGAGCGCGGCGCTCAGGGGGCCCGGGGCGCTGGTGTAGGCGAGCAGGGCGACGCCGGCGGCCCTCGCGGCGTCGATGACGACCCGGTGCTGCCCCACCCTGCCCTTGTCGAACTCGTTGCCGGAGATCAGCAGCACCTTGTCGCCGGCCGCGAACAGGCCGTCGAACGTCTCGGGGGCGCTGTAGTCGGCGACCGCGATCCGCACCCCGCGCCCGGCGAGGTCCGCCGCCTTCCCGGCGTCGCGGACCACGGCGGTGACCTGCTCGGCCGGAACCCTGTCCAGCAGTTGCTCCACGACGTGACGGCCGAGGTGTCCGGTGGCTCCGGTGACGACGATGCTCATGATGCGGGACTCCTGAGTGCGGGTGGGGTGGCTGCGCGGGGTCGCGTTCCACACTAACCGTAGGCCATGCGCTAACTTTTGGAAAGCGATAGAGGGGTGCGCGCCCAGGACGACCGGGTTCGGTCGCGGACGCGGCGCACGGGGCAGGGCCCCGGCATCCTCGGGATGCCGGGGCCCTCCCCCGTGCGGTCGCGGTTCCGTGCGGCTCACCCCACGACGGTCCAGGTGTCGCCGCCGGCCAGCAGCGCGCCGAGGTCGCCCTTGCCGTTCTGCTCGACGGCGGTGTCGAGCTGGTCGGCCATGAGGGTGTCGTAGACCGGCCGCTCGACCGAGCGCAGGACACCGATCGGGGTGTGGTGCAGCGTGTTGACGTCCGCGAGCCGGGACAGCGCGAACGCGGTGGTCGGTGACGCGGAGTGGGCGTCGTGCACGAGAATGTCGGCCTCGTTCTCCGGTGTCACGCCGACCACCAGCAGGTCGCCGGTGGCGCGGTCGCGTACGACGCCCTTGGAGTTGTCGGCTCCGAAGCGGATCGGCTGCCCGTGCTCGAGCCGGATCACCGCCTCCTCGGCCTGCTGACGGTCCTTGAGCACCTCGAAGGCGCCGTCGTTGAAGATGTTGCAGTTCTGGTAGATCTCCACCAGCGCGGTGCCCGGGTGGTCGGCGGCCTGGCGCAGTACCTCGGTGAGGTGCTTGCGGTCCGAGTCCACCGTGCGGGCCACGAACGACGCCTCCGCGCCGATCGCCAGCGACACCGGGTTGAACGGCGCGTCGAGCGAGCCCATCGGCGTCGACTTGGTGATCTTGCCGATCTCGGAGGTGGGGGAGTACTGGCCCTTGGTCAGCCCGTAGATGCGGTTGTTGAACAGCAGGATCTTCAGATTGACGTTGCGGCGCAGGGCGTGGATGAGATGGTTGCCGCCGATGGACAGCGCGTCGCCGTCCCCCGTCACCACCCAGACGCTCAGATCGCGGCGGGAGGCCGCGAGGCCGGTCGCGATGGCCGGGGCACGGCCGTGGATGGAGTGCATCCCGTAGGTGTTCATGTAGTACGGGAAGCGGGAGGAGCAGCCGATGCCGGAGACGAAGACGATGTTCTCCTTCGCCAGGCCCAGCTGCGGCATGAATCCCTGCACGGCGGCGAGTACGGCGTAGTCACCGCAGCCGGGGCACCAGCGCACTTCCTGATCGGACTTGAAGTCCTTCATGGACTGCTTGCCCTCGGCCCTGGGGACGAGCTGGAGCAGCGCGTTGGCGTCAGTCATCGATGGCCTCCTTCAGCGCCGTGGCGAGCTGCTCCGCCTTGAACGGCATACCGTTGACCTGGTTGTACGACTCCGCGTCGACCAGGTACTTCGCCCGGATGAGGGTGGCGAGCTGCCCCAGGTTCATCTCCGGGACCACCACCCGGTCGTACTGCCCGAGAATCGGGCCGAGGTTCTGCGGGAGGGGGTTGAGGTGCCGCAGATGCGCCTGGGCGATGGACTCCCCGGCGTTCCGCAGCCGCCGCACGGCCGCCGTGATCGGTCCGTACGTCGAACCCCAGCCGAGCACCAGCACCCGCGCGGCGCCGTCCGGGTCGTCGACCTCCACGTCGGGTACGTCGATGCCGTCGATCTTGGCCTGCCGGGTGCGGACCATGAAGTCGTGGTTGGCCGGGTCGTAGGAGATGTTGCCCGTGCCGTCCTGCTTCTCGATGCCGCCGATCCGGTGTTCCAGACCCGGCGTGCCCGGGACCGCCCACGGGCGCGCCAGGGTCCGGGGATCGCGCTTGTACGGCCAGAACACCTCCGCACCGTCGTCCAGGGTGTGGTTCGGGCCCTGGGCGAACTGCACCCTCAGGTCGGGCAGCTCCTCCAGGTCGGGGATCCGCCACGGCTCCGATCCGTTGGCCAGATACCCGTCGGACAGCAGGAACACCGGGGTGCGGTAGGCCAGCGCGATCCGGGCCGCCTCCAGGGCGGCGTCGAAGCAGTCGGCCGGGGTGCGCGGGGCGACGACCGGGACCGGCGCCTCGCCGTTGCGCCCGTACATCGCCTGCAGCAGGTCCGCCTGCTCCGTCTTGGTCGGCAGGCCGGTGGACGGGCCGCCGCGCTGGATGTCCACGATCAGCAGCGGCAGCTCCAGGGACACCGCGAGACCGATCGTCTCCGACTTCAGCGCCACACCCGGACCGGACGTCGTCGTCACCGCGAGCGACCCCCCGAAGGCCGCACCCAGCGCCGCCCCGATCCCGGCGATCTCGTCCTCCGCCTGGAAGGTCCGCACACCGAAGTTCTTGTGCCGGCTCAGCTCGTGCAGGATGTCGGAGGCCGGGGTGATCGGATACGAGCCCAGGAACAGCGGCAGGTCCGCCTGCCGGGACGCGGCGACCAATCCGTAGGACAGGGCCAGGTTGCCCGAGATGTTGCGGTAGACACCGGCCGGGAACGCCTTCGCCGCCGGGGCCACCTCGTAGGAGACCGCGAAGTCCTCGGTGGTCTCGCCGAAGTTCCAGCCCGCACGGTAGGCCGCGATATTGGCCGCCGCGATGTCGGGCTTCTTCGCGAACTTCGTCCGCAGGAACTTCTCCGTGCCCTCGGTCGGCCGGTGGTACATCCAGCTCAGCAGACCGAGTGCGAACATGTTCTTGCTGCGCTCGGCCTCCTTACGGGTGAGGTCGAACTCCTTCAGCGCCTCCACGGTCAGCGTGGTCAGCGGAACCGGATGCAGGTGGTACCCGTCCAGCGAGCCGTCCTCCAGGGGACTGGTCCCGTAGCCGACCTTCTGCATCGCCCGCTTGGTGAACTCGTCCGTGTTGACGATGATCTCCGCGCCGCGCGGCAGATCGCCGACGTTGGCCTTGAGCGCGGCCGGGTTCATCGCCACCAGCACGTTGGGGGCGTCGCCGGGCGTGAGGATGTCGTGGTCGGCGAAATGGAGCTGGAAGGACGAGACGCCCGGCAGGGTGCCGGCAGGGGCGCGGATCTCGGCCGGAAAGTTCGGCAGGGTGGAAAGATCATTGCCGAAGGACGCGGTCTCGGAGGTGAAACGGTCACCGGTGAGCTGCATCCCGTCACCCGAGTCCCCCGCGAACCTGATGATCACTCGGTCGAGGCGGCGGACGTCCTTCGCACCCGCCGCATTGCGCTGCTCTCCTACGACTGCTCCGTCGGCCTGCTCCGCAGTGCTGCTGACCTGACTGGTCACTGAACTGGACCTCCTCGAGGCGGCTGTCCGGGACGGCCTTCCCGCAGGCCTTCCCCGCATAAACCCTACGTCCGTAAGGGTCGCCTTCCTTGGGTCATTCGCATGTTGGACACGACTTCGAGACGTCCTCGAGCCCGCGGCGGGACACCGCTCGAGGGGAGTTCTAGGAGTTGAGATAGGTGAGGACGGCCAGCACCCGCCGGTGGTCGCCGTCGCTCGGGGACAGCCCCAGCTTCAGGAAGATGTTGCTGACGTGCTTCTCCACGGCGCCGTCGCTGACCACCAGCTGCCTCGCGACCGCCGAGTTCGTCCGCCCCTCGGCCATCAGGCCCAGCACCTCCCGCTCGCGCGGGGTGAGCCCCGCGAGCACGTCCTGCTTGCGGCTGCGGCCCAGCAGCTGCGCGACGACCTCCGGGTCCAGTGCCGTGCCACCCTCGGCCACCCGCACCACCGCGTCCACGAACTCGCGTACCTCGGCCACCCGGTCCTTCAGCAGATAGCCGACGCCCCGGCTGGAACCGGCCAGCAGCTCCGTGGCGTAGCGCTCCTCCACGTACTGCGACAGCACCAGCACCCCGACCCCCGGATGCGACTTGCGCAGTTGCACCGCGGCCCGCACTCCCTCGTCCGTGTGCGTCGGCGGCATCCGTACGTCCGCCACCACCACGTCCGGGAGCATGTTCCGCCCGTCCAGCTCGGCGATGGTCTTGATCAGCGCCTCTCCGTCACCGACACCGGCCACGACGTCGTGTCCCCGGTCGGTCAGCAGCCGCGTCAGACCCTCCCGCAGCAGCACCGAATCCTCGGCGATGACCACCCGCACCCTGTCCTCCACGTCCCTCGGCCCCCACACCCCGCTCCCGGGCCGCCCTCCTGGCGGGCCCGGTCAACAGGTCCAGCATTCCAGCATCCGGCGGGGGATGGGCCGGGGCGACGCGATCGGGGGTGCCGTCGAGGCACGTCGTCCGTCCGGTGCGTCCCGCCGGTCCCCGTCTCAGTTCCGCATCCGGTCGCCATGGCCGCCATCCGGCCCGGTCCGGGTCCCGCTCCGGTCCTGGTCCGGGTCCCTCGCGGGTCCCGGTTCCGGTCCCGGTCCGGGGCCGCGTGCGGTTCCGGTTCCGGTCCTGCGCATCCGCTCCCGGCCCACCGCCCGGCGGTCCCGCTCACGGATCTCGGGGCGCGGTCAGCGGGTCCACTCCGCGCGCCACGGCAGCTCGGCCGTCACCCGGGTCGGGCCGCCGGCCGGCGAGTCCACCACCAGGATTCCGTCCACCGCCTTCAGCCGTTCCGCCAGGCCCGACAGTCCGGAACCCCGGGAGGTGTCGGCACCGCCCACCCCGTTGTCGACGACCTGGAGCATCAGCCGGTTCTCCGTCCGCCACACCTCCACGGCCGCACCGGTCGCCCGCGAGTGCTTGCTGACGTTCTGCAGCAGCTCCGAGGCCGTGAAGTAGGCGATGCCCTCGATGGCCGGCGCGGGCCGCTCCGTAAGGTCCACCTCCACCTGCACCGGGACCGTGCAGCGCGAGGCCACCGAGGACAGCGCCGCGTCCAGACCCCGGTCGGTCAGCACCGCGGGATGGATACCGCGGGCCAGGTCCCGCAGCTCCTGCAGCGCCGTCTTCACCTCGCCGTGCGCCTCGTCCACCATCTGCGCCGCGACCTGGGGATCCTCCCGCAGCTTCTCCTTCGCGAGCCCCAGATCCATGGCCAGCGCCACCAGCCGGGCCTGCGCCCCGTCGTGCAGGTCGCGCTCGATGCGCCGCAGGTCCGCCGCCGCCGTGTCCACCACGACCCCGCGGTCCGACTCCAGCTCCACCACCCGCGTCGCCAGCCGGGACGGCCCGAGCAGCCCGTGCACCATCACCCGGTCCACGGTCGTCAGCGCCCGTACGATCCACGGCGTGGCGAGCGTGACCAGCAGACCCACCCCCGCCGTCACCGTGATCTCGAACGGGTTGTCCAGATAGATCTGGTGCCGCTCGTCGCCGTACAGCTGTATGCCGTCCTGCCCGGTGTACATCGGGAAGACCCAGAACCACAGCGGATACGTCAGCAGCGACCAGCCCACCGACCAGAGCGTCACGGTGACGGTGAAGGACAGCACCGCCCACGGCAACTGCAGCACCGCGTACAGCAGGGACCGCCAGGAGACGCCGCTCTTGAGCAGGGCCCCCACCCACGCCATGAACCCCCGCCGCCTCACCCGCAGCGGCTCCGGCTCGCCCACGTCGAGGCCCAGCAGCCCCCGCGCCCGTGCCCGCTCCACCGACCCGAACCCGCGGCAGCCGGCGAGCGCCGCCGCCAGCACCGGGACACCCAGGAACGTCACCAGCAGGCCCGCCCCCAGCGACACCATCGTGACCGCGTAGGTGAACAGCAGGATGCTGATCGGCAGGCTCAGCAGCACATAGCCCAGCTCGCGCCAGGTGCGCCCCTCGACCGGCGCCCGCAGCGCGGCCGGCAGCCGGTGCCGCCGTTCCCCGGCGTTCCCGGGCTGTCCGGGGCGGGTGGGGAGCCCGTAGCCCTGTCCGTACTCCGTGGCCATCGGCGTCGTCCTTAGTCTCGTGCGGAGGCTGTGCTGTCGTACCTCCAGACTGCTCCGCCGCAGGTCCGCGGACCATGGAGTCCGTCGCAGTCTTGGCCGGGGGGTTTTCCCTACCTCCGGCCGCGGGCGGACGCCCTCTCGGCCGTCCGCGTCTGCGGGGCGAGGACACCGGAACGGTCCCGCCACGGCAGCTCCGCCGTCACCGTCGTCGGACCGCCCTCCGGCGAGTCCACGACGAACAGACCGTCCACCGCGCCGAGCCGGTCGGCGAGGCCCCGCAGACCGGACCCGCCCTGCAGGCTCGCGCCGCCACGCCCGTCGTCCCACACCTGGAGGAACAGCCGGCCCTCCGACCGCCACGCGTCGACCGAGGCCGACCGGGCCCCGCTGTGCTTGCTGACGTTCTGCAGCAGCTCCGAGACCGTGAAGTAGGCGATGCCCTCGATGGCGGCGGCGGGACGCTCGTCCAGGTCGGCCGTCACCTTCACCGGCACCGTGCAGCGCGAGGCGACCGACGACAGGGCGGCGTCCAGACCCCGGTCGGTCAGCACCGCGGGATGGATGCCGCGGGCCAGGTCCCGCAGCTCCTGCAGCGCCAGTTTCACCTCACCGTGCGCCTCCTCGACCATGGTGGCCGCGGCGTCGGGATCCTCCAGCAGCTTCTCCTTGGCCAGGCCCAGACCCATCGCCAGGTTCACCAGCCGGGCCTGTGCCCCGTCGTGCAGGTCGCGCTCGATGCGCCGCAGGTCCGCCGCCGCCGTATCGACCACCACACCCCGGTCGGACTCCAGCTCCGCGATGCGCCGCTCCAGCTCGTCGGAGGGCGACAGCAGGCCGCGCACCATCGCCCGGTCCACGTTCGTCAGGGCGCGCACCACGAACGGCAGCACCGGCCACAGGACGAACAGCCCGGTCAGTGTGACGGTGAAGGTGAGCACGGCCCACGGCAGCCGTATCAGCTCGTACAGCACCGTGCGCCAGCCGACCGGGTCCCTCAGCGCCAGCCACAGCCCGGGCCAGAATCCCCCGGCCCCGTGCGGCAGCGGGCTCGGCTCCTCCACCCGCACCCCGAGCAGCCTCCTGGCCCGCGCCCGCTCCAGCCTGCCCAGCTGCCGCGCGCCCAGCAGTCCGGCGGCGAGCAGCGGCAGCCCGATCACCGTGACGGTCAGCCCGGCACCGGTGAACAGCATGGTCACCGTGTAGGTGAAGCCGACCAGCGACACAGGAAGGTTCACCAGGAGATGGGCGATCTCCTTCCAGGTGTGCGCGTCGTAGGCGAAACGGGCCGGCGGGGGGCGGTCGCCGGGCCCGGCCGGGGCCGCGACCGCTGTCACGTGCGCGCCCTGGGGCGGAAAGGGTTCGGTCATGCGCCCAGCCTGCCCGGAGTCGGGGGGCCCGCGCCATGAGGCGGACCGCCCGGACGCACTGAGGAAAACCCCACCCTTGGTATCCCGAGTGGTGACAGGCTGCTTACCGCTCCTTTACGAGGGCCTAGACTCCCGTGCGTACAGATCGTCGAACCGTGGCGTTCGGCGTTCACCGGCACGGATCACGGGCACGGGACGGACAGGGGCCCGGGTGCCGATCCGAGGGAGTGAGGGGCGGACGTGCGGGAAACGACCGTCGTCGCGGCGGACTACTTCCAGTCCTACTCGGTCGTCGGACTGCTCGCCGTCGTCGGCCTGCTGTTCGTCGCCGTCGCCTTCGGAGCGGGACGCCTGCTGCGGCCGGTGGTCCCCACACCCGAGAAGCTCCTGACGTACGAGTGCGGAGTCGACCCCGTCGGCGAGGGCTGGGCCCACACCCAGGTCCGCTACTACGTCTACGCCTTCCTCTATGTGATCTTCGCCGTCGACTCGATCTTCCTCTTCCCCTGGGCCACGGTCTTCGCCGCCGACGGCTACGGCGCGACCACCCTCGTGGAGATGTTCATCTTCCTCGGCTTCCTCGCCGTGGGCCTGCTGTACGCATACAAGAAGGGCGTCCTGACATGGACGTGAACCCTGCCGCCTCCGAACCGGTTCTCCTCCCGGAGCCGAAACGGCTCGGCGCGCTCTCCCGGCTGGCGCCCGAACCGATGAAGGTCGTCCTGAACTGGGGCCGCCGCTACTCGCTCTGGGTCTTCAACTTCGGCCTGGCCTGCTGCGCGATCGAGTTCATCGCCGCGTCGATGGCCCGGCACGACTTCATCCGCCTCGGTGTCATCCCCTTCGCACCGGGACCGCGTCAGGCCGACCTGATGGTCGTCTCCGGCACGGTCACCGACAAGATGGCGCCCGCGGTGAAGCGGCTGTACGAGCAGATGCCCGAGCCGAAGTACGTCATCTCCTTCGGAGCCTGCAGCAACTGCGGCGGGCCGTACTGGGACTCCTACTCCGTCACCAAGGGCGTCGACCAGATCATCCCGGTCGACGTCTACGTCCCCGGCTGCCCGCCCCGGCCCGAGGCGCTGCTCCAGGGGATCCTGAAACTCCAGGAGAAGATCGCGCGCGAGTCCCTCGGGGAGCGGTACGGATCCGCCGGCGGGCGGCCTTCGGCGGCGGCGCTGCGGAGCGGGCTGGTCCGGCCGCCGGCGCCCGCGGCCGGTGAGGGGGAGGACCGGTGACCGCGGCCGGCTGGCTTCCCGCCGATGCCGCGGAGTTGTTCGGTGCCGAGGCCACGGCGGAGGAGTCGTACGGCCTCCTGACCGTCGACGTACCGCCCGCCTCCTGGATCACCGCCCTGGAGACCGCACGCGTCCGCCTCGGCTGCACCTTCTTCGACTGGCTGAGCGCGGTCGACGAACCCGGCACGGGTTTCCGCGTCGCTGCCCATGTCGCCGCCCTGCACCCCGTACGGCGCCTGCTGCTGCGCACCACGGTGCCGCACGACGCCCCGGTGCTGCCGTCCGCCGTGGACGTCTACGCGGGCGCCGCCTGGCACGAACGGGAGACGCACGAGATGTTCGGCGTCGGCTTCACCGACCACCCTGGCCTGGACCACCTCCTGCTGCCGGACACCTTCGAGGGCCACCCCCTGCGCAAGGACTTCGTCCTCGCCGCCCGGGTCGCCAAGGCCTGGCCCGGCGCCAAGGAGCCCGGTGAATCCGAGCACGGCGGTCCCAGGCGCCGCCAGATGCTGCCCCCCGGCGTGCCCGACCCCAACGAATGGGGCCCGCTGAAGGGCCAGCTCCCCCCGGCCCCCTCCCGCCCGGCCCGAGGCACGGCCAGAACGGCCGCGGGCGCGACCCGCACCCCCACCGACCGCCCACCCCGCCGCGCGCGTTCGGCGGCGGAGGGTTCCGCGAGTCAGGCGTCTGGACCGGAGTCGGCGTCTGGACCGGAGTCGGCGGTTGCGCCGGAGTCCGGGGTTGCGTCGCGTCGTGACCGTCCGGCGGCCGAAGGCTCCGCGAGCCCGTCGGCGGAGGCGTCCTCACCCGAGCCGCCCGCCCCCTCCCGCCCTCCCGCCCGACGTGCGCGGAGTGCGAGTGAGGGATCGGCGTCGCAGCGTTCCGGTACGCCTGCCGCCGGAGGCCCTCGCCGGGCGCGCAGCGCCTCCGAAGGGTCGGCGAGTCAACGCGCGGCGTCGGACGAGGCCCCACCGGCCGGTGACGAGCCCACTCCCACGCCCACCGACACCGGTGGGCCGGACGCGAGTCCCCCGGCCGGCCCCCGCAGCCCGGACGCCCCCTGGCACCACGCCCGTCCGGCGTTCACGGAACCGGCGGTGGAGTCCGCCGCCCCTCCCGAGGCCGCGCCGGCCCCCGGGACCGGTGCCGGACCCGGGGACGATGACGCAACCGATCCCGCGCAGGCGCGCCCGGCGGGAGGGACCCCCGGGCCCGGCGCCGGACGGGCCACCCGGGACGAGGCGCCCCCCGAGCGCGGTGCCCGGCCGGGGACCGCGGCCTCCGCCGCCGGCACGGAGCAGGAAGACAGCACCGGTCCCGACACCGACGCCGATGCCGATGCCGGTCCCGACACCGACGCCGATGCCGGTCCCGACACCGATGCCGACACCGATGCCGGTCCCGACACCGATGCCGACACCGACACCGACGCCGGTCCCGATCCCCGCTCCGGAGCCGGGACTCAGTCCGAGCCCGAGCCCGGGTCCGGGACCGGTACCGGGACCGGTATCACCCCCGACGATCCCTCAGGAGGCCCGCGGTGAACGACGTGCTCGACGTCGCCCTGCGACTCCTCGTCGTGTTCGTCGTCTTCCTCACCTTCCCGCTGATCGTGGGTCAGACCGAGCACAAGGTGATGGCCCACATGCAGGGGCGCCTCGGCCCGATGTACGCCGGCGGCTTCCACGGCTGGGCCCAGCTCGTCGCCGACGGCGTGAAGTTCGTGCAGAAGGAGGACGTGGTCCCGGCCGGCGCGGACCGCCGCGTCTTCCAGATCGCCCCTGCCGTCGCCCTTCTGCCGTACCTCCTCGTCCTGCTCGCCATCCCGGTCGGCCCGGGAGAGGGCGCGGTCGGCCAGGTGATCGACGCGGGCGTGTTCTTCGTCCTGGCGGTCATGGGTGTCGGCGTCCTCGGCTCGCTCATGGCCGGCTGGGCCTCCGCCAACAAGTTCTCCCTCCTCGGCGGCCTGCGCACGGCCGCCCAGCTGCTCGCCTACGAACTCCCGATGCTGCTCACCGCCGCCTCCGTGGCGATGGCGGCCGGCACCGTCTCCCTCATCGGCATCCTCGACGCCTTCGAGTGGTGGTGGGTCCCCTGGCAGATCACCGGCGCGCTCGTCTTCTTCATCGCCGGCCTCGCCGAACTCCAGCGCCCTCCCTTCGACGCGCCGGTCGCCGACTCGGAGATCATCTTCGGTGCGTACACCGAGTACACCGGTCTGCGCTTCGCTCTCTTCCTCCTCGCCGAGTACGCCGGAATCGTCGTCCTGTGCGGCCTGACCACCGTTCTCTTCCTGGGCGGCTGGCACGGCCCCTGGGGCGCCGACGGACTCGGCTGGGTCTGGACCCTGCTGAAGACCGCGGTCCTCGCCTTCGTCATCATCTGGCTCCGCGTCACCTACCCCCGGCTGCGCGAGGACCAGCTCCAGAAACTCTCCTGGACCTTCCTCGTCCCCCTCTCCCTCGCCCAGATCGCCCTCACCGGCATCGTCAAGGTGGTGTTCCTCTGATGGCCCCGATCCCCGGCTCCGGTCTGGCCAAGGGCCTTGCCGTCACCCTGCGGACGATGACGAAGAAGTCCGTCACCGCCCCGTACCCGGACACCCAGCCCGAACTGCCGCCCCGCTCCCGCGGTGTGATCGGCCTGTTCGAGGAGAACTGCACGGTCTGCATGCTGTGCGCCCGTGAGTGCCCGGACTGGTGCATCTACATCGACTCCCACAAGGAGACGGTCCCGCCGGCGGCCCCCGGCGGCCGTGAGCGCAGCCGCAACGTCCTCGACCGCTTCGCCATCGACTTCTCCCTGTGCATGTACTGCGGTATCTGCATCGAGGTCTGCCCTTTCGACGCTCTCTTCTGGTCCCCGGAGTTCGAGTACGCCGAGACCGACATCCGCGACCTCACCCACGAACGCGACAAGCTCCGTGAGTGGATGTGGACCGTCCCGGCCCCGCCCGCGCTCGACGCCGGCGCCGAGGAGCCGAAGGAAGTCGCCGCCGCCCGCAAGACCGCCGACAAACTCGCCGCCGCCCAGGCCGAACCGCAGGAGGAGGAGAAGTCGTGATCCTCGCCGCAGCCGCAGGTACGGCCGCGCACGCCACGACCACCGCCGCCGCCGAGACGCACGGCTTCCTCTCCCCGACCGGAGTGGAGATCGCCTTCCTCCTCGTCGGTCTGGTGACCCTCGGGGCCGCCGTCATCACCGTCACCACCCGGCAGCTGGTACACGCCGCCCTGTGGCTGGTGGTGGCCCTCGGCGGTCTCGCCGTCGAATACCTCCTGCTCACCGCCGAGTTCATTGCCTGGGTGCAGGTCCTGATCTACGTCGGCTCCGTTGTCGTCCTCCTCCTGTTCGGGCTGATGCTCACCCGGGCGCCCATCGGCCGCTCACCGGACGCCGACTCCGGCAACCGGTGGGTCGCCCTCGGGGTGGCCGGCGTCGCCGGCATCGCCCTGGTGTGGGTGGTCGTCGACGCCTTCCGGACCACCTGGATCGACCTGGACGGAGCCCCCGCCGGCTCCACCGAGGTGACCGGCGCGAGCCTCTTCCAGCACTGGGTCCTGCCCTTCGAGGCCCTCTCCGTCCTCCTCCTCGCCGCGCTGGTCGGCGCGATCGTCCTGTCCCGCAAGGCGAAGGCCGGGCAGGCGGCGACCGTCACCGCGTCCTCACCGGCCGCCCCTCCCGGCGCCCCCGGGCCAGGGGAAGCCCGGAGCGACACGGAGGGGACCCGCTGATGCACCTCGCCTATCCCGCCGTGCTGTCCGCCCTCCTCTTCTGCACCGGCCTGTACGGCGTCCTCGCCCGCCGCAACGCGATCCTGGTCCTGATGTCGGTCGAGCTGATGCTCAACGCCGTCAACCTGAACCTGGTCGCCTTCGACGTCTGGCTCAGCCGGGCCGCCGAGGAGACCCTGCACTCCGGCCAGGCCCTGGCCCTGTTCACCATCGCCATCGCCGCCGCGGAGATCGGCATCGGCCTGGCGATCGTCCTCGCCGTGTACCGCAACCGGGGCACCTCGGACATCGACAGGCTCCGTGACACCGCCGAGGACCATGATCCCGACGGCCCCGGCAGCGGCGTGTCCGACGGCGACGCCTCCGCCCCCGGGGCGGCCGCCGAGAAGGCCGAGGCCACCGCGTGACCACGACCACCCTCGCCGTCCTCGTCCCCCTCCTTCCGTTCCTCGGCGCTGTCGCCGGACTGCTCCTGGGCCGCACCGCCCCCGGATTCGTCCGTCCGCTCGCCGTGCTGCCGGCGCTCGCCTCCCTCGTCCTGGCCGCCCTGGTCGCCGAGCGCCAGGGTGGCGACGGGGCCGTCGACGCCGCCACCGAACTCACGCCGACCGGCTCGGTCCCGATCGAACTAGCCCTCCACATCGACGGCTTCGCCGCCCTGACCGCCGTCCTGGTCACCGTCGTCGCCACCTGCGTGCAGATCTACTCGACGGGCTACCTGCGCGACGACCCGCGTTACCCCTCCTACGCCGCTCTCGTCTCCCTGTTCACCTCCGCGATGATCCTGGTCGTCTACTCCGGCGACCTGATGGTCCTGCTGGTCGGCTGGGAAGTCATGGGCATCTGCTCCTACTTCCTCGTCGGCCACTACTGGGAGACCCCCGAGGCCCGCGCCGCCTCCCTCAAGGCATTCCTGGTCACCAAGCTCGGGGACGTCCCCTTCCTCATCGGCCTGTTCGCCCTGGCCACCGAGGCCGGATCGTTCCGCATCACCCGGATCCTGGACGCCGTCGCCGACGGAGGCATCGAACACCCCACGCTGATCGCCCTGCTGCTCCTGGCGGGCGTGGCCGGCAAGTCGGCGCAGTTCCCGTTGCACACCTGGCTCCCCGACGCGATGGCGGGCCCCACGCCCGTCTCCGCGCTCATCCACGCCGCGACCATGGTCGCGGCCGGTGTCTACTTCATCGCCCGCCTCCTTCCGCTCTTCGAGGCCTCACAGGCCGCGATGACCGTCCTCGCGGTCATGGCCGCCGTGACGATGGCCGGCTCCGCGCTCGCCGCTCTCGCCCAGGACGACATCAAACGCGTCCTCGCCTACTCGACGATCGGTCAGCTCGGCTACATGACCGGCGCCCTCGCCGTCGCCGACCGCGAAGCCGCCGTCTTCCACCTCCTGTCCCACGGCGCCTTCAAGGCGCTGCTGTTCCTCGCGGCCGGCGTGATCATCCACGCCGCCGGCACCAACTCGCTGGCCGCCATGTCCCGTATGAGCCGCCTGCGCGACCGCGTCCCCGACGCCTACTGGACGATGACCGTGGCGCTGCTGGCGCTCGCCGCGATGCCGCCGTTCAGCGGCTTCTTCTCCAAGGAGTCCGTCCTCGGTGCCGCCGAACACGTCGTCACCGGCCACACCGGGCACACCGGGCACACTTCCGCGGCGGCGGGCTGGATCGTCCTCCTCGCCGGCCTCGTCACCGCCCTGCTCACCGCCGCGTACGCGACACGGCTGTGGCTCCTGGCCTTCCGGGGCAGCGGTCCCGAAGCCCCCGACCACGGCAGGCAGCCGCTGACGATGACCGTGGTGCTGTGGGTGCTCGCCGTCCCGTCCCTCGCGCTCGGCGGACTCGCCTTCCGCGTACTGCCCGACTGGTTCGACGGCCACGGCCTGGCCCCGACCCTCACCACCTCCGTGCTCGGCACGGGCGTGGCCCTGGTCGGCGGCATCATCACCTACGCCACCTGGCGGCACACCACCGCACACGCGGACCGCGTCCCCCTGGGTGCCGTCGCCGCCCACCCCGAAGCCGACGCCGCACTGGTCGAGGCGGAGGCCATCGCCAGCCACGAACCGGCCTACGGGGACATCGCCTACGCACCCGACCCCTCGGACCCGGGCCGGCTGCTGCTCGGCCCGCTGCACCGTCCCGCGGCCGCCGGCTTCCACCTGGACGCCCTGTACACGGCCCTTTTCGTCCGCCCGGTCCGGGCCGGCGCGAGTGTCGTACGGTTCCTCGACCGCGAGGTCGTCGAGACCTACGTACGCGGCGCGGGCACACTGCCCCGCTGGCTCGGTGCCGCCGTACGACGGGCCCAGACCGGCAATCTGCAGACCTATGTGAGCGCGCTGCTCGCCGGCACCGTCGTCCTCACGGTCGCCGTCGTCCTCGCCGCCACGGGAGCGTGAGCAGGCGTGATCGATATCAACGAGTCCGTGATGCAGTTCCTTCTGGCGTTCCTCGTCGTCGGACCGCTCCTCGGCGCCGTCGCCGCTCTGCTGCCGGCCCCGCCGGGGCTGAAGGGGAAGTCGCCCGGACAGGCCGTGCTCCGCCACGGCGTGACCGTCACCGGCGCGATCCTCGTCGCGGCGGTCATTCTCGCGCTCGGCTTCGACCACGACCAGCCGTCGACGATGCAGGCCACGACCGACATCAGCTGGATCCCCGCACTCGACGTGCGCATCCACCTCGGCACCGACGGCATCTCGCTCCCCCTTCTGGTCCTGACCGCGCTGCTGACCTTCCTCAGCGCCCTCTACTCGTACTTCAAACCGCCGGCCGGGCCGTCCCCGAAGGCCTTCGTCGCCCTCCTGCTGGTCCTCGAGTCCGGCACGCTCGCGGCCTTCGCCGTCCTCGACCTGATCCTGTTCTTCCTCGCCTTCGAGATGGTCCTCATCCCGATGTACTTCCTCATCGCCCGCTGGGGCGGCGAGGGCCGGGCCGAGGCCGCCTGGAAGTTCATCCTCTACACGCTGCTCGGCTCCGTGGTCATGCTGCTCGGCCTGCTCCTGATCGGAATCAAGGCGGGCACATTCGACATGGTGGCACTCGCCACTGACAACGGCCGGTCGCTGACCGCGTCCGTGCAGGTCATCGCCGTTCTGGCGATCGGGATCGGGCTCGCGGTCAAGACTCCGATGTGGCCGCTGCACAGCTGGCTGCCCGACGCCCACACCGCCGCGCCGACCGTCGGGTCCGTCCTGCTGGCCGGTGTGCTGCTGAAGATGGGCACCTACGGGTTCGTACGCATCCTGCTGCCCGCCGCACCGGACGGATTCAGCACCTTCGCGCCCT
The DNA here is from genome assembly GCF_018638295.1 of Streptomyces sp. CHD11. Classification (GTDB taxonomy): domain Bacteria; phylum Actinomycetota; class Actinomycetes; order Streptomycetales; family Streptomycetaceae; genus Streptomyces. The sequence continues at coordinate 298,166 of NZ_JABTTS010000002.1, forward strand.
ATCTCGCCGCCTTCGCCGTCGTCGGCATCATCTACGGATCCCTGGCCTGTCTGGCGCTGGTCAGACGGGGCGCGAACGGCGACCTCAAGCGGCTCATCGCCTACTCCTCCGTCGGCCATATGGGCTTCGTCCTCCTCGGCATCGCCACCATGACCCCGGCCGGCGTCAACGGCGCCCTGTTCGCCAACGTCGCCCACGGGCTCATCACCGGCCTGCTGTTCTTCCTGGTCGGCGGCCTCAAGGACCGCACCGGCAGCACCGACCTCGACACCCTCGCCAAGGAGGCGGGCGCCGCTCTCTACGGCAGGGCCCCCCGCCTCGGTGCCCTGCTCGCCTTCGCCGCCGTCGCCTCCCTCGGACTGCCCGGCCTCGCCGGCTTCTGGGGCGAGATGCTCGCCCTGTTCGGCGCCTTCGAACCCGCCGAAGGGCTCAGCCGGCCCGCCTTCCTCACCTTCATGGCGATCGGCGCGTTCGGAACCCTGCTGACGGCCGCGTACCTGCTGATCATGGTCCGCCGGGTCTGCATGGGCGCCGTGCCCCAGGACGCCCCGGCTCTCACCGACGTGCGCTCCTACGAGTTCGCCGCCTGGACCCCGCTCGTCGTCCTCACCGTCGTCGCCGGCCTGTGGCCGAAGGCCCTCCTCGGGCTGACCGACCCGGCCGTGCAGCAGCTCCTCGCAGGAGGCACCCGATGAGCTCCCTGGTCCAGTCCGTCGACTGGCTGGCCATCGCGCCCCCGGCCATCGCGGCGGTCGTCGGACTCGTCGTCCTCGTCGCGGACCTCTTCGCCGGCGAAACGAGGAAACCGCTCCTGGGCTGGATCTCGGTGGCCGGACTGGCCGCGGCCACCCTCATGCTGCTGCCCCTCCTGGACGCCGACCGCAGCACCTTCTGCCTGGTCGGCGACACCGGCGTATGCAGCTACACCGCGGACCGCTTCACCCTCGTCATCCAGTTCCTGGTGCTCGGCGGCGCCCTGCTGACCGCGCTCCTGTCCGTCACCACCCTGAAGGACGAGGGCAAACGCCTCCCCGAGGGCGAGTACTGGTTCCTGTTCCTCTCCTCCGCGGCCGGCGCCGCCCTCCTGCCCGCCTCCCGCGATCTCGCGACGCTCGTCGTCGCCCTGGAGGTCGCCTCCCTGCCCGCCTTCGCCCTGGTCGGCCTGCGGCAGGGCGACCGGAAGTCCTCCGAAGCCGCCCTGAAGTTCTTCCTGTCCTCCGTCACCGCCACCGCGGTCAGTCTGCTGGGCATCAGCTTCGTCTACGCCGCCACCGGAACCCTCCACCTCACCCTGGTCGCCGAGCGGATCCAGACCGTCGACGGGCAGTTCCACACCCTCGCCCAGACCGGTGTCGTCCTCACCCTCGTCGGTTTCGCCTTCAAGACCGCCGCCGTCCCCTTCCACTTCTGGGTCCCCGACACCTACGTGGGCGCCCCCCTGCCGATCGCCGCCTACCTGTCGGTCATCGGCAAGGCGGTCGGCTTCTCCGGCCTGATCCTCGTCACGGTCGTCGCCCTGCCGTCGTACGCCGACGTGTGGGGTCCCGCCCTCGCCGTCCTGGCCGCCCTCACCATGACCGTCGGGAACGTGGGCGCACTGAGGCAGCAGACCACGCGCGCACACAGCGCGGTACGCCTCCTCGCCTGGTCCTCCGTCGGCCAGGCCGGCTACCTGCTGGTGCCGATCGCCGCCGCCGCGTACTCCGACGACCCGGAGAAGTCGATCGGCGCCACTCTCGCCTACGCCCTCATGTACGGCGCCGTGAACCTGGGGGCCTTCGCGGTGGCCGCCCTCGTCGGCCGCGCACACCGGCTCAACCGGGTCGCCGACTACCGCGGCCTGTACGCCTCCCATCCGCTCGCCGCGCTCCTCCTGGGCTTTTTCCTGCTCTGCCTCGCCGGCCTCCCGCCGGGCATCATCGGCCTCTTCGCCAAGGTGACGGTGTTCGCCGCGGCCGTGGACGCCGGCCTCGGCTGGCTCGCCGTCGTCATGGCCGTCAACGTCGTCATCGCGCTGGTGTACTACCTCCAGTGGACCGCGCTGCTGTTCCGCACCCCCGAGGGCGGGCCGGTCCGCCACCGCCTCCCCGCCCCGCTCACCGCCGCGATCGCCCTGACCGGCGTCATCGGCATCGCCCTGTCCGGCGCACCCCAGCTGGTCCTCCGCTTCACCGACACCGGACTGTTCTGACCGCAACGGACCGCAACGGACCGCATCCGACGCGGCGCATCGGAGGGCGTCCCGTACCCGCGCGCACGGCCGTCGGAAGCCCCCGCGCGACTGCCTTCCCCGACCGACACGGAGCGTCCGTCACCCGGTCGGTTGACACGCGCCACCGCGCGCACAAGGGAACTAGTGCCCTTCGTCTGGCGTTGACCGATGCGGGAGGGTCCACTGGACGTGGCACACCACGAACACCAGTGGCAGCGCAGGTCAGAAGGAAGATCAGCAGACAAGGGTCCCCCTGCCGCACGACTTGGAGGGCGTACCGTGCACCGCCGGCACAACGGGCTCAGGACCGCAGTCCTCCTCGGGGGACTGTCCGCGCTCATCATCGTCATCGGCAGCTTCTTCGGCCGTACGGGGCTCGTCGTCGCCGTCCTGATCGCCCTGGGCACCAACGCGTACGCGTACTGGAACAGCGACAAGCTGGCCCTGCGCGCGATGCGTGCCCGCCCGGTGAGCGAGTTCGAGGCCCCGAAGCTCTACCGCATGGTCCGGGAGCTCTCCACCCAGGCCCGCCAGCCCATGCCCCGTCTGTACATCTCCCCGACGGAGGCGCCCAACGCCTTCGCCACCGGCCGCAACCCGCGCAACGCCGCGGTGTGCTGCACCGAAGGCATCCTCCGCCTGCTCGACGAGCGCGAGCTGCGCGGCGTCATCGGCCATGAGCTCAGTCATGTCTACAACCGTGACATCCTGATCTCCTCGGTCGCCGGAGCCCTCGCCTCCGTGATCATGTTCCTGGTCAACTTCGCCTGGCTGATCCCGATCGGCCGTTCGAGCGACGACGACGGCCCCGGCCTCCTCGGCATGCTGCTGATCATGATCCTGGGCCCGCTCGCGGCGTCCCTCATCCAGCTGGCCATCAGCCGCTCCCGGGAGTACGAAGCGGACGCCTCGGGCGCCCAGCTCACCGGCGATCCGCTCGCCCTCGCAAGCGCCCTGCGCAAACTGGAACACGGGACGAAGCAGCTTCCGCTGCCTCCCGAGCCCCGTATCGAGACGGCCAGTCATATGATGATCGCTAACCCGTTCCGTCCGGGGCAGGGTCTTACGAAGATGTTCTCCACCCACCCGCCGATGGCGGAACGCATCGCCCGGCTAGAGAAGATGGCAGGTCACCACCAGTGAAGACCATCCTGAATCTCATATGGCTCGTCCTGAGCGGCTTCTGGCTGTTCCTCGGCTACGTGGTCGCCGGCGCGCTGCTCTGCATCACGATCATCGGCATCCCCTTCGGCGTCGCCGCGTTCCGGATCGGTGTCTACGCCCTCTGGCCCTTCGGCTACACGACGGTCGAACGCCGGGACGCGGGAGCCCCTTCCTTCGTCGTCAACGTGCTGTGGCTGCTCCTGGCCGGCTGGTGGCTGGCGCTCGGCCACATCCTCACCGGCATCGCCCTCTGTGTGACGATCATCGGAATTCCGCTCGGCATCGCCAACTTCAAGCTGATCCCGGTCTCCTTGTTCCCGCTGGGCCGCGAAATCGTGCGGACGGACCAGGCGTTCACGTCCACGTCGCGCTGATAGGCGGGCCGGCCGGTCCGCCATCGACCGGGGAGTTGTCCACAGCCCCGAGGCTGTCCACAGGCCCGCACGCCCGTCGGTCGTTGCACGCAGGATGAGCCCATGACCGAGCACGAGCAGTGGCTGACACCAGCCGGCGGAGAAGCCCCGCACCACACCCCCACCTGGCCGGCCTTCCCTCCCCGAGCCCGTCGACGCGGCCCCGCCGCCACCCTCCGGAGCCGGCCCGCCCCCGGGCAGCCCCCGCTCCCGACGAGCCGTCCGCTCCACACCCCGGGACACACCCTCGCTCCCGTCGGAGCACGACGAAGGCGCGTGCCCGGCCCCCCGGTCCGGCACCCGGCACCCGTGACACCGACACCGCCCGTACGCCCCGACCCGGCCGGCGCCACCGCCGACGACCGCCGTCCCGCGCGCACCGGTCGGCGCCGCCCACCGGCCGTCGGGGCCCGCCACGCGTCGGCTACCGCCCGCCACCCAACCTCCGCAGCGCGTAAGCCGCCACACCCACCGTCAGCACTCCCGCCCCCACGCCCACCGAGACCCACGGCAGCGAGAACGCCAGCACCAGGCACCCGGTGAGCCCCACCGCCGGCAGCACGCGCGCCCTGGGCCCCGCCCCGAGTGTCCAGGCCGACGCATTGGCCACCGCGTAGTACACCAGCACGCCGAAGGAGGAGAATCCGATCGCACCCCGCACGTCCACCGTGGCGGCCAGCACGGCGACCACAGCGCCCACCACGAGCTCCGCCCGGTGCGGCACCCCGAACCGCGGATGCACGGCGGCCAGGGAGCCCGGGAGATGGCGATCCCGGGCCATGGCGAGCGTCGTCCGCGAGACGCCGAGGATCAGGGCGAGCAGCGAACCCAGCGCGGCCACCGCCGCGCCCACCCGCACCACCGGCGCCAGCCCGGGTACTCCGGCGGCCCGCACCGCGTCGGCGAGCGGCGCGGTGGCCTCGCCCAGACCCTCCGGCCCCAGAACGGAGAGAACAGCCATGGCGACAGCCGCGTACACGACCAGAGCGATGCCGAGAGCCGTCGGAATCGCCCGGGGGATGGTGCGTTCCGGATCCCGGACCTCCTCGCCGAGAGTCGCGATACGGGCGTACCCGGCGAAGGCGAAGAACAGCAGCCCGCCCGCCTGAAGCACCCCGCCGGCACCTCCCGACACCCCGATGCCGACCCGCCCGGCACCGGCCTCACCCGACGTCAGACACGCGACCACCACGGAAGCGAGGACCGCCAGCACCACACCCACGATCACCCGGGTCAGCCACGCGGACCTCTGGACACCGCCGTAGTTCACCGCGGTCAGCAGCACCACGGCGGCGACGGCCACCGCATGCGCCTGCCCCGGCCAGCCGTACGTGCCGACGGTGAGCGCCATCGCCGCACAGGAGGCCGTCTTCCCGACGATGAACGCCCAGCCCGCGAGGTAGCCCCAGAAGTCCCCGAGCCGCTCTCTCCCGTACACGTACGTGCCGCCCGAGGCCGGATACCGGGCGGCGAGGCGCGCCGACGCCGTGGCGTTGCAGTAGGCGACTGCGGCGGCGAGCGCCAGTGCGGGAAGCAGTCCGGAACCGGCCGCGTGCGCGGCGGGCGCCAGGGCCGCGAAGATCCCGGCTCCCACCATCGAACCGAGACCGATGATCACGGCATCCCCGACACCGAGCGTGCGAGGCAGTGAGGGAGGACCGGCGGAGTCTGGCATGACGCCGCAGCCTACTGATCAGGTGCAACCATCACATGTACGTGTGACGTCTGTCAGGGTGCAAGGACGACGGGAAATGGGCAGGGGCTCGACCATGACGATCATCAGCTGGATCATCCTCGGACTGCTGGCCGGGGCGATAGCCAAGTTCCTGTTGCCCGGCCGCGACCCGGGCGGCCTCATCGGCACGACCCTGATCGGTGTCGCCGGCGCCTTCATCGGCGGCTGGGTGTCGGCCCGCCTGCTCGACCACCCGATCACCAAGGACTTCTACGACGGCACCACCTGGGTCGCCGCGATCGGCGGCTCACTCGTCCTCCTGATCGCCTACCGCATCCTGTTCGGCCACTCGCGCGACTGACCCGCGCCGTACGCGGCGGTGCGACAGCAGGCGGACGAGGGGTGGGCGAGCGCCCGCACGAGGCGCCCGCCCCCCTCGTCAATACCGTCGGCTCTACCGGTAGTTCACGAACTGCAGCGCGAATTCGAAGTCCTTGCCCTTGAGAAGGGCGATGACGGTCTGGAGGTCGTCGCGGCTCTTCGAGCTGACGCGCAGCTCGTCACCCTGCACCTGAGCCTTCACACCCTTCGGGCCCTCGTCCCGGATGACCTTCGCGACCTTCTTCGCGTTGTCCTGGGAGATGCCCTCCTCGATCGACGCGAAGATCTTGTACTCCTTGCCCGAGAGCTGCGGCTCACCCGCGTCCAGGGCCTTCAGGGAGATGCCCCGCTTGATCAGCTTGGACTGGAAGACGTCGAGAACGGCCTTCACCCGGTCCTCGGAGTTCGCCTCCATGAGGATCTTCTCCCCGGACCATGAGATCGAGGCACCGACGCCCTTGAAGTCGTAGCGCTGCGAGATCTCCTTGGCGGTCTGGTTGAGGGCGTTGTCGACCTCCTGCCGCTCGACCTTCGAGACGATGTCGAAACTGGAGTCGGCCATGTCCTGTGGCTCCTTGGATCGGGGTGCGTATCGGGCTGCGCACCGACTGCGTACCGGATGCGTTCCGGCGTGTGCGGGACGGCTCCGAGCGCGGCATCGGCCCGGACCGCATCGGCCCAGCCTAGTCATCCCCCCGTCCCGGGGTGGCGATCAATCAGGTGGCGAAGCACCCCTGTCCATCGGGTATTGTTTACGTCGTTGCCACGGAGCGCCGCCGCAAGGCGGTTCGAGGGCAGCAACCCCGGCGGTGTGCCCGAGCGGCCAAAGGGAGCAGACTGTAAATCTGCCGGCTCAGCCTTCCCAGGTTCGAATCCTGGCGCCGCCACACTGGGGAAGAGACCCCTTCCGGACTGCGGAAACGCAGTCCGGAAGGGGTCTCTTCGTGTTCGCGGGCGCCGGCCCCGGGGCAGACTGGCCGTATGTCGTCCCGTCGCCGTTCGTGTCCCGTGTGCCGTCGTGAGATCGCTGTCGTCGCCGGACGGTACGCGCGGCACGACCCGCCCGGTGCGCGGGGGAGCGGGGACCTGACGTCCTGCCCCGGATCGCGCAGACAGGCTCCGATCGGGGCGGAGCAACCGTCGCTGGACGGCTACACGGTGCCGGAGTTCCCGGGGCAGATGTCTCTCTTCTGACCCCGGGCGGCGTTCAGTTGCCCGCCACCGACTTCACGGCCACCGACACCGGCGCGGTGCCGCTGATCAGTTCCAGCGTCAGTCCGGTCGTCGCCGGCGTGTCCACCAGTTCCGCCAGGACGGCGGCCACATCGTCACGGGGGACCGCGCCACGACCCGTGTGGGCCTCCAGGCGGACCAGGCCGGTGCCGGCGTCGTCGGTGAGCCGGCCCGGGCGCAGGATCGTCCAGTCCAGGCCGTCCAGTCCGCGTACGTACGCGTCCGCCTCGCCCTTGGCGCGCAGGTACACGTCGAAGACTTCGTGGCCCTCGTGGGCCGCGTCCGCGCCCATGGACGACACGATCACGAAGCGCCGTACGCCCGCGCGGACGGCCGCGTCGGCGAAGAGTACCGCCGCGGCCTTGTCCACCGACTCCTTGCGCTCCACCTCACTGCCCGGGCCGGCGCCCGCCGCGAACACCGCCGCGTCCGCGCCCTCGAGTCGCGCCGCGACCTCGTCCACCGACGCCGACTCCAGGTCCAGGACGACCGGCTCGGCGCCCAGCCGGCGGAGTTCGTCAGCCTGTTCGGGTTTGCGGATGATGCCTGCCGCCTCGTCCCCGCGCGCGGCGAGCAACCGCTCCAGCCGCAGCGCGATCTGACCATGACCACCAGCGATGACAATGCGCATGTCTCCGACCGTACGCCGGAGCGACCGCGTTCGCGCCGTGACTCCCGCGACGCGCCGTGCGGTGCCCGCCCGCACCCGGCCGCGGAGGCCCGATCGGTGCTGCCCGCAGCGCCCTACGCGGGGCCCCGTGCCTGACGGGGCAGGCCCGGTGCCACCGTGCCCGTCGGATCGCGGTACTCCCGTACGGCACTCGTCCGCGCCACCACCCGCCCACCGTGGATCACGATCCGGCTGTAGGCCGGCGACAGCGCGTCCGGGAGTCCGGCGCCGCGGACCGCCAGCAGTTCGGCCGGGAAGCCCGCCTCCACGCGGACCTCGGGCAGCCCGAGGGCCGCCCGCGCCGACGTGCTGACGGCGGCATAGGCGTCCTCGGCGGACAGGCCCTGGCACGAGGCCAGCAGGTACGCCGCCTCCAGCGGATCGCCGCGGCCGACCGGGTTCGACACGTCCCTCAGGGCGCCGCTCCCGGCGGCCACCCGCACTCCGGCCGAGCGCAGCAGCCGTACCGGGGCCACGCCGCGGCCGTCGACCGAGCCGCAGCCGCCCTGGGGGAGGCACACCACCGTCACCCCGGCTGCCGCGAGCCGGTCCGCGGTCCGGGCGGCCGGCTCGGCCGGCAGGGTGGCGAGAGCGCCACACGGACCGAGGGTGACCCCCGGCCGCAGCCCGCCGGCCATGGCCGCGAAGCGGGCCAGCCGGGCGGGGTCGGCGGCGTCCGTGTGCAGGTCGACGGGACACCCGTGTTCGGAGGCGACCTCCAGGACCGCCTCCACATATCCCGTGGGGTCGGGGTCGAGGTCCGGGCAGCCGCCCACCACGGACGCGCCCATCTTCAGCGCGTCACGCAGCACGGCGAGCCCGTCCGCCCCCGCCACCCCGGTCAGCACCCGCGGCACCGCCACCGTCGTCAGCACGGCCAGCCCGCGCAGTGAGCGTTCCGCCCGCAGGACGGCGGTCAGCGCGCCCAGACCGGCCAGGTCACCCACCCTCACATGGGCCCGCACCGCCGTCGCGCCGTGACCGAGCTGGAGCAGGGCCGCCTCCGTCGCGCGGCGCTGGACGTCCTCGGAGTCGTACGAAACCGGTCCGCCGGTGTCGGCGGACAGAGCGGTGTCGGCGTGGGCGTGGGGCTCGGCGGGGGCGGGCAGCAGCAGATAGCCGGTGAGATCGACCCGGGTGGCGGACACCCGCGTGCTGCCCGCCGCCAGGCTGCCGGCCGTACCGACCGCCTCGATGCGCCCGCCGCCCAGCCGTACGTCCACGGTCCGGCCGTCGGTCAGCCGCGCGCCGCACAGCAGCAGGGGGGCCGGACCGGCCGGCCCCGGATCCGGGAGCGACGGCCACGGGTCGGACGGCGGCTGCGGCTGGCTGTCGGGCATCACACTCCTGGGGCTCCGGCTGCGCACGGGGACATACATCACACTGAGGCAGGTCACGCAGAGTGAGACGAGCCTAGGACGGCCGCCCGCCGGGGGCCGGGAGGAGCGCAATAGTCGTACCGGCGTGGTCCCTCCGACGAGGGGACAAGGGCCCGAAACGGATTTGGGTGAACGGCGGCGGACCGTGTAATGTCTTCATCGCTCGCCCCAATAGCTCAGTCGGCAGAGCGTCTCCATGGTAAGGAGAAGGTCAACGGTTCGATTCCGTTTTGGGGCTCTGGTGCGTGAGGTTCCCGTCGCGAGGCGGGGCCCGATCGCATCAAAGCGGTGTAGCTCAGTCGGTAGAGCAAGCGGCTCATAATCGCTGTGTCACCGGTTCAAGTCCGGTCACCGCTACAGACAGTAGCCGATTGCGGGGTCGGTCCTTCGATCGGCTACTCTTCTTGCGTAAATACAGTCAATCCGTTCGTCAAGGAGCACTCACGTGGCTGCCACCGACGTCCGCCCGAAGATCACGCTGGCCTGCGTGGAGTGCAAGGAGCGGAACTACATCACCAAGAAGAACCGGCGTAACAACCCGGATCGTCTCGAGATGAAGAAGCACTGCCCGCGTTGCAATGCGCACACCGCGCATCGCGAGACGCGATAAAACAGGCTCGTACACGAGGCCGTCCCCCCACTCGGGGGGCGGCCTCGTGTCGTTTCTCCACCGAGGGCCGGCCGCGGGCCCACCGCGGGCCTCCCGCAGGCTCCGCAGCCCGGCCACCGGCAGACCGCAGTCCGTCCTCGTGGCAGACCCCGGGGCCGGCCGCCGGCGGACCGGGCCGGCCTCGGCAGACACAGTCCAGCAGCAGGCAGACACAGGAGGTGCCGCGCGCATGGCGCTCGACCAGTCCTTCGTGGGGCGGAGCTACCCGCCCACCGAGCCCTATGAGGTGGGCCGGGAGAAGATCCGTGAGTTCGCCGAGGCGGTGGGGGACGCCAACCCGGCGTACACGGACGTGGAGGCCGCCAAGGCGCTCGGCCACCCCGATGTGATCGCCCCGCCGACCTTCGTGTTCTCCATCACCTTCAAGGCCGCGGGTCAGGTCGTCGCCGATCCGCGGCTCGGTCTCGACTACAGCCGGGTGGTGCACGGCGATCAGAAGTTCGCCTACACCCGCCCGGTGCGGGCCGGTGACCGGCTCACCGTCACCTCGACCATCGAGACGGTCCGGTTGATGGCGGGCAACGAGGTCCTGGACATCCGCGGTGAGGTGCACGACCAGGACGGCGAGCACGTCGTGACCGCCTGGACCAAGCTGGTGGCCCGCGCGGCCGAGGAGGCGTGAACAACACCATGACGGCGAAGATCTCCCACGCCGACGTCGAGGTGGGCACCGAACTGCCCGCCCGGACGTTCCCCGTGACCCGCGCCACCCTCGTCCAGTACGCGGGTGCCTCCGGCGACTTCAACCCCATTCACTGGAACGAGAGGTTCGCCAAGGAGGTCGGCCTGCCCGACGTCATCGCGCACGGCATGTTCACCATGGCCGAGGCGATCCGGGTGGTGACCGACTGGGTGGGCGACCCGGGCGCGGTCCTCGAGTACGGCGTCCGCTTCATCCGTCCGGTCGTGGTCCCCGACGACGACCAGGGCGCCATCATCGAGGTCAGCGGCAAGGTCGCCGCCAAACTCGACGACCACACGGTCCGTGTGGACCTCACCGCGACCAGCGCGGGCCAGAAGGTCCTGGGCATGTCGCGGGCCGTCGTCCGGCTGGGCTGAGCCGGAGGGGCCGGGGGAGCGGGCCCGCCGGTGCCGTCTCGTAGTCTTGAGCCCGTGCAGGAACTCCACGACGCCCCCCTCGCCCCGCTGACCACCTTCCGGCTGGGCGGGCCCGCGACCCGGCTGGTCACCGCGACCACCGACGACGAGGTGATCGCTGTCGTCCGCGACGCCGACGACAGCGGCACCCCACTGCTGATCATCGGCGGCGGTTCCAACCTGGTCATCGGCGACAAGGGATTCGACGGCACCGCCCTCGTCATCGCCACCCGGGGCCACACCCTGGACGGCACGCACCTGGAGCTGGCGGCCGGCGAGGTGTGGACCGACGCCGTCGCCCGCACCGTGGAGGCGGGCCTCGCCGGGGTGGAGTGCCTGGCCGGCATTCCCGGCTCGGCGGGCGCCACCCCGATCCAGAACGTCGGGGCGTACGGCCAGGAGGTGTCCTCCACCATCACCGAGGTCGTCGCCTACGACCGCAGGACGCGCCAGACGGTCACGCTGAGCAACGAGGAGTGCGCCTTCTCGTACCGTCACAGCCGCTTCAAGTCGGATCCCGAGCGCTATGTCGTGCTGCGCGTCCGCTTCGCCCTGGAGGACGCGGGAGGTCTCTCCGGTCCCGTCCGCTACGCCGAGACGGCCCGTGTCCTCGGAGTGGCCCCGGGGGACCGGGTGCCGCTGACCACGGCCCGCGAGACGGTCCTGAAGCTCCGGGCGGGCAAGGGTATGGTCCTGGATCCCGAGGACCACGACACCTGGTCCGCCGGTTCCTTCTTCACCAACCCGATCCTCGACGACGAGTCGTTCGCCGTGTTCCGTACGCGGGTGCGGGCACGGCTCGGTGATGACGCGGAGCCGCCCGCCTACCCCGCGGGCGAGGGCCGCACCAAGACCTCAGCGGCCTGGCTGATCGACAAGGCCGGCTTCACCAAGGGCTACGGCGACGGCCCCGCCCGCATCTCCACCAAGCACACCCTCGCCCTCACCAACCGCGGGAAGGCGACCACCGAGGACCTGCTGACGCTCGCCCGGGAGGTCGTCGCCGGCGTCCACGCGGCCTTCGGCGTCACGCTGGTCAACGAACCGGTGACGGTGGGCGTCAGCCTCCAGGCCTGACACGGACGACCCGGCCGCCGGACTCCGCTGCCGCGCGGCACACCCGCCGCGAGCATGGGCCCATGCGTACGAACCGGGCCCCTGAGGCCACCCTCGTGCGACGGAGACTGCGCCGGTTCACCGCACGGACCGGCCCGCGCGGGCATCGCGTCGTCCAGCCGCGGCAACATCCGGCGCCACACCTCGCTGCGGGCTCCCGAACCGATCGGCCTCCTGGTGGGGGACCACGACGGGCTGAACCGGCTCGCCGGCCTGTTTCCCCTCGCCGCCTGCTCACGCCACACGATCGTCCTGTCCCCCAGCGCGACGGCGTGCCCCCGGACGAGGGGTACGGCGAGCTCGTCGACCCGCTGCTGGCCCACCACTCCTACTCATGGGCTGTTCCGAGCCGTATCCGCCCTGCGCCCACCTCAAGCGAGCGGGGTGGTGAGCCAGCCGTCCACGCCCGACAGCAGCTTCGCCTTGACGTCCCCCGGCGCCGCCGAGCCCCGGACGGACTGCCGGGCCAGCTCCGCGAGCTCCGCGTCGGTGAAGCCGTGGTGGACGCGAGCGATCTCGTACTGGGCCGCCAGCCGGGAGCCGAACAGCAGGGGGTCGTCCGCGCCCAGCGCCAGGGGCACCCCCGCCTCGAACAGGGTCCGCAGCGGTACGTCCTCGTGCTTCTCGTAGACCCCGAGCGCCACGTTGGATGCCGGACACACCTCGCACGTCACCTGGCGGTCGGCGAGCCGCTTCATCAGCCGCGGATCGTCCGCCGCCCGCACGCCGTGGCCGATCCGGTGCGCGTCCAGGTCGTCCAGGCAGTCCCGGACGGACGCCGGCCCCGCCAGCTCGCCGCCGTGCGGCGCCGACAGCAGCCCTCCCTCCCGCGCGATCGCGAACGCCCGGTCGAAGTCACGGGCCATCCCGCGCCGCTCGTCGTTGGAGAGACCGAACCCGACCACGCCCCGGTCCGCGTAGCGCACCGCCAGCCGGGCCAGGGTGCGGGCGTCCAGCGGGTGCTTCATCCGGTTGGCGGCGACCAGGACCCGCATGCCGATCCCGGTCTCCCGCATCGCCGACTCCACCGCGTCCAGGATGATCTCCAGCGTGGGGATCAGCCCGCCCAGCCGTGGTGCGTACGACGTCGGGTCGACCTGGATCTCCAGCCAGCCGGAGCCGTCGCGCACATCCTCCTCGGCGGCCTCCCGCACCAGCCGCCGGATGTCCTCCGGCTCGCGCAGACACGACCGGGCCGCGTCGTACAGCCGCTGGAAGCGGAACCAGCCGCGCTCGTCCGTGGCCCGCAGTCTCGGCGGCTCCCCGCCGGTCAGCGCGTCGGTCAGCGCCTCGGGCAGGCGGACCCCGTACTTGTCGGCCAGCTCCAGCAGGGTGGCGGGGCGCATGGACCCGGTGAAGTGCAGGTGGAGATGGGCCTTCGGCAGCTCGGAGACATCACGTACACGCGGGGGGGTCGGGGGGTGCCCCCCTGAAAAGCTCAGCATTCCAGGATCCTGCCGCACGTCCCCTCCGTCCCGGTAGCGCTTTCACCTTTCGTGGTCTTGCTCGCACAAACGAACAGGGGCGCTCGGGATGGATCCGGGCGCCCCTGCGAGGTGACGGACGTCAGTCCCGCGCCTCCGCGAGCAGCTTCTGCAGGCGGCTCACGCCCTCCACGAGGTCCTCGTCGCCCAGCGCGTACGACAGCCGCACGTACCCCGGGGTGCCGAACGCCTCACCGGGCACCACCGCGACCTCGGCCTCCTCCAGGATGAGTGCGGCCAGCTCCACCGAGTCCTGCGGCCGCCTGCCCCGGATCTCCTTGCCGATCAGGGCCTTCACCGAGGGGTAGACGTAGAACGCGCCCTCGGGCTCCGGGCAGAGCACGCCGTCGATCTCGTTGAGCATCCGCACGATGGTCTTCCGCCGTCGGTCGAAGGCCTCGCGCATGGCCGCGACGGCGTCCAGGTCGCCGGAGACGGCGGCGAGGGCGGCCACCTGGGCGACGTTGGAGACGTTGGACGTGGCGTGCGACTGGAGATTGGTCGCGGCCTTCACCACATCCTTCGGGCCGACGATCCAGCCGACCCGCCAGCCCGTCATCGCGTAGGTCTTCGCGACACCGTTCACCACGATGCACCTGTCCCGCAGCTCGGGCAGCAGCGCGGGCAGGGAGACGGAGACGGCGTCGCCGTAGACCAGGTGCTCGTAGATCTCGTCCGTGAGCACCCACAGACCGTGCTCCACGGCCCAGCGGCCGATGGCCTCGGTCTCGGCCTCGCCGTAGACCGCGCCGGTCGGGTTCGACGGGGAGACGAAGAGGACGACCTTCGTCTTCTCCGTGCGGGCCGCCTCCAGCTGCTCCACGCTCACGCGGTAGCCGGTGGTCTCGTCGGTGACGACCTCCACCGGGACGCCGCCGGCCAGCCGGATCGACTCCGGGTAGGTCGTCCAGTACGGAGCCGGGACGATGACCTCGTCGCCCGGGTCGAGGATGGCGGCGAAGGCCTCGTAGATGGCCTGCTTTCCGCCGTTGGTGACCAGGATCTGGGACGGGTCCACCTCGTAGCCGGAGTCGCGCAGTGTCTTGGCGGCGATCGCGGACTTCAGCTCGGGCAGACCGCCGGCGGGTGTGTAGCGGTGGTACTTCGGGTTCCGGCAGGCCTCGATCGCGGCCTCGACGATGTAGTCCGGCGTCGGGAAGTCGGGCTCACCTGCGCCGAAGCCGATCACCGGTCGCCCGGCGGCCTTGAGGGCCTTGGCCTTGGCGTCCACGGCGAGGGTGGCGGACTCGGAGATCGAGCCGACGCGGGCGGAGACCCGGCGCTCGGTGGGAGGGGTTGCAGCGCTCATGGGGCCCATCGTTCCAGACCGGAAACCTCACGGGCACGGGGGTTTCACGGACTGACACATGAGCGGGCAGACCGGTGAACACCAGTCCGGATCCACCGCGTCGGCACCCCATGGCCTGGACGATCTTGTGCCGGACGGCGGTCGGGGCCTTCCGGCGCCGGCACCTGTCGTTCGACGCCAAGCCCGGGAACACGTACACTCTCACCTCGTTGGGCTTCAGCGGCCCGCGCTCAGCCGGTGTACACCAAGCATCCGGTCGGATGCGGTACGTTGGGGAACGCACAAAGGGTCGTAGCTCAATTGGTAGAGCACTGGTCTCCAAAACCAGCGGTTGGGGGTTCAAGTCCCTCCGGCCCTGCTACACACTCCGTCGCCAGGATGTGTGCGGATGTACGTACAGCAATGCACCGCCGTGCGGGCTCTCACCGGGCGCGGCACGGCCACGACCCGGAATCAGGTGAGGACGAGTGACGGACGCCGTGGGCTCCATCGACATGCCTGATGCCGAGGACGAGGCGCCGGACTCCAAGAAGAAGACCCGCAAAGGCGGTAAGCGGGCCAAGAAGGGTCCGCTGAAGCGCCTCGCCCTCTTCTACCGCCAGATCGTTGCGGAACTCCGCAAGGTGGTCTGGCCGACCCGTAATCAGCTGACGTCGTACACGACCGCTGTGATCATCTTCGTGGTGCTGATGATCGGCCTGATCACCCTGTTCGACTATGGCCTCAGCAACGCCGCCAAGTACGTCTTCGGCTGATCCCCGAGCGAAGAGCGCCGAGGTACCCGGCGCTCCTTTCGCATGTTCCACCCCTATGTATCCAGGAAGAAGCAGCCACCGTGTCTGACCCGAACGTGAACGACGCCGTTGAGCCTGTGGGCGAAGGGGCCGCTTCCGCAGAGGACGCGCTCGCCGCCGTCGAGGGCGCGGGCGTCGAGGACACCGAGGCCTCTGCCGAGGCCGAGGCTGCCGGCACCACCGCGGACGAGACCTCCGCCACGGACGAGAGCGCCGAGGCGGACGAGACCTCCGCCGACGGGACCACCGAGGCGGACGGGACCACCGAGGCCGTGGAAGCGGCCGAGGAGGCCGAAGAGCCCGAGGACGACCGTGACCCGGTCGAGAAGCTCCGCGAGGAACTGCGGACGCTGCCCGGCGAGTGGTACGTCATCCACACCTACGCGGGCTACGAGAACCGGGTGAAGACCAACCTGGAGCAGCGCGCCGTCTCGCTGAACGTCGAGGACTACATCTTCCAGGCCGAGGTGCCGCAGGAAGAGGTCGTCCAGATCAAGAACGGCGACCGCAAGACGATCAAGCAGAACAAGCTGCCGGGTTACGTCCTGGTCCGTATGGACCTGACGAACGAGTCCTGGGGCGTCGTCCGCAACACCCCCGGCGTGACCGGCTTCGTGGGCAACGCCTACGACCCGTACCCGCTGACGCTGGACGAGATCGTCAAGATGCTCGCCCCGGAGGCCGAGGAGAAGGCCGCCCGTGAGGCCGCCGAGGCCGAGGGCAAGCCGGCTCCGCAGCGCAAGGTCGAGGTCCAGGTGCTGGACTTCGAGGTCGGCGACTCGGTCACCGTCACCGACGGCCCGTTCGCCACGCTCCAGGCGACCATCAACGAGATCAACCCCGACTCCAAGAAGGTCAAGGGCCTGGTGGAGATCTTCGGCCGGGAGACGCCGGTCGAGCTCTCCTTCGACCAGATCCAGAAGAACTAGTCCTCGGACTCAGCCTTTCTGGAACAGCTGGTACACAGCTTCCGAGCAGGTCAGCAGAGTGCTCGCGCACTCGGCTGACCTGCTCGGTTTTCAGCCGCGCATCTGTACCCGTTATCGTTGTGCGGTATGCCTGCGTCCGGGTTGTCCCATGACGTGGGCAGGACCCGAATCGAAAGGACCCGGAGAGCCATGCCTCCCAAGAAGAAGAAGGTCACGGGGCTCATCAAGCTCCAGATCCAGGCCGGTGCCGCGAACCCGGCCCCGCCGGTCGGCCCCGCGCTGGGCCAGCACGGCGTGAACATCATGGAGTTCTGCAAGGCCTACAACGCCGCGACCGAGTCGCAGCGTGGCTGGGTCATCCCGGTGGAGATCACGGTCTACGAGGACCGTTCCTTCACCTTCATCACCAAGACCCCGCCGGCCGCGAAGATGATCCTCAAGGCCGCGGGTGTGGAGAAGGGCTCCGGCGAGCCGCACAAGACCAAGGTCGCGAAGATCACGCGCGACCAGGTCCGTGAGATCGCCACCACCAAGATGCCCGACCTCAACGCCAACGACCTGGACCAGGCGGAGAAGATCATCGCCGGTACCGCCCGTTCCATGGGCGTCACGGTCGAGGGCTGACCTCCACCCCCGTAAGCCAAGCAGCAGTAGTGGCAGGGCCGGCTCGGCCCGGACCACGACTCCTCAGATTCCACAGGAGCTTTCAGTGAGCAAGCGCAGCAAGTCTCTCCGCGCTGCGGACGCCAAGATCGACCGGGAGAAGCAGTACGCCCCGCTCGAGGCCGTCCGTCTCGCCAAGGAGACGTCCACGACCAAGTTCGACGGCACCGTCGAGGTCGCCTTCCGTCTGGGTGTCGACCCGCGCAAGGCCGACCAGATGGTCCGTGGCACCGTGAACCTCCCGCACGGCACCGGCAAGACCGCCCGGGTCCTGGTCTTCGCGACCGGTGACCGTGCCGAGGCCGCGCGTGCCGCGGGCGCCGACATCGTCGGCGCCGACGAGCTGATCGACGAGGTGTCGAAGGGCCGTCTGGACTTCGACGCCGTCGTCGCCACCCCGGACCTCATGGGCAAGGTCGGCCGCCTCGGCCGTGTGCTCGGTCCCCGTGGTCTCATGCCGAACCCCAAGACCGGCACCGTGACCCCGGACGTGACCAAGGCCGTCACCGAGATCAAGGGCGGCAAGATCGAGTTCCGCGTCGACAAGCACGCGAACCTGCACTTCATCATCGGCAAGTCGTCCTTCGACGACACCAAGCTGGTGGAGAACTACGGCGCCGCGCTGGAGGAGATCCTCCGCCTGAAGCCGTCCGCCGCCAAGGGTCGCTACATCAAGAAGGCCGCCATCAGCACCACGATGGGCCCCGGCATTCCGCTCGACCCGAACCGCACCCGCAACCTCCTCGTCGAGGAGGACCCGGCCGCCGTCTGAGCCGGGTGGGCCGGCTGGACCGGTCCGCGCACGCGGTGAACGCCCGCCCCCGGGCCTCTGAGAGGCCCGGGGGCGGGCTTTTCCGTACACCCGTGTCAGTCGGGTGGGTTACCGTTCCCTTGACTTCACAGACGTAGCACAGCGAAACAATCAGGGGTGGGACGCATGGGTATGGCCGTATGGAAGCGCGCGGGTGTCTGTCTGACGGCCGTGGCCGTCGTCGCGGGTGTCGCGGGGTGTCAGGGCGGTGACAGCGACGAGGGCGGCAAGAAGAAGGCCGGCGGCTCGGCGCAGTCCGGCGTCCAGACGCAGACCGAGATGACGGAGGTCCTCCAGGCGGCCTTCAAGAACACCTCGGAGGCCAAGTCCTCCAAGGTGCGGATGACCATGACGATGCCGGCTGACGCATCGGGTGGCGGCTCCATGGAGCTCTCCGGCGTGCAGGGCTGGGATCCCGGTGTCCTGGACGTCACCATGAAGGCGTCCGGCGCCTTGGCGGAAGACGCGGGCGCTGCCGAGCAGAACCGAGTGATCATGCTGGATGACGTTCTGTACATGGACATGGGTGCGAAACAGGCCGCCGAGATGGACGGCAAGCGGTGGATGAAGATGGACTTCGCCGCCATCGCCGAGGCATCCGGCGATGCCGGGGCGCAGCAGCAGATGACCAAGGGCCTGGAGAGCCTGAACCAGGACCCGGCTCAGCAGTTGGCGTTGCTGCTCGAGTCGCCGAGCCTGAAGCATGTCGGCCCGGAGAAGGTCGACGGCGCCCAGACCCAGCACTACAAGGGCACGCTGACCTTCCAGGAGATGGCCGACGCCAACGAGTCCTTCGACCTGCTCTCCGCTAAGGAGCGCGAGGAGATCTTCGCCGCGGCCAAGAAGTCGGGTATGAAGGGGTACGACACCCAGGTCTGGGTCAACGAGGACAACTACCCCGTCAAGATGCTCGTCGGGATGAAAATGCCTCAGGGGACGGTGAACATGACGGCCCACTACTCCGACTACGGCGCCGCGGCCGAGGTCGAGGCGCCGGCGGCCAAGGACACGTTCGACCTCATGGAGATGTTCAAGGAGCTCGAAGGCCTGGGAGCGGGCGCCTAGACCCGGCTCGTTGCCGGAGGCTCCCCGTGCCTTCGGTAAGCCCCGGTCGGCCGATTTGCTCCACGCCGATCCGTTCGCGTACTCTTCCATCGAAGCCAAAGACCGCTGGTCGTTGCCGTGCGCTCATCAGAGAGTGCGGTGGCCGAAGGATCCGCTGAACTGCGGACGACCCGCGCAGGTGTCAGTGGAAGAGTTCCCGGAGATCGCCGCCGCGAGGCGCGAGAAGCCGGTTGAGCTACGCCCCGTGCGCCTGCGCCGGGGCGTTTCGTTTTCCCAGTCCTCCTTCGGGTCCGCGCGGTCCGAATCACCCGGAAGGAGGCCGAGGCTCTATGGCGAGGCCCGACAAGGCTGCCGCGGTTGCCGAGCTGACGGACAAGTTCCGCAGCTCCAACGCCGCCGTGCTGACCGAGTACCGCGGTCTCACCGTGGCGCAGCTCAAGACGCTGCGCCGTTCGCTCGGTGAGAACGCCCAGTACGCCGTGGTGAAGAACACGCTGACCAAGATTGCGGCCAACGAGGCCGGGATCACGCTCGACGACCAGCTCTTCGCTGGCCCGACGGCGGTCGCCTTCGTCACCGGTGACCCGGTGGAGTCGGCGAAGGGTCTTCGTGACTTCGCCAAGGACAACCCGAATCTCGTGATCAAGGGCGGCGTCCTTGACGGCAAGGCGATGTCTGCCGACGAGATCAAGAAGCTTGCGGACCTCGAGTCCCGCGAGGTTCTGCTCTCCAAGCTGGCGGGCGCTTTCAAGGGCAAGCAGACGCAGACTGCTCAGCTCTTCCAGGCGCTCCCGTCGAAGCTCGTCCGCACCGTGGACGCGCTCCGTGCCAAGCAGGACGAGCAGGGCGGTGCCGAGTAATTCGGCTCGCTTTCCGATCCTCGCCGCGTGAACAGCACGCGCTGAGGGTCAAATGCGGGCCCGACGTCTACGCAGTAATGCCGTAAGGCACACGCCCGCGTCACCCCGTACATCCGGCACTGCCGCATTAGTGGAAGGACCGCCATCATGGCGAAGCTCAGCCAGGAAGACCTGCTCGCCCAGTTCGAGGAGATGACCCTCATCGAGCTCTCCGAGTTCGTGAAGGCCTTCGAGGAGAAGTTCGACGTCACCGCCGCCGCGGCCGTCGCCGCTGCCCCGGCCGCCGCTGCCGCCCCGGCCGAGGCCGCTGCCGAGCAGGACGAGTTCGACGTCGTCCTCACGGGTGCCGGCGACAAGAAGATCCAGGTCATCAAGGTCGTGCGTGAGCTGACCTCCCTGGGTCTGAAGGAGGCCAAGGACCTCGTGGACGGCGCCCCGAAGCCCGTCCTCGAGAAGGTCGCCAAGGACGCCGCCGAGAAGGCCGCCGAGTCCCTCAAGGGCGCCGGCGCCTCCGTCGAGGTCAAGTAACACCCCGCGGATCCGGCTGGATCCGCAGCGCGTCCCACGGGACGTGTAACGCTCAAGCGCCGAGGAGCGATCATCCATCCGGGTGGTCGCTCTTCGGCGTACGGGGGGTCCGGCGGCGGCTGCCTTGCCCCCGGGACGGCGGGGGGTAGGGTGATCTTCGTTGTGCCTTCAGGGGTCGCGAGGAGTCGCCCCGTGGCGGAAGGTCGGGGGGCCGGAGGGCCTTGACGAACCGCACGCAGCGCGCAATTCTCAGGACGCGTCGTCACAAGGATCCGAATCCGAGGCATGGATCGACGGCAAAGAGGGCAGTATCACGGTGCGTTGAGGGCAGCGCCTTGTCGCAGGAGTTGAGTACAACGAGGGCCTTTACCCGGTCTCGTACACCGCACTGGACATCAGTGTGCCAAGTGGCTACACTGACCCTTTGCGCTGCCTGTTAGCTGTCCCCTGCCCGTCACCAGGGGCATTCCCTCGCTCGAGCACCGACGATCAGACGATCTCCGACCTGGGCTTTCGCCCCCCTCGGAGGAATCTGTCCCGATGCACAGCGGGGAGCCGGTACGCGCGTAGTGAGTCCGAGCCCTCGGAAGGACCCCCTCTTGGCCGCCTCGCGCAACGCCTCGACCGCGAATACGAACAACGGTGCCAGCACCGCCCCGCTGCGCATCTCCTTTGCAAAGATCAAGGAGCCTCTCGAGGTTCCGAACCTGCTCGCGCTGCAGACCGAGAGCTTCGACTGGCTGCTCGGCAACACCGCCTGGCAGAGTCGGGTCGAGGAGGCTCTCGAGAACGGGCAGGACGTCCCCACCAAGTCCGGTCTGGAGGAGATCTTCGAAGAGATCTCCCCGATCGAGGACTTCTCCGGGTCGATGTCGCTGACCTTCCGCGACCACCGCTTCGAGCCGCCGAAGAACTCCATCGACGAGTGCAAGGAGCGCGACTTCACGTACGCGGCACCGCTCTTCGTCACCGCCGAGTTCACCAACAACGAGACCGGCGAGATCAAGTCCCAGACGGTCTTCATGGGTGACTTCCCGCTCATGACGAACAAGGGCACCTTCGTCATCAACGGCACCGAGCGTGTCGTGGTGTCCCAGCTGGTCCGCTCGCCCGGCGTCTACTTCGACTCCTCCATCGACAAGACGTCCGACAAGGACATCTTCTCCGCCAAGATCATCCCGTCCCGGGGTGCCTGGCTGGAGATGGAGATCGACAAGCGCGACATGGTCGGTGTCCGTATCGACCGCAAGCGCAAGCAGTCCGTCACCGTCCTCCTGAAGGCGCTCGGCTGGACCACCGAGCAGATCCTCGAGGAGTTCGGCGAGTACGAGTCCATGCGCGCCACCCTGGAGAAGGACCACACCCAGGGCCAGGACGACGCGCTGCTCGACATCTACCGCAAGCTGCGTCCGGGCGAGCCCCCCACGCGTGAGGCCGCGCAGACGCTGCTCGAGAACCTGTACTTCAACCCCAAGCGCTACGACCTGGCCAAGGTCGGCCGCTACAAGGTCAACAAGAAGCTCGGCGGGGACGAGCCGCTGGACGCCGGTGTGCTCACCACCGACGACGTCATCGCCACCATCAAGTACCTGGTGAAGCTGCACGCCGGTGAGACCGAGACGGTCGGCGAGTCCGGGCGCTCGATCATCGTCGAGACCGACGACATCGACCACTTCGGCAACCGCCGCATCCGTAACGTCGGCGAGCTGATCCAGAACCAGGTCCGTACGGGTCTCGCCCGTATGGAGCGCGTCGTGCGCGAGCGCATGACCACCCAGGACGTCGAGGCGATCACGCCGCAGACCCTGATCAACATCCGGCCGGTCGTCGCCTCCATCAAGGAGTTCTTCGGC
The DNA here is from genome assembly GCF_018638295.1 of Streptomyces sp. CHD11. GTDB lineage: Bacteria > Actinomycetota > Actinomycetes > Streptomycetales > Streptomycetaceae > Streptomyces. Next base: position 320,473 of record NZ_JABTTS010000002.1, read on the forward strand.
ACCAGCCAGCTGTCCCAGTTCATGGACCAGAACAACCCGCTGTCGGGTCTGACGCACAAGCGTCGTCTCAACGCGCTCGGCCCGGGTGGTCTCTCCCGTGAGCGGGCCGGCTTCGAGGTCCGTGACGTGCACCCCTCGCACTACGGCCGCATGTGCCCGATCGAGACGCCGGAAGGCCCGAACATCGGCCTGATCGGCTCGCTCGCCTCCTACGGGCGGATCAACCCGTTCGGCTTCATCGAGACGCCGTACCGCAAGGTCGTCGACGGCCAGGTCACCGACGACGTCGACTACCTGACCGCCGACGAGGAGGACCGCTTCGTCATCGCGCAGGCCAACGCGCCGCTCGGCGACGACATGCGCTTCGTCGAGAACCGCATCCTGGTCCGCCGCCGCGGCGGCGAGGTCGACTACGTCCCCGGTGACGAGGTCGACTACATGGACGTCTCGCCGCGCCAGATGGTGTCGGTCGCGACCGCCATGATCCCGTTCCTCGAGCACGACGACGCCAACCGTGCCCTGATGGGCGCGAACATGATGCGTCAGGCGGTGCCGCTCATCAAGAGCGAGTCCCCGCTGGTCGGCACCGGCATGGAGTACCGCTCCGCCGCCGACGCCGGCGACGTGGTCAAGGCCGAGAAGGCGGGTGTGGTCCAGGAGGTCTCCGCCGACTACATCACCACCGCCAACGACGACGGCACGTACATCACGTACCGCCTGGCCAAGTTCTCCCGGTCCAACCAGGGCACCTCGGTCAACCAGAAGGTCATCGTCGCCGAGGGCGACCGGCTCGTCGAGGGCCAGGTCCTCGCCGACGGTCCGGCCACCGAGAACGGCGAGATGGCGCTCGGCAAGAACCTGCTGGTCGCGTTCATGCCGTGGGAGGGTCACAACTACGAGGACGCGATCATCCTGTCGCAGCGCCTCGTGCAGGACGACGTCCTCTCCTCGATCCACATCGAGGAGCACGAGGTCGACGCCCGTGACACCAAGCTGGGCCCGGAGGAGATCACCCGGGACATCCCGAACGTCTCCGAGGAGGTCCTCGCCGACCTCGACGAGCGCGGCATCATCCGCATCGGTGCCGAGGTCGTCGCCGGCGACATCCTGGTCGGCAAGGTCACGCCCAAGGGTGAGACCGAGCTGACCCCGGAGGAGCGCCTGCTCCGTGCGATCTTCGGTGAGAAGGCCCGTGAGGTCCGTGACACCTCGCTGAAGGTCCCGCACGGCGAGATCGGCAAGGTCATCGGCGTGCGCGTCTTCGACCGCGAGGAGGGCGACGAGCTTCCCCCCGGTGTGAACCAGCTGGTGCGCGTCTACGTCGCGCAGAAGCGCAAGATCACCGACGGTGACAAGCTCGCCGGCCGGCACGGCAACAAGGGGGTCATCTCCAAGATCCTGCCCATCGAGGACATGCCGTTCCTCGAGGACGGGACCCCGGTCGACATCATCCTCAACCCGCTCGGTGTGCCGTCCCGGATGAACCCGGGACAGGTCCTGGAGATCCACCTCGGCTGGCTCGCCAGCCGCGGCTGGGACGTCTCCGGCCTCGCGGACGAGTGGGCCGAGCGGCTCCAGGCCATCGGCGCCGACAAGGTCGAGCCCGGTACCAACGTCGCCACCCCGGTCTTCGACGGTGCGCGCGAGGACGAGCTCGCCGGTCTGCTCCAGCACACCATCCCGAACCGGGACGGCGAGCGCATGGTGCTCCCGACCGGCAAGGCGCGGCTGTACGACGGCCGCTCCGGTGAGCCGTTCCCCGAGCCGATCTCGGTCGGTTACATGTACATCCTGAAGCTGCACCACCTGGTCGACGACAAGCTGCACGCGCGTTCGACCGGTCCGTACTCCATGATCACCCAGCAGCCGCTGGGTGGTAAGGCTCAGTTCGGTGGACAGCGGTTCGGCGAGATGGAGGTGTGGGCACTCGAGGCGTACGGCGCCGCCTACGCGCTCCAGGAGCTGCTGACCATCAAGTCCGACGACGTCACCGGCCGCGTGAAGGTCTACGAGGCCATCGTCAAGGGCGAGAACATCCCCGAGCCCGGCATCCCCGAGTCCTTCAAGGTGCTCATCAAGGAGATGCAGTCCCTGTGCCTGAACGTGGAGGTGCTGTCCAGCGACGGTATGTCCATCGAGATGCGTGACACCGACGAGGACGTCTTCCGCGCTGCGGAGGAGCTCGGCATCGACCTGTCCCGGCGCGAGCCGAGCAGCGTCGAAGAGGTCTGACGGGAGCGGGGCGGCCTGACCGACGTCGGGCCGCCCGCCCCAGGACCCCCGTTTCAGACCCCAAGACTTACAACCCTGAGAGGGATTGACGCATAGTGCTCGACGTCAACTTCTTCGACGAGCTCCGGATCGGTCTGGCCACCGCTGACGACATCCGTCAGTGGAGCCACGGCGAGGTCAAGAAGCCCGAGACGATCAACTACCGCACGCTCAAGCCCGAAAAGGACGGACTCTTCTGCGAGAAGATCTTCGGTCCGACCCGGGACTGGGAGTGCTACTGCGGCAAGTACAAGCGTGTCCGCTTCAAGGGCATCATCTGTGAGCGCTGTGGCGTGGAGGTCACGCGCGCCAAGGTGCGCCGTGAGCGGATGGGCCACATCGAACTGGCCGCGCCCGTCACCCACATCTGGTACTTCAAGGGCGTCCCGTCGCGCCTCGGCTACCTGCTCGACCTCGCCCCGAAGGACCTGGAGAAGGTCATCTACTTCGCGGCGTACATGATCACGTACGTCGACGAGGAGCGCCGCACCCGCGACCTGCCCTCGCTGGAGGCCCATGTCTCCGTCGAGCGCCAGCAGGTCGAGAACCGCCGCGACGCCGACCTCGAGGCCCGCGCCAAGAAGCTCGAGACGGACCTCGCCGAGCTCGAGGCCGAGGGTGCCAAGGCCGACGTGCGCCGCAAGGTGCGCGAGGGCGCCGAGCGTGAGATGAAGCAGCTGCGCGACCGTGCGCAGCGCGAGATCGACCGCCTCGACGAGGTGTGGAACCGGTTCAAGAACCTCAAGGTCCAGGACCTCGAGGGCGACGAACTGCTCTACCGCGAGCTGCGCGACCGCTTCGGCACGTACTTCGACGGATCGATGGGTGCCGCGGCGCTGCAGAAGCGCCTGGAGTCCTTCGACCTCGACGAGGAGGCCGAGCGCCTCCGCGAGATCATCCGCACCGGCAAGGGCCAGAAGAAGACCCGTGCGCTCAAGCGCCTCAAGGTCGTCTCCGCGTTCCTGCAGACCAGCAACAGCCCCAAGGGCATGGTGCTCGACTGCGTGCCGGTCATCCCGCCGGACCTGCGTCCGATGGTGCAGCTGGACGGTGGCCGCTTCGCGACCTCCGACCTGAACGACCTGTACCGCCGTGTCATCAACCGCAACAACCGCCTGAAGCGGCTTCTCGACCTCGGCGCGCCCGAGATCATCGTGAACAACGAGAAGCGCATGCTCCAGGAGGCCGTGGACGCGCTCTTCGACAACGGCCGTCGTGGCCGCCCGGTGACGGGCCCCGGCAACCGTCCGCTGAAGTCGCTGTCCGACATGCTCAAGGGCAAGCAGGGCCGCTTCCGTCAGAACCTGCTCGGCAAGCGCGTGGACTACTCCGCGCGTTCCGTGATCGTCGTCGGCCCGCAGCTCAAGCTGCACCAGTGCGGTCTGCCGAAGGCGATGGCGCTGGAGCTCTTCAAGCCGTTCGTGATGAAGCGCCTGGTCGACCTGAACCACGCGCAGAACATCAAGAGCGCGAAGCGCATGGTCGAGCGCGGCCGCACGGTCGTGTACGACGTCCTCGAAGAGGTCATCGCGGAGCACCCGGTTCTGCTGAACCGTGCGCCCACGCTGCACCGCCTCGGCATCCAGGCCTTCGAGCCGCAGCTGGTCGAGGGCAAGGCCATCCAGATCCACCCGCTCGTCTGCACCGCGTTCAACGCGGACTTCGACGGTGACCAGATGGCCGTTCACCTGCCGCTCTCCGCGGAGGCGCAGGCCGAGGCCCGCATCCTGATGCTGTCCTCGAACAACATCCTCAAGCCGGCCGACGGCCGTCCGGTGACGATGCCGACCCAGGACATGGTCCTCGGTCTGTTCTTCCTCACCACCGACGGCGAGATGCGCGACCTCAAGGGTGAGGGCCGCTCCTTCGCCTCGGTCGCCGAAGCGATCATGGCCTTCGACGCGGGCGAGCTGTCGCTCCAGTCGAGGATCGACGTCCGCTTCCCGGTCGGCACCATCCCGCCGCGCGGCTGGACCCCGCCGGCGCGGGAGGACGGGGACGACGCCGTCGCGGAGAGGGAGTGGCAGCAGGGTGACAGCTTCCGGCTGAACACCACCCTGGGCCGCGCGCTCTTCAACGAGCTGCTGCCCGAGGACTACCCGTTCGTCGACTACGAGGTCGGCAAGAAGCAGCTCTCGGAGATCGTCAACGACCTCGCCGAGCGCTACCCGAAGGTCATCGTGGCGGCGACGCTCGACAACCTGAAGGCGTCCGGCTTCTTCTGGGCCACCCGGTCCGGCGTCACCGTCGCCATCTCCGACGTCGTCGTTCCCGAGGCGAAGAAGGAGATCGTCAAGGGGTACGAGGCGCAGGACGAGAAGGTCCAGAAGCAGTACGAGCGCGGTCTCATCACCAAGGACGAGCGCACTCAGGAACTCATCAACATCTGGACCAAGGCGACCAACGAGGTCGCCGAGGCGATGAACGAGAACTTCCCGAAGACCAACCCGATCTTCATGATGGTGAACTCGGGCGCACGAGGCAACATGATGCAGATGCGTCAGATCGCCGGTATGCGTGGTCTGGTGTCGAACGCGAAGAACGAGACGATCCCGCGTCCGATCAAGGCGTCGTTCCGTGAGGGTCTGTCCGTGCTGGAGTACTTCATCTCCACGCACGGTGCCCGTAAGGGTCTGGCGGACACCGCTCTGCGTACCGCCGACTCGGGTTACCTCACCCGTCGTCTGGTCGACGTCTCCCAGGACGTCATCATCCGCGAGGAGGACTGCGGCACCGACCGCGGTCTGCGTCTCAAGATCGCCAGCCGGGACGAGACGGGCGTGCTCCGCAAGGAGGGCGACGTCGAGACCTCGGTGTACGCGCGCTGCCTCGCCGAGGACATCGTCGTCGACGGGCAGGTGCTGGCCCCGGCCGGCACCGACCTGGGAGACGTCCTCATCGAGGAGCTCGTCTCCCGCGGCGTCGAGGAGGTCAAGACCCGCTCGGTCCTGACCTGTGAGTCCGCCGTCGGCACCTGCGCGATGTGCTACGGCCGTTCGCTGGCCACCGGCAAGCTGGTCGACATCGGTGAGGCGGTCGGCATCATCGCCGCCCAGTCCATCGGTGAGCCCGGTACCCAGCTGACGATGCGTACCTTCCACACCGGTGGTGTGGCCGGTGACGACATCACCCAGGGTCTGCCGCGTGTCGTCGAGCTCTTCGAGGCCCGTACGCCCAAGGGTGTCGCCCCGATCTCCGAGGCCTCCGGCCGCGTGCGGATCGAGGAGACCGAGAAGACGAAGAAGCTGGTCGTCACCCCGGACGACGGCAGCGACGAGACGGCGTTCCCGATCTCCAAGCGTGCCAAGGTCCTGGTCTCCGAGGGCGAGCACGTCGACGTGGGCCAGCAGCTCACGGTGGGTGCCACCAACCCGCACGACGTGCTGCGCATCCTGGGTCAGCGTGCCGTCCAGGTCCACCTGGTCGGCGAGGTCCAGAAGGTCTACAACTCGCAGGGCGTGTCGATCCACGACAAGCACATCGAGATCATCATCCGGCAGATGCTGCGCAGGGTGACGATCATCGAGTCGGGCGACGCCGAGCTGCTGCCCGGCGAGCTGGTCGAGCGTTCGAAGTTCGAGACCGAGAACCGTCGTGTGGTCCAGGAGAGCGGTCACCCCGCCTCCGGTCGTCCGCAGCTGATGGGTATCACCAAGGCCTCGCTGGCGACGGAGTCCTGGCTGTCGGCCGCCTCCTTCCAGGAGACGACCCGAGTGCTGACGGATGCGGCGATCAACGCCAAGTCCGACAGCCTCATCGGCCTCAAGGAGAACGTCATCATCGGTAAGCTCATCCCGGCCGGTACGGGTCTGTCCCGCTACCGCAACATCCGGGTCGAGCCGACCGAGGAGGCCAAGGCCGCGATGTACTCGGCCGTCGGCTACGACGACATCGACTACTCGCCGTTCGGCACGGGCTCCGGCCAGGCCGTTCCGCTGGAGGACTACGACTACGGTCCGTACAACCAGTAAGCGGGCAGCTTGATCCGAAGGGCGGTCACTCCGTACGGGGTGGCCGCCCTTCGGCGTGCCGGGCCCGTCGGGACGAGCCCGGCGGGGGTCGGTCGTGGATCACGCGGGTGCGACGGGGGTCCGGTGGAACCAAACTCCCGCTACGGTGCGTTCAAGTGGGTGAATACACTTGTCAGAGATTCCTGTCCGGCCCCCCGGGAGGCAGCCGTGTCGTACCCGACCCCGTGGCAGGGCAACAATCCCCTGCAGGGGCCAGGCGCCCCGTCGATGCTGGCCTCGCACGCCGACCGGGAGCGCGCCGTGGACGTCCTGCGGGCCGGGTACGGCGAGGGCAGGCTGGACCACCCCGAATTCGAGAAGCGCGTCGCCCGGGCCTACACCGCCCGCACCATAGCCGAGCTGTCGCTGCTGGTCGCCGATCTGCCGCAGGGCCCGCAGCCCCAGCAGTTCCAGCCGATGGCGGCCGCGGGGCCGGTCCCGGCGACGTTTCTGCCCCGGCCGCAGCCGGCGACGAACGGCAAGGCGATCGCCTCCATGGTCTGCGGCGTCCTGTCCCTGGCCACCGGCGGCCTCACCGGTCTCCCGGCCGTGATCCTCGGCCACATGGCGCAGTCGGAGATCCGCCGCACGGGTGAGGCCGGTGATGGCTTCGTCCTGACCGGGCTGGTGCTCGGCTGGCTGTCGGTCGCCGGCTGGGTGATCTTCCTGAGCTTCTTCGTCCTGCTGGCCGCGATGGTGGGAACGGGCTGACCGGGCCCGGCCCGCCCGGACTGTCGTCCGGACGGGCCGGTCAGCGGGCTGGTCAGCGGGTCGGTCAGCGGGCCGGCTGGAGGTACGGCTGCAGGTGGTGCAACCGGGTGTGGTAGTCCGGGTGCGAGGCCAGCAGCCTGCTCGTCGAGGTCTCCGCGGCCGGCGGTTTCCCGGCCGCGGCGGCGATCATGGCGGCCTCCCGCTGCTCGTGTTCCTCCTGCTGGTGCATCTTCTGCAGTACGGCGGCCAGCATCGGGGCGAAGCCGAGCGCGGCGGCGTGCTGGTCGGCGCGGAGTTCGGCACGGCGGCCGACTGCGGCGAGTGCGTACGGCAGGGCGAGGAACAGCAGCGGCAGCCCGTACAGGGTGCTGATCGAGGCGATGGTGATGCTGCCGACGACGAGGCAGAAGAACGCCACGCCGAGGCAGGAGAACACCCGCGACAGCTGGAACATGAACGCGGTGACCAGGCGCACCAGCTGCCAGGCGAACCGGCCGGGCAGTGCGTACCAGTAGCCGAGCAGTGAGGACCAGGCGTGGCCGCCGACGTGATGGCCCAGCTCGTGGGCCATCACGGCGGCCAGCTCGCCGTTGGGCAGCTGGTGCAGGGCGAACCGGGTGACGCCGACGATGTGCCCGGCCGCGGCGACGGCGTTGAGACTGTCGCTGTCCTCGATCCACAGCTCGTAGGTGCGGCCGTCGACGCCCGCGCGGGAGGTGACCTCGCGCCAGATCGGTTCGAGTTTGGCTCGTTCTTGTGGAGTGGGGTAGCGCAAACGGAGCAGATGGCGCGCGAGGGCGCGTTCCGTCGGGCGGTGGAACATGAGTGCGCCGCTGGCCAGCCAGGCCAGGACGACCACGATGCCGAGGCTGCCGAAGAAGGCCGAGACCAGGCCGACGACGAGGAGGCTGCACAGGAAGTTCGGCAGGTAGAGGAGCAGGTTGCCGAAGGCGGTGGCGTCGGTGTGGCGCTGCTGACCGGAGATGTGGACCCGGCCGTGGTGATCGGTGTCGATGTGGTGCGGGTGCTGCGGGGAGTGGGGCCCGGGAGGCGCGGGCGGGGCGGCCTGCGGCGCCGGGAAGGGGCTCGGGTACTGAGGGGCTAGCGAGGCCGGAGCGGGGGAGGGAGCCGAGGCCGGGGTGGGGTGCTGCTGCGGGTACTGAGGGGGTTGCGCGGTCGCGTCCGGGTACCGCGGGGCCTGCTGGTGAGGGGTCTGCGGGGCCGGGTCCGGGTACCGCGGGTCCGGGGCCGGGTACTGCGGAGCCTGTATGGGGTGTGGCTGCCGGGGAGGGCCGGCAGCGGAGGGCGGGGCGGCCTGCGGGGCCGGGTGCTGAGGGGGCTGGGGGGTCTCGTGCGGGTACGGAGGAGCTTGGGGAGCGGAGGTCGGGTACTGCGGGGCCTCCGGGACCGGAGCCGGGTGCTGCGGGACCTGGTTCGGGTGCGGGTACTGAGAGGTCTGCGGGTACGGAGGGCTCTGCGGGTACGGAGGGCTCTGCGGGTACGGGGGAGCGTCCATACCCGGACGCGGGTACTCGGGAGCGTCCATGCCGGGACGCTGATGCCGCGGGACGTCTGCGCCCGGGCGCGGGGGCCGGGGGCGCTGCGGGGCCTGCTGGTGCTGGGCGGGGATGTGCGGCCGGGGAACGGCCGGGGGCGACGGCTGAGGTTCGGGCGAGGGTGCGGACGGGGCTCTGGGGGCGGGCGGCGGCTGTTCGGGGCGGCGGCCGGTCGGCTCCGGGTGCTCCGCGGGGGTCGGCGGTGGCTTGGTCATGGTTCTTCCTTCGCTGTGACGTGATCGGTGGCGGGCCCGTGGGTCAGCCGATCAGCAGGGAGGCCGGCAGCAGGAGCGTGCCGGCGCAGAAGGCGATGAGGCCGGTACGGATCCACTGGTGCTTGCGCCAGGCGATCCGGCTCGTCTCCGTGAGCGCCGCCGTCAGACCGGCCACCGGGTCGGCCGCGGTGTCGGTGAGCGCGGTGTCCAGCAGACCCGCCCGCGCGGCCCGCCGGATGTCCCCGAAGTACGACAGCGGCTGCCCCCGGAACCAGGTCCCGCTGCGGTAGCGGGGCAGTACCGCCAGGAGCAGCGCGCACAGGGAGAGGCCGAGGGACGCGGTCCCGGCCCACCACAGCGTGGCGCCGGTCGCCGAGAGGGAGCCCGGTGACCAGTCCCGGCCGGCGAGCAGTCCGCTGAACACGCCCGCGGTGATGCCGAGCGCGGCGACCAGGACGGCCGCCTTGCTGTCGGCGCGGGCTATCTCGGTGCGCAGGTCCCCCAGCAGTCGCTCGCCCACCTGTGCGCGGTACGCGGAGGAGGGTGCGCGCGTGGGGTCCGGAGCGGGGCCGGGGGTGTCCGGGGTCGCTGTCGTCGTGGGGGTGGGTGCCGGCGGCGCCGGGTCGGCCGTCATGGTCCGTCCTCCCCGGCGGCGGGGTCCCGCGGGGCGCCGTGCGGCGGCTCCCCCGGGGGTGTTCCGGTGTCGGCCCGGTCGGCGGGGGGAGTGGTGGGAGCGGTGGGGGGCGTGGGCGGGGCCTGGCCGGGGGCGGTGGGTGTGGTGCCGTAGCCCGGCGGCGGCTGCCACGCGGGCGTGGCGGGTGCGGGCTGCGGGGTGTACGGCGTGGCGGGGACGGTGGGCGTGTAGGGCGGTGGCACGGGGCTCGCGTACGGTCCGGCCGGAACGGCGGGCGGGGTGTACGGCGCCGGGGGCGGGGTGTACGGCGCTGCCGGGCCGGGAGCCGTGGGGGGCGGAGCCGGTGTGTGGGCGGTGGGTGGCGCTCCCGGCGTGTGCGGCACGGCGGGAGCGGGGTTCGTGGGGGGCGGCGGTGCGCCCGCGCCCGCGATCGGGGCGCCGCCCGGATCCGTGCCGGGGTCCGGAGCGGGCGGGGTGCCCGGGGGGCCGTCCGCCGGCGGCAGCAGGGACGGGTTCTGGGGAACGCCCGGGAGACGCTGGTTGAGGATGTCGCTCACGGTGCGCAGCGCCAGCTGCTTGGGCCCCTCCAGCTCGAACTTCTCCGCGCCCTCGCTCCCCAGCAGCTCCTTCACCAGCTCCATCTGCGCCTGGATCATCCGGAGCTGGTCGTCGCGCATGCTGGTCATCACGAGCCGCGAGTCCTCCGGGTGCTGGGCGAGATGGAGCGCCCAGGACTGCACACCGCCCTGCGAGAGATGCCACTGGTAGAACTTGATCTTCTCGGCTTCCAGCTGCTGCAGCTCCAGCGCCTGCCGGCCCTCGAGCATCATCTGGTCGTGCTGCCAGCGCTGCTGTTGAAGGGCCAGCTCCTGCTGCCGGCTCCCGTACGCCATGGCCCGCTCGATCTGGAGTTCGTCCTGTTGCCGGTGGCGGTGATCCGTCTCGACGTCGACCCGCATGCCCTGCTGCGCCGTGCGGACGTGCTCGGTCGCGGAGTGGTCGATGGCCTGGAGCCGCTGCTGGTGGTCGATGTTCGCCTGGTCGCGGCGCACCCGCAGTGTCCAGGTGGCCTGGAGTCCCGCCGCAGCGCCCAGCGGTCCGAGGAGCGTGACCGCCCGCAGCAGTTCCCGCTCGGCCGCCCCGCTGTCGGCGATGGCGAAGCCGCGGGTGACCGGCCGGGCCGCCTGCTGCAACTCGCCGATGAGCATGGTGGGCACGTCCCTGATGCCGCTGGCCACGAACCGTCCCGGGTCCAGCACCTGCCAGGAGACGTCCACCTCGGCCGTGAACTCCAGGGCGTCGTTGTCGCTGGGCAGGGTGAAGGCGTCGGTGAAGGGGTGGACGCCCATGTCCACCTCGTACACCGCGGTGTACCGGCGGGCGGCGATCTCACTGCGGTTCGGTCTGGTCGGCGGCGGATAGGCCTCGTACCCGCCCTTCGGGGTGGAGAAGACCAGTGCGTGGTCGATGCGGACCACGTGCTTGATGGACAGCTCGAACCGGGACAGCTGCCGCACGGTGAGCACCGGGTCGATCAGCCGGGTGTGCCGGTCGCCGGACTGCTGCCACTCGTACGGACGGCGGAAGGAAGGCATGGCGCGTCTTTCGTCAGCGTGGGAAGCGGGGCGGGAGCGTGCTCAGGAGTCGGGTGGTGACCTCGGGCGGGGGGTTGCCGTCCTCGCCCGGCATGGTGCGCAGGAGATGGGTCAGCCGCTGGTGCTCCGTCGGTGTGGTGACGAGCGTCGGGAGCAGCGCGGCGAGGGCCCATTCGACGGTCGTGGACCGGCTCGCGATCAGCACCCAGTCGCGCAGGACCTCCAGCGCGTGCCCGGTGTAGTGCGGGTCGCCGAGGGTCTCCCGCCACAGGCGCGCGATGCCCCGGGCGGCGGTCCGGTCGTCGTCGGCCGAGGCACGGGCGTACCAGCTCAGGACCAGCGGAGTGCCGTACCGCCGGTCGTCGCCCTCGGTACGGCGGCAGGCGTTGACGAAGCCGCCGAGGGAGAGGTCGCGCACGGCCCGCTCGTCGTCGAGGCGGGCCAGCAGGCCGGCGAGGACCTCCTCGTCGGCCGGTGACAGCAGCAGCAGTTCCACGGCCTCGGCGAGTTCCCGCGCCATCTCCACGTCGAAGTCGTCCGGATCGCCGAAGTGCCGGTACAGCGCCCGGGTGGCGTCGCGCAGTGCGGCGAGGGCCTGGGCGGGCCGCTCGGGGCCGATCAGCGCGTACGCCCGGACGGCCACCCAGCGCAGCCGCCGGTCCTCGGCCGTGGACCAGGCGTCGAGGATGCGCGGGATGTTGGGGGTGCCGATGTGGTGGGCCAGGGTGAGCGAGTTGACCGCGACGAGCCGGTGCCGGAACAGGTTGGAGGTCGCCCACGGCTCTATGACCAGTGCCATCGCGGAGGGCAGGTCGGTACGGGCGAGGACGGCGACGGTGGAGGCGGCCCGGGTGCGGACCAGGGGCCGGCCGTCGTCGGCGAGGTGACGCAGCCAGGCGACCAGCGCGGGCCGGGCCGACGGATGGCCGGTCCACACCTCCCGCAGCAGCACCAGGGAGGCCCGCTCGTCGTGGAAGGCGGCCTTCGTCTGGGTCACCGGGCCCCACTCGGTGTGTTCCTCGGCCTCGTGGCGCTCGGCGCGGGCGAGCTGGAGCCGTTTGCCGATGTGGGTGCCGAAGACGGGGATCACGGGCACCGTGGCCCGGTTCTCCGTCTGCTGCAGCAGGCCGTAGAGCAGGTCGCTGAGCTCGGCGGTGAGCGCGTACGGGCCGTCGTCGAACGCGGCGAGCGCGATGAGGAACGCCTTGTCGCGCAGGTGTACGACGGACTCGTCCTCCTCGAACCACTCCTGGACCTGGTTCTCCAGTGAGACGAGCGAGAAGTCGGCGACCGCCTGTTCGGTGACCTCGCCCGCCGCGTACCGGCCGAGGAGCTGGGCGAAGGCGGCGACCTCGCGCAGCTGGTGACCGTGGTCCAGGAACTCCTTGACCTCAGGGAGTCCCAGCAGGCGTTCGACGGTCTCCTCGGGGGAGCGGACGCGCAGATGTGCGGCCAGTACGTCCTCGGCGGTGGGCGGCCGCCAGTCGGCGGCGGCGACGTCGTCCTCCAGGACGGCGGTGGGGCCGACGGTGATCACCGCGTAGGCGTCCTGCTCGGCGAGCCGGTCCGCGGCACTCAGCAGATGGGTCTCGCGCAGGGCGTTGCCGCGCCGGGTCACGAGGTCGCACAGGACGTAGCCGCGGGCGCGGGCGGTCCCGACGGCGGAGTCCGGCCCCGTGCCTGTGCCGGTACGTGCGGCCGTGTCGCCGTCGCCGTCCCGGGCGGTGAACCTCTCGGGGAGGGAGCCGGGTGTGGTGTCGCGGTCCAGGGCCAGTACGGAGGTGGCGCCGACCCGGTGCAGCAGCATCAGGGCGGCCGTGCGCCGGCCGGTGAAGCGGGCGCCGGACAGCACCAGGACGCGGTCGCGGCGCAGCCGGTCCACCAGACTCTCGAAGAAGGTGTCGCCGACGGTGACGAAGGAGGCGGCGAGCCGTTCCAGGGTGGCGCGCGGGATCTCGCCCGCGGCGGAGGCGACCGTGGACAGTCCCGGGATGGACCAGTGGTGGACCGTCTTGCTGCCCATCACCACATCGCCGGTGACCCGGCCGCCGGAGACGCCGTGCTGGTCGCCCCCGGTGTAGCCGCCGCCGAACGCGGACCGCGAGCCGACCCTCATGGTGCGCGGGCTGTGGTCGACCAGGTCCCGCCGGGCCGACCAGGCGTTCTGCGGCTGGTCGCGCCCCTGGGACTCCTCGGCGGTGCCGTCCTTGGGCGTCTCGTCGGAGGACGGCTCGCCCGGCGCGGCGGCGGCCGCCGAACCGCCGCCCGCCGCTCTGCCGTCGGCCGGGCCCGCGGCCGGCGGTTCCTGGCCGCTCACGGCCGCTCACTCCGTTCCGTCTTGCCGCCCATCACGACGTCTCCCGTGACCTCGCCGCCGGAGACACCGTGCTGGTCACCGGCGACGTAACCGCCGCCGAAGCTCACCGTGCCCCCGCTGATGTCGAGGACGGGGCCCGGCGCCGGGGCTCCCCGATGTGCTGCCGGCGCCGGGCGGCTCTGGTGCGGACCGTCCTGGTGCGACCGGGCGGCCGGCGCCGGGCGGTCCCCCGACCCGCCCGGCGCCTCCCCCGCCCCCCGGTCACCGGGGTCCTCGCAGCCCTCGCTCCGGTCCCCGGAGTTCTCCGGCACGGGACCGTGCAGCCACGCCGTCAGCAGGCCGTTCTTGCTGTCCACCGCCATGCGGTGGAAGCCGGCGGCCGGGACGCCGGGGTGGTCGTGCCGCACGACTCCGGTGTACACGGAGTCCGAGACACACAGGGCGAAGTCGTCCTCGCGTTCCCGCAGGGCCGCGCGGAGCAGGGCGGCGTCCAGCAGGCGGCAGGCGTGGTTCAGGTCGGTACCGACCCAGCCGTCGTGGCGGTCGACGGCCACGTATCCGCCGGCGACGACACCGCGCAGGCGCATCTGCGCGGAGCGGGACGCCATGCGGTTGACGGCCCGCAACTGTGCGGGCACCTCGGTGAGCAGGGCCCGCAGCAGCGCCGTCACCGGGGCGTTCGCGTCGATCAGCTCCATCACAGAGTCACCGCGGTCGGCCCGCGCGCGCAGGGTCTCGTCGATGCCGGCGGCTTCCAGCGCGCGGTCGGTGACGTCGTACAGCATGCGCCGCAGATACGCCTGCTCCACGTCGTCCCGGTCGCTGAACCTCTCGATGTCCAGCAACAGGATCGTGCGGCTCACGGGGTCGGTCATGGTCGCCCTTCGGACGGTGGGGATGGCGGTGCAGGGCAGCAGCGTGCCGGGAGCGGGGGGTGGGGTGTGAGGGCGTATGACCCACTGGAACTGTGACCGTGTGCACAGAACACCGCGTGGGGCGAGTGGGGATCTCCGCTGAGCCGGGTGGGGCGGGGACGGGGGCGGGGGATCGGTGGGTGGGTTCGCCCCCGCCGGCCCTTCCCGTCCCGGACCTGGGGCGCCGCCCCAGACCCCGCTCCTCAGGCGCCGGAGGGGCTGCGTGGGACGCCGGTGGGGCTGATGTTCTCGGGTGGGCGCTGGGGGGAGGGAACGGTCGGGGCCGGCTGGTCGGTGGCGGCGATGCGGCGGAGGAGGTCGGGGCGGAGGATCAGCAGTGTGCGGCGGCCGGTGGAGACGGCTTCCTTCTCGCGCAGCTCCCGCAGCAGACGCTGCACCATCTCCCGCGACGCGCCGACCGACCCCGCGAGCTCCTGCTTGCTGAGCGGTACGGCGAGCTCGACGCCCTCGTCGGTACGGCGGCCGTGGCTGCGGGCCAGGTCGAGCAGCAGTACCGCGAAGCGCTGGCGCACACTCATCGACGCGAACTCGAGGCGCCGCCGGTCCGCCGCCCGGGTGCGGTCCGCCGTGAGGCCGAGGAGGGCGAAGGACACCGCCGGGGAGTGGCCCAGGAAGTCCTTGAAGCGCAGGTGTTCCACGGCCACCGCCCGCACCGGCTCCAGCGCGGTCACGGTCGCCGACCGGGGGCGCCCGGTCAGCGCGGCCGACTCGCCGACGACGTCACCGGCGCCGCGCAGGGCGAGCAGCGCCTCGTAGCCGTTGGCCGCAGCGGCCGTGACTTTCGTCCAGCCCTGGACCAGCAGCAGGACGTGCGAGGACGGTTCGCGCTGGTGCAGCAGAACGACCCGCGGGGCGAAGTGCAGCTCGCGGCCGAGCGAGAGCAGTGCGGTCCTTTCCTGGCTCTCCAGACGGGCCAGGAAAGGCACCCGGTCCTCCAGACGGCTGTCGTCCGGTCCGTACGGCGCCGATGTCATCAGCTGAACCCCCCGTTCGTCTGCGGCGGACGGATCAAAGTACTGAGCGACGCACCTGTAAAGGGCTGGATCCGGCCAACACGGCAAATCGGCCACAAGGGGGCCGTCGATCGGCGGCGGACGGCCGGGAAGCGGAAGGCCGGCCGGCCGCGGGGGAGGGAGGGGGCGCGGGGCGGCCGGGGCGCGACCGGAGGCCCGGTGCGCGGTTACGGACGGTCCGCGAGGGTGACGGAAATCCGGCAGGGCGAAGTGGGAAGAGTCCGGCTTCCCGGGCGTCGCTCCATTTGTTTTGACCGGAGTCCGTGAGGTAGGTACGCTCAGACCTTGTGCCTGGGGTGTGCCCTGGCCTCCGTGCGTGCCATCACACCGCACCGGGGGCTGCGAAACGGCCACCGTGATTCAGCGCCTTCTTCTGCTTTGCGGCGGGAGTCCGCAGGATTCGACACACCCGACCGCGTGGGTCGGTGACGTTCCAGGTTAGCTTCACCATTCGGCACACAGAAACCGGAGAAGTAGTGCCTACGATCCAGCAGCTGGTCCGGAAGGGCCGGCAGGACAAGGTCGAGAAGAACAAGACGCCCGCACTCGAGGGTTCGCCCCAGCGTCGTGGCGTCTGCACGCGTGTGTTCACGACCACCCCGAAGAAGCCGAACTCGGCCCTGCGTAAGGTCGCGCGTGTGCGTCTGACCAGCGGGATCGAGGTCACTGCTTACATTCCGGGTGAGGGGCACAACCTGCAGGAGCACTCCATCGTGCTCGTGCGCGGCGGCCGTGTGAAGGACCTGCCGGGTGTTCGCTACAAGATCATCCGCGGTTCCCTCGACACCCAGGGTGTCAAGAACCGCAAGCAGGCCCGCAGCCGCTACGGCGCCAAGAAGGAGAAGTAAGAATGCCTCGTAAGGGCCCCGCCCCGAAGCGCCCGGTCATCATCGACCCGGTCTACGGTTCTCCTCTGGTGACCTCCCTGATCAACAAGGTGCTGCTGAACGGCAAGCGCTCCACCGCCGAGCGCATCGTGTACGGCGCCATGGAGGGCCTGCGCGAGAAGACCGGCAACGACCCGGTCATCACGCTGAAGCGCGCTCTCGAGAACATCAAGCCGACCCTCGAGGTCAAGTCCCGCCGCGTCGGTGGCGCCACGTACCAGGTGCCGATCGAGGTCAAGCCCGGTCGTGCCAACACCCTGGCGCTGCGCTGGCTGGTCGGTTACTCCCGCGCCCGTCGCGAGAAGACCATGACCGAGCGTCTGCTCAACGAGCTTCTCGACGCCTCCAACGGCCTCGGCGCCGCTGTGAAGAAGCGCGAGGACACGCACAAGATGGCCGAGTCCAACAAGGCCTTCGCGCACTACCGCTGGTAGTCGCTACCCACATCGAGACCGAGAGAAGACTGAAGCCTTATGGCTACCACTTCACTTGACCTGGCCAAGGTCCGCAACATCGGGATCATGGCCCACATCGACGCGGGCAAGACGACCACCACCGAGCGGATCCTGTTCTACACCGGCGTGTCGTACAAGATCGGTGAGGTCCACGACGGCGCCGCCACGATGGACTGGATGGAGCAGGAGCAGGAGCGTGGCATCACGATCACGTCTGCTGCGACCACCTGTCACTGGCCGCTCGAGGACAACGACTACACGATCAACATCATCGACACCCCGGGCCACGTCGACTTCACCGTCGAGGTGGAGCGTTCCCTGCGTGTGCTCGACGGTGCCGTGACCGTGTTCGACGGTGTCGCCGGTGTCGAGCCGCAGTCCGAGACGGTGTGGCGTCAGGCCGACCGCTACGGCGTGCCCCGTATCTGCTTCGTCAACAAGCTGGACCGTACCGGCGCCGAGTTCCACCGCTGCGTGGAGATGATCTCGGACCGTCTGGGCGCCCAGCCGCTGGTCATGCAGCTCCCGATCGGTGCCGAGGCCGACTTCAAGGGCGTTGTCGACCTGGTGACGATGAAGGCCTTCGTGTGGTCCGCCGAGGCGGCCAAGGGCGAGATGTACGACATCGTCGACATCCCGGCCACGCACACCGAGGCCGCCGAGGAATGGCGCGGCAAGCTGCTCGAGGCTGTCGCCGAGAACGACGAAGAGATCATGGAGCTGTACCTGGAGGGCCAGGAGCCCACCACGGAGCAGCTGTACGCCGCGGTCCGTCGCATCACCATCGCCTCCGGCAAGTCCGAGGAGACCACCGTCACCCCGGTGTTCTGCGGCACCGCGTTCAAGAACAAGGGCGTTCAGCCCCTGCTCGACGCGGTCGTGCGCTACCTGCCGACCCCGCTCGACGTGGAGGCCATCGAGGGCCACGACGTCAAGGACCCCGAGGTCGTCGTCAAGCGCAAGCCGTCGGAGGACGAGCCGCTCGCCGCGCTCGCCTTCAAGATCATGAGCGACCCGCACCTCGGCAAGCTCACCTTCGTCCGGGTCTACTCGGGCCGCCTGCAGTCCGGCACCGCGGTGCTGAACTCCGTGAAGGGCAAGAAGGAGCGCATCGGCAAGATCTACCGCATGCACGCCAACAAGCGTGAGGAGATCGAGTCGGTGGGCGCCGGCGACATCGTCGCCGTCATGGGCCTGAAGCAGACCACCACCGGTGAGACGCTGTCCGACGACAAGAGCCCGGTCATCCTGGAGTCCATGGACTTCCCGGCGCCGGTCATCCAGGTCGCCATCGAGCCCAAGTCGAAGGGTGACCAGGAGAAGCTGGGCGTCGCGATCCAGCGCCTGGCCGAGGAGGACCCGTCCTTCCAGGTTCACTCGGACGAGGAGACGGGCCAGACCATCATCGGTGGTATGGGCGAGCTGCACCTCGAGGTGCTGGTCGACCGTATGCGCCGTGAGTTCAAGGTCGAGGCCAACGTCGGTAAGCCGCAGGTCGCCTACCGTGAGACGATTCGCAAGACCGTCGAGCGCGTGGACTACACCCACAAGAAGCAGACCGGTGGTACCGGTCAGTTCGCCAAGGTGCAGATCGCGATCGAGCCGATCGAGGGCGGCGACGCCTCCTACGAGTTCGTGAACAAGGTGACCGGTGGCCGCATCCCGAAGGAGTACATTCCTTCGGTGGACGCCGGTGCGCAGGAGGCCATGCAGTTCGGCATCCTGGCCGGCTACGAGATGACGGGCGTCCGCGTCACGCTCATCGACGGTGGCTACCACGAGGTCGACTCCTCCGAGCTCGCCTTCAAGATCGCCGGATCGCAGGCCTTCAAGGAGGCCGCGCGCAAGGCTTCGCCCGTGCTCCTGGAGCCGATGATGGCCGTCGAGGTCACCACGCCCGAGGACTACATGGGTGAGGTCATCGGCGACATCAACTCCCGCCGTGGCCAGATCCAGGCCATGGAGGAGCGGGCGGGTGCCCGCGTCGTGAAGGGCCTCGTGCCCCTCTCGGAGATGTTCGGCTACGTCGGCGACCTGCGCAGCAAGACGTCCGGCCGTGCCAGCTACTCCATGCAGTTCGACTCCTACGCCGAGGTTCCGCGGAACGTCGCCGAGGAGATCATCGCGAAGGCCAAGGGCGAGTAAGGGGCTCCGTTCAACGGACTCCGTATCCACGCTTTAGGCTTGACCCCGGAGCCTGCAAGCGGGCATTCCGCCGCCACCCTGGCGGAATGCCCCGGGCCCGGGTTTCCCAGCAAAGATCCCTGGCGCCGTTCAAGTAAGGCGTACAGAACCACTCCACAGGAGGACCCCAGTGGCGAAGGCGAAGTTCGAGCGGACTAAGCCGCACGTCAACATCGGCACCATCGGTCACATCGACCACGGTAAGACGACCCTCACGGCCGCCATTACCAAGGTGCTGCACGACGCGTACCCGGACCTGAACGAGGCCTCGGCCTTCGACCAGATCGACAAGGCTCCCGAAGAGCGCCAGCGCGGTATCACGATCTCGATCTCGCACGTCGAGTACCAGACCGAGCAGCGTCACTACGCCCACGTCGACTGCCCCGGTCACGCGGACTACATCAAGAACATGATCACGGGTGCGGCGCAGATGGACGGCGCCATCCTCGTGGTCGCCGCCACCGACGGCCCGATGCCGCAGACCAAGGAGCACGTGCTCCTGGCCCGCCAGGTCGGCGTTCCGTACATCGTCGTCGCCCTGAACAAGGCCGACATGGTGGACGACGAGGAGATCCTGGAGCTCGTCGAGCTCGAGGTCCGCGAGCTGCTCTCCGAGTACGAGTTCCCGGGCGACGACCTGCCGGTCGTCAAGGTCTCGGCGCTCAAGGCCCTCGAGGGCGACAAGGAGTGGGGCAACTCCGTCCTCGAGCTGATGAAGGCCGTGGACGAGAACATCCCGCAGCCCGAGCGTGACGTCGACAAGCCGTTCCTGATGCCGATCGAGGACGTCTTCACGATCACCGGTCGTGGCACCGTCGTCACCGGTCGTATCGAGCGCGGTATCCTCAAGGTCAACGAGACCGTTGACATCGTGGGTATCAAGCAGGAGAAGACCACCACCACGGTCACCGGCATCGAGATGTTCCGGAAGCTCCTCGACGAGGGCCAGGCCGGTGAGAACGTCGGTCTGCTCCTCCGTGGCATCAAGCGCGAGGACGTCGAGCGCGGCCAGGTCATCATCAAGCCGGGCTCGGTCACCCCGCACACCGAGTTCGAGGCCCAGGCCTACATCCTGTCGAAGGACGAGGGTGGCCGTCACACCCCCTTCTTCAACAACTACCGCCCGCAGTTCTACTTCCGTACGACGGACGTGACCGGCGTGGTGACCCTCCCCGAGGGCACCGAGATGGTCATGCCGGGTGACAACACCGAGATGAAGGTGGAGCTCATCCAGCCCGTCGCCATGGAGGAGGGCCTGAAGTTCGCCATCCGTGAGGGTGGCCGGACCGTGGGCGCCGGCCAGGTCACCAAGATCAACAAGTGAGCTTGCTGATCTGACCTGGTAGCTCCTGCTTGCGAGCACCTGAGAGGGCCCGTACGACTTCGGTCGTACGGGCCCTTTCGCTGCGCGGGCGTCAATTCCGCTGTCGATCGGTCACTCGATCGCGGGAATGGTGGGCCATATGCGTGCGGCACATGTCATTCCGTCCATAGCTTCGCCTCATGGTCAGCTCATCCCATGAGGCCCTGCACCGGATCTTCCAGCAGGAACCGGGCCTCTTCTCGCGCGTCGCCAGGAATCTGGGCGTCGCCTTCCCCCCACCCGTGTCCGCCTCGGAACTCTCCACCGACCTCACGGAGACCCGGCCGCTGGAGCGGCGGGTGGACACGCTGCTGCGCATGGACACTCATGGAACAAGGCCTGGGCACGACGCAGGCCGCGGATCTCTGGAGGCATCTCATGGCCGTCGACCTCTCCTTCTTCCAGTCACAGACCGCCCAGCAGCTCCGTGCCGAGGGCGAGGCGAAGGGTCAGGTGAAGGGCCGGGCTGAGGCTGTTCTGGTCCTTCTGGGGCACCGGGGTGTCGAGCTCGGCGAAGAGGACCGGGAGCGCATCGCCGGCTGTGGTGACCCCGAGGTCTTGGACGTGTGGCTGAAGAGGGCTCTCACGGCGAGGTCGGCGGCCGAGGTGTTCGCGCCGGCCGATGAGACGGGGACCGCGGACTGACGGACCTCTCCCTCTTCCCGTCGCAGACTGCGCTGCAGCTCAGGGCGGAGGGATACGCCACGTACCTGGCAGCCTCCTGCGTCCCGGTTTCCGATGAGGACCGGGAACGCATCGCAGGCTGCTGGGACATCGACACACTGAACGTCTGGTTCACCCGGGCCGTCACGGCGGCGTCGGCAGCCGAGGTCTTCGAGAGCAGGGCGGACTGAGTCCGGTCACCGGGCGGTGCGACGCCGGAGGCGTCGCCGTCGGGGCGGGTGCTCACAGGGACGGGTAGCCAGGTCATCGGGAGCAACAGGTGAGCGTGCTGACCTGACCCGGTAGCTCCTGCCTCCGGGCATGCCCGGTGTGGTGACGGGTAGGGCCCCTCCGTACGGGGGGTCGTGCCCCTGGTGGTGGAACGGAGGGTGGTCGGAAGTGATCCGAAAGCTGCAGGCCGTCGCGCTGGACTGTGCTGATCCGGTGCGGCTCGCCGAGTTCTATGCGGGACTGCTCGGCGGCCGGGTGGTCGCGGACCCGGAGGAGCCCCAGTGGGTCGAGGTGCACGGTTTTGAAGGGACTCCGCTGGCGTTTCAGCGTGCGGACGGCTACCGGCCGCCCGCATGGCCCGACCAGGAACGTCCGCAGCAGCTCCACCTGGACTTCGACGTCGACGACCTCGACGCGGAGGAGGAGCGGGCGCTCGCCCTCGGTGCGACCGTGCTGGAGCGGACGGACCAGATCCGCCCGGGGGCCAACTGGCGGGTCTACGCGGACCCGGCCGGCCATCCGTTCTGCCTCTGCGTCCACTGAGATCCGGGCCCCAAATGCTTTGCGGGGGGCCGGGCCGGTCGGATAGGAAGCTTGCATGCTGAGAGGCGACAAGGTCGGGCTGAGGGCCCGGCACGAGGACGATATTCCGGTCCTGCGGGCCGAGCTGTACGACGACGTGGTCAACGCCTCGCGGGCCGAGGGCGGTCCCTGGCGGCCGGTCACGCCCGGCTCGAAGGATCCGCGGCTCGTGGTGGACGACACGGAGCAGGGACACGTCCCGTTCTCCGTGGTGGAGCTGGCCGGCGGCACGCTGGTCGGCACCGCGACGCTGTGGGGCATCGACCATCACAACCGGTCCGCCCACATCGGGCTGGGGCTGTTGCCGGCCGCCCGAGGCAAGGGCTACGGCACCGACGTGGTCGCGGTCCTGTGCCACTACGGCTTCGTCGTACGGGGCCTGCACCGGCTGGGAATCGAGACCCTGTCGGACAACGCCGCGATGCTGCGCTCCGCCGAGCGCAATGGCTTCGTCCGCGAGGGCGTGCTGCGCTCCTCGGCCTGGGTGATGGGCGAGTTCATGGACGAGGTACTGCTCGGACTCCTGGCCCAGGACTGGAAGACGGACAGGCACTGATAACGGTGCAGGCCCCGGGCGCGCCGGACCGGCGTGCCCGAGGCCGTGCCGGCCCCCGCCGGGATGGTCAGGCGTGGATCAGGCGCGCTGCCACAGGGCCGGGACGTTCGACGACTGCCGGCCGGACTGGGCCCGGTGGCCCCGGAGACAGCGGTAGACGGGGCCGCCCAGCCGGAAACGGGCCGTCGCGCGGGAGGTCCGGGCGGACCGGGCCGCCTCCTGCTGGAGTTCGGTCGCCGCGGGCATCACGATCCGGCTGTGCTCCAGCACCAGCTCGCCCCGCGCGGTGGCCCGCACCCCGTGCCGGCCGCGCTCGAACAGAGCGCCGATCAAGGCGCGTTCGATCCGCATGAGCTGTGCGCTCAGCGCGGGCTGGGCGAGTCCCGGGTCGGTGGCCGCCCGGGTGAGGCTGCCCGCGTCCGCGATCGCCCGGATCGTCTTGAGATGCCGCAACTCCCACTCCAAGAGGGGGGCTTGCGGCGTGACCGGGGTGGGGCAAAAGGTTGGTACGGACCTACGTCCGGTCCTCTCGGCCCGGCCGGCGCAGGCCGTCGACGAGGATGCCGGCCAGCCGGCGTGCGTCGTAGTCGGGGTCGCTCTCCGCGCCGATGCAGAGGTTGCCGACTCCGCGCATGAGGGTGAGGGCGTCGATGTCGGCGCGGATCTCACCGGCGGTGACCGCGGCGTCGAGCAGCTCGGCGCAGACGGGCAGCAGGCGGTCGAGGAAGTAGTCGTGCAGGGCCCCGAAGCCGGCCTGGTCGGAGCGGAGGACGGCGGCGAGGCCGTGCTTGGTGACCAGGAAGTCGACGAAGAGGTCGATCCACTGCCGCAGGGCGGTGTGCGGGGTGGCGGCGGTGGCCAGCAGGGCCGGACCGGCCTCGGCGCAGGCCTCGACCTGGTGGCGGTACACGCCGATGATCAGGTCCGCCCGGGTCGGGAAGTGCCGGTAGAGGGTGCCGAGGCCGACGCCGGCCCGGGAGGCGATGTCGCGCACCGGGGCGTCCACGCCGGAGGTGACGAAGACCGCCGTGGCCGCATCGAGCAGCGTCTCCTTGTTGCGCCGGGCGTCCTTGCGCCGTGACGGGGCCGCGGGCCCGCCGTCCGCGTCGTTGCCCTGGTCGCTTCGGTTCACCGCGTCGTTCCTTCCGCCTCTCGCATGCTCCCGCATGCTCTCACGCACGCCCGAGCGCGACCGTGGTCGCCCGTGCTTGCCAAAACGGAACAGTGTTCCGTATCGTTCCAGGGGTACCGGAACGGTGTTCCGTTTCGGGTTCAGTCTGTCATGAGGAGATACGGACATGCAGTACCGCACCCTGGGCCGGACCGGCGTACAGGTCAGTGCTCTCGCGCTCGGCGCGATGAACTTCGGTGCGATCGGACGCACCACCCAGGACGAGGCCACGGCCCTCGTCGACACGGCCCTGGAGGCCGGGATCAACCTCATCGACACCGCCGACATGTACAGCGGCGGGGAGTCCGAGGAGATGGTCGGCAAGGCCATCGCCGGCCGCCGCGACGACATCGTGCTGGCCACGAAGGCGACCATGCCGATGGGGGAGGAGCGCAACCACAAGGGCGGCTCGCGCCGCTGGCTGGTCACCGCGCTGGACGACAGCCTGCGCCGCCTCGGCGTGGACCACGTGGACCTCTACCAGATGCACCGCTGGGACCCGACCACCGGCGACGAGGAGACCCTGTCGGCGCTGACCGATCTCCAGCGCGCGGGCAAGATCCGCTACTTCGGCTCCTCCACCTTCCCCGCCCACCGCATCGTGCAGGCCCAGTGGGCCGCCCGTGACCTGCGGCTCGGCCGGTACGTCACCGAGCAGCCCAGCTACTCGATCCTGCAGCGCGGTATCGAGGCCGACGTCCTGCCGGTGAGCGAGGAATACGGGCTCGGCGTGCTGGTGTGGAGTCCGCTGGCGTCGGGATGGCTGTCGGGCGCGGTCCGCAGGGGTCAGGACGTCACGACACACCGCTCGACGTTCATGCCGGACCGCTTCGACCTCGCGCAGTCCGCCAACAGGGCCCGGCTCGACGCCGTCGAGCGGCTGGCCGCGGTCGCGGACGAGGCCGGACTGACCATGATCCAGCTGGCCCTCGGCTTCGTCACCGCGCACCCCGGCGTGACCAGCGCACTCATCGGCCCCCGTACGACGGAACACCTCACGTCGCAGCTCGCCGCCGCCGACACCGTGCTCTCCGCCGATGTGCTCGACGCGATCGACGGCATCGTCGCTCCCGGTGTCGACCTGGCCGCGCACGAGAAGTTCGACACGCCGCCCGCGCTGCTCGACGCGTCACTGCGTCGTCGCCGCTGACCGTCCGGAGGCACGGCAGCCCATGTCACCCGCACTCCGACCCCGTTTCGGGATCATGACCGCCCCCGCCCAGGTGGGCTACGACGACGTCCTGCGCGTATGGCGCGAGGCCGACGCGATACCGGAGATCGAGCACGCCTGGCTGTTCGATCACCTCATGCCCATCTTCGGCGACCCGAACGGGCCGACGTTCGAGGGCTGGACGCTGCTCTCCGCCCTCGCGGCGCAGACACGGCGCCTGCGGCTCGGCGTGATGGTGACCAGCAACCGGTTCCGGCCGCCCGCGCTGCTCGCCAAGATCGCCACGACCGTCGACATCGTCTCCGGCGGGCGGCTCGACTTCGGCATCGGTGTCGGCTCCCGCCCCAGCCCGCCCGAGGCGTGGCGCGAGTACCCGGCGCACGGCCTGCCCTTCCATCCTCCGGCGCAGGCGGTGGAGAGCCTCGCCGAAGCCTGCACGGTGATCCGGCGGCTGTGGACGGAGAAGGAACCCTTCGACTTCCACGGCCGTCACCACCACCTCACCGGGGCGTTCGGCAGCCCCGGGCCCGTGCAGCGCCCGCACCCGCCGATCCTCATCGGCGGACGTTCCTCCGCCACGCTGCGGGTGGTGGCCGAGCACGCGGATCTGTGGAACGTCCCCGGCGGTGACATGGCCGACGTGGCGCGCCGCGGCGCCCTGCTGGACAGCTACTGCGAGGACATCGGCCGCGACCCCGCCTCCATCGTCCGCTCGATCCACCTGCCCGTCGACACCGGCCGGCCCGGCGCCACGCGGGAGGCGATCGGCGAAGCCCTCGATGCCGGATTCCGGCATGTCGTCCTCGGGCTGCCGGTGCCGTATCCCGACGGCATCGCGCGGTGGGTCACGGACGAACTGATCCGCCCGTCGCTCTGAAACATCGCGCGGGCCCCCGCTCGACCGCTCCGCCGCGCCGATCGCGATCGCCGATGCGGCCGCACCTGCGCTCATCCACTCACCCCCGGTCCCGCGCCGGGGGTGAGGCGTGCCGGTCGGGGACATCCCCTCAGAGACCCGTGCGCGCACGGGTATTGACGCGCCACTCCGCCGGCCCATAGCGTCCGCCCATCCCTAATGTTTCGAATGCTACTTCGAAACATTCGAGAACGACGATGGGAATGAGACTCCCCGCATGAGATCCATTCGTTTCGCCACCGTGGCCGTCGCCACCGCCGCCCTCGCCCTGCCGCTGATGGCGGGTTCCGCGGCCGCCGACCCGTCGGCCGGCCGGAAGGCCGCCCCGCACTCCCACGCCACGTTCGACCGGCTGCGTGAGGCCGCTCCCAGGGACTTCTTCGTGGGCACCGCCGTCGCGGGCGGCGGCCACCACCTGGAGCAGGACTACCCGGACCCCTTCACCCATGACAAGGAGTACCGGAAGGTCCTGGCGCGCCAGTTCAGCTCGGTCTCCGCCGAGAACCAGATGAAGTGGGAGTACATCCATCCCGAGCGCGACCGCTACGACTTCGGCCAGGCCGACGCCATCGCCCGGTTCGCCCAGCGCAACAAGCAGGTCGTGCGTGGCCACACCCTCCTGTGGCACAGCCAGAACCCGGCGTGGCTGGAGGAGGGCGACTTCTCCAGGACGGAGCTGCGCGCCATCCTGCGCGACCACATCACCACCGTCGTCGGCCGCTACGCCGGCCGGATCCAGCAGTGGGACGTCGCCAACGAGATCTTCGACGACCAGGGGAATCTGCGGACCCAGGACAACATCTGGATCCGTGAACTGGGACCGGGCATCATCGCCGACGCCTTCCGGTGGGCCCACAAGGCCGACCCCAGGGCGAAGCTCTTCTTCAACGACTACAACGTCGAGGGACTCAACGCGAAGAGCGACGCCTACTACACCCTCGTCCAGGACCTGCTCGAGCAGGGCGTGCCCGTCGACGGCTTCTCCGTACAGGGGCATCTCAGCACGCGCTACGGCTTCCCGGGCGATCTGAAGGACAACCTGCACCGCTTCGACGCGCTCGGCCTGGAGACGGCCGTCACCGAGCTGGACGTCCGCATGGACCTGCCGGAGAGCGGCGAGCCGACCGAGGAGCAGCAGAGGAAGCAGGCCGACTACTACCAGCGGACGCTCGAGGCGTGCCTGGCCGTCGACGGCTGCAACTCGTTCACCATCTGGGGGTTCACCGACAAGTACTCATGGGTGCCGGTGTTCTTCGAGGGCGAGGGCTTCGCGAACGTCATGACCGACGAGTACGAGCGCAAGCCCGCCTTCTACGCCCTGCGGGACACCCTGCGGGAGGCGGCGGCACGGGAGGACGACTGCAAGAAGCACCACAAGCACCACCACGGGCACCGGAAGGGCTGACACCGCCCGTCCCGCGGACACCCCCGGGGGGGGGGGGGGGGGGGGGGGGGGGCGGTAGCGGTTTCCGCCCCCGCCGCCCCTTTCCCGTCCCCGGGGCCCTGCCCCCGGACCCCCGTTCGCGCAGTTCCCCGCGCCCCTGGGGCGCCCTCAGGGGGTGAGTTTCACCGGGGGTGTCTCCGGGGTGCTGTGGCGTTCCGCCCAGTGCTCCAGGGCCGTGTGGCAGGCGTGGTCGAGGTGGTGGAGACCGGTGAGGTCCAGTTCCAGGGGGCGGTCCTGGGGGAGGGACTCCAGGGTGTCGAGGATCTTCGGCAGGCGAAGGAACGTGGCGTTGCCGGAGAGGTGCACCCGCAGGGGCCCGGCTCCCTTGTCCATGACCTCGAGTCTGACCTGCGAAGCCTCCCAGGCGGTCTTGGCCACCGACAGGGCCAGGCCGATCAGCACGCCCTCGAACATGTTCACCACGACGATCGAGACCGCCGTGACCACCAGGATCAGTGCCTCGCCGCGGTGCCCGCGCCACAGCGTGGCCAGGCCGCGCAGCGGGATCAGCTTCCAGCCGGCGTGGACCAGGATGCCCGCCAGCGCGGGCAGCGGGATCAGGGCGAGGGCGGACGGCAGCAGCGCGGCGAACAGCAGGAGCCAGACGCCGTGCAGCACCCGGGACGCCTTGGTCCTGGCGCCCGCCCGGACATTGGCCGAGCTGCGCACGATGACCGCCGTCATCGGCAGCGCGCCGAGGATGCCGCAGACCGTGTTGCCGGCACCCTGGGCCATCAGTTCCCGGTTGTACCGGGTGCGCGGACCGGTGTGCAGCCGGTCGACCGCGGCCGCGCTGAACAGGCTCTCGGCGGAGGCGATCAGGGTGAAGGCGACGACGGTGCCGAGGACACCGATGCCCGCCACCGAGCCGAAGGCGTCCGCGCCGGGCGGCTGGACGGCGTCGAACAGGCCCCGCACCTCGACCGTCGCGACGGGCACGCCGAACGCGAGGGTGACGGACGTCGCCAGCAGGACCGCCGTGAGGGCGCCCGGCACGGCCCCGGCCGGGCCCGGCACACGGTGCCAGAGCACCATCACCACCACGGTGCCCGTGCCGACCGCGAGCGAGGCGAGCGCCCCGGTGCTGCTCAGCGCGTCCACCGCGGCTCCGGGCAGCCCGAGGATCTTGCCGACGCCGGTCGCGGGCGCCTCCAGCCCGGCCGCCGCGTACAACTGACCCGCGATCAGGACCAGCCCGATTCCGGCCAGCATGCCCTCGATCACCGAGAGCGATATCGCGCGGAACCAGCGGCCGAGCCGGAGTGCTCCCATGACGAGCTGGAGCACTCCGGCCGCGAGCACGATCACGCCGAGCGCGGGCAGCCCGTAGGTGCCGACCGCCTCGTAGACCAGCACGGTCAGCCCGGCGGCCGGACCGGAGACCTGGAGACTGCTGCCCGGCAGCAGTCCGGTGACCAGACCGCCGACGATGCCGGTGACCAGGCCGAGTTCGGCCGGTACACCGGAGGCGACGGCGACGCCCACACACAGCGGGAGGGCGACGAGGAACACGACGAGCGAGGCGGTGACGTCCTGCCGGAGGTGGGGAAACCGCGGGACGGACCTGCTCACAGTGCCTCGAAGGCGTCGCTGCCGGCGCGGTGTTCGCGTACGGCGCCGGTGTGCACCTCGTAGTACCAGCCGCGCAGCCGGAGCCGGCCGGAGGCGAGCCGCTGCTGGACGCACGGGTAGGAGCGCAGGCGCAGCAGCTGGGCCAGGACGTGCTGCTGTACCGCCTCCGCGCAGGCCGGGTCCGCCGGATCGGCCGGTGCGGGAGCGCCGGCGGCGTGTGCCAGCCAGTCGCGCACGGCCGGTACGGCGTCGAGGTCGTCGCCCCGGACCAGGGCGCCGATGGCCCCGCAGTGGGAGTGGCCGCACACCACGACGTCGGTGACGCCCAGCACCTCCACGGCGTACTCGACGGTGGCCGCCTCGGCGGAGGGGTGCCCCGGTGCGTACGGCGGGACGATGTTGCCCGCGGTGCGCAGCTCGAAGAGCTCGCCGGGCCGGGCGCCCGTGATCAGGGCCGGGACGACCCGGGAGTCGGAGCAGGTGATGAAGAGGACGTCGGGGGACTGGCCCTCGGCTAGGCGGGCGAATTCCGCGGGGCGCCGTCCGAAGGTGCGGGCGTTGTCGATGAGGGGCTGCATCTTGCGATTCCTCCTGGCACGCGTGGAGGCGGAGGGGCGTTGCGTCAAGCCCCTCCGGCGTTCGAGGAGCGGGGTCCGGGGCGGAGCCCCGGGGTGGGGAAGGGAAAGGGCGGCGGGGGCGGGAAACGCTCGTGGCGCGCCCGGCCGGAATAACCCTGACCCGTGGCCCGTGATTCACCATCCGTATATGCGTCGGCGAAAGGCGCGAGGAGATACGGAAAGCGCGCCGAAGGTAAAGCGACGACAACGGCCCTGGGTGCGGCCACGCCCGCCCGACCTCGGAACATGCGTCCACGTCACAGCGGTTCACGCCTCTCCGGCACGCCAATGCTTGGTCAACGATTGGTCAAGAAGTACGTTAACCGAGCAAAGTCGCCCGCGGGGACAACTCGGTGCCGCGTGGCGGACGGCGCCTGAAAAGAAAGGGTGTGTTGGCGCGAACGCGCCCTTGATCAACGGCGATTCGATCGGAAGTCGCACATCCGTATTACGGAGTGTCGGCGAGCCGTTTCGCGTCGCGGGCCAGCGCGGTGAGCCGCGAGATCGCCCGGAAGTATTTCTTGCGGTAACCGCCGTTCAGCATGTCCTCGCTGAACAGCTGGTCGAACGGCAGTCCCGAGGCGAGTACGGGGACCTCGCGGTCGTAGAGCCGGTCCGCGAGGACGACGAGCCGGAGCGCCGTCGACTGGTCGGGAACCGGCCGCACCCCGGTGAGGCACACCGCGCTGAGCCCGTCGGTGAGGGCGCCGTAGCGGCTGGGGTGGACCTTCGCCAGGTGGTCCAGCAGGTCGGGGAAGGCGTCGAGCGAGGCACCCCCGGTGGCGTGCGCGGTCCGCGTCACCACTTCGTCGGAGTACGGCGCCGGCGCCTCGGGCAGGCCGCGGTGGCGGTAGTCCTCGCCGTCGATGCGCAGGGCCCGGAAGTGGGCCGACAGGCCCTGGATCTCGCGCAGGAAGTCGGCGGCCGCGAACCGGCCCTCACCGAGCTTGCCCGGCAGGGTGTTCGAGGTGGCGGCGAGTGCGACCCCCGCCTCGACGAGCTTGCCCAGCAGGCTGGAGACGAGCACCGTGTCGCCCGGGTCGTCCAGTTCGAACTCGTCGATGCAGAGCAGCCGGTGCCCGGAGAGGGTCGCGACCGTCTGCTGGAAGCCGAGCGCGCCGACCAGATGGGTCAGCTCCACGAAGGTGCCGAACGCCTTGAGCGAGGGCTCCGCCGGCGTGGCGTGCCACAGGGAGGCCAGCAGGTGGGTCTTGCCGACGCCGTAGCCGCCGTCCAGGTAGACACCGCGCGGGCCGGCCGGGGCCTTCTTCGGCGCCTTGCCGAAGCCGAACAGCCGGCGCCGGCCCGAGCCGCCGGCCGCCGCCCCGTCGAGGCCCGCGGCGAAGCCCTCCAGCACGCGGACGGCCTCGGTCTGGCTCGGCTGGTCCGGGTCGGGGAGGTAGGTGCCGAAGCGGACCGAGTCGAACCGCGGCGGCGGCACCATCTCGGCGACGAGCCGGTCCGCGGGGACACGCGGCTCGCGGGCGCACAGGGACAGCGGAGCCACGTCGGCTATCGGACCGGGACGGGAGGCGGGGGAGGAGGACGACACGGTCCACCATGCTACGTGCCGTGGAACACTGAACGGCATGCGACGCCTGTTCCCCGTGACCGACGTGACCGACGAAACAGCAGCTCCTGGCGGGGTGGACGGCCGTGAGTGGAGTCTGGCCGAGCTGGCCGCCGCGTACGCCTATCCCGCGCCGGGGCCGGGCGGCGGCCGGGAGCCGTGGCTGCGGGGCAACATGGTGTCCACCCTCGACGGCGCGGCCCAGCACGAGGGCCGCTCGCAGCCCATCTCCTGCCCGGCCGACATGCGGATCTTCGGCGTGCTGCGGGCCCTCGCGGACGTCGTGGTCGTCGGCGCGGAGACCGTACGGCAGGAGGGCTACCGGCCGGCACGCGCGCGGGACGGGTTCGCCGCGGACCGGGAAGCGGCCGGACAGGGTCCGGCGGCCGCGATCGCGGTGGTGACGGCGAGCCTGGACCTGGACTTCTCGCTGCCGCTGTTCACCTCCCCCCTGCTGCCGACGCTCATCCTGACCGGTGCCGGGGCCGCCCCGGACCGTGTCGCCGCCGCCGAGAAGGCGGGCGCCCGGGTGGTCGTCGCCGGGGAGGGGGCCGCGGTGGACCCCGCGCGGGCGGTACGGGCGCTCGCGGAGCTCGGACACACCCGGCTGCTGACCGAGGGCGGGCCGCGGCTGCTGGGCCAGGTGGCGGCGGCCGGAGTGCTGGACGAACTCTGTCTGACCGTCGCGCCGATGCTCACCGCGGGTGATGCTCAGCGCATCGCCGGGGGCCCCTCAGTGACACTTCCGCTGCGTTTCGCGCTGAAGTCGATGTTGGAAGAAGACGGATTCCTGTTCACGCGGTACCAGCGGGCGTGACCCGGCGTTCCCGGGGCGGGTGCCATCCGCCAGCCGGGAGAGACGTCACCCGGCGTCACCCGGCGTCCCGCGGCCGGCCGGAGGGACGGAACACGTCCGCCCGGCGACCACCGGTCCGGCGACCACCGGTCGGGCGGCCGGTGGAACCGGTCCGTCCGTCCGAAGCGGCGACAGGCGGGAGCGAATCCGGTCGTACCCGTGGGCACACGGGGCAGGATGGTTTCCGCGGGCCCGGCTCGGCCCACGGAGCGGAGAGGGCCCGCGTGCCCTCCTAGAGAAGGGGCGCCTGGTGTTCACAAGCGTACTGATGATCGAGAAGGCCCTGACGTCCGCCGACGTGGAGTTCGTCACCACCTTGCACGGCGAGGAGCCGGTCTCCTTCCACGTGCTGCTCCAGCCGCGCGGAGAACAGGCCGACCGGCTGCTGAGAGCCATCGACGACGTCGCGCTCGGCGAGATCGACGAGGCCGTCCGCGAGCACGAGACCCCCGAGGGCGAGGAGGCCAAGAGCGTGGGGGAGCGGGCCCTGGAGGTGTCGCTGCAGGCCCTGCGCACCACCGGCGACACGGCGGACGGCAGGCTCATCGAGGACCACCCGCTGGACGCGCTGAAGGCCATGGTGGAGGAGGTCGGGGCGGACGAGGTGATCGTGCTGACCGACCCGCACTACGTGGAGGAGTTCTTCCACCGCGACTGGGCCTCCCGGGCCCGCCACAAGGTCGGGGTGCCGGTGCTGAAACTCTTCTCCCACAGCAAGGCATAGGCTGGGGCGGCGCTCTCCCCGCTCCGGCGCGAGGGCGCGAAGACCGCCGTCCCGCTCGTCGCACCACTGGGAGAACACGCATGGCACCCGGCCTTCCCACCGCCATGGACCGACCGCACTTCATCGGCATCGGCGGCGCCGGGATGTCGGGCATCGCCAAGATCCTCGCGCAGCGCGGCGCCAAGGTCGCCGGCAGCGACGCCAAGGACTCCCCGACCGCCGACGCCCTGCGCGCGTACGGCGCCACCGTGCACATCGGCCACGCCGCCGGGCACCTGGCCGACGACGCGAGCTGTGTGGTCGTCTCCTCCGCGATCCGCGAGGACAACCCCGAACTGCTCCGCGCGGCCGAGCTGGGCATCCCGGTGGTGCACCGCTCCGACGCCCTCGCCGCCCTGATGCACGGCCTGCGGCCGATCGCGGTGGCCGGCACCCACGGCAAGACCACCACCACCTCCATGCTGGCCGTCTCCCTCACCGCACTGGGCCGGGAGCCGTCGTACGCGATCGGCGGCGACCTGGACGCCCCCGGCTCCAACGCGCTGCACGGCGAGGGCGAGATCTTCGTCGCCGAGGCGGACGAATCGGACCGCAGCTTCCACAAGTACGCGCCCGAGGTCGCGATCATCCTCAACGTGGAGCTGGACCACCACGCCAACTACGCCTCGATGGAGCAGATCCACGAGTCCTTCGAGACCTTCGTCGGCCGGATCGTGCCCGGCGGCACGCTGGTGATCTCCGCGGACCACGAGGGCGCCCGGGAGCTGACCCGCCGGCTGGACGGCTCGGTGCGGACCGTGACGTACGGCGAGGCGCAGGACGCCGACGTGCGGGTGCTGTCGGTCCAGGCGCAGGGGCTGAAGAGCGAGGTGACCGTCGAGCTGGACGGCGCCCGGCTGACCTTCACCGTGTCGGTCCCCGGCCGGCACTACGCGCACAACGCCGTGGCCGCGCTCGCCGCCGGAGCCGCGCTCGGCATCCCGGCCGCCGAGCTGGCCCCCGCGCTGGCCGCCTACACCGGGGTGAAGCGGCGCCTGCAGCTCAAGGGCGAGGCCGCGGGCGTGCAGGTCATCGACTCCTACGCGCACCACCCGACCGAGATGACCGCCGACCTGGAGGCCATGCGCGCCGCCGCCGGCGACGCCCGCATCCTCGTCGTCTTCCAGCCGCACCTGTTCTCCCGCACCCGGGAGCTGGGCAAGGAGATGGGCCGGTCCCTGTCGCTGGCCGACGCCTCGGTGGTGCTCGACATCTACCCGGCCCGTGAGGACCCGATCCCGGGCGTCACCAGCGAGCTGATCATCGAGGCGGCCCGCGCGGCCGGCGCGGAGGTGACGGCCGCCCACGACACGACGGAGATCCCCGAGGTGGTCGCGGGAATGGCGAAGGCCGGTGATCTCGTTCTCACCATGGGAGCGGGCGACGTCACCGACCTCGGCCCCCGCATCCTGGACCGTCTGTCGAAGTAAGGGGCTGATCTCTCATGCCGTACGACGTCGAGAAGCCGGACGAGCAGTGGCGCGCGGAACTGTCGCCGTCCGAGTACGCCGTGCTGCGCGAGGCGGCCACGGAACCCGCCTTCACCGGTGAGTACACCGACACCAAGGACGAGGGCGTCTACTCCTGCCGCGCCTGCGGCGCGGAGCTGTTCACCTCGGACACCAAGTTCGAGTCGCACTGCGGCTGGCCGTCCTTCTACGACCCGAGGGACACCGACGCCGTGGAGCTGATCGAGGACCGCTCGCACGGCATGGTGCGCACCGAGGTCCGCTGCGCCCGCTGCGGTTCCCACCTCGGGCACGTCTTCAAGGGCGAGGGCTATCCCACGCCCACGGACCAGCGGTACTGCATCAACAGCGTCTCGCTGAGGATGCGGCCCGCCACCCAGGGCTGATCCGTCCCGTCCCTGCTCCTCCCCTCACCAGCCGGTCAGCAGCAGGTGGTTGAGGAGCAGGGCGAGCACGGCCTGCCCGGCGAGCCAGCCGCGCGGGCCGGGCAGGAGCGCGCAGGCGGGCAGCAGCCAGAACGCGAACGGCAGCCAGATGCGCTCCGTCTCCGCCTTGCTCATCCCCGACAGATCGGCGACCAGCAGCGCCAGGAACGCGGAGAGGACGAGCAGGACCAGCCGGGGCGCGGCCCCGCGGGGGAGCAGGGACGCGGGAGGTGCGGCCCCGCGCGGCAGCAGGGCCCGGAACCCGGTCAGCGCCCCGCCGCACCGGCGCAGCCCCGCCACCGTCGCCGGGCCGACCACCAGCACCGTGCAGGCGAAATTCGCCCAGACCCAGTACCCGTACGGGCGTACCCCGCCCGCCCCCTGGTAGTAGCGGGTGACCAGCAGCCGGTACGCGTCCCACCAGTCGAATCCCAGGGCCGTGAACACGGCCGGCACGACGAGGAACCCGGCGGCCACGTACGGCAGGGGCCGCAGCCGCCGGGTGCCCAGCAGCAGCACCGCCGCGCCGATGACCGCGAACAGGGTGAGCCCGTACGACAGGTACATCGTCAGGCCGAACAGCAGTCCGGAACCGAAGCCGGTCCAGGCGGGACGGTGGCCCGTCACGGCGAGGGCGAGCAGGGCGACGGCCCAGGCGGTGACGGCTGTGAAGTAGCCGTCGGCGGAGGTCCCCACCCAGACCGCCCCCGGCGCCAGGACCAGGAACGGCGCGGCCCGGCGGGCGAGCGACTCGTCGGCGAGCCGGCGCACCGCGATCAGGATCGCGGCCACCGCGGTGGTGCCGGCGGTGATGACGAAGGCGCCCGCCCATCCGCCACCGCCCAGACCGATCCGGTCCAGCAGGACGAAGGTGAGGGTGGCGCCCGGCGGATGCCCGGCGACATGCGCGGGCCAGTTGTCCGGCGTGCCGATCAGGATGTGCGTGTCGAAGTCCCGCAGCGCGGCGGGGATGTCACCGAATCGGTCGATGACCCGCAGATACTCGTGCCGGGTGGTCAGCCGCTCCGCGACGCCCCGGGACCAGCCGTCCACCAGGGCGAGCGACCAGGTCCACGCCAGCGACGCCCCCCACGCCGCGCACAGCAGGGACCGCCAGGACAGCCGGGCGGCCAGCCTGGGGCCGTAGGCCACGACGAGGGCGGCGACGGCCAGTGCGGCCGGGGTGCCCGGGCCGGTGTGCGGCATCCAGTCGCCCACCAGTGGCGGCGCGGCCACCCGCAGCGTGCCGTACCGGTCCTGGATCCGGGCGCCGATCAGGACGGCCGCCAGGACCAGCAGCGCGGCCGCGGCGACAGCGGTCAGATCACGGACCAGCCCGCCGGAGGAGGGGGCGGGGGAGGCGGAGGCGGTGGGGGAGGGGGAGGTGGTGGAGGTGCTGGAGGTGGTGGTGCGGGGGAGATCGCGGTTCACGTCTTCACGCTAGGCCGCGGGAGCGGAGCCGAGCGGATGACAGGGTCGGACGTCAGCGTTTCGTCATCGTTCCCGGACCCGTTCAGGGGGTGGCGCGGATCTACGGTCGGCACATGGATCGGTCTCTCCTCCCCACCCGTCCCGCGCGCGGACCCTCCTCGCCGGACTTCTGGCGCAGCCCGCTGCGCGGCTCCCGGTTCACCTCGGTCCTCGGGGTGGTTCTCCTCGGCGGCATCACGATCCTCTTCGTGACGGGACTGCTGTCGTACGCCGCCTACAACCCGGACCTCTCGCCGGTCAACGACAAGACACCCGGCAAAGGGCTCCTCGGCTTCTACCTCTTCTCCTGGCCCACCGACCCTCCGTGGCTGTACCGGCTCACCCAGGGCGTCCACGTCACGCTCGGCCTGACACTCGTCCCGGTGCTGCTGGCCAAGCTGTGGTCGGTCGTGCCCCGGCTGTTCACCCTGCCGCCGGTCCGCTCGCTCACCCACGCCCTGGAGCGGATCTCACTGCTGCTCCTCGTCGGCGGGGCGCTCTTCCAGTTCGTCACGGGCATTCTCAACGTCCAGCTCGACTACGTCTTTCCGGGCTCGTTCTACCCGCTGCACTTCTACGGAGCGTGGGTGTTCTTCGGCGCGTTCCTCGCCCATACGGTGCTCAAGGCGCCGGTGGCGTTCCGTAATCTGCGCGAGATGCGGGAAGGGCGGGAAGGGCGGGAAGGGCGCGAGGAGCGGGAGGAGCGGGAGGAGCGGGAGGGGGGCGAGGAGCGGGCGGACGAACTGGCCGCCCCTCACCCCGACCCGCCGACCGTCTCGCGGCGCGGGGCGCTCGGTCTGGTCGGCGGCGGATCACTGCTCCTGTTCGCCGGCTCCGCCGGGCGCAGCTTCGACGGACCGCTGCGCGAGACCGCCTTCCTCACCCCGCACGGCGGCCCCGAGCCCGGCAGCGGACCGGCGGGCTTCCAGGTCAACAAGACGGCCGCGTACGCCGGGATCAGGGCGGAGGAGACGACGGAGGAGGCCTGGCGGCTGACCGTCACCGGGCGGCTGGGCACCGTACGGCTGGCCAGGGCGGACCTGCTCGGCATGCCGCAGCACACCGCCGAGCTGCCCATCGCCTGCGTGGAGGGCTGGTCCACCTCCGACCAGTCGTGGCGGGGCGTACGGCTGCGGGACCTCGCGGCGCTCGTCGGGCATGACGAGCCGGCGGACGTGTTCGTGGAGTCGCTGCAACGGCGCGGCGCCTTCCGGCGCGGGGCGCTGCGGGACAACCAGGTGGGCGACCCGCGTTCGCTCCTCGCCCTGTTCGTCAACGGCGAGGAGCTGACCCCCGATCACGGCCATCCGGCCCGGATCATCGTCCCCGCGGCGCCCGGTGTGCTCAACACCAAGTGGGTCGCGCGGCTGACCTTCGGTGAGCTGTGAGGAGGCCCGGCCGGGTGCCGGCGCGCCGCGGGATTCCCCGTCCCGCGCCCGGCAGCCCGTTCCGGCTGGTGGTGCTGGTCTGTTCGTTCGTCCTCTGCGGGTATGCGGGGGTGCGGCTGCTCGACGGCGACTGGCTGCTGGTCGCGCTGTGGTTCGTGGGGGTCGCGGTGATCCACGACCTGGTACTGGTGCCCCTGTACGGGGCGGCCGACCGGGCGCTGGTGAAGGGCGCCGGCCGGCGGCGGGAGTGGATCAACCATGTGCGGGTGCCGGTCGTGCTGTCCGGGCTGTTGCTGCTCGTGTGGTTTCCGCTGATCACGGGGCGGGTGGCGGAACGCTATGAGGGGGTGACGGGGCAGTCGGCGGAGGGTTACGCGGGGCGCTGGCTGATCGTCACCGGTGTGCTGTTCGGGGGGTCGGCGGTGGTGTTCGGGGTGCGGGTGTGGTGGAGGCGGGTGGGGGTGAGGCTGCCGGCTGACCGGCGGTGAGGGTGCCGGTGGGGGGGTGCCGGGACGGGGGTGTTCTCGCCCCCGCCGCCCCTCCTCTCCCCTTCCCCTCCCCTTCCCGTCCCTGGGGCCGGCCCCGGACCTGCGGGTGGGTCGGGGGCCGGACGGGGGCCGAGGGGCTCGCTCCGTTCCGGGCCCGGTACTTCTACGCCGGCTAGGTCGGGCGTAGTGCCGCGAAGGTGCGTCCGTTCGTTGACCACTCCTCATCCGTCCGCCAGTGGGCGGTCCTGGCGTGGTGGAGGAGTGCGGGGGTGCCGACGCGGGCCCAGGGGAAGGCGGGGCCGGGAGGGCCGTGCAGGTCGGTGACCTGGACCAGGGCGCGTTCGTCGACGTCCGGGCCGGGAACCGTCTCGGCGATCAGCAGGCCCCCCGGCGCCAGGAGCAGGGCGAGCCGGTGGAGCAGGGCGACCGGGTCGCCGCCGATGCCGACGTTGCCGTCCATGAGCAGGGCGGTGCCCCAGCGGCCGGAGCCGGGCAGCGGGTCGAATACGGAGCGGAGCAGCGCCTGCCCGCCACGCCCGACGGTGTGCGCGACCGCTGCCTCGCTGACGTCGATCCCGAGGGCCCGGTGCCCCCGGTCGCCGAGGGCCGCGACCATCCGCCCCGGCCCGCAGCCCACGTCCAGCACCGGGCCCTCGCAGCGCCGCAGGACGTCCAGGTCGGTCGCGTCGGCCTCCTCGCACCAGCGTTCCACGTCCAGGGGCAGCAGCCATCCGTCGGCGCGGCGCAGGAACAGCGGCCCCCGGCCGGTGTGCAGGGCGTCGGCGTAGGGGTCGGCGGACCAGGCGGGGTCGGAACCGGCGGTCGCCCGCTGCCGTCCTACGGGCGTGGTCGTGGACACCGCCCGGATGCCGCTCACCGGTGGGCCGCCGTCAGCGTGGCCAGGTGTGCGGCGAAGCGTCCGCCGGGGGCCGTGGCGGCGACCGCGGCGGCGTCGTACGCCGTGTCCACGTCCCGCAGCCGCGGAAGGTCCCGTACCCGCAGCCGGGCGAGCCGCCGCCGTTGCGCGGCGCCGGTGTCCGGGGTCGACATGGGTACCCCGCGCAACAGTCCCGGGTCGGGTTCGGCCAGGCCCAGCGCCCAGAAGCCGCCGTCCTCGGCGGGGCCGAAGTACGCGTCGCAGCCGGCGAAGTCCACGGTGAGCAGCTCCGGCGTCACCTGGGGCGTGTCCATGCCGATCAGCAGGGCCGGTCCGTCGCACCCGGCGAACGCCGCGGCCAGCCGCTCGTCGAGACCGCCCGCGCACTGCGGTACGACCTCGACTCCGGGTGGCAGCCACGGTCCCGGCGTTCCGTCCAGCACCAGGACCCGGCGCCGCGCGGGGGTGCGCGCCACCGCGTCCAGCGTGTCCGCGAGCGCCGCCTCGGCGAGCGCCGCCGCCTCCCCGGGGGTGAACGGCGGGGTCAGCCGGGTCTTGACCCGGCCCGGACGGGGCTCCTTCGCGATGACGAGCAGTGTCAC
Organism: Streptomyces sp. CHD11; assembly: GCF_018638295.1. Taxonomy (GTDB): domain Bacteria; phylum Actinomycetota; class Actinomycetes; order Streptomycetales; family Streptomycetaceae; genus Streptomyces. Next base: position 359,450 of record NZ_JABTTS010000002.1, read on the forward strand.
GGGAGGCGTCGGGGTCACGATGCCACCTCCGCTGGTGCCTTCGGCTCCTGGAGCACCCGGCTCATGTCCCGTACCGCCTGCCAGGTGCCGCGCCAGGTGCCGGTCACCTTCGAGGCACCGGTGCGCGGCGCGTACGGGACGTCGTGCTCGGTGATCCGCCAGCCGGCGTCGGCGGCGCGCACCACCATCTGGAGCGGATAGCCGCTGCGCCGGTCGGTCAGCTCCAGGGCCAGCAGTTCCACGCGCCGGGCCGCCCGCAGCGGGCCGAGGTCGCGCAGCCGCAGTCCGGTACGGCGGCGCAGCAGCCGGGACAGGGCGAGATTGCCGGTCCGGGCGTGGAGGGGCCAGGCGTCGCGTGTCTGCGGGCGGCGCCGGCCCAGCACCAGGTCGGCCGCCCCGGTCCGGATCTCGTGGACGAACGGAACGAGCTCCGCCGGATCCAGCGAGGCGTCGCAGTCGCAGAAGCAGACGATGTCGGCCGTGGCGGCGGTCAGTCCGGCGTGGCAGGCGGCGCCGAACCCGCGCCGCTCCTCGTGGACGACGGTCGCGCCGAGCTCGCGGGCGATCCGGTCCGAGTCGTCCGTGGAACCGTTGTCCACGACCAGGGCGCGCCAGCCGGGCGGGACGCGGTCCAGTACCCAGGGCAGTGCGGCGGCCTCGTCGAGACAGGGCAGGACGACGTCCACGGACGCCGGGACCGGTGGGCCGGGAGGGGAGGGGGAGAGGGTCACGGCTCTCACCCTACGAACGCACAGCGGACATACCGGGCATCGACTCCTTACGGAACACGGACGTCGGCGGCCGGACCGCGCCGCTCGCGCGCGCGGAGGTGCGAGGCTGGCCGCATGCAGCAGCCACCACCGCACGCCGAGGCCGGAGCCCGGGTCCTCGTCGTCGACGACGACCCCACCGTCGCCGAGATCGTCACGGGCTACCTCGACCGCGCCGGTTATGTCGTCGACCGGGCGGGCGACGGCCCGGACGCGCTCGCCCGGGCGGCGGCCCACTGGCCCGACCTCGTCGTCCTCGACCTCATGCTGCCCGGCATGGACGGCCTGGAGGTGTGCCGCAGGATGCGCGGTCACGGACCCGTACCGGTCATCATGCTCACCGCGCGGGGCGACGAGGACGACCGCATCCTCGGGCTGGAGGTCGGCGCCGACGACTACGTCACCAAGCCCTTCAGCCCGCGTGAACTCGTCCTGCGCGTGGAGTCCGTGCTGCGCCGCGCCCGCCCCGGGCCGGCCGTCGCCTCCGGGCTGTTGCGGGCCGCCGGACTCACCGTCGACCCCGCCGCCCGCCGCGTCACCAAGCACGGCCAGGAACTCGCCCTCACCATCCGTGAGTTCGATCTCCTCGCCTTCCTGCTCCGCCATCCGGGGCGGGCCTTCGCACGCGAGGAGCTGATGCGGGAGGTGTGGGGCTGGGACTTCGGAGACCTGTCCACCGTGACCGTCCATGTGCGGCGGCTGCGCGGCAAGGTCGAGGACGATCCGGCACGGCCCAGGCTCATCCAGACGGTGTGGGGTGTCGGCTACCGCTTCGATCCGGCCGTCGCCGGTTCGGGTGCCGGTTCCGGTGCCGACTCCGGGAAGGAGTGACCCGTGCGGGACACGCTTCTCATCGCCCTGTTCGCCTTCCTCGGAGCCGCCGCGGCCGGTCTGCTCGGCGCGTGCGTGCTGCTGCTGATCCGGCGCCGGTCACTCACCGCGCATCTCGCGGTGGTCGCCGGGGTCGCGGTGACGGCGATGCTCGCCGGCACGATGGCCGTCGCCCAGGCCATGTTCCTCTCGGCGCACGACCTGAGCGTGGTGACCACGGTCGTCGCCATGGCCGCCGTGGTCTCCATGGTCACCGCGCTGCTGCTGGGCCGCTGGGTCGTCGCCCGCAGTCGCGAACTGACGCTCGCCGCCCGCTCCTTCGGCGACGGCGGTGACTTCGCCGCGCCGGACGGCCCGGCAACCGCCGAACTGGCCGCCCTCAGCCGCGAACTGGAGGCCACCAGTGTCAGGCTCGCCGAGTCACGGGACCGTGAGCGGGCCCTGGAGTCCTCCCGGCGGGAACTCGTCGCCTGGATCTCCCACGACCTGCGCACCCCGCTCGCCGGTCTGCGCGCGATGGCCGAGGCGCTGGAGGACGGTGTCGCCGCCGACCCCGACCGCTACCTCAAGCAGATCCGCACCGAGGTGGAACGCCTCAACGACATGGTCGGCGACCTCTTCGAACTCTCCCGCATCCACGCGGGCGCGCTGACCCTCTCACCCTCCCGTGTCTCCCTGTACGACCTCATAGGCGACGCCCTCGCCGGCGCCGACCCGCTCGCCCGTGAGCACGGCGTACGGCTCGTCGGCGACCGGGTCGAGCCGGTGCCGGTGGAAGTGGACGGACGGGAGATGAGCCGGGTGCTGGGCAACCTGCTGATCAACGCGATCCGCAGGACCCCGGCCGACGGCACGGTCGCCGTCGCCGCGCGGCGCTCGACCGAGGGTGTGGTGCTCTCCGTGACGGACGGCTGTGGCGGCATCCCCGAGGAGGACCTGCCGCGCGTCTTCGACACCGGCTGGCGCGGCACCCACGCCCGCACCCCGCCGGCCGGCGCGGGCCTCGGCCTCGCCATCGTCCGCGGCATCGTCGAGGCCCACCGGGGCAGCACCACGGTCCGCAACGTCACCGGCGGCTGCCGCTTCGAGGTGACCCTCCCGGCGACGGAGGGCTGAGCCCCACGGAGCCGCCACCCCGGCGCCCGGGTGGCTCAGTCGCCCCGCAGGCCCGCCGCCGCGAACTCCCGCATGCCCTCCTCGAAGCCGGTCTCCGGCTTCCAGCCCAGCTCGGCCCGCAGCCGGGCGGAGTCGGCGGTGATGTGGCGGACGTCGCCCAGGCGGTACTCGCCGGTGACGACGGGGTCCGGGCCGCCGTACGCCACCGCCAGGGCGCGGGCCATCTCGCCGACCGTGCGGGGCGTACCGCTGCCCGTGTTGTACGCGGTGAACACCCCGGCGGCGGGCTCCGCCTCCAGCGCGGCGACGTTCGCCGCCGCCACGTCCCGTACGTGGACGAAGTCCCGGCGCTGGCCGCCGTCCTCGAAGACACGCGGAGCCTCACCGCGGGCCAGCGCGGAGCGGAAGAAGGAGGCGACCCCCGCGTACGGGGTGTCCCGGGGCATACCGGGGCCGTAGACGTTGTGGTAGCGAAGCGACACCGCGGAGCCGCCCGTCGACCGGGCCCACGCGGCGGACAGATGTTCCTGCGCCAGTTTCGTCGTGGCGTACACATTGCGGGGGTCGGCCGGGGCGTCCTCACCGACCAGGCCGGGTTCGAGGGCCGCGCCGCACACCGGGCACGTGGGCTCGAACCGTCCGGCCTCGAGGTCGGCGACCGCCCGCGGCCCCGGCCGCACCGTCCCGTGCCGGGCACAGACGTAGCGGCCCTCGCCGTACACCACCATCGAACCGGCCAGCACCAGCCGGGCCACCCCGGCCTCCGCCATCGCGGCGAGCAGCACCGCCGTACCGAGATCGTTGCGGGAGACGTACTCCGGGGCGTCGGCGAAGGAGGTGCCGAGGCCGACCATCGCCGCCTGGTGGCAGACCGCGTCCACTCCGGACACCGCCTCGCGCACCGCGCCGGGGGAGCGGACGTCCGCCGTCGGATCGCCGCGGACGTCGAAGACCACGGGCTCGTGCCCGCGCTCCCCGAGCACCTCGACGACATGGGACCCGATGAACCCGGCACCGCCGGTGACCAGTACGCGCATGCGCCCACGCTAGGCCCGCACCCCGCCCGATCGCGGGACCGTGCCCCGAGCCGTCACCGGTCCGTAAGACCCGCCCCCGGCAGCCGTACCGTGAACACGGTCGCCCCCGGCGTGCTCTCCAGTTCGATGTCGCCGCCGTGCGCCCGGACCAGTGACCGGGCGACCGCGAGGCCCAGGCCGCTGCCGCCCCGGTCGCGGCTGCGTGCTTTGTCGACGCGGTAGAAGCGGTCGAAGACCCGCTCCCGGTCCTCCGCCGGGACACCGGGGCCCGTGTCGGTCACCCGCACCAGCGTGGAGGGCGGGCCGCCGGTCACGGACACCGCCACCGACACCGGGGTGCCGGCCGGTGTGTGCACGGCGGCGTTGGTGAGCAGGTTGTCCAGGACCTGCCGGATGCGCTGCGGGTCCAGGCGCAGGATCAGCGGGCCGGCACCGGCCGTCACCGTCAGCGGGTGTCCCGGGTGGCCCGCCCGGAAGGCGTCGGCGGCCTGCTGGACCAGCTCCGCCAGATACGTGTCCACCGGCCGCAGCGGCGCCTCCACCTCCGCCGCGTCCAGCCGGGCGAGCAGCAGCAGATCGTCGAGCAGTACCCCCATCCGGGCGGCCTCCGCCCGCAGCCGGGCCAGATGGCGTTCGCGTTCGGCGGGCTCGTTGGCGGCCGCGTACTGGAACAGGTCCGCGTAGCCGCGTACCGACATCAGCGGGGTGCGCAGCTCGTGCGAGGCGTCCGCGACGAAGCGGCGCAGCCGCGACTCCGCCTCCGCGCGGACCGCGAGGGAGTCGTCGATGTGCTCCAGCATCGTGTTGAAGGCGGTGCGCAGCTCCGCCACCTCCAGGCCCCCGTCCCGCCCGTCCGCGCGCAGCGGCAGCCGCGCCGCGGACTCCGTCAGGTCGTGCGAGGCGATGCCGTGCGCGGTGTGCGCCATGTCGCTCAGCGGTTTCAGCCCGCGCCGCAGCATCCGCCGCCCGGTCACCACCAGGGCGAGCAGCGCGAGGGCGAACACCACGACCTGCACCGTGATCAGCTGCTCGACGGTCTGCTCGACGTCCTTCACGGGAGCGGCGCTCACCAGCACCACCCCCGGTTCCACCTCGCAGCCGCGCAGCCGGTAGGTGCCCTCCCCGTCGATCCGCGCGGTGCGCGTCAGTTCGGTGTCGGAGTGCGCCATCGCCCGTGCGAGATCGGCCAGCGCCCGGGTGTCGTCGGGCACGTCGGAGGGCTTGCGCAGCGTGACCGCCGCGCCGGAGGCGGAGACGTCGTACACCGCCGTGTACCAGCCGTAGTACGGCTTGCGCCGCACCGTGCCGTGGGCCGCCGCGTCCTTGGCCTGCACGGTCTGGATCAGTTTCAGCTGGTCGCCCAGCTGACGCTCCAGATAGTCGTGCATGTACGTGGTGAGGGCGGTCCCGACGACCGCGAACACGGCGAGCGACAGCACCCCGAGGCCCAGCGTCAGCCGGGTGCGCAGCCGCGTCCCGCGGTACAGGTCCCGCAGCCGTCGTAGCGCCGCGGTCACTCGGTCGCCTGCCGGATCACGTAGCCGAAGCCCCGTACGGTCTGGATCAGCGGCTCACCGGCGTCGTCCAGCTTGCGGCGCAGCCGGCTGACCACCAGCTCCACCACATTGGACCGGCCGCCGAAGCCGTACTCCCACACATGGTCCAGGATCTGCGCCTTGGTGAGCACGGTCGGCGAGCGGCGCATCAGATAGCGCAGCACCTCGTACTCGGTCGGCGTCAGCGACAGCAGCCGTTCCCCGCGCCGCACCTCACGGGTGTCCTCGTCCATCGTCAGGTCCGCCACCCGCAGCACCGACCGCTGGAACCCCGGGCCCGCGCTGCGCCGCAGCACCGTCCGCAGCCGCGCCATCAGCTCCTCCACGGCGAACGGCTTGACCAGGTAGTCGTCCCCGCCCCGGGTCAGCCCGGCCACCCGGTCGGCGACCCCGTCCCGCGCGGTGAGGAACACCACCGGCACCATCGTCCCGGAGCGCCGCAGCCGGTCGAGCACACCGAAGCCGTCGATGTCCGGCAGCATCAGGTCCAGCACCACGATGTCCGGGCGGAACCCGGCGGCGTGGCGCAGCGCCTCGTCACCGGAGTTGGCGGTCACCGCCTCCCAGCCCTCGTACCGGGCGACCGTCGCCACCAGGTCGGCTATCGGCGGGTCGTCGTCCACGACGAGGAGGCGTACTTTTTCCACCCGCCCATACTGCGGCACCCGGCTTCCGGTGCCACCGGCCGGTGCACTTCCGGGTCCCGATCGACAGGAAGCCGAAAGCCGGCCGACAGCCGATCGACAGCGCCCGCGACCAGGCTCGGTGTCCCAGGATCCGATCAAGGAGTCTCCGGCGTGACAGCAGTCGATTCGCCACCCGCACCCCCCGCCGCGAGGCGACGCCCCGGGGCGGTGGCGCGCAGCGGCCTGTACGCCCTGTTCGCCGCGAACGCGGCGGCGGTGGCCGTCCTCTTCGCGCAGGCCGGCTTCGGCGCCAGTGCCCTCGTCGTACTCGGCCGCCTCACCGGTCTCTACGCCGCACTGCTGATGGCGTTCCAGCTGCTGCTGGTGGCCCGGCTGCCCTGGCTCGACCGCAGGATCGGCATGGACCGGCTGACCCTCTGGCACCGCTGGACCGGCTTCGGCCTGCTGTGGACGCTCCTCGCCCACGCGGTCTTCATCACCTTCGGCTACGCCGGGATGTCCACCATGGACCCGGTGAACCAGCTCATCGACCTCGCCGAGACGGTCGAGGGGGTCCTGCGCGCGGTCGTCGCGCTGGCGCTGATCCTCCTCGTCGGCGCGGTCTCGGCCCGCCGCGCCCGGCGCCGACTCGCCTATGAGACCTGGCACTTCATCCATCTGTACACCTATGTCGCCGTGGTGCTGGCCTTCACCCACCAGGTCGCGGCCGGGTCCACCTTCACCGCCTCGGCCGCGGCCACCGCCTACTGGTACGGACTCTGGGGCGCCGCCCTCACCGCGGTGTTCACCGGCCGGGTGGTGCTGCCGCTGTGGCGGAACCTGCGCCACCGGCTGCGGGTCACGGCCGTCGTCCACGAGAGCGACCAGGTGGTGTCCGTCCACATCACCGGCCGCGATCTGCACCGGCTGCCCGCCCGCGCCGGCCAGTTCTTCCTCTGGCGCTTCCTGACCAGGGACCGCTGGTGGCAGGCCAACCCGTACTCCCTCTCCGCCGCCCCCGACGGCCGCAGCCTGCGGCTGACCGTGAAGGCGTCCGGCGAGGGCAGCGCGTCCCTGCGTCACCTCAGGCCCGGCACCCGGGTCTTCGCCGAGGGCCCCTACGGCGCCTTCACCACCCTGCACCGCACCCGCCCGGACACCCTGCTCGTCGCGGGCGGCGTCGGCATCACCCCGATCCGCGCCCTGCTGGAGGAACTCCACGGCCACGCCGTCGTCCTGTACCGGGTGAACACGGAGGCCGACGCCGTCCTCCACGGTGAACTGCGTGAACTGGCCCTCGCCAAGGGCGCGGAGCTGCACCTGATCACCGGCCCGCCCGTACCGGACCGGCTCGCCCCCGCCGAACTCTCCCGCCTCGTACCCGACGTCACCGACCGGGACGTCTACGTCTGCGGCCCGCCCGGTATGACCACAGCCGTCCTGCGCGGCCTGCGCGAACTGGGCGTCCCCCGGCAGCAGATCCACTACGAGCGCTTCAGCCTGGCCGGATGACGGCCGCGCGGCGCACGAGGAGAACCCCGTGAAGCGAGCACTGCCCGTCCTGGCCCTGACCGTCGCGGGCCTGATCCCACTCTGGCGCTACGCGCCCGCCGACGTGGCGCCGAGGACCGCCGGGCCCGCGCCCGCGCCCACCGTGTCCGCCGTCCCGGGCAGCACCACCCGGGTCGTCGCGGGCCCCACCGTCGACACCGAGAAGGGCCCGGTCCAGGTCGAGGTCACCCTCGACGGTGACCGCGTCACCACCGTGCGGATGCTCCGGCAGCCCGACCATCCGCAGACCACGGCCGCCGTGCCGACGCTGATCGAGGCGACACTCGAGGCCCAGTCCGCGGACATCGACACCGTCTCCGGCGCCACCGTCACCAGCGACGGCTACCGGGACTCGCTGCAGGCCGCCCTCGACGCGCGAGGCTCCTGACATGCGCCGCGTCGAACACGTCAAGGGCTTCCCGGTGTCGCTGCGGATCGACGGCGAAGGGTTCTCCGGCGGCGCGGTGGACGCGCTCTTAGCCCGGCCGCGGGCGCACCGGCCGCCCGGCCACCGGACTGCTGAACGCGACCGTCGTCGCCCCCCACCCTGACCGAGGCGGACGCGGCCGCCACGGCGGCCCGCGCTGGGACGGGAAGGGGGTCGCGCGGGCCGCCGCACGCCCCGGCTGCGAGGTGTTCGCCGTGACCGCGGACCGCCGGGTGCGGCGCACGGCGGGGTTTTCCTCGGTGGAATCGGGGCAGGTGGCGGCGTAGCCCGGGGCTCTCCCGGCCGGGGCGAGGGGTTCCGGGGTTCTGTCGGAGGCGCCGTCTACACTCGTCCGGCGACAGAGCGAGCGACCCCCGTCAGACACTTCCGCCACCCGAAGGGCATTCGGCGCCTTGATACGGATCGATTCAGTCACGAAGCGGTACCCGGACGGCACGGTGGCGGTCGACCGGCTGTCGCTGGAGATTCCCGACCGCTCGGTCACCGTCCTCGTCGGACCCTCGGGCTGCGGCAAGACGACCACCCTCCGTATGATCAACCGGATGGTCGAACCCACCGAGGGAACGATCCTGCTCGACGGTGCGGACACCCGGCGGCAACCGGTCACCACCCTGCGCCGGTCCATGGGCTACGTCATCCAGAACGCCGGTCTCTTCCAGCACCGCACGATCGTCGACAACATCGCCACCGTCCCCCGCATGCTCGGCTGGGGCAAACAGCGCGCCCGGGAGCGGGCGGCGGAGCTGATGGAGCGGGTCGGCCTGGACAGCGCGCTGGCCAAGCGGTATCCGTACCAGCTCTCCGGTGGCCAGCAGCAACGCGTCGGCGTGGCGCGGGCGCTCGCCGCGGACCCGCCGGTCCTGCTGATGGACGAGCCGTTCTCGGCGGTCGACCCGGTGGTGCGCAAGGGACTGCAGGACGAACTCCTGCGTATCCAGGACGAGCTGGGCAAGACCATCGTCTTCGTCACCCACGACATCGACGAGGCGATCAAACTCGGCACCATGGTCGCCGTGCTGCGCGAGGGCGGCCGGCTGGCCCAGTACGCGCCGCCCGCCGAGCTGCTGTCCGCGCCGGCGGACGCTTTCGTGGAGGACTTCCTCGGCGCCGACCGCGGCATCCGCCGGCTGTCCTTCTTCCCGTCGGCCGCGCTGCAGCTGACGACCGGCCCGGTGATCGAGGCCGGCGCGAGCGCCGAGCGGATCGCCGCGGCCGGGACACCCCACCTCCTCGTCACCGACGCGGACCGCCGTCCGCTCGGCTGGGCCGGCCGCGACGAGCTGGCCGCCGGGGGCACCGGGACCGGCCGGCTGCTGCCGTACGGACGGCCGTTCGTGCCCGGCGCCGACTCACTGCGGGCCGCCCTCGACTGCGCGGTGCTCTCGCCCACCGGGTGGGGCGTCGCCGTCGACGGCGACGGCCGGGTGACCGGAGTCGTCTCCCAGCAGAGCATCGGTGAGGCCATCCGGGCCGCCCACACCGAGAGCCGCACGGACCCGGACACGGCCGGGGCCGCCAGGTGAACCGCTTCTTCGACATTCCCAGCGACCTCCAGCACAGCTGGCTCGGTCTGATCGGGCTGCACACCCGCGAGGCCCTGCTGCCGGTGGCCGCCGGCCTGCTCCTCGCGCTGCCGCTCGCCCTGCTGTGCGGCCGCTTCCGCTGGCTGTACCCGCCCGTGCTCGGTGTGACGACGGTGCTGTACGCCATCCCGTCGCTGGCCTTCTTCGTCGTCCTCATCGACTACACCGGCCAGACCGAACTCACCGTGATGATCCCGCTGGCCCTCTACAGCCTCGTGGTGCTCGTCCCGGCGATCGTCGACGGCGTGCGCTCGGTGCCGGAGGAGACCCTCGCCGCGGCGACCGCCATGGGCTTCGGCCCGGCCCGGCGCTACGTCCAGGTGCAGCTGCCGATCGCCGCGCCCGCCATCATCGCCGGCCTCCGGGTCGCCACCGCCTCCAGCATCTCCCTGGTCAGCGTCGGCGCCCTGATCGGCAATCAGGGCGCCCTCGGCAATCTCCTCGCCGCCGCGCAGAAGTACGACCGGCCCGAGCTCGCGGTGAACGCCGTGCTCACGATGGCCGTCCTGGCGACCGTGTGCGACGCCCTGCTGGTACTGCTGCGCGTGGTGCTGACCCCGTGGATGCCGCGCGGTGGCACCCGCCCGAAGCCCGCCGCGCGGCGGGAAGAGATCACCCCGGAAGGCGCTGTCCGGTGAACGTCCTGAACTTCATCGACGCCTTCTTCAGCGACAGCGCCCAGTGGCAGGGCTACGACGGCATCCCGCAGCGTTTCTGGGAGCACGTCCAGTACTCGCTGCTGGCCCTCGTGATCGCCGCCGCGATCGGCCTGCCCGTCGGCCTGCTGACCGGGCACACCGGTCGCGGCGGGAACGCGATCGCCTTCATCGCCAACGCCGCCCGCGCCCTGCCCAGCTTCGGCCTGCTCGTGCTGGCCGTCCTGCTGATCGGCTTCGGTCTGCTGCCCGTGATGATCCCGCTGGTCGTGCTGGCCGTGCCGCCGATCCTGGTGACCACCTACGAGGCGGTGCGCTCCCTCGACCCCGCCCCGGTGGACGCGGCCCGGGGCATGGGCATGCGGGAGTCGCGGATCCTCTTCCAGGTCGAAGTGCCGGTGGCGCTCCCGCTGATGCTCAGCGGACTGCGGTCGGCCGCCGTCCAGATCGTGTCGACGGCCACCATCGCCGCGTACGTCAGCCTCGGCGGTCTCGGCCGGTACATCATCGACGGGCTCTACCAGCGCGACTACGAGAAGGTGGTCGGCGGCGCCACCCTCGTGGCGGTTCTGGCACTCGTCACCCTCGCGCTGTTCTGGGCCGCCGGACGGCTGGCGGTCTCACCGGGCGTGCGCAGGCGCTGAGGACGTCGCCCGTTCCCTCCGGCTGACGCCCAGGACCCCCTCATGTCACAAACCGTGACCACCATGTTCTTGACTGACCGTAAAACGGCTGGATTGGATCGATGAATGACTTCTACCGCGAAAAGCAGCAGGTCCACGACGAGGCACACCGGTGCGGCGGCCGTCGCACTCACCGCCGCGGCGGCCCTGCTCGCGGGCTGTTCCTCCGACGGCACCTCCGACAACCCCCTGGACGGGGAGAAGGCCGAGACGGGCACCGTCGTCGTCGGCTCCAACAACTTCGCCGAGAGCACCCTGCTCGCCGACATCTACGGTGAGGCGCTCCGCGCCAAGGGCCTCAACGTCAGCTACAAGCACAACATCGGCAGCCGGGAGACGACGTACGGTCTGATGAAGAACGGCTCCATCACGGTGCTCCCGGAGTACAACGGCGCCCTTCTCTCCTACCTCGACCCCGAGGCCGGACAGGAGTCGGCGGAAGCGGTGAACGAGGCCGCCAAGGCGGAACTCGACAAGGCGCTGACGCTGCTGGAGTCCTCACCGGCCGAGAACAAGGACTCGGTCAGCGTCAACGCCGAGACCGCCGAGAAGCACGGTCTCACCGACGGGTCGACCCTCGCCGACCTCAAGGACATCGCACCCGACCTGGTGATCGGCGGCTCGCCCGAGTTCCAGACCAGGCAGCAGGGACTCAAGGGCCTGGAGGCCGTCTACGGGCTGAAGTTCAAGTCGTTCAAGGCGCTCGACGCGGGCGGCCCGCTCACCCAGGCCGCGCTCACCCAGAACGAGGTCCAGGCCGCGGACATCTTCACCACGGACCCGACCATCGTGAAGGAGAAGTTCGTCGTCCTGAAGGATCCGGAGAACCTCTTCGGGTTCGCCAACGTGACCCCGCTGGTCCACAAGGACGCGCTCCCGAAGGAGGGCGTCGACGCGCTCAACGCCGTATCGGCGAAGCTGGACACCGAGACCCTGCTCGACCTCGACGCCCAGGTGCAGACGGAGAAGAAGGACCCGCTGGACGTGGCCAAGGCCTGGCTGAAGTCGGCCGGACTGGACTGACCGGCGCCGGGGTGCGGCCGGCCGGCCGCACCCCGGGGGCGTCTCATCCCGCCGGTTCCGCCTGCGAGATCAGCCGGTCGATCAGCGCGATCAGCACATCCCGGCTCGACTCGCGCTCCCGTGCGTCGCACAGCAGCACCGGAACACCCTCGGGCAGCGTCAGCGCCTCACGGATGTCCTCCACCGGGTAGGGATGCTCACCGTGGAAGCCGTTGACGGCGATCACGAACGGTATGCCCCGGCGTTCGAAGAAGTCGATCGCGGCGAAACTGGACTTGGGCCGGCGCACATCCACCAGCACCACCGCGCCCAGCGCCCCGAGGGCCAGGTCGTTCCACATGAACCAGAACCGCTGCTGCCCCGGCGTGCCGAAGAGATACAGCACGAGATCGTCCGAGACGGTGATCCGGCCGAAGTCCAGCGCGACCGTGGTGGCACGTTTCTCCTCGACGCCCTCCAGATCGTCGACGTCGAGCCCCGCCATGGTCAGCGGCTCCTCGGTACGCAGCGGGACGATCTCGCTGACCGAGCCGACCATGGTGGTCTTGCCCACGCCGAAGCCGCCGGCGATCAGGATCTTGACCGTGTCGGGTGCCGGACGGTCGGCGGAAGCCTGAGCGGTGGTGTCAGAGCCGGCCAAGGCCCTCCCTCACTTTCTGCAGCAGGTCCAGATCCGGTGCGGTACGGGTGACGGGGTGCGGCGGGTGTGCGGTGATCCGGCCTGCCTCCAGCAGATCGCAGAGCATGATCACGACCACGCTCACCGGGAGGTCGAGACGCGCGGCGAGCTCGGCGACCGCGACCGGCTCGGCGCACAGCCGCAGGATCCGCAGGTGCTCCGGCTGCGGCCGGGCCGCGTCCTCGGGCTGCGGGTCCACGGCCGTCACCGTGGTGATGAGCTCGAAGTCGGCGCGGCTGGGCCGGGTGCGGCCACCGGTCAGGGTGAACGGCCGTACCAGCCGGCCGGCCGAGTCGCTGCCGCCCACCTCACACGCCGGGGTCGGCGGCGGGTCCGGAGGTCTCCCGGGGTGCCGCGCTGAGGTGCTCGCCGATCTTCTTCACCAGCATGTTCATCTGGTACGCCACCACACCGACGTCCGCGTTCGGCCCGGTCAGCACCACCAGATGGGCGCCGGGACCGGCCGAGGTGAGGATCAGGTAGCTGTGCGCCATCTCGATCAGCGCCTGCCGCACCGGGCCGCCGCGGAAGTCCATGCTGACGCCCTTGCTGAGGCTCATCAGGCCGGAGGCGGTCGCCGCGAGGCGCTCCGCGTCGTCGCGCAGGAATCCGGTGGACTTGCTGACCACCAGCCCGTCCTCGGAGAGCACCACGGCCTGGTTCACGTCGGCGACCCGTTCCACGAGTCCGGTCAGCAGCTGGTCCAGCTGGGTGTGGGTGGCGGGGGTGGGGCGTGTCATGACGGTGTTCCTTCGTGAGCGGTCGGCGGTCGGCGGTCGGCGGGCGGCGTCGTGAACTCGGCGGCGGGCACATACGCCGGTACGTCCGCGTCCGCGTCCGCGTCCGCGTCGCCGGTTCCGTCGTCCCGTGCCTGGCTCGTGCCGCGCTGGAACCCCGCGAGGGAGGAGGCGGCGTGTTCCGCGGTGAAGTCGTCGCCGGACTCCTCACCGGTGTCCGGCACCAACTCCTCGCGCAGTTCGGCGGCCAGACTGGTCTGCGGCACCCGGCGGGGGAGCGGGGTGAGTCCCCCCGGGCCCGGAGAGGGCACCGGGGCAGCCGGCGCGGGGGCGGTCCGTACGGCGGCTGCCGGCCGGGACGCCGCGGCGGGCGCGCCCGTGCCCGCCCGCGGGCCGGCGCCGGTCTCCGCGCGCTCACCGCCCGCCGTGCCGGCAACCCTCCCGGCGAGCGCGGTGTCCCGGCCGCCCGGCTCGTCCCGCACCACGATCTCGTGCGGGATCAGCACGATCGCCGTCGTCCCGCCGTAGGGAGACGGCCGCAGGGTCACGGCGATGCCGTGCCGGTGAGCCAGCTGCGAGATCACGAACATGCCGAGCCGGAGGTCGTCGGCGAGCGCCACCACGTCGAACTGCGGGGGCCTGGCCAACTGGGCGTTCAGCGAGGCGTAGTCCTCCTCCGACAGGCCGAGCCCCCGGTCCTCGATCTCCACGGCGAGGCCCTTGGCGACCATCGCCGCCCGGACCCCGACGGGGCTGGGCGCCGGCGAGTACACCGTCGCGTTGTCGATCAGCTCGGCCAGCAGATGGATCACGTCGGCCACCGCCGGCGGAGCGAGCGAGACCTCCTCCTCGGTGAGCACCTCCACCCGCTGGTACTCGGCGACCTCCCCGACCGCGCTGCGCACGATGTCGATCAGCGCGACCGGCTCGCTCCAGGTCCGGCCGGGACGCTCACCGCTGACGATGACCAGGTTCTCCTCGTAGCGGCGCAACTGACTCGCCGTGGAGTCGAGTTCGTACAGCCCCTTGAGGACCTCGGGGTCCGTGTGCCGGCGCTCCAGTGCGTCGAGCTTGCTGAGCTGGAGGTTGACCAGGTTCTGGCTCTGCCGGGCGATACCGAGGATGACCTTCTGGAACCCGCGCCGGGTGTCGGCGAGTTCGACCGCGGTGTGCACGGCCGTGCGCTGCGCGGTGTTGAACGCGTTCGCGACCTGCCCCAGTTCGTCGTGGCCGTAGTCCAGCGGGGGCGTGGCCGACTCGGCGTCGACCTTCTCACCGCGCTCCAGCCGGGCCACCACATCGGGCAGCCGTTCCTCGGCGAGGCTCAGGGTGGCCATCCGCAGACCGCGCAGCCTGCGGGAGAGCGAGCGGGTGATGCGCCAGGAGAGTCCCACGCACAGCAGCAGCGCGGCCAGCCCGGCGGCGCTCAGGGAGGCGGCCGTCACCAGCAGGCTGCGGGCCTCGTCGGCGCTGCGGGTGAGCAGCGCGTCGGTCTGCTGCCGGATCATCGTGGAGTACTTCGGGGAGACCGCGTCCATGGCCTCCTCCCACCGTTCGCGCAGGTCCGGCAGCTCGACGCTGCGGTCCTTGCCCTCCGCCGCGGTGGCGAGCACCTGGTCCTCGACGGCGTTCAGGGCGCGCCACTCCGGGCTCTGCAGGATCTCCTCGGTCTGGGCCTTGGTGCTCCCGCTGAGGGACGGCACGATCTGGTCCTCGACCAGCCAGCGCCGGGTGTGGACCAGCTTGGCGAAATCGCTCCAGCTCTCCGCGTCGAGGCGTCCCTCGGGCCAGGCCAGGGTGAGCTGCGCGTCCTCCTGGGAGACCAGCTCCGCCGCGTGCTCCAGCGCGATCAGCGGCTGGGCCTGCGAGGTCAGGTCCCCGTCGTCTACCTGGGAGAGCTCCTGGAAGGCGTGGATCTGATCGTCGATGATCGAGGTGTACTGGTCGAGCGCGTCCTCGGCGGTGATGTCGCCGGGGTTGTCCACCTGGTCCCGGTAGTACTCCAGGCTGCCCACCGAACCGAGGACCGAGTACAGCCGGTCCGAGACGCGTGCCGGTGCCTCGGCGATCGCGTCCGCCTGCCCGGCCAGCTTCGCGACGGCCGCGTCCGTCCTGTCGCGCTGCGCGTCGAGGGCGGACCGCGAGCTTCCCGGATCGGCCAGCCACGCGGCGGCCAGCCGGCGCTCCTTCTGCAGCGCGAGCGTGGCGTGTGTGCCCATGGCGCCGGTGGACCGGCTCAGTTCCGTCTGGGCGCGCAGCTCCAGCCCCTCCGAGAACATCTGGATCGTCGTCAGCCCCCACATGCCGGCGAGGGTGACGCTGGACACCAGCGCGAGGAGGAACAGCGAGAGACGTATGGAGCCGAAACGGCGCCGGGCACCTGTCCGAGACATCACGGTCCTAGAGCGGTCGGGTCTGGGGGAGAGTACGCACGGGCCGGCCCGTCAGCGG
Organism: Streptomyces sp. CHD11; assembly: GCF_018638295.1. Classification (GTDB taxonomy): domain Bacteria; phylum Actinomycetota; class Actinomycetes; order Streptomycetales; family Streptomycetaceae; genus Streptomyces. Next base: position 375,197 of record NZ_JABTTS010000002.1, read on the forward strand.
GTTCCGCCGGCGGCGAAACCGGCGACCGAGTCCGAGTTGGCCTTCGTGACGAACGCCGGCCCGGTGAGCACCGGCGCGACCCCGCCGCCGCTGATGTTGCCGTTGGTCCGGTACAGCCAGAGCGCGTCCACGGCGAGGTAGCCCTGCAGGTAGGGCTGCTGGTCGACGGCGAACTGCACATTGCCGCCCTGCACGGCTTCCACCAGTTCCTCGTTGAGGTCGAAGGCGGCGATGCCGGCGCCGCTGCCCGCCTCGGCCGCCGCGTCGACCGCGGCGAGTGCGAAGTCCGCTCCGAGGGCGACGACCTCGTCGATGGACGGGTCCTGGCGCAGCCGGTCGGCGAGGACGCCGGAGACGGCGTCCGGGTCGGTGCCGTCCACGTAGACGTTCTCCGTGGTCCCGCCGAAGGTCTTCTTCACCCCGGCGCAGCGGGCCTCCAGGCCGACGTTGCCCCGCTCGTGGACGACACAGAGGGCGTGCCTGGCCTTCAGTCCGTTCAGCTTCTCGCCGACGGCCCGGCCCGCGACGCTCTCGTCCTGGCCGAAGAACGCGAGCAGCCCCGCCGGCTTCCAGGCGTCGATACCGGCGTTGAGCCCGACGACGGGGATGTCCGCGGCGCGTGCCTCGTTCACGGGCCCCTTCATGGCCTGTGGCTTGGCCAGCGTCAGGGCGATGCCGTCGACGCCGTCGCGGACCGCCTCGCGGACCAGTTCGGCCTGTTCCGCCGGGTCCGGGTCGCTGACATACGTCAGTTCGATGCCGTCCTTGGCCGCCGCCGCCTCGGCGCCCTTCTGCACCCGGTCCCAGAAGGCGTCGTTCTCGCTGCCGTGGGTGATCAGGGTGATCTTCGTCCGTCCCGTGCCGGGCCCGCTCGCGCCGTCCGGGTCCGCGGAGTCGTCGGCCGCGCCGAAGGCGGCACAGCCGGTCACGAGCAGGCCGACCGCGGCTGCCAGGGCCGCCGGGCGGTGTCTCGGGGAGCGGCGGGACGGAAGGGACGTGTTCATGAGGAGAGTGGACCTCGCAGTGCGGCCGAGCAAGAGCAGGGGCGAGCGCGGACGGCCGTCGCGGGGAGCGGGGGGCCGACCGGGTGACTCTCGCTGGCCCGGAGCCAACCCTGTGCGACCACCGGTAGTCAAGTGAAAGGCCACGTGAAGTGAGGTGATGCTGCCGCATTGTGATGAACCGTGAGGAGAGGAGTGGCGCGCGGAACGTCCGTACCGAATGGCCGGTATGGGCCGGAGATCACGGCTCGCGGACGTGCGCGGCGGTTTCAGCGCCGGCGCAGCCGCAGCGCGAGAGCGGTCGCCCCGGTGAGCACCAGGACGGCGAGGGCGCCCCCCGCGAGCAGGGGGGCGGAGGGCCCGGACGAGGCGGCCGAGGCGGTGCGGGCGGCGGGGGTGCTCGCGGGTTCCGAGGTGCGGGGTGACGGGGTGTTCCGGGCGGAGGTGGCCGGGGCCGGGGGGCTCTGGGCCGGGGGTGCGGAGGGCCTCTCGGCGGCCGTCTTCCCGTCCTTCTGCCGCTCGGCCTCCGGCTTGCTGCCCGCCGGTGCCGCCGCCGCCTTCTCGCCCTGCGGGAACACCACGTCCGAACAGGAGTAGTACGTGTCCGGCGTGCTGCTGTTCTGCCAGACGGTGTACAGCACATGACGCCCCGACCGGTCCGCGGGCAGGGTCACCCGGAACCGGTAGGCGCCGTCCGTCAGGGCTGGCTCCGCCACCTCGGCGAACGGCCGCTCCGGGAGGTCGGACCAGGTGAGCGGCTTCGCCGGGTCGTAGCCTGGCCTGGTCAGATACATCCGGAACGTGCCGCTGTGCGGGATCGTCGAGACGTATGTCATCGGCAGCGCCGCGCCCGGCCCCACCGGGGTCGCCGGCCAGTCGGCGCGGGCCAGGTCCAGGCCCCGGTAGGCGGGCAGGCCCCCGCTGCACAGCTGTCCGTCCGGGATCCGCTGCCGGTCCCGGCCGGCGACGTCCGCCACCCGCAGGTTGTCCCACGCCGTGAACGGAGCACCGTTCGCGGCGACGGCGGCACGGCACGCCGCCGACCCCGTGCGTGCGCCTCCTTCGGGCGAGCAGGCCACCACCCGGCTCACCGGGTCCGTCGGCGCCCCGTGCGCCCGCGCCTGCCCCGCCGACCACAGCGGCAGCAGCAGCGGGGTCACCAGTGCCGCCGCGAGCGCGGTGCGGTGTGCGGTCGTCCGGGGCATCCGGAACGCCTCCTTCGACGGGCGGGCACGCGGGGGTCCTCGCAGGAGTACGGGCGAACCGCCCGGCGCGTTCACCTCCCGTGCCGATGCGCGGCGCAGCGCCCCGTTCCTGGTCAACCGCCTTCTGCCGAGGTGGGTTCCCTGCCGGGTCGAGGGTCTGCGGTGCGGATGGGGCACCGGCCGGCCCGCCGTTCGCTTTCGCCACCCGAACCTGTCCGCACCCTGACACGGGCCTGTCGGCTTTCCTGCCCATTGCCTGCTCCTTACGCCGGATTCATTTGAGTTTGTGCAAATTCCCGGCGTGGTGGACATCGCCACAGGGTGAGTTATCGTGTACTCGGCGTTAAACAGACGGCACGACCCGTTCCTTTGCGGCTCAGGAGTTCAGGCAATGGCGAGGCAGGTACGCGCCGAGCAGACCCGCTCGACGATCATCACGGCCGCCGCCGACCTGTTCGACCGGCAGGGCTATGAATCGACCAGCCTCAGCGACATCGTCGAACACGCCCGTGTCACCAAGGGGGCCCTGTACTTCCACTTCGCCGCCAAGGAGGACCTCGCGCACGCGATCCTGGAGCTCCAGTCCACGACCTGCCGCCGGCTGGCCAGGGACACGGGTGGCCGGGGCCACACCTCCCTGGAGGCGCTGATGCGCCTCACCTTCTGCATAGCCAGGATGTCCGCCGAGGACCCCGTCCTGCGGGCCGGACTGCGGCTGGCCACCGGCGGCCCCCGCCCCCGCCCGCCGCTCAGTCACCCCTTCACCGAGTGGCTGGACATCGTTGCCGCCCGGCTCCTCGGCGCGGTCAAGGAGGCCGACGTCCATCCCGACGTCGACATCGACGTCGTGGCCCACTCCCTCGTCTGCTTCTTCGTCGGCACCCGCGTCGTCGGCCGTTCCCGGGAATCCGTCGCACGCCAGCCCCGGCGCACGGCCGAGATGTGGCAGATCCTCATCCGCGGCCTGGTACCCGTGACCCGGCGCGCGCGGTATCTCAGCCTGGCCGCCCGGCTGGAACGGGAGATCGTGCCGGTGTGACGTCCGGCGCACGCCGACGGGCGCGCGTTACGGTGAGCCGCATGTCCGACACCCCCACCGCGCCCGTGATCGTTCCCGACGAGCCCGGTACGTTCCCGCACGGCGTGCTGGCCGAGCGGCACCCCGCGATCATCCGGCAGGTACGCGACTCCTTCCCGTACGGGCCCGCCGAGCGCCGGGCGCTCGACGCCCTGCTGGCCAACTGCACGGAGGGCATCATCGAACCCCTCCCCGCCGGCGCGCACGACCGGGAGCGCTGGCGGGACTGGGGGATGGACACCTACGCCGGCCGCTCCTGGTACGACGTGCCTTGGCTGTGGTCCGAGAGCTGGTTCTACCGCCGGCTGCTGGACGCGGTGGGCTACTTCGGCCCCGGCCCCTGGCAGGGTGTCGACCCGTTCCGGCCCTCCAAACTCGCCGAACTCGACTCTCCCGCCACGGACGGGGAACTCGCCGCACTCGACGGCTTCACCGGCCGCCCCGAGGACGAACAGGCGGCCGCCCTGCTGCACGGCTCCCTGTGGGGCAACCGGGCCGACCTGAGCTTCCGGCTCTCCGCCGAGGGGGCCGGGGAAGCCGCCGCCGTCCCCGCCCTGGTGGCCGACGACACCGAGCGGCTGTGGACACTGCTCGCCGCGCCCTCCGCGGACACGCTGTGCCTGGTCGCCGACAACGCGGGCCGCGAACTCGTCCCGGACCTGCTGCTGATCGCGCACCTGCTCGCCCACGGCCGCATCGGCCGCGCGGTGCTGCACATCAAGCCGTACCCGTACTACGTCTCCGACGCCACCACCGCCGACGTGGTCGACGCGGTGCGCAGGCTCACCGGCGCCGAGGGGGCGGCGGCCGAGTACGGGCGCGGCCTGTGGGCCGCTCTCTCCGACGGCCGGCTCACCCTGCGCGCGCACCCCTTCTCCGGCTCGCCCCTGCCCTATGCGGAGATGCCGGACGAACTGCGCGCCGACTTCGCCGCCGCCGCGGTCACCGTCGTCAAGGGCGACCTCAACTACCGCCGTCTCGTCGGGGACCGGTACTGGCCCCCCACCACACCGTTCGCCGACGTGACGCGGTACTTCCCGGGACCGGTCGCCGCCCTGCGCACCCTCAAGTCCGATGTGATCACCGGACTGACCGCCGGCACGGAGGCGGCGCTGACGGCCGCCGGGGGCAGGCGCTGGCGCACCGGCGGAACCCACGCGCTCATCCAGGTACGGACCTGAGCGCCGTGACTGCCGTTCGGGCAAGGGTTCACGCGATGGTGTGATCACAGCCCGCCCAGTGGATGCCACCACCGGGCCACGGGTAGCCCCCGGCCATGACGCAGCCGTTCGCACTCCCGCACTTCTACCTGCCGCACCCCGCGCGGCTCAACCCGCATCTCGACGAGGCCCGCTCCCATTCGACCGCGTGGGCACGCGAGATGGGCATGCTGGAGGGAAGCGGGGTCTGGGAGCAGGCCGATCTCGACGCGCACGACTACGGCCTGCTCTGCGCCTACACCCACCCCGACTGCGACGGGCCCGCCCTCTCGCTCGTCACCGACTGGTACGTGTGGGTCTTCTTCTTCGACGACCACTTCCTGGAGAAGTACAAGCGCAGCCAGGACCGCGCCGCGGGCAAGACCCACCTCGACCGGCTGCCCCTCTTCATGCCACTGGACCCGGGAGCGGCGGTCCCCGAGCCGGAGAACCCGGTCGAGGCGGGCCTCGCCGACCTGTGGGCGCGCACCGTGCCGGCGATGTCCGACGACTGGCGCCGCCGGTTCGCCGTCGCCACCGAACACCTCCTGAACGAGTCCCTGTGGGAGCTGTCCAACATCAACGAGGGGCGGATCGCCAACCCCGTCGAGTACATCGAGATGCGCCGCAAGGTGGGCGGCGCCCCCTGGTCGGCCGGGCTGGTGGAGTACGCCACCGCGGAAGTGCCCTCCGCCGTCGCCGGAACCAGGCCGCTCAGGGTGCTCATGGAGACCTTCTCCGACGCCGTGCACCTGCGCAACGACCTGTTCTCCTACCAGCGGGAGGTCGAGGACGAGGGCGAACTCAGCAATGGCGTGCTCGTCCTGGAGACCTTCTTCGGCTGCACCACCCAGGAGGCCGCCGAGCTGGTCAACGACGTCCTCACCTCACGGCTGCACCAGTTCGAGCACACCGCGTTCACCGAAGTCCCCACCGTCGCACTGGAGAAGGGCCTCACCCCGGACCAGGTCGCCGCCGTGGCGGCGTACACGAAGGGCCTGCAGGACTGGCAGTCCGGCGGCCACGAATGGCATCTGCGCTCCAGCCGGTACATGAACGAGGGCGCGCGGTCCGGCTCCCCCTGGCAGTCGCTCTCCGGGCCCGGCACGTCCGCCGCGGACATCGGCGCGCTGCTCGCCACCACCGGGGCCCGGCGACTGCGCGCCCATACGCACGTGCCGTTCCCGAAGGTCGGCCCGTCGATCATCCCCGAGATCGAGATGCCCTACCCGCTGCGGCTCAGCCCCGCCCTCGACGGCGCGCGGCGGCATCTGCTGGAGTGGTCGCGGCGGATGGGCATCCTCGCCGAGGGCGTCTGGGACGAGGACAAACTGGAGAGCTGCGACCTGCCGCTGTGCGCCGCGGGCCTCGACCCGGACGCGACCCAGGAACAACTCGACCTCGCCTCCGGCTGGCTGGCCTTCGGCACCTACGGCGACGACTACTACCCGCTCGTCCACGGCCACCGCCGCGACCTGGCCGCCGCCCGGCTGACCACGGCCCGCCTCGCGGCCTGCATGCCCCTCGACGACGGTCCGGTGCCGCCGCCGGCCAACGCGATGGAACGCTCCCTGACCGACCTGTGGGCGCGTACGACGGCCGGGATGACGCCCGACGACCGCCGCCCCCTGAAGGCGGCGGTGGAGACGATGACCGAGGCCTGGGTGTGGGAGCTGTCCAATCAGATCCAGCACCGGGTCCCGGACCCGGTGGACTACCTGGAGATGCGGCGCGCGACCTTCGGCTCCGATCTCACCCTGGGACTCTGCCGCGCCGGACACGGGCCCGCGGTGCCGCCCGAGATCTACCGCAGCGGACCCGTGCGCTCCCTGGAGAACGCGGCGATCGACTACGCGTGCCTGCTCAACGACGTCTTCTCCTACCAGAAGGAGATCGAGTTCGAGGGCGAGATCCACAACATGGTGCTCGTCGTGCAGAACTTCTTCGGCGTCGACTATCCGACCGCGCTGCCCGTGGTGCAGGACCTGATGAACCAGCGGATGCACCAGTTCCAGCATGTCGTCGCACACGAACTGCCCGTCGTCTACGACGACTTCCAGCTCTCCAAGGAGGCGCGGGAGATCATGCGGGGGTATGTGACGGACCTGCAGAACTGGATGGCGGGCATCCTCAACTGGCACCGGAACGTGCCGCGGTACAAGGACGAGTACCTGTCCGGCCGGGTCCACGGCTTCCTCCCGTACCGCGCGCCGGCCCCGCCGGCTCTCGTCTGACGGCCCGGCCCTGCTGCCCGGAGGCGAACCCACATGCGAGAACCCGCGTTGCGGCCCGGACCGATGCCCGGGAGCGGAAGAGGCAGCGGGGGCGGTCCAGCGGGACGTCCCGCGTCCGCCCGGCCCGCCGCCCGGCCCGCCCGGCAGCATGCCGGGCGGCGGGCCGGACGGAGGCTGGTGTCCGCGGTGCTCGGGACGCTGACCGGTGTGCTGCTGGTGCTGTCCGGGGTGGGGCTGGGGGCGGTGGGCGCGACGCTCGCCGGGCCGGGAGGGCTCGCCGAGCTGAGGCGGCAGGCGGGAACGGCCCCCGTCTCCGCCCCGTCCGCCTCCGATCCTCCCGGCACGCCGTTCGTCGCCCGGCTCGGGGTGGAGGTGGCCGACGGCCCGGGACCCGGGGCCCGGATCGTCGCCGTGCACAGGCCCGGCCCCGGCTTCTCGGCCGGTCTCGTACGGGGTGATGTGCTCCTCGCCTTCGGCGGCAGACGTGTCGACTCGGCCGCCGGCCTCGCACGCGCCGTCGCGCGGGCCCGTCCGGGCGACGAGGTGACCCTGACCGTGCGTCATCACGGCGGCGGGTACCGGCAGCTGACGGCGGTCCCCGACATCCTCACCTGACCACACGGACGGCGCGGAGGCGCCGGCCCATGCCGTCGGGGCCGCGGAAGGCGGAGCCCGCCCGAGCATCCCGGACCGCGCTCTGCCCGCCTCCCCGGGCAGTCCTGGTATCCGGGTGGTCGGGACAGGGGACCACCACCGGTCGCCGTACGTGATCACCTCGTGCACTCCCGGCCCGGGACGGGGCCGGTCACGGGTTGCGGCGGGTCACGGTGCGAACACGGCGAACCGGCTCGCGCGGCCCCCGTCCGGCGGGCAGGATGCTGCCCGTAGCCCTGATCTCCGCCCTGGGAGGCCCCCGGATGACCGGCACCGCCGCTGCCTTCACCGCCGACGACTACAAGGCCCGCAGGGAACGTGCGGCGCGGCAGGCCGCCGGGGCCGGGCTCGCCGGACTGCTCGTGGCGCCCGGCCCCGACCTGCTGTGGCTCACCGGCTACACCCCCACCGCGGTCACCGAGCGGCCCACCCTGCTGGTCCTGGCGGCCGGCCGGGACCCCGTGCTCGTCGTCCCCGCCCTGGAGGCCCCGGACGCCGAGCGCGCCCTCGGCGCCTCCGCCCTGACCCTGCGGGACTGGACCGACGGCAAGGACCCCTACGCCGCCACCGCCGCCCTCCTCGGCACGGACGGCCGGTTCGGCATCAGCGACAACACCTGGGCCATGCACCTGCTGGGCCTTCAGCAGGCACTGCCCGATTCCTCGTACGCCTCCCTCACCGAGGCCCTGCCGATGCTGCGCGCCGTCAAGGACGCCGCGGAACTGGAACTCCTGGCCGCGGCCGGTGCCGCCGCCGACGCGGCCTTCGAGGAGATCCGGGCCGTCCCCTTCTCCGGCCGCCGGGAGTCAGAGGTGGCCGCCGACCTCGCCGCCCTGCTGCGCCGGTTCGGACACTCCCAGGTCGACTTCACGATCGTCGCCTCCGGCCCCAACGGGGCCAACCCGCACCACGAGGCCGGCGACCGCGTCATCGAACGCGGAGACATGGTCGTCCTTGACTTCGGCGGCCTCCGGGACGGCTACGGATCCGACACCTCCCGCACCGTCCACGTCGGCGAACCCACCGATGAGGAACGCCGGGTGCACGACCTCGTGCGGGAGGCACAGGAGGCGGGCTTTCGCGCGGTGCGGCCCGGCGCCGCCTGCCAGGAGGTCGACCGCGCCGCCCGCGCGGTCATCGCCGACGCCGGGTACGGCGAGTACTTCATCCACCGCACCGGGCACGGCATCGGTGTCACCACGCACGAGCCGCCCTACATGATCGAGGGGGAGGAACAGCCCCTCGTCCCCGGCATGTGCTTCTCCGTCGAACCCGGCATCTATCTCCCCGGCCGGTTCGGGGTGCGCATCGAGGACATCGTGACCGTGACCGAGGACGGCGGGCGGCGGCTGAACAACACCACGCGGGAGATGGTCATAGTGGACTGAACCAGCCCTCCGCCCCTCCCCTGCCCCACCGAACGGCAACGGCGCGACCATGACCCAGGCACCGACACCCACGGCGGACACCGTCCGCAGACTGGCCCGTACCCTGCTGAAGGACGGCGCGGGCGACGGCGGCGCGGCGTCCGCCGGGCCCCCGGTCCGGCCCGTCACCGAGGGCCCCGCGCCCGTCACCTGGTGGGTCGGCCCCCGCCATGTGCTGCGCCTCGCCCCCGACCCCGGGGTGAGCGCACGCCGGCGCCGCGAACCGCGGCTGCGCGACCTCGTCCGCCCGCACGTCCCCGTCGCCCTGCCGGCCGGGGTGGCGCAGGCCGAGTGGGCGCCCGGTCTGCTCTGCACCCTCGACACCAGGCTGCCCGGCGCGACGGCGGAGGAGCACACCGTGTCCGCCGTCGGCGAGACCGACCTGGCCGGGCTGCTCACGGGGCTGCGCGAGGTACCGGCCCGGCAGGCGGAGACACTCGGCGCGCCACGCGTCTCCCCGCGGTCCCTCGCGGCCCTGCGCGGAGCCGCCGCAGACGCCGCCGAACGGCTCGCCGCCGCCGACGAGTTCGACCCGTTCCGGCTGAACCGGCTCACCCCGCCCGCAGCGGTCCAGCTGGCCGCCCAGCCGGGTACTGCGGTCCTCGTCCATCACGCCCTCACCGGCGGGCACCTCCTGGTCGGCGCGGACGGCCGGGTCCGCGGGGTCCTCGGCTGGGACGCGGCGGTGGTCGGCGACCCGGCCGAGGACATCGCGGGCCTCGCGATCGCCGTCGGCGCCCCGGCCGCCGTACGCGCCGCCACCCTCGCCGGGTACGGCGCCCGCCCCTGCCTGCGCGGCCTGTGGCTGGCCCGCTGCGACACCCTGATCCACCTGGCCGGGGCGCTCACCGGCCGCACCGCCACCGCCCCGGCCCTCCTGCGCACCCGGCTGCGGCGCGCCTGGGAGCCGATCATGCTGGAACGCGTGACCGACCTCAGAGCCGCCGACGCCGCCGACGAGACGCCCTGACCCGGCCCCGCCCGAGCCCGCACCCCGCCTGCGAGACGCCACCGGGGCTCACTCCTGCAGGAGCACCACCGCCGACTCCGCGGGCAGGTGCAGTACCCCGTCCGCACCCGGTGCTTCCACGGGCTCCCACGCCGCGAGGACGCGGGCGCCGGGGACGCCGAGGGGGATGGCCGCCGGCCGGCCGGCGAGGTTCACCGCCACCCGGACGTCGCCGCGCCGGAAGGCGAGCCAGCGCTGTTCCTCGTCATAGGCCACCTTGGTGTCGCCGAGGTCGGGGTCGGTGAGGTCCGGCTGGGCGTGGCGCACGGCGACCAGCAGCCGGTACCAGGCCAGGACACGCGCGTGCGGATCGCGTTCCGGCTCCGACCAGTCCAGGCAGGAGCGCTCCCGGGTGGCGGGGTCCTGCGGGTCGGGCACGTCCTCCCTGGCCCAGCCGTGCGCCGCGAACTCCCGGCGCCTGCCGTCGCTCACCGCCTTCGCGAGCTCCGGATCGGTGTGGTCGGTGAAGAACTGCCAGGGAGTGCCCGCCGCCCACTCCTCGCCCATGAACAGCATCGGCGTGAAGGGAGCGGTCAGCGTCAGCGCCGCCGCGCAGGCCAGCAGCCCGGGGGAGGCCAGCGCGGCCAGCCGGTCCCCCTGGGCGCGGTTGCCCACCTGGTCGTGGGTCTGGCTGTAGCCGAGGAGCCGGTGTCCGGCCACCCGGGTGCGGTCCAGCGGGCGGCCGTGGTGCCTGCCCCGGAAGCTGGAGTAGGTTCCGTCGTGGAAGAAGCCGCCGGTGAGCGTCTTGGCCAGCGCCGCGAAGGGGGCGCGCGCGAAGTCGGCGTAGTAGCCCCGCGACTCGCCCGTCAGCGCGGCGTGCACGGCATGGTGGAAGTCGTCGTTCCACTGTGCGTGCAGTCCGAAGCCGCCGTCCCTGCGCGGTGTGACGACCCGGGGGTCGTTCAGATCCGACTCGGCGATCAGGAACAGCGGCCGGCCCGTGTCGGCGGACAGCTCGTCCACCGCGCGGGACAGCTCCTCCAGGAAGTGGTACGCGCGGGTGTCCACCAGCGCGTGCACCGCGTCCAGCCGCAGACCGTCGATCCGGTAGTCCCGCAGCCACGCCAGCGCGCTGTCCACGAGATACGCGCGCACCTCGTCGGAGCCGGGCGCGTCCAGATTGACCGCCGCACCCCACGGGGTGTGATGGGTGTCCGTGAAGTACGGGCCGAAGAGGGGCAGATAGTTCCCCGACGGCCCCAGGTGGTTGTGCACCACGTCCAGGACGACGCCGAGACCCAGCGCGTGCGCCCGGTCGGCGAACCGTTTCAGCCCTTCGGGCCCGCCGTACGGCTCGTGCACCGCCCACAGCGACACCCCCTCGTAGCCCCACCCGTGCCGGCCCGGGAACGGGCACACCGGCATCAGCTCCACATGCGTCACGCCCAGATCCACGAGATGACCGAGCCGCTCGGCGGCGGCGTCGAAGGTGCCCTCGCGCGTGTACGTGCCCACGTGCAGCTCGTACAGCACCGCGCCGGGCAGCGGGCGGCCGGCCCACCGGGCCCGCCAGGTGAAGCGGTCGTGGTCGACGACGGCGCTCAACCCGTCCGGTCCGTCGGGCTGGCGGCGCGAGCGCGGATCGGGCAGTACGGGGCTGTCGTCCAGCGAGAAGCCGTACCGGGAGCCCTCGCGCGCCCCGGCCTCTCCCCGCCACCACCCCTCACGTTCAGGATCGCGCTCCATCGCGCGCGTGACGCCGTCGCACTGGAGCGTCACTGCGCCGGCCTGCGGTGCCCACACCTCGAACTGCACGGACGGTTCCCCTTCGTCTGCTCACCGTGATGTAGCGCCTCCATCGTGCGCCATCGGAGATCGATTCGCCGGGGGATTTCCCCTTTCGCGGAGGGTGTCGCCGGGTACGCCCGCGCACCGGCCGTTTCCCCGGGTTTCTGGACAGCCCGGCCGTCGCTGACCGACAATCAACAGCGTGACGTCGTCCTTCGAGTTCCACACGTACCCCGCGAGGCTGTCCGACGCGGAGCGCGACAAGGCGCTGAGCGTGCTGAGGGACGGTGCCGCCACGGGCCGCCTCTCCCACGACACCTTCGTCCGGCGCATGGAACTCGCCCTCGCCGCGCGGCGTTCCGACGAACTCGCCGCGCTCACCGCGGACCTCACCACGGAAGGCCGCCTGTCCCGGCTCGTGTTCGGCGCGGTGGGGGCCGTCTCCGGCTTCACCGTGCGGCTGCGCCGGGCCTGGCAGGCCGAGAAGCTGCCCAAACTGCTGCTGCCCCAGCCGGCGGCCGGTCACCCGCTGCGCATAGGGCGCGATCCCGCCAGCGGACTGCGGATCAGCCACGAGACGGTGTCCCGCGTACACGCCGAACTCCGTCACCAGGGCGGACTGTGGGTGCTGCGGGACCTCGGCTCGACCAACGGGACCACAGTGAACGGACGTCGGGTGGTCGGCGCGGCCGTCGTCCGGGAGGGCGACCAGATCGGCTTCGGGCAGATCAACTACCGGCTCGCCGCGAACTGACCCGCGGTGCGGCGCCCCGCCGGCCCCCCCGCGGCCGCCGTGGTGTGGCGGGAACGCCGCCGGAGCGGGACCGGCTGACCGACGCGCGGTGCGCCGACTGCCGGGACGGCCTCGTGGTGCGCTGGATCCGGTCGCGCGCCAGGCCGGGCACCGGCTCGTCCTCGCCGCGTCCGCGCCGGCGGTACGGCGGACACCCGCACCCTCCCGTTCGGGTGAGCGGGACTGGGGTCCGGGGACCGCCGTGCCGATGCAACGGGAATGACGCACACCTCACCGAAGACCGTACGGGCGGTACTGCTCACCGCCCTCGCCCTGCTCGCTTGCGCGGCACCCGCACGGGCCGGTGCCGGGCACCACCCCGGCCCGGACAGCCGGCTGCTGCTCACGGTCGGCCGCGGGGAAACGCCGGCGGCGGAGGGCGGCACGGTGCTGTGGTGCGACCCGCCGGAGGGCCGGCACCGGCGTGCCGCCGACGCCTGCGCGGAGCTGGCCGCGGCGGACGGGCGGATCTCCGCCATCCCGGTGAAGGATGCCATCTGCCCGATGGTCTACGCGCCGGTGACGGCACGGGCGAGCGGGACCTGGCGCGGCCGGCCGGTCGCGTACTCCGAAACCTTCCCCAACACCTGCACACTGACCGCCCGCACAGGCGCCGTCTTCGCCCTGGACCCCGCCTGACCCCTCCCGGAGGGAACGCGGCACCCCCACCGCCCCAGCGGCACGACTGCCCGCGACTGTGCGGACGCGGCCCGCCGCTGCGGTGGGGGGACTGCCCGCGGCTATGCGGGGTGTGGGCCTGTCCGCAGCCCCTCCCGAAGGGCTGTGCGGTGCGGCCGACGGAGCTACAGGGCCCGTTCGCGGGCGTGGTGCGCCGCCGCCACCACCGCGCGGGACTGGTGCTCGACCTGGTGCTCCACCGGCACCCACCGCGCACGAAAGCGCGTGGCGAACGCGTCGCTCCAGTGCCCGACCAGCCGCTCGAGCCGCGCCGCCGCCCGCGCGTCGGTCCCGCTGAGCGCCCGCCGCAGCATCGCCGCCGCCCTGAGCGGCACCCGCCGCGCGAACGCGTCCACGCTGCCCACGTACGCCCGTGTGCCGTTGGCCGGCGGCGTGCGGACCAGGTCGGCGGCCAGCCCCGGCACCAGCTCCAGCCCCCACGCCGCCGCCCGCAGCAGCGGGCCACCGGTGTCCCCCGGCCTCGCCTCCTCCAGCACCCTGCGCACCTCACCCGCGTCCCGCAGCAGCCGCTCCGCGAGCCGGTGCATCGCCGCGTCCGGTGCCGGATGCGGCGCGGGGTCGTCCACCAGGTCGCTCGCCCACATCGGCACCTCGATCACCGCGGTCATGCCTCCGTACCGGTGTGCGTGGTACCAGGTGCTGTGCCGGGCGTCGTCGGTCAGGCTCGGATAGGCCGGCGCGGCCTCAGGCGCCGGCATGACGTGCACCCCGGGACCGGACGCGGGCCAGCCCGCCGCGTCCGAGGCGCCCGTCTCCACCGGGATGTGCAGCTGCGCCGCCGACTTGGCGAACGGCTCGGCCAGCCCGGGTACGTCCCGCGTCAACTGCACCCAGCTTCCGCCCAGCTCGGTACCGTGCAGGGACACCTGCAGATAGGGCCGCAGTTCGTCGATCACCCCGGTCAGTGCCCGGGTCTCCGGCGGCAGCCGGTCGGGCGGCAGCACCGAAGGCGCCCACTCCGGCTGCTCCGGCCCCGCGGGACGGAAGAAGCCCAGGTGGTAGTCGTACAGCGTGCGCGGTGCCGGTGTCACGTGGAGGTCCGCGCCATCGGGGTCCGCGCAGAGCAGGAAGTGCCAGGACACGCCGTCACGCAGGTCGGGCTCCCGGGCGGCCCGCCGGGCCAGCGCGAGCAGTGTGCCCCCGCCGGCCGGTTCGTTGGCGTGGGCGCCGGCCACCACCAGGACGGCACGGCGGGCGCGTCCCACGGACAGCAGGTGCAGCGGCCGGCCCGCGCGGGAGAGACCCACCTCCCGCAGCGCGCACAGGCCGGGCCGTCGCACGGCCAGCGCACGGGCGGAGCAGACCAGCTCGGCCACCGTCGGATAGCGCGACTCCCGCAGCGGACTCACCCCCCGTCACACCTGAATCCGCGCCTGTACTGCGCAGTACCCCACGGCCGGGAGACCGTGTCAAGAGCGCGACGGGGGAGACTCCAGGGGCGCCCGGAGGCACACCGGAACCCGCCCGCCGCGCGTGCGTCACCGCTGGTACGGCCCCGTCTCACTGGGTGTCGCAAGCCCCTCGCCGAGCGCCCGCACGGGTGTGCGTGCCCCGGCGCCGGCGTCAGTCCGCGATCCGTTCCAGCAGCGCCACCGGCAGCCGTGCGAACAGGTCCGCCAGGGGCGTGTGCCCGCTGAACTCCCGCGCCGGCTCCAGCACATCGGACCATCGACCCGGCGGCAGCGGCAGTCCCGTGTCGCCCCAGCCGCCCTCGTCCGCCAGCCGCAGCGACAGGCGGGTCACCGCGGTGAGCACCTCCCCGGTGCGCACGAACGCCGTGCAGTGTGCCGCAGCGCTCCCCTCGGCCGGCAGCGGGTCGTACGACGCCGTGTCACCGAAGACCTCCGGCCGCCGTGCCCGCAGCCGCAGCGCCGCCCGCGTCACCGCCTCCTTCTCACTCCCGTCGGCGGCGAACCGCACGGTGCGCCGGTTGTCCGGGTCGACCAGGGCCCGGTACTCGCGCTCCGTGCCCTGGTAGAGATCGGGGACCCCCGGCATCGTCAGATGGACCAGCGCCGCGCCCAGGACGTTCGCCCGGATGTGCGGCTCCAGCGTCGCGCGGAACGCGGCCACCCGCTCGCCCGGCACCCCGCACGGCCCGGCCGCCACGAACCGCTCCACCGCCTCCTCGTACGGCTGCTGCTGCTCCGTCCAGCTGGTGTGCAGACCCGCCTCCCGGACATGTTTCAGCAGCGCCTCCCGCACCCGCTCCTCCTGCGCCGGCCCCAGCCCGAACACCGTCTGCCAGGCCGCCCACGCCAGCTGCGCGTCGGGTACACCCTCGCCGTCGCGTGTCACCCCGGCGAGGACGTCCGTCCAGCGTCCGGGGCACTCGGTCAGCACCTGCAGCGCGGCCCGCACATCGGCGCTGCGCTTCGCGTCGTGCGTCGACAGGACCGTCCCGGTGACCGGCCAGTCGCGCTGCACGCGCGCGCAGTACGCGTGGAAGCGTTCCGGGGACACCGCCGGGCTGCCGGGCTCACCGCCCACCTCGGTCGCCGACAGCAGCGGTACGTAGCGGTAGAACGCGGTGTCCTCGACGGACTTGGCCCGCAGCGCCGACGCGGTCTGCGCGAACCGGGTACGGAACTCCGCGTACGCCGGCCCGTCCCCGTGCCGCCCGAGCACCAGGTCCCTTACGACGTCCACGGCCGCGGCCTCCTCGGGGACGGCGAAGGCGCGCCGGGCCTGCGCCGCGGCCTCCTCGGTGACCACCGCGCCCGCGTCCACGGAGGCGTAGGGACGGTAGACCTCCAGCCGGACCAGCAGCTCCCGCAGCGCCGTGCGCAGCGCCCAGGGCGCCCGGTCGCGCAGGGCGGTCTCGGCGGAGGTCGCGCACAGCCGGCTCGTCAGCCGGGTCAGCCGGTCCATCTCCGTCGCCAGCTCATGGGTGAGCACCTTGTACGCGGCGCGCCGCACCGTGGCGTCCCAGTCGCCGCCCCGGTCCGGCTGCGGGGCCGCGAACCTCCGGTACCGGCCGAGCAGTTCCCCGAACCCGGCCGGGTCCGTGAACAGGCCGTCCACGTGCCGCAGGGCGTCGTAGCCGGTGGTGCCCGCGACCGGCCAGGAGGCGGGCAGCGTCTCGCCGTCGGCGAGGATCTTCTCCACCACCGTCCACCGGCCGCCCGTGGCCTCGTGCAGCCGCCGCAGGTAGCCGTCGGGGTCGGCGAGCCCGTCGGGGTGGTCGACGCGCAGCCCGTCGATCACCCCCTCCCGGAGCAGCTGGAGGATCTTGGCGTGGGTCGCCTCGAACACCTCGGGGTCCTCCACCCGCACTCCGATCAGCTCGGAGATGCTGAAGAACCGCCGGTAGTTCAGCTCGGTGCGGGCCAGCCGCCACCACACGGGCCGGTACCACTGCGCGTCCAGCAGCCGCGGCAGCGGCAGGCCGGCGGTGCCCGTCCGCAGCGGGAAGACATGATCGTAGTAGCGCAGTACGCCGCCGTCGGACGTGAGCCGGCCGATCTCCTCGCCGAGCGGCCCGCCGAGCACCGGCAGCAGGAGCTGTCCGCCCTGCGCCTCCCAGTCGATGTCGAACCACCGTGCGTGGGGTGAGGAGGGGCCGTCGCGCAGCACCTCCCACAGCGCGTGGTTGTGACGCGGGGACATCGCCATGTGGTTCGGGACGATGTCCACGATCAGCCCGAGTCCGTGCTCCCGGGCGGTGCGCGCCAGTTCCCGCAGTCCCTCCTCGCCGCCGAGTTCCTCGCGCACGCGGGCGTGGTCCACCACGTCGTAGCCGTGCGGCGAGCCGGGGACGGCCTCCAGGACGGGCGACAGATGCAGATGGGACACGCCGAGCGAGGCCACGTACGGCACGGCGTCCGCCGCAGCCCGGAACGGGAAGCCGGGCTGCAGCTGCAGCCGGTAGGTGGCCGTGGGCACCAGCGGGTCAGGTCGCTCAGGGGTCATGGGAAGCTACGTACCCGCGTGGCCGCTTCTCGTGTCATCGCTCCTCCGATCGGGGGTGGCGGGCGGGACGTCTTCGCCGGCTCCGCCCCGGGGCCGGGACGGCGAGGGGCGGCGGGGGCGGAAGGACGCGGGGGCCGCGCGCCCGTCTACACCGGCCGTCGCAGCACCGTCAGGCTGCGGTCGGTCAGCGTCAGCCGGGTGCCGGCCGCCGGCTCCGGGCCGGTGCCCGGTGGTACGCCGTCCGCGCGGGCGGTGTCGACGACCACCTGCCACCGCGGGCCGTGGTCGGCCGGCACCACGAAGTCCAGCGGCTTCGGGGAGGCGTTGAACATCAGCAGGAACGAGTCGTCGGTGATCCGCTCACCACGCTGGCCGGGCTCGGAGATCGCGTTGCC
Organism: Streptomyces sp. CHD11; assembly: GCF_018638295.1. Taxonomy (GTDB): domain Bacteria; phylum Actinomycetota; class Actinomycetes; order Streptomycetales; family Streptomycetaceae; genus Streptomyces. The sequence goes on from NZ_JABTTS010000002.1 coordinate 392,531, forward strand.
GTTGAGGAACACCGTCAGCGCCGACGCCCGCGCGCCGTCCCAGTCCCGCTGGGTCATCTCCGTGCCCTCGGGAGTGAACCAGGCGATGTCGGAGAGGTCGTCGTGGGTGCCCTCCACCGGCCGGCCGTGGAAGAAGCGGCGCCGGCGGAGGACCGGGTGGTCCTTGCGCAGCCACACCATCGCGCGGGTGAACTCCAGCAGTTGCCGGCGCAGGTCCTCCGCGCCGTCCTCCTCCCCCTCCCCGGGGGGCACGGGCCAGTCGAGCCACGCCAGCTCGTTGTCCTGGCAGTAGGCGTTGTTGTTGCCGCGCTGGGTGCGGGCCACCTCGTCGCCGTGGCTGATCATCGGCACGCCCTGGGAGAGCATCAGCGTCGCGATGAAGTTGCGCATCTGCCGGGCCCGCAGCCGCAGTACGTCCGCGTCGTCGGTCTCCCCCTCGGCCCCGCAGTTCCAGGACCGGTTGTGGCTCTCGCCGTCCCGGTTGTCCTCGCCGTTGGCCTCGTTGCGCTTGTCGTTGTAGGAGACCAGGTCGTGCAGGGTGAAACCGTCGTGGCAGGTGACGAAGTTGATCGAGGCCAGCGGGCGCCGCCCGTCGTCCTGGTACAGGTCGGAGGAGCCGGTGAGGCGGGAGGCGAACTCCGCGAGCGTGCGCGGCTCGCCCCGCCACAGGTCCCGCACGGTGTCGCGGTACTTGCCGTTCCACTCGGTCCACAGCGGCGGGAAGTTGCCCACCTGGTAACCGCCCTCGCCCACGTCCCAGGGTTCGGCGATCAGCTTCACCTGGGAGACGACCGGGTCCTGCTGGACCAGGTCGAAGAACGACGACAGCCGGTCCACCTCGTGGAACTGCCGTGCGAGGGTGGCCGCGAGGTCGAAGCGGAACCCGTCGACGTGCATCTCCGTGACCCAGTACCGCAGCGAGTCCATGATCATCTGGAGGACGTGCGGGGACCGCATGAGCAGGGAGTTCCCGGTGCCCGTCGTGTCCATGTAGTAACGGGGATCGTCGGTGAGCCGGTAGTACGAGGGGTTGTCCAGCCCCTTGAAGGACAGTGTGGGGCCCAGGTGGTTGCCCTCGGCGGTGTGGTTGTAGACGACGTCCAGGATCACCTCGATCCCCGCCTCGTGCAGCGCCTTCACCGCCGACTTGAACTCCAGCACCTGCTGCCCGCGGTCGCCCCAGGACGCGTAGGCGTTGTGCGGGGCGAAGAAGCCGATGGTGTTGTAGCCCCAGTAGTTGTTCAGCCCCATGTCGACCAGCCGGTGGTCGTTCACGAACTGGTGCACCGGCATCAGCTCCAGCGCCGTCACCCCCAGCTCGGTCAGATGCTCGATCACCGCCGGGTGCGCCAGGGCCGCGTAGGTGCCGCGCAGCTCCTCCGGCAGCCCCGGATGGCGCATGGTGAGGCCCTTCACATGGGCCTCGTAGATCACCGTGTGGTGGTACTCCGTACGGGGGCGCCGGTCGTCGCCCCAGTCGAAGTACGGGTTGACCACGACCGACGTCATGGTGTGCGGCGCCGAGTCGAGGTCGTTGCGCCGGTCGGGGTCGTCGAAGTGGTAGCCGTACACCTCCTCGCCCCACCGCACGGACCCGCTGATCGCACGCGCGTACGGGTCGAGCAACAGCTTCGCGGAGTTGCAGCGCAGCCCCCGCTCGGGGGCGTACGGTCCGTGCGCACGGAAGCCGTACCGCTGCCCGGGCATGATCCCGGGCAGGTACGCGTGCCGCACGAACGCGTCGCTCTCGCGCAGTTCGATCGCCGTCTCGGAGCCGTCGTCGTGCAGCAGACACAGCTCTACTCGGTCCGCGGCCTCCGTGAAGACCGCGAAGTTCGTTCCGGCGCCGTCGTACGTGGCACCGAGCGGATACGCCTCGCCAGGCCAGACCTGCATGGTCACGACTCTTTCAGGTGTACGGCGCCGGTGGGGCGCCTTGGCTCCGAGTGTTCCCGTGTCTCCCCGAAATGCGGGACCCACCTTCTACCCACGTCTGTGCGGCCCACGGCCCGCGCACCGGCCCGAGCCGTATGAAACCGCTCACTGGAGGGGAACCGGACGGGCGGAACCTTCGCGCGGTGCGGGGAAGTTGAGAAACGACCCTGTCCATCGGGCTGCACCGTGTGCCGTCGGCGGAGTACGCTCCTTGATCGTTGGGACGGGAGTGCTCGGGGGAGTGGAAGGCGGTACGCGGGTGGGCGCGGGAGGGCTGGAACTGCCCCCTGGTGACGACGGTCACGAGGGGAGTGGCTCCACGGGCGTCCCGCCCGGGGCGGTGTCCCTGGCACGGCCGATGGACGCGGGTTCGATCGGGCCGGAACTGGACTGGGGCGCCGACGCCTGGCGTGAGGTGCGCACCCGTGCCCAGCGGGCCGGCCGCGCCTACATCTGGCTGAACCTGGTGGAACAGCGGCTGCGCGCGGTCGTCGCCGCCGTGCTGCGTCCCGTCTACGAACCGGTGCACGGCGACGAGTGGGTGGTGGCCGCCGCGGGACCCGCCGGGCAGGAGTGGGTGCAGCGCGCCGCCGCGGTGCGCGAGGTCAGCCGCCGCAAGGGCTATCTGCTCGACCCGGCCGACGACAACGTGCTGTCCTTCCTCACCCTGCCGCAGCTGCGCGAGCTGATGGTCCAGCACTGGCCGTGCTTCGAGCCGTACTTCGACGACCGCCGGGACGTCGAACTGGCCCTGGACGAGCTGGAGGTCACCCGCAACGTCGTCTCCCGCAACCGCGCGCTGTCGGAGGCGGTGCTGAACCAGGCCGAGCGGGCCTCCGCGCGGCTGCTGGAGATGCTCGGCACCGGCGGCGACGTGCCGTCCGCGCGCCGGCTGCCGGTCGACGCGGTCGAGGACCTGATCGGGGACCGGTACGCCGATGTCGTCGCCGTCCATCCCGACCGGGTGCGGCTGCTGCGCCAGTTCCCGGCCGAGGACATCTTCGGCGGGGCCCGTCGTCTGGACGCCCTCGGTATCGGGCTCAACCTGCTGGTGCAGAACTTCTCCGGACGCCGTCTGATGCGGCTCGCCGAGGCCGGCTGCCGGGTGCGGCTGCTGTTCCTGAACCCTGCCTCCAGCGCGGTCAAGCGCCGTGAGCGCGAACTGGGCCTCAAGCGCGGCGAACTCGGCCGCTCCGTCGAGATGAACATCCTCCACATGCGGCGCGTGCGGTCCCGGCTCCGCGACCCGGGTGCCTTCGAGATCCAGGTCTACGACGAGACACCCCGCTGTACGGCCTACCTGGTGGACGGCGACGGGGCCGACGGGATAGCGGTCGTCCAGAACCATCTGCGGCGGGCCCGGGGGATGGAGGCACCCGTCCTGGTGCTGCGCAACGGGAGCAAAGTGGTCAAGCCGGGTGAGGTGGAGGAAGGCGGACTGTTTCCCACCTATCGCGAGGAGTTCGAGCTGATGTGGGCGGATTCGCGGCCGGTGTCGTGAACGCCCCGCTCCGGGGCCGTTCGTGGGGACCCGCTCCGGCCGGTAAGCGGAACGCGGCCCTCTGATTGTCAGTGGCGCGTGTCAGGGTGGAGATCACTGGGGGACGCACCACACAGAAAAAAGGGGGGCAGCCCATGGGCTGGCACCGGGAGCCGCTGATCGGCTTCGACCTGGAGACGACGGGCACCGACCCGCGCGAGGCACGGATCGTCACGGCCGCCGTGACCGAGGTCGGGGCCGAGGAGCCGGCGGGCCGCCGCGCATGGCCGGCCGGCCCGGACGTGCCCGTCCCCGCGGACGCGGTGGCGGTGCACGGCATCAGCACCGAGCGTGCCTCCACCGGGGGCTGTCCCGCCGGCCAGGTCGCCGACGTGTCCCAGGCGTCTCGGGTGTCCCGGGCTGCACTGGTGGGCGGAGTACCGCGATGAGCTGGATCAGTGGCCCGCTGGTGGCCTTCGACCTGGAGACCACAGGGACCGACATCGAGACCGACCGGATCGTCACCGCGGCGGTCGTGGCCGTGGATCCGGACGGGCGTCAGCCGGTACCCCGGACATGGCTGCTCGATCCAGGGGTGACCATCCCCCGACAGGCTTCGGCCATACACGGCATCTCCACCGAACACGCCCGCAGGCACGGGGCGTCGGCGGCCCCCGCGATCGATGAGATCACCTCGGCCGTCGCCGAGACCCTGAACTCGGGGACTCCGCTGGTGGTGATGAACGCGCGGTACGACCTCTCCCTCCTCGACCGCGAGTGCCGACGGTACGGGATCGAGCCGTTGGCCGAGCGGTTGCGTGGAGAGACATCGCCCGTCATCGACCCCCTGGTCCTGGACAAGCACGTGGACCGGTACAGAAGGGGGTCACGCAATCTCCAGGCTCTCTGCGAGTACTACGGCGTGCCGCTCGACGACGCGCACAATGCCGTCGCGGATGCGGTGGCAGCGGCACGTGCGGCGCGCACCATGGGGGTCAGGCATTCGGCCATAGGGGCATTGGCGCCCACGGACCTGCACAACCTGCAGGTGCTCGCGGCGGCCGAGCAGGCCGCGTCGCTGCAGAAGTACCTTCGGCGTACCTCCGACCCGAAGGCGATCGTCGAGCCGGCCTGGCCCGTCATCCCCTATGTCGGCTCGGTCGTCGGCTGACATGGGCTCGTTGCCGCGGGCGCCGGACAGCGGCTCGCGACCGTCCCGGGCGTGCTTCCTGCCCCGTGCCGGCCGGCGGGACCGCACCGCCGGCAGCCCGCGTCGGTACGCCGCGCGGGCGCCGGACTTCCAGGACCTCCCGCGCCGCGGGGGCGACGCGACCGCGGTCGTCGGCGGGGCCCGGCCGCTGTGGGCAGCGGCGGACTCGCGGGTCCGAGCCGTCCGGCGCCGTGTCAGAAGGGGTACCAGCGCACCGTCTCGTCCCCGTCCCGCAGGGACGCCACCCGGCGCTCGAACTCGGCGAGCGCCTTGGGGTTGCCGGGCGCGTGCTGGGACACCCAGGCACAGCTGGCGGTCTCCCGCGCGCCACGCAGCACCGAGCAGCCCTCCCAGGCACGCACGTCCCAGCCGTAGGTTCCGGTGAAGTCGGCGTACGCCTCGCCCGGCAGGCCGTAGCGGTCGTGGGAGAGGGCCATCACCACCAGGTCGTGCTCGCGCAGATCGGCCGAGAAGGTCTCCAGGTCGATCAGGACCGGGCCGTCCGGCCCGATATGCACATTGCGGGGCAGCGCGTCCCCGTGGATGGGCCCCGGCGGCAGTGCGGGCGTCAGCGCCGCCGCGGCCGCCGCGAAGCCGTCGCGCCGTGCGCGCAGATACGCCGCGTCCCCGGGGTCGATCGCGTCGCCCGCCAGGCGCAGCCAGCGTTCCACACCGCCCAGCAGCTCGCGGGGCGGCAGTCCGAACGGCGGCGTGGGCAAGGCGTGGACCAGCCGCAGCAGTTCGGCGAGATCCCGGGGCCCGGCCGGCCGTACCGCCTCCGGCAGCCGGTGCCACACGGTCACCGGGTGCCCCTCGACGAGCAGCGCCTCGGGTTCGGCCGCCCGCACGGCGGGCACGCCCTGGGCCGCCAGCCACCCGGCGATGTTCAGCTCCCGGCGGGCCCGGTCCAGCAACTCGGCGTCGCGGCCCACCTTGACGGCCAGGTCACCGGCGGCGAACACCGCGTTCTCGCCGAGGGCGAGCAGTGTGACGTCCCGTGCAGCGCCGGGCAGTACTCCGGCCGCCGCGAGTACGTCCCGCGCCCGTGCCTCGTCCATCCGTCCCCTCCATGTCCGTCCGCGTCCGGCCCCGGGTACCGGCCGGACGTCGGCCAGTGTCGCATTCGCACAGGTCGCAGGTGCGCGGCGGCTTGACGGGCGGGGTGCTTCCACAGCCGTGGCAGTGCCCGCCGGCGCCGCCCGGCGGCCCGGTCCGGCGACATCGGCGGTCCCGGTGGCCGGAGGAGGGCCGGCCGTGGCGCGCGCCTGATCAGGGCTGCTCCCCGCCGGCAGCGCCGCCGGTCACGGCCCGTGGTCCGGGGGCCCGCCCCTTCGGCGGGTGCCTGCCGCCCGCCCTTTCGCCCTCCCCGTCACGGCGCTCGGCCGTGCTCGCCCGCAGGGGCGCCGCGGGGCGCGACCGCCGCGCGATTCCGGCGCGCGCCGTCACGCGTCCCGCTGACCGGCTCCGTCGGTGCCTCACGAAACCCGGTTGCACGAGACGTATCGTCTCGCCTATGGTCCCCGTATGACCACTCCCGCGCACATCGCCATGTTCTCCATCGCCGCCCACGGGCACGTGAACCCGAGCCTCGAGGTGATCCGTGAGCTCGTGACGCGCGGCCACCGGGTGACCTACGCCATCCCGCCCCTCTTCGCCGGGAAGGTCGCCGCGACGGGCGCCGAACCCAAGCTGTGGAACAGCACGCTGCCGGGCCCCGACGACGACCCGGAGGCGTGGGGGACCACGCTGCTGGACAACGTCGAGCCGTTCCTGGACGACGCCGTCCAGGCGCTTCCGCAGCTCATCGAGGCGTACGAGGGCGACCTCCCCGACCTCGTGCTGCACGACATCACCTCCTACCCGGCGCGGGTGCTCGCCCACCGCTGGGGCGTGCCCGCGGTCTCCCTCTCGCCGAACCTCGTCGCCTGGGACGGATACGAGAAGGAGGTCGCCGAGCCGATGTGGGAGGAGCCGGGGAAGACCGAGCGGGGGCAGGCCTACCACGCCCGTTTCCGCGCATGGCTGGAGGAGCACGGGATCGACCTGTCCCCGGAGGACTTCGGGGGCCGCCCCGCCCGCTCGATCGTCCTGATCCCCAGGGCGCTCCAGCCGAACGCCGACCGGGTGGACGAGAGCGTGCACTCCTTCGTGGGCGCCTGCCAGGGCGACCGCGGCGCGGAGGGCGGCTGGCAGCGGCCGGACGGCGCCGAGAGGGTCGCCCTGGTGTCGCTCGGGTCGTCCTTCACCAAGCAGCCGTCCTTCTACCGGGAGTGCGTGGAGGCGTTCGCCGGTCTGCCCGGCTGGCATCTGGTGCTCCAGATCGGCCGGCATGTCGACCCCGCCGAGCTGGGGGACGTCCCGGACAACGTCGAGGTGCGCTCCTGGGTGCCGCAGCTCGCGATTCTCCGCCAGGCGGACCTGTTCGTCACCCACGCGGGCGCCGGCGGCAGCCAGGAGGGGCTGGCGACGGCCACGCCGATGATCGCCGTACCGCAGGCGGTGGACCAGTTCGGCAACGCGGACATGCTCCAGGGGCTGGGCGTGGCGCGCCACGTCCCCATGGAAGAGGCGACCGCGCAGACCCTGCGGGCCGCCGCCCTCACCCTCGTCGGCGATCCGGAGGTCGCCCGGCGGCTGCGGGACATCAAGGCCGAGATGGCGCGGGAGGGCGGTACGGTCCGGGCCGCCGACCTGATCGAGGCGGAGCTGCCCGAGCGGCGCTGACCCGGCTGCGGGCGGGGCCGTCGCCTCCCGGGCATGCGCGGGGGAGGCGACGGCCCCGAGACGGGGGGGGGGGG